>NZ_CABVPP010000060.1 GCF_902499075.1 Burkholderia pseudomultivorans | reverse complement strand
CGCCGCGATCGCCGGCGGCTGCGGCGCCCGCGCGGCGTTCGACGCGGCATCGGCCGCGCCGGCGACGACCGTCACGATGCCGCCCGGATCGGTGGCCGGTTGTCCGCTCCGCGTCGCGGCGCGATAGGTCGCGGGCGGATTTGCCGCGCGGTCCTGCGGAATCGACACCGCGTTCATCGGCTGCATCGCGGCGCCCGCCGGCGCGGCATTCATCGCGGCCGCCGCACTCCCCCGGCCCGCATTGCCGCCCGCCAGGCCGCCGCTTGCCGCGGCCGCAGTCGCGAGCGCGTGCTCGGCCGTCTCGCCGCGCCCGGGAATCACGATCATCCCGTCGTCCGCATGCGCCGCCGGCACCGCGATCCACAGCGCCGCCGCGAGCGCGAACGCACGCCGGACGTGCGTCCGCCGTCCGTTTCTGCCGCCCCGTGCGCAGCCTGTCATCGCCGTGTCCTCGATCCGTTGATCCCGAATTGCATTCTAGGGAGCGGGGCCGTCGCGCAAACGATGAATAGAGGGGGGCTTTGCCGCGTTATTCGCCCGATTGCCGGTTGCGCGCGACGCCTACCATCGCTGTCATGGAAAAAAGCCTCCCGGGCCGCCGCGCGGCGCGGGCGGCGTGCAGCGCTTCATCCGGAGGGACGCACACATGCTGGACAAACTCGATGCCGAATTCGCGTTCGGCCGACAGGCGCTCGACGTGCGCGCGTATCGGCAGGAACTGCTGTCGTCGAACATCGCGAACGCCGACACGCCCGGCTATCAGGCCCGCGACGTCGATTTCGCGTCGACGCTCGCGCGTTCGCTGAAGCAGGCGAACGGCGCCCTTGCGCCGAGCAACGCCGCGCAACTGCCGATGACGCAGCCGGCCGGCGTGACGAGCGGCATGACGATGGTGTCGACCGCGGCGGGCCACATGACCGGCACCGCGAAGCTGATCCCGACCGGCGGCCCGGCGGACGACTACGGTCGCGCGCAGTACCGGATGCCGCTGCAGCCGTCGCTCGACGGCAACACGGTCGATCTCGACGTCGAGCGCGTGCAGTTCGCGAACAACGCGCTGCACTACGAGACCGGGATGACCGTGATGACCCAGCAGATCAAGGCGATGATCGCCGCGATCACGACGAACTCGTAAGCGCGCGCCGCTTCCGAACCCGAGCACAAGGAGCCTCCATGCCCTCGTTGATGAACATCTTCGGCGTCGCCGGCTCGGCGCTGTCCGCGCAGTCGCAGCGCCTGAACGTCACCGCGTCGAACCTCGCGAACGCCGACAGCGCGACCGGCCCCGACGGCAAGCCGTACAAGGCCAAGCAGGTCGTGTTCGCGACCGACCCGATCGGCGGCGCGCGCACCGCGTCCGGCCAGGGCGTCGGCGGCGTGCGCGTGACGAAGGTGGTCGACGATCCGTCGCCGATGAAGTCGACCTACGACCCGGCGAACCCGGCCGCCGACGCGAACGGCTACGTGCAGATGCCGAACGTCGACCCGGTGCAGGAAATGGTGAACATGATCTCGGCGTCGCGCTCGTACCAGGCCAACGTCGAGACGCTGAACACCGCGAAGCAGCTGATGCTGAAGACGCTGACGATCGGCTCGTGAGCCGCGTGCACGCAGACCGGCAGCCAGCGCCGACAGACCCGGCAGTTACGACAGATCCGATACAAGGCCAGACAGCATGACCTCCTCCAGCACGACGATCGGCAGCAGCGGCACGAACGTGTCGACCCTGCCGACCGACACGATGAACACCAACAACGTGTCGACGACCGGCACGTCGGCGAGCGACCTGCAGACGACGTTCCTGACGCTGCTCGTCACGCAGCTGCAGAACCAGGATCCGACCAGTCCGGTCGACAGCTCGCAGATGACCTCGCAGCTCGCGCAGATCAACACGGTGAGCGGCATCGCGCAGCTCAACACGTCGCTGACCTCGCTGTCGACGCAGCTCGCGGCCGGCCAGCAGACGCAGGCCGCGCTGCTGATCGGCTCGAACGTGCTGGCGCCGGGCAACACCGTCGCGGTGAAGAGCGGCGCGGCGTCGCCGTTCGGCGTGTCGCTGACGAGCAGCGTGTCGAACCTGACGATCACCGTGAAGAACAGCGCGGGCGCCGTCGTCAACACGATCAACGCGGGCCAGCAGTCGGCCGGCACCGTGCCGTTCAACTGGACGCCGACCGATGCGGCCGGCAACGCGCTGCCGGACGGCCAGTACACGATCAGCGCGCAGTACACCGGCAGCGACGGCAAGACCTATGCGCCGACCGTGCTCGCGGCCGCGCAGGTGCAAAGCGTGATCAAGCAGTCGGACGGCACGCCGGGGCTCGTGCTGTCGAACGGCTCGACCGTGGGGCTCACGCAGGTCGCGTCGATCTTCCCGAACACCGCGTCGTCGTCTTCGTCCTCGTCCGGCGACACCACCACCAACTGATCCAGCTTCCTCGAAACGGAGACCGAAATGGGTTATGAACAGGGTCTGAGCGGCCTCGCCGGCGCATCGAACGCGCTCGACGTGATCGGCAACAACATCGCGAACGCGAACACGGTCGGCTTCAAGTCGAGCACCGCGCAGTTCTCGGACATGTACGCGAACTCGATCGCGACGTCCGTCAACACGCAGATCGGGATCGGCACGACGCTCGCGTCGGTGCAGCAGCAGTTCGGGCAGGGCGCGATCAATTCGACCAGCTCGTCGCTCGACGTCGCGATCAACGGCAACGGCTTCTTCCAGATGTCGAACAACGGCGTGATGACGTACACGCGCGACGGCACGTTCCAGCGCGACAAGAACGGCTACATCGTCAACGCGCAGGGCCTGAACCTGATGGGCTACGCGGCCGACAAGAACGGCGTGATCAACACCGCGCAGACCGTGCCGCTGCAGGCGCCGACGACCAACATCGCGCCGACCGCGACCACCAAGATCACCGGCCAGTTCAACCTGAACTCGCAGGACTCGGTGCCGGCCAAGGCGCCGTTCGACCCGAGCGACAACACGACGTACAACTACTCGACGTCGATCCAGGTGTACGACTCGCTCGGCGGCTCGCAGCCGGTCAACATGTATTTCGTGAAGTCCGCCACCAGCGGCCAGTGGGAAGCGTACGCGGGCGTGCAGGGCGGCAGCACGACCGATCTCGGCACGGTCACCTTCGATTCGACCGGCGCGATCCAGAGCACCGTCGCGTCCGACGGCACTGCGACCACGTCGCTCGGCCAGTTCAAGTTCACGATCGACAACAGCGACGGCTCCGGCACGCCGCAGCCGTTGACGCTCGACCTGACCGGCACCACGCAGTACGGCGGCAAGGACGGCGTGAACAACCTCGCGCAGGACGGTTTCGCGAGCGGCACGCTGACCACCTTCACGATCGGCAACGACGGCAAGGTCACCGGCAACTACTCGAACGGCCAGACGGCGACGCTCGGCCAGATCGCGCTCGCGAACTTCAACAACCCGAACGGGCTCGTCAACATCGGCGGCAACCAGTACGTCGAGACGGCCGCGTCGGGCGTGCCGCAGATCTCCGCGCCGGGCAGCACGAACCACGGCACGCTGCAGGGCAGCGCGCTCGAGAACTCGAACGTCGACCTGACCTCGCAGCTCGTGAACCTGATCACCGCGCAGCGCAACTACCAGGCGAACGCGCAGACGATCAAGACGCAGCAGACCGTCGACCAGACGCTCATCAACCTGTGACGCGCGGATAACGGGCAGCCATGGACCGACTGATCTACACGGCGATGACGGGCGCGTCGCAGTCGCTCGACCAGCAGGCGATCGTCGCGAACAACCTCGCGAACGCGTCGACGACGGGCTTTCGCGCGCAGCTCGCGACCTATCGCGCGGTGCCGATGAATTTCGGCGACGGCAGCACGGTCGACCCGACGACGACGCGCACCTACGTGCTCGCGTCGACGCCGGGCGCGGACTTTGCGCCGGGACCGATCACGCGCACCGGCAATCCGCTCGACGTCGCGGTGCAGGGCGCGGGCTGGCTGTCCGTGCAGCTGGCCGACGGCAGCGAGGCGTATACGCGCGCCGGCAACCTGCACGTCGACCAGAACGGCCAGCTCGTCAACGCGAGCAACCTGCCGGTGGTCGGCAACGGCGGCCCGATCTCGGTGCCGCCGAACGCGGAAGTGACGATCGGCAAGGACGGCACGGTGTCCGCGCTGATGCCAGGCGACCCGCCGACGGCGGTCGCGATCGTCGACCAGATGAAGCTCGTCAATCCCGATCCGGCCACGCTCACGCGCGGCAACGACGGGCTGTTCCGCACCGCCGACGGCAATCCGGCCGATGCCGACCCGAACGTCGTCGTCACGCCGAACTCGCTCGAAGGCAGCAACGTGAACCCGGTGACCGCGATGGTCGCGATGATCGACAACGCGCGCGCGTTCCAGCTTCAGTCGAAGCTGATCCAGACGGCCGACCAGAACGAGCAGTCGGCGAACCAGCTGCTCAACTTCAGCTGAGCGACTCGCGCCAGCCCTAGCAGGAGAACCTAACAAGTGAATCGTTCGCTCTATATCGCCGCCACCGGCATGAATGCGCAGCAGGCGCAGATGGACGTGATCTCGAACAACCTCGCGAACGTCAGCACCAACGGCTTCAAGGGCTCGCGCGCGGTGTTCGAGGACCTGCTGTACCAGACCATCCGCCAGCCCGGCGCGAACTCGACGCAGCAGACCGAGCTGCCGTCGGGCCTGCAGCTCGGCACCGGCGTGCAGCAGGTCGCGACCGAGCGCCTGTATACGCAGGGCAGCCTCACGCAGACCGGCAACTCGAAGGACGTCGCGATCAACGGCGCGGGCTTCTTCCAGGTGCTGATGCCGGACGGCACCAACGCGTACACGCGCGACGGCTCGTTCCAGACCAACGCGCAGGGCCAGCTCGTCACGTCGAGCGGCTACCAGATCCTGCCGGCGATCACGGTGCCGCAGAACGCGACGTCGCTGACGATCGGCAAGGACGGCGTCGTGTCGGTCACGCAGCCGGGCTCGAGCAACGCGGTGCAGATCGGCTCGCTGCAGGTCGCGACCTTCATCAACCCGGCCGGCCTCGAGGCGAAGGGCGAGAACCTGTTCGCGGAAACCACCTCGTCGGGTGCGCCGAACGTGTCGCAGCCGGGCCTGAACGGCGCGGGTACGCTCAACCAGGGCTATGTCGAGGCGTCGAACGTGAACGTGGTGCAGGAGCTGGTCAACATGATCCAGACGCAGCGCGCGTACGAGATCAACAGCAAGGCCGTGACGACGTCCGACCAGATGCTGCAGACCGTCACGCAGATGAAGAGTTAACCGGACATCCCGTCGTTGCCATGAAGCAGGTTCGCCTCCTCCCGCCCGCCACCGTCCGCGCCGCCTGCGCGGTCGCGGTGGCGGCGTTCGCCGGCTGCGCGCAGATTCCGCACGAGCCGATCATCCAGCAGCCGATGACGGCGCAGCCGCCGATGCCGGTGTCGATGCAGGCGCCCGGCTCGATCTTCAATCCCGGCTACGCGGGCCGGCCGCTGTTCGAGGATCAGCGGCCGCGCAACATCGGCGACATCCTGACGATCGTGATCGCGGAAAACATCAACGCGACCAAGTCGTCGGGCGCGAACACCAACCGGCAGGGCAACACCGACTTCAACGTGCCGACCGCCGGCTTCCTCGGCGGGCTGTTCAGCAAGGCGAACCTGTCGGCGTCGGGCGACAACAAGTTCGCCGCGACCGGCGGCGCGAGCGCGGCGAACACCTTCAACGGCACGATCACGGTGACCGTCACCAACGTGCTGCCGAACGGCAACCTGGTGGTCAGCGGCGAAAAGCAGATGCTGATCAACCAGGGCAACGAATTCGTGCGCTTCTCGGGCGTCGTCAACCCGAACACGATTTCCGGCGCGAACTCCGTCTATTCGACGCAGGTCGCCGACGCGAAGATCGAATACTCGGCGAAGGGCTACATCAACGAAGCCGAGACAATGGGCTGGCTGCAGCGCTTCTTCCTCAATATCGCGCCGTGGTGACGCCGATGCACAAGACCGTACTTCGTCGCCTGTCGTTTCGCGCGCATGCCGCCGTCGCGCTGCTGCTGGTCGCCGCCGCGTGCGGGCTCGGCGCGGGCCCCGCGCGCGCCGAGCGCCTGAAGGACCTCGCGCAGATCCAGGGCGTGCGCGACAACCCGCTGATCGGCTATGGCCTCGTCGTCGGCCTCGACGGCACCGGCGACCAGACGATGCAGACGCCGTTTACGACGCAGACGCTCGCGAACATGCTCGCGAACCTCGGCATCTCGATCAACAACGGCTCGGCCAACGGCGGCGCGTCGCAGCTGAACAACATGCAGCTGAAGAACGTCGCGGCCGTGATGGTGACCGCGACGCTGCCGCCGTTCGCGCGGCCGGGCGAGGCGCTCGACGTGACGGTGTCGTCGCTCGGCAACGCGAAGAGCCTGCGCGGCGGCACGCTGCTGCTCACGCCGCTGAAGGGCGCGGACGGGCAGGTGTATGCGCTCGCGCAGGGCAACATGGCGGTCGGCGGCGCCGGCGCCAGCGCGAACGGCAGCCGCGTGCAGGTGAACCAGCTCGCGGCCGGGCGCATCGTCGGCGGCGCGATCGTCGAGCGCTCGGTGCCGAACGCGCTCGCGCAGATGAACGGGATGCTGCAGCTGCAGCTGAACGACATGGACTACGGCACCGCGCAGCGCATCGTGTCGGCGGTCAATTCGAACTTCGGCCCGGGCGTCGCGACGGCGCTCGACGGCCGCACGATCCAGCTCGCCGCGCCGGCCGACCCGGCGCAGCAGGTCGCGTTCATGGCGCGCCTGCAGAACCTCGACGTGAGCCCGGACAAGGCCGCCGCGAAGGTGATCCTGAACGCGCGCACCGGCTCGATCGTGATGAACCAGATGGTCACGCTGCAAAGCTGCGCGGTCGCGCACGGCAACCTGTCGGTCGTCGTCAACACGCAGCCGGTCGTGTCGCAGCCGGGGCCGTTCTCGAACGGGCAGACGGTGGTCGCGCAGCAGTCGCAGATCCAGCTGAAGCAGGACAACGGCGCGCTGAAGATGGTGACGGCCGGCGCGAACCTCGCCGACGTCGTGAAGGCGCTCAACACGCTCGGCGCGACGCCGGCCGACCTGATGTCGATCCTGCAGGCGATGAAGGCGGCCGGCGCGCTGCGCGCGGACCTGGAGATCATCTAAATGGCGAATTCGGCGAATCTTCCGGGCGCGGGCGACCTCACGCAGCGCTTCGCGCTCGACGTACAGGGCTTCGACGCGCTGCGCGCGCAGGTGAAGCAGTCGCCGCAGGGCGGCGCGAAGCTCGTCGCGGGCCAGTTCGACGCGATGTTCACGCAGATGATGCTGAAGAGCATGCGCGACGCGACGCCCGACGGCGGGCTGTTCGACTCGCACACGTCGAAGATGTACACGTCGATGCTCGACCAGCAGCTCGCGCAGCAGATGTCGTCGCGCGGGATCGGCGTCGCCGACGCGCTGATGAAGCAGTTGATGCGCAATGCGGGGCAGGGCGCGGGCGGCGGCACGGCGGCCGATCTCGGCGCGGCCGGGCTGGGCGCCGCCGGTTTCGGCGAGTCCGGCAGCGAGGGCAGCCTCGCCGCGATGAACGCGATGGCGAAGGCGTATGCGAACGCGGCGTCGAACAACGGCGGCCTGGCTGGCGCGCGCGGCTATACGGCCGGCAGCGCGCTGACGCCGCCGCTGAAGGGCGCGAGCGGCTCGCCGGACGCCGACGCGTTCGTCGACCGGCTGGCCGCGCCCGCGCAGGCGGCCAGCGCGGCGACCGGCATCCCGGCGCGCTTCATCGTCGGCCAGGCCGCGCTCGAATCGGGCTGGGGCAAGCGCGAGATCCGCGCGGCCGACGGCTCGACCAGCCACAACGTGTTCGGCATCAAGGCGACCAAGGGCTGGACCGGCCGGACGGTGTCGGCGCTGACCACCGAATACGTGAACGGCACGCCGCGCCGCGTCGTCGCGAAGTTCCGCGCGTACGATTCGTACGAGCACGCGATGACCGATTACGCGAACCTGCTGAAGAACAATCCGCGCTATGCTGGCGTCCTGAGCGCGAGCCGCAGCGTCGAAGGTTTCGCGCACGGGCTGCAGAAGGCAGGCTATGCGACCGACCCGAACTACGCGAAGAAGCTGATCTCGATCATGCAGCAGATCGGCTGACGGGCCGCCCGCCTGCCGCCCGACCTTTCGGACCGCGCCCGGCTGCCCGCCGCGCGCGGTTTCAACGTTTGCGCAAAAAAAATCGGCAAATCGTTCTAAACTTTCGGTCAGCACTGCCGCTAAGTGTGAGAGACCTGCGACCGGGCCCGTTTTCTGGCCCGGTTTTACCGCGCACCGGTTTTCCGTGCGCCCACGACAAGAAAGACCGGCTAGCCATGAATATCGAAACGTCGACGGATCCGAGCCTGGATGCAGGCCATTCCGGCCCCGACTTTGCCCGCCGCAATCCGCTGGAGATCGGCGTGCAATTGCGCAACCTCGTGAACCGCGGCGATTTCCTGACCGTCCAGTATCCGGGCGGCCAGCTCGTCACGCGGCTGCTCGAGGTCGACGTCGGCGCACGGACGTTCACGTTCGACTGGGGCGCGCTGGCCGAGCAGAACGCCGGCATCCTCGGCGCGTCGCATTGCACGTTCTCGGCCGCACCGGAAGGCGTGCGCGTCGAATTCGCGACGGGCACGCCGCGCGAGACGCGCTACGAGGGGCTGCCTGCGTTCGCCGCCGATTTTCCCGACGTGCTGGTCTGCATCCAGCGCCGCGAATATTTCCGCGTCGACGCGCCGGTCGTCGATCCGTATCTGTGCCGCGGCACGCTGCCGAGCGGCGAAAGCTTCGTGTTCGAGGTGCACAACCTGTCGCTCGGCGGCGTCGGGCTGCGCACGGCCGACGAGCGCGTCGAGACGCTGGAGGTCGGCACGCAGCTGCCCGGCGCCGAGCTCGAGCTGAACGGCCACGGCAAGCTGTCGCTCGACCTGCAGCTCGTGTCGCAGCGCTCGACGCAGATGCCGAACGGCTCGCGGCGCTACCAGCTCGGCTTTCGCTTCCTGTCGCTGCCGGGCAGCGCGGAGAATACGCTGCAGCGGCTGATCACGCAGCTCGAGATGAAGCGCCGCTCGCTCGCGCGGGCCTGACGCCACCGTCGGCGCGCCGTCGCGCGCGCTCGCCGCCCGCCGTTTCGACGCACGACGTACGTCGATGCGTCGTACGCGCATTTTTCCCTCAATTTTTCCGATCCGCGGCCGTTATACCGGGAGTCACGCAACCCGGCGGCCGCAGCGCGGCCGGCTCATCAGGATCGCGCATGTCCAACTCACTCATGAACCTCGGCGTCAGCGGCCTGAATGCCGCACTCTGGGGCCTCACGACGACCGGCCAGAACATCAGCAATGCCGCGACGCCGGGCTATTCGGTCGAGCGGCCCGTCTATGCCGAGGCGAGCGGCCAGTACACGAGCAGCGGCTACATGCCGCAAGGCGTGAACACCGTCACCGTGCAGCGGCAGTACAGCCAGTACCTGAGCGACCAGCTGAACACCGCGCAGACGCAGGGCGGCGCGCTGTCGACCTGGTATTCGCTTGTCGCGCAGCTGAACAACTACGTCGGCAGCCCGACGGCCGGGATCTCGACCGCGATCACGAACTATTTCACCGGGCTGCAGAACGTCGCGAACAACGCGTCCGACCCGTCGGTGCGGCAGACCGCGATGAGCAACGCGCAGACGCTCGCCGACCAGATCACGGCGGCCGGCCAGCAGTACGACGCGCTGCGCCAGAGCGTGAACACGCAGCTGACGAGCACCGTGTCGCAGATCAACGCGTACACCGCGCAGATCGCGCAGCTGAACCAGCAGATCTCCGCGGCGAGCAGCCAGGGCCAGCCGCCGAACCAGCTGATGGACCAGCGCGACCTCGCGGTGTCGAACCTGTCGGGCCTCGCGGGCGTGCAGGTGGTGCGCAACAGCGACGGCTACAGCGTGTTCCTCGCGGGCGGCCAGCCGCTCGTCGTCGCCGACAAGAGCTACCAGCTCGCGGCCGTCACGTCGCCGTCCGATCCGAGCGAGCTGACCGTCGTGTCGCAGGGGATCGCCGGCGCGAACCCGCCGGGCCAGAACCAGTACCTGTCGGACGCGTCGCTGTCGGGCGGCACGCTCGGCGGCCTGCTCGCGTTCCGCAGCCAGACGCTCGACCCCGCGCAGGCGCAGCTCGGCGCGATCGCGACGAGCTTCGCCGCGCAGGTCAACGCGCAGAACGCGCTCGGCATCGACCTGTCGGGCAACGTCGGCGGCAACCTGTTCGCGGTCGGCACGCCGGCCGTCTACGCGAACCAGCAGAACAAGGGCGACGCGGCGCTGTCGGTGTCGTTTACCGACGCGTCGCAGCCGACCGCGAGCGACTACACGCTGTCGTACGACGGCACCCAGTACACGCTGACCGATCGCGCGAGCGGCTCGGTGGTCGGCACCTCGAAGTCGATGCCGGCATCGATCGGCGGGCTCGACTTCTCGTTCTCGTCGGGCGCGATGAGCGCCGGCGACCAGTTCACGGTGCTGCCCACGCGCGGCGCGCTCGACGGTTTCGGCCTCGCGACGTCGAACGGCTCGGCGATCGCGGCCGCGTCGCCGGTCGTGTCGTCGGCCGTGTCGACCAACACCGGCACCGCGACGATCACGCAGGGCGCGGTGAGCGCCGGCTACCAGGCGCCGTCGACCACGCTGACCTACGACGCGGCGTCGAAGTCGCTGTCGGGCTTCCCGGCCGGCACGACCGTGACGATCGCCGGCACGCCGCCGCAGCAGGTGACGATCGCCGACCCGTCGACGCCGGTGCCGTACGACCCGTCGGTCGGCGCGACGCTGACGATGTCGGGCACCGCGTCGGGCGCGATCAACGGCGTGACGGTATCGCTGTCGGGCGCGCCGGCCGACGGCGACCAGTTCAAGATCGGCCCGTACGCGGGCGGCACCAACGACGGCACCAACGCGCTCGCGCTGTCGAAGCTCGTCAGCGCGAAGTCGTTCGGCAACGGCACGGTCACGCTGACGGGTGCCTACGCGAGCTACGTGAACAATATCGGCAACGCGGCGAGCCAACTGAAGTCGTCGAGCGCCGCGCAGACCGCGCTGGTCGGCCAGATCACCGCGTCGCAGCAGTCGGTGTCGGGCGTGAACCAGAACGAGGAAGCGGCCAACCTGATGCAGTACCAGCAGCTCTACCAGGCGAACGCGAAGGTGATCCAGACGGCGGCGACGCTGTTCCAGACCGTGCTCGGCCTGTTCAACTGATTCCGGGGATCGAAGCGATGCGGATTTCCACTGCCCAGTTCTACCAGCTCAACGTCGCGCAGATGAGCGACCAGCAGGCGCAGCTCGCGCAGCTCTACCAGCAGATCTCGAGCGGCGTGAGCCTGTCGACGCCGGCCGACAACCCGCTCGGCGCGGCGCAGGCCGTGCAGTTGTCGATGACCTCGGCGACGCTGTCGCAGTACGCGACGAACCAGAACGTCGCGCTGTCGTCGCTGCAGAAGGAGGACCAGACGCTGACGACCGTCAACAACCTGCTGAACACGATCCACTCGAGCGTGATGCAGGCCGGCGACGGCTCGCTGTCCGACAGCGACCGCTCGGCGATCGCGACGCAGCTGCAGGGCTATCGCGACCAGCTGATGACGCTCGCGAACACGACCGACGGCGCGGGCAACTACCTGTTCGCCGGCTACCAGTCGACCACGGCGCCGTTCTCGAACAGTACGGGCGGCGGCGCGATCTACAGCGGCGACCGCGGCGCGCGCCAGGTACAGATTGCCGATACGCGCACGATCGCGCAGGGCGACGACGGCGCGAGCGTGTTCATGTCGGTGCCGATGCTCGGCAGCCAGCCGGTGCCGGCCGCCGGCGCGCGCAACTCGGGCACGGGCACGATCGGCGCGGTGTCGATCACGGACCCGTCGGCGGCGACCAACGCGCACCAGTTCACGATCACGTTCGCAGGCACGTCGGACGCGCCGACCTACACGGTGACCGACAACACCGTCACGCCGGCGACCACGACGGACCCGCAGCCGTACGAGGCGGGCACGGCGATCGCGCTCGGCAACGGGCTGACGGTGCCGGTGTCGGGCACGCCGGCGTCGGGCGACACGTTCTCGGTCACGCCCGCGCCGCAGGCCGGCACCGACGTGTTCGCGACGCTCGACACGATGATCGCCGCGCTGAAGGTGCCGGTCGGCAACGATACGGCCGCGGCCACCGCGCTCGCGAACACGATGACGACCGGCACGACCAAGCTCGACAACACGATGACGAACATCCTCACCGTGCAGGCGTCGGTCGGCGGCCGCGAGCAGGAAATCCAGGCGATGCAGGCCGTGAACCAGACCAACACGCTGCAGGTCACGAGCAACCTCGCGGACGTGACGAGCACCGACATGGTGACGACGATCAGCCAGTTCCTGCAGATGCAGAACGCGCTGAGCGGCGCACAGAAGGCTTACGCGCAGCTGCAGAACCTGTCGTTGTTCCAGTACATCAACCCGTGATGCAGCGTGTGCCGCCGTCGATGTGAGCGCACGCTTACATCGACGGCGCGGCGCAAAAAAAACCGCCCGGGCGCAACGCCCGGACGGTGGAGGGAGCAACTGGACAACGCCGCCGCGCCCTGGCGCGCTGCGGTTCTCGTACTGTAGGCGGCGCGGCGTGCGCTGTGAATCAGACGAATTCGAAATTGCAGCGCCGATGTTTCGATCGCTTGCAGCCCGCGCCGTGCTTGCCAGCCCCATTTCCGCTCCGTAAACTCGCGCCAGATTCCAGACCGGCGCACCGTTCGCAGCCGGCGACCGACAGGAGCCCTTTTTCCCATGTCCGATTCCTACTTCCCGCGCTGGCGGGTGCAATCGACCGGCGCGGCCGCGCGCGTGGTCGGCCCCGACGAGCGCCTGCCGTGGCCGCAGATGGTCGCGATGGGCGTGCAGCACGTCGTCGCGATGTTCGGCTCGACGGTGCTCGCGCCGCTGCTGATGGGCTTCGACCCGAATCTGTGCATCTTCATGTCGGGCATCGGCACGCTGCTGTTCTTCGTGCTGGTCGGCGGCCGCGTGCCGAGCTACCTCGGTTCGAGCTTCGCGTTCATCGGCCTGGTGATCGCGGTGACGGGCTACGGCGGCAGCGGGCCGAACCCGAACATCCCGGTCGCGCTCGGCGGGATCGTCGCGTGCGGCGTCGTGTACGTCGCGCTCGGCGCGCTGGTGTCGGCGATCGGCACGCGCTGGATCGAGGCGCTGATGCCGCCCGTCGTCACCGGCGCGGTGGTCGCGGTGATCGGGCTGAACCTCGCGCCGATCGCGGTCAAGGGCGTGTCCGCGTCGACCTTCGACTCGGTGATGGCGCTCGTCACGGTGCTGTGCGTCGGCGGCGTCGCGGTGTTCGCGCGCGGCATGGTGCAGCGCCTGCTGATCCTGGTCGGGCTCGCGATCGCGTACGCGCTCTACGCGATCGCGACCAACGGGATGGGGCTCGGCAAGCCGGTCGACTTCTCGATCGTCGCGCATGCCGCGTGGTTCGGGATGCCGGCCTTCACCGCGCCGGTGTTCGATCCGCACGCGATGCTGATGCTCGCGCCGGTCGCGGTGATCCTCGTCGCCGAGAACCTCGGCCACATCAAGGCCGTCAGCGCGATGACGGGCACCAACCTCGACCGCTACGTCGGCCGCGCGTTCATCGGCGACGGGCTCGCGACGATCGTGTCGGGCAGCGTCGGCGGCACCGGCGTCACCACCTATTCGGAGAACATCGGCGTGATGGCCGTCACGCGGATATACTCGACGCTGGTGTTCGCGGTGGCCGCGCTGATCGCGATCGTGCTCGGCTTCTCGCCGAAGTTCGGCGCGGTGATCCAGACGATTCCGGGCCCGGTGCTCGGCGGCGTGTCGATCGTCGTGTTCGGGCTGATCGCGGTGACCGGCGCGCGGATCTGGGTCGTCAACAAGGTCGACTTCTCCGACAACCGCAACCTGATCGTCGCGGCCGTCACGCTGGTGCTCGGCGCCGGCGACTTCTCGCTGAAGATCGGCGGCTTCGGGCTCGGCGGGATCGGCACCGCGACGTTCGGCGCGATCATCCTGTACGCGATCCTGCGCAAGGAAAAGGAACCGGGCCCGGTGGTCTGAGCATCCGGCGGGCGGCGTCCGTCCGCCCGCGTCGTCCGTCTCGCCGGTCTCGTCGAACCGCGTCGCGCTACGCGCCGAGGTTCGACTGCGTTTGCAGCCACGCGCAGAACTGCGCGACCAGCGGATCGTCCGCCGGCGCGCGCGGCGTAATCCACCAGTAGCTGCGCGTCGCGATGCGCGGGCCGTCGAGCGGCATCACGAGCCGGCCGCTCGCCAGTTCGTCGTCGATCAGCGGCAGCGGGCCGAGCGCGACGCCGAGTCCGTCGACGGCCGCCTGCAGCGCAAGATAGAAGTGGTCGAACGACTGCCGCTTGCGCACCTTCATCGCGACGCCGGCCGCCGCGAACCAGTCGCGCCAGCCTTCCGGGCGCGTATCCGAATGCAGCAGCACGTGCCGTGCGAGATCGTCGGCGCGCGCGATCGGCGCGCGCCGGAGCAGCGCGGGGCTGCAGACCGGAATCACGCTTTCGTCGAGGAAGTGGCCGCTCGCGCAGTTCGGCCAGTGGCCGGGGCCGCGGCGGATCGCGACGTCGAAGCCGTCGAGCGTGTCGAGCGGCGCATTCGACGTCGACAGCTTCAGCTCCACGTTCGGCACGTCGCGCTGGAATCGCGACAGGCGCGGCAGCAGCCATTTCATCGCGAAGGTCGGCAGCGCGTTGATGCGCAGCACGCGCGCGGTGCCGGTATGGCGCAGCTGCTCGGTCGCGAGCGCGATGCTGTCGAACGCGGCGCGCACAGTGTCCAGATAGCGGCGGCCCTCGTCGGTGAGCTTCACGCGCTTGCCGTAGCGGTGGAACACCGGCTTGCCGAGCCATGCCTCGAAGCCGGCGATCTGCCGGCTGATGGCACCGTGGGTCACATGCAGCTCGTCGCCAGCGGCGCTGAAGCTTTCATGTCGTGCCGCGGCTTCAAAGGCCCGAAGCGCGGAAAAGGGCGGGAGATCGCGAGCCATGCTTGTGATTCTAGATCACAAGGGCGCGCCGATAAAATCGTTTTGCCGGCATCCGGAACGGCGGTAAGCTCGGCTGACCGTTCATGAGGATCCCCATGCAATCTGCTTCTCCGCCGTCCGCCGCGTCGCCGCGCCGGATCGGTCTCGCCGAGCTGTTCACCGGTTTTCTGTCGCTCGGGCTGATGTCGTTCGGCGGCGCGCTGCCGTTCGCGCGGCGCACCATCGTCGACGAGCGCAAGTGGCTGAGCGCCGACGAATTCACCGATCTGCTCGGCCTGTGCCAGTTCCTGCCGGGCGGCAACGTGATCAACCTGTCGGTGGCCGTCGGGATGCGCTTTCGCGGCATTCCCGGCGCGTTCGCCGGCATCCTCGGGCTGATCGCGGGGCCGACGCTCGTCGTCGTCGCGCTCGGCGTGCTGTATGCGAAAACGCAAAACGATCCGCGCGTGCAGCATCTGTTTGCGGGGCTCGCGGCCGCCGCCGCGGGGCTGCTCGCCGCGATGGCCGTGAAGGTCGCGAAGCCGCTGCGGCATGCGCGTGCGGCGGCCGGCATCGCGGTGCTCGCGTTCGTCGCGATCGCGGTGCTGCGCATCCCGCTGCTGACCACGATGCTCGTGCTGACGCCGCTCAGCGTCTGGCTCGCGGCGCGGCGTCGCGACGCGCAACCGGGAGGCCGGCAATGAACGACACGCTGGTCGCGATCGCGACGATCTTCAGCCAGCTGTCGCTGCTGGCGTTCGGCGGCGGCAACACGATCCTGCCGGAGATGCAGCGGCAGGTTGTCGACGTGCATCACTGGATGAGCGCGCACGAGTTCACCGCGCTGTTCGCGCTCGCACAGGCGGCACCCGGGCCGAACATGATGATCGTGTCGCTGGTCGGCTGGCACGTCGCCGGCTGGGCCGGACTGCTCGTCGCGTCGCTCGCGAAGTTCGGGCCGTCGTCGATCGTCACCGTGCTCGCGCTGCACGCGTGGGAGCGCTTTCGCGACCGGCCGTGGCGCCGCTACGTGCAGCAGGGGATGATGCCGGTCACGGCCGGGCTCGTCGCGGCGAGCGCGGTGCTGATCGCCGACGCGTCGAACCACACCGCGATCCAGTGGGGCATCACGGCCGCATGCGCGGTGCTTGCGTATCGCACGCGCATCCATCCGCTGTGGCTGCTCGCGGCCGGCGCGCTGATCGGCCTCAGCGGCATCGGGCAGTAAGCCTCTGCCGCTCGGCCGACTCGACGCGTCGCCTGCGGTCGCGGCCGCGCGGAACCGGCCCACGCCCGGCGCGCCGCTATACTCGGCCTGACCCGGCCCGCCCGCCATGCCGGCGATTGCCGCTGCCCATGCCGCGCGACGAACCGCGCGCGTCGCGGCGGCGAGCGGCGGGACGCGACGCCCGCAACCGAATTCCGCACCGCCCGCCGCGCGCCGCCGGCGGCGCACCCCACGGGAGGATCGATGGATCTCGACGGCGCCAGCCGCAATCTCACCGTCGCCGCGCTGCTGACGCTGTCCGGCGGCTATCTCGATGCATACACCTACGTCGGCCACGGCCACGTGTTCGCGAACACGATGACGGGCAACGTTGCGCTGCTCGGCATCAATGTATCGGCCGGCGAATGGGCTGCCGCACTGCATCACGTGCCGCCGCTGCTCGGTTTCGTGCTCGCGGTGTTCGTCGCGCATCTGCTCGCGCTCGCCGCGCAGCGCGGCTGGATGCGGCACACGGCGTTCGCGAGCCTGATCGTCGAGATCGCGTTTCTCGCCATCGCCGCGAGCGGCGCGGTCGGCGCGTCGAGCGCTTGGCTGATCCCCGGCATCTCGTTTGTCGCGACGCTGCAGACACTGTCGTTCACGCATCTCGAGGAGCTGTCGTACACGTCGGTGATGACGACCGGCAACCTGCGCCGCGCCGCGCAGAAGCTGTTCGTCGGGCTGATCCCGCGCTACGACGCGGGCGCGCTGCACGACTCGGCGCTGCTCGCGACGATCAGCTTCTGCTTTCTCGCGGGCGCGGTGATCGGCGGCTTCGTCACGCGGCTCGTCGCGGAAGTCGCGCTGTGGGGGGCGGTGCTGCTGCTCGCGGGCGCGTTCGCGGAAATCGTGCGGCGCGCGCGGCGCCGGCACGCGAGCGACGATGTGCCGCCGTCGGCCGCGTGACCGGGCCCGTCACGCCGGCGCCTCTTCCTCCCCGCCCATGGTTGCGCGGCGCGATCCGTCCTTACAGACCTGACGCCGCGTAAACGTCCCGGCCGGATGCGCCCGGATCCTGCCCGACAGCCGCCGAGCCTGCGTTGCCGCGCATAACGTTGTGCGCGGGCGACAGTTCGCGCGTTACTGTGCGTTTCAATTTCTTTCAACGATTGCACTCGTCATATGATTCAGCCCACATCGTGCGCGCCAAGAACGCGCGCGATCGCCACCCGGCTGCGCACGCGGCCGGTCATGAATGGAGACACCTAAAAAAAGGAAAGCTCATGAAGCAGACCATCCGACTCGCAGCACTCGCAGGGGGCGCGTTGCTGGCATTCGCCAGCCAGCATGTAGCGGCACAAAGCTCGGTCACGCTGTGGGGCGTCGCCGACGTCAGCGTGCGCTACCTGACCAACGCGAACGCGAACAACGACGGCCTCGTGTCGATGACCAACGGTGCGATCACCAACAGCCGCTTCGGCATCTACGGCACCGAAGACCTCGGCGGCGGCCTGAAGGCATTGTTCAACCTGGAAAGCGGCGTGAACCTGCAGAACGGCGCGTTCGCCGACAGCGGCCGCCTGTTCAACCGTGCAGCCTACGTCGGCTTGCAGAGCCCGTACGGCACGGTCACGCTCGGCCGCCAGAAGACGCCGCTGTTCGACCTGCTGTCGGACACCTACGATCCGCTGACCGTCGGCAACTACCTCGAGAACGCGTGGCTGCCGGTTGCGCTCGGCGGCGGCCTGTATGCGGACAACCAGATCAAGTACACGGGCAAGTTCGCGGGCCTGACCGCGAAGGCGATGTACTCGACCGGCACCAACTACGAATCGACCGGCGCGGGCGGCTTCTCGGGCCAGATCCCGGGTTCGCTCGGCAAGGGCAATGCGTGGGGCGTATCGCTGTCGTACGTGATGGGCCCGCTGAGCATCGCGGCCGGCGCGCAGCAGAACAGCGACAACTCGGCGCGCAAGCAGACGATCTACCACGCGAACGTCGTCTACGCGTTCAGCAAGGCGAAGGTCTACGCGGGCTACCTGCGCTCGAAGGATGACACGGGCTTCGTCGACAGCCTGCTCGCGCAGCAGTCGATTCCGGTCGCGAAGGGCACCGGCCGGATCGACGACGGTCCGTTCGCGGGCGTGAGCTGGCAGGTCAGCACGCCGCTGACGCTGACGGGCGCGTTCTACTACGACCACATGCGCAACGCGATGACCGCGAACGGCACGCTCGCGAGCGGCAACCGCTACGCGATCGTCGGCATCGCCGAGTACGCGCTGAGCAAGCGCACCGAAGTCTACGGCACCATCGACTTCAACAAGACCAACGGCGCAGCCAACGTCGAGCTGCCGGGCCGCAGCAACCAGACCGGCATCGCGATCGGCCTGCGCAACATCTTCTGATCGACGGCCGTCTCGTTCGATCGCATGCAGAAAGGCGCCGCACGGCGCCTTTCTGCTTTTGAAGCGCGCCCCGGCGTCGCGGCGTTGAAGCGCAGGCCGCCGGGTCATGCCGCACGGTCATGACTTTGCGCCGAATCGGCAATATTCAGCAGGGTTTCGTCTCCGGATAATGCGCCAGGCATCCGGATCGCGCGTCGCACGCGGCAACGCCCGCCTGCAACGCACCCGATAGATCCGGACTGCAAATTAAAACGACCGGAGACGAAACACCATGAAAGCATGGGTTGGAGCGGGATCCGCCGCGCTGGCCGCACTCGCGTGTGCGCCGGCATGCGCGCAGGGCAGCGTGACGCTGTACGGCGTCGTCGATACGGGCGTCGAATTCGTTTCGCACGCCGATGCGGCCGGCAACAGCGTGGTGCGCATGCCGGGCATCACCGGCGAGCTGCCGTCGCGCTGGGGGCTGCGCGGCAGCGAAGCGCTCGGCGGCGGTTGGCGCGCGAATTTCGTGCTCGAGAACGGCTTCAACCTGCGCAACGGCGCCGCGAACCAGGGCGGCCGGCTGTTCGGCCGGCAGGCGTGGGTCGGCGTGGACGGCCCGTATGGCAGCCTGAGCTTCGGCCGCCAGTACACGATGACCTATTGGGCGATGACCGATGCCGACCTGCTCGGGCCCGACATCTACGGCGGCCTCGCGTCGTTCGACCAGTACCTGCCGAGCGCACGCAGCGACAACACGATCGTGTACAAGGGCGCGTTCGGCGGGCTGACCGTCGGCGCGACCTGGTCGTTCGGGCGCGACGCGGCCGGCACCGGCAATTCGCCCGGGCAGGGCACCTGCGCCGGCCCGGTGGCGGGCAGTGCGCAGACCTGCCGCGAATGGTCGGCGATGCTGCGCTACGACGCGCGCGGCTTCGGCGTGGCGGCCGCGTACGACGAGCAGCGCGGCGGCGCGGGCGCGGCCGCGAACTTCTACGACGGCGCCGCGCCGGTCGCGTTCACGCAGCCGGGCGACAAGGACGTGCGGATGCAGCTGAACGGTTATGGCGAATTCGGCGCATGGCGCTTCGGCGGCGGCTGGCTCGGCCGCCGCGCGCGGCTCGTGTCCGCGCAGACGCCGAACGTCGGCTACGACCAGTTCTACCTGACCGCGTCGTGGCGCGCCGCGCCGTTCCTGGTCGTCGACGGCGGCGCATACCGGATCGTCAATCGCGTGCACGACGCGCGCGGCACGATCGGCGTGCTGCGCGGCACCTACCTGCTGTCCAAGCGCACGGCCGTCTACCTGCAGGCCGCGTATCTGTGGAACAGCGCGCACGCGCAGTACACGGTCAGCCAGGGCGGCGGCGGGACGACGCCCGCGCCCGGCATGACGCAGCTCGGCGTGATGGCCGGTATCCGGCACCAGTTCTGAACGGCGCGCCCGCCGGGCCGGCGCGCGTTATTCGGCGTTTGCTTCATCGCATTGCGCAATCCGTAAGCGATCCGTCGGCATTCCAGAACATACTTTGACAATGCGCGTGCGTGCTTTCCGCTACGCTGCGTGCATCGCCCGCCGTGTGCCGCAGCGCACGCGCGTGCGTCGTTCCGGTGTGCGCACGGCGCATCGTGCGCCGCCGGCCTGGTGCGTAACTTGTGTATCCGGTGATGACAAACGCGGTCCGCCGGTTTTTTTCGTGGGACGATCGGCTCACGATTTTCTTGAGAGGGGTTGACGATGGGTATCCTGAACACCGTGGGTGAAATCGCTGGCGCAGTGGCGGCCGTCGAGGCGGCGGAGAAGGTCGATCCGGATGCAGGCCTGCTGACCAAGGCGGCCGCGGCCGTCGCCGGCTTCAAGGGCGCCGAGGCGCTCGAAGGGCTGGTCGAGAAGAAGGAAGAACAGCCCGAGCAGGCAGCGGACGACACGCAGGCGACGGACGGCGGCGACACGTCGCAGGCCTGACGAGCATGGCGGCCGGTCCGGCCCGTGCGCGCCGTTCGCGCGGCCGGGCGGAGCGGTGCCGCGCAACCGGCGGGTCGGGCATGCGGTCGATCGGTGACGCATGACACACCCGGCAGTCGGATTGACCGGCGAGAGGCGACGTCTCTCGCCGTTTTTTATGGCGCGCGCGACGCGCCGCACGAAATCGCGAATCTTGCTATCGTGCCGTCATCCGAACTGCGATGAGGGCATGCGATGGATTTCGACTACGACCTGTTCGTGATCGGGGCCGGCTCGGGCGGCGTGCGGCTGGCCCGGATGTCGGCTTCGTACGGCGCACGCGTCGGCATTGCGGAACAGGAGCAGATCGGCGGCACCTGCGTGCTGCGCGGCTGCATCCCGAAGAAACTGCTCGTCTATGCGTCGCACTATCCGCACGACGTCGACGATGCGAAGGGCTTCGGCTGGCGCTTCGGCGCCGGCACGCTCGACTGGCCCGCGCTGATCGCCGCGAAGGATCGCGAGATCAATCGCCTGAGCGACATCTACATCGGCCTGCTGCGGCAATCCGGCGTCGACATGCACGAGGGGCGCGCGACGCTCGTCGATGCGCACACGGTCGCTGTCGGCGAGCGCCGGTTCCGCGCGCGCCACATCGCGATCGCGACCGGCTCGCGCCCGTCGCTGCCGCCGCGGCCGGGCATCGAACACGCGATCACGTCGCGCGAGGCGCTGTCGCTCGCCGCGCTGCCGGCGCGCATCGCGGTGGTCGGCGGCGGCTACATCGCGGTCGAGTTCGCCGGCATCTTCAACGGCTTCGGCAGCCGGGTCGACCTGTTCTATCGCGGCGAGAAGATCCTGCGCGGCTTCGACGACGACGTGCGGCAGTTCCTGTCCGATGAAATGACGAAACAGGGCGTCGCGATCCATGCGGGCGCGACGGTCGACGCGATCGCGCGCGCGGACGACGGCTCGCTGAGCGTGCGCGTCGGCGATGCGCGACACGGGCCGTACGACGCGGTGCTCTACGCGACCGGGCGCGTGCCGAACGTCGAAGGGCTCGGGCTCGAACAGGCGGGCGTCGCGCTCGACGCGCGCGGCGCGATCGCGGTCGATGCGTATTCGGCGACGTCGGTCGACTCGATCCACGCGATCGGCGACGTGACGTCGCGCCCGCAGCTCACGCCGGTGGCGACGCGCGACGCCGGGCTGCTCGCGACGACGCTGTTCGGCGGGCGGCGCGTCGCGGCCGACCACACCGCGGTGCCGTCGGCCGTGTTCAGCCAGCCCGAAGTCGCGACGGTCGGCCTGACCGAGGCGGCCGCCCGCGCACTGCACGGCGACGTCGACATCTACCGCACGTCGTTCAGGGCGCTGCGCCACACGCTGTCGGGTCGCGACGAGCGCACGCTGATGAAGCTGGTGGTCGCGCGCGACAGCCAGCGCGTGGTGGGCGCGCACATGGTCGGCCGCGACGCGGGCGAGATCATCCAGGGCATCGCGATCGCGATGCGCGCGGGTGCGACGAAGGCGCAGTTCGACGACACGATCGGCATTCATCCGACCGCGGCCGAGGAATTCGTGACGATGCGCCAGAAGGTGGCGGAATAGCGAGAGCGCACGAGCCGGCGTGCAGGGGCGCCGGCCGTAGCGCATTTTCGGCGCGGCAATCGATCAAAAACGGGAATTCGCGCGCATTCCCCGCTGCGCCGCTGCCGGCAAGGCTCGGCGAAATATTTGCGCAAAACGATATGCGGCGCCGTCGATGCCTTGAAAACCGTTAATTATTATTAGGATTCCCCGTCTCGATAAAAGCGTTTGCTATCATCGCGCCAAACGATATACGGGGCCGCATGATGCGCGATCAACAGCGCAGCAATCAGAACAACCAGGTGACCAGCGCGCGCGAATCTCGATCGCGTCGGCGCTTTTCCGCTTTTCGCCGCAACCCGTCCGTTGCGCGCGGCTTCCTTTCCTGTTCCGCCGTCGCCGGCCCGGCGACCCGTCCGGTCGCACGCGCGACGCGTCGATGTACGCGTGCGCGCCGCCCCCGCAGTTTCGATCGCCGGCTGGCGCCAGCGCCGGCGCGCCCGTTCCGGGCAATTTTTCCAGGCAAGGAGACCCAGCAATGAACCTTCAGACACGACGCACCGTGGTCGTCGCGGCGGCCGTCGTCGCGGCGCTGTCCGGCTGCGCGACCGAATCGTCGCGCACGCTCGACGTGCCGGCCGTCAGCAGCGCGCAGAAACCGTATGCGGGCAAGCCCGTCGCGATCGCGGTCGGCAAGTTCGACAACCGGTCGAGCTATATGCGCGGCATCTTCTCGGACGGCATCGACCGCCTCGGCGGCCAGGCGAAGACGATCCTCGTCACGCGCCTGCAGCAGAGCCGGCGCTTCAACGTGCTCGATCGCGAGAACCTCGACGAGATCAAGCAGGAAGCCGGCTTCATGAAGAAGGCGCAGGCCGTGAAGGGCGCGAACTACGTGGTGACGGGCGACGTGACCGAGTTCGGCCGCAAGGACGTCGGCGATCACCAGCTGTTCGGCATCCTCGGTCGCGGCAAGACGCAGGTCGCGTATGCGAAGGTCAACCTGAACATCGTCGACACGACGACGTCGGAAGTCGTCGCGTCGAGCCAGGGCGCCGGCGAGTTCAGCCTGTCGAACCGCGAGGTGATCGGCTTCGGCGGCACGGCCGGCTACGACTCGACGCTGAACGGCAAGGTGCTCGACCTCGCGATCCAGGAGGCCGTGAACCATCTTGCCGAGCAGGTCGACGCCGGGGCGCTGAAGACCGCGCAATAAGCGCTGCGGGCGCCGGGGCCGGCGCCGCACGCGAACGATTCACCACGACATCAACAAAGAGAACAGACCATGAAACGGGCTAACTGGCTGCCGGCGACGGCCGCCGCACTGCTGCTCGCCGGCTGCGCGAGCTCGACACCGCCGCTTTACCAGTGGAGCGGCTACCAGCCGCAGGTGTACGAATACTTCAAGGGGCAGAAGTCGCCGCAGGAGCAGATCGACGCGCTCGAAAAGGCGCTGCAGGACATTCGCGGCAAGGGCCATACGCCGCCGCCGGGGTTCCATGCGCATCTCGGGATGCTGTACGCGAGCGTCGGCAACGAGCAGCAGGCCGCGCAGGAGTTCCAGGCCGAGAAGCAGCTGTTTCCGGAATCCTCGACCTACATGGATTTCCTGCTGAAGAAGAAAGACGGCGCGCCCCGGGCGGCCGATCCGAAGGCGGCCGCCCGGAGCGCCGCCGGCCAGACGATCGCCGGCCAGAAGACGGCCGATTCGAACCCCGCCAAACAGTGACGCGCCCGCCATGTTCAAGACTCTTTCATTCAAGCTGATGTCCGTGCTGTCGATCGCCGTGCTGTTGAGCGCGTGCGCGCAGCCGGTCAAGCGACCCGACTACACGGCGTTCAAGAAGAGCCAGCCGCGCTCGATCCTCGTGCTGCCGCCCGTCAACGAGACCTCCGACGTCGGCGCGACCTACGGGATGCTGTCGCAGATGACGCTGCCGCTCGCCGAGTCCGGCTATTACGTCGTTCCGGTCGCGGTGATGGACGAAACCTTCAAGCAGAACGGCCTGACGAACGCGGCCGAGATCCAGGAAACGCCGGCCGCCAAGCTGCGCGAGATCTTCGGCGCGGATGCCGCGCTGTACTCGAAGGTGTCGCAGTACGGGACCGTGTACCGGATTCTCGCGAGCGCGACCGTCGTGTCGGCCTCGGCGAAGCTCGTCGACCTGCGCACCGGCGACGTGCTGTGGCAGGGCAGCGCCAGCGCGGCCAGCGACGAAAGCGGCAACAACGGCGGCGGCAGCCTGATCGGCATGCTGGTGACGGCCGCGGTCAAGCAGATCGCGAATACGCTGATGGACCAGAGCCATGACGTCGCCGCGTTCACGAGCAGCCGGCTGCTGACGGCAGGGCCGCCGAACGGCCTGCTGTACGGCCCGCATTCGCCGAAGTACGGCACCGACTGACGGGTGCCGGCGGGGCTGGCGGTCACGCCGGCCCGTCGCGCCGCGATTCGGCGATCCGGCTCGACGGCCGCGCAGATGCGCGGCCGTTTTTGCATCGACGCGGCGTGCGTGGGGGCGTTTCGTTCAGTGCACGCCGAACGCGTCGAGCAGCCGATACCAGCTCATCGCGAGCACCAGCGCCGGCGTGCGCAGCGTCGCGCCGCCGGGGAAGTCGCGGTGCCGGACCTTGCCGAACAGGTCGAAGCGGCTCGCCTGTCCGTCGATCGCTTCGGCGATCAGCTTGCCCGCCAGCGCGGTCGTATTCACGCCGTGCCCCGAAAACCCCTGCGCGAAATACAGCGTCGGCGCGATGCGCCCGAAGTGCGGCGCGCGGTTCATCGTGATGTCGACGAAGCCGCCCCACGCATAGTCGATCTTCACGTCCGCGAGCTGCGGGAACGTCTTCAGCATGTCGGCGCGCATCGCTTCGGCGAGATTGCGCGGCGCGCGCGTCGAATAGCTGACCTTGCCGCCCCACACGACGCGCGTGTCGGGCGCGGGCCGGAAATAGTCGAGCACGAAACGGCTGTCGCAGATCGCCGCGCGCGCGGGCATCAGCGCGGCGGCGCGCGCTTCGCCCAGCGGCTCGGTGGCGATCACGTAGGTGCCGACCGGCATGATCTTCTTCGACAGCGCGGGCGATAGCGTGCCGACGTAGGTATTGCACGCAAGCACGACGAAGCGGGCGCGCACCTGGCCCTGCGCCGTCTCGACCAGATGGCCGCCCGAGACGTCGCGCACGCGCGTCACGCAGCTGTCCTCGTGGATGCGCACGCCGGCGTCGGTCGCTGCGCGCGCGAGGCCGAGCGTGTAGTTCAGCGGATGCAGGTGGCCGCTGTCCGGGTCGTACAGGCCGCCGCGATAGCGCGACGACTGCACGTAGTCGCCGAGATCGTCCGCGTCGACGAAATGAAAGCGCTCGTAGCCGAAGCGTTTCGCGGCGTCGTCGCGCCAGCGCCTGAGCGCATCGGCGTCGCGCTCGGTGTTCGCGGCGGTCAGGTAGCCGGGCACCAGCGCGCAGTCGATGTCGTGCTTCGCGATGCGCGACTTCACGAGCGACAGCGTTTCCAGCCCCATGTTCCAGATGCGCTTCACGTCGCTTTCCGGCATGAACTGCGCGAACGTGTCGATGTCGCACGCGAAGCCGCCGATCAGCTGGCCGCCGTTGCGGCCGCTCGCCGCCCATCCGACCCGCGACGCTTCGAGCACGGTCACCGAATGGCCGCGCTCGGCGAGATTGAGCGCGGCGGACAGGCCGGTGAGGCCCGCGCCGATCACGCACACGTCGGCGTCGGCCGCGCCGGCGAGCGGCGCATGGCGGGTCGTATCGTTGGCGGTCGCCGCGTAGTACGACGCGACGTGCGGCTGGTTGGCGAATGTCTGCATGATAAGGATCGCGAAAGAGGACTCAGAACAGCTCGCGCACGCGGTGGTACAGCATCCCGAGTTCGAGCGCGGGTTGCCGCCACGCGTCGCCGCCGGGGAAGCGGCGGTGGCGCAGCTGCGCGAACAGGTCGAACGCGCGCGTATCGCCCGCGATCGCGCCGGCAATCGTGCGCCCGGCGATGCCGGTCAACGCGACGCCGTGTCCGCTGAAGCCCTGGACATAGAAGAAGTTCGGATCGAGCGCGCCGAAGTCCGGCGCACGGTTGCGCGTGACGTCGACGAAGCCGCCCCACGCGTGCTCGACGCGCACGTCGCCGAGCTGCGGGAACACGCCGACCATGCGCCGGCGGATCGTGTCGGCGAGCGTGTCGGGCGACGCGCCCGCTGAGTTCGCGCGGCCGCCGAACAGCATCCGGTGGTCGGCCGACAGCCGGAAGTAGTCGAGGAAGAAGTTGTTGTCGCACACGGCCTCGCGCTGCGCGATCAGCGCGTCGGCGCGCGCCTCGCCGAGCGGCTCGGTCGCGATGATGTACGACGCGATCGGCGCGATGCGCGCGGCGGTCGACGCGGGCAGGATGCCGCCCGGGCCGGCGTTGCAGCACGACACGACGAAGCGGCAGCGCACTTCGCCGGTCGGCGTGCGCACGACCGGCCGCGCGCCGCGCACGACGTCGAGCGCGGGCGTGTGCGCATACAGCGCGATGCCTTCGCGGCGCGCGGCGTCGGCGAGCCCGAGACAGTACTTGAGCGGATGCAGGTGGCCCGACAGCGGATCGTAGACGCCCGCGAGATAGCGCGTCGACGCGATGCGCGCACGAATCTCGCCGGTTTCGAGCCACGACAGCGACGGATGGCCCCAGCGCGTGGTCGCGGCGTCCATCCACGCATGCAGGTCGTCGATGCGGCGCGTCTTCGTCGCGACCGTCAGGTAGCCGCGCGTGAAGTCGCAGTCGATCCCGTAGCGCGCGATGCGCTCGGCGATCAGCGCGACGCCGTCGAGCGACAGCGACCACGCGGCGCGTGCGCCGGACGCGCCGAGCTGGCGCTCGATCTCCTCGTCCTTCGCGAAGCCGGTGATCGCCTGGCCGCCGTTGCGTCCCGACGCGCCCCAGCCGGGACGATGCGCGTCGATCACGGCGACCGACAACCCGCGCGCGCGGCAGTCGAGCGCCGTCGACAGGCCCGCGAAGCCGGCGCCGATCACGCAGACGTCGACGTCGAGCGTGTCGTCGAGCACCGGATCGTCCGCGGCCGGCCGCACGGCCGTCGCTTCGTAGTACGAGTCGCGCGCGAGCGCATCGGCACGGCGGGTGAAAGACTGCGTCATGAAACCGACTCCCTCGTTGCGGCCGGCGGCGATGCGCGACGCATCGCCGCCGGGCCGGTAGAAACGGCGCGGGACGCCGTGCGCGCGGCACGGCGTCCCGCGCGGACCGCATCAGAACGAATAGATGAACTGCGTCGCGAGCAGGTCGTTGGACTTGCCGTACGAACCGTCGTTGCGCAGGAACACCTTGTTGTTCGCCCAGTCGTGGCGGTATTCGACCTTCACGGTGATCTGCTGGGTCGGATAGAACAGCAGGTCGAGCGCGACGTCCTGACGGATCGCGCCCTTGCAGTCGAAGCCCAGGCCGCCGTTCGCCTTCGACGTCGCGAGGCAGTCCGCATCGACGCCGAAGCCGTTGTACGGATCCATCCCGTTGCCGTTCAGCGCGATGCCGCCGCCGCCGCCGCCGTTCTTGCGGTTCACGAGCGCATCGTAGCGCAGCGTCACGCCCATGCGGCCGACCACCGGCGCGTTGAACTTGCGGTGCGCGAGCAGCGACAGGCCGTACCACTGCGCGAGCCCGCCGTTGTAGGCCGCATGCTGCTGCTGGCCGTAGTCGAGTTCGGCGTTGTACTGCACGTCGGCGAGCGTGTAGGTCGCATCGGCTTCCGCGAAGAAGAACGTGCCGTAGGCGTTCGGCGCGGCGCCGCCGACGCCGTACGATACGTTGCCGGTGGCCGGGTCGATCGCACTCGGCAGCGTCTGCCGGCCGATGTTGAACGACCCGCCGATGTCGAGCGCGCTCGACCACGTGTAGTCCACGCGGCCGGTGAAGGTCGGCACCTTGTTGCTGGTCGTGATCGGATCGCCGAGCGCGTTGGTGCCCGTCTGCGTGACCGAGCCGTAGGTGCGGTACTGCTCGTTGCCGACGAAGAACTTCCACGCCCAGTTGCCCTTCGTGTAGTTCGCGCCCGCGCCGACGTAGCTGCCCGGATCGGAGAAGTCGTACAGCAGGTTGTGCGTGAGCGTGAGCATCTGGTTCGACTGCTGCACCTCGTAGCCGCCGAAGCTCGGGATCAAGCCGGCGACGAGCGTCGTCTCGGCGGTGATCGGCACGTTGATGACCGCCGTGTTCAGCAGGTTGTCGGTGATCGAGCCGCGCGAGTTCTGCAGCAGCGTGATGCCGTTGCCGCGGTTCGGCATCAGCGTGATCTCGGCCGACGGCGCCATCGGGCCGACGCCGAAGGTCTTCTTGATGTCGAGGTAGAGGTCGCCGAACGTGCTGTTGAAGTAGTTGTACGCGTTCTCGTGGTTCGCGAACAGGAACGACGAGGTGCCGGCCGCGCGGTTGTAGATGTAGGTCGGGTCGAGGTAGCCCGTCACCGACAGCCCGGCGAGCGGGCCCGTGTTGGCCGCATCCGTCAGCGAATCGACCTTCAGCTGCTGGTTGGCGATCTGCTGCTTCATTTCGCTGACGTCGTCGTTGCTCAGCACGGCGGGCGCCTTGCCGTAGTCGGGCGAGCCCGGATCGGCCGCGACCGCGACCGGTGCGGCGCCGGCCTTCGCGCCGGCTTGCGCGACCGGCGCGCCGGCCGGCCGCGCGGCGAGCTGTGCTTGCATGGCCTTCATCTGCTTCTGCAGCGCGGCGACCTGCGCCTGCAGCGCCTTGATCTCGGCGGATGTCGAGTCGGCCAGCGCGATGCCCGGCAACGCGCCGGCCACCAGCAGGCAGATCAGTTTCTTCTTCATTGCGGATTCTCCTTGTCGTGCGCCTTGTCAATGCGTGGTCGAATCGCGCGCCGCGCGAAGCGGCGCGCAGGGTTTGTTATCGGAGCAAAGGGAAGCGGAAGGTCAGGCGGCGGCCACCGCGAATGCCGCCTTCATGTCCGCCATGCGACGCCGCTCGCGCGCGATCATCATCTGGTTCACGACGATCACGCCGATCGTCACCGCCGTGATGAACAGCGTCGCCAGCGCGTTCATCTCCGGGTTCAGCCCCAGCCGCACGCGCGAGAACACCACCAGCGGCAGCGTCGTCGAACCCGGCCCCGACAGGAACGCCGACAGCACCAGGTCGTCGATCGACAGCGTGAACGACAGCAGCCACCCCGACAGCAGCGCCTGCGAGATCAGCGGCAGCGTCACCACGAAGAACACCTTCAGCGGCGTCGCGCCCAGGTCCAGCGCCGCCTCCTCCAGCGACTTGTTCATCTCCTTCACGCGCGACTGCACGATGATCGCCACGTACGACACGCACAGCATCACGTGGCCGATCCAGATCGTCACCATCCCGCGCCCCTTCGGCCAGCCGAACATCTGCTCCAGCGCGACGAACAGCAGCAGCAGCGAGATCCCCTGGATCACCTCCGGAATCACCAGCGGCGCGTTGATCATCCCCGTGTACAGCGTGAAGCCCTTGAAGCGCCCGAAGCGCGCCAGCACGAAGCCCGCCCACGTGCCGATCACGACCGAGGCGGTCGCCGTCAGCAGGCCGATCTTCAGCGACAGCCACGCGGCGCTCAGCAGCTCGTCGTCCTGCCACAGCGCCGCGTACCACTTCAGCGAGAAGCCCGACCACACCGTCACCAGCTTCGACTCGTTGAACGAGTACACGACCAGGCTGATGATCGGGATGTACAGGAACAGGAACCCGAAGGCGAGAACGCCCGTCGACAGCGGTTTGCTCGGCTTGATCATTTCGCGTCCTCCAGTTCCTTGACCTGGTAGTACTGGAACAGCGCCATCGGCACCAGCAGCAGCACCACCATCGCGACCGTCACGGCCGACGCCATCGGCCAGTCCATGTTGTTGAAGAATTCATCCCACATCACGCGCCCGATCATCAGCGTGTCCGCGCCGCCCAGCAGCTCCGGAATCACGTACTCGCCGACCGCCGGAATGAACACCAGCAGGCTGCCCGCGATGATCCCGTTCTTCGACAGCGGCAGCGTGATGCGCGTGAACGCGACCCACGGCTTCGCGCCGAGGTCGTACGCGGCCTCCAGCAGCGTGAGGTCCATCTTCACGAGGTGCGCGTACAGCGGCATCACCATGAACGGCAGGTACGAATAGACCATCCCGATGTAGACGCCCGCATCGCTGTGATAGAGCCGCAGCGGCGTGTGGATGATGCCCAGCGCGATCAGCGCATGGTTCAGCAGGCCGTCGTCCTTCAGGATGCCGATCCAGGCGTACACGCGGATCAGGAACGAGGTCCAGAACGGCAGCATCACGGCCATCATCAGCACGTTGCGCGTGCCCGGCTCCGAGCGCGCGATGTAGTACGCCATCGGATAGCCGATCAGCAGGCACAGCACCGTCGACACGGCGGCCATCTTCAGCGAGCTGAGGTAGGTCGCGACGTACAGGTCGTCCTGCAGCAGGAACGCGTAGTGCGACAGCTGCAGCGCGAAGTGCACGACGCCGTCCTTGATCTCGACGAGCGACGTGTACGGCGGGATGCCCATCACCTGGTCGGCGAAGCTGATCTTCAGCACCAGCACGAACGGCAGCGCGAAGAAGATCGCGAGCCACAGGAACGGCACGCCGATCACCACGCTGCGGCCCGACGGCAGCAAGCGCGACAGCAGCGGGAAGCGATTGCCGCGCGCGGCAGTCGAGGCCGCGCTCGCGGCGGCGGCGCCGGACGACACCGGCGCGGACGAGGGGGAAGCGGAAGTTCTCATCGCGTGGCCCTCACTGCGTCAGCACGACGCCGCTGGACGGCGACCACGACACGAACACGTCGTCGTTCCATGCGGGCGCGCCGTCGTGCAGCAGGTGCGAGCTCGACAGGTTCGACACGACCGTCTTGCCGCTCGGCAGCCGCACGTGGTAGAGCGAGTACGCGCCCATGTAGGCGATGTCGGTGACGACGCCGCGCGCCCAGTTGTGCGGCGAGGCCGGCTTCTCGCGCGACACGTGCACGCGCTCCGGGCGCACCGAGATGCCGACCGGCATGCCGAGCGGGCCGGTGATGCCGTGGCTCACGTGCATGCGCGCCTCGAGGTCGTCGCTCTCGACGAAGATGTGGTCGGGCTCGTCCTCGACCACGCGCCCCTCGAACAGGTTGGTCGAGCCGATGAACTCGGCCGAGAAGCGGCTGTTCGGGAATTCGTACACTTCGCCCGGCGCGCCGATCTGCACGATCTTGCCCTCGCTCATCACCGCGAGGCGGCTGGCCATCGTCATCGCCTCTTCCTGGTCGTGCGTGACCATCACGCAGGTGACGTCGACCTTCTCGATGATGTTGACGAGTTCGAGCTGGGTCTTCTGGCGGATCTTCTTGTCGAGCGCGGACATCGGCTCGTCGAGCAGCAGCAGCTTCGGGCGCTTGACCAGCGAGCGCGCGAGCGCGACGCGCTGCTGCTGGCCGCCGGACAGCTGGTGCGGCTTGCGCTGCGCGTACTTGCTCATCTGCACGAGTGCGAGCGCGTCGGCCACGCGCTCCTTGATCTCGTTCTTCGGCGTGCCTTCCTGCTTCAGGCCGAACGCGACGTTCGACTCGACCGTCATGTGCGGGAACAGCGCGTACGACTGGAACATCATGTTCACCGGGCGGCGGTACGGCGGCAGCGACGCGAGGTCCTCGCCGTCGACGTAGATCTTGCCGGAGGTCGCCGTCTCCAGCCCGGCGAGCATGCGCAGCAGCGTCGACTTGCCGCAGCCCGAGCTGCCGAGCAGCGCGAACAGCTCGTTCTTCGCGATCGTCAGGTTCACGTTGTCGACGGCCGTGCTGTCGCCGAATTTCTTCACGACGTTTTCGATGCGCACGAAGGTGTCGTTCTTCGAACGGGCCACGGCAGCCGGTTGGGCCTGGCGTGCAGCAGCGGAAGAGGGTATCGATTGCATGGGAGTCACCATTCGTTCTTCACGGATTGCAGGCGTGAGCGTCCCCGCGCGAGGCGCGCAGCGCGACTCGCGGGATACGGCGCATGCCGGATGGAACAGTTGCGCGCGGCGCGCGCGGGCGGACGGTCGTCCGCGAATCTCAGGCGGGCAGGCGTACCGCCGGGCCTGCGCCGCCGGAATGCATCGCGATCAGTGGCCGGTCTTCAGCTGCGCCCACAGACGGTTCTGCAGACGCAGGATGTCGGCCGGCATCGGCTTCATCAGCACCATCTTCTTCAGCACGTCCTCGGGCGGATAGACGGTCGGGTCCTGCGCGACGGCCGGCGTGACGAACTGGTGCGCGGCCTTGTTCGCGGTCGGGTAGAACACCGTGTTGGTGATCGCCGCATTGACCTTCGGATCGGACACGTAGTTGATCCACTTCAGCGCGTTCTCGGGGTGCGGCGCATCCTTCGGGATCACCATCACGTCGAACCACAGCAGCCCGCCTTCCTTCGGGTTCGCGAACTTGATGTCGTACGAGCGCTTCGCTTCGGACGCGCGACGATGCGCGATGCCGACGTCGCCCGACCACCCGAGCACGACGCACACGTCGTTGTTCGCGAGGTCGTTGATGTAGCCGGACGAGTTGAACTGCGTGATGTACGGGCGGACTTTCTTCAGGACTTCGAAGGCAGCCTGGTAGTCGGCCGGATTCGTGCTGTTCGGGTTCTTGCCCATGTATTGCAGCGTGGCCGCGAACACGTCGACGGCCTGGTCGAGGATCGACACGCCGCAGCTCTTCAGCTTTTCCATGTTGGCCGGGTCGAACACCAGCGCCCAGCTGTCGACCGGCGCCTTGTCGCCGAGCACCTTCTTCACGGCCTGCACGTTGTAGCCGATACCGTCGGTGCCGTAGGCCCAGGGGACGCCGTACTGGTTGCCCGGATCCGCATCGGCAATCATCTTCATCAGCAGCGGATCGAGGTTCGCGAGGTTCGGCAGCTTCGACTTGTCGAGCTTCTGGTACACGCCGGCCTGGATCTGCTTGGCCATGTAGTTCGACGTCGGCACGACGATGTCGTAGCCCGAGCTGCCGGCCAGCAGCTTCGCCTGGAGCGTGTCGTCGCTGTCGTAGTTGTCGTACTTGACGTGGATCCCGGTCTGCTTCTGGAAGTTCGGAATCGTGTCCGGCGCGATGTAGTCGGACCAGTTGTAGACGTTCAGCTCGTCGGCGTGCGCCGTCGGGCTGGCGACTGACGTGAACGCGGCCACCGCGGCGAGCGCGGCGGCGGAACAGGCTTGGCGAAGATAGCGAGCACGCATGGTGGAGTTCCCCTGGTTATGGCGGCGTGCGGCGCCCGCCGCACGCCTGTAGGCAAAGCCGTTACGAAAGACCCAGTTGCTGGGCGGTCGCATCGACGGCTTTCTTCGCCTTCGACACGAGTTCATCGATTTCCTGGCGCGAGATCACGAGCGGCGGCGACAGCAGCATCCGGTCGCCGGTCGCGCGCATGATCAGGTTGCCGTTGAAGCAGAAGTCGCGGCAGATCGTGCCGACGTCGCCGCCGTTCGCGAAGCGGCGACGCTCGGCCGGCGCCTCGGCGAGCTGCAGGCTCGCGACGAGGCCGTGACCGTGCACCTCGCCGACGATCGGATGACGCGCGAAGGTTTCGCGCATCAGCGCCTGGAAGTACGGGCCCGTGTCGGTCTTCACCTGCTCGACGATGCCGCCGTCGCGCAGCAGCTTCAGGTTCGCGACCGCGACCGCGGCCGCCACCGGATGCCCCGAGTACGTGAGGCCGTGGTTGAATTCGCCGTTGTCGATGATCGGCCGCGCGATGCGTTCGTGGATGCCGACCGCGCCCATCGGGATATAGCCCGACGTCAGGCCCTTGGCCATCGTGATCAGGTCCGGCTCGAAGCCGAAGTGCTGGTGCGCGAACCATTCGCCGGTGCGCCCGAACCCGCCGATCACTTCGTCGGCGACCAGCAGGATGTCGTACTTGCGGCAGATCCGCTCGATCTCCGGCCAGTACGTCGACGGCGGGAAGATCACGCCGCCCGCGCCCTGGAACGGCTCGCCGATGAACGCCGCGACGTTCTCCGCGCCGAGTTCGAGAATCTTCGCCTCGAGCTGCTGCGCACGCGCGAGGCCGAACGCCTCGGGCGTCTCGCCCGGCTGCGCCTCGCCGAAGAAATACGGCTGGTCGATATGCACGATGTTCTCGACCTTCGACGGCATCTGCTCGTGCATGTAGCCCATCCCGCCGAGCGTGCCGCCGGCGATCGTCGAGCCGTGATAGCCGTTGCGGCGCGAGATCACGTATTTCTTCTGCGGCTTGCCCTGCACGCGCCAGTACTGGTGCACGACGCGCAGCACCGTGTCGTTGCCTTCCGAGCCGCTGTTGCAGTAGAAGAAATGGTTGAAGCCGGCCGGCGTGACTTCCGCGAGCATCGCGGACAGCTCGATCACCGGCGGGTGCGTGGTCTTGAAGAACGTGTTGTAGAACGGCAGCTCCTGCAGCTGGCGGTACGCGGCGTCGGCGAGTTCCTTGCGGCCGTAGCCGACGTTCACGCACCAGAGGCCGGCCATCCCGTCGATGATCTTGTTGCCTTCCGAGTCCCACAGGTAGACGCCGTCGGCCTTCACGATCACGCGGCTGCCCGCGCGGTTCAGCGCGCCCATGTCCGAGAACGGGTGGATGTGGTGCGCGGCGTCGAGCGCGCGGTATTCGGCGGTCGAGCGCGCGGCTTGCGTGGCGCGGGCCGCGGGCGCGGCGGGCTGGATCCAGGCAGATTCGTTGCGGTACGTCATGTTTCCTCCGTATGGCGGTCGCTGCGCGCTTACACGTGCAGCAGCAGATGGCGGCGTTCCCACGAGCTGATCACGCGGAAGAACGCTTCGTATTCGGTTTCCTTCAGCGCGAAATACGCCTTCAGGAACTTGTGGCCGAGGATTTCGCCGAGCGGCTCGCAGGCGGCCATCAGCGTGAGCCCTTCCTCGAGGTTGCGCGGCAGCTGGTACGGCAGCGAGTAGCCGTCGCTGACGAGCGGCTCGGTCGGCTCGAGGCGCTGCGTCATGCCGAGATAGCCGGCCGCGAGCGTCGCGGCGAGCGCGAGGTACGGGTTGCAGTCGACGCCCGGGATGCGGTTCTCGATACGGCGCGCGGACGGCCCCGAGTGCGGGATCCGGAAGCCGACCGTGCGGTTGTCGTAGCCCCACTGCACGTTGATCGGCGCGGCCATGAAGCGCGACAGCCGGCGGTACGAGTTGATGTACGGCGCGAAGATCGGCATCAGCGCCGGCGTGTACTTCTGCAGCCCCGCGAGATAGTTGTAGAACATCGACGTCGCGCCGCCGGTTTCCTGCGACGTGAACAGGTTCTGTCCCGTCTCCTCATCGACGATGCTCTGGTGCACGTGCATCGCCGAGCCCGGCTCGCCTTCCATCGGCTTGGCCATGAAGGTCGCGTACATGTTGTGGCGCAGCGCGGCCTCGCGCACCGTGCGCTTGAACAGGAACACCTGGTCGGCCAGCGACAGCGCGTCGCCGTGCATGAAGTTGATCTCCATCTGCGCGGCGCCGACTTCGTGGATCAGCGTGTCGATGTCGAGATCCTGCGTCTCGCAGTATTCGTAGATGTCCTCGAACAGCGGATCGAACTCGTTGACGGCCTCGATCGAGTACGACTGCCGACCCGTTTCGGGGCGGCCCGTGCGGCCGACCGGCGGGCGCAGCGGCAGGTCCGGGTCCTTGTTCATGTCGACCAGGTAGAACTCGAGTTCCGGTGCGACCACCGGCTTCCAGCCCTTGGCCTTGTACAGGTCGAGCACGCGGCGCAGCACGTAGCGCGGCGAGATCTCGACCGGCGAACCGTCGAAGTGCACGCAGTCGTGGATCACCTGCGCGGTCGGGTCGACCGCCCACGGAATCAGGCGGATCGTCGACACGTCGGGCACGCACACCATGTCGGGATCGGTGACGCCGGTCAGCGAACCGTCTTCCGGATACTCGCCGGTGACGGTCTGCACCATCACGGCCTGCGGCAGCCGCATCGACTCGCCGGACGTGAACTTGTTGCGCGGCGTGATCTTGCCGCGCGCGATGCCGGCCATGTCGGGAATGATCGCTTCGATCTCGGTGATCCGGTGCTGCTTCAGGAATTCTTCGATGTCTTGCATGTTTGTTCTCGTTGGTGGGGCGGCGCGCTCAGGCGAGCGCGGCGGCGGCCGTGGCGCGCGTGCGGGCTGCGCGGCGCGCACGGCAGGCGTCGCCGAAGGCGCGGAAGATCGCGCTCGACAGCGGGTCCTGCGCATGCCGCCATTCCGGATGCCATTGCACGGCGAGCGCGAAGGCCGGTGCGTCGACGACGCTCACGGCCTCGATCAGGCCGTCCGGCGCGACGGCCTCGATCGCGAGGCCGGAGCCGAGTTGCGCGATGCCCTGCTTGTGCAGCGAGTTCACGTGCACTTCGTCGCGGCCGCCGGCGAGCGCGTGCAGCATGCCGCCCGGCGTCAGGCGCACGACGTGCGCGGGGCCGTATTGCGTGTCCATCGGCGCGTCGTCGTCCTCGCGGTGATCGGCGAGGCCGGGCACTTCATGCACGCGCTGATGCAGCGTGCCGCCGCACACGACGTTCAGCTCCTGGAAGCCGCGGCAGACCGCCAGCACCGGCACGCCCGCGGCGATTGCCGCGCGCAGCAGCGGCAGCGTCGTCGCGTCGCGCGCCGGGTCGTGCTTCGTGCCGGGTGCGCTCGGCTCGCCGCCGTACAGGTGCGGCTCGACGTTCGAGTAGCTGCCGGTAAACAGCAGGCCGTCGACCGCATCGAGCACGTCGTCCGTCGACTGGCGAGCGCCGAGCGCGGGCAGCACCATCGCCAGCGCGTGGGCGCCGTCGACGATCGCGGCGACGTATTTGTCGCCGACCGTATGCGACGCGTGTGCGCCGATTTGCGTGTGGTCGGCGGTGATGCCGACGAGGGGTTTCCTTTCCATGACGTCCATCAGTTATCCGAAGGGCCGTCGTGTGCGAATCGCGGCAGTTGCCGAAACGCAGGCGCGACACGGCCCCGCAGCCTCGCGAAAGCCGCAAGGCCGCTGATGAATGAGCGCAACGGGATGGTGTGGCGATCCGCGCTGCGCGCGACGATCAAGCCGTCGTTCGTTTCGTTGCGACGCGCGACGCTGCAACGCATGCGCGAACGCGTGCCGTCACCGCGCAATCGACGCGGCTAACGGGATGCAGGCGAAACGAACGACGTGAAGAGAAAAGAGGCGCTACGGCAGCAGCGACGCGACTTCGTCGGTATGAACGGCGACGAATGCGCGTGCGGAAACGGCGTTGTGACGCCGGACCGAACGACGAGACAGGATGGTGTAGATCGACAGATGCAGGCGAGGACTATGCCAGCCGCAACTGCCGTCGGAAGGCGGGACCGCGCTGCGCAGACTTCGCACATCGCCTCGATCCCACCTCACCAGAGGGCCACGGACTCTCACGATTACACTCGACTGGTTCGTTGAAAGTATTGAACACCTGATCGTTCCAACGCGCGGGGCGTTTAAAATAATCGAGGCGCCGGTTCAGCATCGCTTACATCGACGGGCATCAATTTTTGCGTTGCAATATCGCATTTTGCTGCACATGACGTGCCGGTGACGCTGACCTGAGAGCCAGCATATACGAGCCAAAAACGGCGTCAAATGTTTTTTAACGGTCCTGCATCAGGGCTTTCCCGAGCAGTGCGAATAAAAGATTCATAAAAGGAATACTCGACACGGTGTTCATTATTTCGAACGCCTTTCAGGGTTTTCCCCGTTAATACGCGGCATAAAGTGATTAGAATATTCAACGGCAGTCCACCGCGTCGTTTCACTTTTTCATCGCGCCTATCGTGTCCGAAACCGAATCGATGTCCACCGAAGTCGCCGAGCGCCTGCGTTTCGTGCGCAACAAGCATGCGCTATCGCAGCGCGAACTCGCGAAGCGGGCCGGCGTGACCAACGGCACGATCTCGCTGATCGAGCAGGGCCGCGTGAGCCCGTCGGTCGGCTCGCTGAAGAAACTGCTCGAATGCATTCCGATGAGTCTTGCGGAGTTCTTCACGTTCGAGCTCGTCGAATCGCGCACGGTCGTGTCCCGCCGCGACGAGATGCCGAACCTCGGCAACGACGCGCTCGCGTTTCACCTCGTCGGCGCGGGCGTGAAGGACCGCAACATGTGCATCATGCGCGAGGTCTACCAGCCGCTGGCCGATACGGGGCCGGAGATGCTGGCGCATGCGGGGCACGAGGGCGGCGTCGTCGTGTCGGGCCGCCTGGAGCTGACCGTCGACGGCGCGACATGGCTGCTCGACCCCGGGGACGGCTACTACTTCGAAAGCCGTTTGCCGCACCGTTTTCGCAATCCCAGCGCGGAACAGATCTGCGAGGTCGTCTCGGCCAATTCGCCGGCGACCTTCTGACCGCGCGTCACCGCATTCGCGGCGGCCGCGCATTGCGTGCGCCGCACGTCGAACCGCGAATGCCATCACATTGAGGCATCCTGAATGAACAAGTTGACTTTGGCTGACTGGCAGGACAAGGCGGCGTCGCTCGCGATCGAAGGGCGTGCATTCATCGACGGCGCGTTGCGCGACGCGCACGGCGGCCGGACGTTCGACTGCGTGAGCCCGATCGACGGCCGCGTGCTGACGAAGGTGGCCGACTGCGGCGAGGCCGACGTGAACGCGGCCGTCGCGGCCGCGCGCCGCGCGTTCGACGCGGGCGTCTGGGCCGGCCTGAATCCGCGCGCACGCAAGGCCGTGCTGCTGCGCTGGGCCGCGCTGATGCGCGAGCATCTCGACGAGCTGTCGCTGCTCGAGACGCTCGACGCGGGCAAGCCGATCGGCGACACGACGACGGTCGACGTGCCGGGCGCCGCGTACTGCGTCGAATGGTTCGCGGAAGCGATCGACAAGGTCGGCGGCGAAGTCGCGCCGGCCGATCATCACCTGGTCGGGCTCGTCACGCGCGAGCCGGTCGGCGTCGTCGCGGCCGTGGTGCCGTGGAATTTCCCGCTGCTGATGGCCGCGTGGAAGTTCGGCCCGGCGCTCGCGGCCGGCAACAGCGTCGTGCTGAAGCCGTCGGAGAAGTCGCCGCTGACCGCGATCCGCGTCGCGCAGCTCGCGTTCGAGGCCGGCATCCCGGCCGGCGTGTTCAACGTGGTGCCGGGCGCGGGCGAGCCGGGCAAGCTGCTCGCGCTGCATCACGACGTCGACTGCATCGCGTTCACGGGCTCGACCGCGGTCGGCAAGCTGATCATGCAGTACGCGGCGCAGTCGAACCTGAAGCGCGCGTGGCTCGAACTCGGCGGCAAGTCGCCGAACATCGTGCTGCCCGACTGCCCGGACCTCGACCGCGCCGCGCAGGCCGCGGCCGGCGCGATTTTCTACAACATGGGCGAGATGTGCACGGCCGGCTCGCGGCTGCTCGTGCATCGCGACATCAAGGACGCGTTCGTCGAGAAGCTGGTCGCGGCCGCGCGCGCATACGTGCCCGGCAATCCGCTCGATCCGTCGGTGTCGATGGGCGCGATCGTCGACGGCATCCAGCTCGAACGTGTGCTCGGCTATATCGACGCGGGCCGCAAGGAGGGCACGCTGGTCACCGGCGGCGCGCGCGTGAAGGAAGACACGGGCGGCTTCTACGTCGAGCCGACGGTGTTCGAGGTGAAGCCCGACGCGAAGATCGCGCGCGAGGAGATTTTCGGGCCGGTGCTGTCGCTGATCGTGTTCGACGATATCGACGAGGCCGTGCGGATCGCGAACGACACCGACTACGGGCTGGCCGCGGCCGTGTGGACGTCGAACCTGACGACCGCGCACGAGGTGTCGCGCCGGCTGCGGGCGGGCACGGTGTGGGTGAACTGCTACGACGAGGGCGGCGACATGAACTTCCCGTTCGGCGGCTACAAGCAGTCGGGCAACGGCCGCGACAAGTCGCTGCATGCGCTCGAGAAGTACACGGAGCTGAAGTCGACGCTCGTGCGGTTGCGCTGACGGAAATCGGGCGCAGCGCCGGCCGGCACTGCGCCCGTGGTGGTACGGGGCCGGCGCGTCGGGACGCGCACGGCCGCCGCGTGCGTCATGCCGCGCGCAGCGCGGGATGGAAGCCCGCGGCTTCGATGATCGCCTGCACGCGCTCGGCGCCCTGTGCCGATTCGACCTTGACGATCTTCGCCGCGACGTCGATGTCGAGCTTCGCGGCCGGATCCGCGGCCGTCACGGCACGCGTGATCGCATTCGCGCAGCCGCCGCAGGTCATGTCCTGGACTTCGAATTCCATCGTGTTCTCCTGAGTGGTGGGTTGACGACCGGTGAAGCATGAAGCTTGCCATCGTGGGAAGGTCAAGCGGCTGGAGGCGGTGAGGGCGCGGTATCGCGCGGCGGCGCGCCGGAAAGGGGAAGGATGCGCGGGCCCGTCGTAGAGGGGCGGGCCGGAGTCAGCGATGGTTGTCGATCCATGCGCGGGCCCATTCGAGCCCCGCTTCGCGCGCTTCGTCCTCGGTGTCGAACACGTCGAGCACGCCCGACGCCTCGACCAGCTTGTTGTTCTGCGTGATCGTGCCGCTCGCCGCGTAGCGCTCGGGCTGCAGGATCTCGTCCTGCTGCAGGATCGCGTGGCCCCAGATCTGGTAGCCGTGATAGGTCTGTGCTTCCATTATCGCGTCACCTCGGCGGGGCGGTTGCGCGTGCCGACACGCAGCACGTTGCCGTCCGGCGTGTATTGCCGCGGGATGTCGGAAAAGTCGTGCGCGTGCGGCGCATCGGGCGCAGCCGGCTGCATCACCGTGAGGCGGCCCGGCGTGGGCTGCGCGACGGGGCGCGGCGCGGCCGGCGGTTCAGCCGCGGCGGGCGGCCGATGGGGCTCGGCTTTCAGCGCTTGCGCGACACGGCGCTTGTGCGGCGGCTTCATGATCGCTTTCGGCTGCGCGCTTGCGTGCTTCTCCGCGCCCTTGGCGGCATGCGCGTCGGCGCCGGTGTGTGCGGACGGCGTATGGGCAGGCGTACGAGCAGCAGGCAGCCGCGCCTCGGGCGGGTTCCAGACCTCGACGTAGTGCTCGGCCGCCCAGCCCGTCGACGCGAACGTCAGCGCCAGTACTCCGCATCCAAACAGTCTCAGCATTGTCTCTCCGTCAGATTCTTTTCGGCGCGCAAGGCGGCCTGCGAGGTGTAAAGGCGTACTCAGGAGAACACCTCAAGCCCGTGCTTCTCGACGATCTGCAGCATGCGCGCAGCGATGCCGCTCGGCCGCTTGTCGCCCTGTTCCCATTGACGGATCGTCGACGTCGTCGTGTTCAGGTAGAGCGCAAACACGCTCTGGCTCACGTTGACCGACTTGCGGATGCGGGCAATTGCTTCCGGGGCGAACTGCGGGGCGGCTTCGATGCAGAGCGTGTCGTATTCGCGCATCGTCTTCTTGTCGATCAGATTGGCGCGATAAAGACCGCACGCGGCGCTGTGGATCGCCTCCGTTGCGTCGCTCTTGAACCGACTCTTGGCCATTGCAAATCTCCACAAGCTCGTTTAGTGCGATCAGCGTTGCGAGGTCGTCGTTGGTGCGATGCCCGAGATCGACCGCAAGCTTTCCGAAGGCGCGCAGTTCGCGTTCGTCGATGTCGGGCCGGTCGAGTTAGCACAGAATTATGTACCACTACGTGGTATATATTTCGACCTGGCCAAACGGCCACAAGCAGCCGGCCGCGCGCCGACGCGACGACCCTGCAGGGCCCTCCCGACCCGGTGTTGCCTTATTCCACCGTCACCGACTTCGCGAGGTTGCGCGGCTTGTCGACATCGGTGCCGCGCGCGCATGCCGTGTGATACGCGAGCAGCTGCAGCGGCACCACGTGCAGGATCGGCGACAACTGTCCGTAATGCTCGGGCATCCGGATCACGTGCAGGCCGTCGTCGTTGACGATCTGCGTGTCCGCGTCGGCGAACACGTACAGTTCGCCGCCGCGCGC
>NZ_CABVPP010000059.1 GCF_902499075.1 Burkholderia pseudomultivorans | reverse complement strand
CGGCGATCGCCGCCACCGTGGCGGCCGGGCCGCTCGGCGACAGCGGCGCGCGCGCGGCGGCCGGCGCCGCGGCTGCGGCGCTGCGCATGCCGGCTTTCGGATCGAGGACGAACTGGACTTCGATCGGCGCGTTCCAGAAATCGCGGGCCAGATCGGAGATCCGACCCGAAAACTGGCTCTTGACCCAGTCCAGCTTGAAGCGGTTCGGCGCGGCGATGGACAGCGTGTTCGCCGACGCATCGAAGGCCACCGGGGCCAAGGGTTTGATCCACGTCACGTACTGCTGGGGCGTCAGCTCGCGCTCCAGCAGTGCGGAACAGTGTTGCCAGAAATCGTTCATCAAATGACTGTCGTTTTTTGCATGCACAGCGGCTCGCCGACGCCCTCGTCGCGGTTGCGCGACAAGGCCCGAAGCGGCGTGCGAGCGTGCGTCGGACGCCTGCGTCACGGTTCGTGGCGAGGCAGGCGAGAGCCGAAGCGGCGTGCGGGATTCTTGGAGATAAGGCGAGATTCTAACGCCAAACGCGGCCACAGCGGGACTTATCCACAGGGTGCGATTGTGGGTCGCGGGGCCGGATCGGCGCGGGCCTGCACAGGCGAACGAGTCGTAAAGTATTGACCGTCAACGGAAAAACGGTTTAAATAGCGGGTTCCGCGAAAACCAATCCTGTATTTCCGGCGATTGCGTTCGCCCGAAGGCCTCCGGTAAGGGCACGCGGTCCCCTGAATTTCGACATTCTCGAACAAGTGAGAGCATCATGAAACGTACTTACCAACCGTCCGTGACGCGCCGCAAGCGCACCCATGGCTTCCGTGTCCGCATGAAGACGGCAGGCGGCCGCAAGGTCATCAACGCTCGCCGCGCGAAGGGCCGCAAGCGCCTCGCCATCTAAGGCGGGTTGCGCGCTGTGTCCGCCGTCCGCAGTCCTGCGGAGGGTGCCGTCGAACCGGGTGAGAATCCGTTGCAGACGAAAGCCGCCTTCCCGAAAGCTGCGCGACTTCTGAAAACGGATGAATTTTCATCCGTTTTTCGTTTGCGCCCGTGGCGGCGCTCCGCGCACTTCGTGATCTACGGCAAGCCGACCGGCCAGCCCGCGCGACTGGGGCTCGTCATCGGCAAGAAGTACGCGCCGCGTGCAGTGACGCGCAACCTCGTGAAGCGGCTCGCGCGCGAAGCGTTTCGCGTGCGCCGGGCCGAGTTCGCCGGGTTCGACCTGCTGCTGCGCTTGCATACGCGCTTCGACAGGAAAGCGCTGCCGAGCGCGGCTTCGGCCCCGCTCGCGGCGTTGTGCGCGGACGAAATCCGCGAGCTGCTCGACAGGGCCGCCCGGGAAGTCGTCCGCCGCGCGTCGAAGCCCGCGTCCGAGTGACGCATCCGAGCCGTGGCGCGGCGTTCGCGTATGCCCGGCCGGTTTTGAAGCGGCGTCGTACGGCGCTGCCCAAGGTATGGAAACGGTATTGATCGCCTTGCTGCGCTTCTACAAGGTTGCCGTGAGTCCGCTGCTCGGCAACCGTTGCCGTTTTTATCCTTCCTGTTCGGATTACGCGCGCGAGGCAATCCAGTATCATGGCGCCGCGCGCGGCACGTATCTCGCCGTCAGGCGCGTGTGCCGATGCCATCCGTTTTCCGCGGGCGGCATCGACCTCGTCCCGCCGCCCAACTCCGACACTCGCGCTCGCGGCGAAGCCGACGCGCGGTCCCATCGACTCTGAGACAACGCATGGATATCAAACGCACCGTCCTATGGGTGATCTTCTTCATGTCAGCTGTCATGCTGTACGACAACTGGCAGCGGTCCCATGGACGCCCGTCGATGTTCTTCCCGAGCGCCACGCAGACGGCCCCCGCGGCCGCCGGCGGCGCGTCCGGCACGGGCGCGACGACGACCGCAGGTGAGGTGCCCGCCGCCGCAGCCGGCACGGCGCCCGCGACGACGGCCCCGGCCGCGCAGGCGCAGCTCGTGAAGTTCTCGACCGACGTGTACGACGGCGAAATCGACACGCGCGGCGGCACGCTCGCGAAGCTGACGCTGAAGAAGCAGGGCGACGGCAAGCAGCCCGACCTGTACATCACGCTGTTCGACCACACGGCCGGCCACACGTATCTCGCACGCTCGGGCCTGCTCGGCGGCGACTTCCCGAACCACAACGACGTCTACACGCAGGTGAGCACCGGCCCGACGTCGCTGACGGGCGACCAGAACACGCTGAAGCTGTCGTTCGAATCGCCGGTGAAGGGCGGCGTGAAGGTCGTGAAGACCTACACGTTCACGCGCGGCAGCTACGTGATCGGCGTCGACACCAAGATCGACAACGTCGGCACGGCGTCCGTCACGCCGACGGTCTACATGGAACTCGTGCGCGACAACACGGCGGTCGAAACGCCGATGTTCTCGCATACCTTCCTCGGGCCGGCGGTCTACACGGACGCGAAGCACTTCCAGAAGATCAACTTCAGCGACCTCGACAAGAACAAGGCCGACTACGTGACCTCCGCCGACAACGGCTGGGTCGCGATGGTGCAGCACTACTTCGCGTCGGCGTGGATTCCGCAGCAGGGCGTGAAGCGCGACATCTATGCGGAGAAGATCGATCCGTCGCTGTACCGCGTCGGCGTGAAGCAGCCGGTTGCGACGATCGCGCCGGGCCAGTCGGCCGACGTGCAGGCGCGCCTGTTCGCCGGTCCGGAAGAAGAGCGCATGCTCGAAGGCATCGCGCCGGGCCTGGAGCTCGTGAAGGACTACGGCTGGGTGACGATCATCGCGAAGCCGCTGTTCTGGCTGCTCGAGAAGATCCACGGCCTGGTCGGCAACTGGGGCTGGGCGATCGTGCTGCTGACGGTGCTGATCAAGGCGGTGTTCTTCCCGCTGTCGGCCGCCAGCTACAAGTCGATGGCGCGCATGAAGGAAATCACGCCGCGCATGCAGGCGCTGCGCGAACGCTTCAAGAGCGATCCGCAGAAGATGAACGCCGCGCTGATGGAGTTGTACAAGACCGAGAAGGTCAATCCGTTCGGCGGCTGCCTGCCGGTCGTGATCCAGATCCCGGTGTTCATCTCGCTGTACTGGGTGCTGCTCGCATCGGTCGAAATGCGCGGCGCGCCGTGGATTCTGTGGATTCACGACCTGTCGCAGCGCGACCCGTTCTTCATCCTGCCGGTGCTGATGGCCGTGTCGATGTTCGTGCAGACGAGCTTGAACCCGACGCCGCCGGACCCGGTCCAGGCAAAGATGATGAAGTTCATGCCGATCGCGTTCTCGGTGATGTTCTTCTTCTTCCCGGCCGGCCTCGTGCTGTACTACGTCGTGAACAACGTGCTGTCGATCGCGCAGCAGTACTACATCACGCGCAAGCTCGGCGGGGTCAAGAAGAAACCCGCGTAACGGCTGCGGGCGGCTCGCCGCCCGCGCCGCGCGCAAAAAAAAGCCGCATGGGTTCGCCCGTGCGGCTTTGTCGTTTTCGGGGCCGGCGCGGCGCTCAGCCCGTTCTTGCTCAGCCCTTTTTCTGCTCGCCCTTCGGTTCGCCGTAGAACTGCTCGATCAGTTCCTGCACGAGATAGCGGCGGTGCGGCGGCAACGCCTCGATCTTCGACGCGAGTTCGATCGTCTCGGGCGTGGGCGGATAGCGTTCGTCGCGCGGCAGCGGTTGCGGCGTCGCAGGGGCGGCCGCGCTCGGCGACGGGCCGTAGTGCAGCCAGTGCAGTTCGACGCGCAGCCACGATGCGAGCGTCTCGAGTTTGTCCGGCGTCGGGATCGTGCGGCCCGTCAGCCACTTGTGCGCGGTTTGCGGCGAAACCGGTTGCGAGCCGTGGTGGCGGAGATTGAAGCGGGTCGCGAGTTCCGTCGCGCCGGTGACCTTCTCCGGACTGCGCCGCAAGGCGAATTTAAGGCGTTCCGAGAACGCCGCTTTTTCTTCGGGTGTCGGCATGGACGGGATTGTGCAATTCCGGCGACCCGTTTCAGACAACCATATGAGATAAACATATCTCATGCAGACGAATCCCAAACCGGTGCGCGGCGTTCGGTGTAGTGGAAGGAGTCGCTGCGCGGCCGCGTCGCAGGCAGACTCGTTCGAAGCGCATACCGGAACGATGCGTCGAACTGATACTTGGCTTATCCTCGACGGGATAAATTCGGGATAGTCTGACAAGGGCGCGCGGTCCGGTGACAGGCTGGCCGGCACGCTACAATGCCGGCGTTCCGCCGCCCGAACTGTTGCGCGGGTGCACCAACGACTGCCTGATTCTCCGATTGCCATGCTCGCTACCGATTCCGATCCGATCGTCGCCATTGCCACCGCTGCCGGCCGGGGCGGCATCGGCGTCGTCCGCGTGTCGTTCGGGCGCGGCGGCGAGGCGGCCGCGCTGCCGCTGATCGACGCGTTGTGCGGGCAGCCGCTCGCGCCGCGCCATGCGAGCTACGTGCCGTTCCTCGATGCGCACGGCGCACCGCTCGACCGTGGGATCGCGCTGTATTTCCCGGCGCCGCATTCGTACACGGGCGAGCATGTGCTGGAACTGCAGGGGCATGGCGGGCCGATCGTGATGCAACTGCTGCTGCAGCGCTGTCTCGACGCGGGGCGCGGCTTCGGGCTGCGGCTTGCAGAGCCCGGCGAATTCACGCGGCGCGCGTTCCTGAACGACAAGCTCGACCTGGCGCAGGCCGAGGCGGTCGCCGACCTGATCGAGGCGAGCACCGAGGCGGCCGCGCGGTCGGCGGGGCGTTCGCTCGACGGCGCGTTCTCGCGGCAGATCCACGCGCTCGTCGACGACGTGATCAACCTGCGGATGCTGGTCGAGGCGACGCTCGATTTTCCGGAAGAGGAAATCGACTTCCTCGAAGCGGCCGATGCGCGCGGCAAGCTCGCGCGGATTCGCGAGCAGCTCGCGCACGTGCTCGGCGATGCGCGCCAGGGCGCACTGCTGCGTGAGGGATTGTCGGTCGTACTCGCCGGGCAGCCGAACGTCGGCAAGTCGTCGCTGCTGAACGCGCTGGCCGGCGCGGAACTGGCGATCGTCACGCCGATCGCGGGCACGACGCGCGACAAGGTCGCGCAGACGATCCAGGTCGAGGGGATTCCGCTGCACATCATCGATACGGCCGGGTTGCGCGAGACGGAGGACGAGGTCGAGCGGATCGGGATCGCGCGCACGTGGAGCGAGATCGAGCGCGCGGATGTCGTGCTGCACCTGCTTGATTCGCGTACGGGGATGACGGCGGACGACGTCGCGATCGCGGCGCGGTTTCCGGACGGCGTGCCGGTCGTGCGCGTGCTGAACAAGACGGATCTGACGGGCGTGCCGGCCTCGGTCGAGCATCCGGCGGCGGAAGGCGACCTGACCGACGTGCATCTGTCCGCGAAGCGCGGCGACGGGATCGACCTGTTGCGCGCGGAGCTGCTGCGGATCGCCGGATGGCAGGCGGGGGCGGAGGGCGTCTATCTCGCGCGCGAGCGGCATCTGATCGCGCTGCGCGCGGCGCAGGCGCATCTCGCGCACGCGGCCGATCATGCGGAGCAGCGTGCGCAGTCGCTCGATCTGTTTGCGGAGGAACTGCGGCTCGCGCAGGAACAGCTGAATGCGATTACCGGGGAGTTCACTTCGGATGATTTGCTGGGGGTGATTTTCAGCAGGTTCTGTATCGGGAAGTGACGGACTTCAAGGGTGCATGCAGGCCCGATCGGGCGGCGTGATCGGCGCTCCGGATCAACCACCGCGCGCCAGGCACCACGCCCCTCGATCTCGCTTCCCCCGATCAATCCCAATGATGATGATGGTGGTACCCATCACCGTAATATCCGCCGTCCGGCACGACGATACAGCCGCTCAGCAGCGCGGCGACACTGGCAATCAGCAAAAGGGTCTTCTTCATGGCGCTCACCTGCCTGGATTCGATATGAACCCAGCATAGCGAGCGCCCGGAACACGGGCTGTAAGCATTCGTTTCCCGCCCGCGCAATGCGTAACGGCGGATTATTCCGGTCACAATGACCGTAACAACTGCCCGAAACAACAGACGTATTCAGGCGACCACGACCCTGTCCCGTCCGTCGGCCTTTGCGCGGTACAACGCGGCATCGGCCGCTTCGATCAACGCGTCGGACGTCGACAGCGCATCGGACGATACCGTCGCACAGCCGACGCTCACACTGACGCGCCCTTCCGGCGCCGGCATCACGAGATCGAGCCGCAGCACCGCCTGGCGCGCTTCCTCGGCGACGATCCTGGCGCCGCGCGCATCGGTATTCGGCAGCACGATCGCAAACTCCTCGCCGCCGTAGCGTGCGACGAGATCCGTCGGCCGCCGCACGACGCCGGCCAGCGCATGCGCGATCGCGACCAGGCATGCATCGCCCTTTACATGGCCGTATGCGTCGTTGTACGCCTTGAAGTGATCGACGTCGACCATCAGCAGCGACAGCGGTTCGCGCTGCCGCCGCGCCTGCAGGAACAGCGTATGGAAATGATCGTTGAAATGGCTGCGGTTGAACGCGCCGGTCAGCCCGTCGCGCGCGGCCGAACGGATCAGCGTCGCGTGCGCGTCGGACAGCCGCTGATACAGCATCGTCACTTCCCACGCGAGCACGCAGACGAGCACGCCGGGCGTGAACATGCTGAACACGCGCGCGAGATACCAGCCGACCGTGAAGCGGGTCGTGCTCATCGCATTGAGCGTGGTATCGGCGAGGCACGCGAGCATCGCGATCGCGAGCCACAGATCGAGCGTCGTGCGCAAGCGGCCCGCGATCAGCACGGCCGTCAGCGCAAGCGCGTTGAGCAGCCACACGGCGAGCACGATGCCGCCGACCGGCAGCACGCTCGTCTCGGCGGGCGGCCGGAACGCGGACGGCAGCGGCACACGCAGCGTCAGCACGCACAGCAGCGCGGCGACGACGGCCGGGCCGCCGATCAGCACGAATGCCCAGCCGCGCGTGTGCCGCGCGTCGACCGGCGCGCGAGCCAGCCGGTCGCGCGCGAGCAGCGCGATCATCACGAAGCACGGAAAGCCCGCATGCCAGAAGATCCACATCCACATCGCGCTGCGCGGCAGTGCGCCGAGCAGGCCCTGCGGCGAGAACACGCCGGGAAACGTCAGCAGCTGCAGCGCGACCGCGAGCGCGGTGAACGCATAAGCGCCGCCGAGCGCACCGAACACGGGCTGGCGCGTCACGGTGAACTGCGCGCCGAGGAAGAATGCAGTGAGGCTCGCGGTCGTGAATACCGTGAGCGCGCACATCGGCATGAACGGCTCGACGGCAGGCAGCGCGACGTCCGCATGCGGCGCGGCGACCCCGAGCGTGAGCACGATGGCGAGTGCCGTCAGGGCGCCGAACCAGCGCTGACGACGCGTCGTGTACTGGGTCAGGATCCCTTCCATGGCGTTCCCCGGACGCTGGTGCGCACACACCCGGCTATGGCGTCGGGCGGCATGTATCCGGCCGCGGCAGGGCCGGTGTGATGCGATCCTGACGCGTTATCGCGGCGCGGTCAAATGCCGATGCCGGGACCGAAGTTGCCGGCGACCCAGCGCGTGACGGCATCGACGTCCGCGTAGTCCTGCTCGGGCAGGCCATCGAGCATCGACAGCACTTCGTTGCTCGCGCCGGCGTCGCGCGCGGCGTCGACGATCGCATCCTTGTTGGCCGGATATCGGACGGCGGCAAGCACGTCGGCGATCTGCAGGTCGATCGTTTCGTGCGGAATGTCGTGCTCGGGCAGGGAAGGTTTGTCGTTCACGTCGAAGGCTCGCGTTGTGAAGCGGGAGTCGGGTCGATACTGCGGGCGGGGTGCGATCGCGCCGTCGGGCGCGCCGCGATTGTAGGCGCCGATCGTGTGCGGACGATGAAAGCGCTCAATGTCCGCGTCGCACGCGGCGCCACGGATGCTTCCAGTCGATGTGCGGCGCGTGCTCGTCGCGCGGATGCTGGCGGCGGTGTTCCTGCCAGAGTTCGTCGGAAAACAGCGCGGCCACGATCACGAGCGGCAGCACGAGAAAGATACCGAGTATGACTTGCTCGATCACGATAGCCTCCTTGCGGTGGCAGGAACCCTTGCTCCCATTCTAGGCTCTGAATTTCGCCGGCGTTCAACTTCTTACAGTGCGGAACGCGCGCGATCGCAGCCCCGTCGCGCGCCGGTTTCGCACGCACGCCGGCCTCAAAAAGGACGCGAACATGCACATCACGAACGAGACCCATACGCTTGCGCTGCGGCCGCTGGAGCGCCAGGACCTGCGCTTCGTCCACGAACTGAACAACGACGCGAAGATCATGCGCTACTGGTTCGAGGAGCCGTATGAAACCTTCTCGGAGCTGTCCCAGTTGTACGACCGTCACGTGCACGACCAGCGCGAGCGGCGCTTCGTCGCGGTCGATACGCAAGGGGAGCTGGTCGGTCTTGTCGAGTTGATCGAGCTCGACTATATCCACCGCCGCGGCGAGTTCCAGATCATCATCGCGCCGCAGTGCCAGGGCCGCGGCTATGCGGGGCAGGCGACGCGCCTCGCGATCGAATACGCATTCAAGGTGCTGAACATGCGCAAGCTGTACCTGATCGTCGATACGTCGAATGCGGCGGCGATTCACGTGTACGAGAAATGCGGATTCCAGCACGAGGCCGAATTGAAGGAAGAATTTTTCGGGAATGGCGCGTATCACAACGCCTATCGGATGTGCATTTTTCAGCGCGATTATTTCGAGCGGCAGTAACAGGCCCGAAACGGTCTGATAAATGCCGGCGAGCAGGCGCCCGGGACGCAGGCCGTGCGGCCTTCGCCGTACGGATAAATACCAATGCGCTTATTCCTGGCATTTTTCTTGAGTGATGAAACTCGACTGTCGCGGCGCAATAATTTCGCATCGTTTCGGATGACTTTATGTGCGTTGCATCAAAATGGTCCGGATAGCGAAATGGATTATCCAAACCGTTCAATCGATGCATTGTAAATTGGCTGAAAGCCTTGCCGGATAACGCTTTCCGCATGGTCGCCGCAGGCTGGTGCGGCAACCGTTCACCGATGGCGAGCATGCGGGAGACAGGAAAAACCGACGGCGCGTAGGGTGCGACAATTCGCCGCTATTGCGAGCGCACAACAAATGTGCTTGCTATCGTTTGCCGGTCTCCTAAAGTGAAAAACGCGGGTTCACGATCACCTTTAAACACATAGCTAAACCCAGCCTGGTGCCCGCAAGCCTGGAGACAGAACATGATGAAGCGTACCGGTGTCTTTCTTGCCCTCGTTGGCGCATTTGCCGCGGTGTCGATTGCACAAGCGGGCGGCGATTCGGCCGTCAAGCCGACGCAGGAAATCCAGTTGACGAAGAACGCATGGGGCTGTCTGTCGAAAGACAATCTGGACTCCGTACTGAGTCACGAGCGCGACGGCAAGTCGCAGGCGAAGCAGCAGTACTTCGACGACTACCGCTGCCTGTCGGTGCCGGAAGGCCAGCGCTTCCGCGTGGTGTCGGTCGAGCAGGGCGACGTGCAGTTCGTCAGCGCCGACAACAGCGACCAGCAGGGTCTCTGGACCGATTCGCGCTTCATCAAGCAATAACGCGCAGTCGCTCGACGCGACGCGCCCACGCGCACCGGCCGTCGAGCCGGCGGCGCGCACCGAACACGGCCCGGCTGATGCCGGGCCGTTGTGCTGTGGTGGGCGCGTGACACGCGCGTGACGGCCGGCATTCGGTATCATCACGGCCCGACCGAACCGAATGCCCGCCCGGGCCGCATCCGCATGGCGCTGAAATCCACGATCTACAAAGCCGAACTGCAAATCGCCGACATGGATCGGCATTACTACGCCGATCATGCGTTGACGGTCGCGCGCCATCCGTCGGAAACCGACGAGCGGATGATGGTGCGGATCGCCGCGTTCGCGCTGCTCGCGCACGAGCGCCTGGAGTTCGGCAAGGGACTGTCGGACACCGACGAGCCCGACCTGTGGCAGAAGGACCTGACCGGCGCGATCGACGCGTGGATCGAGGTCGGACAGCCCGACGAGCGCCGCATTTCGAAGGCGGCCGGCCGCGCCGCGCAGGTCACGGTGATCGCGTACGGCGGCAAGACCTCGGAGATCTGGTGGCAGGGCGTGCGCAGCAAGGTCGAGCGGCTGCGCAACGTGCAGGTGCTGTCGCTGGCCGACGGCGTCGCGGCCGCGCTCGGTCGGCTCGCCGAGCGCACGATGCGGCTGCAGTGCACGGTGCAGGATGGCTCCGCGTGGATCTCGAGCGCCGATCACGACCCGGTCGCGGTCGAATGGACGATCCTGAAACCGCGCGTCGACGCGTGACGACGCGCGGGCCGGCCGCGCTTACCCGACGACGGCGGGCGGCCCCTTGAATTCCAGCATGTTGCCTTCGGGGTCGAACAGGTAGATCGACGGCCCGTAGCCGCCGGCGCCGTAGCGTTCCGCGGGCGTGCCGGGTCGGGCGCCGTGCGCGGCGAAGTGCGCGATGAGTGCATCGGGGTCGAACGGCTCGACGCGCAGGCACAGGTGATCGAGGTTGCGGCCCGCGCCGGGCGGCCCGCTGTCGGCGCGGTCGATCTTCCCGCCGACGGTCAGCAGGTCGATCAGCGCATCGCCGGCGCGCAACTGCACGAGGCCCAGATCGGGCTGTTCCTTCTCCACGTGGCAGCCGACGGCGTCGCAGTAAAAGCGCGTCATCGCAGCCATGTCGGTCACGCGCAGCACAACGTGATCGATCGCGCGGATGGTCGGTTTCATGGACGAACGCTCCTTCGCAGGCACGATGCGTCGAGTGTAGACCAATGGCACGAAGGCATCCGCCGCAACGCGTCGCGATCGACGGGCGAAAAAAAAAGCCCGCTCACTCGGAACGGGCTTAATCCATATCAGGAGGAGACATGGAGGAGACAGTTCCAACTATACATCCGGGTATGGTGCGACGCAATATCGGCAGTGTAAAAAAACGTCAGGACGGCGTTTTGTCGCACCCGCAGTGCAGCAAAACGATGACGGAGCGATGACGGACGGCGCCCGCCGCGTGCTTCGGAGCCGCTTTTCTTCCGACTTTCCCCATTGATCGGGCCCCGGTTTGGTTTCTCGAATCACAGCGCAAGATTCGGGGCGCGTCGTCCCGTGCCGACGCCTAGAGTAGGCACCGTCTACACTAGAGAGCGCGAGGTTCCGATGAAAGCCGCCTATCCGACCGACGATGCCCGCTGGGGCGCAGTGACCGCCCGCGATCCGCACGCGGACGGCGCGTTTTTCTATGCGGTGCGCACGACCGGCGTGTTCTGCCGCCCGACCTGCGCGTCGCGTCTGCCGCGCCGCGAGCACGTGGCGTTCTTCGCCGATCCGGCCGCCGCGCGCGCAGCCGGCTTCCGGCCGTGCAAGCGCTGCCAGCCGGAAGGGCTGCCGCGCGAGCTGGAGATCGTCAATCGCGCCTGCGCGGTGCTCGACGCGCACCCCGAGCGGCTTACGCTGCAGCAGCTGAGCGACGCCGTGCACGTGAGCCCGTTCCATCTTCAACGGCTGTTCAAGCGTGTGGTCGGCGTGTCGCCGCGCCAGTATCAGGCCGCGCAGCGCGGCGCCGCGCTGCGCCAGGCGCTGCAGAGCGGCCAGCCGGTCACGCGGGCGGCCGTCGACGCGGGCTTCAACTCGACGTCGCGCCTGTACGCGTCGGTGCCGCGCGAGCTCGGGATGGCGCCGTCCGCGTTTCGCCGTCAGGGCGACGGCCTGCGGATCGACTATGCGACCGCGTCGACGCCGCTCGGCGCCGTGCTGGTCGCCGCGACCGGGAAAGGCATCTGCCGGATCGCGTTCGGCGACGAGTCGGCGGCGCTCGTCGACGAGCTGAAAGGCGCATTTGCGCGCGCCGAGCTGGTCGAATCGTCCGCGCGGCTCGCGCCGTTCATCGCGCAGATCGGCGCGTATCTCGACGGCACGCGCCATACGTTCGACCTGCCGCTCGACATCGCGCCGACCGCGTTCCAGCAGCGCGTATGGGAAGCGCTGACGCATATCCCGTACGGCGAGACGCGCAGCTACTCGGAGATCGCCGCGGCGCTCGGCGCGCCGCGCGCGGTGCGGGCCGTCGCGTCCGCGTGCGCGTCGAACCCGGTCGCGCTCGCGATCCCGTGCCATCGCGTCGTGCAGAAGGGCGGCGCGCTCGCCGGGTATCGCTGGGGCGTGCGCCGCAAGGCGACGCTGCTTGCATCCGAGGCGCGTCATGCGCACGATGACGAACCGGCCACCGTCGACGAGGGCAGCGCAGCTTGAACATCGAAACAGCCACGATCACGTCAGTTCCGGACGGCGGCCCTGTGCCGCCGTCCGCGCAGATGGAACTGCGCTTCAAGGCGCCGTACGACTGGGCGCGCGTGCTGCGCTTCTTCAGCGGGCGCGCGATTCCGGGCGTCGAGCAGGTCGCGGACGGCGTGTATCGCCGCATCGTCGACCTGCATGGCGCAGCGGGCCGGCTCACCGTCATGCGGCATCCGCGCCGGCACTGCCTGATCGCGACGGTCGAAGGCGCGGCGGCGCGCCACGTCGACGCGGCGTTTGCTGCGCGCGTCGCGTCGATGTTCGATCTCGGCGCCGATCCGGCCGTGATCGGCGGCGGCCTTGCGCGCGACCCGTGGTTCGCGCCGCTGGTCGCGGCCGCGCCGGGGCTGCGCGTGCCGGGCGCGTGGTCGGGCTTCGAGCTCGCGGTGCGCGCGATCGTCGGCCAGCAGGTCAGCGTGAAGGCCGCGACGACGATCGTCGGGCGGCTCGTCGAACGGGCCGGCGAACGCGTCGTGCCCGACACCGGCGCGCCCGCGGGCGACGGCGTTCCCGCGTGGCGGTTTCCGACGCCCGACGCGCTGGCCGCGTGCGATCTCGCGAAGATCGGCATGCCCGGCAAGCGCGCGGCGGCGCTGACCGGGATGGCGCGCGCGGTGGCGGCCGGCGACGTGCCGGTCGATCCGGCGCACGCCGATCTCGCGACGCTGCGTGCCGCGTGGCTCGATCTGCCCGGTATTGGCCCGTGGACCGTCGAATACATCGCGATGCGCGCGTGGCGCGACCCCGACGCGTGGCCGGCGTCCGACCTCGTGCTGATGCAGTCGATCGCCGCGCGCGATCCGGCGCTCGACCGGCTCGCGAGCCAGAAGCGGCGCACCGAAGGCTGGCGGCCGTGGCGCGCGTATGCGGCGCTTCATCTGTGGAACGAGGTGGCCGATCGCGCAGGCGCGGCGCGCGGCGGGTGAAGGCGGGCGGCGCAGGTCGGGGCGGGAGCGTGGGCGATGCGGGCCAGGGCAAGCGGGCGGCGGGCGGTGCGAGCGGGCGATGCGGGTGTCTGCCGCATGACCGGCGCGCGGCATCACGGCGTTCCAGCCTCTTCCTTTGCGACCGGTTCGGCGCCGTTGCAGTGCGTGCGCGCCCGCCGTTCCGTCAGACGATTCAACGATAAGCGACGCACCGGCAACGCCCGCTGCGCATCGGCAACGCGCGCGGCGATCGCCGCCATCGGCCCGCCCGGCAGCCGATTCCGGCGTGCGCACGCGGCCCAGGCCACCTCAAGCGCGGCTTTCGGCGAGATGTTAAAGTGCCCGCTACCAACGAAGCGACCAATAATCCAGCCGGCCGCGCGCGGCGTTCCGCACGCGGCCGTCCCGCACTTGCGCATCCATGTCGAACACCATGACTCACCGCCAGTCCGAACTGCTGCTGAATCGCCTCGATGCGCTGAGCTCGGGCCCGACGCGGCAGCATCTGCCCGACGGCCTGCGCGGCATCGAAAAGGAAAGCCTGCGCGTGACGCGCGACGGGATGATCGCGTTTACGCCGCATCCGCGCGCGCTCGGCTCGGCCCTCACGCATCCGTCGCTGACGACCGACTATTCGGAAGCGCTGCTCGAACTGATCACGCCCGCGGAAGGAGACGCCGCGGTCACGCTCGAACGCCTCGACGAACTGCATCGCTACGTGTACGCGTCGCTCGGCGACGAGATCCTGTGGAACAACTCGATGCCGGGCCAGTTGCCGGCCGACGACGAGATCCCGATCGCCGACTACGGCACGTCGAACATCGGCCGGCTGAAGACGGTGTACCGGCGCGGCCTCGCGTATCGCTACGGCCGCACGATGCAGTGCATCGCCGGCATCCACTACAACTACTCGCTGCACGAGGAAGTGTGGCGGCGTCTGCATGCGGAAGAAGGCTCGACCGCGACGCTCGTCGACTACCAGTCGGAGCGCTATCTCGCGCTGATCCGCAACTTCCGGCGCCGCAGCTGGCTGCTGATGTACCTGTTCGGCGCGTCGCCCGCGCTCGACACGAAGTTCCTGCGCGGCAAGCCGCACAAGCTCGACGTGCTCGATGCCGATACGCTGTACCTGCCGTACGCGACGAGCCTGCGGATGAGCGACCTCGGCTACTCGAACACGACCGCGCAAGCCGCGCTGCACGTCGACTACAACACGCTGCCCGATTATCTCGACGCGTTGTCGAAGGCGGTGAGCGAGCCGTATCCGCCGTACGAGGCGATCGGCACGCATCGCGACGGCGAGTGGATCCAGATCAATACCAACGTGCTGCAGATCGAGAACGAGTTCTACTCGACGATCCGGCCGAAGCGTGTCACGTACTCGGGCGAGCGGCCGCTGCATGCGCTCGCGTCGCGCGGCGTGCAGTACATCGAGGTGCGCTGTCTCGACATCGACCCGTTCGAGCCGACCGGCATCGCGCTCGACACCGCGCGCTTCATCGATGCGTTCCTGCTCGCGTGCGCGCTCGATCCGAGCCCGGCGCTCGACTGCCCGGCCTACCGGGAGGCGAACGCGAACTTCGGCAGCGTGACGATGGAAGGCCGCAAGCCGGGGCTCACGCTGACGCGCGACGGCCAGCCGGTCACGCTGCAGGCGTGGGCGGACGAACTGATGACGGACATCGAAACCGTCGGCCGCCGTCTCGACGAGATCCGCGGCGGCGACGAACATGCACGCGCGATCGCCGCGCAGCGCGACAAGCTGGCCGATCCGGAGCGCACGCCGTCCGCGCACGTGCTGCGCGCGATGCGCGACAACGGGCAGTCGTTCCTCGCGTTCGCGCGCGCGCAGAGCGAAGCGCATGCCGCGCATTTCCGCGCGCAGCCGCCGTCGGCGGACGCGATGCGCGCGGCGGAGGCGCTGGCGCGGAAGTCGCTCGACGAACAGGCCGAGCTGGAAGCGAAGGAGGCCGGATCGTTCGACGCGTTCGTCGCGGCCTATCGCGCTTATACGCTGAACCGCTTCAGCGTCTGACGATCGCACACGGCGGCGCGCGCAGCGGCATGTGCTGCGCCGCCGCGCGTCTCGCACGCGTGCTCAATGGTGCGCGTACGTATCGCGATCGATCGCGGGCGGCAGGGCCGGCTTGCCCGATTCCACGGCCGCACGGCCGTTGCCGCCGTAGCCGCTGTCGTTGCCGCGTGCCTGCGCGGCGCGCTGCATGATTGCCTGCATGTCTTGCGGAAAGTCGGGGCTGCTCGCGAGGCTCGTTCGGTAGCCGACGGCCTGCAGTTCCGCGAGTTCCTGACGAACCTGCGCACGCGTCAGCGGTTGCGGTGCGGTTTGCGCGTACGCGGCGCATGCCGAACCGGTCAGCAGGACGGCACATACCGCTCGTTTCATCGTGTTCATGGTCTCCACTCCGTAGCGTTCCGGCGCCGCGCCGTCGCCGGTGCGGCTGGAACCGAATGCAGCCAGTCTAGGCTTCGGAGGCCAAACGAAACATCCCGATCGCCGGTCAGCACCTTTGTCGCGTGTGCAACATTGCGGCGGCACGTGCATTTGCGGCCCCGGCGCGCCGGCGAAGCGCCGGGGCCGACTGCCTGTCATGCGTGTCAGCGGGCGGCCAGCCGCGCTTCAGCCTGGCTCGTATCGACGTGGCGGGCATCGGGCTTGTCCCCCTTGTGCAAGCGTCATGCGCCTCCTAACCTTTTTTTCAGCGACCGATCGGCAGGCGGCGCGAGGTGGTTGTGTGCGCAAGTGCCTGTTTGCGGCCGTGGATTGCAGATCGAACGCCGATTGCATGAGATTCGAGCAAGCGCTGAAGCGCCAACTTGAGCCGACAGCTTTGCATGGGGCCCAAGTAAGCGCTGAAGCGCTAACTTGAGCCGACAGCTTTGCATGGGGCTCAAGTAAGCGCTGAAGCGCCAACTTGAGCCGACATTGGAGACACGATGAATCCCACCGCCGCCCTGCCGCCCGGCATCGTCTTCTCGCAGCCGCTGACACCGGTCGCCAACTCGCTGCTGCTGTCGTTCCTGGTCGCCGCGATTCCGATCGCGGTCGCGCTGGTCGCGCTCGGCGTGCTGCGCCGCCCCGCATGGCAGGCATCGCTCGCGGGGCTCGTCGCGGGCCTCGCGGTCGCGATCGGCGCGTGGGGCATGCCGGCCGGCCTCGCGTTCAACGCGGTCGGCGCAGGCATGGCGCTCGCGGTCGTGCCGGTGATGTGGATCGTCTTCAACGCGCTGCTGCTGTACAACATCGCGGTGAAGTCGGGCCGCTTCGACCAGTTCCGGCAATGGATGCTCGACAACCTGCCCGACGATCGCCGCCTCGTGCTGCTGGTCGTCGCGTTCTCGTTCGGCTGCCTGCTCGAAGGGATCTCCGGGTTCGGCACGCCGGTCGCGATCACGAGCGCGCTGCTGATCGCGCTCGGCTTCCCCGCGCTCGAAGCGCTCACCTATACGCTGCTGTTCAACACCGCGCCGGTCGCATTCGGCGCGCTCGGCGTGCCGATCACCGTGCTCGGCGCGGTCACGTCGCTGCCGCCCGCGACGCTCGCCGCGATGGTCGGCCGCCAGCTGCCGTTCTTCGCGCTGCTGCTGCCGTTCTACGTGGTCGGCGCGTATGGCGGGCTGCGCTCGATCGCGCGCCTGTGGCCCGCGCTGCTCGTGTCCGGCGGCAGCTTCGCGATCGCGCAGTTCGTCACGTCGAACTTCCTCGGCTACCAGCTCACCGACGTGCTGTCGTCGCTCACGTCGCTGATCGTCACGATCGGCTTCCTGCAGGTCTGGAAGCCGCAGCCCGATCCGCAATTCGCGCTCGCGCGCGGCGCGGGCGCCGTGTCGGGCGGCGGCGCGCGCGCGGGCTTCGGCGGCTGGCTGCCGTGGCTCGTCGTGTCGGTGGTCGTGATCGTCTGGGTGCATGCGAACGTCGCGGCGATCGGCGACGTGAAGATCAAGTGGCCGGGCCTGCACAATGCGGTGTTCGTGTCGCTGTACCACAAGCCGTATGCGGCGGTGTGGGACTTCCAGCCGCTCGGCACGGGCACCGCGATCCTCGTGTCGGCAGTCATCACGGCCGCGCTTACGCGCACCGGCGTCGGCGCGTTCTTCGAATGCGTGGTCAAGACCTGGCGGCAGACCTGGATCGCGATCGTCACCGTGATGATGATCGTCGGGCTCGCGTATCTGTTGAACTACTCGGGGATCAGCTACACGCTCGGCACCGGCGTCGCGTCGACCGGCGCGCTGTTCCCGCTCGTGTCGGCATCGCTCGGCTGGATCGCGGTATTCCTGTCGGGCAGCGATACGTCGGGCAACGCGCTGTTCGGCAACCTGCAGGTGGTCGCCGCGCGGCAGCTCGGCCTCGATCCGGTGCTGATGGCCGCGACCAATTCGTCGGGCGGCGTGATGGGCAAGATGATCTCGCCGCAGAACATCGCGACCGGCGTGTCGACCACCGACCTGAAAGGGCAGGAGGGCGTCGTGTTCGCGCGCACCTTCTGGCACAGCGTGATCCTCACGCTGCTGCTCGGCGTGCTGGTGTTCCTGCAGCAGCACGTGCTGACGTGGATGATTCCGGCGCTGCCGAAGTGACGCGCGCAGCGCCGGCATGCCGCCCGCGCACGATGCCCGGCGCGGATCGGTGACGATCGCGGCCGCACGCTGGGCAAGCGGGAGGGCGGCGGCTCGGCCCGCTGCGCATGCTCAGCGCGCGGTCGCGCGCCGCGTCGTCGGCATCGGCGCGGGCGCGGCTGCGCCGGCCGGCAGGATGCACGCGAGAAACGCATCGATCGCCGGGCTGTGGCGGCGCGCCTTCAGGTAGTACACGTACTCGTCGATCGTCGTGTCGACGTCGCGCAGCGCGACGATCCGCAGGTCGGGATGGCGTTCGGCCTCGCCGCGCGGAAACAGGCTGCCGCCGACGCCGTGCAGGATCGCCTCGCGAATCGCTTCGCGGCTGCCGATCTCGGCGAACGACGCGGCCGCGACGCCGGCCGCCGCGAGAATCGCCTCGGTGCAGCGGCGCGTGACCGAGCCTTCCTCGCGGATCAGCAGGCGCACGTCGGCGAGCTGTGCGGCGTCGATCGCCTCGAAGCGCGCGAGCGGATGGTCGCGGTGCACGACCAGCACCAGCGGATCGGTGGAAATCACCTTGCGTTCGAGGCCGTCCGCGTCGTTGCGCTGCGACGACACCGCGAGATCGATGCGGAACTCGTGCAGCGCCTGCAGGATTTCCTCCGAGTTGCCGATCCGGCACGTGAGCGCGATCGACGGATACGCGCTGGAGAAGCGCCCGACCGCGTCCATGATGTAGTACGGCCCGGTCGCGCCGATTCGCAGATGGCCTTCGAACAGCCCGCCGACATTGCGCAGCATGATGTCGGCCTGCGCCTCGAGCGCGATCATCTTCTCGACGAGCGGCAGCAGCTCGATGCCCGTCTCTGTCACTTCGAGCCGGCGGCCGCTGCGATGAAACAGCTCGACGCCGTACACCTGCTCGACCTGCCGGATCTGCGCGGCAATCGTCGGCTGGCTCACGCCCAGATGGCGCGCCGCGCGCGTGATGCTGCCCTGCCGGACGGTCGCGTGGAACGCCTTCAGCTGATCGAACACGGCTCGTCTTCTCCCCCTCTTGAGCGCGCGTCAGCGTAACGCATGCGTGTGTCGGCCGCATGAAAGGCGCGTCGTGCGCCGCTTCGAAAAAAAGCTGGGGATGACCGCAAGAAACCTGCTGGAACCGGTCACGGCCGGGACATGCCGGTGCGGACTAATAACGGCGGCGCACCCGCCGCCGGCCCCGCTCGACCGGCTCTTCATTCCTCCGACAACAGGATTTCCCCTCATGTCCTCGACCAATCGACGCGATTTCCTGCGCCTCGCCGCCCAGTCGGCGGGCGCGATGGCCGCCTATGCCGGCTTTCCGCCCGCGATCCGCAAGGCGCTGGCGATGCCGGCCGCCTACCGCACCGGCACGATCCGCGACGTGGAGCACGTCGTGATCTTCATGCAGGAAAACCGCTCGTTCGATCACTACTTCGGCGGGCTGCGCGGCGTGCGCGGCTTCGACGACCCGCGTCCGCACCTGCTGCCGAACGGCGCGCCGGTCTGGCAGCAGCCGCCGGCATCGACGTTCACGAAGAACTACCATTCGCGCGGCCTCGATCCGTCCGCGCCGTACGTGCTGCCGTTCTACCTCGATCCGAAGCAGACCACCGAATTCCAGCCCGGCACCAACCACGGCTGGAGCAGCGGCCATCTCGCGTGGAACAACGGCCAGTGGGACCAGTGGGTGAACCAGAAGCAGGACGTGCTGACGATGGGCTACCTGAAGCGCCAGGATCTCACGTACCACTACGCGCTGGCCGATGCCTTCACGATCTGCGATGCGTACTTCTGCTCCGCGCATGCGGATACCGCGCCGAACCGCATCTATCTGTGGACCGGCACGATCGACTCGCGCAACCTCTACGGCAATCCGCCGAACGGCCCCGGCATCGGCGAGCGCGACGACGTGAACGGCTACACGTGGACGACCTATGCCGAGCGTCTGGAGAACGCGAAGGTGAGCTGGAAGGTGTACCAGGGCGGCACCGGCATCCCGGGCGACCCGACCGACAACTACACCGACAACTCGCTGATGTTCTTCAAGCGCTTCCAGGTGAAGGAGGGCGCGAGCGGCCCGCTCGTCGACAAGGGCGCGTCCGACCACACGCTCGCCGAGCTGAAGGCCGACGTGCAGGCCAACCGGCTGCCGCAGGTGTCGTGGATCGTCGCGCCGTACAAGTACAGCGAGCACCCGCAGGCGTCGCCGACCGACGGCGCGTTCTACATCAACATGGTGCTGGAAGCGCTGACGTCGAATCCCGAGGTGTGGGCGAAGACGGTGTTCATCCTGAACTACGACGAGAACGACGGGCTGTTCGACCACGTCGTGCCGCCGGTGCCGCCGGTGACGAGCGGCGTCGGCGGGCAGGGCATCGTGTCGGCGAACCTGCTGTCGAACCTCGGCGACGAACTGCTCGACCTGAACAAGTATCCGGGCGAGATGAGCCCGCTCGTGCCGGGCGCCGATCCGGGCGGCATCCAGCCGATCGGCCTCGGGCCGCGCGTGCCGCTGATCATCATCTCGCCGTGGACCAAGGGCGGCTGGGTCTGCTCGGAGACGTTCGACCACACGTCGGTGCTGCGCTTCCTCGAAGCGCGCTTCGGCGTGCAGGAGCCGAACATCAGCGCATGGCGCCGGTCGATCTGCGGCGACCTGACGTCGGCGTTCGACTTCTCCGCGCGGCCCGACACGCGCACGGTCAGCTTCGCGGTGCCGCAGCACATTGCGACGGCCGGCCAGGCGTACCAGGTGCCCGCGCAGCAGACGATGCCGGTGCAGGAGCCCGGCACGCGACCGGCGCGGGCGCTGCCGTACGAGCTGTTCGTGCACAGCCGCGTGAGCGGCCGCGACGATACCGTGTCGCTCGACTTCGCGAACACCGGCGACGCGGGCGCGGCGTTCTACGTGTACGACCGCCGCAACCCGTCGACGCCGCCGCGCCGCTATGCGGTGTCCGCGCACGACCGCTTCGTCGATACGTGGAGCACGTCGGCCGCCGGCGGCGATTATCATCTCGCCGCATACGGGCCGAACGGCTATCTGTGCGAGTTCCAGGGCAACACGCGGCTCGCGGCCGACGGCCGCCATGCGAACCCCGACGCGAAGATCGGCTACGACGTGCGCAACCGCCACGTGTACCTGCAACTGCGCAACCGCGGCGGCGCGGCATGCCGCGTGGTCGTCGACAACGCATACAGCCATGCGCCGGCGCGCAGCTACACGCTCGAGCCGGGCGAGCGCGTCGAGGATCACTGGGCACTGTCGTCGAGTCACGGCTGGTACGACCTGACGATCACCGCGACCACGCTGCGCGGCAGCGACGACAAGGTCGTGCGCCGTTTCGCGGGCCACGTCGAGACGGGGCGGCCGAGCCAGAGCGACCCGGGGCCGGCGAAGCGCCCGGCCTGACGGACGGCGTGCGTCGCGCGGCCGGCCGGGATGCGTTCCGCCGGCCGCACGGGTTTCGGCAAGCGAAATTGGCTTTTGGAAACTGAAAACTGTTGACAATTTGTCTGGCAAGCGGTATACAACGATCATTCGCCGATCTGGCGCCTTCGTTTTCTACCTAGCCTTGCTGCCTGCCCGACCATGACCGCCCCGAACGCGCTCAACGCCATCGAACTCCTGCAGAGCCAGTCGCTCGCGATGATCGTCCAGGACATGCTGGAACGGGCGATCGTGTCCGGCGAATATGCGCCCGGCGAGAAGCTCAACGAAGTCGAGATCGCGACCCGGCTGAACGTGTCGCGCGGCCCGGTGCGCGAGGCGTTCCGCGCGCTCGAGCAGGCCGGCCTGCTGCGCAACGAGAAGAACCGCGGCGTGACCGTGCGGGTCGTGCCGCTGCGCGAGGCCGAGGAGATCTACGAGGTGCGCGCGATGCTCGACGAATCGGTCGTGCGCGCGCTCGCGAAGCGCATGTCGCCGGACACGCTGCAGATCCTGAAGGGCATCGTCCAGTCGATGAAGGACGCCGCGAAGACGCACGACGTCACGCGCTATACCGAGTTGAACGTGCAGTTCCACGATGCGATGGTGGTCGGCGTCGGCAACACGCACCTGACCGACACCTATCGCCGGCTCGTGCGCCAGCTCGGGCTGCTGCGCCAGGCGGCGATCGAGGCCGAGGAGGATGCGCTGAAGGTGTCGGCCGCCGAACACGACAAGATCGTGCAGGCGCTCGCGAGCGGCGACGAGGAGGCCTCCGTCGCGCTGGTGCGCGAGCACATCGCGCACGGGCTCGCGCGGATGCGCCGCACGCACGAGCACGGCCTGCCCGCGACCGGCAAGGCGGCGCGCGAGAAGACTCGCGCGTAAGCGCTGCCTGCCACCGCGCCGGCATTCCAGGGCGCAACGCAAAAGGGACGCTTCGCGGCGTCCCTTTTTGATTCTGCGATCGCGATCGTGCGCGACCCAAGCGCCGCTACGCCTTGTCGGCCTTCCCCGCCGCACTCGCGAATTTCGCAAGCCACGTATCGACGATGGCCGGATGCCGGTTCTCGTCTTCCGCGCGCTCCTTGCGGCGGATCGCGTTGCGCACGACGTGCGCGCCGACGTAACGCAGCGGCTCCGGCGGGAAATGGCCGAGCGGGCCGTGCGTGAGCGGGCTGCGCGTCCACGCGTTGTCGACGCCGAGCACGAGCGACGACAGGATCTGCCCGCCCATGTAGGTCGGCCCGACGCCGTTGCCCGAATAGCCGAAGCCGTAGAACACGTTCGGCGCGCCGTCGAGGCGGCCGAAGAACGGGAAGCCCGTCACCGAGCGGTCGGACGGCCCGTTCCAGCTCGCAGTGATCGGCACGCCGGCGAGCGACGGAAAGAACGCGCGCAGGCTCTGCGTGAGCTCTGCCTCGTACGGCGAACGCCGGTCGAACACGGGCGCGACGCGGCTGCGCCACGAGAACGTATTGCCGCCCTTGCCGAGCATCAGCCGCCCGTCGGCGGTCGTGCGGTAGTAATAGACGAAGATCCGCGAATCGAGCACCGACACGCCGTCGACGAGTCCCGTGCGCTCGATCAGTTCCGGGCATTTCTCGGTGATCACCATGTCGCTCGACACCACCGCGATGGTGCGTTCGAACTGCGGGAAGCGGCTCGCCATCCACGCATTGATCGCGAACACGAGCTGGTTCGCGGTCACGCTGCCGGACGGCGTGCGCACGACCGCCGGCTGCCCGGGCGTGAAGTCGAGCATCGGCGTGCGTTCGTAGATGCGGATGCCCATCGCGAGCGCGACGCGGCGCAGCCCGCGCACGAGCTTGCCCGGATGCACGGTCGCGGCGATCGGCGAGTAGACGCCGTCGAGATTGCGCGCGGAGCCCGAGCGGCGCACCACTTCGGCCGGCGGCAGCGGCTCGTAGCTGTGGATGCCGCACTGCGCGAGCGCGTCGAGCACCGGCGCGAGCGTGCCGACCTGCGCGCGCGACGTCGCGGTGTACAGCGTGCCGTCGAGCCGCAGCTCCGCATCGATCGCCTGTTCGCGGCAGAAATCGGCGATGTGCTGGACCGCTGCCTCGGACGCCTTGACGAGCCGGATCGCCTCGGCCTCGCCGAACAGCCGCCGCAGCGTCAGGAATTTCGCGGACCACGTGAGCAGGCAGCCGCCGTTGCGGCCGCTCGCGCCGGCGCCGCACAGGTCGCTCTCGACGATCGCGATGTCGAGCGCGGGGTTCTGCCGTTTCGTCTGGATGGCGGTCCAGAGCCCGGTGAAGCCGCCGCCGACGATGCACACGTCGGCCTGCGTCGCGCCCTGCAGCGCGGGGGCGAGATCGCCGTCGTTGAACAGCGCTTGTTCGATCCAGAAGGGTCGCATCGGATGTCTTGCCAGTAAGGGTCGTGGCCGTGCCGCGCACGGCCGGAAAAACCACACCGCGGCCGGCCGCGCGCGTCGCGCACGCGGCCGGATCCTCAGGCAGTCGCGCGCGTCACGCCGCGGCTTCGGCCGATATGCGCCGCACGCCCATCGCCTTCAGCGTGTCGGCGATCGCGGCGACCGCGCCCGGAATGCCGGCTTCGCCGAAGTGGCCGATACAGCCGACGCGGAACGTGTCGACCTCGGTCAGCTTGCCCGGATACAGAATGTAGCCGCGCTTTTTGACCTCCTGATAAAACGTCTTGAAATCGTAGTTCGGATCGTCCGGCGCATGGAACGTGACGATGATCGGCGCCTGGATCGCCGGATCGAGGAACGGGCGAAAGCCGAGCGCGAGCATCCCGTCGATCAGCGCGCGGTAGTTGCGCTGGTAGCGGCCGCCGCGCGCGGCGAGGCCGCCTTCGTCGACGTATTGCGCGATGGCCGCGTCGAGCGCCGCGACCACGTGCGTCGGCGGCGTGAAGCGCCACTGCGTCGTGCGCTGCATGTAGACCCACTGGTCGTACAGGTCCATCGCGAGCGAGTGGCTGTTGCCTTCGCAGCGTTCGAGCGTGCTGCGCTTCGCGATCACGAAGCCCATTCCCGGCACGCCTTCGAGACACTTGCCCGACGCGGCGATCACCGCGTCGAACGGCGTGTCGCGCGCGTCGATCTCGATCGCGCCGAACGAACTCATCGCGTCGACGATCAGCCCGCGGCCGTGCTTCGCGACGACCTGCGCGACTTCGTGCAGCGGGTTCAGCACGCCGGTGCCGGTCTCGCAGTGCACGAGCGCGACGTGCGTGATGCCCGGATCGGCGGCGAGCGCCCGGTCGACGTCGGCCGGCTCGACGCGGCGGTCCTCGCGGTAGTCGAGCGTCGTCAGCCGGCGGCCGAGCACGCGGCAGATCTTCGCGATGCGCTGGCAGTACGCGCCGTTGTTCGGCACCAGCACGTGCCCGTCGCGCGGCACCAGCGTGCCGATCGCCGCTTCGACCGAGAACGTGCCGCTGCCTTGCAGCGGCACGCATTCGTGCGTGCCTTCGCCGTGCACGATCTGCAGGATGCGTTCGCGCAACCGCGCGGTGATCGCGTTGAAGTCGCTGTCCCACGAACCCCAGTCGCGCAGCATCGCGTCGCGCGTGCGGTCGGAGGTCGTCAGGGGGCCGGGAGTGAGCAGGATGGGAGCGGCGAGCGTCATGGTTTCTCCTTGGAAGTCGGGTCGTGCGGGGCGAAATCAGCGGCGATGCGGGGTGCGCCAGGCCTGCGTGCGGCGCAGCAGCAGGTGCGACACGGCGGCGAACAGCAGGCAGGCGCACGATGAGGTGGCGAGCACGAGCGTCGCCATCGCGGCGGCCGGGCCCATCTGGCCCGCGTCTTCGAGGTTCAGGATCGCGACCGATGCGGGCTGCGTGTCGGGCGAGTAGAGGAACGCGACGGCCGACACGGTCGTCATCCCGTTCACGAACAGGTAGCGCGCGATCAGCAGGATCGCGGGCAGGCACACGGGCACCGTCACGCGCAGGAAGGTCTTGTAGAACGGCACCTTCAGCGATGCGGACACGGCCTCGAACTCGCCGTCGATCTGTCGCAGCGCGGTGACCGCAGTCAGGTGGCTCGACGCGTAGTAGTGGACGACCGTGACGATCGCGAGCAGCCACAGCGTGCCGTACAGCCCGTTCAGCGGATTGCCCGGCGCGTTGAACAGGAAGATGTAGCTGATGCCGAGCACGAGCCCCGGCACGCCCATCGGCAGGATCGCGCACAGGCTGATGAAGCCGCGCAGCCAGCGTGCGCCGCGCGATTTCTCGATCAGGTAGGCACCGCCGAACACGACGACCGTGCCGCCGATCGCGACCGTCGCGGCCATCCGCAAGCTGTTCTTGTACGCGTCGAAGATGCCGGCGCCGATCAGCCCCATCTTGTAGTGCTGCAGCCCGAGCGCCATCTGGTACGGCCAGAACTTCACGAACGACGCGAACACCGACACGCCGACCACCGCGACGAAGAACGCGCACACGATCGCGCAGTACGCGAGCATCGCGAAGTCGAAGCCGCGCGACGGTTTCGGCTGGTACGGCGTCGAGCGCGCGCCGAGCTGCGACTGCTGGCGGCGGCGGATGAACACGTCGACGCCGAACGCGACCAGCGCCGGGCATAGCAGCATCAGGCTCACGACCGCGCTGCGGTTGAAGTCCTGCAGGCCGATGATCAGCTTGTAGATGTCGGTCGACAGCACGTTGTACGAGCCGCCGATCACGACCGGCACGCCGAAGTCGTTGATGCACATCGTGAACGCGACCATCGTCGCGCTGATCAGCCCGTACTTCGCGCCCGGCAGCGTGATCGTGAAGAACTTGCGCGTGCGGCTCGTGCCCATCGCGGCGGCGGCTTCGTAGAGCCGGCCGTCCGCGAGCGACAGCGCGGTGACGAGGATCATCAGCACGTGCGGGAACGACGCATACACCATGCTCAGCACGATGCCCGGCAGCCCGTAGATCGAATGGCCGTGCATCAGCGGCTTGAGCAGCCCCGCGTTGCCGAACCAGTAGATGAACGACACCGCGGACAACAGCGTCGGCGCGAGCAGCGGCAGCAGCGCGATGGTGCGCGCGGCATGCTTGAACGGCATGCACGAGCGCGTCAGCGCATACGCGAACGTGAACGCCATCGGCACGACGATCGACGTGACCAGCGCGCCGACCGTCAGCGAATGCAGCATCGAGCGCAGCACGCCGCTGTCCTCGAGATACGCGACGAAGTTGTGCAGGCCGACGAAATGCCCGTCCGCGTCGACGAAGCATTTCTGCACGACGAGCGCGAGCGGCAACAGCAGGAACATCGACAGCAGCGCGGCCATCGCGACGAGTGCGAGCTGCGCGATGCGGTCGTGCCAGTGGGTCATCTGCCGGACCTCGGCAGGGGCGGAGGCGCCGCGGCGGCGCTCGGCGAGTACGGCGCTCATTGCAGTCGCTCCTTTGCGGCGGGGAACACGCGGACATGCTCGCGATCGAGCGCGAGGTCGATGCGCGCACCCGCGCATACGCCGGTGCGGTCGACGTCGCGATACGACAGGTCGGCGACGATTTCGCGGCCGTCGAGCCCGTCGATGCGGAAGCTCACGCGGCAGAACGCGCCGAGGAATTCCAGCTTCTCGACGCGGCCCGCGAGCACGTTGTCGGCCGTCTCGCCCGGCACGCGGATGCGCAGGTCCTCCGGCCGCACGTAGACCGACACCGCCGCGCCCTGCGCGGGCCGCGCGCTGCCGTGCCGGCAGTCGAAGCCGACCTCGCCCGCGCGCAGCGAGCCGTCGGGCGCGACTTCGGCGGGAATCGTGTTGACGCGGCCGATGAAGTCCGCGACGAACGGCGACGCCGGCTGACGGTAGATTTCGAGCGGCGTGCCGATCTGCTCGATCATGCCGTGATTCATCACGACGATCCGGTCCGCCATCGACAGCGCTTCCTCCTGATCGTGCGTGACCATGATCGTCGTCACGCCGAGCCGCTGCTGCAGCGCGCGGATTTCCTGGCGCAGCCGCACGCGCACGCGCGCGTCGAGCGCCGACAGCGGCTCGTCGAGCAGCAGCAGGCCCGGCGAGGTCGCGAGCGCGCGCGCCAGCGCGATGCGCTGCTGCTGGCCGCCGGACAATTGCCCCGGATGCTTGCGATGGCTGTCGGGCAGGCCGACCAGCGCGAGCAGCGTGTGCACGCGTTCGTGGATCGCCTCGCGCTTCATCTTGCGATTGACCAGCCCGTACGCGACGTTGTCGTACACGGTGAGGTTCGGGAACAGCGCGTACGACTGGAACACGATGCCGTAGTCGCGCAGCTGCGGCGGCAGCCGCGAGATGTCGCGGCCGTCCTGCATGATCTGGCCGGCGTTCTGCGTCTCGAGCCCCGCGATGATCCGCAGCAGCGTGGTCTTCCCGCAGCCGGACGGCCCCAGGAAGCAGATCATTTCGCCCTTCATCACGCTCAGGTCGATGTCCTTCAGGACCTGCGTGTCGTTGTACCGCTTCTCGATGCGTTCTACGCTCAGATAAGGTGCCATGCGTGCCTCCATGCTGCGGCCGGCCGCGAGGCCGGATTCGACGATGAACGGGGGAAGCGGGGCGCGGCGGCCCCGCGGCGGGTCATGGCCTTACTGCTGCGTTTTCGCGCCGTAGCGCTTCTGCCAGGTGTCGAGGATCGACAGGCGGTTCTTCGCGGACCACACGAAGTCGTTCTTCACCAGCAGGTCCGCATAGTTGTCGGGAATGCCGGCGAGCTTGCGCGCGACGCCCGGGTACGCGACGATCGCCCACCAGCGCGCGGTGATCTCGTTCGCTTCCTTGCTCGCCATGAAGTCGGCCAGCTTCTTCGCCGCTTCCGGCTGCCTGGTCGTCTTCATCACGGCGGTGCCTTCCATGTCCCAGCCGAGGCCTTCCTTCGGGAAGACCAGGTCGATCGGCGCACCCTGCGCCTGCAGTTCGTGGCCGCGGAACTCGAACGAGATGCCGACCGGGAATTCGCCGGTGCCGGCGAGCGTGCAGGGCTTCGAGCCCGAATGCACGTACTGCGCGACGTTCTTGTCCAGCGCATCCATGAACTTCCAGCCCTTGTCTTCGCCGAAGGTCTGCAGCCATGCGGTCACGTCGAGGTAGCCGGTGCCCGACGACACCGGGCTCGGCATCACGATCGCCCCCTTGTAGACCGGCTTGGTCAGGTCCTCCCACGACGTCGGCTTCGGAATGCCCTTCGCCTGCCCGACGACGCGGTTGTAGCAGATGGTCGCGCCCCATACGTCCATGCCGACCCAGTGCGGCGGCGTGTTCGCGTCGCTGTACTTGCGCGTGAGCTGGTCGAAGCCTTTCGGCGCGTACGGCATCAGCATCCCCTGCAGGTCGAGCAGCGTGAGGCTCGATGCGGCGAGGCCGAGCACGACGTCGGCGCGCGGGTTGTTCTTCTCCGCGAGCAGCTTCGCGGTGACCGAGCCGGTCGAGTCGCGCACCCAGCGGATCTCGATGTCGGGGTTCGCCTTCTCGAATGCGTCCTTGTAGGGCTTCATCGCCTCGTCTTCCAGCGCGGTGTAGACGAGCAGCGACGTCTTCGCGTGCGCCGCCTGCGCCGCACCGAGTGCGACCGCGGCGGCCAGCGCAACGCGGGCCGCCCCTGCCGCCCACCCGTTGAAACGCTTGGATACCGGCATTTCGTTCATCTTCAGACCCCTTGACTGTGACGCCGCGGCACGCGGCGGATAGGTGGAGACCAGCCCTCTGCTGCCCTGGAACATTGCTTTCTGTTCTCTGCATGTTGTTGACAATCTACAAATCCTCGATTTTAATGTCAAGCATGGAAAACACCCCCTCGGCGCGGCGCGGGCGCCGACAGCCCAACCTCTCTACGATCGAAAGGACTGAACGTCATGACTGAAACGCCTGTTTCCGTGGAAGTGAACGGCCGCCGCTACAACTGGATGAACCGCCCTGTCGTGGTGGTGTGCGTCGACGGCTGCGCGTACGAATATCTGGAGGAGGCCGCCGAGGCCGGCGTCGCGCCGTTCCTGCGCACGCTGCTGAAGCCCGGCACCGCGCTGAAGGGCGAGTGCGTGGTGCCGAGCTTCACGAACCCGAACAACCTGTCGATCGTGACAGGCGTGCCGCCGGCGGTGCATGGCATTAGCGGCAACTACTTTTACGATCGCGACACCGGCGCCGAAGTGCTGATGAACGATCCGAAGTACCTGGTCGCGCCGACCGTGCTCGCGACCTTCGCCGAACAGGGCGCGCGCGTCGCGGTCGTCACTGCGAAGGACAAGCTGCGCCGCCTGCTCGGCAAGGGGCTGAAGGGCATCTGCTTCTCGTCCGAGAAGGCCGACGAGGCGAGCCTCGACGAAAACGGCATCGACAACGTGCTCGAGCTGGTCGGCAAGCCGGTGCCGAGCGTGTACAGCGCGGACCTGTCGGAGTTCGTGTTCGCGGCCGGCGTGCGCCTGCTCGAGACGCGCCCGATCGACCTGATGTACCTGTCGACGACTGACTACGTACAGCACAAGTGCGCGCCCGGCACGCCCGGCGCGAACGCGTTCTACGAAATGATGGACGGGTACCTGAAGCGGCTCGACGAGCTCGGCGCGATCGTCGCGATCACCGCCGACCACGGGATGAACGCGAAGCACGACGGCGAGACCGGCGAGCCGAACGTGATCTACCTGCAGGAACGGTTCGACGAATGGCTCGGCCACGACGCGGCGCGCGTGATCCTGCCGATCACCGATCCGTACGTCGTGCACCACGGTGCGCTCGGCTCGTTCGCGACGGTCTACGTGCCGGCGTCGGCCGATGTCGACGCGCTGCGTGCGCGGCTCGCCGCGGTCGACGGCATCGAGCTCGTGCTGAGCGGCGCCGAAGGCTGCGCACGCTTCGAGCTGCCGCCCGCGCGGATGGGCGACCTGATCGTGATCTCGAAGCAGGACGTCGTGCTCGGTACGCGCCGCATCAAGCACGACCTGTCGGGCCTCGACGTGCCGCTGCGCTCGCACGGCGGGCTCTCCGAGCAGATCGTGCCGCTGATCTTCAGCAAGCCGGTCGCTGCCGACGTAGCCCGCCGCGCGCGGCTGCGCAACTTCGACATCATCGACATCGCGCTCAACCATCTGCAGTAAGCACGCATCCGGACCAGGAGACAGCCATGAATGCCATTGCAGAACCGACGGCCGCTTGCGGGATCCGTCATGAAGCACTGCGAATCGACGGCGAGCGCATCCGGCGCGATGCGGTGATCGAAGTGCGCAACCCGTACGACGGCGCACTCGTCGGCACGGTGCCGAAGGCGACGCTCGACGACGTGCGGCGTGCATTCTCGGTCGCGCGGGCCTACCGGCCGTCGCTCACGCGCCACGAGCGCGCGGCGATCCTGCGCCGCGCGGCCGAGATCGTGCGCGCGCGCACCGCCGACATCGCGGCGCTGATCACCGCCGAGGCCGGGCTGTGCGTCAAGGATTCGACGTACGAAGCAGGGCGCGTCGCCGACGTGCTGACGTTCGGCGCCGGCGAAGTGCTGAAGGACGACGGGCAGATCTTCTCGTGCGATCTGACGCCGCACGGCAAGAAGCGTCGCGTCTACACGCAGCGCGAGCCGCTGCTCGGCGCGATCTCCGCGATCACGCCGTTCAACCATCCGATGAACCAGGTCGCGCACAAGGTCGTGCCGTCGGTGGCGACCAACAACCGGATCGTCGTGAAGCCGTCGGAGAAGGTGCCGCTGTCGTGCTACCTGTTCGCCGACATCCTGTATGAAGCGGGCCTGCCGCCGCAGATGCTGCAGGTGCTGACCGGCGACCCGCGCGAGATCGCGGACGAACTCGTCACGAACCCGGCGATCGACCTGATCACGTTTACCGGCGGCGTGGCGATCGGCAAGTCGATCGCGTCGCGGATGGGCTACCGCCGCGCGGTGCTCGAACTCGGCGGAAACGATCCGATCATCGTGATGGACGACGCCGATCTCGACGAGGCGAGCACGCTCGCGGTGTCGGGCTCGTACAAGAACTCCGGGCAGCGTTGCACCGCGATCAAGCGGATGCTGGTGCACGAAGCGGTCGCCGACCGCTTCACCGAGCTGGTGGTGGAGAAGACGCGCGCGTGGTCGTACGGGAACCCGGCCGATCCGTCGGTCGACATGGGCACGGTGATCGACGAGGCGGCCGCGAAGTTCTGCGAGCAGCAGGTGAACGATGCGATCGCGCGCGGCGCGCGGCTGCTGGTCGGCAACGTGCGTGACGGTGCGCTGTATTCGCCGACCGTCGTCGATCGCGTGACGCCCGACATGCCGCTGGTGAAGTACGAGACCTTCGGGCCGGTGTCGCCGATCATGCGTTTTCGCGATATCGACGAAGCGATCAGGATGTCGAACAGTACCGACTATGCGTTGTCGTCGTCGATCTGCACGAACCGCTTCGACGCGATCACGCGCTTCATCACCGAGCTGGAAGTCGGCAGCGTGAACGTGCGCGAAGTGCCGGGCTACCGGCTCGAGCTGACGCCGTTCGGCGGCGTCAAGGATTCGGGGCTCGGGTACAAGGAAGGCGTGCAGGAAGCGATGAAGAGCTTTACGAATACGAAGACGTATTCGTTGCCTTGGTAAGTGCCTGGTCGTCGCATGATGCGTGCGCGCCGTCCGTCGCGGAGGTGTCGGGGCGGGCGGCGCGCACGCGTGCCGGCTGACGGGGTGGGCGACTACGTGTCGAGCACCGCCGCGACGATCGCTTCCGGCGCATCCTCCTGCACCAGATGGCCCGCGCGCGGCACGCGAATCAGCGCGCCGTTCGCGATGCGATCGGCGAGCGCTTGCCCTTGCGCGAGCGGAATCCATCCGTCGTCCTCGCCCCATACGATGTGCACCGGAAAGTCCGGCGCCGCATAGCGGGCTTCCATTTCCTCGATATAGCATTGGCGCATCTGCGCGATCTGGCGATAGAACGCGGGCTGGCCGGTCGGCGTGAGCCACGGCGACCGGTAGACCGACAGCGCATCGTCGCTCAGCGGCCGCGCGACCGCATTGCCGATATACGCGGACACGAGCGCGTGATGCGCATAGGCCGGCAAGCCCGCGAACGCGGCTTCGTGCTGCGCGACGTGCCGCACGAACGGCGAGCCTTGCGGCGCGATCGCGACCGGGTTCACGAGCGTCAGGTCCGCATACGCGACGCCATCCAGAAAATGTGCGCGCAGCACGGTCGCGCCGCCGTAGTCGTGCGCGAGCACGCGCGGGCGGACGAGCCCCCATTCGCGCAGCATCGCGCCGAACAACGCGTTCTGCCGGCCGAGCGAGACGTCCGCATCGGGCATGTCGGACTGGCCGTAGCCGAGCAGGTCGTAGAAGAACACGCGATGACGCCGCGCGAGCCACGGCGCGATCCGCCGCCACACCTGCGACGAAAACGGCGTGCCGTGCATGAGCACGAGCGGCGGGCCTTCGCCGAGCGCGCCCCAGGCGATCCGGTGACCTTCGAAATCGAAGCGATTGGCGAGTTCGAGCATCGGCCTCTCCGTGCTAACCTGTTTGAAGGTGATAACAGGTTACTCCGGATCGGCCGGACATGAAACCGATAGGTGAAAATAAATGGTTACTCGACACGAGCCGGGACTGCCGGCGACCGAATGGGGCGCGGCGGATTTCGTCGGCGGCCATCCGGCGCTCGATTTTCTCAATACGGTGGCCGATACGGGCAAGACGCGCGACGCGGACAAGTTCGTCGACTGGCCGGCCGTGCGGGCGTGGGTCGCGAAGTCGGGGTTGCTGGCGCCGGTCGACCTGGCGCGGTTTCAGCGGCACGTGCGGCAGGACGGCGCCGACGAACTGGCCGCGCTGCAGCGTTTTCGCGAGGACGCGTATGCCGCGATCCGGTATCTGACGGCCGGCGACGGCGGCAGCGCCGGCGCGCGCGCGGCGGAGCGACTGGCCGGCGCGATCCGCGAGGCGGTCGCGCGCAGCGCGTTGACCGCGGTGGACGGCCGTTTCGCGTGGCGGCCCGACGCACGGGCGGCGTCGCGCTGGATCGACGCGGCTGCGCTCGGGTTCGAACAGTTGCTGCGCAGCGACGATTTCGCGCGCGTGCGTCAGTGCGGGCGCTGTACGTGGTTCTTCGTCGATCGCGGGCGCGGCGTCGGACGCCGCTGGTGCGACATGCGCACCTGCGGGAACCGCGCGAAGGTGGAGGCGTTTCGGGAGCGATGAGCGCGCGGTGCGCCGCCGCTGGGCGCTACTGCGTGATTTCCGGCGGCCGCTGCCCCGGCCATAGCGTCGCCGCGATGAACAGTCCGGCGATCACGAACGGCGCGCCGATCGCGAACAGGATCGCGGCGAGGCCCCAGCGATCCCAGAAGCGGTCGACGACGGCGCGCTCCGGCGTGACGGGGTCGTACAGCACGGTGACCGCTTCGCCTGCGTGCAGCGTCGAATGCGCCGATGCCGGGCCTTGCGCGAACGTGACCAGGCGGCCGCTGTCGGTGGTGAACGCGACCATCGCCGAGTACAGCGACGCGCGCGAGCCGGACAGGTGGGTGGTTTGCGCAAGCTCGACGACGCGGCCCGTCGCGTGCGCGTAGTGGCGCACGATCTGCCACTGGCGCAGGCCGGTCGCGCCGGCGCTCGCGAGGAAGCCGGTGCCGATCGCGATCGGGATCAGCACGAGCGCGATATCCCAGCGATGCCGGGTGCGGGCGTCTGCGGCGGCGGCCGGGTCGCGGCGGCGCTCGCCTGCATACAGCAGGCCGCCGATCGCGAACGATGCGATGGCCAGCAGCGCGGGCACCGCGGCGGGGAGCCAGCGCTGCGCGAAGTCGTCGATCAGCGCGGGGCGTTCGGGATGGGCGGGATCGAGCAGCACGTCGACGCGCTGGCCGATGTCGTAGGCGGGGACGGTCGATGCGGTGCTGCCGGCGATTTCGCGGCGCTGGCCGTCGCCGGCAAGGTAGCCGACGATCGGCCGGTACGCGCGCATCGTGTCGCTGTCCTGCACGATGCGCACGATGGTGCCGGGCACGCGAACCAGGTGTCCGGTCGCGCGGCCGGTGGTGACGGCGAGTGCGCCGGCGAGCAGCAATAGCACGACGCCGAGCATCAGCGCGGCGAGCGCGTTCCTATGCGGCACGGCCGGACCTGCTGCAGGCGCGGCAGGGCGGGTTCGGGCGGGGGCGCGGCGCGTTCCGGTGGACGGGTCGATGTCGGCGCGACCGTGCTCTCCGAATGGTCGCGTCTCGCTCACATGCTTCCATGTCTGACGTCCCATGTTCTCTCAGTGCCGGTGCGGAAGCGGCGTTTCCGTGCCGGTCGTGTGATTATTTGTCGGAGGATTCTAGCGGAAACGGCGGGGGAGAGGGGGTTGGGTGGGCTTGCTGATGTGAAGGGGACGGCTATGGGTGTGAAAGGAAATAGTTGGGCAGCGGAAGCTGGAGGGCTTTTGGAATGTCACCGGTATTGCCAGGCGGAAGAAGAATGGCGCATTTTCAAAGACTGGTAGTGCGATAAGTGCGGAGGAAGAAAAATGAACAAAGAGGACTTGGACTATATAAAAGAGTTGAAATTGAATGGATCGTGTTACGCATTCGACGACCGCTTGGTTGGGATTGTCAGATTGCTAATAATTTATAAAGGTGAGGGGCTGTTTTTTCAGGAAAATGGCCGAGCGTTGATTTGTGAGATATCTGCGCGTAACGCGATTTTTAATAAGGGCAGCTTGAAGGAGTGGGATGATGGCACATCACTAGATGCGCAAGACAAAGAGAGGGTTGCCGCCCTTATCGCAAAATACTACACGCTTGCCTATAAGGATGAGCTAACCTTGGTCTAAGCGGGCTGAAAAGTGGAAGGCTTCCGTTTTGATGAACTCAGCAGTTGATCTGGTGAGAGAGATTCTGTTTTACTGCTGACGGAAAAGATGCGTATGCTAGTGCTGACGGCATCTTCGCCGGAAGTTTTTGCGACTATGCTTACTGAGCATAAAGAAGATTTATCAAAGGCGCTTGCTAGTCTCGAGAGGCGCTGATTGTTGCGATGCGGGAATACAGCTTTGTTCGTTAAACCGAAATTCTTGGGAATCGCTGATGGGACGCAAGTCCTCTATCTGGAAAGGGGACGATAAACAGGAGGACCTGATTCCCGGCACACGTTTGCCCACTGTCGCAAGCGATCTTGGTATGCATCAGCTGTTGGATCTCGAAGCGTTCCAGGGCGTTGTGAACTTCGACAGGAAGAGAAGCCCCTCGGCGTCAGAGTGTGAGATTGCTTGTGCGGTCAACTATTGCCGAGAGAAGGGCGACTTCTACGATCCGCGGCATTGGCGGATTTTGGGCTCGGCGCGAATAGAGGCGCTACAGCGGGTTGGCCCGCGTGGGGTGGTTCAGGTCGGACGCCATGCTGCGAAGGGCGCGCGGAGGCTGTCGTGCGGCCGTGGCGGGCATCCGGGGATGGGGGAGGGGATGCCGGCCCGCGCTGCGGCCGCCGCTGTGCGGTCCCCTCCCCGCCTGCGGGCTTTGCTTGAGTGGGTGGTTTTAGTGCACCGGGCCGTCCTGCTCGGCGGCCCTTGTGGCGCGGGGTTTCGGGCATTTTGGGGTGCCCGGAAATCGTGCGTTTTGATGCACGACGATGCGAATCGATGCGTCGACGCGCACGACCGATATCTGCGCCCGAGTATTGGGCCGCCCGGCGAGCGCGGGTGTGGGTCGGTGTCACCTGTGCCACCGACCGGTCACGCGTCATTTGATGGCGGGCAATTTCTCCGTCTTGTGAAGCTCGATCCAGTAGCCGGGTAGTTCGTCGTCCGGCACGTTGAAGCGATGTAGCCACGCTTCGCTCGCAACGGTGGTGTTGAGAAGGGGCGCGGTGCTGCTGACTGTGCCATCTTGCAGGCTGTCGATAGTGTCGGCGACGATCGGGCGGAGAGCCTTGTTCAGCAGGACGTACGCGGCCGGTGGTGCCGGTGGTTGCCCTTCACCCATCGATACGCCCGCTTGCGGCTCGGTGCCGGCCTGGATGAGTAGGCCGCCATCGCCGAGCGGCGACTTTCGATACCAGTCCGGGGGGAGCATTAGCCCGGCCGCACCGCCGGCGTTGCGAACCAGATCGGCATCGATCGCTGTCAGCCAATCGACCGTCTTCAGCTTGTCGGTGAGGTCGCGCACGCATGTGCGCCGCGGACTGCCGACATCGACCCCGGCCCCGTACTGCCGCGCCCAAAAATACTCGCTCGCTTCGTTCGGATCGCGCCCCATCGGCGGAAGGTTGACCGCGTATCCGCCGTGCCCATGCACCGGGCGCAGCCAATCGGCAAACTCGGCAAACAGGCGCTCGAACTCGCCGGGCGCGAGCTGAAGAAAGCTGCGCGGGACGGTGAACGACATGACATCGAGACTGCGTCCGAACTTCGCTTCCCAATCTTCGAGGCAGAACACGGAGAAGTCGTAGAAGCCGGCCGCGAGCTTGTGGTCCGCGCTGGTCGTGGTCGACACGAGGGCGGTGCTACTCGGTAGGCGCTTCGCCAGATCGGCGAAACCGGGCGATTTGCCGAACGCGACGGGCGCTTCACCCTCGGCGTAAAACCATCGCATCGGGCCGGCCTTCGGCGCGTCGCGCCCTTCGGCCTGCGCCAATGCCGCTTCGTACTTGGTGATGACGTCGAGATAGCGGTCGTAGCAGCGCGTCAGCGCCTTGCGCGTGGCATCCTCGTAGCCGTTCCTGAAGTACAGGACGCCACGCACGACGAATGCAGCACCTACGATGCCCTTCTGATAGGCCGGCTCGAACAGCCCATAGGGCAGAGTGTCGCGCCGCTTGGGGTCGTTGGCCCATGCGGCCAGTTCGTCTTTCGTCATGGCATTCAGGGGAGCACGAAGCCGGGAACGCCCGGCGAAAGTGGGGTCGGAGCGGGCAGCGCGCGGCCTGGCCCGGCCGGACTGACGCCGAAAATCGACTCGACGTCGGTTTGAGTTTGCGTCGATCGCACGGGCTTCTCGTCCGGTTCGTCATCGCGGCATCCGCAGTCAGCGGGGCGAAGCGTCGCGACCTTTTTGTCGCTGCCAGCGATTCGCACGTATGCCTCCTTTTGACGATCGCCGTATGAATCCTCGAACTTCATTTCGACGACCGTTTTGATATTCGATTGCTCGGGCGGCAGAGTGGGATCGCGAACAATCACGACATCGGGACGACGCGTTTGATCCAACCCCGCCCTCTTCCCGTCGCGATAGCCTTTCATGCTACCCGGCCAATTATCGCGGATCCAGTCGACAAGCGAATCGGGGCGCAGCGGGCTCGCTTCGTCCATGATCGGGACCGGGGGAGCTGGTGGTGTCGGGCTCATGTCGTAGCTGACTTCCGGCAGATACTCGGTGGGTGCGCCGTATCTTTTTCGGGCATCGGCGTTCATGGCGTCCAGCCGTTGGGCGACGCACGCCTGTCTGAGCGTTCTTGACCTGCCTCGTTTGTCTTCGCGCGTCGCGACGCCAATGCGCGCGCACGGGCACATAACGCCGCAGAGCACTTCCTTGTCCTTCCCGGACAGACGACCGTCGAGCCCGACGACGGTCGTGTTGCCGTCTCCCTTGCTCGCGCCTGCTGCCGAGCTGCTCGAATAGTCGGTCATGCCTTGCTGGTGCCCGGTTGGCGGAACGATAGTGACGCGGCTTGTTGCGTGTTCAGCCAGTCCGTATGGCCGTCTGCGTCCGTTGTGCCGTGGATCGTTTGGCCGTCCGCCGATGTGACCGTATACGGATGGTTCGCAATGGGGAGGCGCGTGTTGTCGTCGACGACCTGGAAGCGGCCGCGATTCGGACCATCGTTCTGTGCGACGACGCTCCTGCCGCCGCCAACTGGCGCGCCGGCGCCCGATGTCGGGGACGCCGTTGCGGTGCTTTGGGAGGCGATCAGGGTCGCGCCGCACGCGGTCATGTCGCCGTCGGACGCGACCGGACGTCCGTTGAACGTCATGTGCAGGTCTGCCTTGATCTTGACGATCGGATAGACGCCGCCGCAGCGCGGACATGAAACCATGTCGCCGAGCAGAGCCAGCGCCTTTCCGTCGACGGTGTTGGTCATATCGCTGGCGATAACGCGCCCGCAGTGAGAGGTTCTGTCACCGTCTCGAATGAATGCGAAGCCCATCGAACCCTCGTATGGAAGAAATCCGCAGAGGAATGTAGCACGCTGGGTAGCGGGGGAACGATCCTGTCTGAATTGGCAGGCTACGGGAGGAATATGGATGCTCGATATTGGACAGCGTCTAATATCGAGGGGTGATGGAAAGAAAAAAGGGCTTAGCATCGCTGCTAAGCCCTTGAATTCTTTGGTGGGGCGTGAGTGACTCGAACACTCGACCTACGGATTAAGAGTCCGCTGCTCTACCAACTGAGCTAACGCCCCCAACAGAAGAAAGATTATGCCCGGCTTCCGAAGGCTTGGCAAGCCCTTTCTGCAAATTTCTCAAAAATATTTCGTCACTGGGGCCGGAGCTGACACGACCATGACGAGTCATCGCAGTTGACGCGCTCCCGGTATGATGACGTCCATCCCGTTGCGCGGCGGTCGCGCAACGCTTTCTGGACATCCGAAGATGGACGAGAACGCAGTCCGCGAATTGCTGAATCGCCTGCTGGCCCCGTGGGTCCGCTCGCTGAACCTGGTCCCCGTATCGATCAACGACGACAGCGTGACGTTGCGTCTGCCGTTTTCCGGCGAATTCCGTCATTCCGGCGGCGGGATCTGCGGCCAGGTCTTCACGGCCGCGGCCGACACCGCGATGGTGGTCGCGATCTCGGCGGCGCTCGGCGAGTTCCGGCCGATGACGACTGTGTCGCTGAACACGAATTTCATGCGCCCGGTCCGCAAGGGCGACGTGCTCGTCACCGCCCGTGTGCTGCGCATGGGCCGCAATCTCGTGTTCGGAGAGGTCGAACTGTTCGATGAGGACGGCAACATGGCCGTCCACGCGACGTCGACCTACGCGCTCGTCAATTGAGCGGCCCGATGTTCGACCAGATCGTCTTTGCCGGCGGCGGCAACCGCTGCTGGTGGCAGGCCGGCTTCTGGGACGTTGCCCAGCCCGCGCTCGACCTGCGTCCACGCGTGATCGCGGGGATCTCGGCCGGCGCCGCGACGGCCTGCATGCTGTATACGCGCGACGCCGCGTGGGTCATGCGCTATTACGAGCAGGCGCTGCGTCATAACCGGAAGAACGCGTACTGGGGCAACCTGTTCGGCCGCGAGCCGGTGTTTCCGCATTACCGGATCTACCGCCAGGCGCTGCTCGACATCTACGGCGAACCATTCGAGAAGCTCGCCGCGGCACCGGAAATCCGCATCGGCGTGTCGCATGTGCCGCGCTGGCTCGGCGCACGCAGCGCGGTCGCCGCCGGCCTCGTCGCTTACAACATCGAGAAATACGTGCGCAAGACGCTGCATCCGACGCTCGGGCGCGCACTCGGCTTTCGCCCGGAGTTCGTGCGCGCGCAGGCGTGCGCGAACGTCGAAGACCTCGCCGACCTGATCCTGCAGTCGTCGTGCACGCCGCCGTTCACGCCGGTGCTGCGCCGCGGCGGCCGGCCGGTGCTCGACGGCGGGATGGTCGACAACGTGCCGGTCGGCGCGCTCGACGCTTCGCCGGGCGACGTGCTGGTGCTCGTCACGCGGCTGTATCCGCGCCCGCAGATGTTCACGGTCGCGCACGGCGACCAGCGGCGGCTGTACGTGCAGCCGTCGAGCAAGGTGCCGATTTCGAGCTGGGATTACACGAGTCCGTCGCAGATGCAGCATGCGTACGACCTCGGGCGGCGCGACGGCGAGCATTTCCTCACGCGCGTCGGCGCGATGACGGGCGGCCGCGTGGCCGCCTGAAGGCGGGAAGCCGGGCCGCGGCGTGCGCGGCCCGCGCAATCAGCGCTTGCGGATCGGCGTCAGCGCTTCCGGATTGGCGACGCTCGACATGTCGCCCTGGTCGAACGCGAGGATGTTCCTGAACGCCGCGCTGAAATACAGCTCGTAGCTTTCGCGCTCGACGTAGCCGATGTGCGGCGTGCAGATCACGTTTTCCATGCGCAGCAGGCTGTAGCCCTGCAGGATCGGCTCGCTTTCGAACACGTCGATCGCGACCATTCCCGGCCGGTTGTGCGACAGCGCGTTGACGAGCGCGTTTTCCTCGAGCAGTTCCGCGCGGCTCGTGTTGACGAGCAGCGAGGTCGGCTTCATCCGCATCAGGTCGTCCTGCTTGACGATGCCGCGCGTGTCGTCGTGCAGGCGCAGGTGCAGCGACAGCACGTCGCTCTGCTCGAACAGCGCTTCGCGGCTGTCGGCGGCCGTGTAGCCGTCGGCGCGCGCGGCTTCGAGCGAATGCTCGCGGCCCCAGATCAGCACGTTCATTCCGAACGCCTTGCCATAGCCGGCAACCAGCCGGCCGATCTTGCCGTAGCCCCAGATGCCGAGCGTCTGGCCGCGCAGCACCTGGCCGAGGCCGAAGTTCGGCGGCAGCGCCGACGTCTTCAGGCCCGACTGCTGCCACGCGCCCTGCTTCAGGTTCGCGACGTACTGCGGAATGCGGCGCTGGGCGGCCATCACGAGCGCCCAGGTCAGCTCGGCCGGCGCGATCGGCGAACCGGTGCCTTCGAGCACCGCGATGCCGCGGTCGGTACAGGCTTCGAGGTCGATATGGCTCGACACGCGGCCGGTCTGACTGATCATGCGCAGATTCGGCAATTTTGCGAGCAGTTGCGACGAGATTTGCGTGCGTTCGCGAATCAGCACGAGCGCCTCGACTTCCGCGAGGCGGCTCGCCAGTTGTCCCAGGCCGCGCACCGTGTTGTTGAAGACCTTCACGTCGTGGTCGGCGAGCATCTCGAAGCAGTTCAGCTTGCGGACGGCGTCCTGGTAGTCGTCGAGGATGGCAATTTTCATGGTGAGTGGGGTGTCGCGCGTTGAATCCCGTGGCGGCGGCGCACGTCGCGCGCCCGTCCCGTCCGGCCGGGGCCGACATGATGCTACGCCGGCCGCGTTCGTGGTGTCTTTTTAACAGGTTGTTACGCTCGGCTGCAATCGGCGGCGGCCTCACCGGCGGCGGCGTCGCGCCGTAGGGCAGGTGCGATGCTGTGTCGCATCAAATACGTCCTTCCTGATTCGGCCGTTTCCCGGACGAGGTTCACCCAATTGTTGCTCCAATCAGAATAATTGGATCAACTATCCGCCCGGACCGAGGATTTTTGACTATTTTTATCTCGATTCACGCCCCTGTTAGGCAACTCTGCATCATTTCCGCTGTCGTAGGAGAATTACGCATTTGCTTCAACTTTTTGAAGTTGTAACAGCGGCAGGAGTCGTTTATGGATCATTTGCAGTCGATGCGCGTGTTCGTCAAGGTTGCGGATCTCGGCAGTTTCGCGCGGGCCGCGAGTGCAATGGATATCTCCAACGCGGTCGCGACGCGCCACGTTGCCGATCTGGAAGGCCGGCTCGGCACGCGCCTGCTGAACCGTACCACACGCAGCCTTTCGCTGACGGAGTCGGGCCAGGTCTATCTGGAGCGCGCGCGCCAGATTCTCGACGAGCTCGAGGACGTCGAACAGATGGTCGTCGCGCGCAATCACGAGCCAGTCGGCACGCTGCGCATCGTCGCGCCCGTGGTGTTCGGCCTGCATAACCTTGCGCCGGTGCTGCAGTCGTACACCGAGCATTTCCCGAAAGTGGTGCCGGATCTGACGCTGGTCGACCGGCAGGTCGATCTCGTCGAGGAAGGTTTCGACGTCGGCATCGTGGTCACGCGCCAGATGCGCAGCGCGAGCATCGTCACGCGGCGGCTGACCACTGGCTGCATGACGGTGTGCGCGACGCCGAGCTATCTGGAGAAGCATGGCGTGCCGACGCATCCGGAGCAGCTCGCCGAGCACCCGAGCCTGAGCCTGCCGACCGAATACTGGGGCGACGAGCGCGTGTTTACGGGGCCGGACGGCGAAGTGCGAGTGCGCCCGACCAACGTGATCGTCGCGAACAACACCGCGATGCTGCGCCAGTTCGCGCTGCTCGGGATGGGCGTCGCGATCCTGCCGAGCTACCTGATCGGCGGCGACATCGCGCGCGGTGCGCTGGTGCGGCTGCTGCCGGATTTCCGGCTGCCGCAGGTCGAGATCAATATCGCGTATCCGAGCCGCCGCCATCTGCCGGCGAAGGTGCGCACCTTCATCGACCACCTCGTCGAATACTTCAGCCATTCGACCGATGCGACGATGGGCGAGCAGTGGGCCGCGCAGGGCGCGGCGCTCGCGCCGATCGGCGTCGAGACGCGCGCCGAGCAGCCCGAGTCGGCCGACCCGAACCTGTCGCCGCGCCTGCCGCGTTCGTCGCGCACGCGCGTCGCGGCGCCGTCGCCGCTGTAACGCGCGGCGCGACGGCCGGGCGGCGCTTGTCGCGGCCGGGCAGCGCAAAAGAAAAACGCGGATCGAGCGATCGATCCGCGTTTTTTATGGCCGCTTGCCGAGGCCGGCAGGTCGGGCCGGCGACAAGCCGGTTTCCGGCTTGTCCGGCGGTTACGACCCCGTCTTGCGCGTCGTCGTCTTGCGCGCGGCGGTCTTGCGAGCCGGCGCCGGTTTCTCTTCTGCGCCTTCCGTCACGGTTTCGGCATCCTTCGTCGCCGATTTCGCCGTCTTCTTCGCGGCGGCCGCCTTCGGTTCCTTCTTCTCGAACTCGAAGCCGATCTTGCCGTCCGGCTGCTTCACGAGGAACGCCTTGAAGTTGCGGCCGGTGCGCGACGACTTGAAGTTCGGCAGCAGGTCGGTGCGGCCGTCGGCGAGCAGCTTGCCCATCTGCTCGCGCGTGATTTCCTGCTGCAGGATCACCTTGCCCGAGCGGAAGTCGCAGGTCTTCGGGTTCGCGACCGAGTGTTCGCACACGTAGCTCATCCCGTGCTCGAACACGCGGCCCTTGCACTTCGGGCACGCGCCGACCGGTTCCTGCGCGGAGAAGTCGGGCGCTTCGCCTTCCTCGCCGCCCTGGTCCTGGCCGAAGTCGAACTCGAGCTTGTAGTTCTTCGTCTCGTCGTCGAACGACAGCTTGAGGATCGCGGAGAACGGCCGGCCCATCTTGCTGCGGAAACCGGACAGCGGCCCGATTTCCTTCTTCTGCAGCAGCTCCTCGACTTCCGCGATCTCGAACTGCCGGCTGCCCGGGATCTTCGAGATCGAGAACTCGCACTTCGTGCACGCGAAACGGCGATAGTTTTCCTTCACCTGGCCGCCGCAGTTCGGGCACGGCGTTTCGAGCGTCGCGTAATCGCCGGGAATCGTGTCGGAATCGTATTCCTTCGCGCGCTTGACGATCTGCTGCGTCATGCGGGCGATTTCCTGCATGAACGCGTCGCGCCCGAGGTTGCCGCGCTCCATCTGCGACAGCTTGTATTCCCATTCGCCGGTGAGTTCGGGCGCGGTCAGTTCCTTCACGCCCAGCCCGCGCAGCAGTGTCATCAGCTGGAAGGCCTTCGCGGTCGGGATCAGCTCGCGGCCTTCGCGCACCAGATATTTCTCGCCGAGCAGCCCTTCGATGATCGCCGCACGCGTGGCCGGCGTGCCGAGACCCTTCGCGGCCATCGCCTCGCGCAGCTCGTCGTCCTCGACCAGCTTGCCCGCGCCTTCCATCGCCGACAGCAGCGTCGCTTCCGAGTAGCGTGCGGGCGGTTTCGTCACGAGCGCGACGGCGGCGATCTCGTCCGTCTTCACCTTCTCGTCCTTCTGCACCGGCACGAGGTTCGCGTCCGCGCCTTCGGCGTCGCGGCCGTACACCTGCAGCCAGCCCGGCTCGACGAGCACCTTGCCTTCGGTCTTGAAGTGATGGCCGACGACTTCGGTGATCCGCGTGGTGACGCGGAATTCGGCGGCCGGGAAGAACACCGCGAGGAAGCGCTTCACGACCATGTCGTACAGCTTCTGCTCCGGCTCGGACAGCGACTTCGGCGCCTGCAGCGTCGGGATGATCGCGAAGTGGTCGCTGATCTTCGAATTGTCGAAGATCCGCTTGTTCGGTTTCACCCAGCCCTTGTCGAGCACCTGCTTCGCGTGCGGCAGGTAGTTGTGGCTTTCCTTGAGCATCTCGAGCGTCGACTGCACGGTCGAGATGTAGTCTTCCGGCAGTGCGCGCGCGTCGGTACGCGGGTAGGTCAGCACCTTGTGCTTTTCGTACAGCGCCTGGGCGAGGCCGAGCGTGTTCTTCGCGGAGAAGCCGAAGCGGCTGTTCGCCTCGCGCTGCAGGCTCGTCAGGTCGAACAGCAGCGGCGACAGTTGCGTCGACGGCTTCGATTCCTCGGTGACCGTGCCGAGCTGGTCGCGGCATGCGGCGACGATCGTTTCGGCCGCCGGCAGGCTCCACAGACGCGAATCGCGCTTCTCGGGGTCGAATTCGTCGCGCTTGAATTTCGGGTCGAACCACTTGCCTTCATAGAAGCCGCCCGCGCACGCGAATTCGGCCTTCACTTCCCAGTAGTCGCGCGGGACGAAACGGCGGATTTTCTCTTCACGTTCGACGACGATCGACAAGGTTGGCGTCTGAACGCGGCCGACCGTGGTCAGGAAGAAGCCGCCGCCCTTGCTGTTGAACGCGGTCATCGCGCGGGTGCCGTTGATCCCGACCAGCCAGTCGGCTTCCGAGCGGCAGCGTGCGGCGTCGGCGAGCGGCTGCATGTCCGTGTCGCTGCGCAGGTGCGCGAAACCATCGCGGATCGCCTGCGGCGTCATCGACTGCAGCCACAGGCGCTGGACCGGCTGCTTCGCCTTCGCGTGCTGCACGATCAGGCGGAAAATCAGCTCGCCCTCGCGCCCCGCGTCGCATGCGTTGATCAGGCGGTCGACATCCTTGCGCTTCATCAGCTTGGTGAGCACCTTGAGGCGCGACTCGCTTTTTGCGATCGGGTTCAGGTCGAAATGCGGGGGGATGACGGGCAGATGTGCGAAGCTCCACTTCCCGCGCTTGACCTCGTACTCTTCCGGAGCGGCGATTTCCAGCAGATGGCCGACAGCGGACGAAAGGACGTATTCGTCGCTCTCGAAGTATTCGTCATGCTTGGTAAAGCCGCCCAAAGCGCGCGCGATGTCGTTCGCGACAGAAGGCTTTTCCGCAATGATCAGTGCTTTGGACATGACAGGTGTGTGTTGGTAGACCGGGTTCGCCGGCGTGGGTCCCTTTTACGACGGCTTTATAGCACACGCCGTCGCGACGGCGGCTCGGCGTGCAAAAAGCGGCTCATCATAGAGGGGGGCCGCAACGGCGGCAAGCGCCCGGCGCGGCGGGAGGCGCAAATGCGCGAAAAACCGCCCGCCGGCGCACGGGTTCAGGCCGCGACGTTCAGGACGTTGCGCAATTTCGGTGCGTGCTGCACGCCGGGCACGGCGGCCAGATCGGTCAGCATCCGTTCGACGATCGCCGCGTGCGGCAGCACCGTGCCGAAAAAACGCGCGGTGTTCGCGTCCTCGATCAGGATCGTCGGGAAATTTTCGACGTCGAGGTCGTCGAGCTGGTCGGCATGGGTTTCGATGTCGATCCAGGCGAAGCAGGCGTCGGGATGTGCGTCGGCGAGCTGGTCGAAGGTGGTCCGGTAGTCGCGGCAGGTGCCGCACCACTCGGCGCACAGGCAGGCGACGAGCAGCGTGCCAGGATCGGCGAGACGCTCGGCGATCCGATCCGCATCGATGTCGAGATTCAGCGCGGGCATGGTGTTCCTTGGTATGTCGTCGGCGGCGCGGCCGCCACTATTCGGGGGACTGTAGCACGCCCGGTGCAGGCGGGGTTGACGCGGCGTCAAGCCGCGCGAAGCGGCCGCCGGGAAGGGATGCGGCCCGGCCGGCCAGCTCCAGCGCGAGCAGCGCGCGGTGCAGGTCGTGGTCGGGCAGGCCGCTGCGCTCGGCGAGCCATTCGTAAGTAACGGGGCCGTATCCCAATGCGGCGAGTACGGCCTGTTCAGCCGGGTTGTCGGGTGGGGCGGGCGGCGCGATGGTGGCGGGTGGGGGCGTGGCGCCGGTCGCGGCGTAGTCGGCGCCGCCAGCGATGCCCGTGGTCGGGCCGGAACCGAATGAGCCATTCGGGGGTCCATCGCCGCCGGAACCGCCGGAACCGCCGGAACCGCCGGAACCGCCGGAACCGCCGGAACCGCCGGAACCGCCGGAACCGCCGGAACCGCC
>NZ_CABVPP010000058.1 GCF_902499075.1 Burkholderia pseudomultivorans | reverse complement strand
ACGGCCGATACGGGCTGGCTCAAGCTTTATCGCGTCGGCGGGCGCGTGCTGGTGCTGTCGCGTCCGTAAGCCGCGCGTCGCGCGTCGGAGCGATTCGGCGGGCTTCGAGCGGACCGGTCGCGGACGTCATGCCGCGACCGTGATGCCTGCCGTGCGTGCGCGTCGCAGCGGGCTGCACGACGATTTCCACATGTTGGCCCAGCGATACCAGCGCATGCATCAGCCGCTCCAGCGAAATGTTTTGCAGCTTGTAGCGGCGATGCCGGACCATCGATGGCATTCACCGACCGAAGCGCTGGCTCAACGTATCCTTCAACCGTGCGGCGGTCAGCTCGCCCATATGCGATTCGACGAGGTTGCCTTGCGCATCGAAGAACAGCGTCGTCGGCAGCCCGCGCGAACCGTACGCATGCATCGCGCGCAACGCGGGATCGAGCAGCACGTGATCGAAGCGCAAGCCCTGCTGTTCGAGAAACGCGCGCACCGTCTGCGCGTTTTCGCCCTGGTTGAGCATCACGACCGCGAGATCCGGATGGTCGCGTCCGGCCTGCTCGAGAATCGGCATCTCGCGCCGGCACGGCGCGCACCAGCTTGCCCACAGGTTCAGCACGACCGGCTTGCCGGCGAAGCGCTGCGGCGCAACCGGCGTCGCATCGAGCGCTTCGAGCTGCAACGCGGCGAGTGGCGGCGCATGGTGCTGCAGCGTCGCGAGCGTGCCCTGCGCGATGCCCCATGCGCCGAGGCCGGCCAGCATGCCGGCCAATGCCGGACGACGCAGCGCGGGCAGGCGGCGCAGCCGCCATCCGACGAACGCGATGCCGGCCGCGAGGCCGATGCGCCAGTCGAAGCCGCCGTCGCCGAGCGCGACGATCGAGCGCGGCGCGGCCGCATATTCGGACCACCATCGAACGACATAGCCGACGCGCGCGGCGATCAGGCCGAGCAGCAGCGTGTCGAGGATCAGGCTCGCCGCGGTCTTGTGCTGGCCGTCGGGCGGCCGGCGCTGTATGAAACGGGCGACGAGCCACGCGAGCAGCGCGGCAGCGGCGACCGCGACGACACGAATCGAGAAGGGACCGATGCTCAGCATGAGGAACGCATGACGTGACGTGATTGGAAGATGGCGGGAGACGGGATCGACGGTCGATGTAGAAGATCGTCTACCGTCGCGTAGCGGCGTTTCGACCGCGCGTCATGCACGCGGGTTCCCCGGACGAAACGCGCAGGACACCGATCACGGTCCGTTTCCGGATGCCGCATCGCCGAGCCGGTACGCGGTGAAGAATTCGTACCACGGCGAGCCTTCGGCAACCGGCACGCCGAGTGCCGACGTCCGCTGTTTCAGCGCGGCAAATACGTCGTTGATGCGGGCCATGTGCGCGGCGTCGCGCAACGGCCGGGGCAGCAGCCGGTCGGCGGCGAACGCGCCGTAGGCGATCGCGAGCAGTCGCGCCGGATCGTCGATGTCGGCGACCGACGCGTCGATCGCTTCGACGAAGTGCTGCCGGTCTTCCTCGCGCGCTGCGGACAGGCACAGGAACACGACGGCGGACGTTTCGTGCGCGTCGTGCGCGCGCAGCAACGCAGGCAGCCGCGCGACGATCCGTTCGGCAGGTTCGTCGCGCAGCGCAGCGCCGAAATCGAGCACGGCGGCCATCGGATTCGTGTCGTGCGTGGCGCGATCGAGCGACGATTCGTGCGAGCGTTTGCTTGACGGTGTGCGTGCATCGTCGGCGGCAGCCGATCGAAGCACGGCCGAGACCGGCTGCTTCCACTCGGGAAAAATCATGCGCACCGCACCGAATTGCTCGCCGCCGTCGGCCGACGGATGCCACCGGTAGACGATCGTGCCGCCGCGGATGAATGGCGAATACAGATGCTCGGGCGTATTCGGGATCGGTCGCCGGATCGCGCTCGGCCATGCGAGCGTCAGCCAGTCGTAGCGCCCCGTCGACGGCACCGACGGGCTCGAACTCGCGACGAGCGTCCATGTGCCGCGATTCGCATAGCGCCGGCGCGCATCGGGCACCGGTACGGTGCGCTGTTTCGCGGTATCGAAGTAGGTGTCGCCCGACACGCTGGCACCGCTGTCCGGCGCGGGCGCAATATCGGCGATCACCCACGGCGAACCGTCCGTGGGCCGGTAGTCCGGCGGTTTCAGCGTCGCAGTGTCGTGCACCATGCGCGTTTCCGCCGCGACGGTCGGGTACGGAATATCGGACGGAACGAAGGGCATCGGCATCGCGGTTCCTCGGCGTCGGTTGCGCGTCATGCGTCGTTTCCGGCTACTGTAAGACGTTGCGGCGGGAAGTCAAACCGGCGGGATGCGGATGTCGCCGCTGCGCTGTCGTGCAACCCGTTCACGCGCCGCGCCGCTTCGGCTTACCATGCGCATCCTGAGCAGCCCGCACGAACCCGGATCGGGAGTCCTCCATGACCGACACGAAACCCATCACCGCGCACTGGGCGCACGTCGCCGACCAATGGATCGACTGGGCCGGCAAGCCGGGACACGACGCGTTCTGGAAATACCGCGACGGGCTCGTCGCGTACATCGGCCGCGGCACCGGACGCGCACTCGAGATCGGCTGCGGCGAAGGCCGCGTGAGCCGCGAACTGAAGGCGCTCGGCTACGACGTGACGGCGAGCGACGCGGTGCCCGCGATGCTCGATGCGGCACGCCGCGCCGATTCCGCGCACAGCTACACGCTCGCCGACGCCGCATCGCTGCCGTTCGATCCGGCCAGTTTCGATCTCGTGATGGCGTACAACGTGCTGATGGATCTCGACGACATGCCGCGCGCATTGCGCGAGGCGCGTCGCGTGCTGAAGCCGGACGGGACGCTGTTCGTATCGCTCGTGCATCCGTTCCGCGATCGCGGGCGCTTCGCGGGGCCGCAGCCCGACGCGCCGTTCGTGCTGGAAGGCACGTACTTCGGCCGCGAGCATTTCGAGGGTGTGGAGACGCGCGACGGGCTGTCGATGCATTTCGCGGGCTGGTCGCTGCCGCTGGAAGCCTACATGAATGCGCTGGAGGCGGCCGGGTTCGCGATCGTGTCGCTGCGCGAGCCGCTGCCGGATCATGCCGATACCGATCAGCTGAGGCAGTGGTCGCGCGTGCCGCTGTTTCTGTGGATCAAGGCGCGGGTGGTGGGGTGACACGTCGAGCGGTGGACAAGCGTTGGCCGCGCAGAACGGATCGAACGTATTCAGCAAATGGCTTGGCCAAGACGACTTGTCGTACCGCGTCCATTTTTGTAGTAACATGCCTACATTGATGTATTGAAGGAGTTGATCATGACCATCACCACTCTTTCGAGCCGGGAACTCAACCAGGACGTGACCAAGGCAAAAAAAGCGACGAAAGACGGTCCGGTGTTCATTACGGATCGCGGCAGGCCTGCCCATGTGCTGTTGAGTTTCGAGGAGTATCAGCGTCTCACGCGGCAGCGGCGCAACATTGCCGATTCGCTTGCGATGCCCGGTGTGGAGGACATCGAGTTTGATCCGCCGCGCGTGGACATCAAGATCAGGCAGGTTGATTTTTGATGATGTTCGTTCTTGATACCAACGTCGTTTCGGAACTCCGGAAGGTTCGAACGGGCAAGGCGGACAGGAATCTGGCCGCCTGGAGTTCAACCGTCGACGCGTCCGCGCTTTTTGTCTCGGCCATCACGATCATGGAACTGGAAACCGGCGTCTTGCAGATGGAGCGTCGCGACTCGACGCAAGGGGCGCTTCTCAGGGCATGGCTCGATGGTCACGTGATGCCCGAGTTCTCGGGGCGCGTATTACCGGTCGACACCGCGGTCGCTCAGCGCTGTGCACGGCTGCATGTGCCGGATCGGCGATCCGAGCGGGATGCGCTCATTGCGGCGACGGCGCTCGTCCACGGCATGACCGTGGTGACGCGCAACGTGGCCGACTTCGTCGAGACCGGTGTTGCCATCGTCAATCCGTGGGACTGAGCTATCAGGGTCTTGCTCGCTTCACACTCGGGAAATCGAGTGGCTCGTTGAAGGCGCATCCTTCATTTTCCGGTAACGCATCCGGATGCGCGCCGTCAGCTTCACCCCCGCATCGGCGGATTGCGCCGCGCGAAAGCCTCCTGCCTGCGGTACGGAAAGTACGGATACGGCGCTTCCACCGCACTCGCCGCATCGAGCTTCGCAATCTGCGCGTCGGTCAGCGCCCAGCCCGCCGCGCCGAGGTTCTGGCGCAGCTGTTCCTCGTTGCGCGCGCCGACGATCACCGACGACACGGTCGGCCGCTGCAGCAGCCAGTTCAGCGCGATCTGCGGCACGGTCTTGCCGGTTTCTTCGGCGATCCCGTCGAGCACGTCGACGATGTCGTACAGGCGCTCGTCGTCCACCGGCGGCCCGTAGGCGGCCGTTTCATGCAGCCGGCTGCCGGTGGGTAGCGGCGCGTCGCGGCGGATCTTGCCGGTCAGCCGCCCCCAGCCGAGCGGGCTCCAGACCAGCGCGCCGAGGCCCTGGTCCGCGCCGAGCGGCATCAGGTCCCACTCGTAGTCGCGGCCGACGAGCGAGTAGTAGACCTGGTTCGCGACGTAGCGCGACCAGCCGTGCCGGTCGGCCGCCGCAAGCGACTTCATGATCTGCCAGCCCGCGAAGTTCGACACGCCGATATAGCGCAGCTTGCCCGCGTGCACGAGAGCGTCGAGCGTCGACATCACTTCCTCGACCGGCGTCGCCGCATCGAACGCATGCAACTGCAGCAGATCGATGTAGTCGGTGCCGAGGCGGCGCAGCGCGTCGTCGACGGCGCGCACCAGTCGTGCGCGCGACGTGCCCGCGTCGTTCGGGCCGTCGCCGGTCGGCAGGCCCGTCTTCGTCGAGATCAGCACCCTGTCGCGCCGTCCCTTGATCGCGGCGCCGAGTACGCGTTCGGACTCGCCGTCCGAATACACGTCGGCCGTGTCGAACAGGTTCACGCCGGCTTCGAGGCAGATGTCGACCAGGCGTCGCGCTTCGTCGACGCCCGTGTTGCCCCACGCGCTGAACAGCGGGCCGGTGCCGCCGAATGTGCCTGCCCCGAAGCTCAGCACGGGAACCTGGAGGCCGGAGCGGCCGAGGGTGCGGTATTCCATCGCGGATTTCCTTGAGTAGGTGATCGAAGCGCCGGCAAGCCGCGCGCGAGAACAATCGTCCGAGCCACTGTATCGCTTCCGGATATCTCGGATAATTGGGCTGACTTCGAAAATATCATTCGGAAGAGGCGAAGAATGCTGCTCGACAACCTCGCGCTGTTCCTGCGCATCGTGGAAAAGGGCGGGCTGGCCGCGGCCGGCCGCGAGGTCGGCCTGTCGCCGGGCACCGTATCGGAGCGGCTCGCCGCGCTGGAGCGCTACTACGGCGCGGCGCTGCTCACGCGCACGACGCGCGCGATCAGCCTGACCGACGAAGGCCGCACGCTCGTCGCCGGGGCGCGGCGGCTGCTCGCCGAAGCCGACGAACTGGAAAGCCGCGTGCGGCTCGGCGTACAGACGCTGTCGGGCCCCGTGCGCCTGAGCGCGCCGGCCGATCTCGGCCGCGAACGCGTGGTGCCCGTCGTCGACGCGTTCCTTGCCGAGCATCCGGCCGTGACGGTCGACCTGCATCTCGGCGACGGCTTCGTCGATCTCGTCGGGCAGGGACTCGATTTCGCGATCCGGCGCGGCACGCTGGCCGACAGCGCGCTGCGCAGCCGCTCGCTCGGCCGTTCGCGGCGCGTGGTGTGCGCGTCGCCCGCGTATCTCGCCGCGCACGGCACGCCGCGGCATCCGGACGACCTCGCCGCGCACGATTGCATCGTGATGCGCTTCGGCCAGTCGCCCTATGCGGAATGGCCGTTTCTGATCGACGGCGAGCCGAGGCGCGTGACGGTGCGCGGCCGCCGCATCGCCAACGACGGTGCGCTCGTGCGTGCGTGGTGCATCGCGGGGCATGGCGTCGCGCTGAAGTCGCTGATCGACGTCGAACAGGATCTGGCGTCCGGTGCGCTCGTCGAGATCCTGCGTGCGTTCTCGCCGGGCGACGTGGATCTGCAGATCGTCTATCCGGGGAGCGCCGTGCAGCCGCGCCGCGTGCGTGTACTGATCGACAGGCTGGCGCAGGCGCTGGCCGCGACCTGAACCGCGCGCCGCCGACGGCGAGAGCGCGGCCCGTCCACGCCGCATCGACGAGACCGCATCGCGGGCGCCGATGCAGCAGCGTCGAATCCTGCGCTTCGGCAGTTGCCTTCATCGACTGAACGGTATGACCGCGCGAAACCGTGCTCCGATCCACTTGTCCACGTTTCGTCATTTAGCTAATATTCGAAACGTTATGTGAGGCCGAACCATGGACGACGTCACCCGCATCAGCGCACTGGCCAACGAAAGCCGTCTGGCCGTGATGCGCTGGCTCAAGCAGCCGAGCAAGCATTTCCCGCCGCAGCCGCATGGCGATATCGACGAACTCGGCGTGTGCTGCACGTACATCACCGAGAAGCTCGGCATCGCGCCGGCGACGACCACGCGCCACATGCGCATCCTCGCGGACGCGGGGCTGGTGCGCGCGACGCGCGTCGGCAAGTTCACGTACTACAAGCGGATCGACGCCGCGCTGAAGCGGCTGGGCCGCGATCTCTCGCAACTCTGACCCCTGCCGAGGCCAACGACATGGACGAATCTGCACTGCTTGCCGACGCCGACCGGCGCGCACACGCGTACCTCGCCGCGACGGACCGTCGCCGCGCGTTTCCCGACGCGGCCGCGCTGGCGGGCCTTGCCGCCTTCGACGAGCCGCTGCCGGACGACGGCCGTCCGGCCGACGACATGCTGCGTCTGCTCGACGAGCGCGGCTCGCCCGCGACCGTCGCGTCGAACGGGCCGAACTATTTCGGCTTCGTGATCGGCGCCGCGCTGCCGGCGGCGGCCGCGGCCGAACGGCTGATGCTCGCGTGGGACCAGTGCGCGTCGTCGTTCGCGAACTCGCCGGTGGCCGCGACGATCGAGCGCCAGGCCGCGCGCTGGATCGTCGACGCGCTCGCGCTGCCGGCCGACAGCGCGGTCGGCTTCGGCACGAGCGCGACCGCCTGCACGCTGGTCGCGCTCGTCGCCGCGCGGCGCGCGCTGCTCGCGCGCAAGGGCTGGGATGTCGACGAGGACGGCTTGGTCGGCGCGCCGGAAGTGAAGGTCGTGATCTCCGAGCTGGCGCACATCACGGTCAGGAAGGCGTTGCGCGTGCTCGGCTTCGGGCTGAAGCGCATCGTCGTCGCGCCGGTCGACGCGCACGGTCGGATCGATCCCGCACGCATGCCGCCGCTCGACGACCTGACGATCTTCTGCATGCAGGCCGGCGAGGTGAATACCGGCGAATTCGATCCGTTCGCCGCGCTGGTGCCGCGCGCGAAGGCGGCCGGCGCATGGGTGCACGTGGACGGTGCGTTCGGCCTGTGGGCGCGCGCGTCGTCGAAGCGCGCGCTGACCGAAGGCATCGACGACGCGGACAGCTGGACCACCGACGGCCACAAGTGGCTCAACACGCCGTACGACGGCGCGATGGTGATCTGTCGCGACGCGGCTGCGCTGGCGACCGCGATGAACAGCGACGCCGTGTATCTGAGCGGCGCGCAGGATGCGCAGAAGAACCTGAACCTCGAATTCTCGCGGCGCGCGCGCGGGATCCCCGTGTGGGCCGCGCTGCGCACGCTCGGCCGCGCCGGCGTGGCGACGATGGTCGACCGGCACTGCGCGCAGGCGGCGCGGATCGCCGACGGCCTGCGCGCGGCCGGCTACGACGTGCTGAACCGCGTCGTGCTGAACCAGGTGCTGGTGCGCGCCGGCACCGACGACGAGACCGTCGCGATTCTCGAGGCCGCGCAGGCGTCGGGCGACGTGTGGTTCGGCCCGACCGTGTGGCAAGGGCGGCCCGCGTTCCGGATCAGCGTGTCGTCGTGGCGCACCGGCGACGAACATGTCGATCGCCTCATCGCGCTGCTGACGGCACTGCGTGTGCGCTGACGGGCAGGCGGCCGGACAGGCGATCGCGGGCCGAACCGGTCGCGCCCGATCGCGTCGCGCCGCGCACGAAAATATCGGACAATAGCCGGCACGCCGTTCGCGGCGCGCCGATCCGTCCCCTGTCTGCCCCACGCAAAGGCCTGCCCGAATGGTCGACTCAGCCGCAGTTGCCACGGTTTTTTCCGTTTATGTCGCCGGTGTCGTGTCGCCGGGCCCGAACTTCGTCGCGGTCGCGCATCGGGCCGCCTCGGGCACGCGCGCCGATGCGCTGGCGCTCGTCGGCGGCGTCGTCACCGTCAACCTGTTCTGGGCGAGTTGCGCGATCCTCGGCATCGGCTTCGTGTTTGCGCTGTTTCCGTGGCTCGCGATGATCGTGCGTGTCGCCGGCGCGGGCTACCTCATCTGGTTCGGCATGCGGCTGCTGCTGTCGTCGGGCGCGGTCACCGCCGCCGGCGCGCCGGACGCCCGGTCCGCCGGCGGGCGGGCCGCGTTTCTGCAGGGCGTGGCGACCAATCTCGCGAATCCCAAGTCCATCGCATTCTTCGCGGCCGTGTTTTCGTCGGCCGCGCCGGCCCATGTTTCGTCCGCGACTTTCTTCGCGATGCTCGCGACGGTCGGCGTGACGGCCGCGAGCTGGTACGGGCTGGTCGCGCTCGTGCTGTCGCACGCGGCGATCGCGTCCGCGTATCGCCGCGCGAAGCGCTGGGCCGACCGCGTATGCGGCGTGCTGATCGTCGGGCTCGGCATCCGCCAGCTGATCCGCTGACGCGCCGCGTCGGCATGGCCGACGTCCGCGCGCGGGCGATGTGTTCGATCGATACCGTAGTCAATCTTGCGAGAACTCCCATGTCGACCCAACCCAGGGAATTGCTGAAGGCCGCCGATATCGCGAAGCTCGAACCGGACCGCGCCGTGCATCCGCTGAACGCGAATGCGGTGCGTCTCAGGAAACCGCTCGGCGACCTGACCGGCCTCACGCAGCTCGGTTTTCACCTGATCACGCTGATGCCCGGCCACGAGTCCGCCGAATATCACCGGCATCTGTACGAGGAGGAATGCGTGTACGTGCTGTCCGGCACGGGGACCGTGACGATCGGCGAGCGCAGCCACGCGGTCGGACCCGGCGATTTCCTCGGCTTCGCGCGGCGCGGCGATGCGCACACGCTGCAGAACACCGGCGACGTGCCGCTGGAGCTGATCGTCGTCGGCCAGCGGCTCGAACACGACGTGTGCGAATACCCGAGAAGCGGCAAGCGGCTGTATGTGGCCGGAAAGCTCGAGGCGTACGTCGACCTGCCCGCGCCGGGCGCTGCATGAACGGCGGCCACGCGCGCCCGGTCGCGCTGGTGACGGGCTCGACGTCGGGCATCGGCGCGGCCATTGCGCGGCGTTTGTCCGCCGACGGCTACGCGGTGATCCTGCATTCGCGAAGCTCGGTCGGCACCGGTCGGGCAATGGCGCGTGAGCTGGGCGACGCAGCCTACGTGCAGGCCGATCTGGCCGACGACGCCCAGCGCGTGCGGCTGATCCGCGACGCGATCGCCGTGCACGGGCGACTCGACGTGCTGGTCAACAACGCGGGGATCAGCCGCGTGATTCCGCACGACGATCTCGCGGCCGCAACGCCCGACGTCTGGCGGGAGATGCACGAGATCAACGTGATCGCGCCGTTCCGGCTCGTCGCGGCAGCGGAAGCCGCATTGCGCGACGCCGCGTCGCGCGGGCGGCCCGGCTGCGTCGTGAACGTCAGCTCGCATGCGGGCGTGCGGCCGAAGGGTGCGTCGATTCCGTATGCGGCCGCGAAGGCTGCGCTCAATCACGCGACGCGGCTGCTTGCGCGCACGCTCGCGCCGGCGATTCGCGTCAACGCGGTCGCGCCGGGGCTGGTCGATACGCCGCTGACGGCCGACTGGACCGACGCGCAGCGGCTGTGGCGCGAGCACGCACCGATGCGCCGCGCGGCGACGCCGGACGATATCGCGCAAACGGTCGCGATGCTCGTCGCGTCCGACTATATGACGGGCGAGATCGTGATGCTCGACGGCGGATTGAACCTGACGTGACGTCGCGCGGGCCGGCAAGCCGGGGTTCCGCGATCCCGAGTGCCTGCCTGCATGCGGCCGACATCACGGCATCGCGAAACGCGCGGCGCCGCCGCGCTTCATCGGCGAGCGCGTGCCGAACGGCGCATCAACCGAGCTTCGAACGCAGCTGCGCGAGCGCGTCGTCATGCGTGCGCTCGAACTTCAGCGGCGTGACGGCGACATACCCTTCGCCGAGCGCGACCGTTTCCGACTCCGGCGCATCGTCGTGCGGCGCGCGCGCGAGCTTCAGCCAGTAATAGTCGATTTCGCGCGGATCGCGGCCCGACACGATCTCGACACCCTGCAGCGTGCCCGCGCCCTGGTTCGTCGGCTTCAGGCCGCGCACGTCCTGCGCGGCGCACGCGGGGAAGTTCACATTGAGGCACGCGTCGCGGTCCCAGCCGGCCGCGACGAGCCGGCGGATCACGTCGGGCGCATGGGTGAGCGCGGTGTTCCACGGCACTGCGTGGCGGTCGGTGAAGGCCTGGCTCAGTGCGATCGCCGGCACGCCGAGCAGCATGCTCGTCATCGCGGCGCCGACGGTGCCCGAGAACACCGTTTCGGTGCCGAGATTCGCGCCGCGATTCACGCCGGACAGCACGACGTCGGGGCGCGCGTCCTTCATCAGGTGGCTGACCGCGATCGCGACGCAGTCGCCGGGCGTGCCGCGCACCGCGAAGCGGCGCTCGCCCTTGTTATGTACACGCAAAGGCTCGTGCAGGCTCAGCGAATGCGACGTGCCGCTCTGGTCCTCGGCCGGCGCGACGATCCACACTTCACGCGCGAGCTGCGCGGCAACCTGTTCGAGTATCTGCAGGCCGGGGGCGTCGAAGCCGTCGTCGTTGGTGAGCAGGACGCGGTCGAACAGCGGGCGGGTTTCTTGCATCGGGACGATCCTCGCGAAGTGGGGCAGTGACAAATCTGTATCGTGGCCTATGCCCGCAAGGCTAGCATCGTGTCGTGTCGCGTGTCGTCCCGCGCCGTCGGTGCGCAGGCGAAAACGGGCGCATTGCGCGCCCGTCGGTCGATCGGTGTGCCGCGCGCGCCGGCCCGGGCGGCGCATCGCGGCGGGGCTGCATCGCGTTATCCGAGCAGATGCCGGAGCAGGCCGGCCGACGCGACGCCGACGATCACGGTCGGCAGGATCGACAGGCGCGTGGCCGCGAGCAGCGTGATGCCGAGCGCGAGCAGGTCGGCCGGGCGCGTCGACACGAAGGCCGGCGCGATCACCGAGATCAGCACGCAGCCGGGCACGTTTTCCATCACGGCCGCCATTCGCGGGCTCAGCGTGCGGTTGCGCAGCATCACGTAGCCGAGCACGCGCGACAGGTAGGTCGTCGACGCCATCAGCACGATGGTCGCGACGGTAGCGAAATCAGGCATCGCGCGGCTCCGGTTGCCACAGCAGCGTCGCGATCAGCCCCGCGCACGCGCCGGCCGCGACATACCACGCGCCCGGCACGGCCAGATGCGTGGCCGCCGCGACGACGAGACTCACGAACCACGGCCGGCTCGCGCGCATCCCTTTCCACATGCCGCGCAGCAGCACCAGAAACACGGCCGTGAACGCCATGTCGAAGCCGTACTGCTCGACGTTGCCGATCGTCGGGCCGGCCGCCGCGCCGAGCGTGGTCATCGAGATCCAGGTCAGGTAGAGCCCTGCGCAGATGCCCGCGTAATAGGGCACGCTGATGTGGCTGTCCGAGCGCGCCTTCGCATCGGCGAGCGACATCGCCCAGCTCTCGTCGCACATGAAGAACAGCGCCGCGAACGCGCGGCGGCGCGGCAGGCGGCGGATATAGTGCGCGAACGCCGCGCCCATCAGGATGTGCCGCGAATTCACGAGGAACGACATCGCGACGATCAGCGCGATATGCGGCGGCGACGTCCACAGATGGATCGCCGCGAATTCGGACCCGCCGCCGAAGTTCAGGCCCGTCATCATCGGCACCTCGAACAGGCTCAGCCCTTTCTGCGCGGCCTGCGCGCCCAGCACCAGCGCGAACGGCACGAAACCGAGCATGACGGGCAGCGCCGCGCGCAATCCGCGACCCATCTCGGCGAGATACGCGGGCTTGTCGCGAAGCCCGGACGACGTTGAAACGCTACTGCTCATTACTCCTCCTTCGGGGGAGGAATTGTCTGCTTTTTTGACTCGAATCGGGTTGCGTTGTCGCTATGTTTTTCGGAGAATTTGGCATTGAACGTGTAATTTGAGAATTTCCTGGAATCGGATGCCAATGAAGCTGGATGCTATCGACCGGCGGATCCTGAGCGCGCTGCAGCGCGACGGCCGCATGCAGAACGTGGAGCTCGCGCAGGAAGTCGGGCTGTCGCCGTCGCCGTGCCTGCGGCGCGTGCGGCTGCTCGAGGAAGCGGGCGTGATCGAGAAATACGTGGCCGTGCTGAACCCTGCGAAGGTCGGCAAGGGGCTGACGATCTTCACGCGCGTGTGGCTGAAGGGGCAGGACGCGGAATCCGTGAACCGTTTCGCCGACGCCGTCCAGCAGATGCCGGAAGTCGTCGAATGTCACCTGATGGCGGGCGACTGCGATTTCCTGCTGCGCGTCGTCGCGGCCGACATCGACGACTACCGGCGCTTCCAGATGGAATACCTGACGCGCATTCCCGGCGTGTTGAGCGTGAAGACCGACATCCCGATGCAGAAGGTCAAGCTCACGTCGGCGCTGCCGACCTAGCGTTGCCGGCGCATGGCGATGCGTCGACGAACGGTCATCGCCACGCGACAATTGCCCGATACACTGACGAATCACGTGAATCGAACGCCGCGCGGCGTTCGATGTGCAAGCAACTAACGGTCTATGTCGACGCGATCGGGCAGACGGCGCTGCGCGCCGGGCCATGCGTCGATGCAGATGCGTTTCTTCTTGTCGGGCCACCCATGCAGCCAGTCAACAACCCGTGGAATTCGCTGGAAATCGTCAAGCTCGTGCTCGGCGTGCTGACGCCGCTGTCGGTGGCCTGCCTCGGCTGGCTCGTCGCACGGCGGCTGAAGCGGCTCGAGCTCGTGCAGTGGACCAACCAGCGGCTGATCGAGAAACGGCTCGCGCTGTACGACGCGGTTGCGCCGCAGCTCAACGCGCTGCTGTGTTTCTACACGTGGATCGGCTACTGGAAGGACATCTCGCCGGACGACGTGATCCGTGCGAAGCGCGAACTCGACCGCACGTTCCACATCTACCGATACCTGTTCGACGACGACGTGTACGACGCGTATCACGCCTATATCCACGCGCTGTTCGACATGCATACGGGTCCGGGCCGCGACGCGCGGATCCGGTCGCTGATCCAGGCACCCGACGGCGATCGCAGCGTGCACGGCTCGTATGAATGGAAGCCGGCGTGGTCCGAGCGCTTCTCGACGACGAACGTCGTGCCGAAGGACGACGTGCTGCGGCATTACACGCAGCTGATGGAGCGTTTGCGCGTGGCACTCGGCGCGACGCGCTGAAGGCCGGCCGATGGCGGTACGAGGTTCGGGGCGACTCAGGCGAAAGTGATCACGAGTTTCTTGCCGCAGGCGGCCGCATACTTGCGCAGCGTTTCGACCGACGGCGAGTGCTGGCCTGTCGCAAGCGAGCGTTCGAGTCGCGTGACGGCCGGCGCCTTCGTGCCCATGCGCTCCGCAACGTCGGCTTGAGACAGACCGGCGGCTCGCCGCGCGGCAAGCATCGCATCGAGCAGCGCGAATTCCTCGCGGTTCAAGCGCTGATACTCGGCGTGTACCTTCGGATCGGCCAGCGCGCGTTCGCGCAGTGCCTTATAGGTTGCCATCTCGAATCTCCTTCAATCGGCGGCGCGCGGTATCCAGCTCTTTCAACGGCGTTTTCGGGGCCTTCTTCACGAAGCAGTGAAGCATGACGATCTGCTCGCCGACGACTGCGCAGTAAAACACACGGGCGATGCCTTCCGCCCCCTTCAGGCGCATTTCATACAACCCGTCGCCCATCGTGCTGGTGTGAGGCTCACCCAGATTCGGGCCGTACCGTTCCATCCGGTCGGCCAGTGCGAAGAACCGCGCGATCAACGTCTTCGGTAAAGCAAAAATGCCTGCCTCGACACGCTCGCTGAAGAACCGGATTTCAAAACGCTGGTTCGCACAGTAACAAATGTGTTATCTCCATGCAAGTAGCAGTGCCGTCGCGCCGATGGCGCGGGCGGCCTGGTAGAGGGGCGGGATGCACCGGAAACGCGGGATGTTGCTCCGGTGCTTCGTTGACGGCGCGTGAACCTGATTGTTGGCGGTCGATCCAGATCCGGCCAGTCGTCCGAATGGATATCAGGTTTGTCCGCGTACGCGGGACGGGAAGACGATCAGTTGCGTCCGGCCACTGCGAGCCGGGCTGCGAGCCCGACGAACACCGTGCCGAGCAGGTATTGCGGCCGCTTCGACGGACGGCGTCGCGCGCCGAGCCGCTGGCTCAGCCGGCTCGCAGAGAGGATCACCGCGCCGTTCACGACGAGCCCGATCAGGTTGAGCACTGTCGCGAGCACGAGGATCTGCACGGCGATCGAGCCGTGGTCGGGCCGCGGCGCGCGCGAGCGATCCGCGCTGCGCTCCGAAAACGACAGGCGCGTCACGGCTTGCTGCACGTGACGCCGTAGTCGATGACGGTATTCAGCGACGGTCTGTCCGGTTCGCCGCCCATCGTGATCGTGCCGAGCACGCCCGCCGGGCTGCGATAGTTGAACGAGCAGTAGCCCATGCCGGTGCCCGAACACCCATAGACTTCGACGATGCCGTGTTTCATCAGCGTGGCGGCGCCGTCGCTGTCGTCCGGTTTGCGGCGCGCGCGAAGCGGTTGCCAGCCGTGTGCGATCAGCGTTTTGCGCGCGGTGTCGAGCGGCTTCCCGTATACGTTCGGCACGACCGCGCGGCCGTGGCAGAACGTGCGTTCGGCGGCGATCGCGGTGATGCGGAATCCGCCATTTTCTTCATGCAGTTCGGCAAGCGGCGCGCCCGGGCCGTCACCGCCCTGGATCAGCAACGCGCCGTTTTCAAGCACGTCGACGGTGCCGAGGCTGCGCTTGGCCGAGCGCGGCGTATACGCGAGCGCGACCAGTTCGGTGCCACTGAAGATCGCGAGGTTCGCGTTGCGCGCAAAGCAGATCGCGCTCGTCCCGGGCGTCATCCCGCTGACGAACGAGACGACCCGATAGCGGCCGAGCGGCGCTTCGGACGTGACGATCCAGCCGCGCTTCGCGACTTCGCGTCCGGCTGCCGACAGTTTCTTCTCCGGATACTGCGCGCAGAAATCGTCGACCGAACCGTTCTCGGGCGAGCGCGGCAGCGCGCCGAGCGGTGTCAGCGCGATGCCGGCGATATCCGACGCCGTGTGCAGCGTGTCGGCCGACGCTGCGCCGCCGAACGTCGCGCATGCCAGCACGGCAATCGATGCAACGCGGCGGGCGGAAGGCGGGGCAGGGAAGCGGAACACGTGCAAGTCTCCGGAGCGATCGGCGAAGGTCCGATCATATCGCGCGTCGCTGCACAGTTGTCACGCGGGCCCGCGCGCGTGGAGCGCGGCGCTGGCCCGTCGCTTACGCCTTCGCGACGACGTCGATGCGCAGCGCTTCGCCGCCCGCGACGATCGCGAGCAGCCGATCGACGTTCGGGTGCGCACCGGGACGATTGCGCGCGTCCGCCGTGTGTTCGGCGAACACCGCGAGGCCATGCTCGGCGGCTTTCGCGTCGAGCGTGCCGAACGCCTGCTTCAGGTAGTTGTACACCGCCAGCGAACCCTGCTTGCCGGGCTGGTTCTCGATGCTGGCGACCACGTCGCCGTTGGCGCCGACGAGATCGATGCGGGCGATGCCGTCGATGGCCGGCAGTTGCGCGAGATTGTCCTTGAAGACTGCGGTCGGTCGAATCACTGAAAACACTCCGTCGGTTCGATAAAGGTCGGGCCGTATCTTATCCGATCGGGCGCGGCGATACGGCCGGCGCGCGCGTCCCTCGGCCGATCGGCCGAGAGCCGGCGTCATGCGTGCTTTTCCGCTACAGTAGGAGATCGCAGGCCGCGTCTTCCGGCACGACGCGGCCAGGTTCATGAACGGTACACGAGGACCCCCGATGCACACTCCGCAACGCTATACGGAAGACGCGCCCACGCGCGCGGAAGTCGACGCGCTCGCCGGCGCAACCGTCATCGAATTCGGCGCGAACTGGTGCGGCATCTGCGCGGGCGCGCAGCCGTCGATCGTCGAGTCGTTCGCCGCGCATCCCGCTGTGCGTCACCTGAAGATCGAGGACGGCCCCGGCCGCCCGCTCGGCCGCTCGTTCGGCGTGAAGCTGTGGCCGACGCTGGTGTTCCTGCGCGATGGCGTCGAAGTCGCGCGCGTCGTGCGTCCGGCCGATGCGCGGCAGATCGAGGCCGACGGCTTCGCCGCGCTGGCCTGAGGTGACGCGCATGCAACAGGCGATCACGCATATCGGTGTCGACACGCGCGGCAGCGGCCTCGTCGAATTCACGGCGCAGGTGCGCGCATTCGTCGACCAGCAGGCGATCCGCACGGGCCTGCTGACGGTGTTCTGCCGCCACACGTCCGCATCGCTGCTGATCCAGGAGAACGCGGATCCGTCGGTGCAGCGCGATCTCGAACGCTACTTCGCGACGCTCGCGCCCGAGGACGCCACCCGCTACGAGCACGACACCGAAGGCCCCGACGACATGCCCGCGCATTTGCGCACGGCGCTCACGCAGGTGCAGTTGTCGATTCCGGTCGAGCACGGGCGCATGGTGCTCGGCACCTGGCAGGGGATCTACCTGTTCGAGCATCGCCGCGCCGCGCACCGGCGCGACATCGTGCTGCATCTGATCGGCGAGTGAACGAGCGGCGAACGGCCGGCACGCTCAACCGAGCAGCTTCTCGACGAGCGCGCCGAGTTCGCGCAGATGCACGGGCTTCGGCAGGAACGCGTCGAACACCTGGCTGTTGTCGCGCAGCGCGGCCGATTCATACGCGCTGACGCCGAGGATCGTCGGCGCGTGCGCGTCTGCGGGCCGGGCCGCCGCGCGAATCCGGCGCGCGACGTCGAAGCCGCTCAGGTCCGGCAGTTCCAGGTCCAGCACGACGAGGTCGTAGCCTTCGTCGCCGACGCGCGCGACGCCTTCGTGCCCGGTGCCGCACAGATCGGCTTCGATACCGAGCGCCGCCAGCATCGCGCCGAGCGTTTCGCGCGCGTTGTCGTTGTCGTCGACGACGAGCGCGCGTCGGTGGCGCTGCGCAGGGGCGTCCGGCAGCGCGGGCGTTTCGCCGGGCGTCTCGCCGAAGTCGGGCACCTCGACCGGCAGCGTCACGACGAACTCGCTGCCTTCGCCGACGACACTGCGCACCTCCACATGCCCGCGCAGCGTCGTGACGATTTCGCGCACGACGGCGAGCCCCATCCCGATGCCGTCGACGCTCAGTCCGGCCGCATCGTTCGCGCGGTAGAACGGTTCGAAGATCTTCGACAGATGCTGCTTCGCGATGCCGACGCCCGTATCGCGCACGGCGATCTTCAACTGCCGGCCGGCCGGCGCGTCGGCGAGCGCGATCGACACGGCGACCGTGCCGCCGCGCGTGTACTTGACCGCATTCTCGATCAGGTTCGCGAGGATCTGCCGCAGCAGCTTGCGATCGGAGCGGATCGCGAGATCGTACGGCGCGACATGCGACGTGACGGCGATCCGCTGCGCGTCGATCTTCTCGCGGAACGGGTCGAGCACCTCGCCGAGCAGCGCGGCGACGCCGACCGGTTCCGTTTCGGCGAGCCGCTTGGTCGAGCGCAGCTTGATGTAGTCGGTCAGATCCTTGACGAGCGCTTCGAGCGACGACGCGGAATTCTGCAGCCGCCTGATCGTTTTCAGGTTCGCGTCCGACTGCGGGCGCGCGAGCAGGATCTCGATCGATCCGCAGATCGCCTGCAGCGGCGTGCGCAGTTCATGGCTGACCATGCCGAGGAACGCGTTCTTCGCCTCGATCATCTCGAACGCGCGGTCGGACGCCTTGCGTTCCGCGTCGAGCGCCGCGTTCTGCCGGTCGAGCAGGTTGTCGCGCGTGCGCATCGTATAGAACAGCAGCAGGAACAGCACGCACAGCAGCACGCCGAGGACGCTGCCGAGAATCAGGATCGCGCGCTGCTTGGCCTTCAGCTGATGGAACGTGAAGTCGCGCTGCGCCATCTCGATCGCGCGGAAGTAGTTCGCGAGGCCGTTGACCTTCGGCCAGTACGCGTCGACCTCGGCGATCACGCGCGGCGCGTTTTGCGGGGCGTCGCGCAGCAGCGGCACGTCGTGTTTCAGGTACGTCATGAATTCGCCGAGCGTCGCGATTTCGGCGCGCGCCCTCGGAATGCGCAGCCAGTATTCGGACACTTCGGACGGGCGCTGCAGGAAGCCGAACGATACCGACAGGCTGTCGAGCTGCATCTGCACGTGGTCGAAGTCGTCGTCCTGGCGCGTCGCGTACAGGATCAGCTGCCGGTCGAACCGCGTATAGACGTTCCGGTATTGCGACGCGGTCCAGAACACGCCTTCGCGCGGCCCTTCGAGCACACCCTCGTTGACCGAGGTCGCGAGCAGGTCCCACAGCAGGAACGCCCAGGCGGCGAATCCCAGGAGCCAGACGGATCCCAGGACCAGGATGATTTTTCTATTGCGCCATCGCCCGCGCTTCATTTCACGGTCAGGCCGATGATCTGCCACGCGAACTTCGCTTCGCCGAGCGGCGTCTTCAGCTCATCGGGAAACTGGTCGCGCGGATACATGATCCACAGCGGGCCGTAGTTGTCGTTGCCGAGCACCTTGCCGTTCATCGTGCGCGCGAGAATCACGCCGTAGCGGTCGGCGTCGGATGCGGGAATCGTGAACGTGTATTCGTCGATGCAGCGGAATTCGATCTTCGTGCCGTGCGCGCCGACGGTCTTCAGCACGTCGGACAGCCGCGGGCCGGTGAAGGTCGCCTTCGGCGTCCAGCTCGTCGAGGTCGTGATCGAATGCTGCGGCAGCGCCATCAGCGCCTGTTCGGAAAAGACATACACGGCCTTGCCGGGCTGGTTGCTCTTGCCGATCTTGCCGTCGACGGTGAACGTAAACGGCGCCGCCCACGACGCAGCGGCGATGCCGAGCAGGCAGACCGCCATCAGGTGCTTGATCCAGGTCGTCGAGACTCGCATGTCTTTTCCTCGGTCGTGTGGTGAATGTCGTTGTTCCGGCTTCAGCCGATCGCCGTCGCGGCCGGCACCGCGATCTTCAGCTCGCGCGCGACTTCGGCGAACAGGATCGGCAGCCGTACCGGCTTTTCCTCGCAGCGCGCGTTGTAGTGCGACACGATGTGCGCGATCTCGTCCTCGCTTGCCTCGCCGGTCGAAATCTTGCCGGTCAGCAGGAAGATCGGCGCGCCGCTGTTCTCGCTCGAGCGGATCCCGCGCACGAGGTCGGCGGCCGTCTGGTCGCCGAGCATCCAGTCGAGGATGTAGCCGTCGAAATCCTCGACTTCCAGCGCCTTGCGGAACGTTTCGCCGTCATGGTACGGAATCGCGTTCACGCCTTTCTCGATGAAGTACTCGCATACGGTCTCGGCCACGTCCGGCGAATCGTCGACCACGGCGATCCGCGCCGCGTACACGTTCGGCTGGCTCGAACGCAGCTCGACGACGTCGACCGGATAGGTGCGCCCTTCGCGCGCGTGCTGCCGTTCGGTGACGATCCATTCGCCCTGCCACTGCAGCGCGACGAAGTCCGTCTCGATCTGGCTGCTGGCCTTCGTCGAGATCGCGGCCCGGCAGCGAAAGCGCCGCGATTCGATCACGAAGGTCGCGTCGATCATCTCGGCGGCGGCCGGCTGCGCGCCCTTGTCGTCGAGCAGGATCGCGGGCGGCACGCCGAAATGCGTCGCGATGTCCTGCAGCTGCGACAGGTTCCACGGGATCAGGCCTTTCATCTTGCGCGTGACGACCGAGAAACTCAGCCCGAGCACGTTCGCGATCGTCGTGTTGTGACTGCGCGGCGGGATGCCGTTCCGGTTCAGAAGGTCGCGCACCTTGGTGGCGGTGATGAGGTCGACGTTGGCCTGCTCGCTGTTGGGCATCTCGATCGGGTCTCCAGGGGTTTTGGCGAGGAAGAGCATATTCAAAAGTGACGTACTACGCAAACTTTGAAACAGCGAATCACCTTGACATGTCATTTTTCTCCATTATTATTGCTCACCACGTCACTATTGTTTGTCGCGTCATGTTTGGAGATCGCAGCTGGGGAGAGCCGGCACGGCGAAAAGCGGCAGCAACACAGTGACAGAACGATTCGAAGAGAGAACCTGAGAGAGCCTTGGAATGCGTGTCGGCGCAGGCGGATCGAATTCGCCGCGCCGCGCGCAAGCCGGGTGCGAGCTCACGGGGGTGTGGATAGCTCGAAGAATTGCGGCGCCAATAAAACTAGAGGAAAGCACCAATGTATCGCCGTTTACTCGCACCGGGGCTGCTGTTGCTGCTGGCCGCGTGCGCGCAGGATCCGTCCGTCACCAGCAGCACGGTGCGGATCTGTGACGACACCGGTTGTTCCGATCGACCTAAAGATCAGGTCTCCTACCAAAAAAGGGACGATTCGGAAGACCGCGAAGATCCGCGTATCGCCGCACTCAAGCAGACTGCGAAGACGCAGCCGAAGGCCGCGTACGATCTCGGCCTGCGCTATTTTCGTGGCGACGGCGTTCGTCAGGACAGCTATCAAGCGATCAAGTGGATGCGCGACGCCGCCGAGCGCGGCGACCTGAACGCGCAGAAGGCGCTCGGCAGTTTCTATCTGTTCGGTCTCGAGGAAATGGGCTCCGATCCGCGCGAGGCGGACAAGTGGCTGTCGATCGCGGCGGCCCGCGGCGACAAGGAATCGAAGAAGCTGCTCGAGCTCGCGCGCAACGAAAAGAAGGCCGACGAAGACGACTGGAAGTGGCGCACGCAGTGGCGCGACGTCTACTACGGCTACTGGTATTCGGGCTATCCGTATTACGGCGCCTGGCACCAGACTTACTGGTACGGCTACTGACCGGACCGGAAGCAACGGGGGCCGCTGCGAGGAGACCGCCATCGCGCGCCATGCCCGGGGGGCTTATCGACGTTCGCATGAACCCATAAGCCGAACAACGACTCTTTCGATCGATAACGACAATGAAGACCACTCTTTCCCGACGTCTTACCCAAGCTGCGCTGGCCGCAGCGTTTTCCGCATCGCTGGCCGGCTGTGGCGGCATGGTGTCGCCCGGCGGCCAGAGCCTCGGCGTGACCGGTGCCGCCGCGGGCGGCGCGAGCGCCGGCGCCGATTCGGGGCTGCAGCGCTGCACGTCGCCGCTCGGCACGATCGCCGTCGATGACGGCCGCAATGCCGACTGGTGGGGCCCGTTCGGCAGCGCGACCAAGGTGACGAGCATCGATCCGCTGCTGCGCCTGGCCGTCCAGCAGTCGAACTGCTTCGTGATCACGTCGATCGGCAACCAGAAGACCGACTCGCGCCTGTCGCGGATCACGCAGATGCAGCGCAACTCGGGCGAATACCGCGCGGGCTCGAAGCAGCAGAAGGGCCAGCGCGTCGCGGCCGACTACTACATGGAACCGCAGATCGTGGTCAACGATTCGCCGATCGGCGGCATCGGCAGCATGATCGGCGGCCTGATCGGCAACAGCGCGGTCGCGGCGGTCGCCGGCCACCTGCAGACGAAGGCGTCGGTCGTCACGCTGACGCTGTTCGACGTGCGCTCGGCGGTGCAGATCGCGGCGGCCGAAGGCAGTTCGACGGCCACCAACTACGGCGCGGCGCTCGGTGGTCTCGGCGGCGGCGTGGGCGGCGCGCTCGCAGGCTTCTCGACGACGCCGGAAGGCAAGGCGACCGTCGTCGCGTTCATCGACGCATGGAACAAGATGGTCGTCGCACTGCGCAGCTACAAGGCGCAGGACGTCAAGGGCGGCCTCGGCCGCGGCGGCCAGCTGCAGGTCAACTGACGTACGCCGGCCGGCGGCGCGGCCGCCGGTCGTGCCGATTTCCGATCCACCACGGCCCGTGCGCGCGGCTCCGTCCGCGCGCACCGGCTTCGTTCGTCCGGTTCGTTTCGAGGAGGGAATTCCGATGAAAGCCGTTGCATTGATCGCGCTGACCTGTCTGGCACTGACCGCCTGCGGCGGCGACGACAGTTCGTCTCCGGCCGCATCAGCCGGCAACGGATCGGGCACGGGCAGCACCGGCGGAAGCGGCGGTATCGGTAGCGGGGGCAGCGGCGGGAGCGGAGGAACCGGTGGGACGGGCGGGACCGGAGGTACCGGCGGCACGGGCAGCACGGGCGGCAGCACGCTGACGCTGCGCTACGAGGCGCAGCCGCTTGCGTCGGATGCGGCGAGCTTCCTGACGCTCCTCAATGCCGAAGGCGCGAAGGGCTACCGCTATCTGGGAGACGGCGCATACTCGCCGCCCAACGGCGAGGTGCGTTCGATCTTCGTGAACGACGGCACCGCACCGACCTACACATACCAGCTGCAGTCCAACCCGGCCGACATGACGAGCTTCGTCACCCAGGCCAATGCGCAGGGCGCGAACGGCTACCGCTACGAAGGGCCGTACTCGTACGGCTATCTGTATCGGAAGGACGGCGGGTCGCCGGCCACGTATTCGTACGTGACGACGGCGCTGCCGGCCGATCCGGCCGCGTTCCTCGCGCAGGCGAACGGCCAGGGCCAGTCGGGCTACTGGTTCTTCGGTCCGATGATGGTGGGGACGGTGCAGGCGAACGTATACATGAAGAACAACGCGTCGGGTGCGACCTATACCTACGATACGCTGGCGCCGCAGACGACCGTCGACGGCTTCGTCGCGCAAGCCAACAGCGAGGGCGCGAAAGGCTATCGCGCGAAGGGCGACATGCTGTTCGGCACCACGATCTCGTCGGTCTACGTGAAGGACCAGACGCAGTCGCCGACCTTCACGTATCAGTCGGCCGCGCTCCAGGGGACGGCCGCGGACTTCGTGCAGCAGGCGAACGGCCAGGGCGCGAACGGCAACGCCTATTTCGGCGATCTGTCGTTCGGCACGGTGGTGCCGTTCGTGACGGCGTCGTTCTACTTCAACGCGAGCAACTGCTCGGGCTTCCTGTGCACGACGCTGAATCCGCTCACGCAGAACTGAGCGGGCGCAAACCCGTGCGGCGCGCCGCTTGCCTGTGGATGCCGGACTGGCGCCGGCCCGCCGTCGATTGGGACGCTGTCTTGTCGATCGCTCGCGGGACTGCGCGATTTCACGCCCAAAATCTCGGTCAAGTTCAAAACAATAGCCAGAGCATATTGGACATGTACTAAATCGTTCGTATTGAACTGATTTTCGCAGGACCGTTTGGCATGATCGAACCGTTTCCATCTTTGTACGGTTTCGTTCATGCGATGCATCGGCCCCCGGATAGGTTTGCCATCCGGGGGCCGATGCGTCGTCGTCCTGCGCCATGCCTTACAGTTCGCTTCAATCGATCCGGCGTTACCAGAGCATCTCGATGTTCGGCGGCGGAATTGTCGTGACGGTCCTCATCCTGATTGCCTGCGCACTCGGGATGGCGTCGATCGTCTACGGCTATCTCGACGGCGAGCGGCGCAACTATCTGGCCGGCCTCGTGCAGACGCTGAACGAAATCAAGGTCAGCGAGACGTCGTTTCGCAACGGCGTATCCAATGCGCAGCTGATCTGGCGCGACATCGATCACGCGCCGCAAGGCATCGTCGATACGTTCTACGACAACGACCAGCAGATCGCGATCAGCCCGTATCCGTCGGTCGTGTTCGGTGTGCCGGGGCAGACCGCCGACCGGCGCGAGGTTGCGCGCTACCTGTCGCTGTCGGTGCTGCTCGCGCGCATCTGCGCGGCCAGCTCGATCAATCGCGGCTATGCGCTGATCGGCTATCACTACAGCACGCAGACGGGCGTTTTCGCGCTGGTGCCGGATGCCCGTACCGACGACGCGGCGCTGCTGACGCCGGAAGGGCGCGCCCGCGCGATGGACGCATTGCGCGTCGACTTCGAGGATCAGCCGTCGAGCGCCGGGCACGGTCGTCCGCACGTGCGCTGGCTGCCGCCGTTCGTCGACCCGCTGTCCGGCGAGTTGCGGATCCGGCTCGCCGCGCAGGCGCAGATCGACGGCGAGCCGTTCGCGGTGCTCGTCACCGAATACGCGCCGGACTACCTGCTGTCGTGGCTGCCCGCGCATCCGGCCGACGGCATGTTCTTCGTGACAACGTCCGACAACCGGCTTGTGGCCACCGGCCCCGGCATCGCACAGGACGACGCGCGAATCACGCGGCTGCTGCGTCTCGACGCATCGCGCGATCTGGCGAGCACGGACGAGCCGGTGTTTCGCGACGGCCACGTGCTGTTCCGCGGCAAGCTCGACAATACCGGCTGGACGCTCGCCTATGCGCTGTCGTGGGCCGACGTGATCGCGAACGTCGCGCTGCGCGCGGGTTTGCTGCTCGGCGCGTCGCTGCTGACGATCGCGATCATGTGGACGCTGCTCGTGCGTTTCCACCATCGCATGCTCGCACCCGTCTATGCGCGTTCGCAGCGCGTGTTCGACAGCGAGTCGCTGTGCCGTAGCGTGATCGAGATGGCGCCGATCGGTCTCGGGCTGATCTCGCGCGCCGACGGTCATTTCATGCTCGTCAGTCCGGTGCTGGCCGAGCGGATCGCGCAGCTGGGCAGCGACTATCGCGCGCTGTCCGGACAGATCGTCGAGCAATACCGCACGCGCGCGTCGAGCGGGCCGCTGCAGGTCGATCTCGTGCTGCCGGACGCCGCCGCCGACGCCGCGCCGCTGCACCTCGAAGTGATCGCATGCGGCGCGCGCTACCAGGAGCGCGACGTGCTGATCGTCGCGGTCGTCGACGTGACCGCGAAGCGGCAACTGGTCCGGCAACTCGAGGAAGCCGTGCGCGCGGCCGATTCCGCGAATGCGGCGAAGTCGTCGTTCCTGGCCGCGATGAGCCACGAGATCCGTACGCCGCTCAACGTGATTCTCGGCAATCTCGAACTGCTCGACCGTCATGCGCTCGACCTGTCGCAGCGCAGCCGCGTGCGCACGCTGCGCACCGCGGCGGCGGGGCTGCTGGAGCTCGTCAGCGGGATCCTCGATTTCTCGAAGATCGAGGCCGGCGCGATGTCGGTGGAATCGATCGAGTTCGACGTGATGGGCGTGATCGCGCGCGAGCTCGGCGCGTTCGCGCCGGTCGCGAAGGCGAAAGGGCTGTCGTTGTTCTGCGAGATTGCCGCGAGCCGCACGCAGCGGATGCGCGGCGACCCGACGCGGCTCGCGCAGGTGTTCGGCAACCTGCTGAGCAACGCGATCAAGTTCACCGCGCAGGGTCATGTGACTGCGCGCGTGCTGGTCGTGCGCGGCGAATGCGGCGCGGCCGAGCTCGCGATCGCGGTCGAGGATACCGGCATCGGCATCGGCGGTGCGGATCTCCACAAGCTCTTCAAGGCGTTTTCGCAAGTCGATGCGACGATCACGCGCCGGTACGGCGGCACGGGCCTCGGGCTGGCGCTGTGCGACCGGCTCGTCACGGCGATGGGCGGGCGGATCTCGGTGACGAGCGCACCGGGCGCGGGCAGTTGCTTCACGGTGCGCGTGCCGCTCGGGCTCGGCATCGAGCCGTTCGGCGCGCGCGTCGCGCGCGACGCCGGTACGCTGCTGCTCGTCGCGCCGCAGCCGGAGTGGCGGCAGTTCGCGCTGCCGCACCTGTCCGCATGGGGTTTCGACGTGGACGTCTACGAATGTCCGTGGCAGATCCCGGCCGCGCGCCATGCGCATGCGGCCGCCATCGTGCTGTTCGGCGACGCCGATGCATGGTCGCGCGACGCGCTCGACCGGCTGGGCGGCGGCGCGCCGCTCGTGCTGGCGACGCCCGACGGTCCGCTGGAGCCGGTACGCGCCGGCCGCACGATCCGCATGTCCAGCTACGCGCTTCACGGCCTGCACGTCGCACTCGGACAAACGCTGGCCGATACGCCGGCGCCGCTTGCCGGGCCGCGCGAAGTCGCGGCACCGGCTGCCGCCGTCGCGAGTTCCGCCGCGCTGCGCGTGCTGCTGGCCGACGACGCCTCGGTCAACGGCACGATCCTGCGCGAACAGCTCGACGTACTCGGCTGTACGGTCCGCGTTGCCGGGCTGGGCCGCACGGCGCTCGACCTGCTCGATGCGGACGAATGGGATCTGCTGCTGATCGGCACCGATCTTCCCGACATGAAGGCGGTCGTGCTCGCGCAGACCGCTCGTCTGCGGCACGTGTCGTGCGACGTCGTGATCGTGACGTCGCATCTGATGCCTGACGACGCGCGCGGCTATGCGGCTGCCGGCGTGGAATGCGTGCTGACCAAGCCCGTGACGCTCGCGCGTTTGCGCGGTGTGCTGACGAGCGTGGCGCATCACAGCGGCAGGCACGTCGGCGGCGCCGCCATGCAGACGTAGCCGCCAAAACAACAACAGGATCGCGCGCGGCTGTCGCATGGCGGTGTCGCGCGACACGCAGCGATGCGGCCCGGCGCCGTAACCGGGTGTCCGAGGTATCGAAGGCAGGCCTGCGCCGCAACGCGCGTGCGGCGTGGATTATTTTGGGTGAAGAGGGGAAAGACAGTGCGTCACATGGAGAAGGTCTTCGCGCTGCTGCTCGATTTCGCCACGCTTCCTGAAAAGTCCCGACGAGACTTTCTGGCGAGGATCAACGAATTCTTGATCATGTCGCCATTGCAGAAGCGGCAGGCGATCGACGAGTGGAAGCTGGTCGCGGAGCACAGGCGAGACGAGCGCCGCGAGGATCCGGGCGGGCATTGATCGTGCGGAAGCGAACGCGCTGACAGGCGCGCGCAGGCAGTAGCGCGGGTTGGATGCGCGGCGGCGTCGATTGGCTCGCAGGCGGGCCGACCGCGTGTCGGAAGCGCAGTCGCGCGTGACGCGATGCGTCGCAAATGCATGTCGCGGCGCAAATCGACGTGCGTTGCGGCGATCCGCGGCATGTCGCATCAGCAACAGGGCCGATGGCCGGGGCCCGGACCGCGCGCGCGTGTCGCGCGCGCAAACGAGTTCACCGATGTTATTGTCTTAAAATTACATCGTGCTTGCCTGACCGATGCATCGGATTGGCGAGCTTGGCCTGTGACAGGACGAGCGAGCGCCGGAGGCTGCATTGCACGTCGCGGCGCCGAGCGGGCGCATAATCGAAAGGTCGGGGAGAACAAGGACCATGGATGAATTCTTTGTGCGGGTGATGGTGGCGGACGACCATCCATCGTCCGCGATCGGCATGTCGAAGGCGCTCGCGGAGAGCAGCACGATCCGGCTTGTCGGCACCGTATCCAACTCGACGGATCTCGTCGCGGCGCTGGAAGAGCATCCGAGCGACGTGCTGGTGCTCGACTTCGTGATGCCGGGCGGGAAGTTCGGCGACGGGCTCGTGCTGCTGTCGTTCCTGCAGCGCCGTTATCCCGCGCTGCGCATCGTGACGATCACGATGATCGACAATCCGAGCGTGCTGCATGCGATCCGCCGGCAGGGCGTCGGCTGCATCCTGAGCAAGTCGGACGCGATCTCCCATCTGGTCGGCGCCGTGCACGCCGCATTCGTCGGCGCCGACTATCAGTCGCCGCACATCAAGCAGCTGCTCGAAAGCACCGGCTCGCCGGCGATCGAGCGTCCGCTGACGACTCGGGAAATCGAGGTGGTTCGCCTGTACAGCGCCGGCCTGACCGTCGGCGAGATCGCCACGCAGCTGCATCGCAGCAAGCAGACGATCAGCTCGCAGAAGGCGAGCGCGATGAAGAAACTCGGCATCGTGCGCGACGCCGACCTGATCCGTTACGCGGACGAGGGCCGGCTGCCGGTCGACCCGTCCGCGGACATGCCGGACGACGGCGCGTAACGCATGCGCCGCGCGCTCGCCCCGCTTCGACGAAGGCGCGCGCCTGCCCGCATGCCGGGCCGCCCGGCGGCGGCGCGCGACAGCGTCCCGCGCAACGTGCGCGCCGCGCGACGGGACGCCGAGCGTCCAGGACAATCGATCGTATGCCGACCAAACTGAAGCTGCTTGCCGCGCACGACGGCGCCGCGAGCGGGAAGCGATTCGAGCCGGCCCGCGTCCGTCGGCAGCAGCGCTCGCTGCTGTATGGCGGCGGCGTGGCGGTGACCGTCTTCATCGTGGCCTGCGCGACGCTGGTCGCGTTGCTCGACGTGTACGACTTCCTCGCACGGTCGCGCTCGGCGTTTCTCGGGCGCGAGGCCGAACTGCATGCCGAACTTCAGATTGCGAACGTACTGCTGACGCATCACGTGGACAGCATGGAGATGTTCGCGAGCGCCGGCGCGCGCCCCACGCCCGATCAGTTGCGCCAGTTCACCGACACGAACGGCCGGATGATCGTTCGCAGCCGCACCGGCCAGCCGTCGGTCGCGGCGTTGGCCGACATCACGCCCGATCATCCCGCCGGCAGCTATGCGGCGTGCCTTGCCTTGTTGACCGGGCAGGCGGACGTGATGGTGGTGCCGATGCCGCACACGGCCAACGCCGGATTGAGCGCATATCTGGCCTGCGCGAACCAGGACTTCATCGGCATCGTCGGCCTCACGCCGGTGGGCCGCGCGTTCGACCGGCTGCCGGCCATCGACGTGCACGCGCTGCTGCGCGACGTGCGTCCGCGCCGCGGCGAAGGCGTGGCGCTGCGCTCCGTCGATGGGCGCGACGACGCGACGCTGACGACGCGCAGCGATCCGCTGCTCGGGCGTTCGGTGCTGCGGCTGACGCGCCCGGTGCTCGATGCGGCGGGGCAACCGGTCGCGTGGCTCGTGATCAATACGCGGGCGCGAGTCGGCGAGCTGATGACGCCGGACCATGTCGACGAGACGCACGCGCTGATCGATCGTCACGGCACGGTCGCGATCGGGCAGCCGGCCGATGCGGCGCTGGTCGAGCGCGCACTCGCGTTCGCCGGCGATCCGCAGGGTGGACATGCAGGCCTGCACCGGATCGGCACGCGCTTCGTGATCAGCGATCGCTTGCCCGAATCCGATCTCGTGCTGATGACGACGTTTTCGTGGCGAAGCATCGCCACCGCGCTGGCGCCGTCGCTCGGCGCCACCGCCGGCACCGCGCTGTTCGCGCTCGCTGCGTTGTGGCTGACCATCTGGGCGTTCGACCTCCGCGCGCTGCGTCCGGCGTATCGTCGCGCGATCCGGCTGATCGAAAGCGAGTCGTTGAATCGCATGCTGATCCGTACCGCGCCGGCGGGCCTCGCGCTGGTATCGCTGGCCGACGGCGACGTGATCGTGCGTAACGACACGATGGCCCGCTACGACGAGCAGGCGACCGGCACGCCGCTCGGCAAGCGTCTGTGGCACGCGTATCGTGACGGTCGCGACCGCCGCGACGGCGGCGGCAGCGCGCGCGTCGTCAGGTGCGAACTGGCGATCGATCCCGACCGGCCGGATAGCGCATATGTGGCGGCGAACATCATGCGAACCCGATACCGTGGCGTCGACGCGCTGCTGTGCACGCTGCTCGACATCACCGCGCGCCGGCAGACGGAGCAGAAGCTGCAGGAAGCGCGCGCGGCGGCCGAATACGCGAACAAGGCCAAGTCGACCTTTCTCGCGACGATGAGTCATGAAATCCGCACGCCGCTCAACGCGATCATCGGCAATCTCGAACTGATGGGGCGCGCGCCGCTCGCGCCGACGGAGCGGCGGCGGCTGGAGACGGTCGCGTCGTCGTCGGACGCGCTGCTGCGCATCATCAACGACGTGCTGGACCTGTCGAAGGCCGAGTCGAACCAGATGACGATCGAGCGCATCCCGTTCGACGTCGGCGACATGCTGCGCGATGTCGTTGCGTTCTATCGTCCGCTCGCGGACGCGAAGGGCCTGACGCTCGCGAGCCGGATCGCGCCGGCGCTGTCCGACGGCCATGTCGGCGACCCGGTGCGGTTGCGCCAGATCGTGTCGAACCTGATCGACAACGCGATCAAGTTCACCGAACGCGGCAGCGTGACGATCGACGCGCAACTGTCGTCGCCGGACGCGGGGCCGCGCTGCGTCGAGATTCGCGTGACCGATACGGGGATCGGGATCCCGGCCGACAACCTGCCGACCCTGTTCGACGTCTACCTCCAGGCCGACACGTCGATCTACCGCCGCTTCGGCGGCACCGGCCTCGGGCTGCCGCTGTGCCGCCGCCTCGCGCGTCTGATGCACGGCGAGCTGACGGTCGACAGCACGGCGGGCGAAGGCACGACGGTGCTGGTCGCGTTGCCGCTGCCGGAGGCGCCGCGCGGCTGGCGCGGCGCGGAGCCGGCTCGCGACGCGTTCGCGGTCGACGCGACGCCGCATGCCGATGCGCGGCCGATGCGCGTCCTGGTGGCGGAGGATCACCCGGCGAGCCGCGCGCTGCTGCGCGACCAGCTCGAATTGCTTCAGCACGACGCGACGATCGTGACGAACGGCATCGAAGCGATGCGCGCGTTCTTCGGCGCGCCGTTCGACGTCGTGCTGACCGATCTCGGCATGCCGGAACTCGACGGCTACGCGCTCGCCAATTTCCTGCGCGAGCAGCATACGCGCGTGCCGGTCATTGCGATGACCGCCTACGCGACCGAGGAAGACTATCGACGCTGCGAGCAGGTTGGCGTTGCGGAAGTCGTGCTCAAGCCGCTGGCGATTGCGGTGCTCGACGCCGTCCTGAGGCGGCATGCCGGCGCGGGCGAGCATGCACCGGCCGGGCGCGAACCGGCGCGGCGCGACGAGCCGCCGGCGATGTCGGACGAGATTCGCGAAACGCTGCGTACGGCCACGCTGCAATCGATGGCGTCGATCGACGCTGCGCTTGCGCGTCGCGACCTGGCGACGATCGGCGTCGAGCTGCATTCGATGCGTGGCGGTTTTGCGTTGGCGGGCGACACCGCCGCGAGCGACGCGTGCGCGGCGATGGAGCGCGCGGTCGGGGCGCAGGCGTCCGACGCGAACTGGCAGGCGTTCCAGCACGCGATCGGGCAGGCGCTGGCGCGTCTCGAGCGTTGACGGGCGGCGTGGGCCGGGACGGCGGAGTGTCGCGACAGGTGTGCGATCTGAAGTGGCGCTCGTCGACTGATATCTGCAAGATCGCATGGAATTTCCGGCCCGGACGGATTGCGCACGCATCGATTTAGTATTTGTACGAGTGAATATCCACGTAGATTAAAACTCGTCCCGTATTCGGGCACGAGTCGGAACGCGTACGCTATATCCCTCGATGCCGCGCATCCGTGTTGGGGCGAAACTGCCATACCAGCGGCTTTCGCATCGCCACTACCGGTCACATGTCGCGCGGCCCAATCCCGTCTGTATCCCCGGATTCCACGAATGCTTTCGTTTCGGCCACGGCGCGTGCGCCGCGGTGGCACCGATCCGAGGCCCTGCATTCATTCGTTTACTCGCTCATGAAAGCCAAAGACTTGTCTACCCGACTTCTGCTTGTCGCTGCAACGATGCTCGGCTTCGCCGGGTCTAGCACCGCAGCCAACATATACGCGTTCGGCGGCAGGGACCTCGCCGTTCCGTCAGCCGTGCCGTCCGGTGCCACGCTGTCCCGTTATACGTTCTCGCCGGCCGAGGTGTGCGGTCAGAGCCAATGCGAAATCTCGCTCGTCTTTCTCTATAACAAGGGCAGTATCTGGGAAAGCAACGTCACCGGGCCGGACATGGAAACCAATGTTCCGGGCGTATCCGTTCGTTTGTTCTTCGACGGAAAGCCAGTCACTTCCAACTTCACCGGCACTTTTTCACGCATCGCCGAACTTCAGCTGTTTCGCAACGGCGGCCCGATCGCGAGCGGGGCGTTCTCGAGCGGCTCGTTCGATTCGTACTACATCATCAGCTACAAGACCGGAATGATTTCTTCGCGCGACTCGTCGATCCGACTGTCGGGCAAGGTTACCGCAATCGACGGGACGTGCGAGGTGCCGGATCAGAACGTGAAACTGCCGCCCGTCAGCTCGGGGCAGTTGCACGGTATCGGCGCGACCGCAGCCGACACGCCGTTCAATCTCTCGGTGACCGGATGTCCGCGCGGCTTCAATCGTGTCGGCTACACGATTCTTCCGGCGGGCGGCTCCGTGCCGGACGGTTCCGGCACGCTGCCTTTGCTGCCCGAATCGACCGCGACCGGCGCGTCGATTCGAGTGGTCGATGCGTCCGGTACGCCGCCGAAGTTCGGCGCATCGCTCCCCGTGACCGCATATAGCAAAGACACCGGCGGGTCGTATCAGATTCCGATGCGTGCTTCGTACGTGCAGACCGCCGGCAAGGTGACAGGCGGCTCGGTCCATGCCGCGATCGTGGTCCTGCTCGACTATCAATAGGGCGCACGCTTTGCCGGCGCGCCCGGTTCGATGCGGCGAGTCGCATCGGAAATTCAGTTTAGAACAAGTCCGATATCTATACGCGTCCTTATCGAATATGTCCTATTTATTGGGGTAGGTATCCGCCAATAAAATTAAATTAACTCTTGATGATTGTTTAAAAGAGTTAAATTTTGCAATTGAAATGGAGTAAATCGTGACTTTCGATATCAAAAAAATAACCGCGGCTGCAGTGGCTGCCGTTGCCGCGAGCAGCGTGATGGCGGCAGACGGCACCATCAATTTTTCGGGAGAAATCGTCACGGCGTCGTGCTCGATCTCGAGCGGCGCGGGTGCGAACGTGACGGGCGGCAAGGGCGCGCAGAACGTCGAAGTGAAGCTGGGCAAGGTCAGCTCTGACGCAATCGGCTCGGTCGCCGACGGCCAGATCGCGGCCGGTACCAACATCAACTTGAATCTCGATTGCGGCAACACGGCCGACAAGCTGACGACGGTGAAGGTCCGCTTCGACCCGAACGGCGGCTCGGGCGTCGATCCGAAGAACGTCTATCTGCTGAAGACGACCGGCACGGCGAAAGGCGTCGGCATCGGCATCTACGACATCGACAACAAGCTGCTGAACCTCGCCGCGAACGAAACCTTCGACGCGCCGCTCGTCAAGACGACAACACCGGGTGCTGCCGAAGGCGATCCGGAAGTCGTCAACTATTCGGCCAAGCTGGCGCTGCGCGCGGCCTACGTGAAGAACGGCGACCCGGTCAAGGCCGGCGTCGCGAACGGCACGCTGCCCTTCACGCTCACCTACGAGTAAGTCAACCTGCTGGAGGCGATCTCCCGGTCCCTCCAGCGTCAATTCGGATCCGAGATGAAACAACGATTCATTGTCAGCGTGTTGCTGGCCTGTGCGCTGTCGATTCTCCCTGGCTTGTCGAGTGCAGGCGTCACGCTGGAAAGCACGCGCGTGGTATTCCCGCCAGGGGGAAAGGAAGCATCGATCCTGGTCAAGAATCGCGCATCCGAGGACGTCATGATCCAGTCGTGGGTCGAGTCCGGAAGCGACCCCAAGGCGGCGGTCCCGTTTGCGATTACGCCGTCGCTGAGCCGGCTGGGGCCCGCCAAGCAGCAGGTGCTGCGCATTTTCTATCAGGGGCGCGGCCTGCCGTCCGACAAGGAGTCGGTGTTCTGGCTGAACGTGCAGGAGATTCCGCAGAAGGCCAAGTCCGACAACACGCTGCAGATCGCCGTGCGTCAGCGGGTCAAGGTCTTTTACCGGCCGTCCGGTTTGCCTGGCAATGCGGACGAGGCCGCGAGCCATCTCTCATGGCGCGTCGTCGAGGCCGACGGCAAGCCATTCCTGGAGGTCAGGAACGACTCGCGTTTCAACGTCTCGTTCGGCGCGGTCAAGCTGGTCAGCGGCCAGAGCGCGCAGCGCGTGCCGGTCGAAATGGCGGTGCCCGGCGGCACGCAGCGCGTCGAGATCACCGGCAAGCACGCGACGCCCGCCCGCGTCGAATACGAGACGGTCAACGACTACGGCGCGATCGTGTCGCACTCCCGCGACGTCTCCCCATCTTGAGCGCCAGACCGCCCGCAGCAATCCACATGTTTCTGTAGAGGAGGGATTTTCTTTCCTGTTCAGGGGCAGCATACCTGATGAGGAGTCCAGATGGAAAACATCAAGAAGACCAAGAAGCGGAACAAGCCGACAGTATCCGGCCGTTCTCCCGCCTGCTTTCTGGTCCTGCTGGGCATGGCGCTTCCGGGCAGCGCGCCGGCGTCGGTCGTTCAATTCAACGAGATCCTGCTCAAGCGCGACGATGCGCCGGTCGAAATGTCGTACTTCGAAAGCGGCAATGGCGTCGTACCGGGCACGTACGAACTCGACCTCTATCTGAATCAGTCGCTCGTCAAGCGGGCGTCGGTGCGGTTTGCCGACGACGGCGACGACAAGATCGTCAAGCCGTTGCTGACGGTCGGCGTGTTGAAGCAGATCGGCATCGATATCGCGAAGCTCGAAGCGGACGGCCTGGTGCCGCCGGGAAGTCCCGACGACGCGGTGGTCGGCTTCTTCGGCGGCGACAGCGGCGCGTCGGTGGATTTCGACATCCATGCGCTGTCGCTGCATCTCGCGATGCCGCAGAAGTACATGGCGCGGCAACCGCGCGGCCATGTCGACGAGTCCCTTTGGGATGACGGCATAACCGCACTGTTCTCCGACTATCAGGCGAGTTACAGCCGGAACACGGGCGGCGGATACAACAGCGACTACTACTACCTTGGATTGCACAACGGTTTCAACGTCGGCCGCTGGCGCTTGCGCAACGATGCGTCGTTGACGCGCAGCGGCAACCTGACGCGATTCTCGAGCAACCGGACGTACGCGGAGCGCGATCTGCGCGCGATCAAAGGGAGAATGGCGGCCGGCGAGCTGTATACGTCCGGACAGATCTTCGACAGCTTCCGGTTTCTCGGCGCACAGCTTGCGTCGGATACGGGGATGCTGCCCGATAACGAGAACGGCTTCGCGCCGGTCGTGCGCGGCATCGCGGAGAGTCATGCGACCGTCGAGGTGCGCCAGAACGGGTATCTCATTTACTCGACGCCCGTGTCGCCGGGCGCATTCGAAATCGCCGACATCTATCCGAGCGGTTCGAACGGCGACCTCGAGGTGCGGATCATCGAAGCCGACGGCCGCGTGCGCACCTTCACGCAGGCGTATTCGTACGTGCCGGTGATGGTGCGTCGCGGCGGCCTGCGCTACCACTTCGCGACCGGGAAATTCCGCAACACCGGCAAGCCGTCGCCGACCTTTGCGATGGCGACGCTCGTGTATGGCGTGACCGACAACGTCACCGGGTTCGGCGGGCTGCTGGTTTCGCAGCGCTATACCGCGCTGAACCTCGGCGCGGGCTTCAATTCGCCGTTCGGCGGCCTGTCGCTCGACGTTACGCACAGTCAGTCCGATGCAGGCAACCGAACGCAGCGCGGGCAAAGTGCGCGCTTGCTGTATTCGAAGACGCTGGCTGCGACCGACACGACGTTGACGATGGTCGGCTATCGCTACTCGACCGAGGGCTTTCGCACCTTTGCGCAGCATGCCGACGATCTGGGCCTCGTGCAGCCGTATGGCTATCAGCGCCAGAAAAGCCGGTTCGACGTCAACGTCAACCAGTCGATCCGGCGCGGCTCGCTGTTCGTGTCGCTGGGGGAAACCAGCTATTGGGGCGAGTCGGGGCGCAGTCGTCGCTATCAGCTCGGGTATAGCGGCAACCTGTCCGCCGCCAGCTACAGCGTCGCGCTGTCGCATACGCGCGAGAGCGGCGCGTGGCGTCGATCGGATACGCAGGTGACCGTGTCGGCGAGCATTCCGCTCGGCGGCGGGGGGCGCTCGCTGCGCGCGTATACCAACGTGGTGTCGTCGCTCGACGGCAGCGCGAACGTGCAGAGCGGCGTCTCGGGTTTCGTCGACCGGAACGGCACGCTCGGCTTTTCGGCGCAGGCCGGCTACGAGAAGCACGGCGGCGCGTCCGGCGGCCTCGGCATGAGCTGGGATGCGCGCATGGGCAAGCTGGGCGCGAACTACAACCAGAGCCGCTACGGCGGACACTTCGACGCGAACGCCGCCGGGTCGATGGTGATTCATCGGGGTGGTGTGACGTTCGGCCAGCCGGTCGGCGAAACCTTCGCGGTGATGCGCGTGTCGGGCGTCAAGGGTGCGCAGCTCGATGCGTCGTCGTCGATTTCGACGGACGGTCGCGGCTATGCGGTGGTGCCTTATATGCAGCCGTATCGCTATAACTGGCTGAACCTCGCGGCGGCGTCGCTCGGTACGGATACCGAAGTGTCCGACAGTACCAAGGTGCTCGTGCCGACGCGCGGCGCGGTGGTCGCGGCCGACTTCGAAGCGGAGGTCGGCCGTCGCGTGCAGTTCGTGCTGCAGACGAAGGGCGACGCGACCGTGCCGATCGGCGCGATGGCATATGACGACACGGGCCGCACGCTCGGCGTGGTCGACAACCAGTCGCGCCTGATGGTGTTCGGCGCGCAGGATCACGGCGACTTCGAGGTGCGCTGGCGCGACAACGGATGCCGCGTCCGCTATACGTTGCCGCAGGCCGATCCGTCGTTGAGCTATGACGTCGTCGACGCCGAGTGCATCCCCGATCCGGCCGGTGCACCGGTTGCCGCGCTCGACACGCAGAACGCGGATTCGTGAACGACCGGCCCCGGTATCGTCGCGCGATCGGCGGGACGTCGCCGCCCCGTGCCGCGCATCAGCCTTCGCCGAACATCCCGCTGTACGCGCTCAACGCCGGCGCGCCGCCAAGATGCGCGTACAGCACTTTCGAGCCCGGCTCGAATTCGCCGCGCCGCACCTTGTCGATCATCCCGTGCATCGACTTCCCTTCGTAGACGGGATCGGTCAGCACGCCTTCGAGCCGCGCGCACAGACGAATCGCGTCGAGCGTGCCGTCGTTCGGCAGCCCGTACTCGGGGCCGGCGTAGCGCTTGTCGAGGACCACGTCCGCATCGGTGATCTCGCGTCCGAGTTCGACGAGGGCGGCCGTATGGCGTGCGATGCGCGTGATCTGCTCGCGCGTGCGTTCGGGCGTCGCCGACGCGTCGATGCCGATCACGCGGTCGGCGCGTCCGTCGGCCGCGAAGCCGACGACCATCCCCGCCTGAGTGCTGCCCGTCACCGAGCACACGACGATGTAGTCGAACCGGAAGCCGAGCTGCGCTTCCTGCGCGCGCACTTCCTCGGCAAATCCGACGAAGCCGAGCCCGCCGAGCGGATGCTCCGAGCAGCCGGCCGGAATCGGATACGGCTTGCCGCCCGCCCGCTTCACGCTTTCGAGTGCTTCCTCCCAGCTGCGGCGAATGCCGATGTCGAAGCCGTCCGGCACGAGCCGCACGTCGGCGCCCATCATGCGCGATAGCTGGATGTTGCCGACCCGGTCGTAGACCGGATCGTCGTAGTTCACCCAATGCTCCTGCACCAGCACGCACTTCATGCCGAGATGCGCGGCGACGGCTGCGACCTGCCGCGTCTGGTTCGACTGGACGCCGCCGATCGACACGAGCGTGTCCGCGCGCTGTTCGAGCGCATCGGGAATCAGGTATTCGAGCTTGCGCGTCTTGTTGCCGCCGAACGCGAGCCCGCTGTTGCAGTCCTCCCGTTTCGCGTAGAGCTCGACCGTGCCGCCGAGGTGATCGCTCAGGCGCTTGAGCGGCTGGATCGGCGTCGGGCCGAACGTCAGCGGATAACGGGGGAAACGTTGCAGGTTCATCGGCGGGCTCCGGGGACGTTGGGGGGAAAGGCGGGATCGTTCGCGCACGGCCGGCGGCCGCGCATCCCGTCAGAAGATGATAGGAACATCGATGCGAAATGAGCTTGCGAAATAAATCGCGTCGGCCTACGTTGTCGAAGACCGGACCATTGACCAAGCAATTTCAGTTCGTCAAAACGGAGCGAGACGCAATGAAATTAGAAAGAAAAGCGGTTTCCCCCGGCGACGCCGCGCCGGCACTCGATCGCATCGACCGCGCGATTCTTCGGCAGTTGCAGCGGGATGCGTCGATCTCGAACGTGAGCCTCGCCGCGAAGGTGAAGCTGAGTGCGCCCGCATGCCTGCGGCGTGTCGAGCGGCTGAAGGAAATGGGGCTGATCCGCGGCATCGTCGCGCTGCTGGACCCGAAGCCGCTCGGCGCCGGCATGCTGGTCGTGATCGGCTTCGTGCTCGATCGCTCGACGCCCGAAGCGTTCGCCGCATTCGAGACGGCGGCGCAGAAAGTCTCGGGATGCGTCGAATGCCATGTCGTGACCGGCGAATTCGACTACTTCATGCTGGTGCGCACGCGCGACAACGAGAGTTTCAATCGGCTGCATGCCGAGCAACTGCTGTATCTGCCGGGCGTGCGGCAGGTGAGGTCGTTCATGGTGCTCAAGGAAATTCTTTCGACGCATGCGTTGCCGGTCTAGCGCGGCCGCGCTTGCCTGTTTCGTTTGCCTGTCGGCCATCTGACGAACCGATGACGGCCGCGGCGGATGCGCGGGCTGCGAAACAATGCACGCAAATGCGCGTTCAGGACGCCGATTCCCGCGTTTGTCTATCATGCGCAGAGGTGCCGCGCCGGCACGCGGGACGAACCGGCGCGCACGCACACCGGCATGTCGCGACAACCCAACCTGCGAGCGAGGGCATCATGGCAAGACAGACGATGGCGGAATATCTGGCGAAGACGCTGGCGGCAGCGGGCGTCGAGCGTATCTGGGGCGTGACCGGCGACAGCCTGAACGGCCTGTCGTTCAGCCTGAGCCAGATCGGCTCGATCCGGTGGATGCATACGCGTCACGAGGAGAGCGCGGCGTTCGCGGCCGGCGCGGATGCCGCATCGACCGGGCGGCTCGCGGTGTGCGCGGGCAGTTGCGGCCCCGGCAACCTGCACCTGATCAACGGGCTGTACGACTGCCACCGCAATCATCAGCCGGTGCTCGCGATCGCCGCGCACATCCCGTCGACCGAGATCGGCCTCGGCTATTTCCAGGAAACCCATCCGCAGGAACTGTTCCGCGAATGCAGTCACTTTGCGGAACTGGTGACCAATGCGTCGCAGTTCCCGCGGCTGCTCGCGCGCGCGATGCGCACCGCGATCGACGAACGCGGCGTCGCCGTGATCGTGCTGCCGGGCGACATCGCGCTCGGCGACGGTCCCGACGAAGCGCCGCGCTGGCACGACGCGGCGCCGCCGTCGATCGTGCCGGCCGACGCCGATCTCGACCGGCTCGCGGCGCTGCTGAACGCGTCCGACGCGGTCACGCTGCTGTGCGGCAGCGGCACGCAGGGGGCGCACGATGAGGTCGTCGCGCTGGCCGACACGCTCGGTGCGCCGGTCGTGCATGCGTTGCGCGGCAAGCAGTTCGTCGAATGGGACAATCCGTCCGACGTCGGGATGACGGGGCTGATCGGTTTCAGCTCCGGCTATCACGCGATGGAATCGTGCGACACGCTGCTGATGCTCGGCACGGATTTTCCGTACCGGCCGTTCTATCCGTCGAATGCGAAGATCGCGCAGATCGACTGGAAGGGGTCGCAACTCGGCCATCGCGCGCCGCTTGCGCTCGGTCTGGTCGGCACCGTGAAGGAGACGATCGCGGCGCTGCTGCCGCGCCTGACGCGCAAGACGCAACGGCGCTTCCTCGAAAACGCGCTGAAGCATTATGCGACCGCGCGCAAGGGGCTCGACGATCTCGCGGTGGCCGAGCCGCCGGGCCGCGCGATCCATCCGCAATACCTGACGAAGATCGTCGATGAAGTCGCGGCCGACGACGCGATCTTCACGGCCGATGTCGGTACGCCGACGCTGTGGGCCGCGCGCTATCTGACGATGAACGGCAAGCGTCAGCTGCACGGCTCGTTCAATCACGGCTCGATGGCGAACGCGATGCCGCAGGCGCTCGGCGCGCAGGGCGCGCATCCGGGGCGGCAGGTCGTGTCGCTGTCCGGCGACGGCGGGCTGTCGATGCTGCTCGGCGACCTGCTGAGTGCGCGCCAGCTCAACCTGCCGATCAAGATCGTCGTCTACAACAACAGTCTGCTCGGCTTCGTGTCGATGGAGCTGAAGGCGGCCGGCTATCTGGATACGAACGTCGACCTGAGCCCGACGGATTTTGCGGCGATTGCGAAAGGCGCGGGTATCTTCAGCGTACGCGTCGAGCATTCGGAGAACATCGAGCACGCACTGCGCACGGCGTTCGCGCACGACGGGCCGGCGCTCGTCGACGTCGTCACGTCGAAGTACGAGCTGGCGATGCCGCCGAAGATCGAACTCGCGCATGCGAAGGGATTCAGCCTGTTCATGCTGCGCGCGATCCTGAGCGGACGCGGCGACGAGATCGTCGAGCTGGCGAAGACCAATTTGAGGTGAAGTGCGCCGCGCCGTGAAATCGGCGGATATCGTTCGCCGACGGGGCCATGTGGCGCCGCCTAATACCCGGCAATGGCGTAGTAAATCCCGAGGCCTGCATCGGCGATGAGCGGCAGCGCGAGCGCGATGAACACGATGCGCGCGATGCCGCGCACGCGCAACACGCCGACGTACAGCGCGAGGCAGCCGAAAAACAGCGTCAATGGCCAGTAGATGGCGCCGAACATCACCGGAATGACCCAGACGGGCAGTTCGATGCCGATGTCACTCATTAGGGGAATTCCCGTTCAGCGTTCCGGCATCGACGTGCGGATTCAATTCCAGCAGTTCTCTCGCCAGTCCGGCGGTTATCACGACACCGCAGTCGTTGCACACACCGCGCAGGGTTGTCTTGCCGCAGCGCGGGCAAAACCACCGGCCGACGTCAAACGTCGGTGGTGGCACTGTGGCGGCGCGCTTTGCCGCGACCGCATCGAGTCGTGCGCGCACCGACGCGCTGAAGGATGCGCCGGTCGACGAGCACCGAAGTTCTCCTCCCGGCGCGGTCGCGAGCGTGGCGGAACAATAGGGGCAATGCATGGGCGAGTAGGCAGCGGTTGGCGTGGCGGATTGCCGAGCAGCATCATGATCGGCTTGCCGTATGACTGCAAGCGGCCGAGCCATGTCGGATAGGCGAGAACCGGGCAGAACCCCGGCAACCGGGGCTGCCGCGCTATCCGCCAAATCCCGTTCCGGCGGCCCGGCGCGGCAGCAGCTGGCTCCACAGCGAAGGTTCCGGCGGAGGCGGCTTCGGAGGTTTCACGTCGATTCCCGGCGCATCGCTGCATTGTTCGAAATGCCATTTGGAGAAATCGAATGGCTCGGAATGGACGAATTCACCGTTCTTGCGCACCTGGTATCTCGTCGGAATCGAAAATACGGCGAGCTTCCCGCGATGGCATTGCACGTCGCCGATTCGTTGGTCGTTTGCCAGCTCCAGCGTGGCGACCTTGTCATTGGTCACGTCGAGCGCCGTCGCCGTCACGCCTGCCACGGGCATCGGGCTCGCAAACCGGATCCTTGCCGTCAGAAGCGTATCGTTCGTCGGATACGAGAAGTTCACCAGAGAACCTGCCGGGATGCGCAATTGGCCATACTGGATGGACGCGGGAAGAAATTGCCTTTCCCATTCCCTTGTTTGTTTTATCGCTTCATAGTTTGCGTACTCGAGGTGGTACCTGTACCGGACCATCTCGATGGCCGTGGCATCGATCGCCAGAACGCCCAATACAAGTAAAACCGGTATCGGCCGAAGCGGCAGGAACCGTCCACGGCCGGGATGGGTGCGAAAGCGATGCACGGTGCGCCACAGCAACAGCAGCGTGACGGCGATGGCGATAAGCGGGCCGATTGCCTCAAAGAGAGCGCCGCCGAAGAATGCAAACACCATCGCCACGAATTCGACAGCGGACGCGATCCCCGTCAAGAAAGACACGATCCCGGTGAAAAAATCGCTCATTCCGCGCGATACTCCCGCAACACACTGCCCCGCATCAGAACCGCGCGCCGTCCGGCACACGAGCCGACGGACGCGCCCACGCGCGCTTGATCGCGCGATCCAGCGGCGTCGCAATCCCGCGCGCGATCGCCGCACTCAGTGCCGCCGACACTGCCAGATACGCGACCAGCAACAGCAGCTTGTCGTCGCCATGCGTGGCCGACGGCGGCCAGCCCGTGCGTAGCGCGCCGAGCACGATCAGGTGGAACAGATACAGCTCGTAGCTGAGCCGGCCGCTCCAGCGCAACGGCGTGAGCAGGCGGCCGCGCGTCTGCGCGCTGGCCGCATGCGAGCCGATCAGCGGCACGGCCGTACCGAGCGCCATCGCGGTCACGCCGAGGACATGGCTTTCCGCGATCGGCCATGCAAGATAGAGCACGGCCATCGCGATCGCGACGATCCACTGTACGGGCTGCGCAGCCAGCGTCTGCCAGCGTGCGCGTTCGGCCAGCAGCGCCGTGCAGCAGCCGATCGCGATGCCGTCGAAGCATGCGAAATACGCGTAGAGAAATCCGCCTTCGTCGTCGGCATGCGTGAGACGGTAGAGCGGGCCGATCGCAGCGACGCACACCCAGAACGCAAACAGGCGCGCGTCGCGGCGCAGCGCGACGCACAGCAGCGGAAACGACAGGTAGAACACCTCTTCGACCGACAGCGACCACAGCACGCCCAGCGCGTAGTTGACCCACCCGCAAGCGCCGATCAGCACGTTCATCCAGAACGTGAGCGACGCGAGATTCACGAGCCAGAGCGACACGGCGACACCCTGCGGCGCGTGATTCATGAAGACCGGCACGCCGGCCGCCGCGAGTCCGTCGACGATCGCGAGCAGCAGGAGCAGGCACGGCACGATGCGCGCGACGCGCGACACGTAGAACGTGCGCACATCGATCGCGCCGAGGCTGCCCCATCGGCGGCGCGCATTCGACGTGATCAGATAGCCGGAGATCACGAAGAACATCGTCACGCCGTAGTTGCCGTTGCGCACCACCGCATGCACGGCATCCCGGCCGAACGCGCGTGCGATGGCCGTGTCGCCCAGCGCGTACGGAATATTGAAGTGATGCAGCAGGACGAGCAGGATCGATATGCCGCGCAGCAGGTCGATCCGTGCGTTGCGCGGGCCGGCGCTCATTGCGGGCGGCCCGGTTCCGCGAGCGCCGGCAGCGCGTCGAGGAACGTGTCGCGTGCGCGCAGGCCGGCATTCGGCGTCTGCCGCTGCTCGTCCTGGATCAGGTACGCGAACGCGAGCTTGCGCGGCCCCCTGGTCGCCCAGCCGACGAACCAGCCGTACGCGTGCGACGCGTCGTACCTGGGCCCCGGCGATCCGGTGCCGGTCTTGCCGTGCACGATCCAGCCGTCCGGCTGCCTGTCGATCAGCGTGATCCGTTCGGTCATGTCGTACGCGTGCGCGCTGACAGGCAGCGTCCGGTTCGCGATCCTGCGCATGAAGCCGACCTGCTCGAGCGGCGAGATCTGCAGCGACGAATTGACCCAAGCGCCCATCACGCCGCTCAGTTCGCCCTGCCGGCTGCTGACGTCCGCGTTGCCGTAGCCGAACGCGTTCGTGTACTGCTGGAAGCGCGCCTGTCCGAGCGCCTGCGTGACCTGTTCCGAATACCAGAAGATCGACAGCTTCATCCAGCGCGCCGGGTCGGTCGGCTCGCGCCACGGCGCGCCGCCCCAGTCGGGATAGCCTGCGTGGAAGTCGAGCGTCGGCGTGTGCTCGTCCTTCAGCACGCCCGCGTCGAAGCCCATCAGGCTGATCGCCACCTTGAACGTCGACGCCGGCGTCACGCGGGTCGCGCAGTCGCCCTGCTGCACGAGTACGCGTCCGGTGGCGGCATCGGCGACGACGGTGCACAGCGGGCGGGCTTGCGCGGCGGCCGCGGCCAGCAGGCCGGCGGTGAAGACGAACAGCGCGTGGCGCCAATGTTTCAACGGAGACTCCTTCGGGGCAGGGAGGGCACGCAGGCATCGTTCGACGGCAGCGACGGCGGGGCGCGTGATGGAGGCCCGGCGCGACCGGCCGCGATGGCGGCGGCCGGACGTCGAGACCGCTCACAGTGTATCGGCGGATCGCCGAATGTCGACCTGTCACGGTTGACGGGTGGGGCGCGACACGTGAGTCCGGCCGCGAGCGCGACGGATCGACGACGAATCATGAAAAAACCCGCCGACAGGCTTCGGCCTGCGGGCGGGCGAAGACACCAGGGCGGAGCCGCGCGGGTGTCGCGTGAAGACGGGAGAACCGGAGCGCGTCAGAACTTGTGGCGCAGCGCAAGGCGCACGGCCACCTGGTTCGACGTCGACGACGGTGCATCGGTGCCGGGGATGAACGCGTTGTCGAGGATCGAGTTGGTCTTGTCGCCGGCGATGTGCTGGTATGCGGCCTGCACGTACACGTCGGTGCGCTTCGACAGGTTGTAGTCGGCCATCAGCCCGACCGAATGGATCTTCGGCTTTGCGTCGCCGGTCGATGCGTCGTATTTCTCGAGCGACAGCACGTACTGCGCGCCGACCATGAACGCCGGCGTGATCTGGTACGCACCGTTCACTTCGAAGTTCTGGTACTTGATCGCGCTGACCGTTGCGCCGGGCGCGATGATCGCGCCCGGCGTGCCGAGGTAGCCGTTGCCGGTCGGATTCTTGTAGTTCGAGTTCGTGTACGCGAAGCCGACCGTTGCCGGGCCGAACGTGTAGTTGATGCCTGCGCCGAACACGCGCATGCGCTCGGCGATGTAGCTCGCGTCGTTCGCGGTGATCGCGCCGGCCGAGCCGTCGCCCGGGCGGTTCGCCTGCAGGTACGCGGCGCCGATCAGCAGACCGTTGTTCTGGTATTGCGCGCCGAAGCTGTACGCGCGGTTGTCCGAGAAGTTCGTGCTGTTGCTGAAGCTGTACGCGCCGCCGAACTGGAAGCCCGCGAAGTTCGGGCTGGCGTACTTGACGGTGTTGTCGAGGCGGAACGAGTTGTCGGTGTTGTCGTTGTCGAACGGGTGCGCGAGCAGGTAGCCGCCCCAGTTGCCGTTCGCGGTGGTCGGCGCGAGATAGTCGACGACGGAGTCGTACTGGCGGCCGAACGTGACCGTACCGTATTGCGCGCTGCTCAGGCCGACGTACGCCTGGCGGCCGAACATGCGGCCGCCCTGGTTGAGCCGGCCGGTGTTGACGTCGAAGCCGTTCTCGAGCTGGAAGATCGCCTTCAGCCCGCCGCCGAGATCCTCGTTGCCCTTCAGGCCCCAGCGGCTGCCCTGTGCGTAGCCGCTTGCCATCTCGTAGACGTGTCCGGTGCCGACGTTGTTCGTGTAATCGAGACCCTCGTCGATCACGCCGTACAGCGTGACGCTGCTTTGCGCGAACGCGGGCGACGCGAAAGCGGCCGTTACGGCGAGCGCCGTCAGTTTCTTGTTCATTGATGAGATCTCCGGGTATCCAGCTTGTATCGGTTGTCGTGAGCGCGTCGCAGCAGGCGCGTCCCGTCATCCGGGGCGAAGCGGCGCAGCGCCTGCGGCGCCGGCACGCGCGAAGTGCGGCGGCGTGCGACGGGCGGCGTCCGATCCTGTCTCCTCCGATGACTCCGCGCATTCTTAACAAGTCGAAACAGAACCGAAAGCGAGTAATTTCGATCATTGCAATCGGTATCGCCAATGGATAGGCGACGGGGTGTTTCGGCAACCGAAACGACGGGCGGCGATCGCGCGCCGGCAACACGCGCAACCGTGCCGCGAACACGGCGGAACAGGCGGCGCGAAGCATCCGTCGGGTCGTCCGGAAAACGGCCGAGAGGCCCGTCCTACGGCGCTGGCAGCCGGTATCGGGAACGATTGGCAGCGCCGATTGCAGTGATCGGAATTACTCGTTTCCCTAAACAAATCGGCCACTGAACTATGCAGACTGGCCGGACTTGGACGCTTTCGCCGGCCGCTACAAGAATGCGGGCATGCCGCTGCCCGGCTGGCCTGCCGCGCATGCGGCAGCGCACAAACAACAGATTCGATTTGGAGACGACCCATCATGCAGATTCGACGACTGAAGACAGTCCTTCTCGCCGCCGCGGCGATCCTGTCGGCGCCCGCGGCCCACGCGGCCGGCGCGTGCGCGGACGGCAAGACGGTCCATTTCGCGGGCGTCACGTGGGAAAGCGGGTCGTTCTCGACCGAAGTGCTGCGGCAGATCATGGAGAAAGGCTACGGCTGCAAGACGGACGTCGTGCCGGGCAGCACGGCCGCGACCGAAACGGCGCTCGCGCGCAACGACCTGCAGGTCTGGTCCGAACAATGGACGGGCCGCAGCGAGATCGTCGCGAAGGCGGTCTCGGCCGGCACGGTGAAGCTGGTCGGCGATACGCTGCCGGGCGGCACGAAGGAGGGCTGGTTCGTGCCCGAATACGTGGTGAAGGGCGACGCGGCGCGCAAGATCAAGCCGGTCGCGCCGGGGCTCGCGTCGGTCGGCGATCTGCCGAAGTTCAAGCAGGTGTTCGCGGACGAAGAAGAGCCGGACAAGGGCCGTTTCCTGAACTGCCCGACCGGCTGGGATTGCGAGCGCGTGAACACGCGCCTGCTGCGTGTGCTGAAGCTCGACCAGTCGTACACGAATTTCCATCCGGGCACGGGCGCGGCGCTCGATGCGGCGATCGCGTCCGCGTACCAGCGCGGTGCGCCGATCCTGTTCTATTACTGGGGGCCGGCCGCGCTGATGGCGAAGTACAAGTTCGTCGCGCTGAAGATGCCCGCCTACAATGAAGCATGCTGGAAGACGCTGCGCGAAGAGAGCGCGACGAACCAGTGCGCGTCGTCGTACATGGTGTCGCACCTGAAGATCGGCGTGTCGAAGCCGTTCTACGACGCGAATCCGGCGCTCGTCTCGGTGTTCGAGAAGGTCAGCTTCCCGATGGACTACCTGAACCAGACGATCCTCGACATGACGACGAAGAAGATCGACGGCGCCGCGATGGCCACGCAGTTCCTGAAGACCCGCGCGGACCTGTGGAAGCAGTGGGTGCCGGCCGACGTCGCCCAGAAGATCGCCGGCAGCCTGAAGGGCGCGTAACGACTGCCACGCGCGCGGCGGCGGTCGCACGCTCGCCGCCGCCGTCATGCGCGCCACGGCGGCGCGCCGGAGACACACGATGAACGGCTTCTTCCTGCACCTGTCGATCGCGGACTGGGTCAACAGCGTGATCGAGACCTTCGTCGCGCAGTACGGCGACAGTTTCCACCACTTCAGCGCGATGCTGCTGCGCTACCTGCTCGTGCCGCTCGAAGGCGCGCTGCGTGCGACGCCGCCGTGGCTCGTGCTGCTGGTGGTCGGCGCGATCGCGTGGAATGCGACGCGCCGCCTCGGCCTCGGCGTGCTGTTCATGCTGCTGCTCTACGCGATCGGCTGTTTCGGCCTGTGGGACAAGCTGATGCAGACGCTCGCGCTGATGCTCGTCGCGACGGTGCTGTCGGTCGCGATCGGCGTGCCGCTCGGGATTCTCGCGTCGCGCAGCCCGGCGCTGCGACGGATGCTGCTGCCGGTGCTCGACGTGATGCAGACGCTGCCGAGCTTCGTCTACCTGATTCCGGTGCTGATGCTGTTCGGGCTCGGCAAGGTGCCGGCGATTCTCGCGACGATCATCTATGCGCTGCCGCCGCTGATCCGGCTGACCGACCTCGGCATCCGCCAGGTCGATCCGGACGTGACGGAGGCCGCGCGCGCGTTCGGCACGACGCGCTGGCAACTGCTGCTGAACGTGCAGCTGCCGCTCGCGCGGCCGAACATCATGGCCGGCATCAACCAGACGACGATGATGGCGCTGTCGATGGTCGTGATCGCGTCGATGATCGGCTCGCGCGGGCTCGGCGAGGACGTGCTCGCGGGCATCCAGACGCTCGACGTCGGCAAGGGCACGCAGGCCGGCATCGCGATCGTGATTCTCGCGATCGTGATCGACCGGATCAGCCAGGGCTTCGGCCAGGAACGGCGCGCGCGGCGGCGGCTGGCGCAGCAGCGCCGGCAGAAGGGCGCGTCGCGGGTGCCGTACCGTGCGCCGGGCGGCGCGGCATCGTCCGGCGTCGATTCGAATCAGCCTGCGCCGTCGTCGCGCGCATAGGAACGGAGACAGACATGGCGAACATCGACGTCAGGCACGTCTACAAGCTGTTCGGGCCCGAAGCGGCTCACCCGCGCGTGCTCGACCTGCTGCGCTCGGGCAAGCGCAAGGCCGACGTGCTGTCCGAGACGGGCTGCAACGTCGGGCTCAACGACGTGAGCCTCGGCATCGCGTCGGGCGAGATCTTCGTGATCATGGGGCTGTCGGGCTCGGGGAAGTCGACGCTGGTGCGGCACTTCAACCGGCTGATCGAACCGACGGCCGGCGAGATCGTGATCGACGGCGACGACGTGATCAAGCTCGATTCGCACGGGCTGCGCGAGCTGCGCCGCTACAAGGTCAGCATGGTGTTCCAGAATTTCGGGCTGCTGCCGCACCAGACCGTGCTCGACAACGCCGCGTATGCGCTGCGCACGCGCGGCGAGAAGCGGCACGACGCGGTCGAGGCCGCGCGCAGCTGGCTGACGAAGGTCGGCCTCGACGGGTACGGCGATCACTATCCGGACGAACTGTCGGGCGGGATGCGGCAGCGCGTCGGGCTGGCGCGTGCGCTGGCCGCGGACACCGACGTGCTGCTGATGGACGAGGCGTTCTCCGCACTCGATCCGCTGATCCGCACCGAGATGCAGGATCAACTGCTCGAACTGCAGGCGACGCTTGCCAAGACGATCGTGTTCATCACGCACGATCTCGACGAGGCGTTGCGCATCGGCGACCGGATCGCGATCCTGCGCGATGGCTCGCTCGTGCAGGTCGGCACGCCGGACGACATCCTGTCGCGGCCGGCGGACGACTATGTGCGAAGGTTCGTGGAGAAGCGGGCGGGCGTGAACTGAGCCCGGAAAGATCGATCGGCACAGGCAAGGAAACGGTGCGCCGCGACGAGGGTGCGCCGTTTCTGTTTTGAGGCGATGCCTGCCGGGGACCTATCCGTGATTTCGTGGGCGGGGCATATCATGAGGTGTAAAAGCCATGGATATGCCAATGAAGAAGAAACGA
>NZ_CABVPP010000057.1 GCF_902499075.1 Burkholderia pseudomultivorans | reverse complement strand
CCGGCAGCGGCGCGGCGGCGCGCCACAGCAGCTCGAAGGTGCGCACGTCGTCGTGTCCGGCGAGCGTCGCCGCGATCCGGCGCGCGGCGGCGGCGTCGCTGCCTTCGATCAGCACGAGCGCGTCGGCGGCGGCGCGCGCGGCCGCATCGGCGCCGATCGGCGCGGACAGCTCGGGCACGGTGCGGAACAGCCGCGCGGCGTGGATCCCCGGCTCGCGCAGCGCGGCGTCGAAGCGCTCGCGCAGGCGCGGCACGTCGATCCGATCGGGCGGCAGCACGAACAGCGCGAGCTGCGCGCCTTCGCCGTCGCCGGCCTCGATCGTCAGTTCGCCGACGCGCCGCTGCGTGCCCGTCATCCGCTCGAAGTTCGCGAGCGACCACGCGGTCTGTTGCGTGAACGCGCGCCGGTACGCGTCGCCGCGGAACACGTCGAGCGCGTCGGTCACGTACAGCGCGAGATACTTGCGCGGGCCGCCGTCGGTCGCGCGAAAGCGCCGCGCGTGCGTGAAGCCGGGAATCGCGACGCGCTCCTGCATGTGCTCGCGGTCGTACCACGCGTTGAAGTCCGCTTCGTGCGCGGCGTCGATATCCGTCCAGACGCAGAGCTGGCCGTGCGGAAGGGAAAGGCGGGTCATTGCTGGGGTTCCTCGTGACGGGATGTCAGGAACCCCAGTTTCCCGAAGACGTGCCGTGCACGTCCAACAAGAAAACAAATTCGCGGTGAACAGGTTTTCTTATGAGCGGCGCGTGCGGCGCCCGGCGGGGGCCGCGGGCGGCGTGGTGCGTTTGGCCTTCGCGCCGGCTTTCGCCTTCGGCGCGCGTTCGGCCGATGCGTCGGCGGTGGCGCGGGTCGACCTGGCGGCTGCCGTCGCGTGGTCTGCCGTGGTCGGCATCGCGCGCGCGATCTCGCTCGCGAGTTCCGCGATGCGCGCGGCGACCGGCTGGCCCTGCGTGCGATACGACGCGACGAGCGGCAGCGTCGGGAATTCGGGTGCGACGTCGAGCAGTTCGAGCGCGCCGTCCCGCAGTTCGCGGCCGATGATCGCGGGCGGTAGCGCGGCCACGCCGAAGCCGTCGGCGACGAGGCGGATCATTGCGGCGACCGACGTGATGCAGTTGATGCTGGCCGGCCGCTCGACGGCCGCGAACAACCGCTCGATCGTCGCGTGCGGTCCCGAATGGCGCGAGAAGCTGACGATCGGAAATTCCGCAAGGCGCGCGACGTCGAGCCGTTCGCCGCCGAGCCCGAGGCGCGGGCTCGCGACCCAGCGCACGGGGAATTCGCACAGCGGCAGGTTCGTGACGTCGGGGCCCGGCACGGCGTCGGTCTGAAGGATCAGGTCGACGCTGTCGGTGCCGAGCAGGCGGATCAGGTTCAGCGTCGTGTCGCTCGTGATCTCGACGTCGAGGCGCGGATAACGCTCGCGCAATTGCGCCATCAGCGCCGGAAACCAGCTGTGCACGATCGACTCGATCACGCCGATCCGGATCAGGCCGGCGTCGCTTGCCGCGTCGATGTCGCGGCGCATCTCGCCGTCGAGCCGCACGATCCGTTCCGCATACGCGAGCATGCGCCGGCCCGCTGGAGTGAGCGTGGCCGAGCGCGTATTGCGGTCGAACAGACGCACGTCGAACGCCTCCTCGAGCGACGCGATGCGGCTCGATACGGCGGCTTGCGTCGTATGCAGCTTTTCGGCCGTGAGCCGGAAGTTTTCCAGCTTTGCGAGCCAGACGAAGGTTTCAAGAAACCGGATGTTCATCGAATTCCGAGCGGTGAGGCAGTGCCGCGCGGGCGGCGGAATCCGGTCGATGTTAATGGATTTTCGGTGCGGAACAAGAGGCGTGGCGACGCGCACGCGCACGCGGCGGCGAAGCGACGCGTGCCGCGCGGCGCATGTCGGGGCCGCGCGCAACGGCGCTGCACGGGCGTCCGAATGCCCGCCATGCCAATCGCGCGCGGCGTTTGCCAGCCGTGTCAGAGCCGGTCGAATGCCAGCGTCGGCACGTCGACGACCATCGCGCCGCCGTCGGCGACCAGCGTTGCACCCGTCACGAACGACGCGTCCGGCGACGCGAGGAACGCGCAGACGGCCGCGATTTCGTCCGGATCGGCCGCACGCCGCAGCGGCACGTCGGCGCTCACGCGTGCGTACGCGCCGTCGAGCGTGTCGCCGTGATGGTCCATCAGCGGCGCCATTTCCGCGTCGGCCATCGGCGTACGGACCCAGCCCGGACAGACGGCATTCGCGCGCACGCCGTGCGGCCCGTAGTCGCGCGCGAGCGAACGTGCGAGCCCGAGCAGTGCATGCTTGCCGACCGTATAGCCGCACACGCCGGGGCCGGCCGCCAGCGCCGCGATCGACGCGACCAGCACGATGCTGCCGCGCTGCGCGATCAGGTCGGGTACGCAGGCGCGCGCGCTGACGAATGCGGTGTCGAGGTTCGCGTGCATCGCGTCGCGCCACCGCGCATCGTCGGTTTCGTCCGCGCGGCCGAGGCCGTGGCCGCCCGCGCATGCGATCAGCGCATCGATGCGGCCGAAGCGCTCGGCGACGAGCGGCAGGAAGCGGGCCCAGTCCGCGGTGCTGGCGGCGTCGCCGGCCAGCGCGAGGCCGCCCGTCTCGGCCGCCAGGTCATCGAGCGGCGCGCGACGGCGCCCGATCAGCACGACGCGGTCGCCGCGGCGCGCGAAACGGCGCGCGCACGCGGCGCCGATACCGGTGCCCGCGCCGGTGATCGCGATCGTACGGGGTGCTGCTTGCGTCATGTGTTCTCCGGAGATGGGGGTTCCGGTCACTTTAGGCGCGGCGGCCGGGCGTCGGTATCAGCCGAAAGGATGAAGGCGGCCGAGCCCAGGGCAATCGCATGAAGGACCTTACCAGCCAAGGAGTCGAGCGCGATAGCGGTCGCTCGTGGCAGCCTTGAGCCGGCGGATTTTGAGGCCCGCCGAGCCGCGCGCATTTTGCAAAGGCTGACGATGTTCGACGCCGAATCGCTCTATGCTCGCTTTTTTTGCGACAAGTCACGAAAGCCCGGCAAAATAGCGCGGGCGGGCGCGCCTCGGAGCGGGCGCCGCGGCTGGCCGCGGCAGTCGTGCGAGCGGCGCGGCAGGGCCGGCGAGCGCGGCGCGAGCGTGCGCCCGATGCGCAGACATCGCATCCGCCGACGCCTGGCGGCACGACGGTCTATCGCCCGGTCGCGCACGCGGTCGGACCATCGACAAGAACAGGGAGGGCCGGCAATGAGGCTGGACGACGAAAGAGAAAGCGTGAACGTCGAGGATCGCCGCGGCGCCGGCGGTTTCGGCGGCGGTCGGGCGACGATCGGCATCGGCACGATCGTGGTCGCGCTGGCCGCGTCGTATTTCTTCGGGATCGACCCGCGCGTGGTGCTCGAAGGCGCATCGGCGCTGCAGGGCCGGCAGCAGCAGGCGCAGCCGGCGCCCGCGCAGCGCCAGGGCGAACCCGCGACCGATTCCGGCGCGGTCTTCACGCGCAAGGTGCTCGGCAACATCGAGCGTACCTGGACGAGCATCTTCACGTCCCAGCTGCATGCGCAATACGCGCCGCCGAAGCTCGTGATGTTCACGAACTCGACGCCGACCGCGTGCGGCACGGGGCAGACCGCGATGGGCCCGTTCTACTGTCCGGCCGACCGCAAGGTGTACATCGATCTCGGCTTCTACGACGAGCTGCGCAAGCGCTTCGGCGCGGGCGGCGATTTCGCGCAGGCCTACGTGATCGCGCACGAGGTCGGCCATCACGTGCAGAACCTGCTCGGCATCTCCGACAAGGTCGACGCGGCGCGCCGGCACGCGAGCGAAGCGCGCTCGAACGCGTTGTCGGTGCGGATGGAGCTGCAGGCCGACTGTTTCGCTGGCGTGTGGGCGAACAACGCGCAGCGCGCGAACCAGCGGCTGATCGAGCCGGGCGACTTCGAGCAGGGCCTGAAGGCGGCCGCCGCGATCGGCGACGATCGCCTGCAGCAGCAGGGGCAGGGCTATGTCGTGCCGGAGAGCTTCACGCACGGCACCAGCGACCAGCGCGTGTACTGGCTGCGGCGCGGGATGGAGTCGGGCGAGCTGAGCGCCTGCGACACGTTCGCCGCGAACGCGCGCTGACGGGCGGCGACGGGCAGCGATGCACCGGTCCGCCCGGGCTGCGTACCGCGATCGCCCGCCGCAACGATTTGCCGATTTGCGCTCACCGGCGCAGTCCTGCGCCGGTAGGCTGGCTCGACCTTCGACGCGTCCGTCCGCCAGCCGACTCCACCCACCATGCCGACCTCATCCGAACCCGCCGAGCAGGCGGCCGCCGACTGGCGGCGCGCGCTGCGCGCGTGCGTGGACGCGTTCGACGCGTTCGCGAGCCCGTCCGCGATCGTGTTCTACCGGCTCGACGCGAGCGGGGAACCGGCCGATTTCGAGCTGTTCGGGATGCCGGAAGCGATGCATCGCACCTATGTCGCGCGTTACCGGATGCTCGACCCGCTGCATCCGTCCCGCTGCGCGGCCGGCGAACGCGCGGTCGTCACGCTTTCGTCCGAACTGCCCGACGAGCGCCGCGACGCGTCCGCGTACTGGACCCGCTTCCTGCGGCGACACGATGTGGCCGATGTCGTCGAAATCTGGCTGCGCGACGCCGGGCGAACGGTCGGCGCGTTTTCGCTGCTGCGTTTCGAAGGGGGCACTGCGGCGCAAGGCGGCGACGGCGCGAGCGCGCGGTTCGCGCCCGGCGAGATCGACGCGCTCGCGCGTCTGCAGCCGATCGCCGAAGCAGCGCTGAGCCCGTTGCTGCGGGCGCGGCGCGGGATTCACCGGATCGATTGCGAAGCGCGCCTCACCTATCGCGAGGAGCAGATCGCGCGCCTCGTGCGCGACGGCCGCTCGAACAAGGAGATCGCACGCGATCTCGCGCTCGGCCAGCCGACGATCAAGACGCACCTGATGCGCATGTATCGCAAGCTCGGCGTGTCGAATCGCACCGAACTGGTCGGCGCGCTGTTTCTGTAGACGGGCACGGTTCGGGTCGTCGTTTACGTCGGACGAATGCGCGGCGCGGCGAAGCCGTGCAGTACCATGCGTGCTGGTCGTTTCCAGAACAATGACGGGCCGAACAACATGGATATTGCGATGATTGCCGTTGCGCTGGTCGTGCTGGCGCTGAGTATCGTATTGCCGATCCAGATCATCAGGACGGCGAGAAGCGGCACCTACGACCTGCTCTATATCCTCGTTCCGCTCGCGATCGGCGTTTACTGGCTCGACTATCAGGGCTACGTGCTGCTTGCGGGCCTCGCGCACGGCTTCAGAAACTAACCGGCCGAATTGCCGAATCGTCCGACGAAAGCCCCCTTCGTCACCTCGTCCCACGCGCTGCCAATTTGCGCTAACCGCCGCCCGGCCCGCTCGATACAGTGGTGCGACGCCCGCGTGCTCCGCTGCACGCGGTTCAGCCACGACAAACATCGAGACGCCCATGAGCACCACGAACTTCGTCGCCGTCAGCGACACCGTGCGCACCTTTGTCGCGCGCGACTTCGGCCTCTTCATCGACGGTGAAATGCAGCCCGCGCATGCGGCTGCGCGGCTCGACGTCCGTGACCCCGCGACGGGCGAGCGGCTCGCGACCATCGCCGACGCCGACGAGCACGACGTCGAGCAGGCGGTCGCCAGCGCGAAGCGCGCGTTCGACGCACGCGTGTGGAGCGGCCTGCGGCCGGCCGATCGCGAGCGCATCCTGCTGAAGCTCGCCGACCTGATCGAGCGCGACGCCGAAACGCTCGCGCAGCTCGAAACGCTGAACCAGGGCAAGTCGATCCACGTGTCGCGCGCGATCGAGGTCGGCGCGAGCGTCGAGTACGCGCGCTACATGGCCGGCTGGGCGACCAAGATCACCGGCCAGACGCTCGACGTGTCGATCCCGTTCCCGCCCGGCACGCGCTATACGGCCTATACGCGCAAGGAGCCCGTCGGCGTGGTCGCCGCGATCGTGCCGTGGAATTTCCCGCTGATGATCGCGGTATGGAAGCTGATCCCGGCGCTCGCGGCCGGCTGCACGATCGTGCTGAAGCCGTCGCCGGAAACGCCGCTGACCGCGCTGCGTCTCGCGGAACTCGCGCGCGATGCGGGCGTGCCGCCCGGCGTGTTCAACGTCGTCACCGGCGGCCGCGTGTGCGGCGCCGCGCTCGCGAGCCATCCGTCGATCTCGAAGATCTCGTTTACCGGCTCGACCGCGACCGGCAAGCTGGTCGGCACGGCGGCCGTGCAGAACATGACGCGCTTTTCGCTCGAGCTCGGCGGCAAGAACCCGATCGTGATGCTCGACGACGTCGACGTCGCGCAGGCGCTCGACGGTGTCGCGGCCGGCGCGTTCTTCAACCAGGGCCAGGTGTGCGCGGCCGCATCGCGCATCTACGTGCACCGCAGCAAGTTCGCGCAGCTCGCCAACGGTCTCGCGGACGTCGCGCAGTCGATGAAGCTCGGCGCGGGGCTCGACACGACCGCGCAGATCAACCCGCTTGTGTCCGCGCACCATCGCGACAAGGTCGTCCAGCACATCGAAGGCGCACGCCGCGACGGCCTGACGTTCCTCGCGGGCGGCACGCCGGCCGACGATCTGCCCGGCTACTTCGTGAAGCCGGCCGTGATCGCCGATCCGCGTCCGGACAGCGCGATCGTGCGCGACGAGGTATTCGGCCCGGTGATCGTCGTGCTGCCGTTCGACGACGCGGCCGATGCGGTGCGCCTCGCGAACGCATCGCCGTACGGTCTTGCCGCAAGCATCTGGAGCAACGACCTGAAGCGCGTGATGAACCTGGTCCCGCAGATCGAGGCCGGCACCGTCTGGGTGAACTGCCATATCCCGCTCGATCCTTCGATGCCGTTCGGCGGCTACAAGCAGTCGGGCATCGGCCGCGAGTTCGGCCAGTATGCGATCGAAGGCTTCACCGAAACCAAATCCGTGTGCATCGCGCACTGACGCGCGACACACCCCGACATCCGGATATCCGATCCGACCGATCCGAAAGTGGAGACTGCAATGAGCTACAACGAAGCGAAATTCTGGCACCCGATGCTGCACCCGAACGAAATGAAACGCCGCAAGCCGATCCGCATCGTGCGCGGCGACGGCTGCTACGTGTTCGACGAACAGGGCAAGCAGCTCGTCGACGGCGTCGCGGGCCTGTGGAACGTGAACGTCGGGCACAACCGCAAGGAAGTGAAGGACGCGATCGTGCGCCAGCTCGACGAGCTCGAATACTTCCAGCTGTTCGACGGCATTTCGCATCCGCGCGCGGAAGAATTGTCGAAGCAGCTGATCGACATGCTCGAGCCGGAAGGGATGCGCCGCGTGCTGTACAGCTCGGGCGGTTCCGATTCGATCGAGACCGCGCTGAAGATCGCGCGCCAGTACTGGAAGGTGCGCGGCCAGGCCGACCGCACCAAGTTCATCTCGCTGAAGCAGGGCTATCACGGCACGCATTTCGGCGGTGCGTCGGTGAACGGCAATACGGTGTTCCGCCGCAACTACGAGCCGAACCTGCCGGGCTGCTTCCACGTCGAGACGCCGTGGCTCTATCGCAACCCGTTCACGCAGGATCCGGAGGAACTGGGCCGGATCTGCGCGGAACTGCTCGAGCGCGAAATCCAGTTCCAGAGCCCAGACACGGTTGCCGCGTTCATCGCCGAGCCGATCCAGGGCGCGGGCGGCGTGATCGTGCCGCCCGCCAACTACTGGCCGCTGGTGCGCGAGGTGTGCGACCGCTACGGCGTGCTGCTGATCGCCGACGAGGTCGTGACGGGCTTCGGCCGCAGCGGCAGCCTGTTCGGCAGCCGCGGCTGGGGCGTGCGCCCGGACATCATGTGTCTCGCGAAGGGCATCTCGTCGGGCTATGTGCCGCTCGGCGCGACGGCCGTGAACGCGCGGATCGAGGACGCCTTCGCGCAGAACGCGGACTTCGGCGGCGCGATCATGCACGGCTATACGTACGCGGGCCACCCGGTCGCGTGCGCGGCCGCGATCGCGAGCCTCGACATCGTCGTGAAGGAGGATCTGCCGGCGAACGCGGCGAAGCAGGGCGCGTATCTGCTCGAAGCGCTGCAGCCGTTCGCGGAACGCTTCGCGGCGGTCGGCGAGGTGCGCGGCAAGGGGCTGATGCTCGCGCTCGATCTGGTCGCGGACAAGACGACGCGCGAGCCGATCGACCCGCTGTCCGGCTACGCGAACGCGGTCGCGGAAGTCGCGCGCGAGCACGGCGTGCTGGTGCGCCCGGTCGGCACCAAGATCATCCTGTCGCCGCCGCTCGTGATCCAGCGCGAGCAGCTCGACCGGATCGTCGACGCGCTGGCGGCCGGCTTCGAGGCCGTGCCGTTCGCGTGACGCGCGACCGGCACGACCGCCGCTCGCCGGTTTGCCGATTTGCGCTATGACCGGATTATTTTGCCTGCGTATTTTTTCGACATCGAACAAGAGTGCTTTGCATGTAACCGGCGCGCGCGTGGAAGCACGCACGCCGGTCGATAACGGTGCAAGTGACCCGGGCGGACGCCGACGCGCCGATCCGGGTCGATACAGGAGACAAGCATGTCGGGAACGTCAGGATTGACGAATGCCGCGAGCGGCACGTCCGGCCATGCGCCGGACGAGGCAGGCGGCGGCGCGGTATTGAAGGCGGGCGCGGTCGGTTTTCCGACTGCGCTGGCCAGTGCGGTGGGTCTCATCATGGCCAGTCCGGTGATCCTCACCGCGACGTCGGGCTTCGGGATGGGCGGCTGGGCGTTCGCGGTCGCGATGATCATCGCGTTCGTGATGATGCAGGCGCAGGCGACCACCTTCTCCGAAGCCGCCGCGATGCTGCCGACGGCCGGCTCGGTTTACGATTACCTGTCGTGCGGGCTCGGCCGCTTCTGGGCGATCACCGGCACGATTTCCGCGTATTTCCTCGTGCACGTGTTCGCCGGCACTGCGGAGACGATCCTGAGCGGCATCATGGCGCTCGTCAATTTCGAGTCGTTGAATGCCGCGTTCGAGAAGCACAACAGCTCGTGGCTGGTCGGCGTCGGCCTCGTGATCACGTTCGCGATCACCAACATCATCGGCATCAAGGTGTTCAGCAAGCTTGAGATCGTGCTGACGGCCGGCATGTGGCTGTCGCTGATGATCTTCGGGATCCTCGGGCTCGCGGCCGCGCCGGCCGTGCATCTCGACGGCTGGTTCGGCGGCTCGGAAGTCGGCACGTCGGTGCCGGCTGTGCTGTCGCTGGTCGGGATGGCGATGTTCATGTTCGTCGGCTGCGAATTCGTCACGCCGCTCGCGCCCGAGATGAAGGCGCCGGGCCGCACGATTCCGCGCGCGATGGCGCTCGGGCTGGTCGGCGTCGCGATCTGCATGTTCCTGTACGGCGCGGCGATTCGCCGCCAGGTCGCGAACGTGCCGGTGAGCGCGGACGGCCTCACGCACCTGCTCGACACGCCGGGCGCGATTCCCGCATTCGCGCTGCAGGTGCTCGGCCCGTTCGGCCGCATCTGGTTTGGCGTCGCGTTCCTGTGCGCGGGCGCGGCGACGATCAACACGCTGATGGCCGGGCTGCCGCGCATCCTGTACGGGATGGCGATCGACGGCGCGCTGCCGCGCTGCTTCGCATACCTGCACCCGCGCTTCAAGACGCCGGTGGTCGGCATCGTCGCGGCGGCGATCGTGCCGATCTTCCACGCGTGGCTGATCAACGGCAATCTCGACAGCATCCTGCATCTCGTGCTCGCCGCGACCTGCGCGTGGGGCACCGCGTACCTGCTCGTCACCGCGTCGGTCGTGATGCTGCGCATCCGTCGGCCGGACCTGCCGCGCCCGTACCGTTCGCCGCTGTTTCCGTTGCCGCAGATCGTGTCGAGCGTCGGCATCGTGCTCGCAATCTGGTACATCACGCCGCCGGGCATGAACGCGCGCGATATCTACGTGCCGTTCGGCGCGATGCTCGGGCTCACCGCGCTGTATGCGCTGTTCTGGTCGCTCGTCGTGCAGCGCCGGCATCCGTTCAAGCCGGTGCCGGTCGAGGAAGTGCTGCGCAACGAACACGTCGCGTCATGAAGGCCGTGCTTGCCCGCTGGCGCACGGCGCCCGTGCCGCCGCCGGCCGGCTACCGGCCCGGCGCGATCGCCGCGCGCGTGCTCGCCGACCTGCGCGCCGTGCGCGACGCCGACGGCGCGACCGCGCGGCTGCCGAACGGTGTGCGCGTCGGTGTCGCGGAGCAGGTCGATCGCCAATTCCTGATGCATACGGTCAGCGTGAAGGTAACGGCCACCGCGCGCGGTCCGGCCGCATCCGGCCATGCGCGCGTGCGGCAGACCGGCTGGCTGCGGCGCTCGGGCGTGCAGGCGATCGCCGCGCCGGGATGCGACCCTGCCTTCGAGCGGACGATTGCGGCGCTGCTGACCGATGCGCCGCTGGCCGGCGCGCTGCGCCCGCTGCACCTGACCGACTGCGCGATCGACGCGCGCGATGGCCGCTGGACGCTCGTCGTCGTGCCGTTCGGCGGCAGCGAGGTCGTGAACCGGATGCCGTCGTTTCGCCGCTACGTGCGCCTGATCGACGAACAGGCCGATGCGCTGTCGGCCGCCTGTCTCGCGTTCGAAACTGCACTACGCCGGATTTTGCGCGGGTAAGCTGTGGCGTTGCGTGCCGCGCGGAACCCGGCGGCCGCGAACGGGATCAGGGTTTTACCGGAGACGCCGATGTTGTTCCAGTCACGCTCACACGAAGACGTGCACGACCACGGGCTCGCGATCGCGGGCTGGCATCAGGTCTACCGCCAGATGACGCCGGGCCGCTTCAAGGGCACGGTCACGCAGGTGCTGTACGACGATTTCCACTTCTTCCGCGAGACGACCAACCGGCGCGTCGCGCAGACGGGCCTCGCGCCGTGCGGGCGCACGTCGCTCGCGGTGCCGCTGTCCGTGCCGCTGGCGGGCACCTTCCAGGGCCAGCCGGTCGACGGCTATGCGCTGCTCGCGCTGCGCGCCGGCGAGGATTTCGAGTTCCATACGCCGGAAGGGATGGGGCTGGTCGGGATCAGCGCCGCGTCGGACATGGTCGACGAGCTGTGCGAGGCCGAATTCGGCGCGGCCGGCGCACGCAAGCTGCGGCACGTGACGCGGCTGTCCGATCCGCAGGGCGTCGCGCTCGGCGCGCGGCTGTCGTCGCTGATCGACGACGCGCAGCGCAACCCCGGCTGCCTCGAATACGCGGCCACGCGCAAGATGTTTCGCGACGCGATGCTCGGCATGTTTCTCGACGCGCTCGACCAGGGCATCGGCGTCGAACGCCGCGACATCACGCATGCGACCTACAGCGACATCGTGAGCCGCTGCGAGAAGCACTTGCGCGACCGGCCGGAGGAACCCGTCACCGTGCTCGAACTGTGCCGCGCGCTGCGGTGCAGCCGCCGCACGCTGCAGACGAGCTTCCAGCGCGTCGCCGACGTCACGCCGGTCGGCTATCTGCGCACGATCCGGCTGAACGCGGTGCGGCGCCTGCTGCGCACGACGTCCGCGCAGCAGCTCGGCGTCGGCGAGGCCGCCGCGAGCTGGGGCTTTACGCACCTCGGCTATTTCGCGCGCGAGTATCGCGACCTGTTCGGCGAGCTGCCTTCGCAGACCTTGCGTCCCGAATGACGCACGCGCGCCGCGCGCTGCACCGTTTGCCGATTTGAGATAGAGGTCCGGAATTTTCGCTGGATAGAGTCCTGTCACCCACATCGACAACACCATCGATCTGCACTGCAAATCGATGACCACAGAGGACGGGACATGAAAATCGGACGACGAGTGGCGGCCGCGGCGGCGACGCTGGGCTGCATGCACGCGCATGCGCAGACGTCGGGCAGCGTGACGCTGTACGGCACCGTGGACACCGGCATCATCTATTCGACGAACCAGCAGTTCACGCGCGCCGACGGCAGCACGGGCGGCGGCCATGCGTGGCAGATGGGCGGCGGCAATCTCGTGCCGTCGCGCTTCGGCTTCCAGGGCGCCGAGCCGCTCGGCGGCGGGCTCGACGCGGTGTTCACGCTCGAGCAGCAGTTCCTGTCGGCGAACGGGCAGGCGCTGCAGGGCGGCACGGCGTTCAGCCGGCAGGCGTGGGTCGGGCTGCGCCAGGACGGGATCGGCACGCTCGGCCTCGGCAGGCAATACGATTCGTACACCGACATGCTCGGCGCGTATGCGTCGAGCAATAACTGGGCGACGCCGTACGGCTCGCATCTCGGCGACGTCGACAACCTGAACGCCGCGTTCAACTTCAACAACGCGGTGAAATTCACCAGTACCGATTTCCATGGCCTGACGTTCGGCGGCACGTTCAGCTTCGGCGGGCAGGCCGGCGACTTCTCCGCGAAGCGCGGCTATGCGCTCGCGGCGACGTACAACCGCGCACCGGTGGCGTTCTCGGTCGGCTACCTGAACCTGCGGCAGCCGCTCGATGCGGCGCTCGGCGGCGCGAACGGCTATATCGGCGATTTCGCGTGCAGCAATCCGGGCGCGATGTACTGTCTGCTGCAGGCGGCGCGCGCGATGCGCGCGTTCGGCGCGGGCGGCTCGCTGACGTTCGGCGCGGCGACGCTCGCGCTGACCTATACGCATACGCGGCTCGACGACAGCCGCTATTTCTCGACGGATGCGCAGCCGCGCCCGCAAGCGTTCACGTTCGACATCGGCGAGCTGAACCTCACGTATATGTTCACGCCGGCGCTGCAGGGCGGCGTCGCGTATGTCTTCAACGCCGCGCATACCGACGGGCGCGGCACGACGCGCTTCCATCAGGTGAACCTCGGCGCGAACTACAGCCTGTCGAAGCGCACCGCGCTGTATGCGGTCGCGATCGGCCAGATCGCGAGCGGAACCGGGCTCGGCACCGACGCGAACGGCAACGCGGTGAACTACGCGCAGATTCCGGTGCTCGCGAACAGCAATTCGAACCGGCAGCTCGCGGTGATGGCGGGCGTGCGCGTGAATTTCTGAACGCGCTGCGCTGGCATGCAGGCGAAGCGATTGTCAGGCGTTGCGGCAGTCGCCGGAATGACGGCTCGCCGTAGACCTTGCTCGTCGATCGACGGCGTCAACGCGTGGCGATGGCGACAGCCGCGCCGGCCATCGCGGCCGCGCTCGTGCGGTTGGCGATCTTGATCGCGCGACGGGTCAGGATGAGCTTGCGTACGCGCGTGGCGACGAACGCCCACGTGCAATCTGCGGTGATCAGGACCGCCAGCATCGTCGCGACGAGCTCGGCCCAGCCGACCGTGTTGACGGCCCGGAGATCGATGATGGTCGGCAGCAAGGCCAGATAGAACAGCGCGATCTTCGGGTTGCCCGCCGTGACCAGCGAACCGGCCAGGAACATGCGCCAGCCGGTGCGGCCGCGCGGAATTTCATCGGTGGGCGCATCGGCCGGCGCGGTCCACATCTTCCACGCGAGAAACAGCAGATAGCCGACGCCGGCCATCTTCAGCACGAAGAAGCCGGTCGCGAACGTATGGGCGATAACGGCAAGGCCGGCGATCGCGCAGGTCAGCCAGACCGCTTCGCCAAGCCACATTGCGGCAAGGAACGGCAGCGTCTCACGGAAACCGTTCGTCAGCACGCGCGCGATGAGCGCGGCGACGCTCGGGCCGGGCGTGCAGGACATGACGACGAGAGCGAGTGCGAATGCGAGAAGGCTGGTGGCGTCCATGATCGATTTCGGCTGGAGGCGCGTCGATCGGGCGCTGCGCGCCGTGCGCGCGGACAGCGACATGACGCACCCCGGTAGGGGGTGTTCGAACCGTATGAAGTTTCGATTATAGTGACGGCCGTTCCCGCCTGCCTACCTCGTCGTCATGACAGTATCGATCCGCATTCGTCCCGCCATTCGTGAAGACGCGGCCGCGATGGCCGCCATCGAGGTCGCTGCCGCGCAGCGCTTTCGTGCGATCGGCATGCCGGACATCGCCGACGGCGAGCCGACCGACGCCGCCGACGTGCTCGCGCGCATCGACGGCGGCAGGGCGTATGTCGCCGTCGATGCGCACGGCGCGTGCGTGGGTTTCGCGTTCTACCGGCTGCTCGATGCGCAGCGGCTCTATCTCGAGGAGCTGGACGTCGCACCGTCGCATGCCGGCCAGCGGATCGGCGCGCGGCTGATCGACACGATCAATGCGCGCGCCGCGGCGGACGGGATGACGCAGGTCGTGCTGTCGACGTTCCGCGACGCGCCCTGGAATGCGCCGTACTACGCGCGGCTCGGTTTCGAAGCGCTGGACGAGACGATGCTCGACGACACGCTGCGCGATATCCGCGCGCACCACGTCGCGCGCGGGCTGGACGAGACGCGGCGCGTGTTCATGCGGTTGCGATTGCCGGCCTGAGGCGGGGCCGGCTCGTCGCGTCGGGCAGTGCGATCAGGCCGCGTCGCTCAGCGCCGGATAGTCGGTGTAGCCCGTTTCGCCTTCCGCATAGAAGGTTTCCGGCACCGGCTTGTTGAGCGGCGCGCCGAGTTCGAGGCGGCGCGGCAGGTCCGGGTTCGCGATGAACAGCTTGCCCCAGGCGATCGCATCGGCATCGCCGCTTGCGAGCGCGGCCTGCGCGGTGTCGAGCGTGAATTGCTCGTTCGCGATCAGCGGGCCGCCGAACGCTTCCTTCAGGCGCGGGCTCAAGTGGTCGCCCGTATACGATTCGCGCGTGAAGATGAACGCGATCTTGCGGCGGCCGAGTTCGCGCGCGACATAGCCGAACGTCGCGGCCGGGTCGGAATCGCCCATCGTATGCGCGTCCCCGCGCGGCGCGAGGTGCACGCCGACGCGTCCGGCGCCCCACACGTCGATCGCCGCGTCGACCACTTCGAGCAGCAGGCGCGCGCGGTTCTCGATCGGGCCGCCGTAGGCGTCGGTGCGGCGATTCGTGCTGTCCTGCAGGAACTGGTCGAGCAGGTAGCCGTTCGCGCCGTGGATCTCGACGCCGTCGAAGCCGGCCGCTTTCGCGTTCTCGGCACCCTTGCGATACGCGGCGACGATGCCGGGAATCTCGTCGAGTTCGAGCGCGCGCGGCGTCACGTACGGACGTTGCGGACGCACGAGGCTGACGTGGCCGCCCGCGGCGATCGCGCTCGGCGCGACCGGCAGGTCGCCGTTCAGGAACACCGGATCGGAGATCCGGCCGACGTGCCAGAGCTGCAGCACGATGCGGCCGCCCGCGGCATGCACGGCCTGCGTCACCTGCTTCCAGCCCTCGACCTGTTCGTCGGACCAGATGCCGGGCGTGCCCGCATAGCCGACGCCCTGCGGCGTGACCGAGGTCGCCTCGGTGATGATCAGGCCGGCCGATGCGCGTTCGGCGTAGTAGCGGGCCATCAGGGCGTTGGGCACGCGCGCGTCGCCCGCACGGGTGCGGGTGAGCGGCGCCATCACGATACGGTTCGGCAGCGTCAGTTCGCCGAGGGTCACGGGATCGAACAGCGTGGGCATGGCAGATAACCTCTTCACGAAAGGCGGGACCGTCGTCGCGTGATGCGCGGCGCGTGCCCGCATGGCCGGTTCGGCCGGGTGGTCAGAGTTCCCGGCGCAGCGCGTCGAGAAATGCGTCGATGACGGCCTCGTTGCGCCGGAAGAACGCCCACTGGCCGACCCGCGTCGACGTCACGAGCCCCGCGCGCTGCAGTGTCGCGAGATGCGCGGAGACGGTCGACTGCGACAGCCCGCAGCGCGCATCGATCTGGCCCGCACAGACGCCGTGCGCGAACGGCAGCGTCTGTTCCGGGAAATGCGCATCCGGCGTTTTCAGCCAGACGAGGATTTCCCGGCGCACGGGGTTCGAGAGCGCTTTCAGGATCGCGTCGATGTCGAGTTCGGTCGGCATGGAAAGGGTGTGGCGATTCGGGGCGGTTCGGTCGGGCCAACGAGTATCGTCGATGGGCGAATCATATATCGGAATGTTTCGATATGTGCGAAAGCACTGATGGCAATGGGGTTGATAGTGTCGGTGGGGAGCGTGTCGCACGGCAGGGGCGACGCGAACATGATGGCCGATACAACGGATCGTGCGGAGGAAGTCGACGCGATGGCGCCACGTCACCTTTCCTGACGGTCGTCAAAAATTCTGACGTTCAGATTGACTACGGTGTTTCCCGGCGATGCCGCAAAGCCTTGTCGGGCACGGGTTGTGGGGCGATATCGGCTTGGCATGGAGCTTGCAGTATTCGGATGCGAGCGAACACGGAGGAGCGTGATCCGATGCCGGCGAAACGTACGACAGTCTCGAAAGTCATGGGCATGCAGGCGCCGGTCGGGCATTGCCGTCGCGACGCAGTGTCAGGTCTTGCCGACGTGCTGTCGACGTCCGCGCTGGTCGGCCTGATGGAGCAAGCATGCGTCGATGCAATGCGCGAGACCGTCCGGGACGACCAGTGCTCGATCGGCAACGTCATGCATTTCACGCATCTGGCTCCGGCGACATCGGATGCCGAGATTTTCGTTACCGCCACGTTCCGGATGTTCGATGGCGAACGGTACTGGTTTGATGTCGTTGCGGTCGACGCGGCCGGTCCGATTGCAAGCGGAAGCCATGCGCGCTCGATCTTCGAGCGTGCGGTCGTCGAGCTTCAGTGCGGCAAGCGCCGTATCTGAGCCAGTCATATCGATTCGAAATACTAAGGGAAATAAAAGCATGAACGTGGAGTCAACCTGTAAAGCCCGAAACCCGCTTTTCGACGAGGCATTCGAAACCCTGCCGCTCGACCGGGTGCGCCGGCACCAGGACGCGCTATGGGCGACCCAGTGGGACTACATTCGCTCAATGTCGGTTTTTTATCGCGCGAAGCTGGCGCGCTGGATCGACCGGGAAATGACGCTGGACTCGCTTCAGGATCTGCCTTTCACCGAGAAGGACGAGCTTCGGATCAGCCAGGATGCCTTGTCGCCGTTCGGCGACTACGTCGCTTGCGGCGAGGCGCGCATTTCCCGTCTTCATCGGACCTCGGGGACGACCGGTCGCCCGCTGATTCTCGCGAATAGTGCCGCCGACGCACACCGGATTGCGCGGGTCGGCGCACGGTCGATGTGGGCCGCGGGATTGCGACCGACGGACCGGGTCGTGCACTGCCTGAACTACTGCATGTGGACGGGCGGCTTCACCGACCACACGGTCCTGGAAGCGACGGGCGCGACGGTCGTTCCCTTCGGCGTCGGCAATACGCGCCAGTTGATCGATTCCATCATCAATCTCCGCATCAACGCGATTTCGTGCACGCCGTCGTATCCGGGGCTCATCGAACAGGTTCTTCGCGAATCGGCCGAGCTTCGTCCGCGCGACCTGAAACTGACGCTGGGCCTGTTTGGCGGGGAGGCGGGGCTCGACAACCCGGACCTGCGAAACGCGATGGAGGAGAAGTGGGGGTTCAAGGTTCGCAATGCCAACTTCGGCCTGTCGGAGGTGCTGAGCATTCTGGGCGGCCAGACCGACTGGACCCACGACCTGCTGTATCACGCGAGCGACGTGGTGTTTGCGGAAATCGTCGATCCCGCGACGCTGCAACGGCTGCCGATTGCCGAGGGGACCATGGGCGAGCTCGTCTGTACGCACCTGCAGAAGGAGTGTCAGCCGCTCGTTCGATACCGGACACGCGACGTCGTGACCGTGACCGGCGTCGATCGCGGACCGGACGGCCGGACGGCGTGGCGATTCCGCGTCACCGGACGGACCGACGACATGTTCAACGTGCGCGGCATCAACGTGTTCCCAAGTGCCGTTCGCGTTGCCGTCGAATCGATTCCGCAATGGGCGTCGGGGGTCTTCAGGATCCGGCTCAAGGGGGAGGGGCCGTATGACCGGATCACGATGGCGGTCGAGGCGGCGCAGGGATTGCCGGCAGCCAGCTGGTCTCAGGCGAAGGAGCGGGTCGAGGCTGCGATCCGGACGAATGTCGGCGCGACGGCCGACGTCACGATGGTGCCATTCGAGCATTTCCCGCGTACCGAAGGCAAAACCCGCTGGGTCGAAAAGGAGGTGTGATGCGTTACGCGAGCGTAGAGAAGTCGGGGGCTGTGTCGACGGTAATCCTGGATCGCCCGGAGCGGTTGAACGCGATCAGCGGCGATCTGCTGGACGACCTCCATCGTGCACTGGTCGAGGTCAATGCCGACGACGGTTGCAGGGCGATCGTCTTCACGGGCGCCGGCCGTGCGTTTTGCGCCGGCGACGATCTGAAGGAATTCGGCAGGCAGACCGAGAGCGACGCGAGTATCCGCAGTCACGTCGAGCGCATTCAGCAGATCACGCGCGATCTGATGTTCAATGACAAGCCGATCGTGGGCGCCGTGCACGGATTCGCGGTCGGCGGCGGGTTCGAATGGCTGCTCAACTGCGACCTGGTCGTGGCGTCGGACGATCTCGTCTGCTTCTTTCCGGAAATGGAGTGGGGGCAGTTCGTCACCGGCGGCGTGACGCATTTGCTGCCCCGGAGTATCGGCTATCAGCGCGCGATGGAACTCTGGCTGCTGGGCGAACGTCAGTCGGCCCGGCAGTTGCATGCGATGGGCCTCGTCAATCGGGTCGTCGAGCCCGGCAAGGTTCGGGAAACCGCACTGGAACTCGCGACGCGCATTGCCGGGCGGTCAAGCTTTTCCGTATCGAGGCTGAAACGGCTTCTGACGACGGAACTGTCGACCGACCTGGGGCGCAGTCTCGAGCTGGAACAATCCGCTACCGTCGCAGCGTTTGCGACGCCTGACGCAGCCCGGCGTGTCCAGGCTTTTGCCACGAGGAAATGACGATGAACATTCAAGCATTGACGTTCGACTATTTCGGCACACTGGTGGATGTCGACAAGGGGGGCATGGCCGGAATTGCGGAAGTCCTGCGCATCCTCGGTGTCGATTCGCCGCATCCGGTTTTCGACGTGTACCTCGACTGGGACATGCGCAACGTGCAGACCTATCGTGGCGGTGCGTACCGCAGCTATCGCGCGGTCGCACAGGACGCATTGACGAGCTGCATCGGTGCGCTGTTTCCGAACGCGCTCGCGGGACGCGACGTGGCGGCACTCACGGACGTGCTGCTCACGCATCTGGTCGAGTCTTCGCCGCCGCATGACGATGCGCTCGCGTTTCTCGACTGGGCCGGATCCCGATATCCGCTGATGCCGATCACGAACATGGACAGCGACCTCTGGCGCCGCAGTCAGTTGACGCGCTACTTTGAGCACGTCACCACGGCCGAAATGGCGAAGGCCTACAAGCCGTCGCATCTGATCTTCAGTCTGGCGCTGGACCGCCTCGGACTGGACGCGCAGAACGTTCTGCACTGTTCGCTCGCGAGCTGGGCCGACGTCGACGGCGCGAAGCCGCTCGGCATGCAAGTTGCGTGGATCAACCGCGCCGCGGACAAGCTCGGCCCGTGGCAGCCTCGTCCCGATTTCGAGTTCAAGACGTTGACGCCCGTTCGCGACGTGCTGGAACGGCTGCAATCCGATACTCCGGAGGTGTTGAAATGAACCGCGCGACCTGGATGTTTGCAGTCGCCGTCGTCGGTGCAGGCGCCGCCGGATGGTCGTGGCAGGCGAATGCCGATACCGTCGTCAAGATCGGCGCGGCCGGCCCGCTGACGGGAAGTTCGGCGCAAAGCGGCAAGGACGACGAACGTGGCGTGCAACTGGCGATCAACGAATTGAATGCCCGCAAGCTGGTGATCGGCGGGCAGCCGGTCAGGTTTCAACTGGTGTCGGTCGACGATCAGGGCGATCCGAAGGTGGGGGTGAACGTCGCGCAGAAGCTGGTCGACGAGGGGGTGGCCGCCGTCATCGGCCACTACAACTCGGGCGTGAGCATTCCGGCCGCGCGAGTCTACAACGATGCGCATGTGGTGATGATCACCGGCGCATCGTCCAACCCGCAACTGACGAGGCTGGGATTTCCGTACGTGTACCGCCTCGCGACGAACGACAACGTGATGGGCAAGCGCATGGCCGACTATTCCGCCCATGTGCTGAAACTCAGGCGCGCGGCCGTGGTCGACGATCGGACCGCCTACGGCACGGGCGTCGCGGACGTGTTCGTCAAGACGGCGGAGAAGAACGGCATGACGGTCGTGGCCCGCGAGTACAGTACCGACAAGACGACGGACTTCAAGGGCATCCTGACGCACATCAAGGCGCGCAATCCGCAGGTCGTGTTCTACGGTGGCTACTACGCGCAGGCGGCGCTGCTGGCTCGACAGATGGTGGATCTCGGCATCAACGCGGTGCTGGTGGGCGGCGACGGGATTTGTTCGCCGGAGTTCAGCAAGCTGTCGAACAACGTTGTCGACAACAGGATGTTCTGCGCGCAGGGCGGTGCGCCGCTCGACAGCCTGCCCGACGGCAAGCGCTTCAGAACCCGCTTCAAGAGCACGTTCGCTGCCGACGTGGACACCTATACCCCGACTTTCTATGCGGCCACGCTGGTTGTCGCGGACGCGATGCAGAGGGCCAATTCGACGTCGCCGGAAGTGTATTCGAAGGTAATGCGCGAACAGGCGTTTACCAGCATGGTCGGGCCCGTGAAGTTCGACGACCAGGGCGACTGGATCGATGCGCCGGTGACGGTCTACAAGCTTTCGGGCGGAAGTCTGACGCCGGTCGACGCGAAGTAGGCGAACGAAGTCTCGCAGCCGCTCTCCGGTCGGCGCCGCTATCGAGCCCGAGCTGTCGCACGGCGGCCCTTTTACGGATCCTGAGGGCGACGGACGCGCCGCGAATCGGGCAGGATCGGCGGCGGGAAGCGTAAGAAAAAAGAGCGAGCGTTAAATTATTTAACGGCAATGTTTCTGCCGGTGCCGGCGGTTTGCCCGATCGAAGGGCCCACAGCCGGGCAAATGCGGCCGTATGAGCGACCTGGTACGCGTATTGCAGGAACGGCTTAACCGAAAAGGAGATTTCATGATCAGTTCAGGCGCAACGGTGACGCTGAAGCGGCGGGTCGGTGTACAAGACCTGGCATCTGCCTTCGGCAACGGTTCGGATGAACAATACCCCGACGTGATGTCCACGCCCGCGATGCTCGCGCTCATGGAGCGGGCATGTGCGGAAATCATGCGCGGCGAACTGGGGGACGGTCAGTTGTCGGTCGGCGTCACGACCCGGCTGACGCATTCGGCGCCCACCCCGATCGACGCGGAAGTGCGCGCCACGGCTCGTTTCCGGGGCCAGGAAGATAAGTTGTTCGTGTTCGACGTGGTCGTGCACGATACGAAAGGCGAGGTCGGCAGCGGAACGCATGCGCGCGCAATCGTCGGTCGCGCGGCAATCGAGACGAAGGCGGCGGCGCGCCGTTGACCGCTGCAATCGCCGGGCGCTTTGCGGGTTCGGCCGCTTACCCGATTCGACTCGGATGCGCGGGCAGGCAACGGAGATCTGGATGACGGTTTTTTCCGCTGGTAAGCTGAACGATTCTGCCACCGCTCTGAGAACGATAATGAACGAGCGAAGTCTGCACGCCGCCGATCGATTGCGCGATTTCCGGTCGGCGATCGACACGGCTTGCTGGCGCGATGCCAGACGCGTTGCCGCACACCGGTTCGGCGCGTACGTGCTGACGTTGAGCGACGAGGCGATCCCGCTCGAGCCGGCGGATGACGAGGCACGGGCGCTACAGGCGTCGTGCGGGATCGATGTCGGCGAACTGGATCCCGACGGGTTGCTGCATGCGGCCCGCGATGCGCTCCGGGAGCACGAGATCGCGACGGTCGATGCACATGCTGCCGGCGCGGACGGTCTGCACTGCGCCGTCGCCCGCGTATCGGCGGGCGCGTCGAAGGTCTATCTCGTCGCGTTGCGGCGATACGGGCGTGACGCGCCGTCTCTGCACGACATGCTCGCATTGCTCGGTATCAACCTGGCTGTGTCATTGAAGAGCTATTTCGACCTCGTCGCCCACCAGACGCTGGTCGAGGAGCAGAAGGCGATCATCGACCACATCGGCGACGGGCTGATGGTGCTCGGTCAGGGTGGCATCGTCCGGCATGCGAGCACGGTCGCCGCCCGCATTCTCGGGATCGATCCGGCGACCAGCATCGGAAAGCCGCTCGGCGCGCTGATCGACTTCGAACCGATCATCGCACCGATCTTCACGACAGGCGTGGGCTACGTCGACCGCGAACTCATCATCGATTCGCCGGCGCGTCACCTGCATTTGATCGACACGGCCGTCCCGATCAAGAACAGTTGCGGGCAGGTGGTCTCCGTGGTCAATACGTTCCGCGAGATAAAGCGCGTGCGCAGCATCGCGGGCAAATACGCAGGCAACTACGCGCGCTATACGTTCGACAGCATCGTCGGACAGAGCGACAGTCTGCTCGCCGCGATCGGCGCCGCACGCAAGGCGGCGCAGGGCGCTGCGAACCTGTTGCTCAGTGGAGAAAGTGGCGTCGGCAAGGAGGTGTTCGCGCAGTCGATTCACAATGCGAGCGCCCGCCAGGCCCAGCCGTTCATCGCGATCAACTGCGCGGCGCTTCCGCATGACCTGATCGAAAGCGAACTGTTCGGGCATGCACCGGGCAGTTTTACCGGCGCGACCAAGGAGGGGCGTCCGGGAAAATTCGAATCTGCCGACGGCGGCACGGTGTTTCTGGACGAAATTTCCGAGCTTCCGATCGATGTGCAGGCGAAGCTCCTTCGCGTGCTTCAGGAGCGGGAGGTGACGCGGCTCGGCGATACCCGGGGCATTCCGATCGATGTGCGCATCATCTGCGCGAGCAACCGGGATCTCGAGGCGATGGTAGCGGCGAAGGAGTTCAGGGAGGACCTGTACTATCGCTGCAACGTCATCGAGATCCCGATCCCGGCGCTGAGGTCGCGCAAGTCCGACATCACGCCGACTGCGAACTATTTCCTGAGCAAGTACGCGACGCTGCTCGACAAAAAGATCTTCGGGTTCGGCCCCAAGGCGCTCGACCAGCTGAATGCATACGCGTGGCCCGGCAACGTTCGGGAACTGGAGAATCTCGTCGAGCGAATCGTGAATTTGAGCGACGAAGGCATCATCGACGACGTGTCGGCATTGCTGCGCCCGTCGCGCGGCGTCGGTGGCGATCCGGCAGCGGCGCCCGGACAGCAGGACATCGCCGAGGCGCGGCGCGACCAGGCGGTCCAGTCGCTCAAGGATGTCGAGCGCAAGGCGATCAGCCTGGCGCTGGCGGCCTGTCAGTTCAATGTGACGCGCTGCGCGGCCGTTCTAGAAATATCGAAGCCGGCGTTGTATGCGAAGGTGAAGCGGTACAACATCAAGCTCGAGCGGCCGTTGCATTAGCCGGGGCCGGCCGGCGATGTCCTGAATCGCGTGGACGATCCGAATGCTGCTTCGCGATCATCGATGTGCCCGGCAACGCCAAGGCGCCGGGCGATCCAGCCAATGAGGTCACATGCATTCGCATGCCGTTCGGCGTGATGCGCAGTTTTATCGGCGTGCCGCAGGGATGGGGGGGCGTCGCGCCGCCCCCCTCACGCAGTCCGCTCCCCGATCGCATTCTCCTCCGGACTATAGACCGTCAACCCCTCGACCGGATCCATCGGCATATCCCACGGCCGCGCGGCGATCGCCTGCATCGCGGCCTCGAAGCCCGCTTGCCGGCGAGCTGCGATGCCGGCCGGCGTGAAGTCGATATCCTTCCACTGATCGTCGCCGTCGAGCCGCGGCGCCGCGAGCTTGATCACGCGCATCGTCGTCTGGCAGCCCCACGCGGCGAGCGAGCGCACGTCGTCCGACGTGCGATCGGCTTCCGGCAGCCGCTTCACCAGTTCCTGGATCACATGGCGCAGCCGGTGAATCTGCTGCTGGCGCGCGATATTGCTGTCCGTACGGCTCGCGTACTGGATGTCCTTCTGCCGTTCCGACACCTGCCAGATGCTCTGCGGTTCCGGCCCGACCGGATTCCACATCTGCACGGAGAAGATGATCGAGCTGCGGCGCGGCGCATCGTCGAGCACGACCTCGACCGGCGTATTCGAATAGATGCCGCCGTCCCAGTAGGGCGCGCCGTCGATCCGCACGGCCGGGAACGCAGGCGGCAGCGCGCCCGAACTCATCACGTGCTCGAGGCCGAGCGGCCGGTCGCGCGAATCGAAGTAGCGCATCGCACCCGTGCATGCGTTCACCGCGCCGACCGTCAGGCGCGGGCGTCCCGCGTTCAGCAGGTCGATGTCGATCAGCGACGCGAGCGTGTCGCGCAGCGGCGTGCTCAGGTAATACGACGCGCGATCGACGCCGAGGCGCGCGAGCGGTCCGAGCCATGCGGCCGGATTCGGCAGGAAGAAGCCGGGCAGCCCGGCGCCGATGATCGCCAGTTCCGAAAAGATCTTGTCCCAGCTGATCGGGACGCCCGGCACGTTGACGCCGGGCCGCTCGGTCACGCGCCGCCAGAACTCGCCCATGCGCTCGGCGCGCTGCCCGGGTGCGTTGCCGGCAATCAGCGCCGCATTGATCGCGCCGATGGACGTGCCGATCACCCAGTCGGGCTGGATGCCCGATGCATGCAGCGCCTCGTACACGCCCAGCTGATACGCGCCCAGTGCGCCGCCGCCCTGGAGTACCAGTACGACCTGTCCCGGCAGTGTCGGTCTTGCGGGGTTTGCCGTCATCGCGTCCCTCGTCGTCGGTGGCGGCCGGCGGGTTCCGGCCGGATGGAACCAGTGTAGGCGATCGGCGCGCGGCGGCTGCCGCTTCGTGCGTGTCACTCGACCGTGATCGTCTCCTTCATGTACGGATGAATGCCGCAGAACACCTTGTAGATGCCCGGCTTGTCGAAGCGGAACGCAAAGGTCTCGTCCTGGTCGAGCGCCTTCGAATGGAAGATGCCGGCGTCGTTGACGACGGTATGCGGCTCCGCGTCGAGGTTCTTCCACGTGATCGTCGTGCCGGCCTTGATCGTGGTCGACATCGGCGAAAACATGAAATTGTGGATCGTCACGAGCGGGCCGTCCGGGCCCTGCCCGAACGCGGCAGGCGGTGCGCTCGCGGCGAGCGCGCACAGTGCGAGCGTGGCGAGCGGTTTCAGCAGTCGGGTGCGTGTCATGTCGATCTCCCCGGCTTCAGGCCAGCGTCGTGTCGTGCAGCGCGGATGCCGCCGGATGGCCCGCGAACTCGACGGTCGTCACGCCGAGCATCGACGGCAGCCGGTCGCGCGGCACCGTCAGCGGCACCGGGCCCGGACCGTTGCCGGCGGTCGGCTGCGGGAACGCGGTCGAGCGCGCGGTATGGAAGGTCACGTTGCCCTCGACCTTCGACACGATCTGATGGATGTGCCCGTTCAGCACGGTGACCGAGCCGAAGCGCCGCAGCAGCGCCATCGTCTGCGGCGCGTCGCCGGTGCCCCATCCCCACGGTTCGTAGATGGTCCACATCGGCATGTGCGAGAACACGACGATCGGCGTGCTCGATGTGCGGCCCTTCAGGTCCTGCGCCAGCCACGCGAGCTGATCGTCGCCGAAACTGCCGAGTCCGTTCGGCTTGAAGTGCATCACGTTGACGAGGCCGACGAAGTGCACGCCCGCGTGATCGAAGCTGTAGTAGCCGCGGTTGTCCGACGCCCTGCCGAAGCGGCTGAAGTATTCGGCGCCCGAGCCGTCGGTGACGTCGTGTTCGCCCGGCACCGTATGCAGTTCCGGCACGCGCAGCGCGGACAGCAGTTGCGATGCGCGATCGAATTCCTCCGGTTTCGACAGGTGCGTGATGTCGCCCGTATGGATGGCCAGCGCGGGGAGGGCCGGCATCCCGTTGACGAGCTCGATGGTCTGCTGCAGCGTGGCCGCGACGTCGGGATTCGCTTCCTTGTTGAAGCCGATGTGCGTGTCGCTGATCTGCACGAACAGCGGGCGCCCCGCATCGGCCGGATGCGCGCCGCTTTCCTGCGCGAGCGCGAGGTCGAACGGCGTCAGCACGCCGCCGGACAGCGTGAACAATGTGCCCAGGCCGCCGAAGGCCATGCACTGCAAGGCCCTGCGGCGCGACGGGCGGGTGGGGTTCGATGAAGACATGTGAGCCTCGCAATCGTATGACGGAACCGGACGGCCGGATCGTCCGGGAATAAGCCGGCGTGTTTCGCATGCGATACCGATGCGACGACGGATTTATTCCCGCGAATTCGTTCGAGTCGCGAGTCGCGAAGGCGACGCTTACGGCGTCCGGCGCGTCGCACGAGCGCCCGACGATGACGCGTTAATGTCCTGTAATCGATCTGTCACATTTGCGTCATGCCCGACCGATAGCCTGCGACACCGAATCACATCTCCGGAGTACCGTTCATGCCGAACCTCGCGGCGACGGAAGCAAGCGGCGCGGTCGGCCAGCGCACGCGCACCATCAGCTTTGCGCTGTTTTTTCTGGTCATTGCGTGCGGCATCGTCTACATCGCGATTCATCTCGGCGCCGACCTCGGCCCGGTCAAGGAAAGTTCGGCACTGCCATTCCTGCTGCTCGTCGTCGCGCTACTGATCGCGCTCGGCTTCGAGTTCGTGAACGGCTTTCACGACACCGCGAATGCGGTCGCCACCGTCATCTATACGCATTCGCTCGACCCGCATCTCGCGGTGGTCTGGTCGGGCCTGTGGAATCTGTTCGGCGTGCTCGTGTCGAGCGGCGCCGTCGCGTTCGGCATCGTGCAGTTGCTGCCCGTCGAACTGATCCTGCAGGTCGGCAGCGGCGCGGGCTTCGCAATGGTGTTCGCGCTGCTGATCGCGGCCGTCACGTGGAACCTCGCGACCTGGTATTTCGGACTGCCGTCGTCGAGCTCGCACACGCTGGTCGGCTCGATCATCGGCGTCGGCCGGATGAACCAGATCGTCAGCGGCCCGTCGGGCACGAGCGGCGTCGACTGGAACCAGGCGCTCGGCGTCGGCAAGGCCTTGCTGTTCTCGCCGCTGATCGGCTTCGTGCTGTCCGCGCTGGTGCTGCTGGTGCTGAAGGCGGTCGTGCGCGTGCCCGCGCTGTACCGGGAGCCGAAGCGCAACACGCCGCCGCCGTTCTGGATTCGCCTGCTGCTGATCCTCACGTGCACGGGCGTGTCGTTCGCGCACGGCTCGAACGACGGGCAGAAGGGCATGGGCCTGATCATGCTGATCCTGATCGGCGTGATGCCGACCGCATACGCGCTGAACAAGGCCGTGACGCCCGATCAGACCAGCACGTTCGTCGCGGTCGCGCGTCACGCGTCGACGACGCTCGCGAAGTACGGCGATGCGTCCGCGTCGTCCGCCGACGCGCGCGCCGACGTCGAGGCATACGTGCGCACGCGCACGCTGACGCCGGCGACCGTGCCGGCGCTGCGCAAGCTCGCCGACACGATCGCCGACCAGGTCGCGCAGGCCGGCGGGATTTCGTCGGTGCCGCAGAACCTCGTCGACAACGTGCGCAACAATATGTACGTCGCGTCCGAGGCGATTCGCCTGATGGAAAAGGCGAAGGCGCCGGCATTCTCCATCGAGGACGCGAGCGCGCTCGAAGCGTTCAAGAAGCAGATGGACCACGCGACGAAATTCATCCCGACCTGGGTGAAGGTCGCGGTTGCGATTGCGCTCGGCCTCGGCACGATGGTCGGCTGGAAGCGGATCGTCGTGACGGTCGGCGAAAAGATCGGCAAGTCGCATCTCACGTACGGGCAGGGCGCATCGGCCGAAGCCGTCGCGATGCTGACGATCGGCATGGCCGACGCATACGGACTGCCGGTATCGACGACGCACGTGCTCGCGTCGGGCGTGGCCGGCACGATGACGGCGAGCGGCTCGGGCCTGCGCTGGGACACGGTGCGCAACCTCGTGCTCGCGTGGGTGCTGACGCTGCCCGCGTCGATCGCGCTGTCTGCCGTGCTGTACTGGGCGCTGCACCGGATCTTCTGATCCGCGCGACTGCCGGCCACGGCCGCCGGACATGATCCGGCCGGCTCCATCGCTTTCCAATCCAACAGAAGACGCTACCGATGGATATCAGTTTCGATCCGAACCGCACCGCGAACGCTTCGGCGTGGCGCGTGCTGCCCAACCGCTGGGATGCCGTCGCGTTTCCGCTGATCATCTGCCTGCTCGCGATGGCCATCGTCGGCTTCCACGAGACGATGGCGCCGATCGCCACGCTGCAGACGCAGAAGATCTCGCTCGACCCGTCGAACCTGCCCGAATACGCGCTGCGCACGACGCTGCGAATGCTCGCGGCGATGGTCGCGTCGCTCGCGTTCACGCTGGTCTACGGCACGCTTGCCGCGAAGAGCCGCCGCGCGGGGATGGTGCTGATCCCGATCCTCGACATCCTGCAGTCGGTGCCGGTGCTCGGCTACATCTCGTTTACGGTCACGTTCTTCCTTGCGCTGTTCCCGGGCCGCGTGCTCGGCGCGGAGCTGGCGGCGATCTTCGCGATCTTCACGAGCCAGGCGTGGAACATGACGTTCAGCTTCTACCAGTCGCTGCGCACGGTGCCGCGCGACCTGAACGAAGTGTCGCGCGGTTTTCACCTGACGGCGTGGCAGCGCTTCTGGAAGCTCGAGGTGCCGTTCTCGATGCCGGGCCTGATCTGGAACATGATGATGTCGATGTCGGGCGGCTGGTTCTTCGTGGTCGCGTCGGAGGCGATCACGGTCGGCAACCAGACGATCACGCTGCCGGGGATCGGCGCATATCTTGCGCAGGCGATCGCCGACAAGAACCTCGGCGCGGTGGGCTGGGTAATCGTCGCGATGACGGTCGTGATTCTCGCGTACGACCAGTTCCTGTTTCGCCCGCTCGTCGCATGGGCCGACAAGTTCCGGATGGAGAACACCGCGTCCGGCGACGCGCCGCAATCGTGGCTGCTCGACATGCTGCGCCGCACGCGGCTGATTCACCAGTTGCTGGTGCCGGCCGGCTGGCTGCTGTCGCAGGCGGCGCGCGTGCCGCTGCGCGTCCCGTCGCTGCGCGGTGCGCGCGACCGCGACGCGTCGGCGCGTCGTTCTTCGCGCGTCGGCGACATCGTGTGGGGCGCGCTCGTGATCGTGCTGACCGTCTACGTCGTGTGGCGCGTCGTGTCGTACGTGAGCACCGGCGTGACGATGGCCGAGGTCGGCCACGTGCTGATGCTCGGGCTCATCACGCTGCTGCGCGTGCTCGTGCTGATCGCGATCGCATCGGTGATCTGGGTGCCGCTCGGCGTGCTGATCGGGCTGCGTCCCGCGCTCGCGGAGAAGATTCAGCCGCTCGCGCAGTTTCTCGCCGCATTCCCGGCGAACCTGCTGTTTCCGGTGTTCGTGATCGTGATCGTCCACTTTCGTCTGAACGCGGACATCTGGCTGTCGCCGCTGATCGTGCTCGGCACGCAGTGGTACATCCTGTTCAACGTGATCGCCGGTGCGATGTCCTACCCGAACGATTACAAGGAAGCCACGAAGAATTTCCGTATTCGCGGCTGGCAGTGGTGGCGGCAGGCGATCCTGCCGGGCATCTTCCCGTACTACGTGACGGGTGCGATCACCGCATCGGGCGGCGCATGGAACGCCAGCATCGTGTCGGAGTTCGTGCAGTGGGGCGATACGAAAGTCGTCGCGCACGGGCTGGGCGCGTACATCGCGCAGATGACGGCCGCCGGCGACTTTCCGAAGATCATCCTGGGCATCGCCGTGATGTCCCTGTTCGTTACCTTGTTCAACCGTCTGCTGTGGCGCCCGATGTATGCCTATGCGGAATCCCGGCTCCGTCTCGACTGAGAGTAAGCGCGATGCAAAATCCGAATGTTGTGAATGCCCCCGTCCAGACGCCGCCGACCGCCCAGCCGCCGCGCCTGGGTGACGAAATCCTGCGCGTCGAGCACGTCTGTCGAGGTTTCAACAAGACCCAGGGCGAACTGCTGGTGCTCGACGATGCGAACCTGTCGCTGCGCGAAGGCGAGATCGTCGGGCTGCTCGGCCGTTCCGGTTCCGGCAAGTCGACGCTGCTGCGGATCATCGCCGGGCTGATCGAGCCGACCGACGGCGACGTGACCTATCTCGGCAAGCCGTTGCGCGGGCCGGCCGAAGGCGTCGCGATGGTGTTCCAGACCTTCGCGCTGTTCCCGTGGCTGACCGTGCTGCAGAACGTGGAGGCCGGCCTCGAAGCACTCGGCGTCGATGCACGCGAGCGGCGCGAGCGCGCGCTGGCCGCGATCGACCTGATCGGTCTCGACGGTTTCGAGAACGCGTATCCGCGCGAGCTGTCGGGCGGGATGCGGCAGCGCGTGGGCTTTGCGCGCGCGCTGGTCGTCGATCCGACGATCCTGCTGATGGACGAACCGTTCTCCGCGCTCGACGTGCTGACGGCCGAGACGCTGCGTACCGACCTGCTCGACCTGTGGACGCAGGGCCGCATGCCGATCAAGTCGGTGCTGATCGTCACGCACAACATCGAGGAAGCGGTGTTCATGTGCGACCGGATCCTGGTGCTGTCGTCGAACCCGGGCCGGGTGATCGCCGAGATCAAGGTGCCGTTCAAGCATCCGCGCAACCGGCTGGACCCCGACTTCCGCAAGCTGGTCGACGACATCTACGCGAAGATGACGGCCCGCCAGACCGGCGAAGCGACCCGGAAAGGACTCGAACTCGGCAGCTGGCTGCCGCGCGTGTCGACCAACCTGATGGCCGGCCTGATCGAGACGCTCGCGATGGCGCCGTACCACGGCCGTGCGGACATGCCGGAAATCGCGCGGTCGCTGCATCTGGAGGTCGACGACCTGTTCCCGATCGCGGAAGTGCTGCAGTACCTCGGCTTCGCGGACGTGCGGGAAGGGGACGTATTCCTGACGCCGCCCGCGCGCGTGTTCGCGGAGTTCGGCACGCAGGAGCGCAAGCTGATGTTCGCCGATCACCTGCTGAAGCACGTGCCGCTGGCCGCGCGGATCAGGAAGGTGCTGAACGAGCGGCCGGGGCATCGCGCGCCGCGCGTGCGCTTCGAGCAGGAGCTGGAGGATTTCCTGTCGGACGACGCGGCCGAGGAGACACTCGATGCCGTGATCGACTGGGGGCGTTATGGCGAAGTGTTTTCGTATAACGACAAGACGGAGGTGTTTAGTCTGGAGGATGTCGAGAGTTGAGCGCCGGGTGTGCGCGGCATCCCGCTACGCCGGGGCATGACGGGATGCCGTCATGATTCGTCTGCCTCTTCCCATTGCGCGAGCAGTTCCGGCGGGATGGCCTTGACGACATCGACATAGCGTTTTCCGACGAATTGTTCGGCGCGTCTGAGCAGCACCGGAATGGGGCTGCTCGGTTCGTGCGTCTCGAACCAGTGGCGTGCCGCGCAGATCAACGTCAACGCGGCCTGCCGGTTCGTCGGCGCAACGGAGGCGGATGCGACAACGGATGTCGAACTTCGGGCGGCCGCTTGCGCGTCATTTGCATGGGACGGCACAAGCGGTGCCTCGGCGAACGCCGGCAGCGCAGGCGTGCCGCATTCCTCGGGTTTGGCCGAAGGCAGCGTGCCGGATCGTGTGCCGCCTTGTGGTTCACCCGCCTGAAAGAGCCGGAGCAGGCGAATCAACGGGGAAAAATCCGGCAGGAACGTCTCGAGGTGCGTCGCGCACCACGCATCGATGGCGGAGAGGTTCGAGATCGCGTCGTCGAAGGCCTGCATCGTCGACGGCTGCTGTTCGCGCAGGTTCTGCAACTGCAGCGCGACCGAATCGGGTGCGAGCGCATCGGCTGGGCGCGGATGCGCGAACGCACGCTCGACGTCGCGTACCTGCAGCCGGGTCGCGGTCGATCGCGTCAGGACGATTTCCCGCACGTCGGCCAGCAAGCCGTCCGGATCCGACAGCGCCTGCAACGCATTCATCCGCATCTCCAGCGCGGCATGGCGATCGTTGTCGACCTCGGCCTGCGGATGCACCTGTTCCGGAAACGCCCGCAACCAGGCCGCCAGTAGCCCCGTTCCATCCGCAAGACCTGCCACGCCGCCCAGGCGCGTGCGGCAGCGCGCATGCAGCACGGCGACGCGCATGTCCTTCGTCCGCGTCATCAGCCGCCGGCAGTCTCGCTCGATCTCGCTCCAGTTCAGCGGATCGGGCGAACCGACGAAGCCGCCGTATTGCACGTCCTGCCTGGGCGCGGTGCCGGCAAACAGCACCACGAAATCATGGTCGTATTCGAGATCCGGGCCGCACGGCGCCGACTCGCTCAACGGCGCGAGCCAGTTCTTCTGCGACGTATCGGCGGCGGCCGCCCGGCCGGGCTTGTTCTGCGTGGTGGACGATTTCCTGCTCATGGTCGATGTTCGGAGGCCGTATCGCGGCGATTGAAATGGCGTGCATGGCGTTCGGGCTCGAAGCGCATGCCGGTGATCGGCCGGTCGGGTGCAGGCCGGCCCAGCCAACCGGACCAGCCCAACCGCTGCCGGCCGCCCATTACGGCCGGCGGCGCGCTCTCGGGCTTGATGCGAAGCTCGAGCTCCCATTCGAGCTCGCGGCCGACGAAGGCCCGAACCCACTCGACGAGTCGCGGCAGGTCTTCGCCTTGCGGTGTGAAGCGCAGGTACGCGTCGAGATCGACGGGGCCGATCACGATGCGGAACCGGTGCTGGCGGTCCGGCGCGACGCGCCCGAGCACGGCGCCGCGGCCCATCGTCGCGGCGGCGCCCGGATAGCCCATGCGCCCGCAGTCGGCCGGATCGATTTCGATCCAGTGAAAGGCGTTTTCGTCCACGGCGACCGGGACGCCGAAATAATGTTCAAGCGTCGCGCGCAGGCCGTCCGGATTGCGCGATTCGCGAACGAGATGGGCCGAGGCGGCCAGGCGCGCATGCGACGGAAGGGCGCCCCGGTCGATCTCGCCGATGTCGTGTCCGACCAGGCTGGCGATATAGAACGAGAACCGTTCGTCGTGCTTCCGGTCGAGGCCCGCAGCTGCCTGTGCGGAGGCCCACGCACGATAGAACAGCGTGAAGAACCGGTGATGGAAGATGTCGAAGAAGTCCGCCGTGGTCGTGTCGCGACGGCTGTTTTCCCGATCCCTCGCGATTTCGGTCACGTGGACGGGGAGCGGGCCGTTGGGCCCCAGCATGCCGAGGCCGAACAGCCGCACCTTGAGTCGCCCGGCTGCTTCGTGTGCGCTCGCGATTTCCCGCGGAGCGAAGGTCAGGCTCGGCTGCTGGCCCAGTCGGAAGGGTTCGGCCTGCGGCCGGCGCGCGGTGCCGACCGGATCGATCGCGGGGTTCGCGCCGATCCGCCGCAGCAACGACAGGAACCCGAAACGCCAGGGCTCGGCCTGCAGGGCGTCGAGCAGCTCGGGCGACAGCGCGTTGTCGCGCAGCGGTGCGCAGAGCGTGGCGCGCTGCATCACAGGGCTCCGCGCGTACCGGTGCGCGCCGGCCAGCGCGCGATCCGGCCGCGTTGCATCGAATGCAGTTCCGTCTGCGTGAAGCTGTTGATCGACACGTGCCGCGCGAGCCAGTGTTCGAGGATCGTGCCGAAAAGATAGGGGCTCACGCCCGAGAAGCCCGTCTCGTCGACCGTCAGCGCGCATTCGATGCCGCGACCGAAGGTCATCGGGCCGGTTCCCGGCAGCTTGCGCGTGACGGGGCGCGTTTTCACGCCGACGAGGCTTTCGACCTGCCGGCGCTGCCCGGTGTCGCCATCCACGAGATACAGGCGCAGCAGGTCGCGCAGGCCTTGGCCGCCTTCGCGATGATCGAGCGCCTCGAACGGCAGATGGTCGAAGTTCAGCTGGCGGATCAGACGCCATGCCATTTCCCGCTCGGCATACGGCGGTAACGGTGCGCTCGGCGGGCGGATCAGACCGATGCTGTCGACCGGCGCGGATTGTGCGGTCTCGAGGTCGCGCACACCGTCGCGCGGCACGAGCGTGGCGAGATCGCGGTTCGTCAACAGCGCGTCGACCGACAGGAAGCGGATGTTTTCGCCATAAGGCGCCTCGGCCTGGTCGACCAGCGAGAGAAACACCTCCGTCCCCACGTACGGCGTGCGCGTTCCGTAGCGGCGCGCCGAATCGGACAGCAGGCGCCGCTCGCGCCGTACCGAAAAATAGCGCCCGTGATTGCCTTCGTCGTTGTTCAGCGTCTGATAGAGCGGCCGGAATTCGAGTTCGGAGGACGTGGCGGCGACCTGCCCGTAGACGGCGCTGACCGAGAACACCTCGTAGTCGAGCGGCGTGAGTCGAGCCGGAACGAGATGGAATTCGGTGTCGCGCGGCGAGATCTCGACCCGATCGGTGTGCTTGCGGAACAGATTGACGACGGGCGTGCAGAAGAGCGCGAAGCGCGACGCATCGACGAGATTGGCGAGCGGCCCCGGCGCACGGTCGAGCAGCACGACGATCTCGACTTCCCGGCCGTCGATGCGCGAGAGCCCTTCGGCAAGGCCGTTCAACGCGAAGAACCAGAACCGCGCGGGGCAGGCGAAGTACTCGTGCAGCAGATTGTGCCCGTGAAACTTGGCCCAGTTCAGCGGCAGCAGGCTCTGATCGGTGCGCAGTCCTTCGTGTTCGACCGCGCGCTCGGTGACGGCCGCCGGTGCGCGGCCGGGCCTGCCAAATTCGCCGGGTGCGCCGATTACCGAGGCGATGCCGCCTGCATGCAGCAATTCGAACAGATGCGACGCGACCTGTTCGTCGCCCGCCAGATAGACCGGAAGTCGGTCGAGTCCTTTCAGGTCGGCGATCCGCATGTTGCCGGTGGTCGCGAGCCTGATCCGCAGCGCCCCGCGCACTGGCGTATCGGGCGCGCTATAGCGCTCCAGCGCCGGGATGTCCGGTGGAATGCCGGTCAGCCGGGCGTCAGTGATCGCGAGCGGCCACAGCGTGACGTCCTGTCCGCTCGTGAACCGGCAGGCCGTGCGCTCGCCGTCGGGAATCTGCGCGGTGAACGTGGTGCCGCGCGCGAGGCGGTAGCCATCGACGAGGCTGCCTTCGGACTGTCCGGGGTACAGGCGAGCGATCGAGATCGACGGGGTCGGCGCGACGTAGTTCGGGTAGATGACCTCGAGCAGCCTTTCCGTGAAGCGCGGAAACTCCGCATCGAGCTTGATCTGCATGCGCGCGGCCATGAAGCTGAACGATTCGATCAGGCGCTCGACATAAGGGTCCGCCACTTCGCCGGCCTGCATGCCGAGCCGCCGTGCGATCTTCGGATGCGCATGCGCGAACTCGGCGGCGAGCTCGCGCATGTAAATGAGTTCCTGGTTGTAGTAGTCGAGCAGTCGCGGGTCCATCGGAGAGGCCTCGTTGTGATCGTGGTGTGTGCCGCGCTCAGCCGGCGCGCATGCCCGTGATGCGGATTTCGCTCGTTTCGAGGTCCAGCGAGCTTTGCACCATGAATTCGAGCGGATACGGATCCATGTGAATCAGGCCGCGCACTTCGAAGGCGAGCACGTTGTGATGTTCGCCCGCGGTATCGGCATCGGGATCGGTGCGGGGCGATACCACCAGCGAATCCGGAATCAGGCGCGGCTCGAAATCGCCGATGGCGCGGCGGATCATGGTTTCGACGTCGCTCCACCGGCGCGATGCGATAAAGGTGCCGGCAAGCGGCGGTACGCCGAAATTCACCGTCGACGCGGCGGCTTGCGGATAGCGCGCACGATCGATCCGGTCTTCGATACTCGTCGTGTTGAGCAGATAGGCGAGATCGCGCTGCACGATGTCGCGCATCTGCCTGCGCGTGACCGTGTATTCGTCGGGGGCTTCGGTCCGTCGATGCGGTGCGTCATCGCGCAGGCGGTCTAGCAGCGTCGGCATCAGATGCGAGCTGGCTCGCCGCGGCGTACGAACAGTCGGTGCATCGGCGCCGGACTGGCGTTTTCTGCGTTCGGTCATGGCGAGTCCTGGCGCAAGGGCGCGGCCAGCGGGCTGTCCACGGACAGCGCATGGTGCTCTCGCCGGGTTAGCGGCGGCGGGGCGGGAGCGCTGCCCGCAGACTCGGCATGGAACTCGGGTGGCGCGAACAGTCGCAGGATCTCCGGAACGGATTCGCCGTCGATCGTCGTTTCCGCGCGTCCGTCCAGACGACCGAAGGCATCCTCGATCGTGCGATTGCCGGACAGGAATGTCTCGATCGAGTCCGAATGCCGATGGCTTTCGCAGGGAGGCGGGGCGTGCGGGTGATCCGGCGCGATCGGGGACGTGAGCGTGTCGTTCACCGACGGAGCCCACGTCGAAGCAATCGGCGCGCCGGGGTCGGCGAGGGCGCGCCAGTACTGTGCATGGAGCGCGTCGATCAGCGCATCGGTGTGACCGGACTCGATACCGGCCGTGTCCTCCGCGTCACGTGGACGGGTGGCCGCGCCTTCCCGCGTGCCGATACCGAGCTGACCGAGCATGTCGTCGTCGGCGTGTGCGGAACCGAAGGCGCCGTCGAGCCGCAACGCGTCGGTAACGGGCTGCGGACGTGCTTTGTCCGGCGCGGATGCGACGGGCGGCATGTTCGGCTGACGATGCCAGGATGGGCGACGGAAGCGCATGGACGGGTCCGGTGTGCGAAAGAACTGAAAATAAAACGAGAGTATCGATCAATCTTTCGTCTCAAAAAAGTGCCTGGTCGAGAAAATGGTGGAGGGCGGGGTGAAAATAGATTGTTAAAGACTGCAACAGATCAAATAAAAATCTTATTGGAATCAAAAGACTGATGTCTTTTTCTTGTGTTGAGGATGGTGGTGTTTCGCTTTTTATCTCGAAATAACAATGAGTTGAAGGGGGTGATTCGGGCCGGGGAAGGCGTGTGGATCGTACATGACCGATAGATGGGTTAGGCACGGGTTCGATGCGATTGAATATAGGACGAGTCTGAAATTTTATTAAGAGCTTTAGATGCAATTAATGCGTTGACGTTTTTATTGTTTCGTGTTGATAATTCGGTCCTGATTCGAGTCGGCCGTTTTTTTAGAATCTGAGAGAGGGGTGTGTTTCGAATGATCGAGATCACGCCTGGCATGGTGACCAGAAAGGAGTCCTGATTGCCGTGGCGTATTCGTTCGCAACACGCTAACGAACAAAACAAGACCATCATGAACATTTCACGCCAGACCTTGTTCGGCAAGCTCGGGGTCGAGCTCTACCGGGGAATCGAATCGGCGACGCGTTTCTGCAAGCTGCGCGGGAACCCGTTCGTCGAGCTCGTCCACTGGCTGCACCAACTGCTCCAGCAGCCGGACGGCGACCTGCAGCGGATCGTGCGCCATGCGGATATCGATTGCGATGCGCTCGAGCGCGACCTTGCGCGGGCGCTGGCTGCGCTGCCGGCCGGCGCGAGCTCGATCAGCGATTTCTCCTGGCACATCGAAACGGCCATCGAGCGCGGCTGGGTGCTGGCGACCCTCGGCCATGGCGATCGTCGCGTGCGCGGCGCATGGCTGGTCGCAGCGCTGGTCTCGACACCCGAACTGCGGCGCGTGCTCCTCGCCATTTCCGCCGAGTTCGCCAAGATACCGGCGGCCAATCTCGGCGACGTGCTTCCCGCCTGGATCGACGGGTCGCCGGAGGCAGCGGACGAGCCGTACGATCGCAGCGAGCTTGCGCCGGCGCTGCCGGGCGAGGCGTCCGGTGCCGTGTCGGGCGCGCCGCAGGGCAACGCGCTCGAGCGGTATTGCCTGGATCTCACTGCGCGGGCGCGCGCCGGCGAAATCGATCCCGTTGTCGGCCGCGAACTCGAAATCCGCACCATGATCGACGTGCTGCTGCGTCGGCGGCAGAACAACCCGCTGATCACCGGCGAGGCCGGCGTCGGCAAGACTGCGGTGGTGGAAGGATTGGCGCGAGCGATCGCGGCGGGCAACGTGCCGCCGAATCTGGCCGACGTGAGGCTGCTGAGCCTCGATGTCGGCGCGCTGCTCGCAGGGGCCAGCATGAAGGGGGAATTCGAGGCTCGCCTGAAGGGCGTACTCGAGGCCGCAGCGCGCTCGGCCGCGCCCATCATCCTGTTCGTCGACGAAATCCATACGCTGATCGGCGCGGGCGGGCAAGCCGGCACCGGCGACGCCGCCAACCTGCTGAAACCGGCGCTCGCGCGCGGCACGATTCGCACCATCGGCGCGACGACCTGGACCGAATACAAGCGACATATCGAGAAGGATCCGGCGCTGACGCGGCGCTTTCAGGTGGTGCAGGTCGCGGAGCCGTCCGAAGCGGCGGCGGCCGACATGGTTCGCGGCCTCGCGTCGACGTTTTCCTCGCATCACGGCGTCGTCGTACGGGACGAAGCGATCCGTGCCGCCGTGACGCTGTCGCATCGTTACATTCCGTCCCGTCAATTGCCCGACAAGGCGATCAGCCTGCTCGACACCGCGTGCGCGCGCGTGGCGCTGTCGCAGCACGCGACGCCGCGCGAGCTGGACGACGTGCGGCAACGCCTGGCTGCCGCGCGTATCGAAGAGAAGCTGCTGGTGCAGGAGGCCCGTATCGGTCTCGATGCGGACAAGGCATTGCATCGCGTGCGCATGCGCATCGACGCGCTGGTGACGGAAGAAACGGCGCTCGCGGATCGCTGGTGCGCACAGGCGCAGGCCGCGCAGGCGTTGCTTTCCGCGCGCGAAGCCGCGATTACGGACGCGGCGGATTCGCCGGTATCGCTCGACAGCTTGCGCGAACTCGAACGGACGCTGGCCGCGCTGCAGGGCGATGCGCCGCTCGTCTTTCCCGAGGTCGACGCCGCCATCGTCGCCGAGATCGTGTCGGACTGGACCGGCATCCCGGTCGGCCGCATGGTCACCGACGAGATTGCCGCCGTGCGCCGCCTTCCGGAAACGCTCGCGGCACGCGTGATCGGGCAAAGCGATGCGCTGGGCCTGATCGGCGAGCGGGTGCAGACCGCGCGGTCGGGGCTGACCGATCCGAAGAAGCCGCTGGGCGTGTTCCTGCTTGCCGGCCCGTCCGGCGTCGGCAAGACCGAGACGGCACTGGCGCTGGCCGAGGCGCTATATGGCGGCGAGCAGAACCTGATCACGATCAACATGAGCGAGTATCAGGAAGCGCACACGGTGTCGGGCCTGAAAGGCGCGCCGCCCGGCTATGTCGGTTACGGCGAGGGCGGTGTGCTGACCGAAGCGGTGCGCCGGCGGCCCTACGCGGTCGTGTTGCTCGATGAGATCGAGAAAGCGCATCGCGACGTGCACGAAATGTTCTTCCAGGTGTTCGACAAGGGCTACATGGAGGACGGCGACGGCCGCCATATCGACTTCCGCCATACCACCATCCTGCTGACGAGCAACGTCGGCGCCGAGCTTAGCGCGAGCCTGTGTGCGGCCCCGGCGCTGACGCCGGATCTCGACGGCCTGCGCGACGCGCTTGCACCGGAACTGCTGAAGGTATTCCCGGCGGCGTTCATGGGGCGTGTGACCGTCGTGCCGTACCGGCCGCTCGCCGCCGACGCGCTCGCGAGCATCGTCCGCCTGCATCTGGACCGCGTCGCGAAACGCATGGCGGACAGTCACGACATCGTGCTCGTCTGCGACGACGCAGTCGTGCACTACATCGTCGGCCGTTGCCTCGTTCAGGAGACGGGTGCGCGCGTGCTGATCGGCTTCATCGAACAGCATGTGCTGCCGCGCCTTTCCGCGCTCTGGCTCGATGCGTTCGCATCGCGCATGCCGCTCGCGCGCATCGCGATTGGCGTAACCGATTCCTCCGCGTCGCCGGCGCAGGCGCTGACGTTCGAGGCCACCCCTTCCCATTCCGCCGAGCCACGTCGTTGAGCTCGACATCCGTCAACCACCGGCAGGAGACCGTTCATGTCCGCTAGCAGTTCGCAGAAGTTCATCGCGCGCAATCGTGCGCCGCGTGTGCAGATCGAGTACGACGTCGAAGTGTATGGCTCGGAGAAGAAAGTCGAGCTTCCGTTCGTGATGGGCGTGCTTGCCGACCTCTCCGGCAAGCATCCGGTCGAGCCGCTGCCGGCGGTGTCGGAGCGCCGCTTTCTGGAAATCGATATCGACAACTTCGACGAGCGCATGAAGGCGATCCGGCCGCGCGTCGCGTTCGCCGTGCCGAATACGCTGACGGGCGAAGGCCAGATGATGGTCGACATGACCTTCGAAAGCATGGAGGACTTCTCGCCGGCCGCGATCGCCGACAAGGTCGAGCCGCTGCGCCGTTTGCTGCAGGCGCGTACGCAGCTGGCGAACCTGCAGACCTACATGGACGGCAAGTCGGGCGCGGAGGCGCTCGTGACTCAGTTGCTGCAGGACCCGGCGCTGCTGAAGTCGCTGGCCGCAGCGCCGCGACCGGAGCGCCATGAAGCGGACGCGGCCGATCCCGGCGACGCGAGCTGACCGACAAACCGATCGAGGATGACCATCATGGCAAAACAGCAAGTACAGGCCATCGAGACGCAGGCCGCTACCCAGTCCGATTTCACGCAACTGCTGGAGCGGGAATTCCGGCCGAAGACGGACCAGGCCCGCGCGGCGGTGGAACATGCGGTGCAGACGCTCGCGGAGCAGGCGCTCTCGCAGTCGATCACGATCAGCGACGACGCCTACAAGAGCATCGCGGCCATCATCGCGCAGATCGATCGCAAGCTTTCCGAGCAAATCAACCTGATCCTGCATCACGACGACTACCAGGCGCTCGAATCCGCGTGGCGCGGCCTGAACCATCTCGTGTCGAACACCGAGACGGACGAGCACCTGAAGATCCGCGTGATGGACGTGTCGAAGGCCGAACTGCATCGCACGATGCGGCGCTACAAGGGGCTGGCGTGGGACCAGAGCCCGCTTTTCAAGCAGATCTACGAACAGGAATACGGCCAGCTCGGTGGCGAGCCGTACGGGTGCATCGTGGCCGACTACTACTTCGACCACACGCCGCCGGACGTCGACCTGCTCGGTTCGATCGCGAAGGTGGCGGCGGCCGCTCACACGCCGTTCGTGACCGGTGCGGCGCCTTCGGTGCTGCAGATGGAGTCGTGGCAGGAACTGGCGAACCCGCGCGACCTGACCAAGATCTTCACGCAGAACCTCGAATACACCGCGTGGAATTCGTTGCGCAATACCGAGGATGCGCGCTACGTCGGCCTCGCGATGCCGCGCTTCCTGGCGCGGCTGCCGTACGGCGCGAAGACCAATCCGGTCGACCAGTTCGACTTCGAGGAAGACACGAACGGCTCCGACCACAGCCGCTACGGCTGGGCGAACGCGGCGTATGCAATGGGCGTCAACATCAACCGCTCGTTCAAGCAGTACGGCTGGTGCTCGCTGATCCGCGGCGTCGAATCCGGCGGCACGGTCGACAACCTGCCGTGCCATACGTTCCCCACCGACGACGGCGGAATCGACATGAAGTGCCCGACCGAGATCGCGATCTCGGATCGTCGCGAGGCCGAGCTGTCGAAGAATGGCTTCATCCCGCTCGTGCATCGCAAGAACACCGATCACGCGACCTTCATCGGCGCCCAGTCGTTGCAGAAGCCGGCCGAGTATCACGACCCCGACGCAACCGCCAACGCGAATCTGTCGGCGCGCCTGCCGTACCTGTTCGCCTGTTCGCGCTTCGCGCATTACCTGAAGTGCATTGTGCGCGACAAGATCGGCGCGTTCAAGGAGCGCGAGGACATGCAGCGCTGGCTCAACGAATGGATCATGAACTACGTCGACGCCGACCCCGCGAACTCGTCGCAGGACACGAAGGCGCGCCGGCCGCTCGCGGCGGCCGAGGTGCTGGTCGAGGACGTCGAAGGCAATCCCGGCTACTACCAGGCGAAGTTCTTCCTGCGCCCGCACTTCCAGCTCGAAGGGCTGACCGTTTCGCTGCGGCTCGTGACGAAGCTGCCGTCGATCAAGGAAGCCGCTTAAGCATCCGGCAGGTCCCGCAAGGCCGCACGTCGAACCGCTTCGGCAGACGACGATCGGCCCGATTCCAACGTTCACTAAAAGGAGTACTACGCATGGCACAGGACATTTTTCTGAAGATCGACGGCATCAACGGCGAATCGCTCGACGACAAGCACAAGGACGAGATCGAAGTCCTGAACTGGGACTGGGAAATCCTGCAGGAATCGTCGATGCATTCGGGGAGCGGCGGCGGCGCCGGGAAGGCGACCGTCAAGGATCTCACGTTCGAACACAACATCGACCGCGCGAGCCCGAACCTGATGAAGTACGCGCTGACGGGCAAGCACATCGACCAGGCCGTGCTGGTGATGCGCAAGGCCGGCGGCAACCCGCTCGAATACCTGAAGCTGACGATGAGCGACGTGATCGTCACGCGCGTGAAGCCGTCGGGCAGCAAGGCCGGCGAGGAAAAGAGCCGCGAGACGGTGTCGCTGTCGTTCTCGAAGGTCAAGCAGGAGTATGTCGTGCAGAACGCGCAGGGCGGAAGCGGCGGCGCCGTCACGGCGAGCTTCGACATCAAGGGCAACAAGGAAGCGTAAGCGCGATGCGTCGCGCGCGGCAGCGCATTTGCGTTCTCCGCGTGCGGCGCATTGCGTGGTTCATCGAGGTGAATTTCGTATGCGTTCGATTCTGACTGCCGCTTCGGCCGCCGCGGTCGTGCTGCTCTCCGCCTGCGCGAGCGGCGAACCGAGGCCGAAGGTGCCGATTCGGCTCGAACTGGCCATCAACGCGGCATCCGACGTGAATCCGGACGATCGCGGACACGCGGCGCCGATCCTGGTGCGTCTCTACGAGCTGAAGAACGGCAATGCATTCGAGGCGGCGGATTTCTTCTCGCTGGAAACACAGGAGAAGACGGTGCTGGCCACCGACGTCGTCAAGCGCGACCAGTTCCAGTTGCGCCCCAGCGAGCATCGGAAAGTTGTCCGGCGGCCCGATCCGGAAACGACTGCCATCGGCGTGATCGCGGCCTATCGCGATCTGCCGAATGCGGTATGGCGGTCGGTCTACACGATGCCTGCCGCGCCCGACAAGGCGTGGTATCGGCTTGTTACACCGAAGCTGAAGCTGACTGTCGATCTCTCGGCCAAGGCCGTCACGATCGAGGAAACGAAGAAATGAAACACGTCGTGCAACGAAACGGACGAGACGTATGAGCTGGTACGCCAAGGTCGCCTGGCAGGAAGGGTTGTTTTTCAGACCGCAGCTTTTCCAGCAACAGGAGCGCTACTTCGAGAAGTACGCGCACATGCGGGCGGCGCCGCTGTCGCCGTTTTTCTTCGGTTTCGTGCATTACGCGCTCGATCTGGAGTCGCTCGCGCTCGGGAAAGTGATCGTCAAATCGGCCGCCGGCGTGTTCGCCGACGGCACGCCGTTCGACGCGCCGGGCAATACGCCGCTGCCGCCGCCGTTGACGATCCGTCCGGAACACCTCGACCAGGTGATCTATCTGGCCGTGCCGGTACGTTTGCCGAACTGCGAGGAAACGACGTTCGAGGATACGCCCGATTCGATGGCGCGCTATCAGGTGTTCGATGCCGAGCTGCGCGACTCGAATTCGATCGGGCTGGCGCCCGAGTCCGTCCAGCTGTCGAACCTGCGGCTGCGTCTGGTGCCGGAGAAGGAGCTCGGCAACGCATGGATCGGTCTTGCTCTGACGAGCGTAAAGACCATTCGCGCGGACGGCTGCATCGAACTGGACGACACGATCGTGCCGCCCGTATCGGGCTATGGCGCGAGCGATTTGCTGACGAGCTGGGTCACGAAGATCCACGATCTCGCTCATCTGCGCGCGAATGCGCTGTCGCAGCGGCTGGCCGGCACGGACGACACGACCGCGAGTGCGGCGACGGTCACGGATTACCTGCTGTTGCAGATCCTCAACCGGTACGAGCCGTTGCTGCAGCACATGCTGCGCGTGCCGACCACGTCGCCGGCGGAGGTCTACACGCTGCTGATCGCGATGGCGGGCGAGCTGTCGACCCATCTGCGCACGGACACGCGCCGTCCGCTCGATACGCATCCGCCTTATCGGCATACGACACCGCATCTTTGCCTGAAGCCGCTGGTGGACGACACGCACCGGCTGCTCAATGCCGTGCTCGTGCGTAGCGCGCAGAGCATCGCGCTCGAGGATCGGGGGCACGGCATGCGCAATGCGGTGGTCGATCCAGCCGATATGCAGGGTTTCGCTTCGCTGGTGCTCGCCGTGCATGCGGCGATGCCGCCCGACGTGCTGCGCCAGCAGTTTCTCGCGCAGGCGAAGGCGGGGCCGTCGGAAAAGCTGCCGAGCCTGGTGCGTAGTCATTTGCCGGGCATCGGCATGCAGGCGCTGCCGGTGCCGCCGCGGCAGATTCCGTTCAACGCGGGATATATCTATTACGAGCTGACACAGGGCGGGGCGCTGTGGGAGGAGGTGGTGCGTCACGGCGGGATCGCGTTGCATGTGGCGGGGGAGTTTCCGTCATTGAAGCTTGAGCTTTGGGGGGTACGCACATAGGGCGATGGTTACGAACGCACTGGATAACGAATTGATTCAATCTCGGCATGCGCTTGACTCGAATTTGATATGGAAAATCTGACTGAACGTACACCCGGACCGTCTCGTGGAAGCCCTGTGCTTCGCGGTTTCGGTCTCGCCTGGTTGCTCTTTATCGCGGCGTATTGGACCGTTACATCTATCGATCCGATGCGTAACTTGTTTTGGCGCGGATACTTTTTTCTCGCGCCCCCGATTGCCGTGATCGTGGTTGCCGGATTCTTTGCAATGCGCGGAGAAAAGCGTTTTGCAGGGGGAATGTTTGCCGGCCTTGTCTCTGTGATGTGCGTGATTGTTTATTTGTTGTTTTCTCTATTTTTTGGAAATTCCCATTCCATTGTTAACGGTTGGAAGTAAGGCCGGGTAGGCGTTATGGATCAGCGTATTGCATACGGTCAGTGACTCGATTGATTCAAGGGGCATCGGAATGGCTTTGTTTGATGCATCACGGACGCTATCGGTTTCCGGCGCGGCGTTGCCGATATACGGTGGTCAGTCGCTGCTGACGCCGGTGAAGCTCGCGGGCGGCGAGACGATAGGCGAGTTGTTCGAATACGTCCTGGAGCTGAAGACGCCAGACGCGCTCGCGTTCTCGCCGAGCATCGCTGCGAACGTCGATCTCGATGCGCTGATCGGCACGGAGGTGACCGTATCGATCCAGCTCGAAGGCCGTGGGCATTTCATTCCGGGCCTTGCCGGTGGTGCCGGTATGGCGAATGTCGGCGCAGGCACGCGCGAAATCACCGGCATTGTCAGTCAGGCGACGATCGTCCGTGAAGACGGCCGTTCGATCGTCTATGCGCTGACGCTGCGGCCGTGGCTCTGGCATGCGACCAGGAATTGCGACTGCCGCATTTTCCAGGACATGACGGTTGTCGAGATTACGGATACCGTGCTGTCGGCCTATCCGTTTCCGGTCGATAAACGACTGACGACGCCTCGGCCGAACAAGGTATGGCCCAAGCGCGACATTCAGCGCCAGCATTTCGAAAGCGATTGGACGTTCCTGCAGCGTTTGTGGGAAGAGTGGGGTATCTGCTACTTCTTCGAGCATGGCGAAGGCAAGCATCGGCTCGTGCTTTGCGATTCGATGGGGGCGCTCAAGCCGCTCGGCAACGCCTATGCCGAGCTTCGCTACGAACCGCCGACCGGTCGGCGCATCGACGAGGAGCATATCCATGAATTCTCGGTGTCACATGCGCTGACCACGGGCGCGGTGACGGCTGTCGACTACGACTACACGTTGCCGCGAGCGAATCTGACCGTGACGCGCGAGGATCCCCGCGATACGGGCCTCGCCCATCAGGAGCGCTATTCGTTGGGTGACTACGCACAGCCGCAAGCGGGGGCGGCCGGACTCTCCGGCGCGCACAACGAGCCGCGCACCGAAGCGGAATACCTGACGTTGGTGCAGATGCAGGCCTGGCGGTGTCAGGGATTGAGGGCACACGGCAAGGGCAATTTGCGCGGCATCGTCACCGGGCAGACGTTCGTGCTGTCGCACTACCCGCAAGAGGCGGCGAATCGCGAGTACGCGGTGATTGCTTGCCGGCTGGCGATTGAAGAGATCGGCGAAGCGTCCGGGGCCGGTCAGCAGTATCGGTGCGAAGCGGATTTCACGGTGCAACCGACCAATGAGCCGTTTCGGCTACTGCGCACGATTGCCAAGCCGCGGATGAACGGTGTCGAGTATGCCGTCGTGACCTGTCCCGACAACCAGGAAATCTGGACCGATGCCTACGGGCGGGTGAAGCTGCAGTTTCTCTGGGACCGGCTCGGCAAGAACGACGAGCGTTCCAGCTGTTGGGTACGGGTTGCCGGCGCGTGGCATGGCGATCAGTTCGGCGGCGTCTTTCTTTCGCGTCGGGGGCAGGAGGTCGAGGTTGCCTTCGTCAATGGCGATCCGGACTTGCCGATCGTCGTGGGGAGCGCGGTCAACGCATTCAATATGCCGCCGTTCGCGTTGCCGGAGAACCAGGCGCTTGCCGGTTATCGCAGCAAGGAAATCGGCGGCCGGCGGGCGAATACGCTGGCTTTCGACGATACGAACGGCAAGATTCAGGCGCATTTGTCGAGCGATGAAGGGTGTTCGCAGTTGAATCTGGGGTACATCACGCGTATTGCGGGGAATGCGGGGCGGCAGGAGGAAAGGGGCCGGGGGGCGGAGTTGCGGACGGACGGCCACGGCGTGTTTCGTGCGGGGCGAGGGATGCTGCTTACAACGGAAGCACGTCCGAATGCACAAGCCCATATGACCGACATGAGCGAAACGACTGCACGGTTGGAGGAAGCCACGCGTTGGCAGTCGACGATTGCTCAACTTGCGCAACAGGCCACGGCGCAAGACACGAACGCCCATCAGGAAGAAGTCGCCGAAGCGCTGGCCAAACAGAACGCCGCCATACGCGGACCGCAAAGCCGCGCCGACGACGTTTTTCCCGAACTGGGTGCGCCGCACGTCGTCATTGCCGGCGCGGCCGGTATCCAGAGCACCACCCCCGCGACAACGCATATCGCGAGCGGTCAGCACGTCGCGTTGACGAGCGGAGCACACATTGCGGCATCGGCGAGCGGGAGCGTCCTCGTCAGCGCTCAGGACTCGGTGCGTCATTTTGCAGCGCGTGGAGGCATGAAGTCCGTCGCGGCGGATGGCGATATCGACATACACGCACTGCAGAAGGCGATCAATCTGCTGGCTCTACTCGAGATCAACGTCACCAGCGACACGATCCATATCAAGGCCCAGAAGAAACTGGTTCTCAACGGTGGCGGAAGCTATATCGAGCTTGAGCAGGGCAGCATCAAAAGCGGCACCAGCGGTGTCTGGGTGGCACATGCAGCGACCCACTATTTCCCGAAACCCGACGAAGTACCCGTTGAGCTTCACGTTCCCAAGGTATGCATCGAATGTCTGCTGAAAGCTGCGAAGAGCGGTGCATCGATAGTGCCGCGGCTTTGAGACCGGTCTTATGAAAACAGCAGACGACAACGGAAAACTCTACGGACTGGCCGATGGGGCGCAGTACCCGGAGGCGCTTGCTGCATGGGTGCTCGAGTTTTCGCCGGAGGTGCGGTCGCTATTTGAAGGGTTGCCTGAGGAGGAGGCCGGGAACGCGGCGCCGATTCTTTTCGAGATCGACGACGCGCATAGCGAATGGGTTCGTCATGTCGATCTGATGGATCGGTATCGGCCATGCTTCACGGTGATGCGCAGTGCGCTCGATATCGATGGGCTCAAGATTCATTTTCAACGCTTTCTTTTTGCGGACATCGGCGAAGGCATGCAGGTTCTGCTTCGCTGGTTCGATCCACGCTCGCTTCCGTCGATTGTGGATGTCTTCGGCAAAGCGGCGAGCATTGAACTCATGCACCCGATAACCACATGGATGTACCGCGGTGCAAACTCGGAGTGGCAGTACCTCGCTATTGACGAGCATTCGCACGGCGACCATGTAGGGCAGTTTTCGCTGTCACTCGATCAGCGGCAGCTCGATGCGTTGGAAAGGCACGACGAGCCGCATGCGCTCATGAGCGAGTTGAGCGACCTTGGCTTGATCGATGCGAATCAGCCATATGCCATCAGGTACCGGGATTTTCTTCGCCGATATGACCGCGCGGTTCAATGGGGGCTGACTCTTCGGGCAGACCTTCATGCATTCTGCGTGGCCTCGTATCAGTATGGCGAAGCGTTCGACCGCCAGGGTGATATTCCATCGGCAATCCGATTGGCTGTTGCAGGGGAGGCGTCGTTGCTGCAAGCGTTTGAGCTGGTTCCAGCATATATCTGGCGAGATTTGATGCGTGATGTCGGCAGTCGAGCGAAGCCTCCAGATGGACAGGAGGCTGACAGATGATCGTGTTCTTTTTGAAACGCTTTGCCGGTCTTTTCGTTGTTCTCTTTCTGACAACGATTCTTGGGTGCTCGGACAAAAACCAGAGCAACCCGTCAGATGTGAGCGGTTACAACTATACCGACTATTACATCGCGGGATTCCGCGTCGGGAGCGAAGGTGACGAGTTCCCCGCGGGTGGGCCGAATATTTTTCCTAAAAAGGACGGTCAAGCGCGCTCGGGTGGAGGGAAATTCATATGCTGTATCAGCATTCCCGCTCATTGGCGCCCAGGCATGAAGGTAGTGATCAAGTGGAAGGTTGACAAAATCCAAGATGGGAAGACCCCAGGTAAATGGTACACGGCGACCACCGAGGTGCCGCCGTATGGGCGACGCACAGCGGGCTTTGTGGTGCATTTTCTGTCGGACGATCGGATTCGAATCCAGATCAGAGATGAGAGAGGAATTCTTCCGAAAATCGACGATGACGATCCCTATATCGTACAGGGCGTACTGGACCCGGAATTGAACAAGAAGCTAGGAGAGGGCGATGAGCGTCATTCGATGGCCTGAGCCATTCAACGAGCGATTGGTGGAAAGCAAAGTTGATAAGGCAATGGGCAAGAGCGCATTGGCACGACTGTCCAGCCGCTGTCGCAGATGTCATGCGTCATCTTGATCGCGACTATACAAACGAGGATATCTCGAGATGAATATCGCTGTTCTGAAGCGGTTTTTTGTTTTGCTAATCGGTTCGCTGCTCGGAACGATTGCTGGTTGCTCGGACGGAAACGAGAGTAACCCGTCAGATGTGAGCGGTTACAACTATACCGACTATTACATCGCAGAATTCCGCGTCGGAAGTGAAGGCGATGAGTTCCCCGCGGGTGGGCCGAATATTTTTCCTAAAAAGGACGGTCAGATGCGTTCGGGAGGGGGGGGATTCGTGTGCTGTATCAGCATTCCTGCTCACTGGCATCCGGGCATGAAGCTCGTGATCAAATGGCGGCGGGACACGAAACCCTACGACAAAGACCGCAGCGGTGATCAATGGCTTACTGCGACCACCGAGGTGCCGCCGTATGGGCGACGCACAGCGGGCTTTGTGGTGCATTTTCTGTCGGACGATCGGATTCG
>NZ_CABVPP010000056.1 GCF_902499075.1 Burkholderia pseudomultivorans | reverse complement strand
CAGGCCGCCGCCGCACCGGCGCCGGAAGCCGCGCCGCCCGCCGCCGATACGCCGGTCGCAGCCGAACCCGCGCCCGCACCGGCGGCCCAGGCCGCCGACATGCCGGCCGTGTCCGATCCGGCGAAGGACGCAGCGCCGGCTGCGGTCGACCAGCAGGCCGCACCTGCGGTGCCGGCCGCGCCGATTCCGGTGGCCGTGTCGACGAGCACGTCGTCGTAAGCAGCGGGTCCGGTCTCCGTGCGACCGGCATGCCGGTCGCACGGGCTTCCCCCGGACCTGCCGCACGACGATCGTTCCGGTTTGACGGGTGTTGGTCCCATCCCCGAGGTCAACACCTCTTTTTGCCTGACGAGGATGCAAGGAGGCCTCAATCATGAGGATCTTTTTGGTCGCTCTGCTGCTGTATAGCGCGCAAGCCGCTGCGCAGGCGGTTTTTCAGAACCCGGCGGTCTTTGTCATCCTGAGCGAACAGACCCTCGCGAATGCCGCGAGCGTTCAGCAGGCACTGACGACGCTCAACCGCGCGGACAACACCGCATGCATGCCGATGATGATGGTCGGCGATCCGCAGGTGATCTACATGGTGCCCGAGGCCGGCCACGCGCCGTCCTGGCAATCGCCGGTCTACGGACGCGGCGCGCCGTTCGATGCGCAGAACGGGCCTGCTCCGACGGGCAAGACGATCGGCGCGATGCAGCATGCCGAAGACATGCAGACGCAGCCGTGGGCCGACAGCGGCGCGATTACGCAGCGAATCGCAGGCGAATCGAGCGTGTCGGCGTCGAGCACGGTGAGCGACTGGCAGCGCGCCGGGCTCAACGCCATCGAGACCGCGCGCGCCGACGAAGTGACGGTGAACGGCAAGACCTACCGGGCTTACCAGCATGACATCAACCGGTCCGCGCAGCCTGTCGTCGAGCCGCAGGTCTACACGCAGCGCGTCATCTTCTGTCGATAGCGAGCCTTCAATCCGCGGACATGCCGGCGTCGCGCGGCGGGACTACGAGCCCGCGCACCCAGCGCAGCCGGCCTTCCCGATTACGACACGCGGCGAGGTCATCGTGAACCATTGCTGTTCGATCAGACTGTCCGGTCCGCAGGACGCCGAAGGCGACGCGTGCATGCCGCCGTTCGTCGCCGTGCGGCGCAACCAGGCGGCGCCGTCGCGGTCGCTCGTCTATCTGTCGCAGCGTCACGACCCGGGGCTCGTCGAGTGCCTCGCCGCGCGCGGCTGGGAAGTGTGGCGCGCCAGAACCGTTGCGGACGCACTGAATCTCGTTCGCGCGAACCGCCTGTATGCGGGCGTCGTCGACTTCGGCAGCTTCGCGTCGCCCGACGTCGCGGCCTTCGAGGCGCTGCTGCGCGATCCGCGGGTCGGCTGGGTCGCGCTGGCCGACGACGAACGTCTGAAGGAGGCCGCCATCTGCCGGCTGGTCCGGCAATGCTGTTTCGACTATGTGCGCAACGCGACGGCCTACACGACGATCGGCTATCTCGTCGGACATGCGTACGGGATGCTGAAGCTGTCGGAAAGCGATCCGGCCGAGGATGCCGTGCCGCCCGGCGGCGCGATGATCGGTGCATGCGACGCGATGCGCCGGCTGTTCGCGACGATCCGCAAGGTCGCGAACACCGACGCGACCGTGTTCGTCGCCGGCGAATCCGGCACCGGCAAGGAGCTGACGGCCGCGGCGATCCACCAGCACTCGGCGCGCGCCGACGCACCGTTCGTCGCGGTCAACTGCGCGGCCATTCCGTCGACGCTGCTGCAGGCGGAACTGTTCGGCTACGAGCGCGGTGCGTTTACCGGCGCGCATCAGCGCAAGATCGGCCGCATCGAGGCCGCGCACGGCGGCACGCTGTTCCTCGACGAAATCGGCGACATGCCGTTCGAGAGCCAGGCGAGCCTGCTGCGCTTCCTGCAGGAGGGGACGATCGAGCGGCTCGGCGCGCACGCGTCGATTCCGGTGGACGTGCGGATCGTGTCGGCGACCCATGTCGATCTCGACGCGGCGATGCGGGCAGGGCGGTTCCGCGCCGATCTCTATTACCGCCTGTGCGTGCTGCGCATCGACGAGCCGCCGCTGCGCACGCGCGGCCGCGACATCATGCTGCTCGCCGATCATGTGCTGCAGCGGTATCGCGGCGACAGTGCGCACCGGATTCGCGGCTTCATGCCTTGCGCGGTCGAGGCAATCCACAACTACGGATGGCCCGGCAACGTGCGCGAGCTGATCAACCGGATCCGGTTCGCGGTCGTGATGACGAACGGCCCGATGATCTCGGCCGCCGACCTGGAGCTGAACCAGTACACGTCGCGCCAGCCGCAGACGCTCGCCGAAGCACGCCGGCAGGCCGAGCGGCGCGCGATCGAGGAAACGCTGATGCGCCATCGCCACCAGCACGCGGACGTCGCGGCGGAACTCGGCATTTCACGTGCGACGCTGTACCGCCTGATGACCGCGCACGGGCTGCACGGCTGACGCGCGCGGCCGCTGCGGGGCCGCCCTGCGCATGAACGGGCGTCAGGCCGGCCGCGCGAATCCCGATTCGACCCAGCGGCCGGCGCTCGCCTTGTTGAGCTTGAACGCGGCCGACACCTTCGCGTCGGCGAGCAGTTCGCCGTACGGGTCGAACGCCTTGAGTTCGGCGTACGGCTCGATTTCGTCGGGCACGATGTCGAGCGTCACCGACACTTCCTGTTCGCCGGCCCACACCGTCACCTGCTTGTGCAGCATCGCGCGCCGCTGCTGCTCGTGCCGCATCAGCACCTCGGTCGCGGTCTTCACGAGCGTGCGGAACGCGTTCGCGTCCATCGGCTTCGGGTTCTTCTTGTCGCGGCCCATCGTCCACGGTCCGACCAGCGCGGGCTCGGCTTCGCCGTCCTTGATCATTTCGACGGCCCAGCCGTCGTCGTCCTCGTTCTTGATGATGCGGGCGGTCCAGCCGTTGTCGCGCCAGAGGCCGTCTTCGTGGATGCGGGTGTCGTCGGATGGGAGATCGGATTCGGTCATGGATGAAGCGGCGTGAGCGGGCGGCCGCGCAGCCGGGCACCGCGCGCGCTTGCGCCGGCTGCCCGCCGCCGGTTGCCCGGAATGGCATGCAAAGGCCGCAATTTTACCTGCTGATCCGCCGGCCGGCCCGTCGTCGCACCTATCGTCGGCCGACCGGACGATGCCGGACGCCGTCGTCCGATCGAACCGGCGCAAATATCAAACTCGTATTACGTCCTGGCGCGCCGATCGCGTGCTCGTCCGATATCGCGGCCGCGAACAGCTTCATAGAATGACTACCGGGCTAAAAATAGCCTGAAAACCGATTCGGCACCAATCCTGCCGGGCGTGCGCGTTTTCAGCCCGCGCCCGGCGCAACACATGGGACTGCGCATGGGGAAATTCAGTGTTCGCACCGTTTTCGCATATGACTGGCCGTTGACGCTGGCCGGCATGGAACATATCGCGGCCAGCGGGTCCGCGATCGAACTGGTCGGCGTCTATTCGACGACGCCCGAACTGGTCGCGTCGTTCGGCGTCGTCGACTGCGACGTCGTGCTTGCCGACTATTCGATGCGCGGCGACCGGCGTTTCGACGGCATCGCGCTGTTCGAATGGCTGCGCCGCACGCGTCCGGACGTCGGGATCGTCGCGCTGGTCGCGGACGAAAGCCCGGTGATCCTGCGCTCGATTCTCGCGTATGGCGGCGTGAGCATCGTCAGCAAGTTCGACGAAGTCGGCCATATCGTCACTGCGATCCATTCGGGCTACAGCGGCGGGTGCTATCTGTCGCCGCTCGTCAGGCGCGCGATCGAGTCGTCCTGCGAAGGCGAGCCCACGAAGCTGTCGGCGCGCGAAATCGAGGTGATCCGGCTCTATCTGGCCGGCATTCCGATCAAGACGATCGCGGAGCGGCTCAACAAGGGCAAGCAGACGGTCAGCGCGCAGAAGATCAGCGCGATGAAGAAGCTCGGCGTCAACAACGACGTCGAGCTGGTCCAGCATGCGGCGGGGCTCGGGCTGGGGCTCGTGCCCGTTCGCTCCGGCAGCGCGCGGGCGAACGCGCGCCACGTGGCGCGGCTCGACGAGTGAGGCGCGGCGGCGGTGCACCGCCGAACCGGATCGGTCAGGCCGGCAGCGCGAAGCGCGTGACCGCATCGCGCAGCGCCTCGGCCTGGTCGCGCAGCGAATGCGCGGCGGCCGCGGCCTGCTCGACGAGCGCGGCGTTCTGCTGCGTGACCTGATCCATCTCGCCCACCGCCCGATTGACCTGCTCGATGCCGGCGCTTTGCTCGCGCGACGCGTGGCTGATCTCGTCGAGGATCTCGTTGACGCGGCGCACCGACTGCACGATCTCCGCCATCGTCTCGCCCGCATGCGTAACGAGCGTCGCGCCGTGCTCGACGGTCTCGTTCGACGACACGATCAGCGACTTGATCTCCTTCGCGGCCGTCGCCGAGCGTTGCGCGAGCGAGCGCACCTCGGCCGCCACCACCGCGAAGCCGCGGCCCTGTTCGCCCGCGCGCGCGGCTTCGACGGCCGCATTCAGCGCGAGGATATTGGTCTGGAACGCGATGCCGTCGATCACGCCGATGATGTCGCCGATCTTGTGCGAGCGGTCGGTAATCTCGTTCATCGTGCGCACCACGTCGTCGACGACCGCGCTGCCGCGCGTGGCCACCTGCGCGGCCTGACCCGCGAGCGACGCGGCCTGCGCGGCGCTGTCCGCGTTCTGCTTCACGTTCGCGGTCATCTGGTCCATGCTCGACGCCGTCTGCACGAGCGCGGCCGCCTGTTCCTCGGTGCGCTGCGACAGGTCGGTGTTGCCGGACGCGATCTCGCTCGCGCCGACGTTGATGTTCTCGGTGCCGGCCCGCACGCGCGACACCATGTCGATCAGGCCGCCCTGCATCGTGTGCAGCGCGTGCATCAGGCTGCCGCGATCGTCGTGCTTCACGTCGACGCGCGCGGTCAGGTCGCCCTGCGCGATGCGCTGCGCGGCATCGAGCGCAGTCTCGAGTTCGCCGCCGAGGTTCGCGCGCACGCTCTTCAGCACGAGCACCATCACGACGGTCGCGAGCGCACCGAGCACGGCCGTCATCGCGAGCCAGCGGCCGATGCTCGCGAGCACGGCCGCGCGCACGTCGTCCATGTACATGCCGGTGACCAGATACCAGTCCCACGGCGCGAAACGCTGCACGGCGCTGGTCTTGTCCTGCGGCTTGTCGGCGCCCGGCTTCGGCCACAGATATTCGACGAAGCCCTTGCCGCCCGCCGCGTTGCCGGCCTTCACGATCTCGACGAACAGGTGCTTGCCGTTCGGGTCCGCGAAATTCGACACGTCCTTGCCGTTCAGCTCGGTCTTGATCGGATGCATCACGATCACCGGCTTCGAATCGTTGATCGAGATATAGCCGTCCGTGCCGTAACGCATCGCGGCGATCGCGTCCAGCGCCTTCTGCTTCGCATCGGCCTCGGACATCGCATTCTGCTGCGACAGCTTGTAGTAGCGGTCGGCGACGTTGGTCGCCTGCTCGACCAGCGACGCGAGCTGGTCGCGGCGGCTGTCGATCATCGACGCGCGTGTCTGCCATGCGCCGAGCCCGGCGATCACGAGCAGGCCGAGCCACAGGATGACGATCATCGAGGCGAGTTTCTGATTCAGGGTAAGAGTGCGCATGGTGATAGGGTCGGTCGGTCGAACAGGCTCGCCGTAACGGCGTGACGGGATAAGTGTTTGACGGCGCGCAACGATCGCGGCCGCAGGCGGGAAATCCCTTAGTCGACCGGGCGACCGGATGCGCGGCGCGAAAGCCGTCGACGCGCGCAAGGTTATCTATGCATATACATAAAGCGGATCGCTATACTGTCGACGAACTGGCGCTACTGGCCCGATCGGGTGCGCCGAACCAAGCCGAAAGGAGGCAACGATGCGAATTCTGGTAGTGGGCGCCGGCGCGGTCGGCGGGTACTTTGGCGGCCGGCTTGCGGCGGCGGGGCGCGACGTGACGTTTCTCGTGCGCGAAGCACGCGCGGCGGCGCTGGCCCGCGACGGGCTCGTGATCCGCAGTCCGCGCGGCGATCTGACGCTGAAGGACGTGCAGACCGTGCGCGCGGGTGACGCGGGCGCCGGCGTCGCGCCGTTCGACCTCGTGCTGCTGAGCTGCAAGGCATACAGCCTCGATGATGCGATTGCGTCGTTCGCGCCGTTCGTCGGGCCGCAGACGCTGATCCTGCCGATGCTGAACGGCATGCGTCATCTTGACGTGCTGCGCGAGCGCTTCGGCGCCGCGCAGGTGCTCGGCGGGCTGTGCGTGATCGCGGCGACGCTCGATCGCGAGCAGCGCATCGTGCACCTGAACGACACGCACGGCGTGACCTTCGGCGAACTCGCGGGCGGCGAGTCGCCGCGCGTGCGCGCGCTGGCCGGCGTGCTCGGCGGCGCGGGCTTCGATGCGACGCTCAGCGACGACATTGCCGCGCGGATGTGGGACAAGTGGGTGTTTCTTGCGACGCTCGCCGCGAGCACGTCGCTGTTCCGCGGCTCGGTGGGCGACATTCTCGCGGCGCCGGACGGTCGCCGCCTGCTCGAGACGATGCTCGACGAATGCAGCGCGATCGCCGCGCACAACGGCTACCGGCCCGACCCCGTCGCGATCGAGCGGATGCAGCGGATGGTGCTGACGCCGTCGCCGCTGACCGCGTCGATGCTGCGCGACGTCGAGAACCGGGCGCGCGTGGAGGCCGATCACGTGCTCGGCGATTTGCTCGCGCGCCGCGATCCGCAGGCGGGCGACGCGCTGTCGCTGCTGCGGATCGCGTACAACCATCTGAAGACTTACGAAGCGCGCGTCGCGCGGGAAAGTTCGGCCGCGTGAGCGCCGCGAGGAGCGACGGGCGTCCGGTCATGACGGCGGACGCCGCGCCGCTTTCTGCATTGCACAAATTTTCCGCCGGGCGCCATTCCCGGCCGGAATACGCAAAAAAGTATCGAAAATCAGGCGTAAAGTTGGTGGAGTCGCGCGCGCGACCGACCTACATTGTTTCCCATGCGACCGGTCCGCGTCGCCGCGCAAAACAGGTGAAATCCGGCGGCGGACGAGCGAACAGCCGAACAGGCCGGCCAGCGAGACATCGGAATGGAGACGCCAACGATGATGCACCCCGATCTGGAAGTGGTCGAAGTGCGACGCGACGAGTCGTTCAAGGTCTGGTCGCACGGCTACCCGTATCGCACGATCCGCTGGCACTTCCATCCCGAGTTTGAACTGCACCTGATCGTCGCGACGCACGGCAAGTACTTCGTCGGCGACCACATCGGCTCGTTCGGCCCAGGCCATCTCGTGCTGCTCGGCCCGAACCTGCCGCACAACTGGGTCAGCGACATGGCCGCAGGCGAAACCGTCGAGCGCCGCAACCTGGTGATCCAGTTCGATCGCGAGTTCGTGCGCCGCTGCATGGACGCGTTTCCCGAATGCCGCGACGCGCAGGCGCTGCTCGACGATGCGCGGCGCGGCGTCGGCTTCGATGCGGCGACGAGTGCCGCGATCGCGCCGCTGTTCGACGAATTGCTGACGGCGCGCAGGATGCGCCGCATCGCGCTGTTCATGACGATCCTCGAACGGCTCTGCGTGGCGGCCGAGCGCACGCTGCTCGCGAGTCCCGCGTACGACCAGGCCGACGTCACGCCTACACGGCTCAGCCACGCGCTGTCGTACATCGGCAAGAACCTCGCGTCCGAGCTGCGCGAATCCGAGCTCGCGCAGCTGAGCGGGCAGAGCGTCAGCGCGTTCTCGCGCGCGTTCCATCGCCATACCGGCTTGCCGTTCGTGCAGTACGTGAACCGGCTGCGAATCGAGGCCGCGTGCCAGATGCTGCTCGCCGACGACGCGAACATCACCGATATCTGCTTCCAGTCGGGCTTCAACAACGTGTCGAACTTCAACCGCCAGTTTCGCGCGGTGAAGGGGATGACGCCGTCCGAATTTCGCGCGCTGCAGCGCCTGAACGCGTGCAGCCGCGAGCTGGCGCTGCATGCCGCGCCGACCGGCAATCCGCGCCCTCCGCGCGTGGTGACGCCCGGCGTGCCCGAACTCGCCCCGCAGCCCGGATGATCGCGGGGCTACCGCCCGGCCTGATCTTTCCCTGCCGTTTCAACCCGCCGATCGCGCCGCTCACGACGCGAGGGGCTTGCTCAACCGCGAAAAAGCCGTACACATAACTGGAGACGCCGTCATGACACACGCATTGCCCGCCTCATCGCCCCGCCGTGCCGCCCGAATCGCGACCTGCACCGCGCTCGCCGCCGCGGCTTTGCTGCTTGCCGCCGCACCGGTCGCGCAGGCCGCGCCGCTGCGCATCGGCATGACGTTTCAGGAACTGAACAACCCGTATTTCGTGACGATGCAGAAGGCGCTGAACGACGCGGCTGCGTCGATCGGCGCGCAGGTCGTTGTTACCGACGCGCATCATGACGTCAGCAAGCAGGTCGGCGACGTCGAGGACATGCTGCAGAAGAAGATCGACATCCTGCTCGTGAACCCGACCGACTCGACCGGCATCCAGTCCGCGATCACGCAGGCGAAGAAGGCGGGCGCGGTGGTCGTGGCCGTCGACGCGAACGCGAACGGCCCCGTCGATTCGTTCGTCGGCTCGAAGAACTACGACGCGGGCGTGATGTCGTGCGACTACCTTGCGAAGGCGATCGGCGGCAGCGGCGAAGTCGCGATCCTCGACGGCATCCCGGTCGTGCCGATTCTCGAGCGCGTGCGCGGCTGCAAGGCCGGGCTCGCGAAATACCCGAACGTGAAGCTCGTCGACACGCAGAACGGCAAGCAGGAGCGCGCGACCGCACTGTCGGTGACCGAGAACATGATCTCCGCGCACCCGAAGCTGAAGGGCATCTTCAGCGTCAACGACGGCGGCGCGATGGGCGCGCTCGCCGCGATCGAGGGCTCCGGCAAGGACATCAGGCTGACGAGCGTCGACGGCGCGCCCGAGGCGATCGCCGCGATCCAGAAGCCGAATTCGAAGTTCATCGAGACGACCGCGCAATTCCCGGCCGACCAGGTGCGCATCGCGCTCGGCATCGCGATCGCGCGCAAGTGGGGCGCGACGGTGCCGAAGGCAATCCCGGTCGACGTGAAGGTCGTCGACCGCAGCAATGCGAAGGGCTTCAGCTGGTGAACGACCTGCGACGCGGCGCGAAGGGCGGCGGCCCGGCCGACACCCTTCGGACGGAGAGACCGATGGACACGATACTCAGGCTCAGCCACATCACGAAAAGCTTTCCGGGCGTGAAAGCGCTGTCGGATATTGATCTGGACATCGCCCGCGGCGAGATCCATGCGCTGCTTGGCGAGAACGGCGCGGGCAAGTCGACGCTGATGAAGATCCTGTGCGGTATTCATCAGCCGGATGCCGGCACGATCGAGATCGACGGCGTCGTGCGCCATTTCGCGAACTATCACGACGCGGTGGCGGCAGGCGTCGGCATCGTGTTTCAGGAATTCAGCCTGATCCCGCACCTCGACGCGGTCGACAACCTGTTTCTCGGTCGCGAGCTGCGCGGACGCTGGGGCTTGCGCGACCGCGCGCGGATGCGGCGCACGGCCGCCGGCCTGTTCGCTCGGCTCGGCGTGTCGATCGATCTCGATGCGCCGATCGGCACGCTGTCGGTCGCGCAGCAGCAGTTCGTCGAGATCGGCAAGGCGTTGTCGCTCGACGCGCGCCTGCTGATTCTCGACGAGCCGACCGCGACGCTCACGCCGGCCGAGGCCGAACACCTGTTCGCGATCATGCGCGAGCTGAAGCGGCAGGGTGTGGCGATGATCTTCATCTCGCACCACCTCGACGAAATCTTCGCGGTGTGCGACCGCATCACGGTGCTGCGCGACGGCCAGTACGTCGCGACCACCGACGTCGCGCGCACCGACGTCGAGCAGCTGGTGCGGATGATGGTCGGGCGGCGGATCGAGAGCAGTTTCCCGCCGAAGCCCGCACGCGCGGCCGATGCGCAGCGGGTGCTGGAGGTCGCGGAACTGCAGATCGAACGCGACGGCCCCGTGAACCGTTTCGCGCTGCATGCGGGCGAGATCCTCGGGTTCGCCGGACTGGTCGGCTCCGGCCGCACCGAAACCGCGCTCGCGGTGATCGGCGCGATGCGCGCGCACCGCAAGGATGTGCGCGTGCGCGGCACCGCCGCGAAGCTGAAGGATCCGGCCGACGCGCTGCGCGCGGGCATCGGCATCCTGCCGGAAAGCCGCAAGACGGAAGGGCTCGTCACGTCGTTCTCGATCCGCGACAACATCTCGTTGAACAACCTCGGCAAGTACCGGTCGATGCGCTGGCTGATCGACCGCCGCGGCGAGGCGCGCACGACGCACGACGTGATGCGGCGCGTCGGCGTGAAGGCGCCGTCGATCCACACCGAAGTCGCGACGCTCTCCGGCGGCAATCAGCAGAAGGTCGTGATCGCGCGCTGGCTCAATCATCACGCCACGGTGCTGATCTTCGACGAGCCGACGCGCGGCATCGACGTCGGCGCGAAAGCGGAAATCTACGGGCTGATGCGCGAACTCACCGCACGCGGCTACGCCATCATCATGATCTCGTCCGAGCTGCCGGAAATCGTCGGCATGTGCGATCGCGTCGCCGTGTTCCGGCAAGGCCGCATCGAGGCGACGCTCGCCGGCGACGAGATCGATCCCGACGCGGTCATGACCTATGCCACTGCCGGCACGCGAGGAGCGGCCCATGAAACTGCCTGATTCTCCTTCCTCTTCCACGCCTTCCACGACGCTCGCGGCCGCCGCCGGCAACGGCGACGCACCGCCGCCCCGCGCGATATGGACCCAGTTGCGGCGCTCGACGCTGTTCTATCCGCTCGTCGGCCTCGTCGTCGTATGCATCGCGATGATGATCGCGAGCCCGGGCTTCCTGTCGGCTGCGAACCTGGAAAACGTGCTGCGGCAGGTGTCGATCAACGCGATCATCGCGGTCGGCATGACTTGCGTGATCCTGACCGGCGGGATCGACCTGTCGGTCGGCTCGGTGATGGCGCTGTCGGGCACGCTCGCGGCCGGGCTGATGGTCGCGGGCGTCAACGCGGTCGCCGCGCTCGCGATCGGCATCGCGGTCGGCTTCGGGTTCGGCTTCCTGAACGGCGTGTTCGTCGCGTTCGCCGGAATGCCGCCGATCATCGTCACGCTCGCGACGATGGGCATCGCGCGCGGTCTCGCGCTGATCTACACGGGCGGCTATCCGATCGACGGGCTGCCCGACTGGGTCGCGTTCTTCGGCAGCGGCAAGGTGCTCGGCATCCAGGCGCCGGTGCTCATCATGCTGGTGGTCTATGTGATCGCGTGGCTGCTGCTTGAGCGCATGCCGTTCGGCCGCTATGTCTATGCGATCGGCGGCAACGAGCAGGCGACACGCCTCACCGGCGTGCGCGTCGCGCGCGTGAAGCTGATTGTCTACACGCTGGCCGGCGTGACGTCGGCGCTCGCCGCGATCGTGCTCACCGGCCGGCTGATGAGCGGCCAGCCGAACGCGGGCGTCGGTTTCGAGCTCGACGCGATCGCGGCCGTCGTGATGGGCGGCACGTCGATCTCGGGCGGCCGCGGGGCGATTCTCGGCACGCTGGTCGGTGCGCTGCTGCTCGGCGTGCTCAACAACGGGCTGAACATGATCGGCGTGAATCCCTACGTGCAGAACGTGATCAAGGGCGGAATCATTCTGCTCGCGATTTATATCAGTCGCGAGCGGGCGCGATAGCGGACCTGCCCGACGCAGGACGAATTTTTCATCTTCAACGAACGAGACAACTCATGACGACACCCGAAGCCCCGCCGCGGATGACCGCGGTCGTCTGCCACGGCCCCGAGGACTATCGCGTCGAACAGGTCGAGAAGCCGCGCGCGGGCTCGAACGAGCTCGTGATCCGCATCGCCGCGTGCGGGATCTGTGCGAGCGACTGCAAGTGCTATACGGGCGCGAAGATGTTCTGGGGCGGCCCGAATCCGTGGGTGAAGGCGCCCGTGATTCCCGGCCATGAATTCTTCGGCTACGTCGAGGTGCTCGGCGACGGCGCGGCCGAACACTTCGGCGTCGCGCCCGGCGATCGCGTGATCGCCGAGCAGATCGTGCCGTGCGGCAAGTGCCGCTACTGCAAGTCCGGCCAGTACTGGATGTGCGAGGTGCACAACATCTTCGGCTTCCAGCGCGAGGTGGCCGACGGCGGGATGGCCGAATACATGCGCATTCCGCCGACCGCGATCGTCCACAAGATTCCGCTTGGCGTATCGCTCGAGGATGCTGCAATCATCGAACCGTTGTCGTGCGCGATCCATACGGTGAACCGCGGCGACCTTCAGCTCGACGACGTCGTCGTGATCGCGGGCGCCGGGCCGCTCGGGCTGATGATGACGCAGGTCGCCCACCTGAAGACGCCGAAGAAGCTCGTCGTGATCGACCTGATCGACGAGCGGCTCGCGCTCGCGCGCGAGTACGGCGCCGACGTGACGATCAACCCGAAGCACGACGATGCGCGCGAGATCGTTCGCGCGCTCACCGACGGCTACGGCTGCGACGTCTACATCGAAACGACCGGCGCGCCGGTCGGCGTGAACCAGGGGCTCGACCTGATCCGCAAGCTCGGGCGCTTCGTCGAATTCAGCGTGTTCGGCGAGGACACGACCGCCGACTGGTCGATCATCGGCGATCGCAAGGAACTCGACGTGCGCGGCGCGCATCTGGGCCCTTACTGTTATCCGGTGGCGATCGACCTGCTCGCGCGCGGGCTCGTCACGTCGAAGGGTATCGTCACGCACGGTTTCGCGCTGGAGGACTGGGACGACGCGATCCGCGTCGCGAAATCGCCCGAATCGATCAAGGTACTGCTGAAGCCGGCCCGCTGACGGCCGACGTGCGCCTTACCGGAGACATCATGGAATACGTTATTGGCGTCGACATCGGCACGCAGAGCACCAAGGCGCTGCTCGTCGACCGGCACGGCACGATCGTTGCGCGGCGCTCGGCCGGCTATCGGCCCGATACGCCGCGCCCGCTGTGGGCCGAGCAATGGCCGCAGGTGTGGTTCGACGCGGTGCTCGACTGCATCGCCGGCTGTGTCGACGATGCGCGCGCGCAGGGCGTGCCGGCCGACGCGATCCGCGCGGTATGCGTGAGCAGCCTGTACGGCGGCTCGGGCGTTCCGGTCGACAGCGAGATGCGGCCGATCCATCCGTGCCTGATCTGGATGGACCGGCGCGCGACCGCGGAAGTCGACTGGGTGAACGGGAACGTGAACGTCGGGCGGCTGCGCGCGATCACGGGCAACGGCGTGGACAGCTACTACGGCTTCACGAAGATGCTGTGGCTGCGCGAACAGCGACCGGAGGCATGGGCGAACGTGCGTTATTTCCTGCCGCCGAACGCGTACGTGATCTACCTGCTGACCGGCGAGGTCGCGGTCGATCACAGCTCGGCCGGCAACCTCGGCGGCGTGTACGACGTCGCGCGTCGCGAGTGGTCGGACGACGCGCTCGACATGCTCGGCATTCCGGCGACGATGATGCCGGAGCGGCTCGTCGATTCGACGGAGATCGTCGGCGGGCTGCTGTCGCAGTGGACCGAACGGCTTGGGCTGCTCGCCGGCACGCCGATCGTCGCGGGCGGCGTCGATGCGGCCGTCGCGACGTTCGCGGCCGGCGCGACGCGCACCGGGCAGCACGTCGCGATGATCGGCACCAGCATGTGCTGGGGCTACGTGAGCCAGCACGTCGATGCGCGTCACGGGCTCGTCAGCATGCCGCACGTGTTCGACGGGCAGCGCGACCTGTATGTGTTCGGCGGCGCGATTACGGCCGGCGCATCGGTCGCATGGTTTCGCGACCAGTTTTGCCGCGCGGAGATCGATGCGGCGCGTGCGTTGCCGCACGGCGATCCGCACGTGCTGCTCGAGGAAGCGGCCGCGCGCGTGCCGGCTGGCGCGGACGGCGTGCTGTTCCTGCCGTATCTGATGGGCGAACGCAGTCCGGTGTGGGACGCGAAGGCGAGCGGCGCGTTCGTCGGGCTGAGCCTCGCGCATACGCGGGCGCACCTGTATCGCGCGGTGCTCGAAGGCGTCGCGTTCGCGCTTCGACACAACATCGAGGCCGGCCGCCGCGGCGCGGCCGTGCTCGACGACCGCTTGATCGTCGTCGGCGGTGCCGCGCACTCCGCGCTGTGGATGCAGATCATCGCGGACGTGACAGGTTTTCCGGTGTGGACGATCGAAGAGGACGTCGAAGCCGCGATGGGCGCCGCGCTGCTGGCGGCGGTCGGGGCCGGGCTCGTGTCGAGGCAGGATGCGCAGGGCGGCTGGGTCACGCTGGTCGAGCGCGCGCGCCCCGATCCCGCGCGCGCAGGCCTGTATGCGGCGCGCTTCGAGCTCTACACATCGTCGTATCCGGCACTCCGGCCGATCATGCACGGGCTGCAGACACCATCATGAAGACGCGATTCGATTTCGACGGTTCACGGGTGCTCGTCACGGGCGCATCGAGCGGGATCGGGCGTGCTTGCGCGGTCGCGTTGGCGCAGGCGGGTGCACAGGTCGTCGCGGCGGCGCGCGACGCGGCCGCGCTCGATGCGCTCGCCGGCGAGACCGGGTGCGATACGCTGCGCGTCGATCTCGGCGGCGACGAGCAGGCGATCGATACCGCACTCGCGGCACAGGCCGCGTTCGACGGGCTCGTCAATTGCGCGGGCGTCGCGTCGCTCGAGCCGTCGCTCGAAATCAGCGCGGCAAGCTTCGATCGGGTCATGGCCGTGAATGCGCGCGGCGCGGCGCTGGTCGCACGATCCGTCGCGCGGAAGATGATCGCGCGCGACGGCGGCGGCGGTCGCGGCAGCGGCGGTGAGCGTGCAGGCGGCAGCATCGTCAACGTATCGAGTCAGGCCGCGCTCGTCGGCTTGCCCGCGCATCTGAGCTATTGCGCGTCGAAGGCGGCGATGGATGCGATCACGCGCGTGCTGTGCATCGAGCTCGGGCCGCACGGGATTCGCGTGAACAGCGTGAACCCGACCGTCACGCTCACGCCGATGGCGCAGTTCGCGTGGAGCGAGCCGGAGAAACGCGCGCCGATGCTGGCGTCGATTCCGCTGGGACGATTCGCGGAGCCCGACGAGGTGGTCGCGCCGATCCTGTTCCTGCTGAGCGATGCGGCGTCGATGATCAGCGGCGCGTCGTTGCCGATCGATGGCGGATATACGGCGCGATAGCCGCTTTGGCGCGCAGTCGATGTTCGCCGGGAAATCAGGGGCGCAAGCCGGTGACGGCTGCGTCCCGCTAGACCGGATCCTTGTTCGGCGGCCCATCCGGCTGCTGCGGGCTGTCGTGATGATGACCGGGTGACGGGGGCGACAGCGGATCGTCTTCCGGATCGCGGTTCGGGTCGGCCGGGGGCTCCGGCATCGGGGTCGTGTGGTCGGTCATGACGGACTCGCGTGAGCGTGGCGGCGGCACGGCGGTGCCGCCTCGTCTCCGTTATAGGCAATCGGGCACGCGTTTGCAGCGGGATTCTTGCCGCGCCGGATGCGTGAGCGGCGATTTCCGTGAGCATGCGGTCGTCGTTCCCCGGTTTCGCGCCGGCCGCGCGCTCAGCGCAAATCGGCCGGCGTATCGACGTCGCGCAGGATGCCGGGATCGTCGACGTCGAGCAATTGCACTGGTGCACTCGCGAATAGCGCTCGCGCCCCCGTATCGCCGTCGAGCGCGGCCAATGCATCGTAGTGGTGCGCGGCGAAGCCGACCGGGTGGCCACGTTTGCCGCGATAGGCGGGCGCGACGATCGACGCGTTGTCGGTTTCGAGCGCGCGCGTTACTGCTTCGTAGGTGGGCGATGCGATCCACGGCATGTCGCCGAGCGCGACGAGCCAGCCGTTCGCGTCGGGCGTGGCGCGCACGCCGGCCGCGAGGCTCGCGCCCATGCCGCGCACTGCGTCGGGCGCGTAGACGACCTGGCAGCCGGCTTCGTTCAGCAGGATCGCGAGCTTTTCGGCGCCGGGACGCACGACGGCGATCACGTCGGCCGTGGCGGCCGCCAGATGGCGGGCGGCCGCGACCGCGACCGGCGTGCCGTCGGGGAGCAGCGCGAGCAGCTTGCTGTGCAGGCCGCTCGGGTCGAAGCGTTGACCAAGGCCGCCGGCAAGGAGAACGCCGGTGGCGAGTGACGCATAGGACATCGGCGCGGGGGGAGTGAGGCTGGTGCCGCGATTGTGCGGGAGCGGACGGGGATCGGCAAGTGAGGATGTTACCGAACCGCGCCCGTCATGTCGGAAAGTTCGTCACGATGCGTGTTCGTAGAGACGGTTTTCCTCGACGGGGCCGTAAACGGCGTGTGATTCCTCGCGCATCACGGCCCAATAGCGGTCGCCGAACGACCAATGCCACCATTCCGACGAGTAATTCGCGAAGCTCCGTCGCGCGCGGCCGGCTGTTGACGATCGATTTGATCGGACGAATCACCAATATGCCCGAGTCGGGGAGAGGGCGTCTCGCCGTTTTTGCGGCAGGGCGGTGCCGGGATTACCAGAGCGTCTTGACGTGCGCGTATGCGCGGATTTTCTCGTCGCGCGTGACGAGCGGCGCGCCGAGCCGCCGCGCCGTCGCGACGATCATGCGGTCGGCCGGATCCTTGTGGAACGTGCCGGGCAGCGCGGTGGATTTCGCGGCGATGTCGGCATCGACTGGAACGAAGCGCATGCCGTCGATCTGCGCGACGGTGGCGAGCCATGCGTCGACGTCCATCGTCAGCGCGAGTCGGTCGTTGCGCACCAGCATCGCGATTTCCCACGCAGAGATCGCGGATGCGGCCAGCGTCCCCTCGCTGCGCGCGCGATCGATCGCGCTTCTCGCTTTCTTGCTGAGCGAAGGGTCGCCCGCCACCCACCATACCAATGCATGCGTATCCAGCACGATCACCGCGACGCCTCCCAATCCTCTTCCGCAATCGGATCGATGGGATTGTCGTAGCGCATGACCGAGCCGCGCAATATATCCAACGGCTGGGATTCGCTCGAGCGATACGGCCGGATTTCGAGCGTCGGCTTGCCGTGATCGGTAACGATCAGGCTTTCGCCCGACGCTTCGACGAGCCGAAAGTATTCGAGTGCGCGAGCCTTGAATTCGGATTTCGAAACGGGAGCGTGCGGCATCATGATATGAGCATGGTCATTTGACGATGGTCATTTTATGGGCTGTATTGAATCGGTGCAAGGACCGATTGAGTTGAGCGACTTGATTCATCGATTGCCAGCGGCGCAACGGTGGATGAGCGGGTGCGCTGTGGAGGGCGGTTGCGCGCGTCAGTGCGCGCTGCGCCAGGGTGAGTCGCAATCCACGTTGGGTAGAATGCCCGCTTCGGCTGCCTGGATGTCGCACCCTGACTGAGAGAGGGGAAGGGCGGTCTCAGACGACAAACAGACAATCATGAAAACGATACGCGACCGATTTGATGAAATCGCTGATGGGCATCCCTTTACGCTTCTGTCGCTGATGGTGCTGGTGCTCGGTGGCGTGCCATTGCTGCTGTACTCGTTGAGCCTTGACCAGGTTCCGGATTGCACGCTGACCGAACTTACAGGCACTCTGATCGCTACCTTCATTGTCGAAATCGGGTTGATTGGTGTGTTTGGCGCGTATTCGCTGTTGGCGGGCTTTGCTGCCCGCTTCGTGCTCGATCGGTTCTACGAGGATACGCACGTGGTTGCCTTTGGCCAGATGGGGCCGCTCACGCAGAATCAGCAGATGCGCGATCGCCTGGTGCGCGGGCGTTTCATCGTGATCGCAACGGTCCTGACGGTGCTGATCTGGACGGACGTACTGGCGAATCCGTTCGTGTCATGGGCCAGCCCGGTGCTGGCCTGGCTGACTGTCGTGGCCTATATCGCGACTTATGGCGGATTGATCGGGTTGTTGCTCGCCGACGGGTCGTTTGTCGACAGCCGGCTGACGCGAGTGTTATCAAGTGTGCTGCTATTCGGCGCGGTGGTTCTCGGCGCGTTGCAGTGCGTCGCGTATTTCGGCAACGAGCGGATCGACACGAGCGCCGGGGCAACGGCGCGCGCGCAGCCGATCGCTTACGCATTTTCGCAGCTGGCGCCGAGCGTGCGAACCTGCATCGAGTGGATCAGTACACCGTCCTGGGCTGCCGCCGCGGCAAGCGCAGTCGGCGCGGCGCTGGTATGGCTCGTGCACCGCTTGCTGCGTATCCCGGCGAGCGGGCCGCGTAGCATACCGAAACGCATGATGCGAGCAACGCTGCATGCCATTCGCGCGATAGGTGCGTTCGTTCTCGTGGTCGCAGTCGTTTCGTGGTTGATTGCGCTTGTCGATTTCAAACGGATCGTGACGGGCAAGTCGTTGCCCGTCACGATCGTGTGTGCCGCGGTCTTTGCTGTATGGATGCTTCGGCAGGGCTGGTCATATCGTAAGCGCAGGATCGCGCAGGTCGGGCTCCCGGCGCGCGCGATGCCGACATCGGCGGCATCGTATCGCAACGGCGTACCGAAGCTCGTAGCGGCTAAGCTATGTACGGCGGCTGCATTCGCGATCCTGTCGCTGTGCGTGCTGATCTTTGCAGACCTTGTGGCTTTCCTGAACGGTAACAGGGAAAGCGCGCAGACACTGTTACTGACCATGGCGCTGCTGAGCGTGATGAACTGGGGTGCGTTTGCGTCGCGTGGCTGGAAGATGCGCACCGGATTGTGTGCGCTTGCAGCACTTTTTTCGTTCGTGTCGGTTCCGATCATCGTACAGAATCCGCTGCTGTTTCCCCGCATGCTCGTAGCGATGCTGGGTTTCGGCAACCGGCATGCGTCGAGCATGGCGTTGTCCGGTCAGCAATGCGCGACGTTGGCACCATTCGGCGTACGGTGTGCGGCCGGCAAGGACGGCGCGATTACGTTGACCGATGTAAATATCGTCAATCGCCTGGGGTCGTCGATGGTGGTCGAACTAGTACTTCGTGCCGAGCCGTCCGTTTCGGTCGGCGCGACGACCGAAGGGGCGGCGGACGGCGGGCACATGCAGTCACGGGTTGTACGGGACGATAAATCGCCTGGCGTCCCCGCAACCGCTCCAGCCGTCGCAAATCCATCCGCGCCTCGGGCAGAGGCTGCGAATGTGACTGTCCAGACGCTGGTGCTCGCGCTTCCGGCGGCCGACGCAATGTTGCGCAAACGGGCATATGGTTGCGATCAGCCGTTGCTTGATCAGCGGAATCGAGCGCTTAAGCAGGTAGTCGGCCAGGCTGCGAAATCCGGTGACAAGACGAAGGTGTCCGACGGAGTGCCGACTGGCAACAACGGGGGCCGTGCGACCGACATCGGTGCAGCGGGCGCCGCCGACGCAGCGGCCGCGACGGCGGCGGGTTCCCCGATCGCGGAGGATGTCGGATTGGCCTGTGTGCGCATCACGATCCCGAAGGACCAGGTCGTCAGCTACACGAATGCTGGCTGGAGAACCTACATGGCGGGCTATTCGGGTTATATCCCGGTTGCGGAGAAAGCGGCCGGTGCTCATTGAGCGTTGGCATCGGCGAGGCGGATATGGCGGGCGAGTAAACTGCCGCAGCGAAGATCCAGGATCTTCCTCAGGCGTGGAATCGTATGCTGGACTGCAGGATCCAGGTCGACGGGATAGAAGTCGGTGCGATAGGCGCCGCACGCAAAAGCTTCGAATATATCCCACGTATAGGTCGACAAGTCGAAATTCGACAGTCTCACCAGTTGCTGCATCAGATCGAAGCCGACGGGAAGGGTGAACCTGCTGTCGAGGAACGACAGCGCGACATTGCGAGCCAATACATCGAAAGCGGCGTGGCGGCCGGGCGATGTCGAGATGTCGATGGCCGCCAGGCAATCCGCGGGTATGCTCCGGGTCGTCTGGAGACGGCGAATGATTTCGTTCATGAGCGGTCGGACCTGCGTGAAAAACGGGACTGTCGTCCGGACGACACCGACGGTGCACGGTGATGTCGCCGCAGTGTCGGGTCTGTCTGGAAAAGCCCGGATTACCCGCCTGAAGGCACTCGATTGTTCCGTCGCGCGACGCTGCCGGTTTTCAAAAAATTGCGGTGATTTTGTGAAAGTTTTCGGCTGACGCCCGATATAGGATTTTTCGCCAAGGCGCGCGATTCAATAGCTCCCGGGGGCGCCTGCTTTTATCAACCGCGAAATTGTGTTGCCCATCCACCGATGCAGGCGGCGCGAAGAATCTCGATGGACTGTTCGCGGGCACGCATGCGCCGGTCGAGCATTTCACGCGCGCGCGGCGCCTTGAGCGCAATCCGGCATTCGACGTATCGCGGCGATCCGCATTGCTGCCCGACGCGCATGCGGCCACACGCGCAAGCCGGTTCGATCGTACCGAGTGGGACGGCCCGCCGGCCGATCACGAGCGTGCGCTCACGGTGCACGTATGGACGCCGACCGGCTCGTCGAAGGCGCAGCATAATCCGGTGATCGACCGCTACATCGCGGCGATCGACATCAACGGAACGATTTCGACCGGACACGCGGCGCTGATCGGCCGAGCCGATTGCGCGTGCCGCATGCCTGGAGGAGGCGACGAAGTCGCGGTCGACGGAGTTGCAACGCTATCTCGATTGCCGAGAGGGCGATGCGAACGGCCCCGTCGCGGCACAGTGATCCTCGCCGCACGGGGTCATCGGCGGCTGTTGTCGCCGCGAACCGCCGCGCCGGCCGACAGGCGAAGCCGACGCGGCGTGACGCCGTAATGCCGCTTGATCAGCGTTGTCAGATAGCTCTGGCTGCCGAATCCGCAGTCGAGCGCGATCGACAGAATGCTTGCGGATGTGTGGCACAGTCGCCAGCGCGCAAGTTCGAGGCGTCGTTCGATCACGTACTGCATCGGCGTGCGCGCGAACCGTTCCTTGAATGCGGCGATCGTCGCATGTTCGCTCAGGCCGGCCAGGCGTGCGAGATCGGCGAGGCTGATCGGTTTGCCGAGGGATTCGTCGATGAAACGGTCGACCATGGTCTCGGACAACGTATCGGCAGGTCCGCGGAAATCGTGGTGAATGTCGGTCGCGTTCGGATTGCGTCGGTAGGTTGCGCTCGGCGGCTCGCCGAAGCGCTGCCGATATGCGCTTACGAAGCGGTTGGACGGCGCGAAGCCAAATGCGCGCAGCGTGCCGACGAAACTGCCGTCGCCGTTGGCGAGCGCCCGACGGACGCCATGTAGGCGCGCGTCGAAAAACAGTGCCGCCGAGGGCCGACCGGTCAGCCGGCGGATCGCATTCTCCAGCGCGCCGGTCGCGCAGCCGAGCGCATGGGCGACGGAACCGAGCGTTTTCCATTGCATCGGCTCGGTTTCGATCATCGCCACCGCGGAACGGGCGGTCTGTTCGGCCGCACAAGCGTCCATCGCGAACAGCGCGCTGTAGTTGCTGCCGTGCCGCAACATCATGTGTTTCAGCATATGCTCGTACAGCGCACGAATCGCGGCTTCCGGCGCAGGTGTCAGCAGCAGCATCCGGCGCAGGCAGTCCGCGGCGGCGTTCCATTCGACGGTCGCGTCCGCTGCGATCGGCTTCATGTCGAACCGGACCGGCGTCGCGAGCGGCTTGCCGATCCATTGCGACACGAAGTCGTTCAGATCGCCGGCATCGAGAATCACCGACAGATGGCCGATACCCTCGGGTTGCGTGACGCAGCTCGAGATGCCGGTCGACGAAATCGGCATCACGTCGCCGACCGTACATTGCGCGACCGTTGTGCCGCTCGTATAGGTTGAGCCGCCGCGACGGCACGACAGGAACAGATAATTCGGACGCGGTTCCGACGAATGGAAATGAAACGGCATCTCGTAATCGACGTCGTATATGCCGATTCCTCTCCATTCCTGACCGCCCATATTCACGGCCTTTCTGTCCGCATGCTGTGCGCGAAAGCGGTTATCCGCGTAAATTTTCTCGATGAAATCGGACACTTCATCGGGATCGTCGCTATGAAAACTGTGCGTCTGGGGCCGCGATTCGCTAATCATGATGGTCGGTCAGGATTGTCTGGGTTCGATTGCATTCCAATGGGAATCAATCGGGCCGGAAGCGGCGCAATTCACGGCCGACATCGTAAGGAAGCGCGAGCCGTTCGATAAGCGGTCGCGCCGTATACGAGGTATACGACCGGCGGCGCCGATTATTCACAATGAAGCTGACGCACGGCGAAACGATTCAATCGGGCCGCAATAATGAATAAAACAATTCGCCTGCCAGGCCAGTCGTCGTCTTTTTGGAGAAATTCCGTCGATATTCTGAAATAAATATTATTACAAAGTCAATACAATGGCATCGCCAGATGCGGTCCGTGCCGAGCACGCGAAACTGTCAGAATGATTCGATTGAGAATCGAGCGGCGTCATTCGATGCGCGGGACGAAACCGGCTCACGGCGTCCGGGAGAAGAGGGCCGCCGGCAAATGCGGGCGCACTTGCGTTGCCCTGTCCGGGGAATATAAGCGATGAAAATTCTCTATACCAACTTTCACGGTGGCAATGGTGGCGGACACGACACCTATATCTACCATCTGGCGGCCGGCCTGAGCCACCGGTATCGCGTGGCGGTCGCCTCGCCGGCCGGCAGCCGCCTGTCGAGCATGGTCGATACGCTGCCGGGGGTGCACGTGATCGACATGCAATTCAAGCCGGGATGGCGCACATTTCTGCCGGAACTGGCTCGGCTGCGGCGGTTGATCGAGCAATCCGCGTTCGACGTCGTACACGTCAATGGCTCGGCCGACCATCGGCAGGTCATGCTGGCGCTGGTGGGCTGTCGCAGACGGCCGGCGGTCGTCTTCACGAAACACAATACGTTTGCGGCCGGCAGTGTCGGTAATTTCCTGCGCGCGCGGTTTGCGACGGACCGGACGATCGCCGTCAGCGACTATGTCCGGGTCATGCTCGAACGGCAATCGCCTTATGGCGATATCACGGTGATCAAGCATGGCGTGCGGCCGCCTTCGCAGGCGATCGAGCGCGCGGAGATCCGACGCAGGAGAATGGAATATTTCGGCGAAGAGGGCGCCGATGCGATCGTGCTGGGCAGCGTCGCGGGCACCGGGCCGCACAAGGGCTGGACCGATCTGGTCAGTGCGCTCGCGCATCTGCCCGATGCGCTGCGCGCGAAGTTTCGCGTGATGCTTGCCGGCGACTGGCCGTCGCACGCGCAGCGCGAATTCGTCGAGCGCAGCGGCGTGGGGCGGCAGCTCGTGTTCGTCGGCCCGACGGACCGTACGCATGAGGTGCTGGCGACCTGCGACGTGTCGTTCGTGTTGTCGTATCACGAAAGTCTGTCGTTTGCGTGTCGCGAGGCGATGTCGATGGGGCGGCCGGTGATCGTCACCGATGTCGGCGGTTTGCCGGAGAACGTCAGCGATCGCGTCGACGGATGGATTGTCCCGCCGCGATCGCCGGACGCGGTGGCGGCCGTTTTGCGCGAGATCGCCGCGCGCCCGGAGCGCGTTGCCGAGATGGGCCGTGCGGCGCGGGCGACGAGCGAACGCGACTTCAGTTTTGCGCGGTTCATCGACGAAACGAGTTCGGTTTATCGAGCGTCGGTTCGAGGTTCGACGGTTTTCGCATGATCGATATTCCGATGCAACGGTCGACGGGGGAGAACAGGCTGTCGTCGTGGGGGCCGATCCTGATGTACCACCAGATCCGTGCGCTGCCGCCGAGGCCGGACGTATTGCGCGGATTGAGTGTCGATCCGTGCGCGTTTCGACGCCAGATGCGCGCGCTGAAGGCCCTCGGCTATCGCGGCGTGTCGGTCGCCGAGTTGCAGCGTCGGCAGTCGCAGGCGCGCAGCGCGAAGCTGTTCGCGATCACGTTCGACGACGGCTTTCACAACGTCTTCGAGCATGCGTTGCCCGTGCTCGACGAACTCGGCTTTACCGCGACCTGCTATTTCGTGTCCGGCAAGCTCGGCGGCAGCAACGATTGGGATAGCGGAATCGCGACCGCCAGCGCGGCGTTGATGGATCGCGGCGCGATGCGCGAATGGCTGACGCACGGGCACGAGGTTGGCGCGCATACGGTCGATCACGTTGCGTTGTCCGATGTGCCTGCGTCGACGGCGTGGCGGCAGATTTCCGATTCGAAGTCGCAACTCGAGGACGCGACCGGACATCCGGTCGTGTCGTTCTGCTATCCCTACGGCGCACTCGACGAGAGCATCAGAGGGCTGGTGGTCGATGCAGGCTTTCATAACGCAACGACGACCGTGCGCGGGCGCGCGCACGCGCACGCCGACCCGTTTCTGCTGCCGCGCATCGCGGTGCCGGGCGGCCGCGGCATCGCGCGCTTTCTCGGGAGGTTCTTCCGATGATGCGCGATACGCCCGCCGCGAACGCAGGGCGGCTTCCACTCGCGTTCAACACGGACTGGCTGGAGCGGCCGGTGGTGCGCGTGCTGGTGCTCGTGGCACTGGGTATCGCCTATCTGGCACCGGGGATCGTCGGTCACGACCCGTGGAAGCAGGACGAAACCTATACGTTCGGGATTGTTCGGCACATGCTCGACACCGGCGACTGGGTCGTGCCGACCAACGCCGGTCTGCCGTTTCTCGAGAAGCCGCCGCTGTACGACTGGGTCGCGGTCGCGTTTGTCCGGCTGTTCGGCGGGATCCTGCCGCTGCACGACGCCGCACGGCTCGCGAGCGGGCTGTTCGCCGCGCTTGCGTTCGGCTATGTCGCGCGCGCGGCGCGCGTGGCGACCGGCGCCGCGCGCTGGTTCGATCCACGCGTGATCGGGCCGGTCGCGTTGTGTGCGGGTACGCTCGTCGTGATCAAGCACACACACGACATGATGACCGACGTCGCGCTGATGGCCGGCACGGCAATCGGTTTTTGCGGCCTGCTCGAACTCGTCGCGGCGCTGTTGCGCGTCGGCAGTCCCGATTACCGGGCGGCCGTGCGGCTCGGCGCCGGCGTCGGGATTGCATTGATGTCGAAAGGATTGTTCGTGCCGCTCGTATTCGGTGCGACCGCGGGTATTGCGTTCATGCTGTATCCGGCGTGCCGTACACGTGGCTGGGTGCGTGCGCTTGTAGTGGCCGTGTCGGTCTGCGCGCCGTTCATGCTGATCTGGCCGACGGCGCTTTATCTGCGCTCGGAAACCTTGTTCGCCACGTGGTTCTGGGACAACAACGTCGGCCGTTTCTTCGGTTTCTCGGTGCCGATGCTCGGTGCCGAGAACGACAAGCCGCTGTTTATCTGGCGCGCGCTGCTGACGGTCGGATTTCCGGTCGGCCCGCTTGCGCTGGCGGCCATTGCCGGCGGCGTCTTGCGCGGCTGGCGCAATCCGGCGATCGCGCTGCCGATCGCGTTTGCCGCGATCGGGCTCGTGGTGCTGCATGTCGCCGCGACGTCGCGGCAACTGTACATCCTGCCGTTTATCGGACCGCTGTCGCTGATCGCCGCGTGCAGCGTCGAGCGCATGCATGCGCGCTTGCATGCGGCCTGGGATTGCGCGAGCCGTTGTCTGTTCGGCGCGTTCGCGATGCTGGTATGGTGCGTCTGGTTTGCGATGACGGGCGATACGCTGCCGCGCAACATCGTCGCGTGGCTCGGCGCATGGTTGCCGCTCGACTGGACGATTCCGCTGCAGCCCGCGGCAATCTGTGCGGCGCTCGTACTGAGCGCGGCCTGGGTCGCGGGTTTGCCGCTGCTGCGGCATACGGGACCGTGGCGCGGCGTGCTGTCATGGGCGAGCGGTACGGTGCTCGCGTGGGGGCTGGTCTATACGCTGTTGCTGCCGTGGATCGACGTCGCGAAAAGCTATCGTTCGGTGTTCGACGGTCTGAAGGTCCGGCTCGCAAGCGAGTGGCGCGAGCGCGATTGCATCGCAAGCCCGGGGCTCGGCGAATCGGAAGCGCCGATGCTCGACTACTTCGCCGGGATTCGCTACGTGCCGCTGCATGAACCGCGTGCGCGCGCATGTCGATGGTTGATCCTGCAGGGCGTGCGCGGTGCGGTGCCGGACCCGGGCGCGCGGTGGGTGCCGTTCTGGCACGGTGCGCGCCCCGGCGACACGCACGAGGCGCTCGTCGTTTATCGCGTCGTGGACGGCGAGTCGTCGGGCGTGGACTCCGCGCAAAATGCGGCGAATTCGTCGGAGGGCCGATGACCGCACGCATCGGCCGTCGCGGCTGCTGGCTCGCCGTGCTCGTGATCGGCGCGGTTATGCTGCTCGTCGCGGAGCTGATCGGCATCGTCGGGTGGCTTGTGCGTTAGCCGGACGTTGGTCCGACGTATGCCGGATCGGGACCGGCGGGGCGAGGAGGGCGGGGCGATCAGGGGCCTCGGCCAGGCCCCGTCGTCACGCATCCGCCCACTTCCTCAGCAGGTTGTGATAAATCCCCGTCAACGAAATCACCACCGGATCCTGCGCGCCTTTCTCCGCAGTCAACGCCTGAATCTGCGTATCGAGCTGAAACAGCAGCGTGCGATCGCCGTCGTCGCGCACCATGCTCTGGATCCAGAAGAACGACGCGACGCGCTCGCCGCGCGTGACCGGCGTCACATGATGCAGGCTCGACGCCGGATACAGCACGAGATCGCCCGCCGGCAGCTTCGCGCGATGCATGCCGTAGGTATCCTCCACGCACAGCTCGCCGCCGTCGTATGCGTCGGGATCCTCGAGAAACAGCGTCGCCGACAGATCGCTGCGCACGCGGAAATCCGTACCGCGCAGCAGCCGGATCGCGTTGTCGACGTGCGTGCCGAATGCGTCGCCGCCGCCATAGCGGTTGAACAGCGGCGGAAACACCTTCAGCGGCAGCGCTGCGGAAAAGAACAGCGGATGACGTGCGAGCGCATCCTGAATCGCGTCGCCGACCGCGCGCGCGACGGGCGAGCCTTCGGGCAGTTGCCGGTTGCGTTTCGCGAGCGCCGACTGCGCGCCGGACGTCACATTGCCGTCGACCCATTCGGCGGCATCGAGCATTTCGCGGCAATGCGCGACCTGGGCGCGCGTCAGCACGCCGGGAACATGCAGCATCATGTCGTGGACTCCATGCGATGCGGCGCCAGTTGCAGCGCCATCTCGCGAAACGCGTCGAGCGGCGACGACGCGAGATACGCACGCATCTTCGCGACGAACGCGGGCGTCGCGGTGGCCGGCACGCGCGCGAGCCACGCGAGCGCTTCGTCGATGCGTGCGCGTTCGGCGAGCAGCCGCGCATAGTTGAACTGGCCGCGAAAATCGCCGGCCTCGGCGGCGCGGCGATAGTGATCGAACGCGATCTCGGCGTCGGCGTCCACGACCCAGCCGTCTTCGTAGAAGCCGCCGATCAGGTTGACCGATTTCGCGTGGCCGAGCGCGGCGGCGCGCCGGAACCAGTCGAGCGCTTCCTCGCGGTTCTCGTCGATGCCGTTGCCGAGCGCAAGCGCCGTCGCATAGTTGTACATGCCCCAGTCGAGCCCCGCCTGCGCGGCGAGCCGATACCAGTACACGGCGACCGGTGCGCACATCGCGATGCCCCAGCCGAACTCGTAGCAGCGCCCGAGCATGTTCATCGCCATCGGATGATCGGCCTGCGCAGCGTGCCGGAACCAGCCGAACGCGGCGGCCGGATCGCGCGCGACGCCATGCCCGTCGAGCAGATATTGCCCGTAGACGGCCTGCGCCTCGACGATGCCGTGGTCGGCCGCCGCCGCGACCCACGCGGCGGCGCGCTCGGGCGGCCCGGCCAGAATCTCGGCGAACTCGCGCGGCGACACCGACGCGAGCGCCTTCAGCGATACGGCCTCCATCGATCAGTAGCGCGCGTTCAGCGTGACGAACGCCGAACGGCCCGGTGCGATCGACGCGTAGTGTGCCGGATACGCCTGATCGAAGTACGTGCGGTTGAACAGGTTGTTCACGTTCAACTGCAGGTCGAGCTTCTTGTTGATCCGGTACTGCGCCATCGCATCGAAGCGCCAGTAAGACGGCACGGCGCGCAGGTTCGCGGTATCGCCGTATACCTTCGACATGTAGAACGCGCCGCCGCCGAGCGTGAACTTCGGCGTCACGTCGTAGTTCGTCCACATCGTGAAGCTGTGCTTCGGCGTGTTCGGGAACTGGTGGCCGTCGTTCGCGGTGTCCTTGCCGTTGTCGCGCAACTCGCTCTTCATGTATGTATAGCCGCCGAACACCTGCCACTGCTTCGTGATCTGTCCGGCAACGCCGAGTTCGAGACCCTGCACGCGCTTGTTGCCGACCATCGCGTACTGGTTGTTCGGCAGCGTCACGCGGGCGTTCGTCGTGTCGATCTGGAACAGCGCGGCGGTCAGCGACAGCTTGTCGTTCAGCACGTTCCACTTGGTGCCGAGTTCGATGCTGCGGTTCTTCTCGGGCGACATCTGGTCGGCGTTCGGGCCGACGCCGCCGCGGCCGGGCTTCAGCGCGGTGACCGATTCGTCGCCTTCGCCGAGCAGCATGCCGGCCGGCGTCGACGACGTTGCGTACGACGCGTAGATGCTGCCGTTCTGCGCAGGCTTGAACACGGCGCCGAGCTGCCAGTTGAACAGCGTGTCGTCGCGCGTATAGGTCTTGCCGCCGTTGGCCTGGGTGTCGGTGAAGCGGGTCGAGTAGTCGTCGACGCGCACGCCGGCATTGATCTGCCAGCGCGGCGTCAGCTCGATCGTGTCGAAGCCGTAGATCGACTTCGTCGTGGTGCGCGCGTGCGCATAGTCGTTGTTGCGCGAGATCGAGCCGGCCCACGGATCGGCCGGGTTCGGCGACCACAGGCTCGTGCAGTTGTAGCCCGACGCGGCGCCGATGCCGTTCTGGCAGATCTTGCCGGTACCCGTCGCGACGCTGTACGTATCGCGCCTGCCCCATTCGCGCGACAGCTCGATGCCCGTCGTGAAGCTGTGCTTGAACGGACCCGTGCGGAACTCGCCGAACAGCTCGGTCTGGTTCGCGATGCTGTTGATCGTGCTGTAGCGGTTGTTGTTGCGACGCCAGACCTTGCCGTTGATCACGTTGCCCTGGCTGTCGTCGGGCTGCGTCCAGATGTAGTCCTGCGACGACTCCGTGTAGCGCGTCGTGTTGCGCACCGTCAGCCCCGGCGTGATGTCGTGCTCGATCTTGATCGTGCTGATGTCCGACGTGGTCTTGCGGAAGTCGCGGTCGATCAGGCCGTAGAAGTTGTGACGGTCGACCGGCGCCGGATAGATCGTGTCGACGTTCGCGGGCTTGTTCGACGTCGTGTAGAAGTACGGAATGCCGCCGTCGGGCAGATCGTCCGTCGACAGGTGGTAGTAGCTCGCGGTCACGCGCGTCGGCGTGCCGAGACCGAACGCGATCGACGGCGCGACGCCCCAGCGTTCGTTGTTCACCGCGTTGCGGCCTGCGACGTCGTTGTTGTGGCTCATCAGGTTCAGGCGGAACGCGGCGTGATCGGCGAACTGCCAGTTGCCGTCGGCGGTGAAGCGGCGATAGCGGTCGGTGCCGAAGCCCGCGCTCGCGGCGGCCGTCGTGCCGAGGTGCGGCGCCTTCGTGATTAGGTTGATGCTGCCGCCGGCGCCGCCGCGGCCGCCGTATGCGCCGTCGGAGCCCTTGGTGATCTCGACGCGCTCGGTGTTGAAGATCTCGCGGGTGGTCGCTCCGGTGTCGCGCATCCCGTCGACGAACATGCTGCCCTGCGCGTCGTAGCCGCGAATGAACGGGCGATCGCCGAGCGGGTTGCCGCCTTCGCCCGCGCCGAACGTGATGCCGGGCACCGTGCGCAGCGCTTCGGTCAGCGTCGACGCGCCGCTGCTCTGGATCAGTTCCTGCGGAATCACGGCGACGGATTTCGGCGTGTCGACGAGCGGCGCGGTGAATTTCGCGGAAGCGGAGAAGTCGGCCTTGTAGCTGTGCTCGGTCTTGCCCTTGATCTCGATCGGCGCGAGATGGTCGCCGCTGTCGACCGGGGCGGGCGGCGGCGCACCGTCCGCGAACGCGGGGCTCGCGGCAAGCACGCTGCACAGGGTGGTGAATTTACCGAGCTTCAGCTCTTCGGGACGGGACTTCATGATGCACTCGACCTCGCGGTGTGGCCCCGGCGCGGGCGCTGCAAGGAGGTGCATGCCGCCGGGAATTATTACGATTTGTTTTCAGCCGTGCATTCTATGTAATTTTTCGTTAAATGAGAAGCGTTCTTGTTATCGTTTGTAAGGAAAGGTGGATTGAGGTGTGGCGAGCGAATGGCGGCGGCCAAACGGCCGAGTATGACGAGGCGGCGGCGCTGGCTAGAGTGTCTGGACGTGGTGCCTCCCAGCGTGACAGCAAAGTGATAAGATGACTGCATTGAAAGCATCTCGTTGGAGTGCATCATGCCTGTGATTACCGTTCGAAATTTGCCGGATGAAGTGCATCGCGCCCTTCGGGTCCGCGCGGCGCTACATGGGCGCAGTACCGAGGCAGAGGTGCGCGACATCCTCGAGCAGGCGGTGCTGTCGGAAGGGCGCGTGAAGCTGGGAACCTTGCTGGCGGAAATCGGGCGGGAGGCAGGCGGAGTCGATCTCGACATTCAGCGTGACAAGACGCCAACCGATCCGATGAGCTTCGAATGATTCTTGTTGATACGAACGTCATTTCCGAGCCGCTGCGGCGCGAGCCGAGCGCGGCCGTGATTGCGTGGCTCGACGCGCAGAACGTCGAGACGCTGTTTCTGGCCGCGATCAGTCTCGCCGAAATGCGATTCGGTGTCGCGGCGCTGCCGGAAGGACGAAGGCGGGAGTGGCTGCATCAAAGCATCGAGCATCGTGTCGTGCCGGTGTTTCGCGGCCGGATCCTGTCGTTCGACGACGCTGCGAGCAAGGCCTATGCGCGCATTCGCGCGCGCGCCCGTGCCGGCGGCAACGCGATCGCGCCCGCCGACGGCTACATTGCCGCGACGGCCGAGGCGAACGGCCTGATCGTCGCGACGCGCGACGTCGCGCCGTTCGAGGCGGCGGGCCTGCGCGTGATCGATCCGTGGGCGTCGCAGGGCGCGCGGGTTCGCCAGGGCATCGCGTCGAAATGAAAACAGCGCGCCGGGTGGGCCGGCGCGCTGTTCATGATGCGGTGACGCGGCACGCCCGGGCCGACGCAATCACGTCCCGGCCGGGCGATACGCCGGATATCAGTCGATTCCGTGAAACACCGCATCCTCCGGCCCGAGGTATGCCGGCGGTCGCCACGTCGCGTCGCGCATCGAATGCTGCACGAGGTTTTCGACGCCGAGCAGCACCGCGAAGATCGCCATCCGCACCGGGATGCCGTTGTCGGTCTGGCGGAAGATCGCGAGGCGCGGGTCGCGGTTCAGGTCGACCGACAGGTCGTTCGCGCCGGGGCGGCTGTCGCGCGGCAGCGGGTGCATGATCAGCGTGTCCGGCTTGCAGACCGTGTCGACGAGCGCCTGGTTGATCTGGAAGTCGGGCGTATAGCCTTCGAACGACTCGTCGGTGAAGCGCTCCTTCTGGATTCGCGTCGCGTAGACGACGTCCGCGCCGCGCAGCCCGGCGGCGAGGTCGTTGGTCTGCTCGATCACGTGCCCGTTGGTCGCGATCTGGTCGATGATGTAGGCCGGCATCTCGAGCGTCGGCGGCGACACCAGCGTGAACTTGAGCCCGCGGTACAGCGCGAGCAGCTTGACGAGCGAATGCACGGTGCGGCCGTACTTGAGGTCGCCGACGAGTGCGATGTGTGCGCCGTCGACGATCTTGCCGAGCCGCGAGAACTCGCGCTGGATCGTGTAGAGATCGAGCAGCGCCTGGCTCGGATGTTCGCCGGGGCCGTCGCCGCCGTTGATCACGGGCAGGTTGGTCGCGCGCGCGAACTCGGCGACCGAGCCTTTTTCCGGATGGCGGATCACCAGTGCATCGACGTAGCCGGCCATCACGCGGCTCGTGTCGTAGATCGATTCGCCCTTGGCCATCGACGAGAACGTGAAGCCGGTCGTATCGCAGACCGACCCGCCGAGCCGGCAGAACGCCGCGCCGAACGACACGCGCGTGCGCGTGCTCGCCTCGAAGAACAGGTTGCCGAGCACCGCGCCTTCCAGCACGCGCGAAATCTTGTGGCGGCGCGCGATCGGCTGCATCACGTCGGCGACCCGGAACAGCGCCTCGACCGACTCGCGCGAGAACTGATCGACCGAGATCAACTGCGGCTTGCCTTCGAACAGGAACTGCTTCGCGAGCCCCTGGTTATCTACGCGTTGCGTATAGTCACTGCCTTCCGGCGCCGAGCGTTCGACGATCTCCGAAACGAAGCGCTCGACGATCTCGGGCATCCCGCGCGACTCCTGCGAATCGTCGGGCAGCAGCCACGTATCCAGCGCACGGCGGCTGACGCCGATCCGGCTGGCAAACGCTTCGCGCGTCATGTTGAGGCGGCGCATTGCGTCGCGGAGGAAGGCTTGCTGGGGAACGGTCATCGGCGGCACCTGACGAAAAATATACGCGGTGCGTATATTAGTTCGCGGTGCGCTGAAGTCAAGAAAAATCTGCGCAGCCGGACTGTGTGGCCCGCGTGACACTCGACCGCTTCGCACTGGCGCGCGGCGGCTGTCTCCGTATAATCTGGTCAGGCCCCGTGTCCTGCACGTCGCAGGGCGCCACGCCGCACATAATTCGCCCGATCGGGTCCGTTGAATCGAAGGAGAATGAGAATGACGCGTACGATTGCAGCAATGCTGCTGGTGCTGACTGCCGCGCTTGCCGGTTGCAACACGGTGGCCGGCGTTGGGCAGGACATTTCGAAGGGCGGTCAGGCGATCAGCGATACGGCTGAAAAAGCCAAGTAACTCCGGCGCCCGCATGCGAAAGCGCCGTGCCGTTCCGCGATGGCGGAACGGCACGGCGTTTTTTCTGTGCAGCGTGGCGTGCGAGCGGTCTTACGCGTGTTCGACGAACGCGTAATGGCCATCGACCTTGCGCGGCGTCAACCAGCCGTAGTCAGGAAACATGCGGTTGCGGACGAACCAGACGTACGCGACCAGTGCGAGCGTGATCGCCAGGCTCGGCAGTGCGGTCGCCGGTTCGTGCGGGAGGTCGGACAGCGTTTTCGGCAACTGCAGCAGCGACAGCACGATGAACGCGTGATAGACGCCGACGCGATGGGTCGCGAAGCCCCAGATGAACAGCAGCGACAGCGGCACGGTCAACGCGAGGAACAGCAGCGCGAGCCCCTTGGCAAGGCTGCCGGCCGAGCCGAGCTGACCGTAGGCTTCGAACAGGACGATCCCGAGCAGCAGGCTGATGATCAACTGAGCGATGCCGATCGCGATCAGGATCCAGGTGTGCACCTTGTTGCGCCGGCAGCGTTCGGGATCGGGGCGCGACGCGATCAGGCCGGCGATCACGCGGTCCTTCACCCCCTGTCCGGACAGTTCGGCCAGCACGTCGGCTTTCCTCGTTCCCGCGGAGAGCAGCACCGCGATTCTTGTTTTGGCTTCCTTCTTGTTCATTGCGTGGCGAATTATTGTTCGATGGTTGTCAAAAGGCCCGGCCACGCGAATATTGCATCTTGCGTGACGCGACGCAATGGTTTTGCAATGCTCCGACACATTCCTACAAGTTGTCGCCGACGGGGCGGCGGCGCGTCGCCGAGCCGGGATCAGTCGGTGGCGGCTTGCACGGTTCGCGCGGTTTGCGCGGAGCCGGCCGGCTGCGCATCGACTGCTTGCGCCGTCGGCTGGCGCCGCTGCGTCGCACCGACCAGCACGCCCGCGACGACGAGCGCGATGCCGGCGATGCGCGTGCCGTTCAGCGTGTCGTCGAACAGCGCGATGGCGAACAGGACGGCCGAGACCGGCGCGACGGCCGTGAACAGCGCGGCCTCGGTGCCGCTCGTTCGCGCGGAGCCCGCATACCAGCACACGTAGCCGAGCACGGTCGGCACCAGCGCGTAGTACGCGATCGCGGAAACGGCGCCGATCGTCCAGCCGGCCGCGGCGGCCTGCCATTCGAACGCGGCCGGCACGAGCGCGAGGGCAAAGCCGAGGCCCGACATCGCCGTCGACAGCGCGAGCGGCGGCAACGGTGCGCGCAGCCGGCGGTTGAGCAGGATGAATATCGCTTCGCACGCGACAGCCGCGAGTACCAGCGCGTCGCCGGCGAGCGTGCGGATCGACGGCATCGTGCGGCCGGGCGCGAACGTGACGAACAGCACGCCGGCCGTCGCGAGCGCGGCGGCGACCCAGTCGCGCGGCGTCTGCCGCTCGCGCAGCACGACGGCCGCGATCAGGGTCGACATCGCGGGCAGCGTGCCGAGCATCACGCCGGCGTCGACCGGCGACGCCAGCTTCGTGCCGCAGATCAGCAGCACCGTGTAGCCGACGCCACCGGCCGCCGCCTGGACGACGAGCAGCAGCGCATCGCGCGCGTCCAGGCGCGGCCACTGCATCCGTTGCGCGCGCATCAGCGCGAACAGCAGCGGTGTCGCGATCAGGAAGCGCAGCGCGGCGGCCGCGAACGGCGGCAGGCCGCCGGCCGCGACGCGGCTCGCGACGACGGTGCTGCCGACGCCCGCCATCGCGGCGGCGAGATAGAGATAGCCGATCAGTCGTGTCTTCATGCGCCGCATCGTCGCTTGCGGCGAGCGTGGGCGTCTTGAATGAAATTGCAGCGCGTCAGACGGCCTGCGCGAACCGCCCCGGCGTGATCCCGAACTGCCTCACGAACGCGCGGGTCAGGTGGCTTTGGTCCGCAAAGCCGGCCTCGGCCGCGGCATCGGCGATCGGCCGGCCGTTCGCGAGCAGCGCGCGGGCCAGCCGCGTGCGCGACTGAATCAGGTACGCGTGCGGCGTGATGCCGAGTTCGCGCGCGAAGCCGCGCAGCAACTGGAAGCGGCTGACGCCGCCGAGACCGGCCAGCTCGGCCAGCGACACCGGCGCGGCAGGCGCTGCGTCCAGCCGTTCGCGTGCGAGGCGGATCGCGGGCGCGACGCCGGCCGCCGACAACGCGCGGTTCGCATGCCGCGCGAGCAGTGCGGCGACGAGCATCACCAGCGCTTCGTCGCGCGCGAGCGGCAGATCGCCACCCTCGACGATGCGTGCATGCAGCCGTCCGACTGCGGCGGCGAGCCGCGCATCGCGCACCGCCGGATGCGCGAGTTCGACGCCGCCGAACCCTTCCTCCGCCGCGACGTCCGCGACCAGCGCGGGCGCCAGGTACAGCATCCGCCAGCGCCGGGCCGCGTCCGTGCCGATCGGCATGCCGTCGTGCATCTCGCCGGGGTTCACCATGATCGTGTCGCCGGCCAGCGCGTCGACCTGCCCGCGGCCGCTCCACGACCGGTGCGCGCCGCTGACGATCACGCCGACCCCGAATTCGTCGTGCGCGTGACGCGGAAACGCGCGGTCGGAATCGAGGCTGATCGCCTCGATGCCGTCGCCGGTCCGTCGGTAATGGGTGACACGATGCATGTGCGCTCCTCGCGCCGGGCGGGCGCGGATGCGACGCACTTTAGCGCGTTTCGGCGCCGCGCGCGCTTCATCCATTTGGCGGATACCGCGCGGCGCGCGCAACCCGCACCATGTTTCCGAGCAGCGTAGACGGCCCGCCGGGCCTGAGGCTGCACGGGAGACGGCAGGTGGAACGACAGGATCCGGTATTCATCCAGGTGGGCGCGCTGGCGGACGGCTTCGCGCCCGACGCGAACATCCTCGCGCCCTTCGACGCGCTCGCGGCGCGCACGCTGCAGCTCGACGACGCGTCGGGCACGTGGCGCATCTATACGTTCGAGCCGGGCGTGCTGCAGTGGCGCGACGCAGCCGGCGGCGCCAGCGGTCGCGAGCCGTGCCGCGTGACGCGGCTGCGCGACGGGCTCGTGTTCGTCGACCATCTCGACTCGACGGCGCGCGCGACGTCGGTCAGCCTCGTGATCGATCTCGACAACGGCGTGTGGACATCGGTCGTCGGCACGCTGCCGACCGAGGCCGACACGCATATCGACGCGTTCACGCGCGTAGCCCGCGGCCTGCCGCTGACGGGCGTCGATGCCGAGTTCCGGCACGGCACGCTCGGCGGCCATCCGCAGCCGGGCGCGCTGCATGCGAGCACGCGCGAGCTGATCGGCAAGCGGACGATGTACCGCTACAGCCCGACCGAATGCTACGAGCACATCTACCTGAACGAGAACTTCTACGCATGGCAGTGCCTGCAGGGCGTCGAAGCCGGGCTGGCCGACGTGGACCGCTGCCATTACTTCCGGATTGCCGACGCGCTGTATCTGTTCGTGTGGCGCGAGAAGATCGTGCCGACGCTCGGTGTCGTGCTGATCGATCTTGCGCAGCGCAAGACCGACGGCAAGATCTTCGGCTATCAGGGCGGCGATTTCGGCACGCTGTCGAACTTCCCGATCGGCGCGCATGCGCAGGTGCTGAACGAAACCGTGCATCCGCTCGGCGGCGAGGCGCAGCGATGAGTGCGGTGCCCGGCAGCGGCCGCCTGCGGGCGGATTTCAGCGGGCGCGTCGTGCTGGTCACGGGGGCGGCGCAGGGCATCGGCGCGGCGATCGCGCGACGTTTCGCGGAATCCGACGCGTGCGTCGCGCTCGCCGACCTGAACGACGAAGCCGCCGCCGCGCAGGCGGATGCGCTCGCCCGCGCGGGCGGCGACGCGCGCGCGTATCGCGTCGACGCCGCCAGTCGCGACGAGCTGTGCGCGCTCGTCGCGGCGGTCGAGCGCGACGCCGGCCGGCTCGACGTCGTCGTGCACAACGCCGCCTATTTCCCGCTTACGCCGTTTGCGCGGATCGACGAGCCGACCCTCGAGCGGACGCTGTCGGTCAATCTGTCCGCGTTGTTCTGGCTCGCGCAAGCGGCGCTGCCGGCATTCGAGCGCGCGGGCGCCGGGCGGCTGCTCGTCACGTCGTCGGTGACGGGGCCGCGTGTCGCCTATCCGGGGCTCGCGCATTACGCGGCGTCGAAGGCCGGCGTGAACGGTTTCATTCGCGCGGCCGCACTCGAGCTCGCGCGTCGCAACGTGACGGTCAACGGTGTCGAGCCCGGCATGATCCGCACGCCGGCGGCCGGCAATCTCGGCGATGCGTCGGTGGCTGAGCAGATCGCGCGCGACATCCCGCTCGCGCGCATGGGCGAGCCCGAGGACATCGCGAACGCGATGTTGTTTCTCGCGTCGGCCGATGCGGGCTACATCACCGGCCAGACGATCGTCGTCGACGGCGGTGCGACCTTGCCGGAGAGCGGCGCGGTGCTCGGCGAACGGTAGCGGCGGCGGTGAGCCGGCGGGTGGGCGACACGGCGGCGGCGGGTTCGTCGCTCGGCCGTCGTCGGCGACGCAGCGCAGCCGGACGGCTATAGCCAGCCGTTGCGGATGAATTCGACGATCGAGTAGCGGCGGTTGTCGAGATCGTGCTGCCGGACGGCTTCGACGATGCGCGACACGCCTTCCGCGTACGGCGATGCGCCATACACGCGGGACTCGAACTGCAGGCTGCACGCGCCGTCCTCGATGCGGATCCGGTGATACGCGTGACGGCCGAGCTGATCGTCGGGGATGCCGAGTTCGCTGCGCTGCACGTCGGGATCGCGCACCGAGCGGATGTCCTCCGGCCGCACGCCGAGCGATGCACCGATGCCGACCGCGGTGCCGGGAACGGACGTCTTGCCGGCCTGATGCGACTCGGTCACGCTGATCCGGCAGTCGCGGAACAGCGTGCCGCTGGTTTCCAGCATGCTCATGAACTTGAGCATCAGGATGTTCGTGTTCGGGCAGACCACGACCGGGAAGTCGTGCGTGCCGGTTTCGAGGTCGGAGCCGGTGGACAGCTCGACGAGCGGCGACGCGGTGGCGTGGCAGAACGCGGTCGCAGCGGCGAGTTCGCGGCCGGAACCGGCGTGCACGACGATCGATCGCGTGTCGAGCCGCGTGCTGTCCGACCAGCGCATCACGCGGCAGGTTGCGGGGTCGAGCCGGTGCGAGCCGAGCAGTTCGTTGGCCAGTTTGCCGGTTCCGACGACGAGTACTTGCATGGGAGTAGGGTTCGGGATTTCGAATCGGATGGAGGCGCCGGGCGCCGGGTTGGCCCGATACGTCGGATGAGCAGCAGGGCGGTCTCGCGCATTATGCCCGCACGCCGGATTGCGTGCCCGGCGCGGCGAGACGAGACGAGGATGGCGAGGGCGGAACGCATCGGCCTGCCGGCATTCGTCGAAACGATGTGGCAACCGCAGCGCCGCAACCTCTTGGTGATGCGCACGGACGCGTGAATGGCGCTACGCTGTCGGCAAACCGGCCGCGCCTCGTGCGCGGCCGCCGACTTGAACCGGCCGATCGGCCACGCAGCGCGCATGGACGCCGCGGGCCCGCCGGCCCTCAACCAGGAGTACCTCTCGATGAGCAACGACATCAACGGAAAGGTCATCGCGATCACCGGCGGCTTCGGCCATCTCGGCGTCGCGACGGCCGCGTGGCTGGGCGCGCGCGGCGCCCGCGTCGCGCTGATCGGTCGGAGCGCGGCGCCGGACGCGGATGCGCTGCCCGACGTGCCGGCCGATGCGCTGCGCATCGGCGGCATCGATCTCGTCGAGCCGCACGCCGCCGTGCAGGCGCTCGATGCCGTGCATCGCGAATTCGGCCGGCTCGATGCGCTGCTCAATATCGCGGGCGCGTTCGCGTGGCAGACCATCGCCGACGGCGATGCCGCCACGTGGGACCGCATGTACGAACTGAACGTGAAGACGGCGCTGAACGCGTCGAAGGCCGCGCTGCCGTATCTGCTGGACAGCCCGGCCGGGCGCATCGTCAATATCGGCGCGGGCGCGGCGTTCAGGGCGGGGACCGGCATGGGCGCCTATGCGGCCGCGAAGGCCGGCGTCGCGCGGCTCACCGAGGCGCTGGCGGCGGAATTGCTCGATCGCGGCGTGACGGTCAACGCGATCCTGCCGAGCATCATCGACACGCCGCCGAATCGCGCGGACATGCCCGACGCGGATTTCACGCGCTGGGTCCGGCCGTCCCAGATCGCGGCGACGATCGGCTTCCTGCTGTCGGCCGATGCGCAGGCGATCACCGGCGCGTCGATTCCGGTGAGCGGCCGCGTCGCGTAGTGCGGGCGCGATGCGGCAAGTGGCCGCGAGGCGGTTGCGCTCGCGCCGGAACGCTCGGCGCCGCGCCCCGATTCCGAGCGCCGAGCGCCGAGCATCACATCTGCCTGAACAGCGCGGCACACGTGCGGCTGACCGGCAGCACGTCGCGGTGCCCGCGCAGGTGGATGCGCTGGCGGCCCAGCAGGTCGCGTTCGATATGATCGATCGCCGCGTAGGCGACGATCACGCCGCGATGCACTTGCGCGAAGCGGCTGCTGTCGAGCCGCTGCAGCATTTCCTTGAGCGGCGTGCGAATCACGTGCCGTTCGTCCGCGGTCACGACTTCCGTGTATTTGTCGGCGGCCTGGAAGTACAGCACGTCGTCGATCGGCACGAGCCGCGTCTTGTCCCGGATGCCCACGGTCAGCCAGCGGATCGGCTCGACGTCCCGCCGCACATGCGTGTCGTGCGGCGGCAAGGCAGGACGAGCCGGTGCCGCCTCGCCGCGCTGCAGCCTTGCGATACAGCGCAGCAGCCGCTCGTCGGTCACGGGTTTCAGCAGATAGTCGAGCGCCGACTCGTCGAACGCGCGGACCGCGTACTCGTCGTAGGCCGTCACGAACACCACGCGCACGTGCGGTACGAGGCCCGCGATCTTCAGGCCGTCGATGCCGGGCATGCGGATATCGAGGAATGCGAAGTCGGGGCGCTTCGCATTGAGTGCGGCGAGTGCGTCGACGCCGTTGCCGGGCATCCCCACGATTTCCAGGTCGGGCCACAGCGTGGACAGGCGCGCGGCCAGTTCCGCGGACAGGTTCGGTTCGTCGTCGGCGATCAGTGCGGTCGGCATGTCAGGCAAGCGGAATCAGCAAGGTTGCGGTCACGCCCCGCATCGCGTCGGCATTCGTGCCGACCGAGAGGCGGGCGCGCTCGCCATGGAGGCTCAGCAGCCGCGCGCGTACGTTCGCAAGCCCGACGCCGCCGTGCAGCTTCGGGCCGCCGTGGCCGAGCCCCACGCCGGTGTCGCTGACGCTCAGCACGAGCCGGTCGCCGTCGCGCGAGCCGTGGATCCGGATCTCGCCGCCGTCGATCGACGGCTCGATGCCGTGCAGCAGCGCATTCTCGACGAGGGGTTGCAGCAGCAGCGGCGCCAGCGGCAAGGTCCGCAGCGACGCCGGTACGTCGATCGTATAGCGCAGGCGCGTTTCGCCGAGCCGGATCGTCGCGATCTTCAGCAGCGCGGCGACCAGTTCCAGTTCGTCGTCCAGTGTCGACGACGCTTCGCGCGTGCGGCTCAGGCTCGCGCGCAGATAGCGGTTCAGGCTGTCGAGCATCGTCGTCGCGCGCGCCGGGTCGCGCCCGATCAGGCTCTGTACGTTCGCCAGCGTATTGAACAGGAAATGCGGCTCGATCTGCGCCTGCAGCAGCGCGAGCCGTGCGGCCGTTTCGGCCTGGCGCGCCTCGGCGGCCTCGCGCCGCTGCGTTTCGAGCGCTGCACGCATGCGTGCAGCCTGCAGGAACACCGATACGAACGCACAGCACGCACCGGCGACCACGAGCGACGAGCCGTAGGCGAGCCATGTTTCCGCGCGGGCATGTCCGGTCAGGCGCGGCACGTGCCCGATGGTGGACGCCGCGATCTCGAAGCCGATCAATACGCTGACCGGCGCGACGATCAGGATTTTCGGCGCCAGCGCCAGTTTGCCGCGCGCGAGCTTGTCGAGCGCGGCGCCGAGCAGCATCGCGCTGAAGCCGATCGCGTTGGCGACGACCAGGTACGGCAGCAACGCGTCGTCGCGGCGCATGGCCCAGAACAGCAGCCCGACACAGGAATTGAACAACAGCAGGCCCGCCAGCGACCGGTGTGGCCGGACAGCGCCGGCACCGGATGCCGGAGACGGGAAAAGGCGGAAGCTGCTTTGCATGGCAGCGATCGAGCGTGGATGTGCCGGAGATGGTAGCGCAACCGGCGGTCGCGTCGCTATCGTCGATCGGCGTCGGCGTCGGCGTCGGCGTCGGCGGCGAGGCGCACGCCGCTCGCGGGCGAGCCGCGCCGCCGGACAGCTGCTGCGATGCGGCAACCGACATGAACCGGCCGTCACCCGATGGACGTTCATCGGCCGCCGATGCCGTTCATTCACGGATTTCGACCGTTCGTCGCAACGCACGGCGCCGGCGGCTTTCGGCCGTTACAGTCGTTGCCATCTCCGCCGCTTCGGCGATCTCGGACAGGTCTCCCATGCAACGTCTGCCGATTTACGTTTATCTGCTGTTCGGTGTGCTCGTCTATGTCGGGCTGAAACGCTGCTTTCCGCGAGAAGTGCGCCCCGTGCGTCCGATCGTGTTTCCGGTCGTGTTCGTCGGACTCGGCATCGCGAGCCTTGGGCATCTGTTCCCGCGGGCGGGAGACGATGCGTATGCGGCTGCGCTGGCTGCGCTTATGGTCGGTGCGGCGGCCGGCTGGCTCCATGCGCGCCGCTGGCGGCTGCAGTTCCGCCACGCCGCCGAAGGGATGCTCGTGCGCCTGCCCGGCGACGCGAGCCTGCTGGTCATGCTGCTGCTGACCTTCGTCGCCGAGACGCTCATGCACTATGCAATTGCCGCGTCGTGGCCGTGGGCGGCCAGCGGGGCCTTCGCGATGCTGTCGTTTTCGGTCTGGGGCGTGCTCGTCGGCATGCCGCTCGGGCGCGCGATCAACGTGATCACGCGCTGTCTCCGTTACGCCGACGGATCGTTCGACGAAGGAGACTCGCCGTCGCTCGGGGCGCGCTGAGTCGACGCGGTCGCCGGTAAAGGCAGGCTTCGCGATAGCTGCGCGGGCACCGTGCCGGCGTGTACCGGCGGGATCTCCGCGTGTCGCGCCGCGACCGTCGGGGGCAATGCCCGTGTTCGGTCCAACCCCGTAGCCCGCGGCCTCTATTGCTTGATCAGGAAGCGATCGCGGTTCTTGACATCCTTGATCCATGCCGGCGCGCGGCCGCGTCCGCTCCACGTTTCGCCGGTCTTCGGGTTCTGGTATTTGGCGGCAACGGGCGACGCCGTCTTGCCTTTGCCGGCGCGCGTGCGACCGAAAATCTGTTCCGGCGTGATGCCGTATTCGGCGACTTTGGCGCGGATCTCCGCGATTACCGCTTCCATTTCCGCAATGCGGGCCGCTTCCGTTTCCTGCTCGAGCTTCGCGAGTTGTTCCTTCAGATCCTTGTAGTTTTTCGTTGCCATAGATTCATCTCCATAGTTTGCGGTTGCGAAAATTCGCAACGGACAAATTATGCCACCTATTGAGGTGTACAGAATCAATGGTTTTTTATGTAGGTTGATTGTCAGACGGAAACGTTGAAAGCGCGACTCATGCCGGCGCCGTAACAGCATGCATTTGGCCTGCTTCTCGGGATTGACCGGGAAAGCACTGATGCGGGCCTCGATTGGTGGCCGGAATGGACGGATTTAACGCATTTCCCGGTTCATTCAGATGATCGGGAGGGCAAAGTACCGGTCTGCTTTTCGGCAACGGCGGAAAAGGCGCTTCGGCATCGCCAATTCGCGACGCGCGTCGCCATTCATCGCCCGCTTTAGGAAATCCGCGCTGCGAACACGCAATCCGTGAATCAACGCGCCGGCCAATACGGGGAATGTCGCCGCATTGGCGATTCAAGCGCAAGGCGAGGGCATCCGGAATCGCGCGCGGAATTTCCGCGATCGCGGCGATCTCGGTCATCAGGTCGCTGCGATACAGGCATTCGACCTGGACGGTCGTCGTGACCGGATAGGGTTCGGAGAAGAATGTCGCGCGCATGTCGCCGAGCCGACCGCATGTCCGTCCCGATCGAGCGCAAGCCGGCCTTTCGGATGGACGATCCGGCCATCGCCCTGGATCGTCGTCGTCGAGAATGCACCGAATGGCGCCCGGACGCTGTCGGTCGATTCGTTTATCGATCGGCGTGCGCAGCCGGCATGTATCGCGGTCTCCCCTTATACTGGGAGCTTCCCGTCACCCTGTCATGTGGTTCGAGCCGTGCCCAAGCCTGTCTCCCCGGAATCGTCGGCCGACGATCCGCGTCCTGTCCCGCCCCCGGAACCTGCACTGGAAGACTGCTGCAACAGCGGCTGCTCGCCGTGCGTCTTCGATCTGTACGATGAAGCACTCGCGCGCTATCGCGTCGAGCTGGCCGAATGGGAGGCGCGGCACGCGAAGCGCAAGCCGCACGGATGAATTGCCGGCCGCCGATGGAGCGGCCCGTTACGCGGCCGCATGCAGGCGCCGATGCATCGGCCCGAGCGCGGCCGACAGCGCGACGCACACGAGCAGGATCGCCGTCAGCGCAAACATCGACGTCCTGAATCCCTGTACGTAGTCGACCGCGGCCGGATGCGCGCCGAGCCGCGCGAAGAACAGTCCGCCGAGTGTCGCCGCGCCGACGGCCGCGCCGATCTGCAGCGCGGCCGTGACCATCCCGGACGCGACGCCCGCGCGCGGTGCATCGACTTCGGCGAGCACGATGCGCACGACCGACGGCAGCACGAGGCCCTGTCCGATGCCGATCGCCGCAATCCCCGCGTAGAAGCCGGCGCCCGGCGCGCTTTCGCCCGCGAGCACGGCGGCGCTCGCGACGCCGGCCGCGAGCATCGCGAAGCCGAGCGTCAGCACGCGGTACGCGCCGAACCGGCCGACGAGGCGCGGCATCAGCAGCGGGCTCGACAGGAAGCCGAGCCCGAGCGGCAGGATCGCGATGCCCGACGCGAGCGGCGACCAGTTCAGGCAGCCCTGCAGATAGATCCCGTAGCTCAGGAAAAACGCGCTCAGCATATAGAACAGGAACGCGAGCGCGAGCCCGGTCGCGACGACCGGATTGCGAAACAGGCGCACGTCGAGCAGCGGGTCGCGGCCGCCGGCGAGCCGGCGCGCCTCGACCGTCAGCAGCGCGCCGAGCATCGGCAGCGCGCCGACCGCGCACGCGACCATCCACAGCGGCCAGCCCGCATCGCGCCCGTGCGTAAGCGGGTAGACGAGCATCAGCAGGAACAGCGACAGCAGCACGGTGCCCGGCACGTCGATGCGCTGGCCGCGCGGCGGCCGGCTTTCCGGGATGAAGCGCCAGCTGCCGAACAGCGCCAGCACGCCGATCGGCAGATTGACGAGAAAGATCGCGCGCCAGCCAAGCCCGAACGGATGCAGGTCGATCAGCGCGCCGCCGCCGAGCTGGCCGATCACCGCCGCGAGGCCGAACACGAAGCCGTAGAAACCCATCACGCGCACCTGTTCCTGCGGGCTGAATACGCTGCGGATCGTCGCGAGCACCTGCGGCGCGAGGATCGCGGCGAACAGGCCCTGCAGCACGCGGCCGCCGACGAGTACCGCGCCGCTGCCGGCGAGCCCGCACAGCGTCGACGCGACGACGAAGCCGGCCATCCCGAGCATGAACATGCGTTTGCGGCCGTACAGGTCGCCGAGACGGCCGCCGGTGATCTGCACGACCGCGTTGGCGCACGCATATGCCGACACGACGAGCTGAAGCTCGGCCGGGCGCGCGCCGATGCCGTCGCGAATGGCCGGCAGCGCGAGATTCACGATGAAGTAGTCGAGCGGCGGCAGAATCGCGCCGACGAGCAGGACGACGAGCGCCCAGCCGTGATGGCTGCGCGGCGCTGCCGGGGCCGCCGGGCAGGCCGGCGCGCGGGGGGCGAGGAGGTTGTCCGTCATGGATGCAGTTCCGAGGAAATGAGGGCGGCATGCGGGCCGCGGCGGCGCGGGACATGCCGCGGCCGTCCCGGCCATGCAGTGGGACCCCTATTCTGGGCACCGCTCATGATTCGGAAAAGCGGGAAATGGTGGTAGCATCCATCGGGTTATTCGATGGATGGAGAACGACGATGCGCGGTTTCGACCTGGATCAGTTGCGGACTTTCGCGGCGGTCGCGGAGGCGGGCAGCCTGACGGCGGCCGCGCCGCTGCTGCACCTGTCGCAGTCGACGGTCAGCGAGCAGGTGCGCAAGCTCGAAATGCGGGCGGGCGTGCCGCTGTTCGTGCGCAGCAAGCGCGGCGTCGAGCCGACGCCGGCCGGCTCGCGGCTGCTGCAGCACGCGCGGCGCATCGTCGCGCTGAACGAGGCGGCGTTCGACGAACTGCGCGGGCAGGCGATCAAGGGCGAGCTGCGCGTCGCGATCACCGACTACTACCGGACGCACGAAGTGGCGGGCATGCTGGCGCGGCTGCGGGAGTGCTACCCGCAGTTGAGCCTGCACGTCAGCGCGATGAAGAGCGTTGACATCGAGGCCGCGCATGCGAAGGGGCAGATCGATCTCGGCGTCGTGATGCACCTGTCGAGCGGGCCGTTCCGGCCGGCGTCGGGCGACTCGCGCTGGGTGCTGCGGCGCGAGCCGCTGTCGTGGGTCACGTCGCCCGCGATGGCCGAGCCGTTGCCGGAGCCGCTGCCGCTCGTGCTGCTGCCGGACGACTGCATGATGCATCAGATCGCGGTGCGCTCGCTCGATGAGCAGCGCATCCCGTATGTGCTCGTGCACAGCGCGTCGGGCGTCGCGGGGCTGCAGTCGATGCTCGCGGCGGGGCTCGGCGTCGGCTGTCTGTGCGCGTCGGCGATCGGCGACGGGCTGGTGCGGCTCGGCGCGAAATATCGGCTGCCGGCGCTGCCCGACGCGGTGTTTTCGTTGACGCCGCCGATGCCGGGCGAGCGTGAAACCGTTGCGCAGGCGCGCGAGGTGCTGTCGCGGCAATTGCTGATGTGACCGGGGCGGGCCGGCGCCCCGTCGGGATACTGCGGAGGGGCGGAACCGATGGATGACGAACTGAAACGGCAGATGGCGGCCAGACTGCGGGATGCGCTGGAGCAGGTGGACGACGAGCGCTCGCTGATCCATTTCCTGCGCGTGCTGGGCCACGACTGGAACCGGGAGCGGCAGCTCGAGGCCGACATGCTGTCGTTGCCCGCCGCGCTCGGCTGGGAAAACCGTTCGATCGGCGAATATCTGGAGGCGATGGTCGACTGGGCCGAGGCTTCCGAGGAAGGGCTGCGTTTCTGCGATGTGCCCGACAACCCGTGGCGGCGCATGGCGGACATCCTGTTCGCCGGGAAAATCTACGCGTAGCGGCGTCGGGTGGATTCCCGTGCGCGCCGTTTGCCGCGGCCGCAAGCCGTCGCGCGACGACGAACGGCTCAACCGGCTGGAACGGCTTAAGCCGGTTCGTCGCCGGCGCGTGCGGCGGGCATAGCCGCACTGCGGGCGTTCGGTTCGGCCGCGCCCTCGATATACGCGCGCAATCCGTCCGCCAGCGCATCGAACACGACGCGGCAGCGCGGGCTCGTGCGCAGGTCCTCGTGCATGACGACCCAGGTTTCCAGCACCGTCGCCAGCGCGTCCGGCAACACGCGCACGAGGCGCACATCGCGTGCCGCGAGCCCGGTCTGGCAAAAGCCGATGCCGTAGCCGGCGCGGATCATCGCGAGTTGCGCGAGATTGCTGTCGGTGCGCAGCGCGAATGCGTCGCGCTTCCACGCCGGCAGCATGCGCGTCGCTGCGCGGATGAACGGCGTGACCGTATCGAAGCCGATCAGCGCGTGTTGCGCGAGCGCGTCGATCGTCGCCGGCATGCCGTGCCGCGCGAGGTAATCGTCGCGCGCGAACAAGCCCACTTCGATCCCGCCGACGCGGCGCGCGACGAGTGCGTCCTGCGCGGGCGGCGCCATGCGCACCGCGATGTCGGCCTCACGGTTGAGCACGTCCTGGATGCGGTCGGTCGGCACCAGCTCGACGACGAGCCCCGGATGGTCGCGGCGCAGCTGCGTCAGTACCGGCGGCAGCACTTCGACGGCGATCACGTCGCTCGCCGACAGGCGCACCACGCCGCGCACGCCCGCGCCATGGCTCGCGGCCGCGCGCTCGAACGCGGCCGCCGCGCTGCGCAGCGCCTCGGCATGGCCGCGCAGCGCGACGGCCGCCTCGGTCGGCAGCAAGCCCGACGGCGAGCGCGTGAACAGCGTCTGGCCGAATGCGGCTTCGAGCGCGGCGATATGGCGGCCGGCCGTCGGCTGCGTGATGCCGAGTGCGCGCGCCGCGCTGGACAGCGAGCCTTCCGTCAACACGGCGAGGAAGGTCCGGTAGCGTTCCCAGTTCAGGTCGGAGGTCATGCATAAATGTATAGCCGATCGTCCAGGCTCGGCAATTCCTTGTTAGCCGCCCGCGATCCAGAATGCGTATCACGACGGTTCATTCGAGGAGAGCGGCAATGATGACGGACGCAGCGGGAACGAAACGGCAGGCGCTGGTGCTCGGCGCGAGCGGCGGGATTGGTGGCGAGGTCGCGCGGCAGCTGCGCGACGCGGGCTGGCAGGTGCGTGCGCTGAAGCGCGGGCTGGACGCTGATGCCGTCGAGCGCGACGGCATCGTGTGGCTGCGCGGCGACGCGCTGGACCGCGACGCGGTCGTGCGGGCCGCGCGCGGCTGCAGCGTGATCGTGCACGCGGTGAACCCGCCGAGATACCGGAACTGGTCGACGCTGGTGCTGCCGATGATCGACAACACGATCGCGGCGGCGACGGCCGCGCAGGCGACCGTCGTGCTGCCGGGGACGATCTACAACTACGGCGCCGACGCGTTTCCGGTGCTGCACGAGGATGCGCCGCAGCATCCTCGGACCCGCAAGGGCGCGATTCGCGTCGAGCTGGAGCGCCGGCTGCAGGCGGCGGGCGCGCAGGGCGTGCGTACGATCGTGGTGCGCGCAGGCGATTTTTTCGGGCCTCGGGCCGGCAACAACTGGTTTTCGCTGGGGCTCGTGAAGCCGGGGCGGCCGGTCTCGGCGATCAGCCTGCCGGGGCGGCGCGGCGTCGGTCATCAATGGTCGTACCTGCCGGACGTCGCGTGCGCGATGGTCGCGCTGATCGAGCGTCGCGACACGCTGGAGGCGTTCGCGCGCTTCCACCTCGGCGGGCACTGGGACGCGGACGGCACACAGCTGGCGCAGGCCGTGTGCCGCGTCGCGCAGCGGCACGGGTTGCGCCCGGTGCTGCGGAATTTTCCGTGGTGGCTCGTGTGGGCAGCGTCGCCGTTCGTGGCGACGCTGCGCGAATTGCTCGAGATGCGCTATCTGTGGCGCGTGCCGATCCGGATGGACAATGCGCGCGTGACCGCGGTGCTCGGCCGCGAGCCGTTGACGCCGCTCGATACGGCGGTCGAGGCGACGCTGGCGGGGCTCGGGTGTCTGCGGTGAGCAACGGGCCGCGCCGCGATTGCCCGTTACGCGACGACCGGCAACACCTCGACCGCATACCGGTGCCGCAGGCTGCGCCCGAGCACCGGATCGTGCAGTTCCATCTCGAACGCGTCGCCGTCCGCCATTGCCGCGATCGCGCCATGCACGGCGACGGTGCCGCCGTACATCGCGCAGCGCGCGGGCAGTGCGCGGCGATCGTCGAAGCGCTGCCACAGCGCTTCGGGTGCGAGCAGGCCGCTGACCGCGCCGCGCTGGTACGCGACGCGCCCGCCGTCACGCGAAACCAGCCACGCGCGCATCTCGATCGCATCCCAGTGCGCGGCGACGTCCGCGTAGCGCCACGCGTCGCGGCCGAGCGGCTTCGCACAGACCTGCTTCGACACGGCCACGCCATACGCTTCGACTTCGCGATCGGTGTGATCGGAGCCGACGGTCACGAGCGTGCCGGCGGGGCTGTCGACCAGCACGCATTCGATCTCGCCGCCCGAGCGCGCGCCGAGCACGCCGATCGATGCCGCCTGCGTGAGCAGCGCAGGCGCGACGCGATAGAAGCAGGGCGTGGTCGACGGCGGCGCGACGCCGAGCGCCGCGAGTTCGTCGATATGCGCGCGGATCGCGTGCGGGTCGCGTCCGGCCCAGCCGGCGATGACGACGCGCTCGATCTCGACGTCGACGGCGGCCGGCGCACCGTGCAGGGGAATCATGTTGAACGACAGGGATTGCATGCGTTTCGTTTATCCGTTTGAAGTACGAAGGAAACAATCGACTGCCGGCGGCAGTCAATCCGCCAGCGGCCGATGCGCGGTTTCGCGCGCGACGACGAGCGCGATCGCGGTCACGACGAGCGACGCGGTGACATAGAGCGACACGGCCGTGGTCGTACCGGTCTGCCGGAACAGCGTGGCGATCACGAGCGGCGCGAAGCCGCCGCCGACGATGCCGGCGAGCGTATAGGCGAGCGACGAGCCTGCGTAGCGCACGCGCGTCGGGAACTGCTCGGTGACGAACGCGCCCTGCGGGCCGTACATCGCCGCATGGATCACGAGGCCGATCGCGACGGCTGCGACGATCGCGCCCGGATGCGCGGAATCGAGCAGCATGAAGAACGCGAATGCCCATACGATGCCCGCGATCACGCCGGCCAGGTACACGGGGCGGCGTCCGAAGCGATCCGACAGCGCGCCGAACAACGGCACCGCGAGCGCATTGCAGGCCGTGCCGACCATCACCGCCGTCAGCGCGAGCGGGCGCGACAGGTGCAGCACGGTCGTCACGTAGGTCAGCGTGAACACGACGATCAGCGCATACAGCACGTCCGAGCCGATCCGTGCGCCGCCCGCGATCAGCAGGCGCCGCCAGTGGCACTTCAGCACCTCGGCGACGGGCACGTCGGCGGTCGCATGCGATTCGGCGAGCTGCTCGAACTGCGGCGTTTCGTCGACGCCGCGCCGCAGCCAGAAGCCGAACACGACGAGCAGCGCGCTGGCCGCGAACGGCACGCGCCAGCCCCACGACAGGAAGCTTTCCGACGTGGTCGACAAGGTGACGAGCGCGATGCAGCCGGTGCCGAGCAGCGTGCCGAACGACGGACCGACCTGTGTCCACGACGCGGACAGCCCGCGCCGCTTCTGGTCGCCGTGCTCGACCGACAGCAGCACCGCGCCGGCCCATTCGCCGCCGAGCGCGACGCCCTGCACGAAGCGCAGTGCGACGAGCAGGATCGGGCTCAGGATGCCGGCCGTCGCATAGGTCGGCAGCGCGCCCATCAGCGCGGTCGTCACGCCCATCAGCACGAGCGTGAGCATCAGCACCGCGCGCCGGCCGATGCGGTCGCCGAGATTGCCGAACACGAAGCCGCCGAGCGGGCGCGACACGTAGCCGACCGCATAGGTCGAGAACGCGAGGATCGTGCCGGCCAGCGGATCGACGGAAGGAAAGAACAGGTGGTTGAAGACGAGCGCGGCGAGCGTGTTGTAGATCGTGAAGTCGTACCACTCGAGCGACGTGCCGATCATGCTCGCGGTCGCGAGTCGGCTGTTGCGGACGCGTCGGGGCGCGTGGGCGGCGGGCTGGGCGAGAGTGCTCATGGTGTCGGGCATGTCGTGATGGATGACGGGACGGACGGGGCGACGGGCCGGCGCCTGCGGCAGGCAGGCGCCGCGCCGGCGATCAGGCCGGCAGCGCGGCGGCGCGGTGCGGTTCGGGGTCGCGGCGCACTGCCGGCAGCGGCGCGGCG
>NZ_CABVPP010000055.1 GCF_902499075.1 Burkholderia pseudomultivorans | reverse complement strand
TAGCGAAACAACGATGAGGTTAACAGAGCGTGCAGCGGGTTAACAGCCCTCGTAACTCTTTTTGTTAGAGCTTTTTAGTGGCCGAAGAACACCGACGAACGGTCGTTGGCGGCCGGCGCGACCACGCGCTCGCCCGATTGCGACGTCGCGGCAGCGTTCGAGCCGTAGCCCGTCGCATCGCCCTGCGCGGCGGCGATCTTGGCCTGTGCGGCCTGGATGTTTTCCGGGTAGTTCAGCCAGTCGTTCGGGTTGTAGCCGGCCTTTTCGAGCTGGACCAGTTCGGCACGCACTTGAGCGCGCGTCAGCGGCTGCTGGTTCGACTGGGCGAACGACACGACCGGGGCGGCCACCAGAGCGGCCAGCGCAACTGCCTTGATCAGCGATTTCATGATGCATTACCTCCAGATTTGTTTTGTCAGGCGCTTCGGACACGTGGGTCGTTGCGCATGAGTTGAATTCTAGGAGGCGCGACTATCAGGGTAAATACCTAAAACGCGAATTCACTGTTGACGGAATCCATACAATCGCCGCCGATTTGGCCGAATCATCAGATGATTATGGTCGCGAGCAAATCGAATCCCGTCTGGTCTGCTGCGTCGGCGCATCGCCGTCAGCGCCCGCCGTCCGCGTCGGCCGACGCCATCAGCCGGTCGAACAGCAACGCCTTCAGCCGGATCGCGGCGTCGGCGTCGATCTCGCCGAAGGCCGCGTGGTGCAGCGTCAGCGCCGGCGCGGCCGGATCGGCATGAACCGCGCGCACCGTGCCGTCGAGCGCCAGCAGCGCAACGCGCCCGCCCGCCGCATACGGCAGCTGCACGCGCAGCGCTTCGCCGACGCGCGCGATCGTCCGGTCGACGGCGATCGACAGTCCGCTCAGGCTGAGGTCGCGCACGATGCCGATGCCTTGCACACCGTCCGTGCCGTCCGCGCAGCACGCAGCGATCCGCACCGGCACGCGCGGTTCCGCACGGGTGCGCAGCCGGTCGACGAAACCGGGCGGCGACAGCGTGATGAACGGCGTCGTGCCGGTTGCCTGCACCGATTCGACCGTCGCCGCGAAGCGCGACACCGCGGCACGGCCGATCGCCACCGCCTCGACGTCGTCGCCGCGCGCGAATTCGAGCGCGACGCCCTGCTGCGGCTCGACGAACAGCGCGCCCGACGCGCCGACGCCGACCAGCCGGCAGCGCTGCAACGCGCGCGTCGCGCCGACCCGGCGGCGAATTCCGATCGCCGCGCCGGGCGACAGCCCCAGATGCGTCGCGGGCGGCATCGCACCGGCCGCGCGCGGCTCGGCTTCGGCCGCCTCGCGCCGGCGCACCGGCCGGAAATGCTCGAACAGGAACGCGTGCCGGGCCGGATCGTCCAGCGTCGCGCCGGCCGGCAGCAAGGCAGCGCCGCCGGCGTCGTAGAGGTCGAAGCCGAGCGGTGTGCCGGCGGCGAAATCGTCGCGGGCGAGCGCGACATAGTCGGATGAACTGCGCATCGGTGAGAGGCGGCGCGGCCGCGCGGGCTGTCGTGACAACTTGATTACGGCAGCCGCGCGTAAAACCTGAACGTACCCTTTTACTGCGCGCCGCTGCCGGCGCCCGTGTCGGGCGCGACCGGTGCAGGTGCCGGCGCGGGCGGCTGGGCAGGCGATGCCGGCGCGACAGGGGGCGTAAAGCTCGGCGCGGCGCCGCTGCCCGCGTTGCCGCCGCTCGACTGGCCGGTGCCGACAGCCGGCGGCGTCACCGGTTGAGGTGGCAGCTGCAGCTGCAGCTGCAGCTGCGGCTGCGAAGCCGCGCCCGACAGCGCCGCCGCCGAGGCCGCCACTTCGGACGCCGGCACCCATTCCTCGACGATGCCGCCGGACGCGGCGTCCGGTGCCGAAGCCGCTACCGCCGACGCAGCCGACGCGGCACCGGCCTCGGCCTCGTCGACCTTGCGCGGCGCCCGTTCCGCCCTGACCGCCGGCGGCGCCTTTTTCTCGTCGCGGCCGAACCACGCGTCGAACAGGTCCGTCGCGCGCTCGCGCAGCGACTCGAACCATCCCGGCGACGGCTCGGTATCGAATTTCGCTTTCGTGTCGACGAGCCGTGCGCGCTGCGCGCGCTGGAAGAAATCGCCGACGATCGGCAGCGCGCTGTGCGCGCCCTGCCCCCAGTAGTCGCTGCGCAAGGTCACGCGGCCGTCGTCGAAACCGACCCACGCGCCGGCCACGAGCCCGGGCTGCATCAGGATGAACCAGCCGTCCGCATTGTCCTGCGTCGTGCCCGTCTTGCCGGCGACGTCGCCGCGAATGCCGAAGCGCGTGCGGATGCTCGAGCCGGTGCCGCGCGTAACGACGTCGCGCATCACGCTGAGCAGCGTCTTGTCCGTTTCGGCGTCGAGTGCGCGCTCGGGCGGCGCCGGCGCGAATTCGGCGAGCACCTCGCCCTGACGGTTCTCGATGCGCGTGACCATCTGCGGCTCGACGTACAGCCCGCCGTTCGCGATGGTCGCGTACGACGCGACCATCTCCTTCAGCGTTACCGGGCTCGTGCCGAGCGCGAGCGACGGCACGCGTTCGAGCGGGCTTTCGCGCACGCCCATGTCGCGCGCGAGCCGCGCGACGGCTGCGGGACCGACCTTTTCCATCACCTGCGCGGTGATCCGGTTGCGCGACAGCGCGACCGCGTCGCGCAGCGTCATCGGCTTGCCGGTCGGCGGCACGTCGTCGTTCGGCCGCCAGATCTCGCCGCCCTTCAGCGGGATCTCGACCGGCTGGTCGATGAAGGTGTCGTCCGGCTTCATGCCGCCCGCGAACGCGGCGCCGTAGACGAACGCCTTGAACGTCGAGCCCGGCTGGCGCCGCGCCTGCACCACATGGTCGAACGGCTCGCTCGTGAAATCGCGGCTGCCGACCCACGCGCGGATCTGCCCGTCGCGCGGATCGATCGCGACGAAGCCGGCCTGCACGTCGGTCTTCGTCTTGCACAGCGCGCGCATGAAGCCGCGATCGGCCGCGAGCTGCTTCATCGCGGCCGCATCGTCCTTGCCGGCGTCCTGCGCAGCCTTGTATTCCGGCGACTCGCGCATGAAGGTGCGGAATACTTCGTTGTCGGTGCCGCAGCCGTCGCGGCCGCTCCACGCATTGTTCGCGATGCCCTGCAGCTGGTTCGCCTGCTGCATCAGCGCCTGCGTCGCCATCTGCTGCAGCCGCGCGTCGATCGTGGTGCGCACGATCAGGCCGTCCGAATAGATGTTGTAGTCGTTGCGATCGGCCCATGCGATCAGCCACTTGCGCAGTTGCTGCGCGAAATGCGGCGCGGGGCCCGGCGGCTCCTTCTGGCGCTCGAAATCGACGCGCAGCGGCCGGCGCTGCAGCTGCGCGAACTGCGCCGGCGACAGCTTGCCGTACTTCACCATCTGGCCGAGCACCGTATTGCGCCGCTGCAGCGCGCGCTCGGGGTTCAGCACCGGGTTGTAGTAGCTGTTGCCCTTCAGCATCCCGACGAGCGTCGCGCTGTCGAGCACGTCGAGTTCGTCGGCCGACTTGTCGAAGTAGGTGCGCGCGGCCATCTCGACGCCGTATGCGTTGTACAGGAACGGCACCGTGTTCAGGTAGGTCTCGAGGATCTGGTCCTTGCTGTAGACGGCCTCGATCTTCAGTGCGGTGATCGCTTCCTTCAGCTTGCGCGTCAGCGTCGGCGCGCGGCCGATCTCGTCCGGATACAGGTTGCGCGCAAGCTGCTGCGTGATCGTCGAGCCGCCCTGGCGCGTACCCGAGAACGTATGCAACGCGGCCGACGCGGTGCGCTTCCAGTCGAGGCCGTGGTGCTGGTAGAAGCGATGGTCCTCGGTCGCGATCAGCGCGTCGACCATGTGCGGCGAGATCTGCTTGAGCGGCACCCACTCGCGGTTCGACGGCTTGAATTCGGCGAGCAGCTTGCCGTCGGCGGACAGCACCTGCGCGGGCTGGTCGACGCGCGCCTTGCGAATGTCGCCGATGCTCGGCGTGAACGGCACCAGCGCCAGCACGTACAGCAGGAACAGCGACGGCACGGCGGCGACCGCGAGCAGCGCGCCGCGACGCGTCGGATGACGCAGATGGTGCCAGGCAACGGCCAGCACACGCTTGACGGGCACGGCGGCGGCAGCCGCGACGGGTTGGGCGCGCGCGACCCATTTGGCAAGAAGGTCACGCACTGACGACACGTTTCGGCGATTCACGCGGTTGGGGCAGCTTGCTGAAAAGGCTGCATCGTACCAAAACTCGCGCGGCGCACGGCCCGGCGGCGGCTCGGCGCCGGCGCTCAGCGCACGAGGAAGCCGTAGGTCAGCGGATCGCGCTCGTCGACGATCCAGTTCGCAAAGCCGCAGATATACGCGCTGCCCTCCACTTCCGGGATCACGGCCGGGATATCGCCGACGGTCGTTTCGCGCAGCACGCGCCCCTTGAAGATCGTGCCGACGATCGACTCGTTGACCAGCGTATCGCCGGCCGCGAGCAGGCCGCGCTGGTACAACTGCGCGACGCGGCCGCCGGTTCCGGAGCCGGTCGGCGAGCGGTCGACCTCGCGGTCCGCGAACACGCAGCAGTTCGCCTGCGTCGAGCCCGGGTGGCGCGGCGCATTCGCGATGATCGTCCCGTAGATGTGGTTGATTTCCGGAATCTCCGGATGCACGACCGGATACGCGGCATTCGCGGCGGCCTTCACTTCCGCGCCGAAGCGGATCAGCCGCTCGACCGACGATTCGCGCACCGGCAGGTCGAACGGCGCGCCGTCGACGTAGAAATAAAACGCGCCGCCATACGCGATATCGCCCGTCACCGTGCCGAACGACGGCGTGTCGACCGACACGTCGCGCCGCCAGATGAACGACGGCACGTTGACGAAGCGCACCGAGCCCGCGTGATCGCCGTCCCATTCGACGAACGCCTCGATGAAGCCGCACGGCGCGTCGATGCCGACCCGCGTCTCGGGCGTCGTGCGCTGCACCCAGCCGAGCGCGACCGCAGCCGTCGCGAGCGCGATCACGCCGTGCCCGCAATGGTCGCTGTAGCCCTCGTTGTGCACGAAGATCACGCCGAAATCGGCGGACGGCGAGACGGGGTCCGTCAGGTAGCCGCCGTACATGTCGGCATGGCCGCGCGGTTCGAACATCAGTGCGCGGCGGATCTCGTCGGCGTTGTCCTTGAGCCACGCGCGGCGCTGCACGATCGTGTCGCCCGGCAGGCGCGGCAGCCCGCTCGTGACGATGCGGAATGCTTCGCCGCCGGTGTGGACTTCGACGGTGGAAAGGGATCGGGAAATTTTCATCGGCGTTCGCGAGCGTGAAGACGAAGGACGGAGGCTGGTGCGTCGTGCTGCGCCAGCGGCCCATTGCGGATTACGTGGATGGCCCCGGGCACGCCCTTCGGATTGGTTCTGAACAGGACCAATGTAGGACACCTGTGGTTGTCACGCAAGCAATTTCAAAATATTTCCCGGGATTCTGGTCCCTACAGAAACCAGAGCGCGCGCCCGTCACTTCGGCGCAATGTCGCGCCGCACCCGGCGGATATGCTGCTCGACGTAAAACGCCGCGGCATCGGCGTCGCCCGACACGATCGCCTCGTAGATCAGCCGGTGCTCGGACACGTAGAGCCGCACGCGGCCCGCGTCGTAGATGCCGTCGTCCTTCAGCCGCTTCCACAGCGGCTGGTCCATCGTCCTGGCGACTTCGTCCGCGATCTTCACGATCAGCGCATCGCCGGTCATCAGCGCGAGCTGCCGGTGAAACAGCCGGTCGCTCTCGTTCCACAACGCGCGCTGCTGCGGGTCGTCGACGTCGGTGATGGTTTCCATCTGCGCGAGATAGCTTTCGGCGACGGGGTCCGCGCGGCCGTGCGAGGCCGCGAGGCGCGCGATCGCGGGCTCGAGGATCAGCCGCACGTCGAGCGTCGACGTCGGGCTGAAGTCGGCTTCGGATGCGTCGCGCATGTCGCCGCGCTGCGCAAGCACGTCGAGCGGCGCCGATACGACATAGGTGCCCGAATTGCGCTTCGTGAACACGAGGCCCTCGTTCTGCAACGCGCCGAGCGCTTCGCGCACGGCCGGCCGGCCGACCTGGAACAGCGCGGCCAGCTCGCGCTCGGACGGCAGCCGCGCATCGGCCGCATAGCGCCCCGCGCGAATCTCGTCGCGGATCCTTTCGGCGACCTGCTCGTAGATTTGCAGCGGCCTGAAGCCGCCTTCCAGTGATTCGGGACGCGCAGACATCATGCGTGGCTCCTGCCGTTCGTGGGCGTGGATTGAAACGGGTTCGCACTATACCGGAGTTGTGCCGGCGCCGGCCCGCAGGCGCGGCATTCTGGACAGATATTAGAACCAAAAGCGGCGACGCGCTTTATTTTCTGGCTTGCCGGCGAGCGGGCAACTGGTATAGATTCGATCCAGACTGCCACGTGTCGCGTAATCGGCGGTCCAGCCGCGGGCGCACGACGCGCCCGTCGTCCACGCTCACCGACGCCACCGACGCACACGATGACCGCCCTTGCCCAGACTCCCGTTTTCGATGCGGCCGACACGGCCGCGCTGCTCGACTATCGCGCGCTGCTCGTCACGCTCGGGCAAACCGTCGCCGACTACGCGGCGGGCGAGATCGTCAGCCCCGAGCGTCTGGTCGTGCCGCTGCAGGCCGGCGGCGTGATGCTGTCGATGCCGTCGAGCGCGCGCGATCTCGCGATCCACAAGCTCGTCAACGTGTGTCCCGGCAACGGCGCACGCGGGCTGCCGACGATACTCGGCCAGGTGATCGCCTGCGACGCGACCACCGGCGAGATGCGCTTCGTGCTCGACGGCCCGACCGTCACCGGCCGCCGCACCGCGGCCGTCACCGCGCTCGGCATCCAGGCGCTGCACGGCGCCGCGCCGCGCGACATCCTGCTGATCGGCACCGGCAAGCAGGCCGCCAATCACGCGGAAGCGCTCGCGACGATCTTTCCCGATGCGCGCCTGCACGTGCGCGGCGCGCGCGCCGAAAGCGCGGCCGCCTTCTGCGACGCGCATCGCGCGCACACGCCGCGGCTCGTTCCGCTCGACGGCGACGCGATTCCCGACGCGATCGACGTCGTCGTCACGCTGACGACGAGCCGCACCCCCGTCTATCGCGACGCGGCGCGCGAAGGGCGGCTGGTGGTCGGCGTCGGCGCGTTCACGGCGGACGCCGCCGAAATCGACGCGAATACCGTGCGCCAGAGCCGGCTCGTCGTCGACGACCCGGCCGGCGCGCGCCACGAGGCCGGCGACCTGATCCTCGCGCAGGTCGACTGGCAGCAGGTCGCCTCGCTCGCCGACGTGCTGAACGGCAGGTTCGTGCGCGGCGGCCCGCTGCTGTTCAAGAGCGTCGGCTGCGCGGCGTGGGACCTTGCCGCGTGCCGCACCGCGCGCGACGCGCTCGCCGCACGCCGGGCGGGTTAACGTTCACGGCGCGGCCCGCGAAACCGGCCGTTTTCGCGCACTGCACCATCGGTCCCGCCATGCGCGCGCGCCTGCGGCCCGCATGCGCCCACGCCGATTTATCGCACGCGTTGTAGGAAAACCCCTACAACGCGACGATCCGGCCTACGCAAACTTCCAATTCGGCCGATTTTCTTTTTGGCGGCGCAGCACGATACTGGCCCCATGAATGCCAGCCCGTCGCCCGCCGCACTCCGGGTGTTCCTCGTCGACCACGCCGCCCCCGTGCGGCGCAGGATCGCGCTGCTTGTCGGCGCGATCCGCGGTGTCGTGGTGGTGGGCGAAGCGGAGGACGGCCAGGGCGCGTGGGCGCATATCCACGACAGCCGGGCCGAGGTGGTGATCGTCGACCTGCGCCTTGCGGACGGCAGCGGCCTGGAGCTGATCGGGATGCTGTCGAAGGCCACGCCGCGCATCGTGACGATCGTGCTGACCAACCATTCCGCCCCGGCATTCAGAGAGGCATGCGCGACGGCCGGGGCGGACTACTTCTTCGACAAGACCGCCGAGTTCGACGCCGCATGCCGCGTGATCGAATCCCTGGTGCATGCGCGCATGCATCACCCCTGACCGTGCCGGAGTGACCCATGTCAACAGCCACCGCCAGCGTCGCAGACGCGCTCGTCGCCCCGAGGCCGCGCGCGCCGATTCACGCGGTCGCGCGCGCCGACGCGCCCACCTATCCCGCTGCGCGCTGCTCGGGCTGCGCGATGCGTTCGATATGCCTGCCGCCGCACCTGACGGCGGCCGAGTACGGCCGGCTCGACGCGATCATCTGCGCGACCCGGCACGTTCGCCAGGGCGATGCGCTGTTCCGCACCGACGATCCGTTCCACAGCATCTACGCGGTGCGGGCCGGTTCGTTCAAGACGGTGATGATGCATCGCGACGGCCGCGAGCACGTGACCGGCTTCCAGATCGCCGGCGAAACGCTCGGGATGGACGGCATCGGCAGCGGCCAGCACTGCTGCGACGCGATCGCGCTCGAGGACAGCGTCGTGTGCATCATCCCGTTCGGCGCGCTCGAAGCGGCCTGCCGCGAGATCAAGCCGATGCAGCACTTCCTGTATCAGATGCTGAGCAGCGAGATCGTCCGCGAGTCGAGCCAGATGCTGCTGCTCGGCACGATGTCGGCCGAGCAGCGCGTCGCGCATTTCCTGCTGAATCTGTCGTCGCGCTTCGAGGCGCGCGGCTATTCGGCATCGGAATTCAACCTGCGGATGACGCGCGAGGAAATCGGCTGCTACCTCGGGATGAAGCTCGAAACCGTCAGCCGGATGTTCTCGCGGTTCCACCGCGATGCGCTCGTCGAAACGCGCGGCAAGCGCGTGCGGATCATCGACGCGCAGGCGCTCGCGCTGGTCTGACGCGATCTCGTGCGGGTGCGTGACAGGCACGCGCCCGCACGACGCCTGTTCCATCCCGTTTCCTTCAACGCATCGCGCTCACGCCGCCCGCCGCACCGCCGGCCGGCGCCGCGCGTGTCGGCGCGCTCGCGCCTTCGTGCGCCTGCCATTCGATCAGTTCGCGTTCCGCGGCCGCGAACGCGCGCCGCACCGTTTCGCACGCGTCGTCGCCGCTGCAATGCGGCAGCGGCTTCAGTTCGTCGCTGCGCGTGATCAGATCGAGCCGCACGTCGTAGGCGCGCGTGCCGCCGGGCATCCTGCGCGCCTCGATCGCCAGATGGCATCCGCTGATCAGCGCGCGAAACCGCTCGATGCCGACCAGCCGGGTCGCCGCCTCGGCTTCCAGCTCGGCCGAGCCGGCGAATCCGAGATAGACGATCTGCATGCCCACGCCCATGTTGTGTCTCTCCTGACGGGGCCGCCATCGCGTCGACCACCTTCTGTCCATCCCCGCCTGACGGCGTAGCCGATCATCGCGTCCCGCCGCGGCGCCGCGCCCGCTCGCCCACTACCGTCGCGGGCGCTTCGTGCCGCCCTTCAGACGTTGAACGCCTGCGACATCTTCAGCTCGATCCACGTCATCCCGGCCCGCAAGCCTTCGATCATCGCCTCGTGCTCGGTCGGATAGGCGTGGCTGTGCTCGAACGTATGGTGGAAGCGCGCCGCGCCCGTGCCATGTTCGACCGACACGCGGCAGCGGAACTCGCCCGATTCGCACGGCCGCGTCTCGACTTCGACCGACCAGTCGCGCTCGTGTATGTTGCCCTGCAGTGTCATGCGTCCTCCTGCGGTATCAGCCGCCGAGCCGGAAGTGGCCGCTGTGCAGCAGCACCGGCCGGCCGCCGATTTCCTCGAGCATGCGTCGCGCCATCGCCTCGATCGCCGGCCGGTGCGCGGTGAACGCATTCAGCAGGTCCCGTTCGAGCAGCGACGCCGCGCCGAAATGATCCTCGAGCGCTTCTGCCGTGACCGCGCACTGCACGCAGCGATCGTCGACCAGCGCCGAAAAGGCGACGACCAGATCGCGCGCGCAGTACTCGGGCGGCTCCGGTGGAAATAAAATCTGCATCTGTGCGCCTGTCAGCGTAGTGACTCAGCCATGACGAGAGCATAGTGGCGCGCGCCGCCGCACGCTTGACCCACGTCAACCGGGTCGCCGTGCCGACGCCGGATCCGGCAACGGGCCGCCATCAGCCCGCGTCCGGCTCGATCGTCGCGCCGCGTTCCGCGAGCAGTTCGCGCAGCACGCTGCGATGACAGCGGCTCTCGTCGTCGCAGTAGCAGCCGACCGACAGCGCAGTCGTGGCCGACAGCGCCGCCAGCAGGTCGAGCACCTTCGCCGCGTCGCCCTGCGCCATCTCCGCGCGGAAATGACGCTTGAACGCGCGCCATTCGGCGTCGGTTTCGGCGGCCTGCGCCTGGGCGACCAGTTCGGCGCTCGGCGACAGCGTCGGCAGCCACACGTCGTAGTAGTCGCGCGATGCGAATTCGGCTTTCGGCACGCCGCGCGGCGGCCGCCGCACCGTGCCGATCCGCAGCCCCTCGCCGGCCTTGCGCGGCGAACCGAGGCGGACGATTCGTATGCTCATGCGGCTCCTTCAGCGTGTATGCGATCTTCTTATCGTACTGCTGCGCGGCTGCGGCGTGCGGGGCCCGCGAAAAGAAAAAACCGGCTGCCCCCATCGGGAACAGCCGGTTCCGGCGATGCCGTCGCGCGCCTGCGCGGATCAGACGCCGCTCTTCAGCACCTTGCCGATCGCGTCCGCGACGATGCCGACGTTCGAATCGTTCAGGCCCGCGACGCACATCCGACCCGAGCGCAGGATATACACGCCGTGCACTTCGCGCAGCGCGTCGACCTGCGACTCCGTCAGCCCCGTGTACGTGAACATGCCGCGCTGCTTCACGTAGCGCGTGAGCGCTTCGCCGCTGACGTGGTCGCGCAGGCCGTCGTGGATCGCCTGGCGCATCCGCGCGATGCGGCGGCACATCGCCGACAGCTCTTCTTCCCACTGCTTGCGCAGCGCGGGCGTATTGAGCACGGCCGCCACGACCTTTGCGCCGTAGGTCTGCGGATTGCTGTAGTTCGAGCGCACCGCGCCGGCCAGCTGGCCGAGCACGCGATCGACCGCGGCCGCATCCTCGCAGACGACGCTCAGGCCGCCGACGCGCTCGCCGTACAGCGAGAAGTTCTTCGAGAACGAGTTCGCGACCAGCGCCGGTACACCGCGACGGGCCAGTTCGCGCACCGCGAACGCGTCCGCGTCGAGGCCTGCGCCGAAGCCCTGGTACGCCATGTCGACGAACGGCAGCAGCCCGCGCGCCTCGATCACGTCGATCAGCTTTTCCCACTGACCTTCGTCGAGATCGACGCCGGTCGGGTTGTGGCAGCACGCGTGCAGCAGCACGATGCTGCGCGCCGGCAGCGCGTCGATCGCCGCGAGCATCGCGTCGAACTTCAAGCCGCCCGTCTTCTCGTCGTAATACGGGTACGTATTCACGGTGAAGCCTGCGCGCTCGAAGATGAAGCGGTGGTTTTCCCAGCTCGGATCGCTGAGCCACACCTGCGAATCCGGGAAGTAGCGCTTCAGGAAATCGGCGCCGACCTTCAGCGCGCCCGAGCCGCCGAGCGTCTGCACGGTCGCGATGCGGCCGGCCGCGCGCGCCGGGTGATCCGCGCCGAACACGAGCGCCTGCACGGCGTCGCGATACGCGGCCAGGCCGATCATCGGCAGGTACGGCTTCGGGCCGAGGTCGCGCTGCAGCGCCGTTTCGGCTTCACGGACGGCGCCCATCACGGGAATCCGGCCTTCGGCGTCGAAATAGATGCCGATGCTCAGGTTGACCTTCTGATCGCGCGGATCTTTCTGGAAGTTCTCGTTGAGCGTCAGGATCGGGTCGCCCGGGTACGCATCGATATGTTCGAACATGGCTATGTCGGTCTCGGTTGGAATAGATGATTGCTGGCAGCCAGCGTCAGCGCGCGGATGCGCCGCCGCCCATCGCGTAGCCGGCATTCCTCTGACGGAAGCGATACCCGATCGCGAGCACCGCGAGCCAAACGGGGATCAGGTACACCGACAGGCGGAGATCCGGCGTCAGGTACATCACGACGAGAATGCCGGCCATGAACGCCAGACACAGGTAATTCGTGAAAGGATAGCCCAGACTGCGGAAGGAAGTCTCCTCCCCCGCTGCACGCTTGGCCTGGCGGAATTTCAGGTGGATCAGGCTGATCATCGCCCAGTTGATGATCAGCGCCGACACGACGAGGCCCATCAGCACCTCGAACGCCTTGCCCGGCATGAAGTAGTTGACCAGCACGCACACGCCGGTCGCGAGCGCCGACGCGCCGAGCGCGGCGAGCGGAATGCCGCGCTTGTTGACCGAGCACAGCACCTTCGGCGCGTTGCCCTGCTGCGCGAGGCCGAACAGCATCCGGCTGTTGCAGTACACGCCGCTGTTGTACACCGACAGCGCGGCCGTCAGCACCACGACGTTCAGCACGTTCGCGACGAGGTTGCTGCTCAGTGCGTGGAAGATCAGCACGAACGGGCTGCCGCCGGACACGACCTTCTCCCACGGGTACAGCGACAGCAGCACGGCGAGCGCGCCGATATAGAAAATCAGGATCCGGTAGATCACCTGGTTGGTCGCGCGCGGGATGCTGCGCTTCGGATCGTCGGCCTCGGCCGCCGTGATGCCGACCAGCTCCAGCCCGCCGAACGAGAACATGATCGCCGCCATCGACATCACGAGGCCCGACACGCCGTTCGGGAAGAAGCCGCCGTGCTGCCACAGGTTCGCGACGCTGGCGTCCGGCCCCGCATGGCCGCTCGCGAGCAGCCAGCCGCCGAAGCCGATCATCCCGACGATCGCCGCGACCTTGACGATCGAGAACCAGAATTCCGTCTCGCCGTACGACTTCACGCTGGTCAGGTTGATCAGGTTGATGACGACGAAGAACACGAGCGCCGACACCCAGGTCGGCACGCCCGGCCACCAGTACTGCACGTAGATCCCGACGGCCGACAGCTCGGCCATGCTGACGAGGATGTACAGCACCCAGTAGTTCCAGCCGGACAGGAAGCCGGTGAAATGGCCGAAGTATTTGTCGGCGAAATAGCTGAACGAGCCCGCGACCGGCTCGTCGACGACCATCTCGCCGAGCTGGCGCATGATGAAGAACGCGACGATGCCGGCCACCGCATAGCCGAGCAGCACCGACGGGCCGGCCATCTTGATCGTCTGCGCGATGCCGAGGAACAGCCCCGTGCCGAGCGCGCCGCCCAGCGCAATCAGCTGGATGTGCCGGTTCTTCAGCCCGCGCTTCAGGCCGTCGCCGCCCTTCTCGTTTCCAGAAACCATGTCTTCTCCACTCTGTCCGCCTCCGCCGCCGGAAGCGGTGCGCCTTCGGTGTGCCGGGCGCTGTTTTGCTGTGCCGGCAGCCGTTCGTGGAGCCGCCGGGTTGGGGACTGCAATCTTCGCGTGGCGGCGCCCGATTCCTGCCGGCATGCCCGCCAGACCGGCCGCCGACCGTCGCCCGCAGCCGCGTTGCTGCGGTCGCACACGAAAATCCGGCGTCAGTTTAGCGTCGCGACGACGAAATCGGGTTTCGTAACCCGTTCATGCAAACCCTACATTATGAGATAAGATTGCACCCAGGAGACAGATGAGGAAACAAAAATGCCTGAACCGGTTCTCGACCGCATCGATCGGAGCTTACTGGCCCTGCTGCAGGAGAACGGCCGCGCGTCGAACCTCGAACTGGCGAAGGCTGTCGGCCTGTCGCCGGCGCAGACGCTGCGACGCCACCGCCGGCTCGAGGAAATCGGCGCGATCCGCCGCTATGAAACGCGGTTGTGCCCCGACACGCTCGGCTTCGGCGTCACCGCCTTCGTGCACGTGACGATGGAGCGCGGGCATATCCGCGACCTGTCGAAATTCCAGAAACTCGTGTCGGATCTCGCGCAGATCCAGGAGTGCTTTTCGGTGACGGGCGACATCGACTATGTGCTGAAGGTCGTCGCGCACGATCTGAAAGGGCTGTCGAAATTCCTGCTCGAAACGCTGATGCGCATTCCCGGCGTGAGCGGCGTGCATTCGAGCGTATGTCTCGACGAGATCAAGTGCACGAGTGCGATGCCGGTTGCGGAGTGATTCGTCGGCTCGCCGATCCCGCGTGAGGCTGCGAGCGCGTAGATGGCAGGCAAGCGCCGCACTGGGGGCCTGTGCATTGCTGCGTACCGGTTACGGGCACGCGCCTGCGCGCCGCCGCCGATATCCGTCGTTGCCTAGCGCGCCTCGAACGCGCTGATCAACAACGCCCCCGCCGCGATCACCGCACAGCCGGCCGCGCGGCGCGGCGTCAGCCGCTCGCCGAGATACACGCGCGCGATCAGCGCCGCGAACACGACGCTCGTTTCGCGCAGCGCCGACACCGGCCCCATCGGCGCGCGGCCCATCGCCCAGATCACGATCCCGTATGCGAGCGCCGCGAAGACGCCGCCGCACGCGGCCTTCGCCGTTTCCCCGAAGTCCTGCGTCAGCCGCAGCGGCCCCGCGCGCAGCCGGTAATACGCGGCCATCAGCACGCCGGTGAGCACGAACATCCACGCGGTGTAGCCGACCGTATCGCCGCTCTCCCGAACGCCGATCCCGTCGACCACGCTGTAGGCCGCGATCGACACGCCGGTCGCGAACGCGGTCGGCAGCACCTGCGTCATCCGGTGCGCTGCGCCGCGCCCGCGTTCCAGCCCGATCGCGAGGATGCCCGCGCAGATCAGCATCAGCCCGGCCTGCGCACCGAGATTCAGCCGCTCGCCCGCGAACGCCGCCGCACCGAGCGTAACCAGCAGCGGCGCACTCCCGCGCGCGACCGGATACGCGACGCTCAGGTCGCCGTGCTCGTACGCGCGCACCAGCAACAACGTATAGACGACGTGCAGCACCGCCGACGCAACCGCGTACGGCCAGCTCGCCGGCGCGATCGGCGCGGCGGCCGGCAGGAACAGCAGCGCGAACAGCCCGATCGCGATCTGCAGCACCGTGGCCGAACGCAGCCGGTCGCCGCTGCTGCGGACCAGCGCGTTCCACGACGCATGCAGGAACGCCGCGCACAGCACGGCAAACAGAACGGGGATCGGCACGCTGAACACTCCCTGACGGTCGAAGGCCGCGCAATCCGCACGACGGGCGTTCATCGTAGGAATGCGTCACGCAATTGTCAAAAAAGCGCCGTGCACCGCGCCGTCCGCGCACCGGCTCGCCGCGCGCCGACGCCCGCCCGGTAGCGAATGCAGCGCAATGAACGGACGCAGCGCGCAATGTGTCGCTGCGATGGCATCCGGGTCATTTCTTTCCATAGCCTTTCATGCGAAAAGACCCCGTAATGAAATCGATACCGCGGCGCAATGACCGCGAAACCACTCCGTCCCCATATCTTCATACCAGGCTGTTTCAATGCGCGTGCTTTCTGTCGAGCCCGCGCCGAACCGACACGGCGACGAGGCCGGTCCCCACCATCGAAATCCAACCTGGAGTGTTGCGATGTTCCGTCAAGCCTTGCTCGTCACCGCCTGTGCCGGCGCAGCCCTCGCGCTGTTCGCCTGCGGCGGCAGCGACGATCCCACGCCGACGCCCACGGTGTCCTCGCAGGACGCGCTGCAGACCGCCACGCCGATCAAGCACGTCGTCGTGATCTACGGCGAGAACGTGTCGTTCGACCACTACTTCGGCACCTATCCGAATGCGACGAACCCGTCGGGCGAACCGGCGTTCACCGCCAAGTCCGGCACGCCGACGGTCAACGGCCTGACGGGCACGCTGCTCACCGCGAACCCGAACTTCACGAACACGGCCAACGGCACCGACGCCGCGAACCCGTTCCGCCTCGACCGCACGCAGGCCGCGACGGCCGACCAGAACCACGCGTACACGGCCGAACAGCAGGCCGAGGACAACGGCCTCGCCGACCTGTTCCCGAAATACACCGGCAAGGGCTCGTCCGGCGGCGCCGGCGCGTTCGGCACGAAGGGCCAGGTGATGGGCTACTTCGACGGCAACACCGTGACCGCGCTGTGGAATTACGCGCAGCGCTTCGCGATGAGCGACAACGCATACACGACGGTCTACGGCCCGTCGACGCCGGGCGCGCTGAACGTCGTGTCGGGCCAGACCAACGGGATGCAGATCGTCAAGACGTCCGCGCAGCCGTCGACGCTCGCGAAGAGCTCGTACTACATCAACGACGGCCAGGGCGGCTACACGATGATCAACGACGTCGACCCCGGCTACGACGTCTGTTCGAGCACGACCGACCAGGCGATGATGAGCGGCAAGAACATCGGCGACCTGCTGAACAGCGCGAAGATCACGTGGGGCGGCTTCATGGGCGGCTTCAACCTGTCGACGACGAACAGCAACGGCACGACGGGCTGCAGCCGCAGCACGGTCGCGACCGCCGTGAATGCCGCGACGGCCGACTACATCCCGCACCACAACTGGTTCCAGTACTACGCGTCGACCGCGAACCCGCAGCACACGCGCCCGAGCTCGACCGCGGCGATCGGCTCGAGCTTCGAGGCCGACGGCAAGACCGCCGAGCCCGCGAACCACCAGTACGACACCGACGACTTCTTCGCGGCCGTGAAGGCCGGCAACTTCCCGTCGGTCAGCTTCCTGAAGGCGCCGGCCGCACAGGACGCGCACGCGGGCTATTCGGATCCGCTCGACGAGCAGGCGTTCGTGACGAAGGTCGTCAACTTCCTGCAGCAGCAGCCGGATTGGCAGAACACGGCCGTGATCGTCACCTATGACGACTCGGACGGCTGGTACGACCACGCGTACACGACGCCGACCCGCGCGTCGTCCGACGCGGTCGACCAGGTGAACGGCAACGGCAAGTGCGGTTCGGGCGGCACCACCGGCGTGAACGGCGCGACCGTCAACGGCCGCTGCGGCCCCGGCGTGCGCATTCCGCTCGTCGTGATCTCGCCGTACGCGAAGCAGAACTACGTCGACCATACGCTGGTCGACCAGGCGTCCGTCGTGCGCTTCATCGAGGACAACTGGCTCGGCGGCCAGCGCATCGGCGGCGGTTCGTTCGATGCGACCGCAGGCGACCTGCGCGGCTTGTTCGACTTCTCGTCGAAGCCGAACACGACGCCGCTGTATCTCGATCCGACGCAGGGCACCGTGCTGAGCTCGGCGCCGTCGATCTGACCGGCAACACGTAACGACAGGCCGGCGCGGCGTGCGCCGGCCGTTTCCATTTCAACGCGCCGCTTCGCGCGGCACCCGATTTCCGAGCGACGACAGCATGACAGCCCGCCCCGCGTTCCCGTCCCCCGATGCCTCCGGCCGCATCGCGCCGCGTTCCCCTGCCCGCTTCGTGCGCCGTGCGGCGTTCGTCGCCGGCGCCGCGGTGCTCGGCTACGGCGCGTTCGCGATCGCGTTTCCCGCGCGCACGCCGGCGGCGATCGGCGACGTCGTCGCCGACTGGACCGGCGCAAACGCGCATCCGGTCGTGTTGCAGCGGCCGGCCGCGCAGCCGCTGTCCGCGGTCGCGCAGCTCGGGCGCGCGCTGTTCGACGATCCGTCGCTGTCGGCATCGGGCCGGCAGTCGTGCGCGTCGTGCCACAGCCCCACCCACGCGTACGGGCCGCCGAACGCGCTCGACGTGCAGCCGGGCGGCCTCGCGATGACGCAGCAGGGTTACCGCCCGCCGCCGTCGCTGATGTACCTGTACCGCCAGCCGAACTTCAGCATCGGCCCCGACGCCGGCGAAAACGACGCGGCGCCGAGCATCGCGCAGCAGGCCGCGTCGGCGGCCGGCGTCGTGAAGGCGCAGAAGGTGGCCGGCACGGCCGCCGCGCCGCAACTCGTGCCGCAGGGCGGGATGTTCTGGGACGGTCGCGCCGACACGCTGCAGCAGCAGGCGTTCGGCCCGCTGCTGAATCCGGTCGAGATGGCGAACACGAGCATCGACGCGGTCGCGCGCAAGCTGTCGCAATCGGCGCATCGCGCGCAGTTCATCCAGCTGTTCGGGCCGCGCGTGTTCGACAGCCCGCAGCTCGCGGTGTCGGAGGCGATGTTCGCGATCGCGCGTTATCAGGTCGAGGACACGTCGTTTCATCCGTACAACAGCAAGTACGATCGCTGGCTCGAAGGCCGCGCGCGCCTGACGCAGGCCGAGCTGCGCGGGCTGCGGCTCTTCAACGATCCGGACAAGGCGAATTGCGCGGGCTGCCACCTGTCGAAGCCCGGCAAGGACGGCCTGCCGCCGATGTTTACCGATTATCAGTACGAGGCGCTCGGCGCGCCGCGCAACCGGCAGCTCGCGCAGAACCGCAACCCGGCGTTCTACGATCTCGGCGTGTGCGGACCGTTCCGGCAGGATCTGAAGGACCAGACGCAGTATTGCGGGATGTTCCTCACGCCGACGCTGCGCAACGCGGCGACGCGCCACGCGTTCTTCCACAACGGCGTGTTCCATACGCTCGACCAGGTGATGGCGTTCTACAACGAGCGCAATACCGCGCCGCAGAAGTTCTATCCGCGCGGGCCGGACGGCAGGATCGACGCATACGACGACATTCCGGCGAAGTATCGCGCGAACGTCGACACGACCGATGCGCCGTTCGATCGCAAGCCCGGCGATGCACCCGCGATGTCGGCGCAGGACATCAAGGATATCGAAGCGTTCCTGAACACGCTGACCGACGAGCCCGTGCACTGAGCGTCGCACCGCCCGCCGCGCGATGCGCGCGGGCGGCTGCGCACGCGGATGCGGAGCAACGGCGGTGACGGCTCCGCGCGCGGGCGCAAGGAACCGGACCGCCGCCTCCCCCTCGTTTTCCCTGATCCCTTTCACCTTGACGCCTTCGCGCCGATGGATAAAACTTCGCCCATCGCAAGTGTGATCACAGATCGCAGATCAAACCCAGGAGACTCCCGCCTTGGCGCCTCGTATCGTCCCGCCCGCATTGAAAGCCATCGAACAGGAAACGATGGCCGACAAGGTCTACCAGCAATTGCGCGAAGCACTGATGAGCGGCCGTTTCGCGCCCGGCCAGGCGCTGAGCCTGCGCAGCGTCGCGGAAGCCGTCGGCTCGTCGACGATGCCCGTGCGCGCCGCCCTCACCCGGCTGCGCGCCGAGCGTGCGCTCGTGGACGGCCCGAACCGCGCGCTCGTCGTGCCGCCGATGACGCTCGACACGCTCGACGAACTGCGCGAGGTGCGCATCGCACTCGAAGGCTGCATCGCCGAGCGGGCGTGCGCGCGGATGACCGAAGCGCAGATCGCCGCCGTACGCAAGACCTGCGAAACGATGCAGGCACACGCTGAAGCGGGCCGGTCCCGCGCCTATCTGCAAAGCAACTTCGCGTTTCACAGCGCGATCTATGCGCACGGCGCAAGCGAAAGCACGCTGGCGATCGTCGAGAACCTGTGGATGCGCGTCGGGCCGTTCCTGAACATGGTCGCGCTCGACGTGCCGCACATGCGGCGCTCGATGGACGCGCACCGCGCCATCGTCGACGCGCTCGAACGGCGCGACGGCGCGGGCGTGCGCGCCGGCATCGCGCTCGACATCGGCGGCGCCGCGCACGATCTCGCCGAAACGCTGCGGGCCGAACAGACGCCGCGCCGCGCGAACGCGAAACCGTAGCGCACGGCCCGCGCGCGTGCGCGAACGACGCCGAATCCGACCACATCAACGATGGAGACAACCCGGCATGACCGCTTCCGATCTGCTCAAACCCTATAACGGCCTGCGCGTCCTCGTGACGGGCGGCGCATCGGGCATCGGCCTCGAAATCGCCGACGCGTTCGCGCAATGCGATGCGCGCGTGCATGTCTGCGACGCGTCGCCAGCGGCGATCGCCGCGCTGGCCGACCGGCCGTCGCGTGCGGCCATCGGCGCGACGCTGGCCGACGTATCCGATCCGGCCGCCGTCGAACGCGTGTTCTCGGACGTCGCCGCGACGCTCGGCGGGCTCGACGTGCTGGTCAACAACGCGGGCATCGCAGGCCCGACCGGCGGCATCGACGAGATCGATCCGGTGCAGTGGGAACAGACGGTCGCAATCAACCTCAACGCGCAATTCCAGTTCGCGCGGCGCGCGGTGCCGCTGCTGCGCGAGTCGAAGCCCGGCGGCGCGATCATCGCGCTGTCGTCGGTCGCGGGCCGGCTCGGCTATGCGTACCGCACGCCGTATGCGGCAACCAAATGGGCCGTCGTCGGCCTCGTGAAAAGCCTGGCGATCGAACTGGGCCCGCTCGGCATCCGCGTGAATGCGATCCAGCCCGGCATCGTGCGCGGCCCGCGCATGCGCCGCGTGATCGAGGCGCGCGCACAGCAGCTCGGCATCGGCTACGACGAGATGGAGAAGCGCTATCTCGAGAAGATCTCGCTGCGCCGCATGACCGATCCCGCCGAGATCGCGGCGACCGCGTTGTTCCTGTGCTCGCCGGGCGGGCATGGCATCACCGGGCAGGCGATTTCCGTGTGCGGCAACGTCGAAGTGCTGTGACGCGTCCCGCGTCGTTCATCGAAAGGAACTCCTCCGTGGCAAACGTTCGCAAAGTCATCATCACCTGCGCGCCGACCGGCGCGATCCACACGCCGTCGATGTCGCCGTACCTGCCCGTGACGCCGCACCAGATCGAGACGGCCGCCGTCGCGGCCGCGCAGGCCGGCGCCGCGATCCTGCACCTGCACGCGCGCAATCCGTCGGACGGCAAGCCGACGCAGGATCCGGCCGTGTTCGCCGAATTCCTGCCGCGCATCAAGGCGCAGACCGACGCGGTGATCAACCTGACGTCGGGCGGCAGTCCGCACATGAGCGTCGACGAACGGCTGCAGCCCGCACTGCATTTCCAGCCGGAAATCGCGTCGCTGAACATGGGCTCGATGAATTTCGGGCTCTACCCGATGCTCGAGCGCTTTCGCGAACTGAAGCATCCGTGGGAACGCGAGCATCTCGAGAAGAGCCGCGACCTCGTGTTCAAGAACACCTTCGCGGACATCGAGACGATCCTCACGCGCTGCGGTGCGAACGGCACGCGTTTCGAGTTCGAGTGCTACGACATTTCGCATCTGTACAACCTTGCGCATTTCGTCGATCGCGGGCTCGCGAAGCCGCCGTTCTTCGTGCAAAGCGTGTTCGGCCTGCTCGGCGGGATCGGCGCGCATCCGGAAGACCTGATGCACATGCGTCGCACGGCCGACCGCCTGTTCGGCGACGACTACGTGTGGTCGATCCTCGGCGCGGGCCGCAACCAGATTCCGCTGGCGACGATCGGCGCCGCGCAGGGCGCGAACGTGCGCGTCGGGCTCGAGGATTCGCTGTGGATCGCGCCCGGCCGGCTCGCCGAATCGAGCGCCGCACAGGTGCTGAAGATGCGGCAGGTGCTCGAAGGCCTGTCGCTGGAGATCGCGACGCCGGCCGAGGCCCGCGCGATGCTCGCGCTCAAGGGCGGCGACGCGGTGAATTTCTGAGCGCCGGGATACGCCCCCACACCCGAACCGCAAGCGCAGAGACACGGCGCCGGCCCGAGCCGGCCGGCGCCAGGACGCCCATCATCGCCCCGCTCCCGTCGAGCGCCGCCGGCGCGCGGCTCCGTCGTCTGCCCATCCGCTGCGCGTGGCGCGGCGGCATTTGTCGAACGCGGCGCACCGTGCTTGCCGTGCGCGCCGGTTCGCCCTTACCGGAGTCGTCCGCATGTCCACTCATCACGCCCAGGCCTTGCCTTCCGCCGTCGGCGACGCGAGCGCGTCGCTGAACCGGCTGCTGTTCCGCAAACTCATGCCGCTGCTGATCGCCGCCTATGTGATCAGCTTCCTCGACCGCACCAATATCGCGTTCGCGAAGCACTCGATGGGCGTCGATCTCGGCATCTCGTCGGCCGCATACGGGCTCGGCGCGGGGCTGTTCTTCCTGACCTATGCGCTGTGCGAAATCCCGAGCAACCTGATCATGCACCGCGTCGGCGCGCGCTTCTGGATCACGCGGATCATGATCACGTGGGGCGCGCTGTCGGTCGCGATGGCGTTCGTGCGCGGCGAGACCTCGTTCTACGTGATGCGCCTGCTGCTCGGCGTCGCCGAAGCCGGCCTGTTTCCGGGCGTGATGCTGTACCTGACCTACTGGTTCGGCCGCGAGGAGCGCGCGCGGGCGACCGGCTATTTCCTGCTCGGCGTGTGCATCGCGAACATCGTCGGCGGGCCGCTGGCCGGCGCACTGATCGAACTCGACGGCACGCTCGGCTTCCACGGCTGGCAATGGCTGTTCGTCGTCGAAGGGATTCCCGCCATCCTGCTCGCGTTCGTCGTGTGGACGCGCCTGCCCGACCGGCCGAGCGCCGCGCCGTGGCTCGCGCCCGAGACCGGGCGCGCGCTCGAGCGCACGCTGGCCGCCGAGCAGGACGCGGGTATCGCCGCGCACGGCGGACACGCGTTCGGCGCGGCACTGCGCGATCCGCAGATCTGGCTCGCAATCTTCGTGTACTTCTGCCATCAACTGACGATCTATACGGTGATCTTCTTCCTGCCCGGCATCATCGGCGCGTCGGGGCGCGTGTCGCCGTTCGCCGTCGGGCTGCTGACCGCGCTGCCGTGGCTGGCCGCCGCACTCGGCGCCGCGACGCTGCCGCGCTTCGCGCGCGCGTCGCGCCATGCGCGCCGGCTGCTGTGCGCGGGGCTCGTCGTGATGGCGGCCGGGATGGTCGGCGCCGCGCATGCGTCGCCGGTGGCGGGCCTCGTCTGCGTATGCGCGGCCGCGTCGATGTTCTTCGTCGTGCAATCGATCGTGTTCACGTTTCCCGCGTCGCGTCTGGCGGGCAGCGCGCTGGCCGGCGGCCTCGGTCTCGTGAATACCTGCGGCCTGCTCGGCGGCTTCGTCGGTCCGACCGTCGTCGGCGCGATCGAGCAGGCGACCGGCAATGCGAAGAACGGGCTGACGCTGCTCGCGGCGGCGCTGCTGGTGGCCGCGTTCGCGAGCCTCGCGCTGCGTCACGGCCACGAGCGAGTCGAGGCACGGGCGCGCGGCTGACGCCCGCGTGCGCCGCTCCGGCGCGATGCAGGCACTGAACCGGCCTGCATCGCGCCGGTTGCGTCAGAACAGGTACATCCCCGCGACGAACACGACGCCGGAGAACAACAGCGTCGTCACGCAGTACCCCATGATGTCGCGCACGCCGAGCCCCGCGATCGCGAGCGCGGGCAGCGCCCAGAACGGTTGCGCCATGTTGGTCCACGCCTCGCCGTAGGCGATCGCCATCGCGGCCTTGCCGAGATCCGCGCCGAGCGCCTGCGCAGCCGGCATCACGAACGGCCCCTGCACGACCCAGTGACCGCCGCCCGACGGCACCGCGAAATTGATCACGGCCGAGCTGAGGAACGCGAGCAGCGGAAACGTGTGGACGTTCGCGATATCGACGAACCATTTCGTGATCACGCCCGCCAGTCCCGAGTGATCCATCAGCGCCTGGATACCCGCGTAGAACGGAAACTGGATCATGATTCCCGACGCGCCGCGCGCCGCGCCGGCCACCGCGCGCGCATAGGCCATCGGCGTGCGATGCAGCAGGATGCCGGCCGCGAGGAACGCGAGGTTCACGGTATCGATGTCGAGTGCGAAGCCCTTCTGCACGAACTTCAGCACGAGGAATGCCGCGCACAGCACCGCGACGAGGATCGACAGCAGGCGGCTCTCCTCCATCCGCTCCGCGAGCGTCGCGTCGGGCCCGAGCTTGCGCTCGACGCTCGGCGGCTCGGCCAGCAGCGCCGGATCGACGCTGACGACATCGCCGGGCTTCGGCATCATCATCCGCGCCAGAAACGGCAGCATCACGATCAGGCCGATCGTGATGAACGCGTTGTAGCCGGTGAAGATCGTCTCCGACACGGGAATCAGGCCGATGGTCTTCTCCATCGGGTTGCCCTTGGTCGCCGCGACAAGCGGCACCGAACCGGACAGGCCGCCGTGCCAGCTCAGGAAGCCCATGTACGCGGAGGCGACGAGCAGGCGGTAGTCGCTGCCCGCGACACGGCGCGCGACCTCGCGCGCGAGCATCGCGCCGAGCACGAGGCCGAAGCCCCAGTTGATCGCGCACGCGAGCGCACCGACGAACGCGACCAGCATCACGCCCTGCGCCGGCGTGCGTGCCGCGCTTGCCAGCGCGACCAACAGACGCTTGACGGGCGGCGAACTCGCGAGCGCATGGCCCGTGACCAGAATCATCACCATCTGCATCGAGAACGCGAGCAGGTTCCAGAAGCCCGAGCCCCACATCGTCGTGAGCTGCACGGGCGTGTTCGGCGTCAGGCCGAACGCCAGCGCGAACGTCACGATCGTCAGCAGGATCGCGAAAATCAACGGGTCGGGCAGCACGCGGTGGACCACCTGCGTGAAAAAGCCGGAAATTCTCTGAATCAACTTGTGCTCCTCGTTTCCTGATAGGGACGTCCGCGCGTGTCGTTGTGGATGGAAGCGCGGGTCGCGCGGATTCTTGCACAGAACCGGCAAATCCGCTTCGGCGGGAACGAGGAGACATTGGGAAGGCGACCGCGCAGTCTTGCGCGCTGCCGTATGCGCGTGTGTCGCGTCGGCCCGCGCGACGTGCCGCGTGTGACGACGCTGCGGCCGGCCTCGCGCACTGCGTGTCCGAGCCGGCCTGCACGCCGCGCTACCGCGTCGCCGCGGCGTGCTCGCCTATCACTCCGATCGCCTGCGCGCGGCGCCGGCGCTCCGCCAGCCGCTCCGCCCACCGGTACGCGACGAGCGACCCGGCCACCGCCAGCAGCATCGGCACGAGGCAGTCGTGATTCGCGCGCGTGAATTCGAGCAGCAGCACGACGGCGGTGATCGGCATCTGCATCGACGCCGCGAGAAACGCGCTTGCACCGATCAGCGCGCAGCCGCCGATCGACGGGCCCGGCCATACGACGCTCCACAGCCCGCCGAGCACGATGCCGAGCAGCGCGCCGTTCGCGAGGCCGGGCGTCAGCAGCCCGCCCTCCGCGCCCGCGCGCAGGCTGGTCGCCTCGATCAGCACCTTCAGCGCGAGCAGCACGGCCGCGAGACCGATCGTCAGCGTGCCGTCGAAACCGAGCGATGCCGGCCCCTTGCCGTTGCCGAGCAGTTGCGGAAACCGCATCGCGAGCCAGCCGATCATCGCGAAATTGAGCAGCGCGAGCACGGGCAGCCGCCAGTCCTTCCGTGCATGTCCGCGCGCGTGGCTCGTGAGCCGCACGAAGCCGTACGCGGCGAAGCCGAACAGCGGGCCGCAGACGATCGACCACACGACGAGCGGCGTGCTCGATACGAACGGCGGCACCGTGTACTGGTGTTCGTTGCCGAGGCCGATCCACGCGACCGCCGCGGCGATCGCCGACGTCACGATCGCGACGATCAGCGCGCGCAGCTCGAAGCTGCCGAGCAGCACTTCGAGCACGAAGATCGCGCCGCCGAGCGGCACGTTGTAGACGGCCGCGAGCCCCGCACCGGCGCCGCACGCGACCATCAGCCGGCAGTCGCCGGACGTGAGCCCCGCGCGATGCGCGAAGCGGCCCGCGAGCAGCGCGCCGATCTCGCGCGGTGCGACTTCGCGGCCGAGCGGCGAGCCGAGCGCGACGGTGACGATCTGCAGCAGCGCATGCACGGTCGTGCTGACGAACGGCATGCGCGGATCGGCCGCGCGGACCGCGCGGCGAATGCTGACGAGCGGCCGTCCGTAGCGGTAGAGCAGCCACCAGCCGCCGCCGGCCACGATCCCGCAGACGACCAGCACCGCGAGCCGGCGCAGCGGATCGGCGTCGGTCACGCCGCTGAGGAAGCTTTGGTTGCCGATCACGTGCGCGACGCTGTAGCCGTACGCGACATGCTGGATCGCATGCAGCAGCAACGCCAGCAGCATGCCACCGAGGCCCGCGCCGACGCCGGTCAGGATCGTGACGGCGGCGATCCGCGCGAACGGGCTGACTGGCGGCGCAGAGGACGTGACGGCGGACGGGAGATCGGGGCGCATGGGATCGGCGGCTTCGGCATGAAAACGCGGCGTGCCACGTGCGCGCCGTCATCAGGCCCGTATCGTAGACGCCGGTCGATCATGCAACAAACGTATTTTTCGAATCGACTCATGCATTTTCAAGATAAATCGCCCCGCTTCCGCCGTCAGACCGGATATGTGACGCGTTCCGGCTCGCGCTGCATGATCACGTTCCCGCCGCGAATCGACAGCGCGGCCTTCGCCTGCCGGCGCACCGCCTCGTAGTCGCTGTCCGCGTCGAGCACGACGAGATTCGCCGGGCGCCCGACCGCGATGCCGTAGCGCTCGCCGAGATGCAGCGCCGTCGCGCTGTGGTCGGTCACGAAATCGAGGCAGCGCTGCAGGTCCTGGTAGCCCATCATGTGGCAGATATGCAGGCCCGCATCGAGCACGCGCAGGATGTTGCCGTTGCCGAGCGGATACCACGGATCCTTGATCGAATCCTGCCCGAAGCACACGTTGATGCCCGCGCGGTCGAGTTCCGCGACGCGCGTGACGCCGCGCCGCTTCGGAAACGTGTCGAAGCGCCCCTGTAGATGGATGCTCTCGGTCGGACACGAGATGAAATTCAGCCCCGCGCGCTTCAACAGCCGGAACAGCTTCGAGCAGTACGCGTTGTCGTACGAGCCCATCGCCGTCGTGTGGCTCGCCGTCACGCGCGCGCCCATCCCGCGCACGCGGGTTTCCTCCGCAAGCACTTCGAGAAAGCGCGAATGCGGATCGTCGGTCTCGTCGCAATGTACGTCGACGAGACAGCCCGTGCGCTCCGCGAGATCCATCAGGAAGCGGATCGAACTGACGCCCTGCTCGCGCGTGTTCTCGAAATGCGGAATCCCGCCGACGACGTCCGCGCCCATCTCGATCGCCTGCTCCATCAATGCGCGGCCGCCATCGAACGACTCGATGCCCTCCTGCGGAAACGCGACGATCTGCAGATCGATCAGCCCGCGCGCCTCGTCCTTCACCTCGAGCATCGCCTTCAGCGCGGCGAGCGACGGATCGGTGACGTCGACGTGCGTGCGCACGTGCTGGATGCCGTGATCGCGCAGCATCGCGATCGCCGCATGCGCGCGCGCCTTCGTGTCGTCGTGCGTGATGGTCGCCTTGCGCTCGGCCCAGCGCTCGATCCCCTCGAACAGCGTGCCGCTCATGTTCCAGGCCGGTTCGCCGGCCGTCAGCACCGCGTCGAGGTGAATGTGCGGCTCGACGAGCGGCGCGATCGCGAGACGGCCGCCTGCATCGAGATCGCCGGCGCCGACGGATGCGACCGGCGCGGGCTGCGCGTCGATCCGCGCGATCGTGCCGGCGTCGATGCCGATCGTAAACAGGCCGTCGCGGCCGCGCAGGCGTGCGTTGTACAGATTCATGCGGAAGCCCCCTCGTGACATGCGTGGCAACGGCCGCGCGCCCGGGCGGCGGCCGTTCGATTCGATGAATACGGCAGGAAAAACGGTCGGGAAATATCGGCGCGCAACGCGCGCTGCGTCACGACCAGCCTTCGAAGGTCAGGCCGGTTTCGGCCGCGGCTTCTTCGGGCGTCACGTCGCGCACATGCTGGCCGAACGTCCACACATGCAGCTCCGGATCGCGCGCGCGGTACGTGCGGTCGCCGTAGAACTGGTCGGCCGGCTCCTGCAGGATATCCGCGCCGGCCTGCCGCGCGCGCTCGCAATGCGCATCGATGTCGCTCGCGAGCTGCACGTGCACGCTCTGCGTGTTGCGGCCGCCGGCTTCCACCGGGCTCGCGACGAAGTCGGCCCAGTAGCCGCCGATCATCACGACGCCGCCCGCATGCGTGAGTTCGGCGTGCGTGACCTGCCCGTCGGCGGTGTAGACGACGATGCCGCGACCGAAGCCGAATGCGCGCTCGAGCCATTCGAGCGCGGCACGCGGATCGCGGTAATAGACGGCGGGACTGATCGGCGGAAGGGGCGCTGGCGTAGGCATCGTCTGTCTCCGGTCGTTGGGACGCACGCCCCATTCTCCGCGCGTCGGCGACGCCGGGCAACCGTCGGCCGTCGATTCGCACCTGTTGCAGCAATACGACAACGAAGCGGCGCCGATCGCGTGCGGTGACGCCCAAAACGCCGATAGTCAGCGTGCGCAACGCGACATGTCAGTTTTGTGAATGACTCTTGTTCGATCTGGAAAGGTTCGCTCGCACGCGTCCGTGGCATCCCGGACGATCCGCATTCCTATACTTGCGCCGAACTTTTCGTTTCCGGTTCCACACGCAGGAGTCTTCCCATGAAAAAAACCTTCGTTGCGGGCGCATCCATCGCCGCGCTGTTCGCCCCGCTCGCCCATGCACAAAGCTCGGTCACGCTGTACGGCCTGATCGATGCCGGCATCGTCTATACCAACAACGCCAACGGCGCGTCGCTGTGGCGCCTGAACAGCGGCACCGTCAACGGCAGCCGCATCGGCTTTCGCGGCACCGAGGATCTCGGCGGCGGCCTGAAGGCGCTGTTCGTGCTCGAGAACGGCTTCAACCTGAACAACGGCGGGCTCGGTCAGGACGGCAAGCTGTTCGGCCGCCATGCGTATGTCGGCCTGAGCCACAACGACTACGGCACGGTGACGCTCGGCCGCCAGTACGACACGATGGTCGACTTCGTCGCGCCGCTGTCCGCGACGTCGGGCGACTTCGGCGATACGAGCTTCGCGCACCCGTTCGACAACGACAACCTGAACCACTCGCTGCGCATCAACAACGCGGTCAAGTACACGAGCAACACGATCGCGGGCTTCAAGGTCGGCGCGATGTATGCGTTCTCGAACGCGACGAACTTCGGCGCCAACCGCGCATACAGCGTCGCGGCAAGCTATACGAACGGCCCGCTGAAACTGGCCGGCGCATACCTGCAGATGAACGGCACCAAGGGCACGACCAGCGCGAGCCCGGGCGCGACCGACGCGGTCGAGGCGAAAAGCCTGAACCAGGGCGGCTGGTCGATCGGCTCGGACCGCATGCGCACGTACGGCGGCGGCGCCAGCTACGTGTTCGGGCCGGCAACCGTCGGCTTCGTCTATACGCGCTCGCAGTACGACAACACGGGCTCGTTCGGCTCGACCGGCCAGATCGCGTTCAACAACTACGACGTGAACCTGCGCTATGCGGTGACGCCGGCCTTCAGCGTCGGCGCGGCCTATGTGTATACCGACGCCAGCGTGTCGAACCCCGACAGCAAGCACGGCACTGATCCGAAGTGGCATCAGGTCGACCTGCAGGCCGTCTACAAACTGTCGCGCCGCACCGACGTCTATGCGGAAGCGATCTACCAGCACGCGTCGGGACGCGGCTACCAGGCGTTCATCGACGGCTCGGGCGGCGCATCGAGCACCGCGAACCAGGTCGTCGGCACGATCGGCATGCGTACGCGCTTCTGATCCGCATCGCGCCGCGCCGGCCGGCGGCCGGCGAGCCCTCGTCTTTGCCAACGGGAACGGGGGCGCGCCGGGCGCGCGACGCGGCGCGAATGTTGTGCCATCTGGAAGGCTGCGTGCCTGGAATCGGGGTTTTTACGCGTGCCCCCGCTGCGTAGACTGGCATCGACGGTTCAGATCGCACCTCGATGGTCATCCCGGACCGCCATCCCAGTCCACAGGAGAACATCGTGAAATCGCTCGTCGTCACCGCCGCCGCTGCCGTCCTGCTTGCCGCACCGGTCCTGTCGTTCGCCCAGTCGGCGAAGTCGCCCGTCACGCGCGCGCAGGTGCTGCAGGAGCTGTACGACCTCGAATCGGTCGGCTACAACCCGTCGCTCGGCGACGCAGGCAACTACCCGGACGACATCATGGCCGCGCAGCAACGCCTTGAAGCGAAGCGCCTGGCCGAACGCAAGGCCGCGCAAGCCGCATACGGTCCGGCCGGCACGCCGGCGACCGAATCGGGCACGGCCGCGCATCCGGCGCTTTGAACGCATCGTGCGTCGCGCCGCCGCGGGCGGCGCCTGCAAAGCGATCGCCGGGCGATGCACGTCCGGCGCTTGCGTTTCCGTTGTCGGCTATTTCTGCATGCGGCGCTCGACGCGCCGCGTTCGCCGTCACGCGGCCTGCCGTTCCCGGCCGATCGTGTTCAGCATCTCGACGTCGTGCGCGATCATCGCCGGCACCTGCGCGCGCAGCAGCTCGACCCAGGTGCGCACCTTCGCGTCGATGAAGCGGCGCGACGGATACAGCGCATACACGTTCATCTTCTGCAGGATGTGTTCCGGCAGCACGCGCACGAGCGATCCGTCGCGCAGCGCGTCGATCGCCGAATACAGCGGCAGCATGCCGATCCCGATCCCGTCGCGGATCGCGAGCGCGAGCGATTCGGCCGTATTGGTCTGCACCGGCCCCGCGACATGAATCTGCTCGACGCCGCCCGGCCCTTCGAGCACCCATTCGTGCGTCGGGAACGCCGGCGTGCAGAGCGTCAGGCACGCGTGCGCGCCGAGGTCCTGCGGACGAGCCGGCGCGCCGTGCCGCTTCACATAGTCCGGCGACGCGCACAGGATGCTGAAGGTCGAGCCGAGCAGGTGCGACACGAGTTCCGAGTCGGGCAGCGACGACGCGGTCACGACCGCCGTGTCGCTGGTGCCGTCGAACAGGTCGGGCATCCGCTGCGACAGCGACAGCTCGATCGACACGTCCGGATACTGCGCGTGGTAGCGCGTCAGCGCCGGCAGCACATAGTGATGGCCGACGCTGGCGAAGCTGTGCATGCGCAGCACGCCGGCCGGCCGCTCGTGCGCACAGCTTGCCTCCTCTTCCGCGCGGTCGACGTCGGCGAGGATCTGCCGGCAGCGCCGCAGATAGCTCTCGCCGGCCGACGTCAGCGCGAGACGGCGCGTCGAACGATTCATCAGACGGGTGCGCAGGCGCGCCTCGAGTTCCGACACCGCGCGCGACATCGCGCCCGTCGTCGAATTCAGCGATTGCGCGGCCGCGGTGAAACTGCCCGTCTCGACGACGCGCGTAAACACCCGCATGTTTTGTAGGGTATCCATTCCTGTTCACGACCTGTAGCGGAGCCGCCATTTTCCTCCAACGGATGCGACAGATTGTTACCCGGCGTGCAACTATCGTTTCCCCGCAGCTGCGTTAATGCGCGCCCGCCGCACTCCTACAATCGGCGCCTCACCAGTCGAACGGGCCCGTTCGGACGGGCCGCGGCACCTGCCGGGCACCGGATGCGCCCCCTCTTTTCATGAAGCCACCCTCAGCGATCGAGCGATCTTCCATCGAACCGGCCCGATGGAGGACCTGGCTCGATCCGCTCGGCGACGCCGCGCGCGACTGGGCCGCCAGCGACGGGCTGATCTGGCTGCACCTCGCGAAAACGGTGTTCGCGGCGCTGCTCGCGATGGGCATCGCGATGCGGCTCGAGATGTCGCAGCCGCGCACCGCGATGACCACCGTGTTCGTGCTGATGCAGCCGCTGTCGGGGATGGTGTTCGCGAAGAGCTTCTATCGCGTGCTCGGCACCGCCGCCGGCCTCGTCGCCGCGCTTGCGCTCGGCGGGCTGTTCGCGCAGCAGCCCGAGCTTTACATGGCCGGCATCACGCTGTGGATCGGCTGCTGCATCGCGCTCGCGGTGCGCAACCGCCACTTCCGCTGGTACGGCTTCGTGCTGGCCGGCTACACGGCCGCGCTGATCGGCCTGCCTGCGGTGATGTCGCCGCAGACGCTGTTCCAGTCCGCGCTCACGCGCGCCGCGGAAGTCGCGCTCGGCATCGCGTGTTCGGGCGCGGTCAGCGCGCTGATCCTGCCGCTCAGTTCCGCGAAGGCGCTGATGCGCTCGCTGAGCGCGCGCCACGCGAATTTCGCGGCCTTCGCGACCGGCGCGCTCGCTGGCGATCTCGCGCGCGGCGATTTCGAGCGGCGCTTCGCCGATTTCGTCGACGAGATCGTCGGCTTCGAGGCCAATCGCGCGTTCGCGTCGTTCGAGGATCCGCACATTCGCGCGCGCAGCCGCCGGCTCGCGCGGCTGAACAGCGAATTCATGAACGCGTGCACACGGCTGCATGCGCTGCACCAGCTCGTCAAGCGACTGCGCGCCGGTCGCGCGGATGCGGTGCTCGACGCGCTCGCGCCGCATGTCGACGCACTCTCGCAGCGGCTGGCCGCGCTGCGCGACGAACGGCAGCGCGGCATCGCATCGACCACCGGCGCGCTGCTCGAACTGCGCCGCTTTCACGGCGCGTTGCCGAAGGCCGCGCGCGCGTCGCGGCGCGAGCTCGAGGCGCATGCGGCCGGCGGCGTGCTCGATTTCGACACGGCGATCGAGCTGATGTACCGCTTCATCGGCGAATACCTCGGCTATGCCGACACCTACGCGTCGCTCGACCAGGACGACCATGCGTTCGAGCGCTCGGTCACGCACTACAAGGTCAAGACCAATGCGTTCTTCGTCGGCTTCACGTTCCTGCGCACGATCGTCGCGGTCGGCGCGATGAGCTGCTTCTGGATCGCGTCCGAATGGCCGAGCGGCTCGCTCGCCGTGATCGCCGCCGCAATCGCGTGCGCGCTCAGCTCGACCTCGCCGCGCGCGCCGAAGTTCGTCGCGCAGATGGCCGTCGGCGCGGCGTTCGCGACCGCCGTCGGCTATCTCTACCTGTGCTACGTGTATCCGAACATCGACGGCTTCCCGCTGCTGTGCGCGACGCTCGCGCCGGTGCTCGGCTTCGGCGCGTTTCTCGCGATGCGGCCGGGCATGTCCGGCTACGGGATCGGCTTCGCGGTGTTCTTCTGCCTGCTCGCGGGCCCCGACAACGTGATCGCGTATACGCCCGAGGTGCTGATCAACAACGGCCTGGCGGTGGTCGTCGCGATGCTCGTGTGCGCGATCGTGTTCGCGGTGGTGTTTCCGACCCATATGCCGTGGCTGACGGGCCGCATCGCGCACGACCTGCGCCGCCAGGTGACGCTCGCCTGCGAAGACGCTCCGGAAGGCCTCGCGCAGCGCTTCCAGTCGAGCACGCACGACCTGATGGCGCAGCTGCGCACGCTGCTGGTGCGGCGCACGCGGCAGCATCGCGACGCGCTGCGCTGGATGCTCGCGACGCTCGAGGTCGGCCACGCAGTGATCGACCTGCGCGACGAGCTGCATGCGTTCAGCGAAGCGAAACCGCCGCAGACGCTGCGCTGGACCGAATCGATCGACGCGGTGCTGCATGAATTGCCGCGCTTCTTCGACGACCCGACACCGACCCGTCATGCGCGCACGCTGAAATCGGTGAACCTCGCGATCCGCGCCGCGCAGCACGCGCTGCAGGCGTGGTACGCGGTGCCCGACGCGCGCCGCCGGATGCAGCGCATCGTCGGCTGCCTGCACTTCGTGCGCAGCGCGCTGCTCGACAAGGACGCGCCGTTCAACCGGCATCGCCGTTGAGCCTCGATGCGCACGCAACGTCATCCTTGTTCCAGATGCAAATAAGCTCTCCAGCCCGGGCGATTAATCTTTAAGCAGTGCGATCCTATAGTTTCCTCACTGCCAGCAAGACTGGCGATCACCCAGGAGAAGTCAAAATGAAGCCGCTGCACCTCGCCCTCGTTGCCCTGTCGCTCACCGCCGCTGTCGCCCACGCACAGCCGGCGCAGGCCGACGCCGTCCAGCAACAGGCGAACCGTGCCGAAGCCGTGAAGGCCGCAGGCCGCGTCGATCGCTCGCAATCGAACCAGGAAGACCCGAATGCGTGCGTCGGCCCGGTCAGCTTCTGCAACGTCTACTTCGGCAGCTGAGCATGACGCCGCGTGACGGCCAGCCCGCCGCACCCGCTTCGCATGTGCGGGCGTCCGGCGGGCCGATCGAGCGCCGCCCGCATCATGCCCGTCGCGAATGCGCGCAGGATTCGCGGCATGCCGGTCGCCGTGCCCGGCCCGTTCGGCGTCCGGCACAGGCGCACCATCGATCGACGTGAGCCGACGCCGGCTCACCACGCTTTCGCATCACCCACCCCGCCCCGGCCGCCAGCCGACTTCGCGCAACGCATCCATCAAACGTGCGTGACCCAGCCCTTCGACGCGCGCACCGCGCGACACCACATCGCCGCCCGCGACGAGCGCATTCACGATCGCTTCCTCGACCGCTTCGGCCGCTGCCGCGAACAGCACGGAAATATGGTCGTTGTTGACCATCTTCACGTCGGTCGTCGGTGCGCCCTTGCTGCCGTAGTTGGCCGCCGGCAGCCCGTCGTTGCCCGTGGCGAACGCGAGAAACAGGTCGCCGCTCGAATCCTCGGTGCCGCCGCCGACCCGCGCGAGCCCGACGCTCGCCCGCTGCGCGAGCCGCGTGCATTGATGCGGCAGCAGCGGCGCATCGGTCGCGAGCGTGACGACGATCGACCCCATCCCGGCCTCGCCCTTCGCGTCCGGCGCACGGAACGGCGAATGCACGTGCCGCAGCACTTCGCCGACCGGGTAGCCGGCCACGCGCAGCATTTCGCGCACGCCGTAGTTCGCCTGCACCAGCGCGCCGACCGTCCAGCCGCCCGCGTCGGCCGCGAGCACGCGCGAGGCGGTGCCGATGCCGCCCTTGAACTCGTGGCAGATCATCCCGGTGCCGCCGCCGACGCCGCCTTCGGCGACCGGCCCCGACTGCGCGGCCGCCAGCGCCTGCCGCACGTGCGACGCATTCACGTGCTGCCCCCAGATATCGTTCAGCAGTCCGTCGTAGGTTTCCATCACGACCGGCATGCACCAGTACACGCGATCGCGCGCCGCGTCGCGTTCGGCCGCGATCAGCGCGTCGCGCACGACGCCGACGCTGTGCGTGTTCGTATAGGCGATCGGCGTCGTCAGCAGGCCGGCCTCGCGAATCCATTCGAGCCCGGTCGCATCGCCGTTGCCGTTCAGTACGTGTACGCCCGCGAAGCACGGCGCATCGTGCGCGGCGCCCGCGCGCGGCTCGATGACCGTCACGCCGGTGCGAACCGACGCGTCGCCGTTCTCGACATTCAGCGTGCAGTGTCCGACCCGCACGCCCGGGACGTCCGTGATCGCGTTGAAGCGGCCCGGCGTGCCGAGTCCGATGCGGATGCCGAGGTCTCTCGTGCGCATGATGCCAATCCTCCAGTCTTTCGGTTGTTCAATCGTGTGTCGATGCGGCCGGCGCTCAGAGCGCGCGGAACGCGTCGCTGTGGCGCGCCCACGCCGCGTACATCGCGAGCGCGGCGACCAGCAGCCCGGCGATGATGATCAGGTCGGTCGACTTGGTCGCCGTCGCCAGCGTCGTGTACAGCGTATAGGCGGCGCCCGCCACCGCGACGAGCGGCGTCACCGGCCAGAACGGCATCCGGTAATGATGCTCGACGTCGCGGCGCACGAGCCGGCTCGCGAGCGCGGCCAGCCCGACGACGAGATAGATCAGCAGCAGCAGGTCGACCGTGAACGCGGTCAGCTCGTCGAGGCTCGACACGAACACGAGGCCCGCCGACGGCACCGCGAGCGTCAGCGTCGCGAGCCACGGCGACTCGAAGCGCGGATGGATCGTCGAGAACGCGCGGTTGCAGGTGCGCGACCACAGTGCGTGGCGGCCGCTGCTGTACAGCAGGCGCCCCATCGTGATCACGATCGCGATGATCGCATTGAACACCGACAGGAAGATCCCGCCGCTGACGATGCGCGACACGACCGGATTGCTGAGCGAGCGCACCACGTAGCCGATCGGGTCCGCGCTCTTCGACATCTCCGTCAGCGACGGCGCGCCCAGCACGATCGCGGTCAGCGGCACCAGTTCGACGACGAGGATCACGAGCAGCGAATACAGGACCGCCTTTGCGACGTTGCGATTGCCGCCGCGCAGGTCTTCGGCGAGATACGCAGCCGAGCCGAAGCCGTTGTAGCAGAAGATCGCCGTGCCGATCGCGGGCACGATCGCCGCGAGCGTCGCCGGCACCAGCGCATTGCCGCTCGCGACCACCGGTGCGACCAGCACGTCGGCGCCGCGATGCGGCGAGCCGAAACCGAGCCCTGCGATCAGCATCAGCACGCCGATCTCGACGGCGAGGAATGCGCCGGTGATCCACGCATTGGTCTTGATGTTCAGCATGCCGAGCACGTAGCTGAGCAGCACGATCGTCAGCGCGACCGTCTGGTTGCCGAAGTGCGTGCCGAGCGCGTTGTTCAAATACGGTGCAGCGCCGCTCGCGAGCACGGCCGGGATGAACACGCTGACGGCCAGCACCGCGATGAAGGTCAGGTAGCCGGGCAGCGTGCCGAACACGCGCTTGGCCATCACGTATTCGCCGCCCGCGCTGCGGTGCGCGGCGCACAGTTCCGCATAGCAGAGCGCGAAGGCGAACGCGAGCACGCCGCCGAGCGCGAACGACAGCACCGCGCCGCTGCCGGCCTGCTGGATCGCGAACGGCGCGATCACGAAGATCGAGCTCGCGGGCGTCACGCCCGACACGGTGATCATCACCGCGTCGCGCACGCCGAGCGTCTGCGACAACGCGCGCGGCGCGTCCTGCGTTGCAGGCGCCGCTTGCACGGTGCCTGTCGATTCCGACATCATCGCCATTTCGTTCTCCTGTGTCCCGCTATGCTGCTTTTTTTGGAACGCCCATACTCGGGCCCGTCTGATTGCGTGGCAGTCTAGGAAGCCAATTTCAGGACCGCTATTCCCCCTTCGTGTTACGCCCTTCCGGTGGTGGTATGGATCGTCTGTTTTCCGAAGTCGCGATGCACCAGGCGCTTGGCCGCGTGATCGATCATCTTGGCCAGCCGCGCTTCTGGCGTTTCCTGGTGCTGCTGCTCAACGAAATGGTGCCGTTCGACAACGCGCTCGCGACCTCGATCGGCCGCGACGGCGTGCCGCTCGTGCTCGACGAATACGATGCGGGCGGCACCGACGATGTATCGCCGGTGCCGCTTTACCTGAACGGGTTATATCTGCTCGATCCGTTCCTGCAGGCCGCGCACGACGGGCTCGCCGACGGCTGCTACCGGCTCGAGGAAGTCGCGCCCGACCTGTTCCGGCAGAGCGAGTATTTCCTCAGCTACTTCCGCGACGCGGTCGGCGACGACGAGATCCAGATCCTGCTGCGGCCGAACCCGGACACGCTGCTGTCGCTGTCGCTCGGCGCAGGCGCCCGGTTCGACGTGGAGCCGCTCGGCAAGCTGACGGCCGCGATGCCGTGGGTGCTCGCGGCGATCCGGCAGCACTGGCGACTGACCGGCGACGCCGCGCGCGCGACGCCCGACGACGATCTCGGCGCGCGCGTCGAACGGGCGCTCGCGCGGTTCGGCGCGGGCCTGCTGACCGATCGCGAGATGGCGATCGCGCGGATGGTGCTGCGCGGCAATTCGTCGAAGGCGATTGCGGAACGGCTGGCGATTTCTCCGGAGACGGTGAAGGTGCATCGGCGGCATCTGTATGCGAAGCTCGGGATTTCTTCGCAGCCGGAGCTGTTTTCGCGATTTATCCAGGCGCTGGGGGAGGATGCGGCGGGATAGGCGCGTGCGTGTCGCCGCGCGGTTTCGGCGTGCGGTCGCGCGCGGCGCAACCGGGCGGATCGTGCGGGTCGGTCGATGCCGGCCGGCGTTCGCCGGCCCGCGTTCCGCTCACTTCGCGAGCAGCCGCGCTTCGAGGTAGTCGACCACCCGCTGCTGCGCGTCCTCGCGCGCGGCCGGCTCGGTGCCCTCGATCGGGATCACGCCCGCCCGCGTCGTGAACGTCGGCACCGCATGCACCGGCATGTTCGGCCAGTCGAAGTCGTGATACGCGCCCGGATACGCATGGAACGTCGCGTCCGTGCCCGGCGCGACCGAATCGAACAGCGTCTTGCATGCGGCGAACGGCGACCATACGTCGTCCTCGCCGATCAGCACCAGCAGCGGCACCGTGCTCTGCCACACCGCGCCCTGCGCCTTCACGTTGCAGCTTCCCGGGTAGAACGCGACCGCCGCGCGGAAATCGCCGTCCGGCAGCGACCCGGGCCGCGCCGGACTCGACGCGCGGATCGTGTTCAGCACCGTGCCGCCGCCCTGCGACCAGCCGACGATGCCGATGCGATCGGGCTGCACGGTATCGAGCGATTGCAGATAGCGCAGCGCGCCATAGGCGTCGAACGGCCGCGCGCGATAGATCGCACCGACGAAATGCGCAGGCGCGCACATCTCGCCGTGATGACGCGGATTGAAGCTGTCGACCTCCAGCACCGTGATGCCGATCGCATTGAAACGCTCGGCCCAGTCGCGCTCGCGGGAATAGACCTTACCCGACTTGGCGAACATGCCCGAGCAGCCGTGCAGGAACACGAGCGCCGGATGACGGCCGGCGCCGGGCGCGGGAAACAGGTAGCCGTCTAGCGTCGTCGCCGGCGGGCCGTCGGTCGACGGGAAATGGACCAGCGTCTGCGCGCCCGCCATCGCGGACAGACAAGCCAGCATGACGGACATCAGCAGTTTGCGCATCGGCGACTCCCGTTTCGTCGGATGGAGCGAGAACGGAAACCGGCCCGCGCCGGTTGACACGCCAGGCGAGGTGGCCCTGCGCGGGCCGTTCGCGACAGCCAACTGTCAGGTCGGGCAATGCGGCGGCGGATCTGGCGGCTGGCGCGGCCGGGTCGAACGCCTCGCACTGCGCGACGCGCATCCATCGTTGCGCGTGCACGTGTCGGCCGGCATGTCGGCCGAACTCGCGAACCGCGTCGCGGCCGGCGAACTCGCCGCAGCACCAGCCGTGTTCCGCTGACGACGCGCGCCTCGCCCTCCGTTCGGCCGAACGCGCTCCAACAGTTTCTGCCGCGAAAACCGTCCCGCCGTTGCGTGACGGTCACGCATGGCCGATACGCCCCCGTTGCGCTCGCAGCCCTGCGAAAAACCGCCTATCGTGAATGAAGCGCCCCCGTGCGCCGCCATCCGACCCCGCGTCGCTCGCACCGGCGGCCACGGCGCCGCGTTCCGGCACCATTCGTCGCGATCCTCGCGCAGGCTCCGCCTGGCGCGCGATCCCGATCGCCCACCGGACTACAAGGAGGCAACCATGAAAGCCGCGCTGCTCGTCAGTTCCGCCCTGCTCGCCATCGCGTCCGCTTCGGCTTCGGCCCAAGGCTCGATCACCAAAGTCGAAAACGGCGCACTCGTCGCCGCGAACGGGATGACCGTCTATACGTTCGACAAGGACAAGGCCAATGCCGGCACCAGCGCATGCACCGGCCAGTGCGAAACCTTCTGGCCGCCCTACAAGGCCAGCGCGACCGACGTGCCCGTCGGGCCCTACACGATCGTCAAGCGCGACGACGGCAGCCCGCAATGGGCGTACAAGGGCAAGCCGCTGTATTTCTTCTCGAAGGACATGAAGCAAGGCGATCGCAACGGCGACAACTTCAAGGAGATGTGGCACGTGGTCGCGCCGTAAGCGCACATTCGATGCGCCGGATGTAAAAAAGCCCGCCCCGATCGAAAATCGGGACGGGCCTTCGCGCCGGCCGCCGCGCACGCGCCGCCGCCGGCGCGGCGGGCATGGCATGCGGCCAGGGTTCGCGGCAGTGGTGCGCGTCAGCGATTCGACGGGAAGCTGAACACCGTGCCTTCGCGCACGCCGGCCGACGGCCAGCGCTGCGTGATCGTCTTGCGCTTCGTGTAGAAACGCACCGCGTCCGGGCCGTACGCGTGCAGGTCGCCGAACAGCGAGCGCTTCCAGCCGCCGAACGAGTGGTACGCGACCGGCACCGGCAGCGGCACGTTGATGCCGACCATGCCGATCTGGATGTTGTCGCTGAAGTAGCGCGCGGCCTCGCCGTCGCGCGTGAACAGGCACGTGCCGTTGCCGTACTCGTGCGCGTCGATCAGCGCCATCGCCTCGTCGAGCGACTTCAGGCGGATCACGCCGAGCACCGGCCCGAAGATCTCGTGCTGATAGATCGGCATGCCGGGCTTCACGTTGTCGAACAGGCACGGGCCGAGGTAGTAGCCGTCCTCGTGACCGTCGACCTTCACGCTGCGGCCGTCGACGACCAGCGATGCACCCGCCTCGACACCCGCCTCGACGAAGCTCGTGACCTTCTCGAAATGCTGCTTCGTGACGAGCGGGCCCATGTCGACGCCTTCGCCGGTGCCCGGGCCGACCTTCATCTTGTCGATCTCCGCCTTCAGGCCCGCGACGACCTTGTCGCCCGTCTCGTCGCCGATCGCGACGACCAGCGGAATCGCCATGCAGCGCTCGCCGCACGAACCGTAGGCGGCGCCCATCAGCGCGTTCACCGCGTTGCCGATGTCGGCGTCCGGCATCACGACCGCGAAGTTCTTCGCGCCGCCGAGCGCCTGCACGCGCTTGCCGTGCGCACAGCCGGTCGAGTAGATGTATTCGGCGATCGGCGTCGAGCCGACGAAGCTGACGGCCTTCACGCGCGGGTCGGTCAGGATCGTGTCGACCGCTTCCTTGTCGCCGTTCACGACGTTCAGCACGCCCGGCGGCAGGCCGGCTTCGAGCGCGAGCTCGGCCATGCGCAGCGTCGACGACGGCGTGCGCTCGGACGGCTTCAGCACGAAGGTGTTGCCGCATGCAACCGCCATCGGCCACATCCACAGCGGCACCATCACCGGGAAGTTGAACGGCGTGATGCCGGACACGACGCCGAGCGCCTGGAACTCGCTCCATGAATCGATCGCGGGGCCGACGTTCTTGCTGTGCTCGCCCTTCAGCAGCTCGGGCACGTAGGTCGCGTATTCGACGTTCTCGATCCCGCGCTGCAGTTCGCCCATCGCGTCGGCGAGCACCTTGCCGTGCTCGGCCGTGATCAGCGCGCACAGTTCGTCCGCATGCTCCTCGAGCAGCGTCTTGAAGCGGCTCATCACGCGTGCGCGCTTCAGCGGCGGCGTGTTGCGCCATGCCGGGAATGCGGCCTGCGCGGACGCGATCGCGGCTTCGACGGTCTGCTTGTCGGCCAGCGCGACGCTCTTGTTCGACGCGCCGGTGGCCGGGTCGAACACCGGCTGCACGCGGCTGCCGCCGTCGACGCGCTTGCCGTCGATCAGGTGGCCGAGGGTGGAAGTGACGTTGCTATCGTGTTTCATCGTTCGGGCTCTTTCGTGAATTCGGTAATCGCAGTGGTGCGTAGTGACGCGTTTCGGACGGCTCGCCGCTCAGTCCACTTCGTTCAACGCGTCGGACAGCGCATTGATCATGTTGTCGATCTCGCGCTTCTCGGCGATGAACGGCGGCGCGAGCTGGATCGTGTCGCCGCCGTAGCGCACGTAGAAGCCCTTTGCCCAGCAGCGCATCGCGATCTCGTACGGACGGCGCGCGGGCTCGCCCGGCAGCGCGGCGATCGTCAGGCCGGCCGCGAGGCCGTAGTTGCGGATGTCCGCAATATGGCGCTGGCCCTTCAGCCCGTGCACGGCCGCCTCGAAATGCGGCGCGAGGTCGCGCACGCGCCCCACCGCGTCCTCCTTCGCCAGCAGGTCGAGCGCCGCGACGCCGGCCGCGCAGGCGACCGGGTGCGCCGAGTACGTATAGCCGTGCGGAAACTCGAGCATGTACTCGGGGCCGCCCGCGGCCATGAAGGTGTCGTAGATTTCCTTCGACGCGACCACGCCGCCGAGCGGCTGCACGCCGTTGGTCACCTGCTTCGCGAAGTTCATGATGTCCGGCGTCACGCCGAACGCTTCGGCGCCCGTCATCGCGCCGGCGCGGCCGAAGCCCGTGATGACTTCGTCGAAGATCAGCAGGATGTCGTGCGCGGTGCAGATCTCGCGCAGGCGTTGCAGATAGCCCTGCGGCGGAATGATCACGCCGGCCGAACCGGCGAACGGCTCGACGATCACCGCGGCGATGTTCGACGCGTCGTGCAGCGCGATCAGGTCGAGCAGGCGGTCGGCGAGGTCGGCGCCGCGCTCGGGCATGCCGCGCGTGAACTTGTTCTCGGCCAGTTGCGTGTGCGGCAGGAAATCGGCGTCGAGGCCCTGGCCGAACAGCTTGCGGTTCGGCCCGATCCCGCCGACCGAGATGCCGCCGAAGTTCACGCCGTGGTAGCCCTTCTCGCGGCCGATCAGGCGCGTCTTCGTGCCCTTGCCCTTCGCGCGCCAGTAGGCGCGCGCCATCTTCAGCGACGTGTCGGCCGCTTCCGAGCCCGAGCCGGTGAAGAACACGTAGTCGAGGCCGGCCGGCGTCAGGTCCTTGATCCGGTTCGCGAGCTCGAACGATTTCGGATGGCCGAACTGGAATGCCGGCGCGTAGTCGAGCTGCGCGACCTGGCGGCTCACCGCTTCGACGATTTCGGTGCGGCCGTGACCGAGGCCCGTGCACCAGAGACCCGACAGGCCGTCGAAGATCTTGCGGCCTTCGGCGTCGGTGTAATAAGCGCCCTTGCCCGACACGATCATGCGCGGGTCGGACTTGAACTGGCGGTTGGCGGTGAACGGCATCCAGTGCGCGTCGAGCCACGCGGCGTCGGTGCGAACGGTCGTCTCTTCCTGTTTCGGAGCGGTGATGCTGTCGGTCATGTCGGTCGGCGCGGCGCGCCCCTCCTCCTGGTGATGATGTTGCGCATTGTCGGGAAGCCAATTAGTCTTTTGAATATCGCAATATCAATATTCACTTGCGCAATTATGCAAGCAAAGAAACCGAAGAGCCGCGCGCTGCTCGGGCAGCTCAGCGACATGGATCTGCGGTTGCTGCGGGTCTTCAAGGGCGTCGTGCAATGCGGCGGGATGGCGGCGGCCGAACTGGAGCTGAATATCGGCATCTCGACCATCAGCCGGCACGTGAAGGATCTGGAGACGCGCCTCGGTCTGGTGCTGTGCCGGCGCGGCCGCGCGGGCTTCACGCTGACGCCCGAGGGGCAGACGGTGTACGAGGAGACGCTGCGGCTGCTCGCGTCGATGGAGGCGTTCCGCAGCCGGGTCGACGGCATTCACGACCGGATGGGCGGCGAGCTGCACATCGCGGTGTTCGACAAGACCGCGACCAATCCGCAGGCGCGGCTCGGCGACGCGATCCGCCAGTTCGCGGACGAAGCGCCCGACGTCGCGCTGAACCTGCACGTCGCGTCGATCAACGAAGTGGAGCGCGGGATCATCGACGGCAGCTATCAGGTCGGGATCATTCCCGCGCACCGCAGCTCGGGCAGCCTCGTGTATTCGGAGCTGTTCGACGAGCGGATGCTGCTCTACTGCGGCCGCCAGCACCCGCTGTACGACGCGCCGCACGGCAAGCTCACCTGGACGACGATCCGCAACCATGCGTTCGCGGGGCTCGGCTTCCATTCGCCGAACATGGAACTGAGCCACCGCGCGAAGCTCACGCGCGGCGCGACGGCGTCCGACCAGGAGTCGATCGCGACGCTGATCCTGTCCGGCCGCTTTCTCGGCTTCCTGCCCGACCACTACGCGGAAAGTTTCGAGAACAAGGGACTGATGCAGCCGATCGCGCCGCACCGGTTCAACTACCGGTGCCGGTTCGTGAGCCTGCTGCGGCGCTCGCCGCGGCCGTCGCGGGCCGCACTGCTGTTCCAGTCGTGCCTGGAAGCCGCCCATGCCGCGCATGCGGCGCCCCGGCCCGACGACAGCGCCTGATCGGAGCGATCGCGCCGGCCGGTCACGCGTCGTACCGGTCGATCGTCTCGTCCGGGGCCGGCGGCGGCCGCTTGCGCGTGACGAAATACACGGCGACGAGCGCCGCTGCGAAGCCGGACGCCGCGCCGACGCCGAGCGCCCAGCGCGGACCGAGATGGTTCGCGACCCAGCCCGCGACCGGCGCGCCGATCGGCGTGCCGCCGAACGCGACCGCGAGGCGCAGCGCCATCACGCGCCCGCGCATCGCCGGCTCGGTCGACAACTGCATCAGCGCGTTGGTCGAATTGGTGAAGGTCATCGCGGCGATCCCGGTCATCACGAGCGCCGCCGCGAACAGCCAGTAGCTCGGCGCGAGTGCGCCCAGCGTGCAGCCGACGCCGAACATCGCCGCGCCGGCCCACAGATGCCGGAATTGCGGCCGTTCGCGACGGGCCGCGAGCAGCGCGCCCGAGATCGTGCCGACCGCCATCATCGACGACAGGATGCCGAAGCCGCGCGCGTCGACATGGAACACGCCGGCCGCCATCGTCGAGATGAACAGCGGGAAATTCAGCCCGAAGGTGCCGATCAGGAACAGCATCGCGAGCGTCGCCTTCAGGTCCGGGCGATGCCACACGTAACGAAACCCTTCCAGCAGGCTGCCGCGCCGGTGGCCGGCCCGTGCGTTTTCGCGCAGCTCGTCGACGCGCAGCCGCGACAGCGACGCGAGCACCGCGACGAAGCTGAGCCCGTTGATCAGGAACGCCCAGCCCGTGCCGACCGACGCGATGATGAAGCCGGCCGCCGCCGGCCCGATCATCCGCGCCGCGTTGAACGACGTCGAATTGAGCGCGACTGCGTTCGCGAGCTCGCGATCGGCGACCAGCTCCGCGACGAAGGTCTGCCGCACCGGCGCATCGAACGCCGACGCGCAGCCGAACAGGAACGCGAACAGATACACGTGCCATAGCTGCACGACGCCCGTGACCGTCAGCACGCCCAGCACGAGCGCGAGCGCGCCCATCAGCGCCTGCGTCGCCATCAGCAGCCGGCGCTGGTTGAAGCGGTCGGCCGCGTAGCCCGTCCACGGCAGCAGCAGCAGTTGCGGGCCGAACTGCAGCGACATCACGATGCCGACCGCCGACGCGTCGTGGTGCGTCAGCTGTGTCAGCACGAGCCAGTCCTGCGCGGTGCGCTGGATCCACGTGCCGATGTTCGACACCAACGCGCCCGCCGCCCACACGCGATAGTTGAAGCTGCGAAGCGAGCGGAACACGCCGCCCGCGGCCGGCACGCTCATGGCCGCTCCGGAGCACGGCCGCCGTGCAGCGCGCGAACGGGATGCGCGACGGCACTCGCGACGCACGCGCCGCCGATGCGGTACGACTTCAAATACGGAATGTCCATGTTCAGGCTTTCCTTCCGCCGCGCGGGTCGATGCAGTTCACGGGCGCGCCGGTTCGTCGAATTCGGCAAGCCGCTGCAGCAGCTTCACGGCGGATGCGAGCTCGGCCTGTTCCTGCTCCGACAGTTGCGCATGCAGCGCGCGGAACAGCCAGTCGTCCTTGGCGGCCCGGTCGGCCTGCAGCACGTCGCGGAAACCGGGCGTCAGCGCGATCAGCGTCTGCCGGCCGTCGGTCGGATCGGGTTCGCCGCCGACGGCGCCCATCGCTTCCAGCGTCGCAACCGTCACGCGCATCGACTGCGGGCGCACGCTTTCCGCGCGCGCCAGCGCGGACACGGTCGCGGGGCCGTCGCGGTCGAGCCGCAGCAGCACCGATTTCTGCGAGGACGTGAGATCGTTCGGGTGGGTTTGCTCGCGCATCCGGCGCATCAGCTTGCCGACGGAGATGCGGAGTTCGCCGGCGAGACCGGCCAGCGGAGGCGTTGCGGGGGACGAGGATCGCGGGTTCATGGCCTCGACGATAGCATATATGCAGTAAAACTGTACAGTTTTACTGCATATATCGCCGGACGGCCTGCCTTGGGTGCGTCCCCGTCGGCGATAGCCGGCCGCGCCGAGCTTAGTCGTGCGACAGGCGCTCTGCGATAATGCGCGCTCGTTCCCTCCGCTTCCGCCTTCTCGCCATGACGCAGCCGCCCGCCCCGCTCCCGACCGACCTGCCGCCGATCTCGTGCCTGCCCGGCGACGCGTTGCCGTGGCTGCCGATGAGCGCGGACCTGCCGGGGCTCGCAATCAAGTATCTGCACATCGACGCGGCCGAGGACACGCTGACCGCGCTGCTGAAGATGCCGGCCGGCGGCACGCTGCCGCGCCATCGCCACGACGGACGGGTGTTCGTCCATACGTTGCAGGGCGCGTGGCGCTACCGCGAGTACGACTGGATCGCGCAGGCCGGCTCGACCGTGCTCGAACCGGCCGGCTCGGTGCATACGCCGGAAACGCTCGGCGCGCCGGGCGAGGACGTGATCACGTTAAACGTGATGCGCGGCGACCTGGTGCTGCTCGACGACGACGGCCGCGAAACCGCGCGCGAGAACTGCCGCGTCGCACTGCTGCGGCAGCGCAAGCATGCGCGCACGGCGCCCGGCGACGTCGCGCCGTTCGTCACGCGCTGAGCGGCGGGCGACCGGGTCTCGTCACTCCGACACACCCGCCTCCGCCGCGCCGCGCGGCGCCGCCTGCACGCCGACCAGCATCGCCACCGCGCACGCGGCCAGCAGCGCGGCGATCATCAGCATCGCCGGATCCATGCTGCCGGTTTGGGTGCGGATCACGCCGACGATCCACGGCGTGATCATCCCGCTCGACACGCCGATGCTGCTGATCAGCGCGATCCCGCCCGCCGCGCCGGCGCCCGAGAAATACGCGGACGGCACCGCCCAGAACACCGGATGCGCGGCGAAGATCAGCATCGCGGCGACCGACAGCAGCGCCATCATCGCGACGATGCTCGGCAGGTGCAGCGTCAGCAGCGCGAGCGCGGCCGCGCCGCCGAGTGCGCACGCGGCAAAGTGCCAGCGCCGCTCGCGGCGGCGGTCCGAACGCCGCGCGATCGCGATCAGGCCCGCCGCGCCAATCGCGTTCGGCACGATCGACAGCAGGCTGATCTGCACGACGTCGTGGATGCCGAATTCGCGGATCATCAGCGGCATCCAGAACAGCAGCATCAGCAGCGCGGTGGTCAGCGAGAAGTAGATGAACGCGAACAGGTAGGTGCGCGGCTGCACGAGTACCTGCCGCAGCGACCGTGCCGCCTGCGCGGGCGCATCGGCGCGGTCGGCGGCCAGGTCGGCCGCGAGCCGCTGCCGGTCGTCGTCGGACAGCCAGCGCGCGTGTTCGGGACGATCGCAGAGCCAGAACCACGCGATCACGCCGAGCAGGATCGCCGGCGCGCCCTCGATCGCGAACATCCATTGCCAGCCGTGCAGGCCGAGCAAACCCGACATGCCGCGCATGATCCAGCCCGACAGCAGGCCGCCGATCATCCCCGCGACCGCGACGCCCGCATAGAAGATCGACAGCACCGACGCGCGCCGCCGCGCCGGATACCAGTACGTCAGGTAGAACACGACGCCCGGGAAGAAGCCGGCCTCGAACACGCCGAGCAGGAAGCGCAGCGCATAGAAGTGCCGCGCGCTGTCGACGGTGATCATCGCGACCGACACGGCGCCCCACAGGAACATGATCCGCGCGAAGGTGCGGCGCGCGCCGAAACGGCGCAGCAGCGCATTGCTCGGCACCTCGAACAGCACGTAGCCGACGAAGAACAGCACCGCGCCGAGGCTGTACATCGCGTCGGTCAGGCCGAGATCCTGCCGCATCTGCAACTGCGCGAAGCCGATGTTGCTGCGGTCGAGGATCGACACGATGTAGCAGATGAACAGGAACGGCACGATCCGCGCGCCGATGCGGCGATACAGCGCGTGATTGTCCGTCGCGCTCGCGCCGGACGCGACGGTGCGCGCGACGTCGGCTCGAAGGGGGGATGACATCGATGGTCTCCTCGATGAATGCGTGTGCAGGTACGCGGGCGTCGACGTGGCATGCCGGCCGCCGCCGCCCGCGCGCAGCGTCCGGCCTGCGTTCAGTTGCGTTGCGCCGCGCGCTCGTCCTTCACGCCGAGCATCAGCGCCGCGCCGCTGACCACCAGCAGCGCGGCCAGCAGGTACACGGCGAGGTCCATGCTGCCGGTGCGCGTGCGGATCAGCCCGATCACCCACGGGCTGACGATGCCGCTCGTAATGCCGATGCTGCTGATCAGCGCGATCCCGGCGGCGGCCGCATTGCCCGACAGATAGCGGGTCGGCACGGCCCAGAAGATCGGCAGCGCGGCGAAGATCAGCGTCGCGGCGATCGACAGGCAGGCGAGCATCGCGGCAAAGCTGTGCAGATGCAGCGTCAGCGCCGCGAGCGCGAGGCCGCCGCCGATCGTGCAGGCCGCGAAGTGCCGGCGGCGTTCGCCGGTGCGGTCCGAGCGGCGCGCGATCAGGATCAGCCCGACCGCGCCGACCGCGTTCGGCACGACCGTGTAGAGGCTCACCGCCACGACGTCGGTCACGCCGAAGTCGCGAATCATCAGCGGCATCCAGAAGTTGAGCGTCAGCGACGCGCAGGTCAGCGAGAAATAGATGAACGCGAACAGGTACACGCGCGGGTTCGTCAGCGCGGCGGCCAGGCTGCGCCGGTCGTGCGCGTCGTGCGCGTCGTGCGCCGTGCCGCGCCCGTCCGCGCACAGCGCGGCGACGCGCGCCTTTTCGTCGGACGTGAGCCACGCAGCGTCCTGCGGACGATCGACGAGCAGCATGAACGCGACGAACGCGAGCAGGATCGCCGGCGCGCCTTCGATCGCGAACATCCACTGCCAACCGTGCAGCCCGAGCACGCCGCTCATGTCGCGCATGATCCAGCCCGACATCAGGCCGCCCAGCACGCCCGCGACCGCGACGCCCGCGAAGAACACCGAGATCGCCGCCGCGCGCCGGTTGGCCGGAAACCAGTAGGTCAGGTACAGCACGATGCCGGGGAAGAAGCCGGCCTCGAACACGCCGAGCAGGAAGCGCAGCACGTAGAAATGCGACGGCTGCGACACGAACATCATCCCGGTCGACGCGATGCCCCACAGCAGCATGATCCGCGTGAAGGTGCGGCGCGCGCCGAAACGCGCGAGCAGCATGTTGCTCGGCACCTCGCAAAACACGTAGCCGACGTAGAACACCGCGGCGCCGAGGCCGTACATCGCATCGCTGAAGCCGAGGTCGTGCTTCATCTGCAACTGTGCGAAGCCGATGTTGATGCGGTCGAGGAACGACACGACGTAGCAGAGGAACAGGAACGGCACGATCCGCCATGCGATTCTGCGGAACAGCAGCGCGTCGTCCGTTGCTGAGGAAACCGAAGCGCCCGCGTGCGCGAGCGTCGCTTCGGCGGGAAGCGATTGGGGCATGTCTGTCTCCAAACCGGCCGCGCGAATCGGGCGCGCAGCCGTCACCGAGGGCGTGCGTGCGCCCTGCTTTCTAATTGGATCGGATACGGGCGGGCCGGCCGCGGCAGGCAGCCGGTCGCCGCTTCAGAAAAAAGGCGGAGCGCCCTGCCGGGTGCTCCGCCGTCGTGTGCCGGTCAGCTCTGCAGCGCGGTCCACATTTCCTTGTCGCGCTCCGCCGTCCAGATGCGCGGATGGGTAATGCCGCTCGCCTCGTCGAATGCGCGCGACACGTCGAACGGCAGGCAGTGCTCGTAGATGAACACGTGGCCGAACTTCGGATCCATCGCCTCGCGCGTGAGCGCCATCGCGGCCTTCAGGTCGAGCTTCTGCTCGACGGCCTTGCGGCCCTGCGCGAGCAGCGTCGTCACGAAATCCTTCGTGTAGTCGAGGCCCTGGTTCACCTCGGCCGGATTCAGCAGCGCGGGGCCGCGGCCCGGCACCAGCTTCTCGGCGCCGAGCGCGCGCAGCGCCTCGAGCGTGGCCGGCCACTGTTCGAGCTGCGCGTCGCCGCAGTAGCACGCGGCGTCGTATTCGACCAGGTCGCCCGAGAACAGCACCTTCTGCGACGGCAGCCAGACGATCGTGTCGCCCTTCGTATGGCCCGAGCCGACGTGCATGATCTTCACTTCGAGCTTGCCGAGGAACAGCGTGATCTCGCGCTCGAACACGAGCGTCGGCCAGGTCAGGCCCGGCACCGTCTCGACGCCCGCGAACAGGCGCGGGAAGCGCTCGATCTCCGACTTCATGTCGGCCTCGCCGCGCTCGACGATCATCTCGTACGTGCCGCGGCTCGCGATCACCTGCTGCGCGCCTTCGGCGAAATACGCGGACGCGCCCAGCACGCGCACCGCGTGGTAGTGCGACAGCACGACGTGCTTGATCGGCTTGTCGGTCACGCTGCGGATCTTCGCGATCAGGTCCTGCGCCATCGCCGGCGTCGCGGTCGTGTCGACGATCAGCACGCTGTCGTCGCCGATGATCACGCCGGAGTTCGGGTCGCCTTCGGCGGTGTACGCGTACGCGTTCTCGGACAGCTGCGTCCAGGTGACTTTCTTCTCTTCCAGATCGGCTTGGGAGGCGAATGCTTTGGCCATGTTGCGTTCCGTGGCTGCGAGCCATGTGTTGAGGGGAGTGAGCGGATCATCGGCCTGCGCCTGATATTTGTCAATGACAAATTGACTTGCTATTGTCTAATACGGGTAAACCTGCGGGCTGGCGCGCTAAATGGCGTCGGATACCATGCGGGGTTTCGTCATCGGAACAATCATCGCGTGCAGAACCACGAAGACAGCGCAGACGACGCGCCGCAAAAGGCGCAGCGCGGGATCCAGAGCGTCGAGGTCGGCGGGCGGCTGCTCGACGCGCTCGCGCGCCGGCGCAAGCCGCTCGGGCTGTCGGAGCTGGCGGCGGCAGCCGAGCTGTCGACCGCGCAGGCCCACACCTATCTCGTCAGCCTGACGCGGCTCGCGCTCGTGAAGCGCGACGCGATCACCGGCAACTACGAGCCGGGGCCGCTGTCGCTGCGGCTCGGGCTGATGTCGATCGAGCGCCAGCCGGCCTATCGCGCGGCGCTGCCTCATGCGACACGGCTCGCTGAAACGGTGGGCCTGAGCGTCGCGCTGTCGGTGCCGGCCGTGCTCGGGCCGACGATCGTGCGCATCGAGCACGGCGGTTATCCGCTGCATGTGAACCTGCATGTCGGCTCGGTGATGTCGCTCGACACGACGGCCACCGGCCGCGTGTTTCGCGCCTTCGGCGACCCGGCGCAGCTCGACGCGATGGCGGCCAGCCAGGCGGGCGCGGGCAGCACGCTGGCGGGCGCCGACGGCACGCCGCCCGCGCCGGATGCGCGCGAGCGTCAAGCCGAACTCGACGCGATCCGTGTGCGCGGCATCGAGCGCAGCGTCGATCTGCCGAGCCCGGGCGTCAGCGCGATGTGCGTGCCGGTGCTCGACGCCGACGGGCGCCTGCAGCTCGCGCTGACGGTCATCGGTTCGTCGGGGTCGATCGACGTCGCGTGGGACGGCCCGATCGCGACCGCGTTGCGCGACGCGGCGCGGCAGGCGACCGCCTCGCTCGGCGCGGCGCCCGGCGCGCTGCCGGCCCCGGCCGCGCCCGCCTCGCCG
>NZ_CABVPP010000054.1 GCF_902499075.1 Burkholderia pseudomultivorans | reverse complement strand
GCCGCCGCGCCGCATGCAGCCGCCGCCGCGCCGGCCGCCGGCGCGCGCCGCCATCGCGCGGATGCCGCGTGGCTCGTCGTGCTGTACGGGATGCCGGGCTTCGGCTACATCATCACCGCGACCTTCCTGCCGGTGATCGCGCGCGCGGCGCTGCCGCCCGGTTCGCCGTGGCCCGACCTGTTCTGGCCGATGTTCGGCGCGGCGCTGATCGTCGGCGCGATCGCCGCCGCGCGGCTGCCCGGGCACTGGGACAACCGGCTGCTGCTCGCGGCCGGCTGCGCGATGCAGGCGCTCGGCATCGTGGCCAGCATCCTTTGGCCGAACGCGGTTGGCTTCTCGGCCGGCAGCGTGCTGCTCGGGCTGCCGTTCACCGCGATCACGCTGTTCGCGATGCGCGAGGCGCGGCGCCTGCACGGCGAGCGCGCGGCGGGGCTGATGGGCTATGCGACCGCGTCGTACGGCATCGGGCAGATCCTCGGGCCGCTGGTCGCGGCGCCGCTGACCGCGCGCTTCGGCTCGTTTTCGCCGGCGCTGTGGATCGCGGCCGCCGCGCTGTTGGCGGGCGCGGCCGGCTTCGCGGCGACCACCGCGGCGGCACGCGCGCGATCCCGAGGATCGGCATGACCGAGCCTGACGGGGCCGGATCATCTGCGCGGCGGGCAAACTCGCTAGAATGAAGCCTTTCCGCGTCGAGCGGGCCGCCGTGTCGCGCCCGCCATGTGTATCCCGATGACCGTTGCCGACTATCGTTTCTGCCCGCGCTGCGCGAGCCCGCTGATCGAACGCGCCGATCCCGACCATGAAGGCGGCCGCCTGCGCCAGGCGTGCCCGGACGACGCGTGCGGCTATGTGCACTGGAACAACCCGCTGCCGGTCGTCGCGGCGATCGTCGAGCTCGACGGCAAGATCCTGCTGGCGCGCAATGCGGCCTGGCCGGAAGGGATGTTCGCGCTGATCACCGGCTTCCTCGAGAACGGCGAGACGCCCGAGGACGGCATCGCGCGCGAGGTGTTCGAGGAAACCGCGCTGAAGGCCGAGCAGATCGCGCTGGTCGGCGTCTACGAATTCATCCGCAAGAACGAACTGATCATCGCGTACCACGTGCGCGCGTCGGGCACGGTCGCGCTGTCGCCGGAACTGCTCGAATACCGGCTCGTCGATCCGCCGCTGCTGCGGCCGTGGCGCGCCGGCACCGGCTACGCGCTCGCCGACTGGATGCGCGCGCGCGGCCTCGATTTCCAGTTCGTCGACCGGCCCGGGCAGTGACGGGCCGGCTTGCCCGCGCGACGGCCCGCACCGTCGTGCCGCCAGCGATCCGCGCGGCGCGGCGGCCGGATCGGCTGCACCGTCGCCGCGCCGTGCTTTCACACCGTCGCGCCGTGCCGCCGGGCCTGCGCGACGTCCATCCAACGTCGTCCTGACCGCCACCGACACCGCCATGTCCGACAAGCCGCAGCCGCGTCCGCGCGACGCCTATCGCCACTTCCTGCCGATCACGACCCGCTGGATGGACAACGACGTCTACGGGCACGTGAACAACGTCGTCTACTACAGCTACTTCGACACGGTCGTGAACGCGTACCTGATCCGCGCGGGCGTGCTCGACGTCGAGCACGGCCAGACGATCGGCCTCGTCGTCGAGACGCAGTGCAACTACTTCGCGCCGCTGGTGTTTCCGCAGGCGGTCGATGCGGGACTGCGCGTCGCGAAGCTCGGCACGTCGAGCGTGCGCTACGAGATCGGGCTGTTCGCGGCAGGCGACGCGGCGCCCGCCGCGCAGGGCCATTTCGTGCACGTGTATGTCGATCGCGGCACGCGCCGGCCGGTGGCGCTGCCCGACGCGCTGCGCGCGGCGCTCGAGCCGCTCTCCGTCTGACGGTTCGCGCGGTGCACGGGTTCGCGCTCCAGGCCTTCAACGGCCTCAGTTACGGCTTGCTGCTGTTCATGCTGTCGGCCGGCCTGACGCTGATCTTCAGCGTGCAGGGCGTGCTGAACTTCGCGCACGCGAGCTTCTACATGCTCGGCGCGTACGTCGGCTACAGCATCGCCGCGCAGGCGGGGTTCTGGGCCGCGCTCGTGCTCGCGCCGCTCGCGGTCGGGCTGCTCGGCGCCGGCTGCGAGCGCTGGCTGCTGCGCCGCGTGCAGGCGCGCGGCCATACCAGCGAGCTGCTGCTGACCTTCGGGCTGGCCTACCTGATCGGCGAGGGCGCGAAGCTCGCGTGGGGCCTCGCGCCGCTGCCGGCGCCGGTGCCGGCGCTGTTCGACGGCGCGCCCGTGACCGTGTTCGGCCTCGCGCTGCCGCGCTACCGGCTGTTCATGATGGCGATGTCCGCGGCGATGCTGGTCGCGCTCGGCGTGCTGCTGCGCGCGTCGCGCATCGGGCTCGTGGTGCGCGCCGCGCTCACGCATCGCGCGGCCGTCGAGGTGCTCGGCTACGACGTGCCGCGCCTGATGACCGCGCTGTTCGGCGCGGGCACCGCGCTCGCGGCGCTGGCCGGCGTGATCGGCGCACCGCTCGCGGTGATCGAGCCCGCGCTCGCCGAGACCGTCGGATCCGTCGTGTTCGCGGTCGTCGTGATCGGCGGGCTCGGCTCGCTCGGCGGCGCATTCGTCGCGTCGCTCGCGGTCGGCTTCGCGCAGACCTTCGCCGCGTCGAGCGACACGTCGCTGCGCGAGCTCGCGCAGTGGGCCGGCCTCGCGCTGCCAGACAGCGTCGCCGCGGTGTCGATCGCGCAGCTCGCGCCGCTGGTGCCGTACCTGCTGCTGGTCGCGGTGCTGGTCGCGCGCCCGCGCGGGCTGTTCGGCGAGCGCGCCGATGCGTAGCGCCGCGTTCGCCGGCGTCGCGCGCTGGACGCTGTTCGCGGCCTGCGTCGCGCTGCCCGCGTGGCTGTGGCCGCACGGTGCGATGCTCGGCTATCTCGCGCAGACGGCCGCGCTCGTCGTGCTCGCGCTGTCGTACAACCTGCAGCTCGGCACGACCGGGCTGCTGTCGTTCGGGCATGCGGCGTTCGCGGGGCTCGGCGCGTTCGCGGCCGCGCACTGGTTCAACCGCTTCGGCGGCCCGCTGCCGTTGTTGCCGCTCGTCGGCGGCGCGGCCGGCGCCGCGTTCGGCTGGCTCGCCGGCCTGCTCGCGACGCGTCGCGCGGGCACCGCGTTCGCGATGATCACGCTCGGGCTCGGCGAGTGCGTGGCGGCCGCCGCGTGGAGCGTGCCTGCGTGGTTCGGCGGCATCGGCGGCGTGCCGATCGATCGCGCGAGCGGCACGGCATGGTTCGGCTGGCATTTCGGCGCGCCCGCGCAGGCGTATGCGGTGATCGCCGCGTGGTGCGTCGGCTCGGCATTCGCGATGCACGCGCTGACGCGCACGCCGCTCGCACGGCTCGCGAACGCGGTGCGCGACAATCCCGCGCGGGTTGCGGCGCTCGGCACCGATCCGCGTCGCGTGCGGCTCGCGATGGTCACCTGCGCGTCGTTTTTCGCGGGCGTGGCCGGCACGCTGACGCTGATCGACGTCGAGATCGCGACGCCCGACAGCGTGTCGATGGCGCGCTCCGCGACCGTGCTGATCGCCGCGGTGATCGGCGGCACCGGCAGCTTCTTCGGGCCGGCGGCCGGCGCAGCCGTGCTGACCGCGCTGAGCATCGTCGTCGCGGGCGTGTCGCGCGGCTGGGCGCTGTATCTCGGCGTGCTGTTCGTGGTGGTCGTGGTGGCCGTGCCGCGCGGGCTCGCGGGCATCGCGGCGGCGCTCGCGCACGCGTTGCGGCGCGGTGCGCCGGCAAGCGAGCGGTGGCGCATGCTGTGCGGCGTCGCCGCATGCGCGTTCTGGTGCATCGCGCTGGTCTGCGCGACCGAGCTCGGCTATGCGTGGCGCTTTGCAGCGGACGACGGCAGCGGCCTCGCGTTCGGCGCGTGGCGTATCGACGCGGACATGCCGGCCGGCTGGGCCGTCGCCTGCTCGGCGGCCGGCATCGGCGCGCTGCTGTGGGGCTGGCGCGCGCGGCTCGCGCGCGGCGCGCAGGAGGACACGCGATGAACGGCAATGCGATCGCGCTGCACGGCATCGTGCAGCGCTTCGGCGCGCAGACCGTGCTCGACGGTGTCGAGCTGAGCGTCGCGGCCGGCGAGCGCCATGCGCTGATCGGGCCGAACGGCGCGGGCAAGTCGACGCTGTTCGGCGTGATCGCGGGCGCGACGCGGCCGACGCGCGGGCGGGTCGTGCTGCACGGCGTCGAGCTGCGCGGGCGCGGGCCGGTCGTCGCGAGCCGGCTCGGCATCGGCCGCAGCTTCCAGCAGACCAGCGCCTTCGCGCGCCTGAGCGTGTTCGACAACCTGCGCTGCGCGGCGCTGCATGCGCCGGCCGAGCGGCGGCGCTGGTGGAACCGGCTGCGCGAATCGGCGTCGGTCGATCGCGCGGCCGCACGCGTGCTGCACGACGTCGGTCTCGACGCGCGCCGCGAGACGCCGGCCGCCGAACTGAGCTACGCGGAGCAGCGCGCGCTCGATCTCGGCATCGCGCTCGCGAGCGGCGCGCGCACGCTGCTGCTCGACGAGCCGACAGCCGGCATGAACCGCGAGCAGGCGGCGCGGATGATCGCGCTGATCCGCGCGACGACGCAGGGGCGCACGGTGCTGATGATCGAGCACGACATGGACACGGTGTTCGGTTTCGCCGAGCGCATCACGGTGCTGGTGCGCGGCCGCGTGGTCGCGAGCGGCGCGCCCGACGCGATTCGCGCCGATCCGGCCGTGCGCGCCGCGTATCTCGGCGAGGGCGGCGCATGAGCGCGCTGCTCGAGATCCGCGGGCTGCGCGCGGGATACGGGCTGCAGCCGGTGCTCGACGGCGTCGATCTCGCGCTGGCGCCGGGCGAGACGCTCGCGCTGCTCGGCCGCAACGGCTCGGGACGCTCGACGCTCGCGAAGGCCGTGATGGGGCTGGTGCGCACGACCGGCTCGGTGCGGATCGCGGGCGTCGAATGCGCGGGCGCGCGGCCGTTCGAGATCGCGCGGCGCGGCGTGGCCTACGTGGCCGAGAGCCGCGACGTGTTTCCGCTGCTGAGCGTGCGCGACAACCTGCGACTCGGGCTGCGCGGCGTCGGCGGCGCAGCCGCGCGCACGGCGCTGGAGCGGCTGTTCGCGCGCTTTCCGCTGCTGGCCGCGCGCGCGGACGTGAAGGCTGGCCGGCTGTCGGGCGGCGAGCAGCAGGTGCTCGCGCTGGTGCGCGCGCTCGCCGGCGGCCCGCGCCTGCTGATCGTCGACGAGCCGGCCGAAGGGCTGGCGCCGCGCGCGGTCGACGCGGTGCGTGCGTGCCTCGCTGCGCTGCAGGCCGACGGCGTCGCGATCGTGCTGATCGAGCAGCGGCTGCAGCTCGCGCCGCGGCTGGCGCGTCGCGTCGCGGTAATGGGGCGCGGGCGGATCGTCCACGACGGGCCGCTCGACACGCTCGGCGGCGACATCGCCGATGCGTGGCTTGGCGCCGGCTGACGGCCGCGCGCCGATTGTTCGGCTGGCCGAGCCAGTCAATTCGCGTCGAGCCGCTTTATCGCGGCGGCGACAGCTTCTACATTGCCTGCAAGGCCGGTGCGCCGCACGTTCGCGGCGGCCGACGTTCTCCATCCGGGTTATCTGACTGAGGAATCCAATCATGAGCAAGCTGGCAGGCAAGGTCGCGATCGTCACGGGCGCGTCGAAGGGCATCGGCGCCGCGATCGCGCGGGCGCTGGCCGCCGAGGGCGCGGCGGTGGTCGTCAACTATGCGAGCAGCAGGACGGGCGCCGACGCGGTGGTGCGGGCGATCGAGGAAGCGGGCGGCCGCGCGGTCGCGGTGGGCGCCGACGTGTCGAAGGCGGCCGATGCGCAGCGCATCGTCGATACGGCGATCGACACCTACGGCCGTCTCGACGTGCTCGTCAACAATTCGGGCGTCTACGAATTCGCGCCGATCGACGCGATCACGGAAGAACACTATCGCCGGCAGTTCGACACGAACGTGCTCGGCGTGCTGTTGACGACGCAGGCGGCCGTCAAGCATCTCGGCGAAGGCGCGAGCATCGTCAACATCAGCTCGGTCGTGACGAGCATCACGCCGCCGGCCAGCGCGGTCTACAGCGGCACCAAGGGGGCGGTGGACGCGATCACGGGCGTGCTCGCGCTCGAACTCGGGCCGCGCAAGATTCGCGTGAACGCGATCAATCCGGGGATGGTGGTGACCGAGGGTACGCACAGCGCGGGCATCATCGGTTCGGATCTCGAAGCGCAGACGCGCAGCGGGACGCCGCTGGGGCGGCTTGGCGAACCGGACGACATCGCGTCGATCGCGGTGTTCCTCGCGTCGGACGATGCGCGCTGGATGACCGGCGAGCATCTGGTCGCGAGCGGCGGGATGCGCTGAGCCGTCGCGGCGGCGCGGGGCGCTCACGCGATCATGCGGTGAACGCTCGCGCCGCCGGGCGATCGCAGGCTTGTGGCGGCAGCGGCGCGCGCGTCAGCGCGTCGGCGCCGCGTCGAGCATCCATTCGTGCGCGGGATCGTTCCTGAACGCCCACGCACGGCTCGGGCCGGCCATCACGTTCAGGTAGTAGAGGGTGTAGCCGTGCGGTGCGACGACCGGGTGATAGCCGCGCGGCACCAGCACGACGTCGTGGTTCTCGACCGCGCATGCCTCGTCGAGGCTGCGGTCGTCCGTGTAGACGCGCTGGAACGCGAAGCCCTGCGGCGGATCGATCCGGTGGTAGTAGGTTTCCTCGAGCGAGGTCTCGTCGGGTGCCGCGTCGCGGTCGTGCTTGTGCGGCGGATAGCTGCTCGAATGGCTCGCCGGCGTGATGACCTCGACGACCAGCAGCCGGTCGGCGGCCGGGTTGTCGCCCATCAGGATGTCGCACACGTAGCGCGTATTGGTGCCTTGCCCGCGCACCGAGCGGCGCATCCATGCGCCGTCGAGACGCTGCACCGGCTTGTCGGCGCTCGCGGACGGCGCGCTGCACAGCGCGACTTCCGCATCGCGCGTCGCGACCAGCGTGACGGTCTTGCCGCCCGGCACGTACAGCGCGTCCGGCGACACCGCGTCGAACACGCTGTCGCGCGTGCCGAGCGCGTCGTAGCGCACGCCGTCGACTTCGGCGCGCACCGTGCCGGTGAGCACGACGACGCACAGCTCGCGCGTGCCGGTGTCGAGCGTTTCGGCGTCGCCGGCCTGCATCCGCAGCGCGCGGAAGCCGACATGCTTCCAGCCGGCCGACTCGGGCGTGACGTTGCAGATTTCGCGGTCCGGCGAGGCCTTGATCAGCAGCGGTGAAATCGTCATGGCGTGGGGCTCCTCGATGAGATGACGGCGCTCATGCGCTCAGGCGATCGACGATCGCACGCAGCGACTCGTAGCCCTTTTTCGCATACGGATAGCTCGGCGCGACAGCCGGATCCTGCTCGGCCTCGACGACGAGCCAGCCTTCGTAGCCGGCGTCCTTCAGCGTACGCAGCGTCGCTTCGTAATCGAGCGCGCCGTCGCCCGGCACCGTGAAGGTGCCGTTGATCACGCCGTTCAGGAAGCTCCAGCCGTCGTTGCGCGCCTGCGTGACGACCTGCGGCCGCACGTCCTTGCAGTGTACGTGGACGACGCGCGACACGTGCTTCTTCAGCAGCGCGACCGGGTCGGCCGCGCCGCCGAAATACGCGTGGCCGGTGTCGAACAGCAGGAACACCTTGGCCGGATCGGTCAGCGCCATCAGCCGGTCGACGTCGTCCGGCGACTCGACGTACGCGCCCATGTGGTGGTGATAGGCGAGCTTGATCCCGTAGGTTGCGAGCAGATGCGCGCCGAATGCGTCGAGCCGCGCGGCGTAGCGCCGCCATGCGTCGTCGTCGACGAAGCGCGGGCGCTTCGCGACCGGCGTGTCGATGCTGCCCTGGATCGTGCCCGCGCATTCGCCGTAGACGACCACCTTCACGTCGTTGTATTGCAGCTTCGTCATGTGCGCGCGGCAGCGCGCGATCTCGGCGGCGACCGCGTCGGCGTCGCTCATGCCCGGCTCGACTTCGGCAAGGAATCCGGAATACCAGCCCGACACGCACACGAGTCCGAACTCGGCGAGCTTGGCCTTCAGTTCGGGGCCGGTCTTCGGAAACTTGTTGCCGAGTTCGAAGCCCGCGTAGCCGATCTCGGCGCCTTCCTTCAGCGCCGTCTCGAGCGGCGTTTCGCCGCCGAGCGACGGCAGATCGTCGTTCATCCACGACAGGGGGTTGATGCCGATACGGACGTTCCAGCTCATGACGGGCTTCCTTGGTTCGAATGGTTTCTGCATGCGCACGCGTGCTTGTTCAGAAGGGTAGTGCGCGCGATCAGCGCCGCTGCCGCGTCTTCGCGTCGAGATACGCGCGGTGGGCCGCTTCGACGCCGGTACGTTCGGACACCTGCGGCACCGCGACTTCCCACCACGCGCCGCCGTCGTCGGTCGTGCGACGGTGCGTGGTGTCGATCACGAGTACCTGGCTCGTTTTCGCCGCGCGGGCGCGCCGCATCTCGCTGCGCAGCTCGGCGACGTCGCGCACGTGCACCGCGTCGGCGCCCATCGCGCGCGCATGCATCGCGAAGTCGATCGTCGAGCGTGCGCCGCCTTCGGGCACGCAGTCATCGAGCATGTTGTTGAAGCTCGCGCCGCCGCAGTTCAGTTGCAGACGCTCGATGCAGCCGTAGCCGCGGTTGTCGAGGATCACGACGATGATCTTGCGGCCGAGCATCACCGAGGTCGCGAGCTCGGCGTTCAGCATCATGTACGAGCCGTCGCCGACGATCACGATCACCTCGCGCTCGGGCCGCGCGAGTTTCGCACCGAGCCCGCCCGCGACCTCGTAGCCCATGCACGAATACGCATAGTCCATGTGGTAGTTGCCCGGCACGCCGCTGCGCCACAGCTTGTGCAGTTCCGCCGGCAGCGTGCCGGCCGCGCAGACCACCAGATCGTCGCGCGCGCTGTCGCGGCCCGCGTCGGCCGCCGAGTCGCGTACCGCGCCGATCACCTCGGCGTCGTACGGCAGCGTGTCCTTCGGCACGCGCGTCGTCAGTTCCGCCACGCGCGCATTCCATGCGGCGGCCTGGTCGCGGTTCGCGGCGGTCCATGCGGGATCGGCCTGCCAGCCGGCCAGCGCGGCCGACAGCTGGCCGAGGCCGGTGCGTGCATCGGCGATCAGCTGCCGCCCGCGTTTCTTGCCCGCATCGAACGGCTGCACGTTCAGGCTCAGCAGCGTCGCCTGGCCGAACAGCGCATGCGAGCCGGTCGTGAAGTCCTGCAGCCGCGTGCCGACCGCCAGTACGACGTCGGCCTGCGCGGCCGCGCGGTTCGCGGCGGGCGAGCCCGTCACGCCGATCGCGCCGAGGTTGAGCGGATGATTCCACGCGAGGCTGCCCTTGCCGGCCTGCGATTCGGCCACCGGCACGCCGTGCGTATCGGCGAACGTGCGCAGCGCGTCCCACGCCTGGCTGTACAGCACGCCGCCGCCGGCGACGATCAGCGGCTTCTTCGCGGCCTTCAGCACGTCGAGCGCGTCGGCCAGCTCCAGCATGTCGGCCGGCGGGCGGCGCATGCGGATCAGCGGCGGCGCGAAGAAATCCTCGGGCCAGTCGTAGGCGAAGGTCTGCACGTCCTGCGGCAGCGCGAGGCACACGGGGCCGCACTGTGCGGGATCGGTCATCACCTGGATCGCGCGCGGCAGCGCGACGAGCAGCTGCTCGGGCGACGTGATGCGGTCGAAGTAGCGCGTGACGGGGCGGAAGCAGTCGTTCGCGCTGACGTCGCCCTGCTCGAAGTCCTCGACCTGCTGCAGCACCGGATCGGGCAGGCGCGACACGAATACGTCGCCGGGCAGCAGCAGCAGCGGCAGCCGGCCGACGTGCGCGAGCGCGGCCGAGGTCAGCATATTGGTTGCGCCGGGGCCGATGCTCGAGGTCGCGGCCATCATCCGCTGGCGGAAATTCGCCTTCGCGAACGCGATCGCCGCGTTCGCCATCCCTTGCTCGTTGTGCGCGCGGAACGTCGGCAGCCGATCCTTCTCGGCGTGCAGCGCCTCGCCGAGCCCGGCCACGTTGCCGTGGCCGAAGATCGCGAACACGCCGCCGCAGTACGGCAGGATCTCGGTGCGGCCGTCGGGCTGGACGACTTCGGCGCGCAGGGCGGCCAGGTAGCGCACGAGCGCCTGGCTGACGGTCAGTCTCACGGTAGCAGTCATCGTTGGTCGGTGAAGAGGAGTCGAATGGTCATCGCGGGGCAAGCTCAGGCCGCGGCGGCGCGGGCGGCATCGGCGCGGCGGCCGAGCCACGCATCCACCAGCCGCGCGAAATTGCCGGCGACTTCGTCGATCAGCGCCTGGTCGTCGATGCGGCCGGCGAGCCATTGCAGCGACGCGTCGGCCCACAGCGTGCGCCCGACCATGAAGCCCTTGACGATCGGGTTGGTCGCCGAGCGGAAGCTGTCGACCAGATATTGCAGCGGCTGGTTCAGCCCGAGGATCACCGCGCCGCGGCAGTAGCGGTCGCGTTCGTCGATCAGCGCGGCGAGCCGCGTCCAGCCGTCCGCGCTCATCGGCGCGAGCTTCCACCACTCGGGCATCACGCCGAGGTTGTAGAAGCGCGCGACGGTGCGCAGCACCGCGTCGTCCTCGGTGCCGGCGGGCGTGACCGCGCGCGGCGGGATGATTTCCAGCAGCAGCTCGTTGCCGCTGGCACGGGTGGCCTCCCACAGCTCCAGCACGCGCTGCTCCTGTTCGACGCGCAGCGCGACGTCGTCGTCGGGGTGGTAGTGGACCAGGCACTTCACGACCTGTTCGGTCGGCCAGTGCACGAGCGCCGAGCCGACCGAGCGCGTGTCGTCGAAGCGCAGCGGCCGCGAGCCCGGCAGCTCGACCGGCCGGCCGACCCACCAGCCGCGCCCGGTGGCCGACGCGAGCGCGTCGCTGCCGTATGCGCCGCCGTCGATCAGCACGCCGACATGACCTTCGATCCGGCGGTCGCGCTCGACCTGCTCGGCCGCGCGCACCAGCAGGCGCTTGAGCGTCTTGATGCGGGCCTCGTCCGCGCCGGCCTGGACCGCCAGCTCGTAGAACTGGCTGCGGTGGTCGAACGCCATCACGCACAGGTCGTTCCATGCGCGGCGCGGCACCGTCACGCGATGCAGGTGCGCGAGCGTGCGATCGGCGTCGACCTGCGGATTGCGGCTGCCGCCGAACCAGTGTTCGAGTTCGGCCGGCGTCGGCATCGCGGCCGAACAGGCGTGGCGCGACACGACGATCGCGCCGCACGCGTTCGCGATGCGCGTCGACTCGGCCCAGTCGCGGCCGCGCAGCAGGCCCGACAGCAGCCCGGACAGGAACGCGTCGCCGGCGCCGAGCACGTTGAGCACCTCGACGCGCTCGCCGGGGAAGGTCGGCGCGTCGTCGATGCGCGCGGGGATCTCGCGCTCGATCACGCAGCAGCCGAGCGCGCCGCGCTTGACGACCAGCACCGCGCTGCTCGCGCGGCGCACGGCTTCGAGCGACGCGATCAGGTCGTGCGGCACGCCGCCCGCGATCAGGAATTCCTCCTCGGTGCCGACCAGCAGGTCGAACTCGCCGAGCACCTGCTGCAGTTGCCGCGTGACCTGTGCGTCCGGCACATAGCGGTTCTCGCCCGCGCCGCGCGCGGTCAGCCCCCACAGCACGGGCCGGTAGTCGATATCGAGGATCCGCGCGACGCCGTGGCGGCGCGCGTAGCCGAGCGCGGTCAGCGACGCCTCGCGGGTGGCCGGCGTGGACAGGTGCGTGCCGGTGATCGCCAGCGCACGGCAGCCGGCGATGAAGTCTTCGCTGATCTCGTCGGCGCGCACGGCCATGTCCGCGCAGTTTTCGCGCACGAACAGCAGCGGGAAGGTGTCGCGGTCCTTCAGCCCGAGCAGCACCAGCGCGGTCAGGCGTTCCGGGTCGGTCTGCAGCTGGCTCGTGTCGCAGCCTTCGCGCGCCAGCGTGTCGCGCACGAAGCGGCCCATCTGCTCGTCGCCGACGCGCGAGATCATCGCGGTCCTGAGGCCGAGCCGCGCCACGCCGAACGCGACGTTGCCGGACGAGCCGCCGAGATACATCTGGAAGCTGCGCGCGTCCTCCAGCGGGCTGCCGTACTGCTGCGCATAAAGGTCCACGGCCACGCGGCCGAGGCAGGCGAGATCGATGGGGCGGTCGCTCGGAAAGTTCAGGCTCATGTTCACGTGTCACGCTCGCGGCCGGCGATCGGCCATGCCGGCAGATTAGGGGACCGACCGGCCGGGCGGCGGCTGCGCGTCGATGCTGCACGACGCGAAGCGGCCTGCCGCCGGGAATCGGGCTACGGACGCAGTCTAGACTTTTTGGAAATCCAGTTCCCTAGGTGAAATCACGTAGAAATAAATTTCCAAATTCTCGGCGAAGTGATCTACAGTTCCATCCGGATGCTTCAGTCCGTATCGGACTCGATCGGACTCGGCCCGGCGGCGTGCAACGCGCCGCTTCCCGCCCCCCGGAGATGAGGAGACAGATCGATCATGAAGACCAAGCTGATTGCCGTCGCGGCCGCCGCGATCCTGGCGACGCCGCTCGCGCATGCCGAGAAGATCGGCGTGACGATGGCGTCGTTCGACGACACGTTCCTGACCATCCTGCGCAACAGCATCGCCGACGCAGCGAAGAAGGACGGCGCGACCGTGCAGATCGAGGACGGCGGCAACGATGTCGGCAAGCAGTTGAGCCAGGTTCAGAACATGATCGCGCAGAAGGTCGACGCGATCATCGTGAATGCGGTCGACACCGACGCGACGCCGAAGATCACGAAGATGGTGACCGCCGCGAAGATTCCGCTCGTCTACGTGAACCGCAAGCCGGTCGATTTCGACAAACTGCCGCCCGGCGTCGCGGTCGTCGCGTCCGACGAGAAGCAGTCGGGCACGCTGCAGATGCGCAACGTGTGCAAGCTGCTCGGCGGCAAGGGCGACATCCTGGTGCTGATGGGCGAGCTGTCCAACGAATCGGCGCGCGCGCGCACCAAGGACATCGAGGACGTGATCGCGACCAAGGACTGCTCGGGCATCAAGGTCGTCGACAAGCGCGAAGGCAAGTGGAGCCGCACGCAGGGCCAGGACATCACGATGAACTGGCTGAGCTCCGGGACGAAGTTCGACGCGATCGTGTCGAACAACGACGAAATGGCGATCGGCGCGATCAATGCGCTGAAGGCCGCGCGCAAGTGGACGCCGAAGACCATCGTCGCCGGCATCGACGCGACGCCGGACGGGCTCGCGTCGATGAAGAGCGGCGACCTGAAGGTGACGGTGTTCCAGAATGCGGCCGGCCAGGGCCAGCAGGCCGTCGCCGCGGCGCTCAAGCTCGCGAAGAAGCAGCCGGTCGACCGTTACGTGAACGTGCCGTTCGAGCTCGTGACGCCCGACAACATGAACCAGTACGCGAAGCACTGACCGGCTGGCCCGCTGAATGGCGCGGGCCCGGCATGCCGGGCTCGCCCGCGACTTTCGAGGAACGTTGATGTTTACAGCGAGGATGGCGCGTCCGATGGCCAGCGAGGAGGCCCCGGCCGCTTCGTTCGTTTCACCTGCTTCGTCCGCTTCCGACTGCCTGCTCGAGGTGCGCGGGGTCGGCAAGTCGTTTCCCGGCGTGGTCGCGCTCGACGGCGTGCAGTTCCGCGTGCGGCGCGGCACCGTCCATGCGCTGATGGGCGAGAACGGTGCCGGCAAGTCGACGCTGATGAAGATCATCGCGGGCGTCTATACGCCCGACCGGGGCGAGATCCTGATCAACGGCGAGACGGTCGTGCTGAACGGCCCGCTCGACGCGCTCGACCGCGGTATCGCGATGATCCATCAGGAACTGAACCTGATGCCGTACATGACGGTCGCGGAGAACATCTGGATTCGCCGCGAGCCGAAGAACCGCTTCGGCCTGATCGACCATGCCGAGCTGCGGCGCCGCACCGCGGCGCTGTTCGAGCGGCTGTCGATCGACATCGATCCCGACGCCGACGTGCGCACGCTGACGGTCGCGAGCCGCCAGATGGTCGAGATCGCGAAGGCCGTGTCGTTCGACTCGGACGTGCTGATCATGGACGAGCCGACGTCGGCGCTGACCGACAAGGAAGTCACGCATCTGTTCCGGATCATTCGCCAACTGCGCGAGCAGGGCAAGGGCATCGTCTACATCACGCACAAGATGAACGAGCTGTTCGAGATCGCCGACGAGTTCTCGGTGTTCCGCGACGGCAAGTACATCGGCACGCACGCATCGACCGACGTCACGCGCGACGACATCATCCGCATGATGGTCGGGCGCGAGATCACGCAGATGTTCCCGAAGGAAGACGTGCCGATCGGCGACGTCGTGCTGTCGGTGCGCGACCTCGCCGTCGACGGCGTGTTTCGCGACGTCAGCTTCGAGCTGCGCGCAGGCGAGATTCTCGGCGTCGCGGGGCTGGTCGGCTCGGGACGCTCGAATGTCGCGGAGGCGCTGTTCGGCGTCGTGCCGGCCACCTCGGGCGAGATCCGGATCGACGGCAAGCCGGTGCGGATCGCGACGCCCGCGCAGGCGATGAAGCACGGGATGGCGTTCCTGACCGAGGATCGCAAGGACACCGGCTGCTTCCTGAATCTCGACCTGCTCGCGAACATGGAAGCGGCCGTGCTGCACAACCGCTACGTGAAGTTCAACTTCGTGCGGCAGGCGCAGTTGAAGCGCGACTGCGAGGAAATGAGCCGGACGCTGCGCGTGAAGGCGCCCGGGCTGCACGAGCCGATCCAGAACCTGTCGGGCGGCAACCAGCAGAAGGTGCTGATCGGCCGGTGGCTGCTCACGCAGCCGCGGATCCTGATCCTCGACGAGCCGACCCGCGGCATCGATGTCGGCGCGAAGGCGGAGATTCACCGGCTCGTCAGCGCGCTGGCGGCCAAGGGCGTCGCGGTGCTGATGATCTCGTCGGAGATGCCGGAAGTGCTCGGCATGAGCGACCGGATCATGGTGATGCACGAAGGGCGCATGACCGGCATCGTCGAACGCAAGGATGCCGACCAGGTTCGCATCATGGACCTGGCATCGCGCTGAGCCGAAACAAGCATGGGAGACAACTGAAATGGGCAACCTGAATCCGGTCGCGGACGCGCAGACCATGACGATCAAGGCGCGGCACGCGAAGTGGCCGCCCGAGCTGAGCATCTTTCTCGTGCTGGTGGGCATCAGCCTGTTCTTCGAAGCGATCGGCTGGATCGTGGTCGGCCAGAGCTTCCTGTTCAACGCGGAGCGGCTCGAGATCATCGTGCTGCAGATGGCGGTGATCGGCATCATCGCGGTCGGCGTGAACCTCGTGATCATCACCAGCGGGATCGACCTGTCGTCGGGCTCGGTCGTCGCGGCGGCGGCCGTCGTGTCGGCCAGCCTCGCGCAGGTGTCCGACTTCCCGCGCGCGGTGTTCCCGCACCTGACCGACCTGCCGGTGATCTGGCCGGTGCTGGCCGGCGTATGCGTGGGGCTGCTGGTCGGCCTGCTGAACGGCTCGCTGATCGCGCTGACCGGCATCCCGCCGTTCATCGCGACGCTCGGCACGATGGTCGCCGCGCGCGGCTTCGCGAAATGGTTCACCAACGGGATGCCGGTGTCGATGCTGACCGACCAGTTCGCGGCGATCGGCGCCGGCGCGAATCCGGTGCTGATCTTTCTCGTCGTGGCGGCGATCTTCCACGTCGTGCTGCGCTATACGCGCTTCGGCAAGTACACGTATGCGATCGGCGCGAACCGGCATGCGGCCGTCGTGTCGGGCATCAACGTGACGCGCCATCTGATCTTCGTGTATGCGATCGCGGGCCTGCTGAGCGGGATCGCCGGCACCGTGACGGCTGCGCGCGCGATCTCCGGCCAGTCGGGGATGGGCGTGATGTACGAGCTCGACGCGATCGCGGCGGTCGTGATCGGCGGCACTTCGCTGTCGGGCGGCCTCGGGCGAGTGACGGGCACCGTGATCGGCGTGCTGATCCTCGGCGTGATGACGTCGGGCTTCACGTTCATCCGCATCGACGCGTACTACCAGGAGATGGTCAAGGGCGCGATCATCGTCGCGGCCGTGATCGCCGACCAGTATCGCAACAAGAAGACGCGTCGCTGAGCGTCGAGCTCGCGGGCCGGCCGCACGGATGCCGCGCGGCCGATTTCGGATTCACCGGGAACCTTCGATGAAGATTGCGCTGGACCCCTACATGATTCGCCACCTGCCGCTCGACCGGCTGCCGCACGCGGTCGCCGAGCTCGGCTACGACCAGATCGAGCTGTCGCCGCGCAGCGACTTTCTCGACTGGTGGGTGATGCCGCGCGCGACGCGCGAGCGGATGGCCGCGTTCCGGCAGGCGCTGCGCGCGAGCGGCGTCGGCCTCGCGTCGCTGCAGCCGATGTATCGCTGGGCGAGCCCGTTCGAGGACGAGCGGCAATGGGCGGTGCGCTGCTGGAAGAAGGCGATCGAGGTCGCGATCGAGATGGAGTGCGCGCTGATGGTGTCGGAGTTCGGGCGCGGCGCGTCGCCCGAGCGCTCGGTCGGCGAGCGGCCGGGCGCGAACCCGAAGGAAATGTGCGAGGCCGCGTGGTTCCGCTCGATGGACGAGCTGCTGCCGATCCTCGAGCGCGAACGCATCGTGCTGTCGGTCGAGCCGCATCCGGAGGACTGGATCGAGCAGCTGCAGCCCGCGATCGACATCGTCACGAACCTCGGCTCGCCGGCGCTGAAGCTGTCGTACATCGCGCCGCACACCTTCTACTACGGCGACGACATGGCCGCGATGATCGCGCAGGCCGCGCCGATCCTCGCGCATGTGCGGGTGGCCGATACCTTCGATCACCGCAAGAGCAGCCAGCTGCGCTACATCGTGAACCCGCCCGGCTCGAACCAGATCCGCGTGCACCAGCACCTCGACATCGGGCAGGGCGAGATCGACTGGGACGTGTTCTTCCGCGCGCTCGGCGACGCCGGCTTCGACGGCGTGATGTCGTCGTGCGTGTTCGCCTGGGAGGACCGTGCCGACGCGTCGTCGCGCTACATGCGCGAGACGATCGGGCGCTACGTGGATCGCCATTTCCAGCGCACGGCGCGCTGAAGCCGACTCGTCGACGCGGCGCGCGCCGCGTCGTGAATGCATTGACCGACTGGAGACCCTGATGACCTTGCAAATCGGCGTGATCGGCTGCGGCGCGATCGGCCAGGACCATATTCGCAGGCTGACCCGCACGCTGTCCGGCGCGCGCGTGGTGGCCGTCAACGACATCGATCCGCAGCAGGCGCGCGACGCGGTGACGCAATACGGGCTCGACGCCGAGATCTACGGCGACGGCCACGACGTGATCGCGGCCGCCGACGTGCAGGCCGTGCTCGTCACGTCGTGGGGGCCGACCCACGAAGCGTTCGTGCTCGACGCGATCGCGCACGGCAAGCCGGTGTTCTGCGAGAAGCCGCTCGCGGTGACCGCCGAGGGCTGCATGCGCATCGTCGAAGCGGAGCTCGCGCACGGCAGGCGGCTCGTGCAGGTCGGCTTCATGCGTCCGTACGACGAAGGCTATCGTGCGCTCAAGCGCGTGATCGACAGCGGCGAGATCGGTGCGCCGCTGATGCTGCATTGCGCGCACCGCAACCAGTCGGTCGGCGAGCGCTACACGACCGACATGGCGATCACCGACACGCTGATCCACGAACTCGACGTGCTGCGCTGGCTGCTCGGCGAGGACTACGTGAGCGCGCAGGTCGTCTACCCGAGGAAGACGCGCCACGCATGCGCGCATCTCGCCGATCCGCAGATCGTGCTGCTCGAGACCGCGAGCGGCGTGCGCATCGACGTCGAGATCTTCGTGAACTGCCAGTACGGCTACGACATCCAGTGCGAGGTGGTCGGCGAGCAGGGCATCGCGAAGCTGCCCGATCCGCCGGCCGTCGGGCTCAAGCATGCGGCGCGGCAGTCGGTCGAGATCATGACCGACTGGAAGGCGCGTTTCATCGCGTCGTACGACGTCGAGCTGCAGGCGTTCGTCGACGGCGTGCGACAGGGCGTGCTGACCGGGCCGTCGGCGTGGGACGGCTATGCGGCGGCGGTCGCGGCCGACGCATGCGTGCGCGCGCAGCGCAGCGGTGCGGTGGAGCCGATCGCGATGGCCGAGCGTCCCGCGTTCTATCGCGGCTGACACCCGAGGAATCCTGCCGGACAGACCGACATGACGATGAAGATAGGTTGCGCGCCGTGCTGCTGGGGCGTCGACGACGTGAAGAACCCGCATCTGCCGCCGTGGCGGCGCGTGCTTGCCGAGGCCGCGCAGGCCGGCTACTCGGGCATCGAGCTCGGGCCCTACGGCTACATCCCGCTCGAACTCGACGTGGTGAGCGCCGAGCTCGAACGGCAGCGCCTGAGCATTACGGCCGGCACGATCTTCGACGATCTCGTATCGCCGGAGAACCTGCCGAACCTGCTGCGCCAGACGCGCGACATCTGCGCGCTGATCACGCGGCTGCCGAAGCTGCCGACGCAGCCCGGGCAGCGTTACGCGGCGCCGTACCTGGTCGTGATGGACTGGGGCCATGAAGAACGCGACTACGCGGCCGGCCACGGCGATCGCGCCCCGCGGCTGCCGGAGCAAGGCCGGGTCGCGATGGTCGACCACATCCGGCAGATCGCGACGCTCGCGCGCGACGCGTTCGGCGTGCGCGCGGTGATCCATCCGCACGCGGGCGGCTACATCGAGTTCGCGGACGAGATCGACCGCATCGTCGCCGACATTCCGGCCGACACGGCCGGCCTGTGTCTCGACACGGGCCACCTGTACTACTCGGGCATGGACCCCGAGACGTGGCTGCGCCGCCATGCGGCGCGGCTCGACTACGTGCATTTCAAGGATATCGACGCGGCCGTGTACGACGCGGTGATGGGCGAGCACATCGCGTTCTTCGCGGCCTGCGCGCGCGGCGTGATGTGCCCGATCGGGCAGGGCGTGCTCGACTACCGGTCGATCAGGCAGGCGCTCGACGACATCGGTTATGCCGGCTATATCACGATCGAACAGGAACGCGATCCGCGCAATGCGGGCACCAGCCTGCGGGACGTCGCGGCAAGCCGCGCGTTTCTCGCATCGGCCGGTTTCGCTTGAAGCTCTGAATACGGACAAGGAACGACACAATCATGATCGACGGACAGATTCTGCTGGGCCATTCGATTCCGTGGGGCATGGTCGGCGGCGGCCTCGGCAGCCAGATCGGCTACAGCCACCGCTCGGCCGCGCTGCGCGACGGCAGCTTCCGGCTGGTGGCGGGCGCCTTCGACATCGATCCCGAACGCGGCCGCCGGTTCGGCGTGAAGCTCGGCGTCGACGGCGAGCGCTGCTATCCGGATTACCAGACGATGTTCGATGCCGAGGCGCGGCGCGAGGACGGCATCCGCGCGGTGTCGATCGCGACGCCGAACAACACGCACTTCGAGATCTGCCGCGCCGCGCTGAATGCGGGGCTGCACGTCGTGTGCGAGAAGCCGCTGTGCTTCACGACGCAGGAGGCCGAGGCGCTGCAGCGGCTGTCGGTCGAGAACAACCGCATCGTCGGCGTCGCGTACGGCTACTCGGGCCACCAGATGATCGAGCAGGCGCGCGAGATGATCGCGCGCGGCGATCTCGGCGAGATCCGCATCGTGCAGATGCAGTTCGCGCACGGCTTTCACAGCGACGGCGTCGAGGCCGCGAGCGCGGCCGCGCGCTGGCGCGTCGATCCGAAGTTCGCGGGGCCGAGCTATGTGCTCGGCGACATCGGCACGCATCCGTTGTACATCTCCGAAGTGATGGCGCCTGCGCTGAAGATCAAACGGCTGATGTGCTCGCGGCAGAGTTTCGTGAAGAGCCGCGCGCCGCTCGAGGACAACGCGTTCACGATCATGGAGTACGACACGGGCGCGATCGGCTACGTGTGGTCGAGCGCGGTGAACGCGGGCTCGATGCACGGCCAGAAGGTGAGGGTGATCGGCTCGAAGGCGAGCGTCGAATGGTGGGACGAGCATCCGAACCAGCTGCGCTACGAAGTGCAGGGGCAGCCCGCGCAGGTGCTCGACCGCGGGATGCCGTACCTGCATCCGCACGCGTTGCGCGAAGACCGCATCGGCGCCGGGCATCCGGAAGGGTTGTTCGAGGCGTGGTCGAACCTGTATGCGCGCTTCGCGGCCGCGATGGATGCGGCCGATCGCGGCGACACCGCGGCGTTGCAGGGCATCCGCTTTCCGGACGTCCATGCGGGCGTCGAAGGCGTGCGCTGGGTCGAGAACTGCGTGCGCTCGGCCGACGCGGGCGGCGTGTGGGTCGACTATCGCTGAGCGCGGCCGTGCCGCCGTGCCCCGGCCCTGCGCGCGGGTCCGGCATCGGCGATCTTTACGGCGTCGCCCGCGCGGCGGAAAATCGTTTCCGGCCACTGTCGTGGAGCGAGTGCAGGTGATGATCGAGCGCATGGGAGCGACGGCGCGGCGCGGGCCGCGCCGCAAACGTGATTAAATTCGCCCTTCATGCATGTATCCAGCCGAGTCCCGGCCCGCGCCCGTCCGTATCGCGCGAAGACCGGGGCCGTCAACTTCGCGCTATCCGATGAGTCCATCCGAGAAACCTCCCGCCACCGTCGAGCAGTTCCTGCAGCGCCTGACGCAGGAGTACGACGGCCTCAGCAATCGTCTGAAGGTCATCGCGCGCCACGTCGAAACGCATCGCGACCAGCTCGGCCTGGAAGGCATCCAGTCGCTCGCCGAGGCGTGCGGCGTCCAGCCGTCGGCGGTCGTGCGCTTCGCGAAGCATTTCGGCTTCTCGGGCTTCTCCGAGATGCAGCGCGTGTTTCGCGACGGGCTCGCGCAGCAGATCGCGCCCGGGCGCGCGTACAGCCTGCGGCTGCGCGACGTGATCGAATCGGGCTCGTCGAGCCTGCAGCCCGAGCAGATCGCCGACGAATTCATCAAGGGCAGCATTGCCGGGATGCAGCAGTTGCGGCAGACGCTCGACGCGCAGGCGCTCGCACAGGCCGTCGACCTGCTGGCCGACACGCAGGCGATCTGGATTGCCGGTTCGCGCCGCGCGTTTCCGATCGCCGTGTATCTCGACTATGCGCTGCAGCACACCGACAAGCGCATCGGCCTGTTCAGCGCGCTCGGCAGCATGCATCTCGGTCAGATCCGCTCGGTGCGGCAGGGCGACGTGATGATCGTGATCTCGTTCATGCCGTATGCGGAGGAGACGGTAGAGGTCGCGCAGCAGGCCGTGCAGCGCGGCGCGCGGCTGATCGCGATCACCGACAGCCGGATGAGCCCGCTCGCGCGGGAGGCCGAGGTGACGCTGATGGTGCAGGACAGCGAGACGTTCGGCTTTCGCGCGCTGACGGCGACGATGGGCCTTGCGCAGAGCCTGTTCGTCGCGCTCGCGTACCGGCTCGAACTGTCCTATCTGCCGACCGCCGACGGCACGAAGGCGGCCGGCTGACGCCCGCCGGGCCGGCGGGCGCGCCGCGTTACTTGGCGGTCGGCATCGCGACGTTACTTGGCGGTCGGCATCGCGAATTCGGCGCCCTTGCCGATGCTCGACGACCAGCGCTGCATCACCGACTTCTGGCGCGTATAGAAGCGCACGCCTTCCTCGCCGTACGCGTGCATGTCGCCGAACAGGCTCTTCTTCCAGCCGCCGAAGCCGTGCCATGCCATCGGCACCGGAATCGGCACGTTGATGCCGACCATCCCGACCTGGATGCGCCGCGCGAACTCGCGCGCGATGCCGCCGTCGCTCGTGAAGCACGATACGCCGTTGCCGAATTCGTGCGCGTTGATCAGGTCGACCGCCGCGCCGAAGTCCTTCACGCGCACGCAGCCGAGCACCGGGCCGAAGATCTCTTCCCGGTAGATCCGCATGTCGGGCGTCACGTGATCGAACAGCGTGCCGCCGGTGAAGAAGCCGTGTTCATGGCCGGGCACCTTCAGGCCGCGGCCGTCGACCACGAGCTGCGCGCCTTCGCTCACGCCCTGTTCGATATAGCCCTCGATGCGCTTCAGCGCTTCGCCGGTGACGATCGGGCCCATCTCGACTTCGGGCGACATTCCGTCGCCGATCACGAGCTTGCGTGCGCGCTCGGCGAGCGCCGGCACGATCTTGTCGGCCACGTCGCCGACCAGCACCGCGACGCTGATTGCCATGCAGCGTTCGCCGGCCGACCCGTACGCAGCGCCGATCAGCGCGTCTACCGCCTGGTCGAGATTCGCGTCGGGCATCACGACCAGATGGTTCTTCGCGCCGCCGAGCGCCTGCACGCGCTTGCCCGACTGCACCGCGCGCTGCTGCACGTAGGCCGCGATCGGCGTCGAGCCGACGAAGCTGACCGCCTGCACGTCCGGATGGTCGAGCAGCGCGTCGACCGCGCCCTTGTCGCCCTGCACGACGTTGAACACGCCGGCGGGCAGGCCGGCCTGCGTGAGCAGGTCCGCGATGAACAGCGCCGCCGACGGGTCGCGCTCGCTCGGCTTCAGCACGAAGGTGTTGCCCGTCGCGATCGCGACCGGGAACATCCAGCACGGCACCATGCACGGGAAGTTGAACGGCGTGATGCCGGCGACGACGCCGAGCGGCTGGCGCATCGTCCAGTTGTCGATGCCGGTGCTGACCTGGTCGGTGAAATCGCCCTTCAGCAGTTGCGGCACGCCGCATGCGAACTCGATGATGTCGATGCCGCGCGCGACTTCGCCCTGCGCGTCGGAGAACACCTTGCCGTGCTCGGCGGTGATGATCGCCGCGAGCGTGTCGCGGTGCTCGTTCATCAGCTGCAGGAACCGGTGCAGCACGCGCGCGCGGCGGATCGGCGGCGTCGCGGCCCACTCCGGGAACGCCGCATTGGCCGACGCGACGGCGCGCTGCACCTCGCTGTCGTCGGCCAGCGCGACGCGGCGCACCGCGTGGCCGAGCGCCGGGTTGAAGACGTCCTGAAAGCGGCCGCTGCGGCCGGGAACGGCGACGCCGTCGACATAGTGGCCGACGTCGGCGTCGGACGTGAACGCGGGAACCGGATTCATCGTGTCTCCTGGGATCGGGGTGGAAAGCCCCAGTCTAGGGAATCGCCTGCACGTGGAGAAGGCCGCGCAGCTTGATTCACTGTTCAGAATTCTGAATAATCGGCGGATGAATCAGCAAAATGTCCAGGCGCTCTGGCCGCATATCCATTCGCTGACGGTGCTGGCCGCAGCCGGCAGCTTCACGGCCGCCGCGCAGCGGCTCGGGATCAGCAAGGCCGCGATGAGCCAGCGCATCGCCGATCTCGAAAAGGCGGCCGGCGTGCCGCTCGTGCGCCGCACGACGCGCAGCGTGCGGCTCACCGATGCGGGCCAGACGCTGGTCGACAGCACGCGCGACGCGTTCGAGTCGATCGGTCAGCATTTCGCGCGCGTGAAGGATCTGGCGGGCGAGCCGCGCGGGCTGCTGCGCGTGACCGCGCCGGTCGCGCTCGGGCGCCAGCAGATCGTCCCGCAGCTGCCCGATTTCCTGCGGCGCCATCCGGGCGTGCAGATCGAACTCGACCTGTCGGACCGGCTGCATTCGCTGACGCAGGAGGGCTTCGACCTCGCGATCCGCCATGCGACGACCGCGCCGCAGACGCATGTCGCATGGAAGCTGTGCGACACGCGCTCGCTGCTCGTCGCGAGCCGCGACTATCTCGACGCGCGCGGCGCGCCGCGGCACCCGAACGAGCTCGTCGATCACAGCTGCCTGTGCTATCTGCGCGACAACGAGCCGGCCGCGTGGAGCTTCGAGCCGCACGGCCGGCGGCGCGAACGCGTGAGCGTGCCGGTGCGCGGCAGCTTCGCGGCAAACAACAGCGAAGCGATGCGCGAGGCCGCGCTCGGCGGCCTCGGCATTGCGCTGCTGCCCGATTTCAGCGCGCAGCGCGATCTCGACGCCGGGCGGCTGGTCGCGCTGCTCGACGGCTGGCGGCCGTCCGGCGCGTTCGGCGACCACATCTTCGCGATCCGCCCGTACAGCGCGGTCGTGCCGAGCGCGGTGCGCGCGCTGGTGCGCCATCTGCGCGAACGGCTCGCCGGCGGCTTTTCGCGCGCATGACGGCCGCGCGCGGGTGCGCCGGGCCGCCGGTTGCGCCGGCAGACGCAGCGGCGCTGCGGTAAAATCGCAGCTTCCTCCCGCGCCCGCGTGGCGCGCCATTCGAAGGTCGACAGCCGATGCAGATTCACAAGGAAGTGGACGCCCGCGGGCTCAATTGCCCGTTGCCCATCCTGCGCGCGAAGAAAGCGCTCGCCGATATGGAAAGCGGGCAGATCCTCAAGGTGCTTGCGACCGATCCGGGTTCGCAGCGCGACTTCGCCGCATTCGCGAAGCAGACGGGTAACGAGATCGTCGAATCGACGACACAGGACAAGACCTTCGTGTTCCTGATGCGCCGCCGCTGACGGCCCGCATCACGCGTCACGCCGCGACCGCGCCGGGCGCGTGCGGGCCCGCCGGCCGGGCCGTGCGTCTCTGACAATTCTTAAACCTCGCCGGACCGACGGCTGCGTATACTGAGCCGGCCGGTCGTCCGCGTGACGGATGCGCCGGCCACGGTGCGTCCGCGAGGCGGGCACGGGGGCCATGCCTGACGCTACCGTCGTACAAACGGGGAGAGGACATGTCCTTCAGACCAGGGACCATTCGACGTCCGTCCGCAATGGAATGCATCGCGCCCGCGCGCGCGCCGGCCTCGAGCCGTGTCGAGCTCGACCCGCAGCAGGATCGCCATGCGCGTGCCGCGCTGGAAGCCTACGCGGATTCGGCCGCGGCCGAGATGCCGTGGCTCGCCGAATGGCTCGGCGAGCGCCTGCAGGACGCCGCGCAGGGCGACGAGCCACCGACGCACTGCGGCGCGACCGTCGAGCGCGTGTTCGACCTCGCGCACGCATGGGCGGCGAGCCGGCCCGACTATGCGGCCGCGGCGTGGGAGCACGTGCGCGACCAGTTGCAGCAGATGCTCGGGCAGCGCACGCCAGTCGACGATTTCATCTAGCCGACAGCCGGCGCCGCGGTTGTTCGCGACGCCCGTCATTGCGCGACGGGAAGGATTATTCGAAGAATGGACCGTAGTCCGCGCAATTGATTGGCGAATTTCATACTACTATGCTGAAATCGCTGGTTCGTCCGCGCCCCGTTTTTGAGATATCTCGCCGGGGCCTCCGTGCCGCATGTGTCGCGCGGCGGCGAACGACGGCTCGCCGAGCCGGTATCGAAGTCGCGCAGGCGCTGCATGCGGCGGGGTGAGAGCGGGGAGCTCAACTGGACGAATCGCTTTCGATTTGCGGGGTGCTATGAGAATTGCTGTACTGGATGACGATCCGGCCCAGACGGATTTCGTCAGTCAAACGCTGACGGCCGCCGGCCACACGTGCTATGCGTTCAAGGAAGGCAAGGCCCTGAAGAAGCGTCTGCAGCGCGAGACCTTCGATCTGCTGGTGCTCGACTGGAACGTGCCCGACATGTCCGGCGAGGAAGTGCTGAAGTGGGTGCGCGCCAATCAGACCGAGCACAGCCTGCCGATCATCTTCATGACGAGCCGCGACGACGAGGCGGGGATCACGCAGATCCTCAACGCCGGCGCCGACGACTACGTGGTCAAGCCCGTGTCGGGCCCGATCCTGCGCGCGCGCATCGGCTCGCTGCTGCGCCGCGCGTATCCGGTCAACGCCGAGGCGACGGTGCGCGAATTCGACCAGTTCCGCTTCGACGTGAACCTGAAGCAGGCGTACGTCGGCGACAAGGCCGTGAGTCTCACGCAGAAGGAATTCGAGCTCGCGCTGCTGCTGTTCCAGCACCTCGACCGGCCGCTGTCGCGCGCACACATTCTCGATCTCGTGTGGAAGCAGGCGACCGACATCCCGTCGCGCACGATGGACACGCATATCTCGATGCTGCGCACCAAGCTCGGCCTGCGGCCGGAAAACGGCTACCGCCTTGCGCCGATCTACGGCTACGGCTATCGGCTCGAGCGGGTCGGCCAGGGAGAACCGGAGTGAGCGCCGGAATCGCGCCGCGCGCGCGTCTGCGCGCCGCCGGCCTGCGCGCGGCCTGCGCGGTCGCGATCGCGCTGGCGGCCCAGCTGGCCGCGGCGAAGCCGTCCGCCGCCGCGGACAAGACGGTCGTCTACCGCACCCGCGCGGGCGATACGCTGTACGACGTCGCCGCGCGCTACCTGCAGGGCCCCGACGACTGGCAACTGCTGCAGCAGTTGAACCACGTGCCGGAGCCGCGGCATCTGCAGCCCGGCATCGCGCTGAAGCTGCCGTTCGCGCGCCTGCGCAAGGAGCGGCTGAGCGCGCGCGTGGTCGCGGTGCAGGGCACCGCCGAGCGCGGCGCCGGCGGTGCTTACACACCGCTTGCGGCCGATTCGACGCTCACCGAAGGCGATCGCGTGCGCACCGGCGCGAACGGCTTCGTGACGCTCGAACTCGCCGACGGCACGCACATGAGCCTGCCGCCCGACAGCCAGCTCGACCTGAAGACGCTGCGCCGCACCGTGCTGACCGGCACGCTCGATCGCGAGTTCGAGCTGACCCGCGGGGCGGTCGACAGCGAAGTCACGCATCTGAAAAAGCGCGACGACCGCTTCCAGATCCGCTCGCCGTCGGTCGTCGCGGGCGTGCGCGGCACGCGTTTTCGCGTCAACTACGACGCGGCCGGCAACGCGACGACGCGCGTCGAGGTGCTCGACGGCACGGTCGGCGTCGCGGACAACCGGCGCCCGGCCGGCCCGACGCTCGTGCACGCGAACTTCGGCAGCGTCGCGACCTCGTCCGGCGCGGTCGGCGCGCCCGTCGAGCTGCTGGCGGCGCCGGCGCTCACGCATCCCGACAAGGTGCAGGACGAGCCGGAGGTCGCGTTCGACCTCGCGCCGCTCGCGCAGGCGCATGCGTATCACGTGGAGCTCGCGCACGACGCAGGGATGCTCGACCTGTTCCGCGAAATGCGCACCGACGCGCCGCACGCGGTCTTCCGCGACGTGCCGAACGGGACCTACTTCGTGCGGATCGCCGCGATCGACGGCAACGGCCTCGAAGGCGTGCCGCGCATCTACGCGTTCGAACGGCGCCTGATGGGGCTCGACGCGACCGCCGCGCCGAGCGCGGAGGGCTACGTGTTCCGCTGGTCGCCGAACGGCGCGGGCGAGCATGCGCGCTACCGGTTCGTGCTGTCGCGCTCGAAGGATCTGAGCGCGCCGGTCGTCGACCAGGTCGCGCTGCAGTCGCGCCAGATCACCGTCGCGCACCTGCCGCCGGGCGATTATTTCTGGGCGGTGACCGTCGAGGAGTTCGAAGGCGGCAAGTTCTACGAGAAGACGAGTCCGGTTGGCGCGTTTACGTTGTCGCGCTGATCCGCGGCGCATGAAACCCGATTCCGTTTCCCCGCGCCGGCGCCTCGGGCGCCGCTTCCTGATCGAGTGGATCGCGATCGGCTGCCTCGGGGTCGCGGTGATTCTCGCGTGCGCGCTCGGCCGCGTGTCGTCGAGCGTCGACGGGCTGATCTACGATCGGCTGCTGATGCTGCGCAGCCTGCCGCTGTCGCCCGACGTCGTCGTCGTCGACATCGACAACCAGAGCGTGTCGGCGCTCGGCCGCTGGCCGTGGCCGCGCGACGTGCATGCGCGGCTGCTCGATACGCTCGCGCGCGCGCAGCCGGCCGCCGTCGTCTACGACGTGCTGTTTACCGAACCTTCGTCGGAAGATCGCACGTTCGCGGACGCGATGGCCCGCGTGCCGACCTTCCTGCCCGTGCTGCTGAGTCCCGAGCAGCCGGACGGCTCGCGCACGGTCGACCCGCCGGTGGCGGCGCTCGCGGCGCGCGCGATGGGGCTCGGCCATATCAATCTCGAAGTCGATCCCGACGGCATCGTGCGCAGCGTCGCGCTGTTCGAGAGCGACGGCCGCACCCGCTGGCCGCAGCTGATGGTGCCCGTGTACCGCGCGATCTCGGCCGGCAAGCTGCATCCGGCCGGCGGCGCGCCCGGCCCGCACGCGCACGACCTGTCGCGCGACGCGGCCGGCGAGGGCCGCTACCTGATCCCGTTCAGCCGCAATACGCCCGCGTATCCGACGCTGTCGTTCGACGACGTGCTCGAAGGGCGCGTGAAGCCCGATGCGCTGCGCGGCAAGATCGTCGTGGTCGGCGTGACCGCGTCGGGCCTCTACGACCGCTTCGCGACGCCGGTGTCCGGCGACTTCGGCCCGCTCGCCGGCGTGTACATCCATGCGAGCGTGCTCGACATGCTGGCGACCGGCACCGCGATCTCGCCCGCATCGCGCACCGGGCTGTTCGTCGCGTCGCTGCTGCCGCTCGCGGTGCTGCTCGGCGGCTTCCTGATGCTGTCGCCATGGCGCTCGCTGCTGCTGACGCTGAGCCTGGCCGCGCTCGCCGTCGTCGCGAGCATGGCGCTGCTGTTCGAGACGCGCATCTGGCTGTCGCCCGCGCCCGCGATCTTCGGGCTGGTCGCCGTCTATCCGATCTGGAACTGGCGGCGCCTCGAGATGACGATGTCGTATCTGCGGCGCGAGCTGCAGCGGCTCGCCGACGAACCGCACCTGCTGCCCGAGGCGCCGCGCACGCGCAGCGTCGGCGGCGACGTGCTCGAGCGGCAGATGGCGCTGATGGCGCAGGCCGCGCAGCGCGTGCAGGACATGAAGCGCTTCGTGTGGGACAGTCTCGACAGCATGCCCGAGCCGATCTTCGTCACCGACCTGGCCGGCACCGTGCTGATCGCGAATCATGCGGCCAAGCGCTACGGGTCGCGGCTCGCGCTGCCGCTGCCGGAAGGGCGGCCGTTGCGCGCGGCGCTCGGCGAGCTGACCTTCGTGAAGACCGTCGACGGCAATGCCGAGCATGACGTCGCGATCCGCGACCACTGGCCGGCCGCGCTCGACCCGACGATCGGCGCCGAGCACGACGCGATGGCGCGCGGCATCGAGGTGCGCGATCGCGACGGTCTCGACCATCTGCTACGCTACGCGCCATGCACGAACGCGCAGGGCCGCGTGACGGGCTGGATCGCCGGTCTCGTCGACGTGACCGAGCTGCATGCGGCCGAGCGGCAGCGCGAGGAAGCGCTGCACCTGCTGTCGCACGACATGCGCTCGCCGCAGTCGTCGATCCTTGCGCTGGTCGAGATCGAGCGCGACCGCGTGGAAACCGATACGATGCGCGCGCTGCTCGCGCGCATCGAGCGCTATGCGCATCGCGCGCTGTCGCTGGCCGACGAGTTCGTGCAGCTCGCGCGCGCGGAGTCGCAGGCGTACCAGCTCGAGACGACGAGCCTCGTCGACGTGCTGATCGACGCCAGCGACGAGGTGTGGCCGCAGGCGCAGGCGAAGCGCATCCGCATCGACACCGACGTCGGCACGGACATGTGCTGGGTGCGCGCGGACCGCTCGTTGATTACGCGCGCGTTCGTGAACCTGCTGAACAACGCGGTCAAATATAGTCCGTCCGACACGACGATCGCGTGTACGCTGACGGTGGAGCACGCATCGAAACGGATGTTCTGCACGGTTCGCGATCAGGGGTACGGCATTGCGCCGGAAGATCAGCGGCATCTGTTCGAGCGTTTCAAGCGATTCCATGCCGGCGAGCGGCCCGAGATTTCGGGCTCCGGACTCGGCATGGCATTCGTGAAGACGGTCGTCACGCGCCACGGCGGCAGCGTGTCGGTCGACAGCGAAGTGGGCGTCGGCACCGCGGTGACGGTGTCGCTGCCCGCGATCGACGAGCCGTCCGCCTGACAGGGCCGGGCACGACGGCAGCATTGGGGGAAGTCATGAGAAAGGAATGGGCGGCGACCGCGCTGGCGGCTTCGCTGTTGACGGGCTGTGCCGGCGTCACGACCGGCGTGAGCGCGCTCGGCCAGCCGGGCGCATTCGCCGCGGGCGCGCACGGCTACGACGTCGTGCGCACGGCCGCGCAGGCCGACGACGCCGAATACCGGCAGATCGAAACGCTGGTGCGCGACGAGCTCGCGCGCCACGGCTTCGATGCGCAGTCGTCGAAGGACGCGCGCTACCGGCTGACGATCGCATACGCGACGCAGCCGGCCCGGGTCGCGGCAACGGCCGAGCAGTGCGGCGGCGCGAGCAGCGCATGCGTGACGGTCGACGGGCCGGCGCCGCTCGCATTGCCGTTCGCGGGCACCGTGTATCGCCACGTGCTGACGCTGCGTTTCGTCGATGCGAAATCGGGCGCCGACGTCTATCGCGTGTCCGCCGCGTTGCGCGATCGCGAGCCGGGCGCACAGCAGGCCGCGCCAGCGCTCGTGAAGAGTGCGCTCGCGAAGCTGCCGTTCGACGCCGGGCAGGGCTGGCTCGTCGAGACGAAAAAAGACGACGCGGGCGCAATGCCGGGCGTCGTCTCGGTGAAGCCGGCCGCGGCGCACTGACGCGCGCGGCCTGTCAGGTGAGGGCCGGGCCCACCGCGGGCCGGCCCTGGCCGCACGTTCAGGCGGCCGGGTGCGCGCCGTCGCGCGTGCGCAGATACGTGTCGAAGTCCGCGCCGACTTCCGGATGGCGCAGCGCGAATTCGACCGTCGCCTTCAGGTAGCCGAGCTTGCTGCCGCAGTCGTAGCGCGTGCCCTGGTACTTGTAGGCCAGCACCTGCTCGTCGGCGAGCAGCGCCTGGATCGCGTCGGTGAGTTGCAGTTCGCCGCCGGCGCCCGGCTTCAGCGCGCGCAGGTGATCGAAGATCCGCGGCTTCAGCACGTAGCGGCCGACCACGCCGAGGTTCGTCGGCGCGACTTCCGGCGCCGGCTTCTCGACGATCGCCGACATCTTGATGATCGATTCTTCCCACTCCTTGCCGTCGACGATGCCGTACGACTTCGTCTCCGACGGCGGGATCTCTTCGACGCCGATCACCGAGCTGTGATAGTGGTCGAACACGTCGACCATCTGCTTCATCACGGGCGGGTTGCCGTCGAGCAGGTCGTCCGCGAGGATCACCGCGAACGGGTTGTCCGCGACCAGCTTTTCGGCGCACAGCACCGCGTGGCCGAGGCCGAGCGCTTCCGGCTGGCGCACGTAGAAGCAGTCGACGTGGCTCGGCTTGATGCTGCGCACGAGCTCGAGCAGCTTTTCCTTGCCGCGCGCCTCGAGTTCGGCCTCGATCTCGTACGACTTGTCGAAGTGATCCTCGATCGCGCGCTTGCTGCGCCCGGTCACGAAGATCATCTCGGTGATGCCCGCTGCAATGGCTTCCTCGACTGCGTACTGGATCAGCGGCTTGTCGACGACAGGCAGCATTTCCTTCGGGCTCGCCTTCGTTGCCGGCAGGAACCGCGTGCCCAGACCGGCCACGGGGAATACCGCCTTGGTGACTTTCAACATGATCGAACCTTTATTGATGTAATCGACTTGTCAGCTGTCTATGTTCACGTTCGCATTATAGTGAACGCAAACAGCCTTACCGTTTGTTACGCAGGCAACCGATCGCGCTGCGCGCACAGTTTTTCCAGCGTGCTCTGGAATTCGGCGACGCGCTTCTGCTCCTGCTCGACCACGGCGGGCGGCGCTTTCGCGACGAACGCCTCGTTGCCGAGCTTCGCGTTGCACTTCGCGATCTCGCCGGTCAGGCGCGCAATTTCCTTCGACAGGCGCTCGCGCTCGGCCGCGACGTCGATCTCGACCTTCAGCACCAGCTTGTTCGGGCCGACGATCGCGATCGGCGCGCCCTGCGCCTCCTTGTCGAGCGCGGCTTCGTCCGCGAGGATCTGGACCTCCGACAGGCGCGCGAGCGCCTGCACGTACGGCGCGAACGCGCGCAGGCGCTCGGCGTCGCCGGCCGCGAGCAGCGGCACCCGGGTCGCCGGCGACAGGTTCATCTCGCCGCGCAGGTTGCGGCACGCGTCGACGATCGACTTCAGGTCGGCGGCCCACTGTTCGGACGCTTCGTCGATCTTGTCCGGCGCGGCGAGCGGGTAGGCCTGCGTCATCAGCGACGCTTCGCCCTCGGCCTTGCCCTGCGGATAGCGGCCCGCGAGCGGCGCCACCTTCTGCCACAGCGCTTCGGTGATGAACGGGATCACCGGGTGCGCGAGACGCAGCACCGTCTCCAGCACGCGCAGCAGCGTGCGGCGCGTCGCGCGCTGCTGCTCGGGCGTGCCGTTCTGGATCTGCACCTTCGCGAGTTCGAGGTACCAGTCGCAGTACTCGTCCCACACGAACTTGTAGATGCTGCTCGCGATGTTGTCGAAGCGGTAGTCGGCGAAGCCCTTCGCGATGTCGGCTTCGGTACGCTGCAGCAGCGACACGATCCAGCGGTCGGCCGCCGAGAAGTCGAGATAGCCGCCGGGGCCGCAGTCGCCCGCGCCGCAGGCTTCCGGCTTGTCGAGCCCGCAGTCGTGGCCTTCGCAGTTCATCAGCACGAAGCGCGTCGCGTTCCACAGCTTGTTGCAGAAGTTGCGATAGCCTTCGCAGCGCGCGAGGTCGAAGTTCACGTTGCGGCCGAGCGTCGCCATCGACGCCATCGTGAAGCGCAGCGCATCGGTGCCGAATGCCGGGATGCCGTCCGGGAATTCCTTGCGCGTCTTCTTCTCGATCGTCGCGGCCTGCTTCGGGTTCATCAGGCCCGTGGTGCGCTTCGCGACCAGCGTCTCGAGGTCGATGCCGTCGACGATGTCGATCGGGTCGAGCGTGTTGCCCTTGCTCTTTGACATCTTCTGGCCTTCCGCATCGCGCACGAGGCCGTGCACGTACACGGTGTGGAACGGCACCTTGCCCGTGAAGTGCGTGGTCATCATCACCATCCGCGCGACCCAGAAGAAGATGATGTCGAAACCGGTGACCAGCACCGACGACGGCAGGAAGTGCTGCAGCTCGGGCGTCTCGTTCGGCCAGCCGAGCGCCGAGAACGGCACCAGCGCCGACGAGAACCACGTGTCGAGCACGTCCTCGTCGCGCTTGAGCGCGCCCGTATAGCCTTGCGCGGCGGCCTTGGCGCGCGCGTCCTCCTCGCTGCGCGCGACGAACACCTCGCCGTTCTCGCCGTACCATGCCGGGATCTGGTGGCCCCACCAGAGCTGGCGCGAGATGCACCAGTCCTGGATGTTCTCGAGCCACTGGTAGTAGGTGGTCGTCCAGTTTTCCGGCACGAACTTGATCTGGCCGTCGCGCACCACGTCGAGCGACACCTCGGTGATCGACTTGCCCGGATGGAACGTGCCTTCCGGCGCCGGCTTCGTCATCGCGACGAACCACTGGTCGGTCAGCATCGGCTCGATCACGACGCCGGTGCGGTCGCCGCGCGGCACCATCAGCTTGTGCGGCTTCACGGACTCGAGGAAGCCGAGCGCGTCGAGATCGGCGACGATCGCCTTGCGCGCGTCGAAGCGGTCGAGGCCGCGATACTGCTCGGGGCCGTTGTCGTTGATCTTCGCGTCGAGCGTCAGGATCTCGATCGGCGCGAGCTGGTGGCGCAGGCCGACCTGGTAGTCGTTGAAGTCGTGCGCGGGCGTGACCTTCACGACGCCCGTGCCGAATTCGCGGTCGACGTAGTCGTCGGCGATCACCGGGATCTCGCGGCCGGTCAGCGGCAGCGTGACGCGTTTGCCGATCAGGTGCGCGTAGCGCTCGTCTTCCGGGTGGACCATCAGCGCGACGTCGCCGAGCATCGTCTCGGGGCGCGTGGTCGCGACCGTCAGCGAACCGGAGCCGTCGACGAGCGGATAGCGGATGTGCCACAGATGGCCGTTTTCCTCTTCGCTCGCGACCTCGAGATCCGACACGGCGGTGAGCAGCACCGGATCCCAGTTGACGAGGCGCTTGCCGCGGTAGATCAGGCCCTGTTCGTAGAGCGCGACGAACACGTCGCGCACGGCGGCCGACATCTTGTCGTCCATCGTGAAATATTCGCGCGACCAGTCGGTCGACGCGCCGAGACGGCGCACCTGGCCGGTGATCGTCGAGCCCGACTGCTGCTTCCATTCCCACACGCGCTCGACGAATTTCTCGCGGCCGAGATCGTGGCGCGACACGCCGTTCGCGTCGAGCTGGCGTTCGACCACGATCTGCGTGGCGATCCCCGCGTGGTCGGTGCCGGGCACCCACAGCGTGTTCTCGCCGAGCATCCGGTGATAGCGCGCGAGGCCGTCCATGATCGTCTGGTTGAACGCGTGCCCCATATGCAGCGTGCCCGTGACGTTCGGCGGCGGCAACTGGATCGCGAAATCGGGGCGACCCGGCTCGAAGGCGGGGGCGGCATAGCCGCGTTTTTCCCACTCCGGCCCCCATTGGGACTCGATGGTGTGGGGCTCGAAACTCTTCGCAAGCGTGTTGTCGCTCATGGTTGGAAATCTGCCGAAAAATGCGTGAATTGGATGCCGAATCTGACAATTATAAATGGATGCACATCGGGCCACCATCGCCCGCGCCGCGCGCGGCCGCCGCGCGGGCGCGGCAGGCGGATTCCGCGTGCGATCGCGCGCGGCAGTCCGAGCATCGCGCGCCGCCGACTTATAATGGCGGGTCCGCTTTTTTTCACGCCCGTCCGCTGCCGCTCCATGCCCGATCTGCTCGCCAACTTGAACCCTGAACAATATGCCGCCGTCACGCTGCCGAACGAACCGGCGCTGATTCTCGCGGGGGCGGGCAGCGGCAAGACCCGCGTGCTGATCACGCGCATCGCGTGGCTGATCCAGCAGGGCTACGCGTCGCCCGCCACCGTGCTCGCCGTCACCTTCACGAACAAGGCCGCGCGCGAGATGATGGCGCGCCTGTCGGCGATGATGCCGATCGACACGCGCGGGATGTGGATCGGCACGTTCCACGGCCTGTGCAACCGGATGCTGCGCACGCACTGGCGCGACGCGGGGCTGCCGCAAACCTTCCAGATCCTCGACACGGCCGACCAGCTGTCCGCGATCAAGCGGCTGATGAAGGGGCTCAACGTCGACGACGAGAAATTCCCGCCGAAGAACGTCCAGTACTTCATCAACAACGCGAAGGAGCAGGGGCTGCGCCCCGACAAGGTCGACGCGTCCGACAACTTCAACCGCAAGTTCGTCGAGCTGTACCAGGCGTACGACCAGCAGTGCCAGCGCGAGGGCGTCGTCGACTTCCCCGAGCTGCTGCTGCGCTGCTACGAACTGCTCGCGTACAACGCGCCGCTGCGCGCGCACTACCAGGCGCGCTTCCGGCACATCCTCGTCGACGAGTTCCAGGACACCAACAAGCTGCAGTACGCGTGGCTGAAGATGCTCGCGGGCGGCGAGAACGCGATCTTCGCGGTCGGCGACGACGACCAGTCGATCTACGCGTTTCGCGGCGCGAACGTCGGCAACATGCGCGACTTCGAAGACGAATTCCGCGTGCGCAACCTGATCAAGCTCGAGCAGAACTACCGGTCGCACGGCAACATCCTCGACGCCGCGAACCAGCTGATCTCGAACAACGCGCACCGCCTCGGCAAGAACCTGCGCACCGACGCCGGCCACGGCGAGCCGGTGCGCGTGTACGAAGCGAGCACCGATGCGCAGGAAGCGAGCTGGATCGTCGAGGAGATCCGCTCGCTGATCAACACGGGGCTGTCGCGCAGCGAGGTCGCGGTGCTGTACCGGAGCAACGCGCAGTCGCGCGCGATCGAGCACACGTTGATGACGTCGGGCATCCCGTACCGCGTGTACGGCGGCCTGCGCTTCTTCGAGCGGCAGGAAGTGAAGCATGCGCTCGCGTATCTGCGCCTGATCGACAACCCGAACGACGACACCGCGTTCGCGCGCGTCGTGAACTTCCCGACGCGCGGGATCGGCGCGCGCTCGATCGAGCAGCTCGCCGACGCCGCGCGCCTGTACGGCTGCTCGATGGCCGCCGCGATCCCGTACGTGACGGGCAAGGCCGGCACGAGCCTCGGCGCGTTCGCGAACCTGATCGCGAAGATGCGCGCGGAAACGCAGCAGATGAGCCTGCCCGAGACGGTCGAATACGTGGTGCGCGCGAGTGGCCTCGCCGATTTCTACCAGGGCGAGCGCGAAGGGCAGGACCGCCTCGAGAACTTGCAGGAACTCGTGAACGCGGCGACCGCGTTCGTCAGCGAGGAAGGCTACGGGCTCGACACGCCCGCGCGCTCGATTCCGCTGCGCGCGGGCGCGATCGCGGCGCCGGAACTCGGCGCGGCCGGCGACGACGCGTCGGTCGAGGTGCTCGAACCGGCGCCGCTCGACGATCCCGCGCAGAACCCCGACACGATGACGCCGCTCGCCGGCTTCCTGTCGCACGCGTCGCTCGAAGCCGGCGACAACCAGGCGCAGGCCGGGCAGGACGCGGTGCAGCTGATGACCGTGCATGCGGCGAAGGGTCTCGAATTCGCGGCCGTGTTCATCACCGGCCTCGAGGAAGGGCTGTTCCCGCACGAGAACAGCGTGCTCGAATCGGACGGCCTCGAGGAAGAGCGCCGCCTGATGTACGTCGCGATCACGCGCGCGAAGGAGCGGCTCTACCTGTCGTTCGCGCAGAGCCGGATGCTGCACGGCCAGACGCGCTACAACGTGCGTTCGCGCTTTTTCGACGAGCTGCCGGAACACGTGCTGAAGTGGCTGACGCCGAAGGTCGAGGCTGGTTCGCGCTGGGGCGGCCGGTCCGACAACGCGGGCTACGGGCGCGACTGGTTCGCGCGGCCGGGCGGCTCGCGCGAGCAGATCGTCGACGCGGCCGTGTCGGCGCCGCTGCCGGCGTTCGCGGACAAGCAGCGCGCGGCCGGCGCCGGCTTCCGGGTCGGCCAGCAGGTGTTCCACACGAAGTTCGGCGAGGGCACGGTCACCGCGCTCGAAGGCAACGGCGCCGATGCGAAGGCGCAGGTGAAGTTCAAGCGGCACGGCGAGAAGTGGCTCGCGCTGGCGGTCGCGAAACTGCAGGCGGTGGAATGATGAGCATCGACATGGTTTCGACCGTATCCACGCGTCCGCTCGGCGTGCTCGCCGCGCTCCCCGAGGAACTCGGCGACCTGATCGCCGCGATGCGCGCCGACGGTGACATGAAGACCGTCACGCTCGGCCGCCGCGATTATCACGTCGGCACCGTGCATGGCGCGGCCTGCGTCGTCACGCTCGCGCGCGTCGGCAAGGTCGCGGCTGCCGCGACGGTCAGCGCGCTGATCCACGTGTTCGGCGTCGCGGGCGTCGTGTTTACCGGCGTGGCGGGCGGCGTGTCGCGCACGGTGCGCGTCGGCGACGTCGTGGTCGCCGATGCGCTGCTGCAGCACGATCTCGACGCGTCGCCGCTGTTCCCGCGCTACGAGGTGCCGCTGCTCGGCATCACGCGCTTCGCGACCGACGCGGCGCTGACGGCGCGCCTGAAGGCCGCCTGCACGCTGTTCGTCGCGGAAGAAGGCGCGCAGTTCGCCGAGCGTTTCGGGCTGGCCGGCGCGACGCTGCACGGCGGCCTCGTGATCAGCGGCGACCGCTTCGTGTCGAGCGAGCGCGAAGTGGTCGCGCTGCGCGACGCGCTGCCGGACGCGCTCGCGGTCGAGATGGAAGGCGCGGCGATCGCGCAGGTGTGCGCGGAGCACGACGTGCCGTTCGCGCTGGTGCGCACGATCTCCGACACGGCCGACGATCACGCGACGCAGTCGTTCTCGCATTTCCTGTCGGCGATCGCGAGCAGCTATTCGTCCGGCATCCTCAAGCGCTTCCTGACGCTGCATGCGACGACGGCGGCCTGAGGCCGCCGTCGCTTTCCTTCTTCATTCCGTTCGAACGGCCGCGGTGCGTGCAGGCGCGCCGCGCCCGTTTCGTCACGCCTTCGCGCGCCGGCTGCTTTCGAGGTTCGGCAGCAGCACCGTCAGCACGCCGATCAGCGGCAGGAACGAGCACACCTTGTAGACGAACGCGATGCTCGTCGCGTCGGCGAGCTGGCCGAGCACGGCCGCGCCGACGCCGCCGAGGCCGAACGCGAAGCCGAAGAACAGGCCCGCGACCATGCCGACCTTGCCGGGCATCAGCTCGGTCGCGTAGACGAGGATCGCCGCGAACGCCGACGCCAGCACGACGCCGATGATCACGCTCAGCACGCTGGTCCAGAACAGGTTCGCGTACGGCAGCAGCAGCGTGAACGGCGCGACGCCGAGGATCGACACCCAGATCACGTACTTGCGGCCGATCCGGTCGCCGATCGGGCCGCCGATCAGCGTGCCGGCCGCGACAGCCGCGAGGAACACGAACAGATGAATCTGCGCGGCCTGCACCGACAGGTGGAACTTGTCGATCAGGTAGAACGTGAAATAGCTGTTGATGCTCGCGAGGTAGAAGTACTTCGAGAACACCAGCAGCACCAGCACGCTGATCGCGCCGAGCACGCGGGCGCGCGACAGCGTCGGATGCCCGGCCGATGCGGCTTTTTTCTTCATCGACGGATGCTTCTTGTACCAGTGGCCGATCTGCGTGAGCACGACCATCGCGACGAGCGCGGCGGCCGAGAACCACGCGATGCTGTGCTGGCCGTGCGGGATGATCACGAGCGCGGCGAGCAGCGGCCCGAGCGCCGAGCCGGCGTTGCCGCCGACCTGGAACAGCGACTGCGCGAGCCCGTGCTGGCCGCCCGACGCCATCCGTGCGACGCGCGACGATTCCGGATGGAACACCGACGAGCCGCAGCCGACCAGCGCCGCGGCGACCAGCAGCATCGGGAAGTTCTGCGCGGTCGACATCAGCAGCAGCCCGGCGAGCGTGAAGCCCATGCCGACCGGCAGCGAATACGGCTTCGGACGCTTGTCGGTATAGAGGCCGACCAGCGGCTGCAGCAGCGACGCGGTGATCTGGTAGGTGAGCGTGATCAGGCCGATCTGCGCGAACGACAGCGCGAACTGGCTCTTGAGCATCGGATAGATCGCGAGGATCAACGACTGGATCATGTCGTTGAGCATGTGCGAGAAGCTGATCGCGCCGAGCACCGGATAGACGGTGCGGGACGCGGATGGAGCGGACGGCTGCGGGGCGGCGGCGGTGCCGGTCCCCGTGTCGAGGCGGGTTTCCATGTGAGCTGAGCGAGTTGAGGTGGCGGGACGCACTCTGGCGGGGCGGTGCGTTCTGGATCGTTGTTGCGTCAAAGAAGTGTAATGTGGCGCATCGTGAATGTCAGGCCAAGTTTTGTCGCGAATCGGACATCGATGCGGCGGATCGGTCATCGGCCGCGTTCGGGCTGTGTGCCGCGTCTGTTACCGGATGCGTGTTTTTCCGGACTCAAGGATCGCGGCGGACAGCCGTAGAAACGACGCAAAGACGAGCGGGGCGCGAGCCGTGCCGCCGGAGCGCCGGCCGCCGGAACGCCGGACCGCCGGACCGCCGGAACCGACCTTTCCGGCAGTGTGATCAATACGGGGACGAATCGATGAAGGCAGCATCATTGCATCCGCAATCCGGCGCAGCCGCGCCCGTCGCCACCGCGCGCGCCGCACGGCGGGCGCGGCGCGAACGCCGGCCGTGGACCGTCAAGGCGACGCTGCGCGTCGCGTTCGCGGTCCTGCTGGCCGGCACGCTGGCAATCGGCGTGTTCTCGCTGTGGCAGATCAGCCGGCTGAATGCGTCGATCGCGTCGGTCTACGAGCAGGGGCACGTCGCGAGCCGCGCGGCCGAGGAAGTGCGCGCCGAGGTGCTGCGCGCGAGCCGTGCGCAAAAGATGCTGTTGACCGCCAGCACCGCGAAGGAGCGCGACGAACTGGGCGCCGAAGTCGATGCGGGGCTGGCGTCGATCGGCCGCGCGCTCGGCACGCTGCAGCACACTGCGGATCCGGCGGACGCCGGCGATTCGGCGCGGCTGCGCGCGTTCTCGGCGGCGGTCGACACGTGGAGCGGGCATCTGCGGGATTTCGTCGCGCTGGTGCGCGCGCAGCCGCTCGACCTGTCGCAGATGAACTGGCAGGTCGGCACGCAGGACGTGTCGCTGCTGGTCGAGACCGGCAAGCTCGAGAAGCAGGTCGCCGATCTCGTCGCGACGCGCGGCGCGAAGTCGAAGGCGACGCTCGATGCGTCCGCGACGATATTCGCGTCGTCGTTCGCGATGATCGCGGCGATGACGGCCGCGCTGATCGTGCTCGCGATCGCAATTGCCGAGCGGGTCGTGCGCCGGCTGACCGCGCAGCTCGGCGGCGAGCCGGCCTATGCGAAGGCGATCGCCGCGGACATCGCGCGCGGCGACCTCACGCGGCCGATCGTGCTCGGCCGGCACGACCGCGACAGCATGGTGCGCGCGCTGGCCGACATGCAGACGGGGCTCGCGGCGACCGTCGGCGAGATTGCCGTGAGCGCCGATGCGATCGCGTCGGCGTCCGGCGAGATCTCGACCGGCAACCTCGACCTGTCGCAGCGCACCGCGCAGCAGGCCGCCGCCCTCGAACGCACGGCCGCCAGCATGGAGCAGCTTACGTCGACGGTGCGGCAGAACGCCGAACACGCGCGGCAGGCGAGCACGCTGGCGGCCGATGCGTCGGCCGTCGCGGAAGCGGGCGGCGCGGTCGTCGGGCGCATGGTCGCGACCATGAGCGAGATCGACGACGGCGCGAAGAGCATCCGCGACATCATCGGCACGATCGAGGGGATTGCGTTCCAGACCAACATCCTCGCGTTGAACGCGGCGGTCGAGGCCGCGCGCGCCGGCGAGCAGGGGCGCGGCTTCGCGGTGGTGGCGGGCGAAGTGCGCTCGCTCGCGCAGCGCGCGGCGACGGCCGCGAAGGAAATCCGCGCGCTGATCGGCGCGTCGGTCGAGCGTGTCGCCGACGGCGCGGCGCTCGCGCACGATGCCGGCCGCACGATGGGCGACGTCGTGCGCGCGGTCAAGCGCGTGACCGACATCATCAGCGAAATTTCGTCGGCGTCGGACGAGCAGAGCGCCGGGATCGACGAAATCGGCCGCGCGGTCACGCAGATGGACGCCGGCACGCAGCAGAACGCGGCGCTCGTCGAACAGGCGGCCGCCGCGGCGCGCGCGCTCGACGAGCAGGCGCAGGCGCTCAAGGCGCTGGTCGGGCGCTTCCGCGTCGCGGGCTGAGCGCCGCCAGGGGGCTGCGCGCGCGGTGCCCGGCCCGCGACTCCGGCATGCGGCGGCGCGCGTGTCGATCGGTGACAAAACCGGCAGTCGCCGGCGCCGCAATCCCCTACAATGCGCGTAACTCTATTGAGGGCCAGAACCAACCGGACGTGCATCGCCGCGATGCCGCCGGCGCGTCGGCTCGCGCATAACAATGACAATCACGATTTACCTGATGGGATACCTCTGGATGCTCGCGTTCGCCGCGATCGGCATGCGGACGCGCATGAGCGCATGGCGCTGGCTTTCGGCAGGCATCGCGCCGGCTGCGGCGTTCGCGGTGCTGCGCGGCCGGACGGGAACCGACACCGCGGTCTACCAGGAGATCGTCGCCGGCATCTGGAGCGGCAACCTGAAGGTCGTGCCGCGCACGCTCGAGCCGGGCTTCGTGTGGCTCGTGCGGGCGCTCGAATGGGTCGGGCACGATCCGCGCATCGCGACCGCGCTGCTGTCGCTGCTGGTCGTCGTCGCCTGCGTGGCCGCGTTCGGCCGGCGCGACGACGATGCCTGCGTGTTCGCGACGCTGATCTTTCCGCTGTTTTTCTACGACATGGCGATGAGCGGCCTGCGCTACGGCATCGCGTTCTGCGTCGCGAAGCTCGCGTCGGATGCCTGGGCGCGCCGCCGATACGGCGCGGCGGCCGCACTTGCGGCGGCCGGCACGAGCATGCACGTGTCGGCTGCGCTGCTGGTCGTGCTGCTGCAGGTCGGCCGCATGCGGATGCTGCGCTACGCGGCGCTCGCGGTCGCGATCGGCGGCGTGTTGTTCGCGATGCATCACGCGGCGCTGCTCGCGAAGCTCGGCGTCTATGCGGCCTTCACGCCGCCCGCGCAGATGTCGGGCAGCGCGCCGCTGGTGCTTGCGCTGCTGCTGGTGGTGGCCGGCTGGGGGCTGCTCGGCCGCATGCCGCGCACGCTCGTGTTCCTGTTCGTCTGCGAGATCGCGAGCTTCGCGCTCGCGCGGATCAGCTATGCGGGCCTGCGTTTCCAGTGGCTCGTGCTGTTCGCGGCGGCCTGCCGGTTCGTGCCGCTGCTGCGCGTGCCGGAGGTGCGGCGTACGCCGGCGATCGTCGTGCTGCTCGTGATCGGCGCGATCGGCTTCGCGATGCGCGTGCGCAACATGCTCGGCGAAGCGGGGCTGGGGCCGTCGCCGTTCCTGCCGTTCCGGTTCTTCTGGGAATGAAGCGGCCGGGCGGGGCGCTGCGCGGCCGCCCGCACGTCACGACTTCTTCTGCCGGTCCGGGTCGATGATGACGGTACAGGTCGTGCCTGCCGACAGCACCACGTCGGCAGGCACCTCGTCGATCTTGATGCGCACCGGTACGCGCTGCGCGAGGCGCACCCAGTTGAAGGTCGGGTTCACGTCGGCGACGAGGTCGCGGCTTTGCGGATTGTCGCGATCGTAGATGCCGCGCGAGATGCTCTCGACATGGCCCTTCATCACGCCGCCGCTCATCAGCCGCATCTCGGCCGGCGCGCCGATCTTCACGCGCGGCAGCTTGGTTTCCTCGAAGTAGCCGTACACCCAGAACGAATGGCTGTCGACGATTGCGAGTTTCGCCTGGCCGGCCACCGCGTAGTTGCCCTTGAAGGTCTGCAGGTTCGTGATGTAGCCGTCGACCGGCGCGACCACGCGCGTGCGTTCGAGGTTCAGCTTCGCGGCGTCGAGCGCGGCGAGCGCCTGCTGGTATTGCGCGTCGGCGCTCGACGCGCTGTGCGCGGCGTTCTCGCGGTTTTCCTTCGACACGACGAGCGCGTCGAGGTCCGCGCGGCGCGCCGCGTCGTCGCGGCGCATCTGCAGTTCCGCGCGGCGGGCGGCGACCGCCGCCTGCGCCTGCTCGACCGCGATCTGGTAGTGCGACGGGTCGATCTGCATGATCAGGTCGCCTTTCTTGACGAGCTGGTTGTCATGCACCGGCAGCTCGACGATCGCACCCGACACGTCCGGCGCGACGTTGACGATCTCGGCGCGCACGCGTCCGTCGCGCGTCCACGGATCGTCCATGTAGTGCACCCACAGCGAGCGCCCGATCAGGATCGCGACGAGAAGAATGACGGCGGTCGCGACGAAGCCGAAGAGTTTTCTGAGCATCATGATGGTTGTGGTTCAACGATAGACGGCGAGACTGAGTCCGCCGCAAATGCAGACGAGAAGGCAGGCCCGGAACAGCGACGGGTGCCAGACGAGACGGTAGAGGCCCGTGTAGGCGAGCAGGCGGTCGACGACCCACGTCGCCAGCGCGCCGACGACGAACATCAGCACCACCGTGGGCATGTAGGCATCGAGAATGGCGATTTCACGCGGCATCATGACAAGGTTCCTTGGGTGCGGTTGCGATTGAGCGGCTCGAGCGGCGATTCCGGATCGAGCAGCGCCGTGCGCACGAAATGCAGGTGGCTCAGGATCCGCTGCAGCCGGTGGCGGTCTTCGCGCGACGACGCGAACGCGTCGGGCATCGGCCGCGTCGCGTCGATCGCGGCGTTCACCGCGGCGAGCGTCGTGGCGAAGCGTGCCGCGTCGGGCTTCGCGAACAGCGCGGACAGTGCGGTGCGCATCGTCTCGATCGCGCGCCGCCACGGCATCGTCGGCGCATAGCGCGGGTCGGCCGGCAGCGTCGACAGCTCCTGGCGCAGGTCGATCGCCGCGTTGCCGGCTTCGAGCACTGCGAACATCCAGCGCAGCGCGTCGCGCTGCACGTCGGGCTGGTCGGCCGACAGCGTGTGCGCCTGATACATCAGGTCGCGCGCGCCGCTCTCGAAGCGCGTGCGCAGGCCCGCGAGCCGCGCATGGCAGGCGGCGACCGCCTGGTGGCGCAGGTCGGCGAACAGGCGCTTCTTCAGCCACGGTGCGGTCGGCGGGAACATGACCGCGAACGCGATCGCCGAGACCAGCATCGACAGCACGAGCGCGAGCGCATCGTTCATGAAGCTCGACGGATCGTAGTGCGTGATGCTGTCCGGGCCGGCGAGGAAGCAGAAGAAGATCAGGTAGCCCATCCCGTAGCCGGCGAGCTTCGGCTTCATCGTCATGTAGATGCCGATCGCGAGCAGCGGTGCGAGCGCCACGCACAGCAGCACGAAGCCGTCGATCCGCGGGTAGATGCCGAACATCAGCAGCATGCCGGTGCACACGGCGAGCGCGGTGCCCATGCCCATTTGCGCGGACATCGCGGTCGGGCGCGGCGTCGACGACGCGAGCGCGCAGGTCGCCGCCGCGGTCAGCACCAGCGTGACGCCGTTCGGCCACGCGGTCTCGATCCAGAACCAGCCGAGCAGCAGGATCACCGTCGCGGTGCGGATGCCGGCGATCACCGCGGCCGTCAGGTTGGTGCGCGGCTCGTAGTGTTCGATCCAGCGTTCGCGCTCGTGCGTCTCGCTCGCGAGCGACGCGTAGGTCGCCGCATATTCGTGCAGGTCGGTGATGAAGCGGTACAGCAGCTCGGCGGCCGTATCGAAGTCGAGCAGCGGGAAATCGGGCTGCGCTTCGCACTCGGCGCGCGTGGCGCGGATGCGGCGCGGCAGCGCGTCGCGCCACGCGAGCAGCTGCTCGGCTGCGTGCGCCGCGTCGGTCGAGCTGCGCACCGGTTCGCCGTTGCGCGTGAGCAGCGGCGCGATTTCGCGGAAATACGGCTCGATCGCGTCGATCGCGGCCTGCGCGCCGGCCGCGCGCAGCCGATTCATCAACTGGTGCAGCGCATGGAAGCGGCTCGATGCGCTCATGAACTCGCTGTTCAGCCGCGCCAGGCGGCCGCCGCGCATGCGCGTGCCGGGGTCCTCGAACACGGCCATGCTGCGCGCGGCCTCGAAGCCGACCACGTCGGCGACGAAGCGCGTATGGATGGTCTCGATGTGCGCGCGGTCGAGCTGCCCCGACAGCGCCGCGGCGACGTAGTCGACGAAGCTGCCGAAGCGCTTGCGCACCGTGGTGCGCATCTGCTCGCCGGTGTATTGCGGAAATACCAGCGCGCTGACGACGCCGGCCGACACGATCCCGACGATCACCTCGGACACGCGCGTCATCGCGCTCATGAACGCACCGTCCGGATGCTGCGACGCGGGCAGGCCGATCAGCGCGGTCGTATAGCCGGCGAGCAGGAAGCCGTAGCTGCGGAAATTGCGGTTGCGCGCGGCGCCGGCCGTGCACAGCGCGATCCACAGCGCGATCGCCAGCAGGAACAGCTGCGGCTGCTGCGGGAACAGCGACACGAACGTGAGCGTCGCGATCAGCCCGAAGATCGTGCCGGCGACGCGGTAGAAGCTTTTCGCGAGCACCGCGCCGCTTTGCGGCTGCATCACGATGAACACCGTGGTCATCGCGGTCTTGGGCGCCGGCAGGTCGAGTCGCATCGACACGCCGAGCGAGATGAACGCGGCGAGCAGCGCCTTGGCGAGATAGAGCCACGCGACGCCGTCGGTGCGGGCCCAGTCGCTGAAGGCCGCGTAGCGGGCCGACAGCGTGCCGCCGGCGGGCGGGGAGGCGGTGGAGGAGGATGACATGACGGAGTCTCCGCGTTACCGTGCGGCCTGCGTGGCGGGCTTGCCGGCCGCGGGCCGGTTGCCGCCGGCTGCGGGTTGCGTGCCGGGCACGGCGCGCGCATCCGCGGCAGCGCTCGATGTCGCGGCGGCCGATGCCGCGGCGGCCGGTGCCGCGGCGGCGTCCGACGCATGACCGCCCGGCGCGTCCTCGCCCGTCTCGACACCGCCGCCGAGCGCGGCCATCAGCTGCGCATGCGCGGCGAGGCGTTCCGCGTCGATGCGGGCTGCCGTCTCCTGCGCGCGCAGCAGCTGCTGCTGCGCGACCAGCACGTTCACATAGTCGGTCAGGCCGCGCCGGAAGCCTTCGCGCGACAACTGGTAGCTGCGGTCGTTGGCGGCCACCGAGCGCGCGGCGTCCTTCTTCTGCGTATCGAGCGAGCGGATCCGCACGACCTGGTCGGCGATGTCCTTCAGCGCGCCGACGATCGTCTGGTTGTAGCGCTCGACAGCCTGGTCGTAGCCGGCATTGGCCGCGCCGAGCTGCGCGCGCAGGCGGCCGCCTTCGAAGATCGGCAGCGACAGCGCGGGGCCGGCCGTCCAGCCGCCGTTCATCGCGCGCAGGAAGTCGGTAAACGGCGCGGTCACGCCGAAGCCGCCGACCGTCGCGAGCAGGTCGATGTCCGGATAGAACGCCGCTTTCGCGACATCGATGCCGCGCGCCTGTGCCTGGACCGTCCAGCGCGCCGCGACGACGTCGGGGCGGCGGCCGAGCAGGTCGGCCGGCATGGCCGACGGCAGGCCGGCCGGCGCGTCGAGCGACAGGCTCGGCCGCTTGATCGCGTCGCCCGCGCCGGGGCCCTTGCCTGCGAGCGCGGCGAGCTGGTGGCGGGCGAGCTGGATCGCTTCCTCGTACGAATCGATCTGGCGCTCGTAGTCGGGCAGCGTCGATTCCGCCTGGCTCACTTCGAGCTGGGTGCCGATGCCGGCCTGCAGCCGCTTGCGCGCGAGGTCGGCCAGCGCGCGCTGGCGCTCGAAGGTTTCATGCGCGAGATCGAGCAGCGCATAGTTCATCGACATGCCGACGTACGCGCGCACCACGTTCACTTCGAGTTCGAGCTTCGCCGCGCGCGCATCGGCCGCCGTCGCATGCGCGGTGTCGAGCGCGCGTTCGGTCGCGTTCTTGTCCTTGCCCCACAGGTCGAGGTGATACGACAGGCCGAGCGTGCCCGTGTTGTTCCAGGTGTCGGTGTCGGCGAGCGGGCCCGGGCCGTAGTAGACGTTGTCCGGCCAGTGCTGGCGCATCAGCGACAGGTTGCCGTTGATCTGCGGCAGTTCGGCCGAGCGTGCGACCCGCGCCATCGCCTGCGCTTCGCGTACGCGGGCCTGCGCGGCCGCGAGCGTCGGGTTGCCGGCTTGCGCCGCGGCGATCCAGGCGTCGAGCTGCGGATCGCGATACGCGCGCCACCAGTCCGACGCGGGCCAGCCCGCGTCGCGGTCGGCCGCGCGGATGGCGGCGCCCGCATCGAGCGTGTTCGCTTGGATCTGCGCCGACTGCGGCTTGTTGTCGCCCATGCTCGCGCATCCGGCCATTATTAATGAGACTGCAAGAACCGCCAGTGCCAGCGTCCCTTTTGTTGCCGGAGACCGCACGATTTTCTCCCTTTCGGATATAGATGAGTCGGATGCGATTATATTTTTCGGCAATTCCTGAATAAACTGACAACGGTGCAAGTCATTTTTACGAATCCCGAGACAATATTGGTTAGCCTGTGTGCAACAATCCGTCCGGATTCAAACGGGAAATGGGATGGATACGTTACAAAACATGCGCGTATTCGTACGCGTGGTCGACGCGGGGAGCTTCACCGCGGCCGCTCAGCAGATGAGGTCGACGACTGCCTATGCGTCGCGCGCCGTCTCGGATCTCGAAGCGCACCTGCGCACGCGCCTGCTGAACCGCACGACGCGCCGGATTGCGCTGACCGAAGCCGGCGAGCGCTACCTGCAGCGCTGCGAGCAGATCCTCGCGTACGTCGACCAGGCCGAAGCCGAGGCGGGCGACGCGCACGCGCGCCCGTCGGGCAAGCTGAAGGTCCATTGCTTCACGAGCCTCGGCCAGCACTATCTGGTGCCGGCCGTCGCGCGCTATCGCGAGCGCTATCCGGACGTGCATGTCGAGCTGACGCTCGCGCAGCGGCTGCCCGACCTGCTCGACGAGGGCTATGACGTCGCGATCGTGGTCGGCCGCGACCTGCCCGATTCGGGGCTCGTGTCGCAGCGGCTCGGCGAAAGCTACAGCGTCGTATGCGCGGCGCCGTCCTATATCGAGCAGCACGGCGTGCCGCAGCGGCCGGCCGATCTCGCGCAGCACATCTGTCTCGGGATGGTCACGCCGGGCTTCCAGTACGACGAATGGATACTGGCGGGGCCGAACGGCGACGAGGTGGTGCCGATCGAGGCGCCGCCGTTTCGCGTGAACGTCGCCGAGGCGCTCGCGGTGGCGGTGCGGGAGGGGATGGGGCTGGCCGGGCTGCCGCTCTATTCGGCGATCGGCTGGCTGCGCAGCGGGCATATCGTGCGCGTGATGCCCGAGTACCGCTCGCACGTGATGAACATCTACGCGCTGTACGCGTCGCGCCAGTATCTCGACGCGAAAATCCGGACCTGGGTCGATTTCCTGCGCGACGAGCTGCCGGCGACGCTGGAGGCCGACGAGGCCGCGCTCGAACAGTACACGCGTGCGACATGACAGCGCGATCGACCGCAATCTGACGAGATTTGTCCTTCACGCAACATTTCTTTACGTTCGTGCGCCGAACAGTTTGATACTGTCTGAATCATCGAGATCTGCCCCACCCGGAGTTGCAATGGATACGCCCCTGATGATCGGCCTTGGAGTTCTGTTCGGCGTGGTCGCCGCCGCCGCGACGCGCGACCTGCTGCGCGCGATGAAGGCGCGCATCCAGCCGGTGCCGGTCCGGGTTCGCGCCGGTTCCGGCGCACCGCGCCGCAACGATCGCTGATCGGGCGTCGCCCGCTTTTTTGCAGCGAAGCAGCCGGCCGCGCACCGCGGCCGGACACGCCGGCGCTCAGCCGAGCGCGACGACCTTGTCCCACGCGAATGCGGGATTTTCTCGTTCGCCGGTGCGCCGGTGAATATAGCCGCGCGGGTTGCATACCACGCGCGTGCCGCCGTCCGCGACGTAATCGAATGACGTATGGGTGTGCCCGTGCACCCACAGGTCGACGGGCGGCCGGACGAGTTCAGTCAGATCGTTGACGAATCCTGCCGACACCGGATCCAGCGCATAGCGCTCCGCCAGCGAGCGCCGGTGCGGCGCATGGTGCGTGACGACGATCGTGCGGCCCGCGAACGGCGTCGCCAGCTGCGTTTCCAGCCACGCGCGCGCACGCCGGTACAGCGCGATCGCGTCGGCCGGCGTGAAATCGCGCTCCGGCGCGCCGGGCGCCGCATGCAGCGCCGCGTCGCGCGGCCACGTCACCTGGATCAATCCCTTGAAATCGAGCATCACGCGCGAGCCGGCGTCGATCGCGTGCGCGACGCTCGCGTCGTCGGCGCCGAACAGCGTGAAATCGGTCCACAGCGTCGTGCCGAGCACGCGAAAGCGCCGCGCGGGATCGACATACGCGCCGTTGTTCAGGTAATGCACGTTGTCGAGCGCGTGCGCCGCGTCGCGCATCGCCGTCTCGAGCGCGCCGAACTCGCCGTCGTAATACTCGTGGTTGCCCGGCACATAGACGACCGGCACGTTCGGGTCGAACGTCTCGGCGGCCCAGCGCAGGCCCTCCGCATGATTGTGGATGTCGCCGGCCAGCACGACGAGATCGGCGTCGGCATGCGCGATCACCTCGGGCTGGTTGCCTTCCAGATGCAGGTCGGACAGCACGCGGACTTTCACGGGCGTCGCTCCGGAGTGAATGGCGTCAGTGCAGGACCTTGCCGGGGTTCATCAGCCCGCGCGGGTCGAGCGCGGTCTTCAGCGTGCGCATCAGCGCCGTTTCGACCGGCGACTTGTAGCGCTGCGCATCGTCGATCTTCAGCTGACCGATCCCGTGCTCCGCGCTGATCGTGCCGTGGTGGCGGTGCACGTTGTCGTAGACGATGCGGTTGATCGGCGCCTGGTATTCGGCGAGGAACGCCTTCGGGTCGCCGCCTTCCGGCGTCTGCACGTTGTAGTGCAGGTTGCCGTCGCCGAGATGGCCGAACGTGACCATGCGCGCGCCGGGCGCCGCCTGCTGGATCGCCGCGTCGGTCTCGTCGATGAAGCGCGCGATCGACGAGATCGGCACCGCGATGTCGTGCTTGATGTTGAGCCCTTCGTCGGCCTGCGCGAGCGGGATGTGCTCGCGCAGATCCCAGAACGCGCGCGACTGCGCAAGATTCTCCGCGACCACCGCGTCGACCACGAGGCCCGCGTCGAACGCTTCCTCCATCAGTTTTTCGAACAGCGCGCGCGCGTGCGTTTCGCTTTCGTTGTCGGACAGTTCGAGCAGCACCGTCTGCGCATGCGTGTGCGCAAACGGGTAGCGCAGCTGCGGATAATGCTTGCCGACGAGCTGCATGCAGAAGTCGGACATCAGTTCGAAGCCGGTCAGCAGCGGGCCGGCCGCGCGCTGCGCGAGCGACAGGAAGTCGAGCGCCGCGTGCGGCGATTCGAGCGCGGCCAGCGCGGTGACCTGCGCGGCCGGCAGCGGATGCAGCTTCATCACCGCGGCGGTGATGATGCCGAGCGTGCCTTCCGCGCCGATGAACAGGTCGCGCAGGTCGTAGCCGGTGTTGTCCTTGCGCAGCCCGCGCAGGCCGTCCCAGATCTCGCCCTGCGGCGTCACGACCTCTAGCCCGAGGCACAGCTCGCGCGCGTTGCCGTAGCGCAGCACCGCGGTGCCGCCCGCATTGGTCGACAGGTTGCCGCCGATCGTGCAGCTGCCTTCGGCGGCGAGGCTCAGCGCGAACAGCCGGTTGCCTTCGCGGGCGCGCGCCTGCACGTCGGCGAGGATCACGCCGGCCTCGACGGTGATCGTGTTGTTGTGCGGATCGAGCGCGCGCACGCGGTTCAGGCGCGCGAGGCTCAGCACGGCCTGGCCGCCGCTCGCGTCGGGCGTCGCGCCGCCGGCGAGCCCCGTGTTGCCGCCTTGCGGGACCAGCGCGACGCCATGCGTGTTCGCGAGCCGCACGAGCGCGGCGACTTCGGCGGTGTTCGCGGGCCTCAGCACCGCGCAGGCGGCGCCCTTGTAGCGGCGGCGCCAGTCGGTCAGGAACGGTTCGGTATCGTGCGGATCGGTCAGCACATGGTCGGCGCCGATCGCGTCGCGGCAGGCGGAAACGAAGGCTTCGGAAGAAATCATCACGTTCGGTCGCGTAAGGGTCAGGGCGCGGCGCGTTGCTGTTTCGCCGCGCGTTTGAACGGCGCGACGTACGCAAGCGCCGCCGCGAAGAAGCCGACGGCGAGCGCGGTCTCGCACCAGCCGAGCGTCGCGGACAAGCCGCGGTCGGACATGCCGCGCACGATGCCTTCGGCGAAATAGACGAGGATCAGCATGCTCGCCCATTGCATCGTATAGATGTTACGCCGCCACACGCCGGGCAGCGCAAGCGCGAGCGGCACGGCCTTCAGCATCAGCGCGGAGCCGCCCGGGCGCAGCGGCGCGAGCCACAGCTCCCACGCGAGCGACAGCGCGATCAGCGCGACGAGGCACGCGGCGGCGGCCTGCGCGTGGCGCGGCCGGGCCGCGACAGCGGGGCGGGCGGGCGCGTT
>NZ_CABVPP010000053.1 GCF_902499075.1 Burkholderia pseudomultivorans | reverse complement strand
AATGGCGCGCCGGCGCACGCGAGGCGGCCGCGTTCCGGCAGGCGCTCGAGCGCCCCGAGCCGCGCGTCGCGCTCGGCCTCGCGCTCGCGGGCATCGCGCATGCGGCGCTCGACATCTCGGACGGCCTCGCCGGCGACCTGCAGCACATCCTGACGCGCTCGAACGTGCGCGCCGAGATCGATGCCGACGCGGTGCCGCGCTCGGCCGCGCTCGCGACCTTGCCGCCCGACGTGCAGCGGCGCTGCACGCTCGCGGGCGGCGACGACTACGAGCTGTGCTTCACCGCGCCGGCCGCGGCCCGCGCGGCGGTCGAGGCGGCCGGCGCGCAGGCCGGCGTCGCGGTCACGCGAATCGGTACAATACGCGCGTTGTCCGCGCCGTCGGAGCGGCCCGCGATCGCGTGGCGCGACGCTGCCGGCGCGCCCCTGGCCCTCACGTTGCACGGCTTCGACCACTTCCATGCAGACTGACCCGACGCCCGCGCAGGCGCACGAGCCCGGCGCAGCGCAGCCCGCGCCGCAGCGCGCGACCGTGCGCTTCATGCTGTCGCATCCGGCGCATCTCGTGTCGCTCGGCTTCGGCAGCGGGCTCGCGCCGCTGATGCCCGGCACCTTCGGCTCGCTGCTCGGCTGGCTAAGCTTCGTCGCGCTCAATCGCTATCTGACGGTGCCCGAATGGTGGGCGCTGATCGCGCTCGGCTTCGTCGCCGGCACGTGGCTCACCGGTTTCACCGCACGCAGGATGGGCACCGCCGATCCCGGCCCGGTCGTCTGGGACGAAATCGTCGCGATCTGGCTCGTGATGCTGTTCGTCACGCCCGCGACCTTCGTCGGCCAGCTGTGGGCGTTCGTCGTGTTCCGCTGCTTCGACATGCTCAAGCCGCCGCCGATCCGCTATGTCGACCGTCGACTGAAAGGCGGGCTCGGCATCATGGTCGACGACCTCGTCGCCGCGTTCATGACGCTGCTCGTGATCGCGCTGTGGCGCTCGGTCGTCGGCTGACCCGACCGATTTCCCACTTTCGTTTCCCGACGCGCATGCCAACCGATTCCGTCGTCCACCAGCTTGCGATCCGCGCAGGCAACCAGCTGCGTGACGAGCACCTGATGCTCGCCACCGCCGAATCCTGCACGGGCGGGATGATCGCCGCCGCGATCACCGATATCTCCGGCAGCAGCCAGTGGTTCGAGCGCGGCTTCGTCACGTACTCGAACCAGGCCAAGAGCGAAATGATCGGCGTGCCGCCCGACCTGATCGAAAAGCACGGCGCGGTCAGCGAGCCGGTCGCGCGCGCAATGGCCGAAGGCGCGCTGCGCAACAGCCGCGCGCAGGTCGCGCTGTCGGTCACCGGCATCGCGGGCCCCGCGGGCGGCAGCGAGAAAAAGCCGGTCGGCACCGTGTCGTTCGCGTGGAGCAACCGGCTACATACCGACGTCGAGACGCTCGTGTTCAAGGGCGATCGCGAGCAGATCCGCACGCAGGCGGCCGCGCATGCGCTGCGCGGCCTGCTGAAGCTGCTCGACGAACGCGAGGGCTGACGCACGGGATGCCGGCCTACTGAATCGCGTCGGGCTTCACGACGATCCAGTTCTTGTCGGCCGTCACCGGCAGCCCGAGCGACTTCTGCTGCGCCGCCGATTCGTCCGACCACGCGCGGATCTGCGCCATCTGCTTGTCCTTCTTGTTCACCCACACGCGCACGCCGCCGCGCGCGACGTCGGTCGCGTTCAGCAGCATGTAGCCGTCGGATGTCGGCGTGTCGCCCGCGACCAGCACCGGCTTCTTCCACTGGTCGATCCAGCCGACGATCGAGCCGAGCTTGCCTTCGTACCACGTCATCGGATTCATCAGGAACGGCGTGATCACCAGGCTGCGGTTCGCGGCCTCGTCGTACTTGCCGGCCTTGATCTGCAGCCGCGACGTCGTCAGCGCACCGGTCGCCGGATTGCGCAGCAGCGTCGTCACGCCGATCACGTGCTCCGGCTTCACGTTGTAGCCGTACTTCGGGTCGGACAGCACGAGCCGCGCGAGTTCCTCGTGCGCGGCCGTCATCACGTAGACGTCGATGCCGTTCTCGCGCAGCGCGTTGTACAGCTCCTGCATCCCGCGGAAGAAGCGCGGCGGGTTCACCGCGCCGTCGACGACCTTGTCGCCCTGCCAGTAGCGGATCGGAATCGGCTTGCCGTCGGCGAGCATCGCGTCGATGTGACGCTTCAGGTCCGCGAGCGACAGCCCCGCGAACGCCTGCGCGATCCACGGATAGCAGACCAGGTCGTCGATCTCGCAGAGCCGGTAGTAATAGCTCGTCAGCGATTCCTTGTAGTCGGCCGAGTCCTTGAACGGAATCAGCTTCAGCGATGCATCGAGCGTGTCGCGCGTCAGCACGCCGCGGTTCTCGAGATACGGCAGCAGCGATTCCTCGAGGTCGTAGCGGTAGGTCGTGTTGTCGGCGTCGAACACCGCGTAGTCGCCGCGATGCGCGTGCGCGGCGATCATCGCGTTCAGCGCCTTCGCGCTGTCGGCCGGCCAGTGCGCGAGATCCGCCGCGTGGGCGACCGTCATGCACAGCGACGCGGCGAACGCGGTCAGAAGTCGGGGAAACAGCTTGGGCATGGCGTCGCTCCTTTCTTGACATTTTGATGACGGATCGATGACAAGCGGCAGCATCGCGCGATTGCCGCGCGGGCATGCGGTGCGGAAGCGACGGGAAATTGTCCGCGCGCGCCAGCGCGGCGGAATTCGGCGGAAGGAAAGAGCGGCGCGGTTGGGCGCGCCGAGATGCGCCCGCTGGCGTCGAGACGAGACACCAGCCGGGGACACCAGCAAGGCCGCCCCGGCGGACGGCCCTGCCCCGATCAGCGATGCGCGTTGATCGCGTCGCGGGTCTTCTGCGCGGCGAGCGCCGCGGCTTCGGCGAAGTCCTCGCCCTTGCTCGCGTACAGGATCGCGCGCGACGAGTTGATCATCATCCCGGTGCCGTCGGTCGTGCGGCCCGCGCCGACGGTCGCCTGCACGTCGCCGCCCTGCGCGCCGATGCCGGGGATCAGCAGCGGCATGTCGCCGACGATGCCGCGCACGATCTCGATCTCCTTCGGGAACGTCGCGCCGACCACGAGGCCGAGCTGGCCGTTCTTCGCGTTCCACTTGTTCGCCGCGAGATCCGCGACGACCTGGTACAGCGGCCGGCCCGGATGGCCGGCTGCGTTCGTCTCGAGGAACTGCAGGTCGGAGCCGCCCGGGTTCGAGGTGCGGCACAGCACGATCACGCCCTTGCCTTCGTGCTCGAAATACGGCTCGACCGAGTCGTAGCCCATGTACGGGTTCACCGTGACCGCGTCCGCGCGATAGCGCTCGAACGCCTCGCGCGCATATTGCTCGGCGGTGCTGCCGATGTCGCCGCGCTTCGCGTCGAGGATGACCGGCAGGCCCGGATGCTGCAGGTGGATGTGCGCGATCAGCCGTTCGAGCTGGTCTTCCGCGCGATGCGCGGCGAAATAGGCGATCTGCGGCTTGAACGCGCTCGCATAAGGCGCGGTCGCGTCGACGATCTGCCGGCAGAATTCGAAGATCGCATCGGGCTGGCCGTCGAACTGCACGGGAAAGCGCGTCGGCTCGGGATCGAGGCCGACGCACAGCAGCGAATTCGTGCGTTGCCACGCGGCGCGCAGCGATTCGATGAAAGTAAGCGGGGAAGACATGGCGGATACTCGCGGCAAACCGTTGGTAGACCGCGTATTTTACCCGCGTCGCCGGCGCCCCTCGCGCGCGGCGGCGCCGTTGCGCGGATCGGCGCGCCCGACGGTGAACGCGAAGCGCCGCGTCAGCCGTTCGCCCGGCGCGAGCAGCGTCATCCCGTGCGCGGCCGCGCCGCCCGGCAGGTTCACCGCATTGATCGGATGATCGACCGGCTCGAAACAGAAGAAATCCTCGCCGGGCGGCGTATACAGCACGTACGCGTCGGCGTCGGCCGAGATCGTCAGCGCAAGCCCGCGACGCGGCCAGCTCACCGTCGCGTGGCCGCCCCAGCCGGTAAACGCGTGATTGACGAGCGTCGCCGGCAGCGGATACGCAACGCCGAACTGCCAGGCCGGCGGCACGCTCACGTGCCGCACCGGCAGGAAGTCCGCGCCCGACAGCCACAGGCCGCCCGCCGCCGCGGCCAGCTCGGTCGCGTCGTCGCGCACCAGGAACGGATGCACGCCGAGCCCGAACGGCAGGCGCGCGCGGCCCGCGTTCTCGATCGTCAGCGCGATCGACAGCGTCGTATCGTCGAGTTCGAACGACTGGATCGCGCGATACGCGTACGGCGCGCCGCTCGCGCGATCGAGCGACAACTGCAGCGTCGTGTCGGTCGCATCGTCGAGCTGCCACGCCGCCAGCCAGCCGTCGCCGTGAATCGGCAGCGGCTCGTCGCGGCGATTGCGCGGCACCGCGACGCTGCGCCCGTCGCATTCGAAGCGCGCGCCGCCGATCCGGTTCGAGTACGGCAGCAGCGGATAGCACGCGAGCTCGTTCGGGTCCGCCGCCGTTTCCGGGTGCGCGCAGCGGCGGAACACCGGTATCAGCGCGCCGTCGTCGCGCCGCCAGTCGAAGCGCGCGATGCCGCCGCCGAGATGCGGCAGCACGTCGAGCCGCAGCGCCGCGTTCGACAGCGTGACGGCCGCCGCCTGCGCGGCGCCGACGCCCTGCGCGAACGCGGCGGTCTGCGGGCCCGGGCTGACCGGCTGGGCGGCGGCCGCCAGCCGCGCACGGCGCGACTGGCTGGTGGACGACGATGCGCGCGCGGACGTGGCGGTCATGATGAACTCCTTTGCTTCGTCGAAGAAACGATACGGGTCGGTGCGGGCGGCGAATCAGGCCCAGCCGCCGTCGACGATCACGTCCTGCGCGGTGATCATCCGGCTGTCGTCGGCCGCGAGGAACAGCGCCATGCGCGCGAGATCGGCCGGCAGCAGCTCGGCGTCGAGGCACTGGCCGGCCTTGATCGCCGCGCGGCCGGCGTCGTCGAGCCACAGCCGGCGCTGCTTGTCGGTCATCACCCAGCCGGGCACCAGCGAATTCACGCGGATCCCGAACGGGCCGAGGTCGCGCGCGAGCCCGCGCGTGAGGCCCTGCACGGCCGCCTTCGCCATCACGTAGACGGGATAGCCGCCGTTCTTCAGCATCCAGCTGATCGAGCCGAGATTGACGATCGCGCCGCCGCCGAGCTGCTTCATGTCGTCGATCACGGCCTGCGCGGCGAAGAACTGGTGGCGCAGGTTGACCGCGATGCCCGCGTCGAACGATGCGGGCGTCACGTCGCCGATCGCGTGGCGCGCGTCGTTCGCCGCATTGTTGACGAGCACCGCGATCGCGCCGATCCGTGCGCGGATCGCGTCGATCGCATGGCGCAGCGCGTCGATGTCGGTCAGGTCGCACGCGATGAACAGCGGCGCGTGGCGCGCGTGCGCGAGACGTTCGGCCAGCGCCGCGCCCGCCGCCGCGTCGAGGTCGACGAACGCGACGCGCGCGCCCTGGGCCGCGAAATGCTCGACGAACGACGCGCCGATGCCGGTGGCGCCGCCCGTGATCAGCACCGCGCGATCCTCGAGGCTCGGATAGCGCGCATAGCGCGCGGCGTCGAGGTCCGGCGCGGAAGGGTCGATGTTCATGCGGGTCGTCTCCGTGGAATCGGCTCAGTCGCGTACGCCGCGGTTCTTCAGCTGGTCGAGCAGCACCGCCGCGAGCAGGATCGCGCCGCGCACGAGGTACTGGTAGAACGCGTCGATGTTCAGCAGGTTCATCACGTTCTCGACGGTGCCCATGATCAGCACGCCGATCACGACGCCCGAGATCGTCGCGCGGCCGCCCATCAGCGACACGCCGCCGAGCACGCACGCGGAAATCACGTTCAGCTCGAAGCCCTGCGCGGCATTCGGCTGGCCCGACGTGATGCGCGACGCGAGGATCACGCCCGCGAGCGCGGTCACCGCGCCCTGGATCAGGAAGATGTAGACGCGCGTGCGTTCGACGTTGATCCCCGCGAGCCGCGACGCTTCCGGATTGCCGCCGATCGCGAGCGTGTTGCGGCCGTATACGGTCTGGTTCAGCAGCACGCCGAAGCCGATGAAGCACAGCAACGTGACCCAGATCGGCAGCGACACGCCGAACATCGTGAGGCCGCCGAGCGCGATGAACGTATCCGACGACACGCCGACCGCCTGCCCCTTCGACACGATGAAGCCGAGCCCGCGCACGATCTCCATCGTCGCGAGCGTCGTGATCAGCGCGTTGATGCGCAGGTACGCGATCACCGCGCCGTTCACGAAGCCGATCGCGGCGCCGGCCGCGACCGCCGCGACGATCGCGACGAAGGTGTTGTCGGTCGCGTTCAGCACCATCGCGCACAGCACGCCGGAGAACGCGACGGTCGAGCCGATCGACAGGTCGAAGTCGCGCGACGCAAGGCAGAACATCATCGTGCACGCGACCATGCCGATCTGCGAGATCGACAGCGCGAGGCCGAGCATGTTGTCGATCGAGAAGAAGTGATCGACCGTCAGCGACATCGTGATGAACATCACCGCGAAGATCGCGATCAGGCTGTATTCGGTGAGGTGCTGCCACCACTTCTGCCGATCGCCCTGCGGCACCAGCGCATCGGCCGAAGGCTTCACGGCCGCGCTGGAGAGGTTTTCGTTGACTTGCATGATTGTGTCTCCTGCTCCTGCATCGCGCGGCCCGCGCCGCGCGCTATCGATTCGTATCCGGTTCCCGGCGGCGTCACGCCGCCTGCACTGCGCTCGCCTGCGGCAACGCGAGGCTCAGCACCGCGTGCTCGTTCGCCTGCGCGCGCGTCAGCTCGCCCGCGATGCGGCGCTCGCGCATCACGACGATGCGGTCGGACACGCCGAGCACTTCCGGCAGCTCCGACGACACCATCACGATCGCGCAGCCGCGCTCCGCGAGCCGGTAGATCACGTCGTAGATTTCGTGTTTCGCGCCGACGTCGATGCCGCGCGTCGGCTCGTCGAGGATCACGACCTTCAGGTCGGGCTCCGCGAGCCAGCGCGACAGGATCGCCTTCTGCTGGTTGCCGCCCGACAGGAAGCGAATCTTCTGGCGCCGGTTCGGCGTCTTGATCTTCAGCCGCTGGATGAAGCGGTCGGCCGTGTCGTTCTCGGTCTTGCGGTCGATGAACAGCCCCGCGCGCAGCGAATGGCGGCGGCAGCTGATGTTGATGTTCTCCGCGACCGATGCGATCGCGATGATCCCTTCCTCCTTGCGGTCCTCCGGGCACAGCACGATGCCGTGGCGGATCGCGTCGCCGGTGCGCTTCACGTCGATGCGCTTGCCGTCGAGCGTCAGCACGCCCGCGCGCCGGCGGTCCGCGCCGTACACGAGCCGCATCAGTTCGCTGCGGCCCGCGCCGACCAGCCCGAAGAAGCCGACGATCTCGCCGGCGCGCACCGAGAAGCTCGCGGGCTCGCGCAGCGCGGCGCCGTCGATCCCTTCCGCGGCGAAGCGCACGTCGCCGAGCGCGCGCGGCGCGTAATGATAGATATCCGAGATCTCGCGCCCGACCATCTCGGCGACGAGCCGGTCGCGCGGCACGTCGTTCAGCGATTCGTGCGACGCGATCTTGCGCCCGTCGCGAAAGATCGTGCACGCGTCGCACAGCCGGTAGATCTCGTCCATCCGGTGCGAGATGTAGATCAGCGCGCGGCCCTGCGCGCGCAAGTCGTCGACGAGCTTGAACAACACCTCGGTCTCGCGATGCGACAGCGAACTCGTCGGCTCGTCGAGCGCGATCACGCGCGCGTTGCGCATCAGCGCCTTGCAGATCTCGACCATCTGCCGCTGCGCGATCGACAGCCGCCCGAGCCGCGCATCGGGGTCGAGATCGACGCCCATCGCGGCGAGCCGCTCGCGCACGAAACGCTTCGCGTCGCCCTTCCTCACCCAGCCGAACGCATTCGGCAGGCGGCCGAGCAGCAGGTTCTCCGCGACCGTCAGGTCGGGCACGTACTGCAGTTCCTGATGAATCACCGCGATGCCGGCCGCGATCGACGCGGCCGCATTCGCGAAATGCACGGGCTGGCCGTCGATCAGCACGCTGCCCGCATCGGGCTGATATTCGCCACCGAGAATCTTCAGCAGCGTCGACTTGCCCGCGCCGTTCTCGCCCATCAGGCCATGCACCTCGCCCGCCCGCACGTCGAACGAGATGCCGTCGAGTGCGCGCACGCCGGGAAAGACCTTGCCGATATTGTCAAACCGCAGTGCCGCTGACACGTTGCTTCTCCACTGTCGAATCGATCGACCGCCGGCTGCCGCATCGCTGCGGCAGCCGCGCGGGCCGCTTACTTCGAGGCAAGCCCCATCTCGTCGCGCACCTTCGTCACGTTGTCGCGCGTCGCGAGCATGCCGGTGGTCAGCGTCAGCGGCGGCGGTGCCTTGCCCTGCGTGATCCACGCGTACATCAGGTCCGAGGTTTCCTCGCCGTGGCGCTTCGGGCTGATGATCACGGTGCCGTAGAAGCCGGTCGGCTGCGGCTTCTTGAACTCGTTGAGCGCCGAGTCGGAGCCGCCGATGCCGATGCCGATCATGTTGTCGGCCTTGAAGCCGCGCCCTTCGGCCGCGCGCACCGCGCCGAGCACCGCCTCGTCGTTCAGGCCGTAGGCAACCCAGTGCTTGAACTGCGGGTTCTTGGTGAGCGCGATGTTGGCGGCGTTGAACGCGTTCTCGGTGTCGGTCTTCGCCTGCGGCGCCGCGATCACGTTCGCCTTCGGAAAGCCGGCGGCGACCAGCGCGTCGGTCGCGCCGGTGGTGCGGTCGTGCGCGGTCGGCAATTGCTCGTACGTGATGTCGATCGCGCCGACGTCCTTCATGTCCCAGCCGCGCTTCTTGATCTCGGCCGCGATGCCGTCGCCGACCTGCTTGCCGATGTTGTACGCGGAGATCCCCATGTGCGGCACCGACTCGATCGGCTTGCCCGCGCCGTCGACGAGGCGGTCGTCGACCGTCATCATCTTCAGGTTGTGCGACTTCGCCTTCGCGACGATGCCCGGCCCGAGCTTCACGTCGGGCGTGCAGATGATGAAGCCCTGCGCCTTCTGCGCGGCCAGGTTGTCGATCGCGCTCATGACCTTCTCGCCGGACGGCGCACCGATCTTCACGAGCGTGAAGCCCTTCTGCTTCGCGGCGATCTCGGCGAACTTCCACTCGTCCTGGAACCACGGCTCCTCGGGCTGCTTCACCAGGAAGCCGATCTTGACCGGGTCCGCCGCGTGCACAACCGGGCTTCCCATCAGCACCGCGGCCGCAGCGGCCAGCGTGACGAACGTTCTGCGTTTCATCTCCAGTGTCTCCTTGTCTTCATCGAACAGGATGCGACCGCTTGTTGGTTTCGACGCAGCGTGCGCGCGGCCGTCGCAGCTGCGGTCTGTCTAATCGTCGTGTCAGTCGTGGTACAGCGCCGCGCGCCCGCCATCGACGGTGATGCACGCGGCATTGATGAACGGCGCCTCGTCGGACGCGAGAAACACCGCCGTCATCGCAACTTCTTCGGGCCGGCCGATCCGCTTCATCGGCTGCAGCGCGAGCGTCTCGGCGCGCGCGGCGGCCGGATCGGGCTGCGCGTCCCACCAGTCGCGCGTCAGTTGCGTCTCGATATAGCCCGGCGCGATCGCATTCACGCGCACGTTGCGCGCCGCGTATTCGATGCCGAGCGCGCGCGTGAGGCCCAGCACGCCATGCTTCGCGACCGGATACGGAAAGCAGCCCGGGATGATCCGGAACGCGTGCGTCGACGCGATGTTCACGATGCTGCCGCGGCCGCGCTCGACCATCCCCGGCAGCGCCGCGCGGCAGCCGTGCCACACGCCGTCGAGGTCGACCGCGAAGCAGCGGCGCCAGTCGTCGTCGGTCATCGTCAGCGGATCCGCAAACACGTTGATGCCCGCGTTGTTCACCAGCACGTCGAGCGGGCCGAGCGCCGCTTCCGCCTGCACGAGCGCATCGCGCACCGACGCCTGCTGCGCAACGTCCGCGTGCAGCGCCAGCGCGCGCGCACCGTCGACGTCGCGCGCGATCGCGGCGGCGGTCTGCTGCGCCTGCGCGAGATCGAGATCGACGAGCGCGACGGCCGCGCCCTCGCGAACAAACGCGCCGGCGATCGCAGCGCCGATGCCGCGGCCCGCGCCCGTCACCATCGCGACCTTGCCCGCGAGACGGCCCATCATGCGGCTCCGCCGCGCGCCGCACGCAGGCCGGCCTGGAACGCGCGCGCGTTATTCGCGGTCGCGTCGGCCGGCTGGCCGGGCCGGTACAGCGCCGAACCGAGCCCGAACCCGTTCGCGCCGGCCGCGAGGAACGGCTGCATGTTGTCGGGCGCGATCCCGCCGACCGGAATCAGCGGCACCGCGCGGTCGATCACCGCGCGCCACGCCTTCACGACCGGCACGCCGAGCTGCTCGGCCGGGAACATCTTCAATACGTCGGCGCCGTTCGCGAGCGCCGCGAACGCTTCGGTCGGCGTCGCGACGCCCGGCGCGCTCGCCAGGCCGCGCTCGCGCGCGCGCCGGATCACGGCCGCGTCGCTGTGCGGCATCACGATCAGCGCGCCGCCGGCATCCTGCACGCGGTCGACGTATTCGGCGCGCAGCACGGTGCCCGCGCCGACGATCGCATCGTCGGGCAGCGCGCGGCGCAGTGCGGCGATGCTGTCGAACGGCGCCGGCGAATTGAGCGGCACCTCGACGATCCGGAAGCCGGCTTCGTAGAGTGCGAGGCCGTGCTCGGCCGCTTCGGCCGGCGTGATCCCGCGCAGGATCGCGATCAGCGGACACGCGTCGAACGCGCGCGTCAGCGCGGCGTGCGGCGTATAGGGCGCGGGCAGCGTAAGTTCGGACGGCATGACAGGATTCCTCCGCAATCGGTTCGGTTCATTGATTCGCATGGACGGGCGTGCCGTCCTCCGCGCGCACGAGCCCGGCGCGCGACGCGATCCGCCACAGCCCGCGTTCGGTCGCGTGCGCGACGACGCGCGCATGCGTGCAGCCGAACACCTGCAGCGCATCGACGTAGCGCGCGCACAGGCCGTCGTCGCCGATCAGCAGCAGCGGCTGGTTCGCGAGCGCCGCGCCGCGCTCGCCGAGCATCGCCGCAAGCGCGTTCAGCTCGTGGCCGATCAGCAGCCCGGACAGGTAATCGCCCTGCGCATCGGGCGCGAGCCGGTCGGTCAGCCCGAGCGTGCGCGTGCTGAAGATCGTCGCGAGCAGCCCGGCGCGCTGCGCGCCGCGCGCGACCGACACGCCGCGCACGAACGCCGCGCGATCGGGCGACGCGGGCGTGCGCATCGTGCGGCCGAGGATCGTGTGGTCGCGCAGCGCGGCGAACAGCTCGCCGGTCATGTAAGTCTGGAAGCGCTCGATCAGCCCGTCCTTCACCCATGCCCATTTCGCATGCGTGCCCGGCAAGCCGATCAGCACCCCTGAACGATCGGCATCAAGCATCGGATCGGCGGCGAGTGCGCCGAAGATCTGCGTTTCTTCGCCGCGCATCACGTCGGGCAGGTCGCCCGTCGCGATCACGCCCGGCACGATCGAGACCGTCGCGCCGCGCGACGTGGTCACGGTGACGAGGCCCGCGGCGAGCGCGTCGGCGCCGGCCGGCACCGCGACATACGGCGCCTCGCGCCAGCCCTGCGCGCTGCCGACCATGCCGGCGGCGAGCACCGGCACGGGGCCGGTGCGATCGAGCCAGTCGCCGCAGGCGCCCTCGAACACCGCGTCGAACGCGTGCGCGCCGCCGGCCGGCACATGCATCACGCCCGCCGCGCGGCTGCGCGTCTCGAGCAAGGTGCCGCGCGCGTCGAACAGGTACGCGCGCAGCGACGTCGTGCCCCAGTCGAGCGCGATCAGCGACGGCGTCGCGGTGGCGGCATCCGGAACGGTCCGGGTCGGGTTCGTCATCGTTTGATCCTGCGGGTACCCTGCGGCGGGCTCCAGCCCAGTTCCGCGGAAATGGCCCGTGCTTCGCGCTGCACGAGCGGAATCAGTTCGTCCATCCGGTCGTGCGGCATGTACGGAATCGTGCTCGCGACCGACACGGCCGCGACGACCGCGCCCGACGCATCGCGGATCGGCGCCGCCACGCAGCGGATCGACGCTTCGTTCTCCTCGAGATCGAACGTGTAGCCGCCGGCCGCGTAGTGCGCCATGCGCTGCAGGAACGCGCCCGTATCGGGCCGGTTGTCCGGCTTGAAATTCACGCCGGCCAGCGCACGCCGCGCGGCCTCGAACAGCGAGCGCCACATCTCGGGATCGAGGTCGAGCATCATCGCCTTGCCGATGCCGGTCGACGCGAGCGGCATCCGGTGGCCGACCCGCGAGCGCATCTCGAGGCCGCGCGTGCCGGGGATCTTGTCGATGTAGAGCACGTCGTCGCCGTCGCGCACGCCGAGATGGATCGTGTCGAGCGTCGCTTCGGCGAGCGCTTCGAGATGCGGACGCGCGACCGCGGTCAGCGGCATCTGCTCGAGCGCGATCGTGCCGAGCTCGATCAGCTTCGGGCCGAGCAGATAGCCGCCCTGCACCTGGCGCAGGTAGCGCGCCTGCACGAGGCTGCTGACGAGACGGTGCGTCGTGCTGCGCGTCGTGCCGAGCGCGGCGCCGATCGCGCGCATGTCGCGCGCGCCGTTCGCGATCGCTTCGAGGATCGCGAGGCCGCGCAGCAGCGTCTGCGTGCCGGCCTGCTGTGCCGCGAGATCGAGCGGCGTGCTGGTCGCGCCGATGCTGTCGGTGAGCGGCGCGTCCGCCGGCGCCGCGCGCCGGCTTTCGAGGGCTAGGGATACGGGCATCTTGGTCATGGTGCGGGCTTCTTCAGCGAAATCGGTGAAGCCGCATTCGCGCGCGCCGGGCCAAGGTCCGGCGTCGCGGCAACGCGGCGGTCGAGGCACCGAGGGAAGCGCCCGGCAAACGTCATGGAATGTGTCTCCGTGTGCGTCGGGCGCCGCGCGATGCGTGGGTCCGAAGCTGTCGATGTGCTTCGGATTGTAGGAGCGCACGCACTCGCCTCCAATATTTGAATGCGTTGCCCAGATAATGAGAAAACTGCCGAAATCGGCGGCACGCGCGGCGCGGCGGGCCGGCGGCAGGCCCGCGATGCGCGCGGGGGCGGAACCCGCGCTCGCCGCAGGTTCCGCCCCCGTTTGTTCATGCGCGCCGCGCGCCGACGTTACTGCTGGCTCGTACTGCGCGCCTGCATGTAGCGCTGTACGTCGGCGAACGACACGCGGCCGCTGCCGCTCGCATCGATCTGCCGGAAGTGGTTCGCGACATAGCCGAGGCCGGCCGCGCGCGCCTGCGCTTCGGTGATCGAACCGGTGTTCTGCGTATCGGCCGCGCCGAACTGCCGCGCGAGCTTGCGCACCACCTGCGCGTGCAGCGCGGCGCCGGTCGTCTGCGTGCCGGCGGTCGGCCGGCGTGCGGCCGGCGGCACGTACGGATCGCCGAGCTGCGCCTGGCGTGCACGCTGCGGCGCGGCGGCGTCGCTCGCCTGGGCAAACGCGGAGGCGGAAAAGGCGGCGGCCGCGCCTGCGAGCGCGACGGCAGCGACGATGAAACGTTGGTTCATGTCAGGCTCCAGTCTGGAATGAGGTCGTCGACGGCCGGCCCGCGGCGCCGCCGGGCGCATGTCGCCCGAAGGCCGCCGTGGCCGGCGCAGCGCTGCATCAGTGCGCGGCCGTGTTGTAGAAGGTCGCGAGGTCCGCCTTCTCCTGCGGCCGCGACGTATCGTCGAGATAGACCATGTGTCCGCCCTGATAGTCCTTGATCGTCAGGTTCGGCTGCGAGCCGAGCCGCGCGAGGTCGAGCTCGGTCTGGTAGAACGGCGTCGCGATGTCGTGATAGCCGTTCAGCGACAGCACCTTCAGCGACGGATTCAGCGTCAGCGCCGCGGCGAGATCAGGAATCGTGTCGGGCATCGCGAGACCGTCGTGGCTCCAGTCCCAGGTGTTGATCGCGTTGCTGCTGACCGAGTAGGCCGACTGCGCGCTGTACTTCAGCTGGTTCGGCAGATAGCTGCCGATCGTGTCGGTGAACGGCTTCGTGATGTAGGTGCTCGACGGGTCGCCGTCCGCCGCGAGCGGGCTCGACAGCGGCACGTTCACGCGCGCGTCGTAGCGGCCGATCAGCGTGCCGGGAACCAACGACAGCTGGAAGCTGTTGTCGAAGAAGGTCGGGACCACGTTGAAGTCGGCGTTCCACAGCGACGCCTTCACGCCGGTTGCGTTCGTCATCGTCGTCACGAGGCTCGGCGACGGCGGCGTATGGCTCGCCAGATACGCGTTCACTGCCGGCACGTAGCTGCCGGCCGTCAGCAGGCGCATCTGGTCCGCATACGGCGGCAGGCTCGGCGGATTCGGATTGTCGAGCTGATAGTACGCGCCGACGGTACCGTACGACGGCACGAAGCCCGCGCAGCTGACCGGGCTCGAACCGTTGTTCGAGTTGCCGATATAGTCGCTCGCCATGTCGCAGTTCACGTTGTAGTCGAGGATCGACGACTGCAGCACGATGCCCGCGAGCTTCACGCCGGCCGTCTCGAGCAGGTTCGCGAGCACGTCGGTGCGCGGCGTGCCGTACGATTCGCCGAACAGGTATTTCGGCGAGTCGTTGCGCTGGTTCACGCTCAGGTAGCGCACCACGAAATCGCGGAACGCGCCGGCATCCTGGTCGACGCCCCAGAACGTCTGATTGGTGTTCGGCGCGATCGCTTCGGAATAGCCGGTGCCGATCGCATCGACGAACACGAGATCGGTCGTGTCGAGCAGGCTTTCCGCGTTGTCGACGAACGGGAACGTCGCGGTGCCCGCGTTCGGGTCGCCGGTCTGGATCCGCTTCGGGCCGAACGAGCCGAGATGCAGCCACACCGATGCGGAGCCGGGGCCGCCGTTGTACAGGAACGTGACCGGCCGCTTCGCGGCGGGTTGGTTGTCGGCCGTATACGCGACGTAGAAGAACGACGCCTCGGGCGCGCCCGTCTGCGGATTGCGCGCGACGAGGTGACCGGCCGTGGCCGTGTAGCGGATCGTCTGGCCGTTCAGCGTGATCTGGTGATGGGTGACGGCGGCCTTCTCGACCGCGGCGGCGGGATCGAGCGACGCGCTCCCGCTCGACGAATAACTGTTCGGATCGTTGTACGGCTTGTCCGCCTGTGCGGCGGGATCCGCTGAGTTGTCGGCGCTCGTCGCGGACGACGTCACGTCGTCGTTGCAGGCCGTCAGGATCAGCGAAGAAAACACCACGCCCAACAACAGCTTCGCTTTGCGCTTCGGCATCGTTGCTTTCCTTGTTCTTGGATGTTGTCGTGTCGAGCGGCTCGATAAGCCGCCCCCCGCCTCGATGTCACGGCCGATAGGCCGAGGCAGGGCCAATATACGGGAGCGCGTCGGCTTTGAAAAATTTTGAAATATTTGCGCGGACGTCGGTGCGGCGCACACCTTACAGAAATGCTTCGAATGCCGAAACAACATATTTCAAATAGCTTTCGCAGACGCCGATGTTTATTCGCCGAAACTAAAAATCCCGCGCTTTCAGCGGGTTTCGGTCAAGAAAATCGCACGGTCGTCGATATTGCTTGGCAAAACGAAATAGACGATTTCGTCTAAAGAATGTGGCCCCATATGCGCGCGACACGAATGCGCTGCAGCGCACCAACGACGCGCGGGCAGAGAAACGGGCAATGCGGCGGCGCGGACGCGCCGCCCGCTCATTCGGACTGCGGCAGCGCGGCCGCGCCCATCCGGCGCGCGATGACGGCCGCGCGCTGCGCCTGATAGGCCGAACCGCGATGCGCGTCGAACCAGCGCGGCTTCGGCAGCATCACCGCGAGACGTGCGGACTGCCATGCGCCGAGCCGGCTCGCGGGAATCTTGTAGTAATAGCGCGCGGCGGCCTCGGCGCCGTACACGCCGCGCCCCCATTCGACGGAATTCAGGTAGATCTCGAAGATCCGTTCCTTGTCGAGCAGCGCTTCGAGCATCCACGTGATGATCAGCTCCTGCCCCTTGCGGATGTAGCTCTTCTCGCGCGACAGGAACAGGTTGCGCGCGAGCTGCTGCGTGATCGTCGAGCCGCCCGCGACGATCCGTCCGCGCGCCTTGTTCTTCTCCCACGCCTGCAGGATCGCGTCGACGTCGTAGCCGTTGTTGGTCGCGAAGGTCGAATCTTCCGACGCGATCAGCGCGCGCTTCAGGTTGCGCGAGATCTGGTCGTACGGCACCCATTGATGCTGGATGCGCGCGGGCGGATTGTCGCGCGACAGCCACCATGCGTCGGTGCGCATGAACGCGGTCGAACCCGGGTTCACGACCGACCACAGGGCGATCTGCGCGATATAGAACAGCTGTGTCGCGAGCCATGCGCCCGCGAACACCGAGCCCGCATAGACGACCCAACGCGTCAGGCTGACCCTGCGCGTGCGCTCCGCACCGCCGACCGCCACCACTGCCGCGCTCCGCTCAACTCGCCGCGAGCGCCTGGCGCAGCGCCGCGAGCACGGGCGCGCCGTCGGGCCGCACGCCGCGCCACAGGAGGAACGATTCGGCCGCCTGCTCGACCAGCATCCCGAGCCCGTCGGCAGTACGCGCGCCGAGCGAGGCCGCGTGCTGCATGAACACGGTCGGCTGCGCGCCGTACATCATGTCGTACGCGAGCGTGCCCGCGCCGAACGCGGCCGGGTCGCACTCCGGCAGCGCCGCGTCGAGGCTGCCGGCCGTCGCATTGACGATCACGTCGTACGGCGCCGCACGCACTTCGCCCGGGCCGCCGCCCGCGAGCGTGCAGCCCGCATCGTGCGCGGCCTGCATGAACTGGCTGACCAGCGCCTCGGCCTTTTCCGCCGTGCGGTTCACGATCGTGATCGACAGCGGCGCGCGATCGAGCATCGGCAGCACCACGCCGCGCGCGGCGCCGCCCGCGCCGAGCAACAGGATGCGCGCGCCCGCGAGCGACACGCCGAGGTTCGACTCGATATCGCGCACGAGACCGACGCCGTCGGTGTTGTCGCCGTAAATGCGGCCGTCGGCGTCGATGCGCAGCGTATTCACCGCACCCGCGGCCGCCGCGCGCGGCGACAGCGTGTCGGCAAGCGCGTGCGCTTCGAGCTTGAACGGCACCGTCACGTTCGCGCCGCGCCCGCCTTCGGCGACGAACGCGCGCACGGCCGCCTCGAACCCGTCGAGCGGCGCAAGCCGGTGCGTGTACTCGATCGACTCGCCCGTCTGCGCGGCGAACTGCGCGTGAATGAACGGCGACTTGCTGTGCGCCACCGGATTGCCGAATACCACGTAGCGGTCGGCGCCGCTCGTCGACGCGACCGTGCTCATGATGCGCGCTCCTGCGGGTTGCCGTTCGCGGCGTCGCCGCCGTCGCCTGCCGGCGCATCGTCCGATTCGGCCAGCGCTTCGGCCTCGGCTTGCGCCGAATCGTCCGGTGCGTCGATCAGCGTGTCGTCGCCGCCTTCGGCTTCCTCTTCGTCGTCGGCCGCGTCGCCGCTCGTCACGGTCGGCGCATCGAGCACGTTCAGCAGCCGCACCGACGCCTCGATCGTCAGCTCGTCGAGCGACATCACGTCGAGCAGCACGCGCGTGCCGCGCGCATGCACGCCGAGTCCCGGCACGTGCAGCAGCAGCGGAATCTCCTCGAGGCGCACGAGATCGCCCTTCACGACGCTCGCGACGACCTGCTTCTTCTGCTCCTGCGCGAGCCAGCGCAGGCACCAGAAGTACTCCATCCGGCGCTGATAGTCGGCGTACGCGGAGTACGTGTCGTCGAAGCCCTGTACGACCGCGTACAGGTCCGCATCCTTCGGCTTGAACGGCGCGGCCAGCTTCGCGGTGACGCCGTGCTGCACGCACGCGAGCAGCTGCCATTGGTTCACGAGATCGACGTAGCGGCGCAGCGGCGACGTGCTCCACGCATACTGCGGCACGCCGAGGCCTTCGTGCGGCGCGGCCGTCGTCTGCATCCGCGTGCGCTTCGGGCCCGGCGTGCCGAAACCGCGCTGCGAACGATAGATGCCGGGCACCGTGTGATCGTGCAGAAACGCGCCCCAGGTCGAGTTCGCGAGGATCGCGAGCTCCGACACGATCAGGTCGAGCGGCGACCCGCGGCGGCGCGGCGTGATCGTCACGTGCTCGCCTTCGACGTAGAAGTTGTAGTCGGTGTTGCGCTGCACCTCGCGCTTGAGCCCGTAGCCCGCGCGCGCCTGCTGGCGCTTTTCGAACAGCGCCTGCGCGAGCGGCCACAGCACCGCGATGTCGTCCTTGTGCGGATAGTCGCCGGTGCCGGCCGCGAGCGTCTCCTCGGTGACGAGTTCGTCGAGCGTGTTGTGGCGCAGGTTGTTCTTCACGTACACGAGCTCGGCGCGCGTCTCGTTCGCGACGATCTCCTGCGTGTCGCGGTTGACGATGATGTACAGCGACAGCGCCGGGCGATAGTCGCCCTCCTTCAGCGTGAACACGTCGACGACGTCGTCCGGCAGCATCGTGATCTTGTCGCCCGGCATGTAGACGGTCGACAGGCGCGCGCGCGCGATCGCGTCGACCGCGTCGCCGCGCACGATGCCGAGCGCCGGCGCCGCGATGTGCACGCCGATCCGCACGCGACCGTCGGACAGGTGCTCGACCGAGAACGCATCGTCGATTTCGGTGGTCGTGATGTCGTCGATCGAGAACGCCTCGACGTCCGCGCGCGGCAGGTCGTCCGGCAGCGGGCCGACGCTGACGGGCGGAAAGCCGGTGCCGTGCGGGAAGAATTCGGCGAGAAAGCGCGCCTCGTGCAGCGCGCGCGGCGACTCGATGCCGCCGCAGTCGAGCATCAGCCGCGCCGGCGACACGCCGCGCGCGCCGGCCGCCGCTTCCATCGCCTTGTATTCGATCGCGTTCTTGTCCGGCCGCGTCAGCAGGCCGAGCACCTTGCCCGCGAACGCCTCCGGCAGCTTGCCGGCCTTCAGCTCTTCCTCGTACTGCGCCTGCACCAGCGCCTGCTGGCGCTTGCGCTCGAGCGACGCGAGCGCCATCTTCAGCTGCTCTTCCGGCGCGCGCTGGTACTGGCCGCGCCCCTTGCGACGGAAGTAGACCGGCGAGCCGTGCAGCCGCAGCACGAGCGCCGCGCGCTCGACCGGGCCGTAGGTCGCGCCGAAATACTCTTCGGCCAGCGCCGTATACGCGAATTCGTCGGCCGGCGCGCATTCCCACAGGAAATCCAGATCGATCTGCTGCGCGGCCGCATCGGCCTCCTGCATCAGCTCGCTCGCGGCCGGCTTCTCGAATTCGATCAGCACGTCCTTCGCGCGCACCTTCGCGCGCCGCCCGCCGGGCAACTCGACCTGAAACGCGTCGCCCTGGCGCGACAGCACGCTGCCCGCCTTGAAACTGCCCGATTCCTCGAAGAAAACGTTCACTCAGTACTCTCGTTCAGACTGCCGGACGCCGCTTCGGCGGCGCCGCATGATGATGGGAATTCGATCGGCCGGTGGCCGGATCATGTCGTCTTTTCGTCGCAGAATGCGAGAACGTCGTCGACATAGTCGGCAAATTCGCTGATGCCGTGATCGCTGCCTTCGATCACGCGCGTTTTCGCGCCGGGGTAATGGGCGAGCATCTCGCGATAGTCGAGCACTTCGTCGCCGGTCGCCGCGAACAGATAGTAGCGTTCGGCGCGCGTGATCGCCGGCACGCGCAGCGCGTCGAGTTCGTGCAGGTGGCGGCGCTCGACGACGATCGAGCCGCCGCCGTGGTACAGCGGCTGTTCGCCGAGATACTGCTCGAGATCGCGCTGCGGGACGATCGCCGGATTCAGCAGCACGGCCTTCCAGCCATGCTTTTCCGCGAGCCAGGTCGCGTAGTAGCCGCCGAGCGAGCTGCCGATCACCGTCACGTCCTGCGCGCCCGCGACCTGCGCCTCGGCCAGCGCAACCGCCTCGAGCGGCGACACCGACAGCGACGGACAGCGCCATTCGTCCGCGCGGCCGAGCGCGGCCATGCGCGCGGCGAGCAGTTGCGACTTCTGCGACGCCGGCGACGACCGGAAACCGTGCAGATAGAGGATCACGCGCGGCTCCCGAGCGCGTCGAGCAGCTTCTGGTGCACGCCGCCGAAGCCGCCGTTGCTCATCACGAGCACCTGGTCGCCCGGGCGCGCGGCTTCGACGACGGCCTTCACCAGCAGGTGCAGGTCGTCGAACGCCTGCGCCTTGTCGCCGAGCGGCGCGAGCGCGTCGCCGAGATTCCAGCCGAGCGCGTCGCGCCCCGACGGCGCACCGTAGCCGAACACGAGATCGGCGTCGGCGAGGCTCGCCGGCAGCTGCGACTTCATCACGCCGAGCTTCATCGTGTTCGAACGCGGCTCGAGCACGGCGAGAATGCGGGTGTTTTGACGACCGATACGCGCACGAAGGCCGGCGATCGTGGTTTCGATCGCGGTCGGATGGTGCGCGAAGTCGTCGTAGACGGTCACGCCGTCGACGCTGCCGCGCACTTCCATGCGCCGCTTCACGTTGCGGAACGCCGCGAGCGACGCGGCGGCCTGCGCGGGCGGCACGCCGACGTGACGCGCGGCCGCGATCGCCGCGAGCGCGTTCATCCGGTTGTGCTCGCCCTGCACCTGCCAGACGACCTCGCCGACACGCTCGGCCTGCGCATACACCGCGAAGCGCTCGTCGACCGGCACGCCGTCCTCGGCCGGCAGCGCTTGCCAGCCGCCGTCGACGCCGAAACGCTCGACCTCGCTCCAGCAGCCGCGTGCCAGCACGCGCTCGAGCGCGTCCGCGCGGCCGTTCGTGACGATCCGCCCGACGCCCGGCACGGTGCGCACGAGGTGGTGGAATTGCGTCTCGATCGCAGCGAGATCGGGGAAGATGTCGGCGTGATCGAATTCGAGGTTGTTCAGCACCGCGGTGCGCGGCCGGTAGTGCACGAACTTCGAGCGCTTGTCGAAGAACGCGGTGTCGTACTCGTCGGCCTCGATCACGAAGAAGCTCGAATCGGTGAGCCGCGCCGATATGCCGAAATTCAGCGGCACGCCGCCGATCAGGAAACCCGGATTCAGACCGGCGTCCTCCAGCAGCCATGCGAGCATCGACGAGGTGGTCGTCTTGCCGTGCGTGCCGGCGACCGCCAGCACCCACTTGCCGGCCAGCACGTGCTCGCCGAGCCATTGCGGGCCCGACACGTACGGCAGGCCGCGATCGAGGATCGCTTCCATCAGCGGGTTGCCGCGCGTGACGACGTTGCCGATCACGAACAGGTCGGGTTTCAGGTCGATCTGCTCGGCGCCGTAGCCCTCGATCAGCGTGATGCCCTGCGCCTCGAGCTGCGTGCTCATCGGCGGATAGACGCCCGCGTCGCAACCCGTCACCGTGTGGCCCGCCTCGCGCGCGAGTACGGCGAGACCGCCCATGAAGGTGCCGCAGATGCCTAGAATGTGGATGTGCATAGATGAATGCTTTCGCGCCGCCGGGCGCCGTCGATTCGGAAAGGATGGTCTGCGCCGCGCCGGACAGGCCGCGCGGCCGGCACCGGCCCACGACGTTCGCCGCGACACAAAGAACGCCATTGTAACTGACGGCCTGCCGTGCCCGGCGGCCCGAACACTGCGCGCGAGCGCCGCCGGCGCGCCGGGCGACGCGTGGCCGCAGCGCATTCGGGCGCCGCAGCGATCGAGTATGATTGCCGGATCATGTCTCGCAAACCCCTTGTCGATCCGCGGCGCGTCCGCGAGGAAATCGCCCAGTCCGCCGCACGCCTGATCGCGGAGGACGGGCTGGACTACGCCGCCGCGAAGCGCAAGGCCGCGCGCCAGTTGCTCGGCGATTCGCGCGTTGCCGGCGAATGGCTGCCCGATAACGATCTGATCGAGGAAGAACTGCGCGAATACCTGGCGCTGTTCCAGAGCGATACGCAGCCGGACGAGCTGCGCGACCTGCGCGAAATCGCGCTCGACTGGATGCGCCGGCTCGCCGAATTCAATCCGTATGTGACGGGCGCCGTGCTGAACGGCACTGCGAACGCGCATTCGGACATTCATTTGCAGACTTTTACCGACAACCCGAAGGACGTCGCGATCTACCTGCTGAACCAGAACGTCCAGTACGACGTCTCGGAGACGCGGCACTTCGCGGGCCGCGGCGACGTCGAGACGCTGAGCTTCCTGTGGCGCCCGCGCCGCGACATGGACGCGATCGGCATCCACGTGGCGCTGTATGCGAGCGACGATCTGCGCGGCGCGGTCAAGGCCGACGCGCGCGGCCGCGTCGCCCGCGCGGACGCCGCCGCGTTGCGTGCGCTGGTCGACGCGGCCAACGCCCCTTCCGAACCGGAATGATTCAACGATGATGATGAAACGCATGTTGGCGCTCGCGGTGGTCGCGGCCGCCGCCGTCGCCGGCGGGATCTCCGCCGGCCACTGGTTCCGCGGCAGCGACGACGGCGTCGCCGTCGCGGCGCCCGCCACGCAGGGCAGCCCGGTCGACCGGCTGTGGACCGCGTCGCTGACCGGCATCGACGGCAAGCCGGCCACGCTGGCCGCCTTCAAGGGCCAGAAGGTCGTCGTCAATTTCTGGGCGTCGTGGTGCGGCCCGTGCGTCGAGGAGATGCCCGAGCTGGTCACGCTGTCGCACCAGTACAAGCAGAAAGGGATCCGTTTCGTCGGGATCGGCGTCGATTCCGAGCAGAACGTGAAGAACTTCCTGCAGAAGGTGAAGGTCGACTATCCGGTCTTCGTCAGCGGTTATGCGGGTGCCGATCTGGCCCGTAATTTCGGAAATACGGCCGGCGCACTGCCTTTTACCGTCGTGATCGACGAAACGGGCAAGATTCGCGAGACAAAATTGGGACAAATCCAACCGGCCGAGCTGAAAAAGACCCTCGACGCCTTGTGAGCTGGCTGAACGACGATGTGCACGTTGGCGGCGATTTACGGATCGATCGCCGCAATTTCGCGTGAATTCGCCGATACTTTGAATCCATGCCGGTAATTCTTGCAGGTCCGGTTCGTGCACACGTTCGGCAAAACTAGACAAATTTCTCTAATTAGCGCTAAAGTGCGCGCAATTCCGCAGAATTAGAAGCGACCATGACACGATTGCTGGTGCTGCACGGCCCCAACCTGAACCTTCTCGGCACCCGGGAACCGGAGGTGTACGGCCGCGTCACGCTGGCGCAGATCGATCAGGCGCTGGCCGCTCGGGCGCAGGAAGCCGGCGTCGAACTGGCGTCGTTCCAGAGCAACCACGAAGGCGCGCTCGTCGACCGCATCCAGGCCGCGCGGGAGGAACAGACCGATTTCATCCTGATCAATCCCGCCGCGTATACGCATACCAGCGTCGCGATCCGGGATGCGCTCGCCGGCGTCGGCATCCCGTTCGTCGAGGTGCATCTGTCGAACGTGCATCGCCGCGAAGCGTTCAGGCACCACTCCTACTTTTCCGACCAGGCCGAAGGCGTGATCTGCGGACTCGGCTGGAAAGGTTATCTGTACGCGCTCGAATACGCGCTGGACAAGCTGCAAGGCGCGCCGCGCGGCTGATTCCGCGAGTCTAGATTCAGCGCCGGTCCCAACCGGCGCTTTCACGTATTGAAAGGGGAATTCCCGATGGATCTTCGTAAGCTGAAAACTCTGATCGACCTCGTCTCCGAATCCGGCATCTCCGAGCTGGAAGTGACGGAAGGCGAAGGCAAGGTGCGCATCGTCAAGAACGCACCGCCGGTCTACGTGCAGCCGACGGGCGGGTATGCCCCGCAGGTCAACGTCGCGCAGGCGGCGCCGCAGCCGGCCGAAAGCGCAGCCGCGCCGGCCGCAGGCGCTGCCGCACCGGCGGCCGCCGCCGCACCGCAGGGCCACGTCGTGACGTCGCCGATGGTCGGCACGTTCTATCGCGCGCCGTCGCCGGGCGCGGACCCGTTCGTCCAGGTCGGCGACACGGTCAAGGAAGGCCAGACCCTCTGCATCATCGAAGCGATGAAGCTGCTCAACGAGATCGAGTCGGACAAGGCCGGCGTGATCAAGGAAATCCTCGCCGAGAACGGCCAGGCCGTCGAATACGGCCAGCCGCTTTTCGTGATCGGCTAAGCCCGCCGCGCGGCCACGCCGGCCGCGCGCCGCCGATGCTCTCAAGGCGCCGTTCGCGCGCCCCTCGAAGAGACGAATATTCGCTATGTTTGAAAAAATCCTCATTGCCAACCGCGGTGAAATCGCGCTGCGCATCCAGCGCGCGTGCCGCGAGCTCGGCGTCAAGACGGTGGTCGTCTACTCGGAAGCCGACAAGGAAGCCAAGTACGTGCGCCTCGCGGACGAAGCCGTCTGCATCGGCCCGGCCCCGTCGAACCTGAGCTACCTGAACATGCCGGCGCTGATCAGCGCTGCGGAAGTCACCGATGCCGAGGCGATCCACCCCGGCTACGGCTTCCTGTCGGAGAACGCCGATTTCGCCGAGCGCGTCGAGCAATCGGGCTTCACGTTCATCGGCCCGCGCCCGGAAACGATCCGCCTGATGGGCGACAAGGTCACCGCGAAGCAGACGATGATCAAGACCGGCGTGCCGTGCGTGCCGGGTTCGGAAGGCGCGTTGCCGGACGATCCGAAGGAGATCGTGAAGATTGCGCGCGCGATCGGCTATCCGGTCATCATCAAGGCCGCCGGCGGCGGCGGCGGCCGCGGGATGCGCGTCGTGCACACCGAAGCCGCGCTCGTGAACGCGGTCAACATGACCCGCGAGGAAGCCGGCCGTGCGTTCGGCAACCCGCAGGTGTACATGGAGAAGTTCCTCGAGAACCCGCGCCACATCGAGATCCAGGTGCTGTCCGACGCGTACAAGAACGCGATCTGGCTCGGCGAGCGCGACTGCTCGATGCAGCGCCGCCACCAGAAGGTGATCGAGGAAGCGCCGGCGCCCGGCATTCCGCGCCGCCTGATCGACCGCATCGGCGACCGCTGCGCGGACGCGTGCAAGAAGATGGGCTACCTCGGCGCGGGCACGTTCGAATTCCTGTACGAAAACGGCGAGTTCTACTTCATCGAGATGAACACGCGCGTGCAGGTCGAGCACCCGGTCTCGGAAATGATCACCGGCGTCGACATCGTGCAGGAACAGATCCGCATCGCGGCCGGCGAAAAGCTCACGCTGCGCCAGCGCGACATCCAGTTCCGCGGCCACGCGATCGAGTGCCGGATCAACGCGGAAGATCCGTTCAAGTTCACGCCGTCGCCGGGCCGGATCACGTCGTGGCATACGCCGGGCGGCCCCGGCGTGCGCGTCGACTCGCATGCCTACAATGGCTATTTCGTGCCGCCGAACTATGATTCGATGATCGGCAAGCTGATCACCTACGGCGCGACCCGCGACCAGGCGATCCGCCGGATGCGCATCGCGCTGTCGGAAATGGTCGTCGAAGGGATCCAGACCAACATCCCGCTGCACCGCGAGCTGATGATCGACTCGAAGTTCGTCGAAGGCGGCACCAGCATCCACTACCTCGAAAACCGGCTCGCGCAGAAGCAGGCCGTCGCACCGGAAGAAGCGTAAGCATGAGCTATCGCGAACTCGTCGTCGAACTGGCCCGTGAGCACGCGGAGGAACTCTCCGACGCGCTGCTCGAACTCGGCGCGCTGTCGGTCTCGGTCGAAGACGCCGATGCCGACACGCCCGACGAACAGCCGCTCTTCGGCGAGCCGGGCCTCGTGCCCGAGCGCACCGCATGGCAGCACTCGCGCGTGGTCGCACTGCTGTCGCCCGACCACGAGCCGGCCGTGCTGCTCGCGGCCGCCGCAAACGAGATCGGCGTGGCCGAGCTGCCGAAGTTCGAAGTGCGCGAAGTCGAGGAGCAGGACTGGGTGCGGCTCACGCAATCGCAGTTCGACCCGATTCCGGTCGGCGAGCGGATCTGGGTCGTGCCGTCGTGGCACGATGCGCCCGATCCCGACGCGCTGATCCTCGAACTCGACCCGGGCCTCGCATTCGGCACCGGCAGCCACCCGACCACGCGCCTGTGCATGGAATGGCTCGAGCAGTCGGTGCGGCCCGGCCAGTCGGTGCTCGACTACGGCTGCGGCTCGGGGATCCTCGCGATCCTCGCGAAGAAATGCGGGGCGAACCCCGTGGTCGGCATCGACATCGATCCGCAGGCCGTCGAATCGGCGCGGCAGAACAGCGAGCGCAATCGCGCGGACGTCACGTACGGGCTGCCCGACGCGTGCCCGGCCGGCGAATTCGACATCGTCGTCGCGAACATCCTGTCGAACCCGCTGAAGCTGATGGCGTCGATGCTCGCGTCGAAGGTGAAACCGGGCGGACGCATCGCGCTGTCGGGCGTGCTTGCGCGCCAGGCGGACGAAGTCGCGGCCGTCTATGCGCGCTACGTCGACATCTCGGTCTGGCGCGAACACGAAGGCTGGGTATGCCTCGCCGGAACCCGGCGCGAAAGCCATTAGAATAGCGCTGTCCTTCACTCTGGCCAGCAGGCCGCCCGGCTCGACATGTTTCTTGCGACGCGCTGCCCTCATTGCGACACCGTCTTCCGGCTGCAGCAGGAACAGCTCGCGCTGCATCGAGGGCTCGTGCGCTGCGGGCATTGCGGGCAGGTGTTCGATGCGTCGCAGTCGCTCGTTGCCGAGCATGCGCAACCGGCCGAACCGGCGCTGACCGGAACCGAAACCCGGACCGAAACCGCATCGTCGGCCGAAGCCGCCGTCGCCGCACCCCGCGCCGGCGACGCGGCGCAACCGGCCGCGCCCGCGCGACTGTTCGCCGATGCCGCCTCGCCCGCCCGCGCCGATGCGCCGACGCGCGCCGACTACAAGCCGGAAGGCTGGGACATGTGGGCACCGTGGCTCGACGGCGGCGTCGATCCGTCGCTGCAGCACAGCATGCAGACGGTTCGCACCGAGCCGCTGGTGCCGCTGGCGCTCCCGGCAATCGAGGCCGGCGTCGTACACCTGAGCGGCACGCCCGCACCGATCGCGCCAGCTGCCGCGGATGCAGATACGGACACGCATCCGGCCGATACCGCCGCCCTGCCTGCCGATACTCCCGCGCCGTCGCACGAAACCAGCGCAGCGCCGCCGCAACGCACGGCGCCCGTTGACGCCGATCCGCGCGAACCCCGCTTCATTGCCCACGTACCGATTGACGCCGGCATCGACACGACCGAACCGGTCGACGCGCATGCGCGCTTCGCCGCGTCGCAGGACGATCGCGCCGCGCCGCGCGAACCGCGCTTTGCGCCCGACGCGGCATCCGTCGCCGCGCCTGCCGCGCGGGAACCCGCGATGCGCGACGCGCAAGTCGCCGACACCGGCTCGCCTGCCGCACCGTTCGCAGCCACGCTGTCCGACGACGACCGCGCGCCTTTCACCGTCACGCGGGAAACGCGCGCGCCGCAGCGCCGCGGCGTGCTCGGCGGCTTTTTCGGCGGGCTCGTCGCCGCCGCGCTCACGGTGCTGCTGGTCGCGCAGCTCGCGTGGTGGCAGCGCGAGGCGCTGATGATCCACTGGCCGGTCACGCTGAGCTGGTTCCGGCAGGCCTGCGCGCCGCTCGGCTGCAAGGTCGCGCCGCCGCGCGCGATCGACGGCCTGCGGCTCGACGCGACCGACCTGCGCCAGATCGACGGCCCGCGCGTGCTCGAACTGAAGGCGCCGCTGACGAACCGCTACCGCGTCGCGCTCGCCTATCCGTCGCTCGAACTGACCCTGCTCGACGACACCAATCGCGTGACCGCGCGCCGCGTGCTCGCGCCGCGCGAGTACGTGCGCCCGGGCACGCCGATCGACGCGGGACTCGCGCCCGGCACCACGCAGACGATGATCGTCCGCGTCGACACGAACGGCACGCCCGCATCGAATTTCCGCGTCCAGATCTTTTATCCGTGACGCATCGCGGCGCGCGCACGCGCGCCCGTCTCAACCCGCGCGCCGCAGCGGCGCGCTATTTCGGAGCACGAACATGAGCAAAGTTACGCTGGGTGGCAACCCGATCGATCTCGCCGGCACGTTCCCGGCCGTCGGCTCGCAAGCCCCCGACTTCAAGCTGGTCGGCAAGGATCTCGCCGATCTGTCGCTCGCCAGCTTCGCCGGCAAGCGCAAGGTGCTGAACATCGTGCCGAGTCTCGACACGCCGACCTGCGCAACGTCGACCCGCAAGTTCAACGAAGCCGCGTCGTCGCTCGACAACACGGTCGTGATCGTCGTGTCGGCCGACCTGCCGTTCGCGGCGTCGCGCTTCTGCACGACCGAAGGCCTCGAGAACGTCGTGACGGCCTCGACCTTCCGCACCGGCCGCGCGTTCGCGAACGCGTACGGCGTCGACGTGACGAGCGGCCCGCTGAACGGCCTGACCGCACGCGCGGTGGTCGTGCTCGACGCACAGGACAAGGTGCTCCACGCGCAGCTCGTCGGCGAGATCAAGGACGAGCCGAACTACGACGCAGCGCTCGCCGCGCTGAAGTAATCCGCCGCCGCCCGGCCTTGCCCGCGTGCTGCCCGACGGGCCTGTCGCGCGCCGGCCGGGCGGCAGCCTCCCTTTGCTCTCTACAGGAACGCACGCCTTGACTACGCTGATTTGCGGCTCGCTCGCCTACGACAACATCATGACTTTCGAGGGCCGGTTTCGCGAGCACATCCTGCCCGACCAGGTTCACCTTCTCAACGTGAGCTTCCTCGTGCCGACGATGCGACGCGAATTCGGCGGCTGCGCGGGGAACATCGCTTACGCGCTGCACATGCTCGGCGGCGACGCGCGCATCATGGCGACGGTCGGCGCGAACGACGCGGACCGCTATCTCGAGCGTCTCGACAGCCTCGGCCTGTCGAAGGCCAGCGTGCGCGTGGTGCCCGATACGCACACCGCGCAGGCGATGATCACGACCGATCTCGACAACAACCAGATCACCGCATTCCACCCGGGCGCGATGATGCAGTCGCACCTGAACCGCGCGGACGAAGTGCCGGGCGTGAAGCTCGGCATCGTCGCGCCGGACGGCTTCGACGGGATGGTCCAGCACGCCGAACAATTCGCGAAGGCCGGCATTCCGTTCATCTTCGATCCGGGCCAGGGCCTGCCGCTGTTCGACGGTGCGACGCTGCGACGCATCATTGAACTCGCGACTTTCGTCGCGGTCAACGACTACGAAGGCAAGCTCGTCAGCGACAAGACGGGCTGGTCCGAACAGGAAATCGCCAGCCGGGTCCAGGCGCTGATCATCACGCGCGGCGAGCACGGCTCCACCATTCTTCACAAAAACGGCGAAGAACAGATTCCCGTCGTGCGCGCCGAGCGTGTGGTCGATCCGACCGGCTGCGGCGATGCCTTCCGCGGCGGCCTGTTGTACGGCATCGAGAACGGCCTCGACTGGGCAACCACCGGACGTCTCGCCAGCCTGATGGGCTCGCTCAAGATCGCCCATCAAGGGCCCCAGACTTACGCACTGACGCGCGCCGACATCGACGCGCGCTTCGAGACTGCATTCGGTTACAGTCTCAAATGAACATTGTGGGAGAGCAAAGATGTTGACGAAAAAGAACCTCACGCTTGCGGCAATGCTGACCGCCACGCTGAGCCTCGCCGGCTGCTTCACGCCGCCCGGCTCCGCCGATGTCTATAGCGTCGGCCAGGCGCAGCGCGAACAGACGGTGCGCATGGGCGTCGTCGAGAGCGTGCGCGCGGTGCGGATCCAGTCCGACGGCGGCGGCAGCGCGATCGGCACGCTTGGCGGCGGCGCACTCGGCGCGGTCGCGGGCAGCGCGATCGGCGGCGGCAAGGGTTCGATCCTGACGGCGATCGCCGGCGGTCTCGTCGGCGCGGTCGCAGGCAACGCGGTCGGCGAAAACCTCAGCACGGCGAACGGTGTCGAAATCACCGTGCGCCTCGACAACGGCGACCTGCGCTCGATCACGCAGGCGGCGAGCGGCGAAGTGTTCCGCGCCGGCGAACGCGTGCGGCTGCTGTCGAGCGGTGGCGTCACGCGCGTCACGCACTAACCGGTACCTCAGCGCGCGGCGCAAGCCGCGGTCGAACGCATGTGCGAAACTGCACATGCGTTTTTTTTCGCGCATCCGCAGCGGCTGCCCGCGCAGGAACGAAAAAATCCCGCCACCTGAGCCAGATGGCGGGATCGATTGAGTAGCGCTACTCAACCCACGGACACCGTATGCGTGTCCGGGTGGTGCTGGTCAACCGCGATTACGGACGGCTGCCGGTCGGGAACGGCCATGCCGCTGCCGGGTTGAGCGCGGTCTTCACGCCCGATGCCGGCGCGACCGATGCGGTCGACGCGGTGGTTGCCGGAGCAGCCTTCTTCACGACGGCCTTCTTCGGCGCAGCAGCCTTCTTCGCAGGCGCGGCCTTCGTTGCAGCGGGAGCAGCGGCCTTCTTCGCAGCGGGGGCAGCCTTCTTGGCAGGCGCGGCCTTCTTCGCAGCAGCCTTCTTCGCAGGCGCGGCCTTCTTCGCGGCAGCCTTCTTCGCCGGTGCGGCCTTCTTCGCAGCAGCCTTCTTCGCCGGTGCGGCCTTCTTCGCTGCGGCCTTCTTCGCCGGTGCGGCCTTCTTCGCAGCAACCTTCTTCACCGCGACCTTCTTGGCTGCGACCTTCTTGGCTGCGACCTTCTTGGCTGCGACTTTCTTCGCTGCGGCCTTCTTCGCCGGTGCTGCCTTCTTCGCAGCAACCTTCTTCACGGCGACTTTCTTCGCTGCAACCTTCTTCGCTGCGGCCTTCTTCGCCGGTGCTGCCTTCTTCGCGGCAACCTTCTTCACCGCGACCTTCTTCGCAGCAACCTTCTTCACTGCAGCGGCCTTCTTCGCCGGCGCAGCAGCCTTCTTCGCAACGGTCTTCTTGGCAGCGACCTTCTTAGCAGCCGGTTTCTTCTTGGCAGTAGCCATGTTGTTCTCCTTCAGGTTCAGATGAGAGTCAGTTCAAACTACACCCTTCGTCAAAACCCGCTTCCCGCGGACGCTGTTCAGGACGTGCGCTTCGAAGCGGGCTATTCATCGGCGTACGCGGATACCGCACGCTTACGCTAATGAATACGGTATGGCGCGCGTGGCCACCCGGCCTCGCGCGCCAAATCAAGTCGGTAGCCGGCGCACCTCGCGCCGCTACCCCTAATCGCTTGATCAAGCGGACCGCCACACGGCCGTCCGCTTTTTCCGGAGGGAAGTTTGCCCATCCCACTGAAGGGTTCGCAAAGTGCCTGTCGTGTCGTTGGGCCGTTAAGGCACCGGGCATGCTTTGCATCAGGCGTTCTTGCTCCTAAACCTTGAGCCGGGGCCGAGAGGCCGCCGGCTGCTCCATCGTGTCACGGATTCGCTGCTGCGGGTCATTCCCAGGACAGCGCGCCACCCGTCTGATACTCGATCACACGCGTCTCGAAGAAGTTGCGTTCCTTCTTCAGGTCGATCATCTCGCTCATCCACGGGAACGGGTTTTCCTCGTTCGGGAACAGCGGATCGAGGCCGATCTGCTGGCAGCGGCGGTTGCTGATGAAGCGCAGATAGCTCTTGAACATCGACGCGTTCAAACCCAGCACGCCGCGCGGCATCGTGTCCTCGGCGTAGCGGTATTCGAGTTCGACAGCCTGCTTGAACAGCTCGCGGATCTCCGCGCGGAATTCCGCGGTCCAGAGATGCGGGTTCTCGAGCTTGATCTGGTTGATCAGGTCGATGCCGAAATTGCAGTGCATCGACTCGTCGCGCAGGATGTACTGATATTGCTCTGCAGCACCCGTCATCTTGTTCTGGCGGCCGAGCGCGAGGATCTGCGTGAAGCCGACATAGAAGAACAGGCCTTCCATGATGCACGCGAACACGATCAGCGACTTCAGCAGCTTCTGATCGGCTTCGAGCGTGCCGGTCTTGAAGGCCGGATCCGTCAGCGTATGGATGAACGGGATCAGGAATTCGTCCTTCGCGCGGATCGACGGGACTTCGTGGTACGCGTTGAAGATCTCGCCTTCGTCGAGGCCGAGCGATTCGACGATGTATTGATACGCGTGCGTGTGGATCGCCTCTTCGAACGCCTGGCGCAGCAGGAACTGGCGGCACTCGGGCGCCGTGATGTGGCGGTACGTGCCGAGCACGATGTTGTTCGCGGCGAGCGAGTCGGCCGTCACGAAGAAGCCGAGGTTGCGCTTGACGATGCGACGCTCGTCCTCGGTCAGCCCGTTCGGGTCCTTCCACAGCGCGATGTCGCGGGACATGTTGATTTCCTGCGGCATCCAGTGGTTCGCGCAACCGGCCAGATACTTTTCCCACGCCCACTTGTACTTGAACGGCACCAGCTGATTGACGTCAGTCTGGCCGTTGATGATGCGCTTGTCGGCGACATTGACCCGCGCTTCCGAACCGCCGGCGGGAACAGCCGATGCTTGCGGCGGCACCGCAAGATCGCCTTCGAAAATGTCGCGGACCTGATGGGCGGCAGGCGACGCAGCCTGCATTCCGACAGCCATCCCGGCGGAGGTGCGCATCGCGTTTTGCTGCGCCCCGCTCGCGGGAGTTACGGCGGTCATCTCGTCATCCCAGTTGAGCATAAATTCTCACCATCAATTTAGAACGGTTTGTACCATCTTTTCCTGAGCGATAAAAGGGTTCGCTCACGAAAAATCCTTTTTTCGATTCGCGTTGCGACCTCGATACAACACTTTGAGCAACGCATCGTCGGTCATGCAGTGCGCGACGCATGTCGCGCTCGTATCGCGAGGTGCGCTCGACGCATCGAACGCTGATCGAAACGCGACGTCGTCGGGGGTGTTTCGATCGCTCGTCACTGCCTGCAACGCATCGTGCCGCGTTACAGATTCCTTATCATTTTTTTAGTAGAGAGCGGCGCGCACTTCAACCTCGATCGGTTGTCGCGCGCGCCGCCCGGCACTGCTTCGGGTCAGGCGCGCCGCGTTACTGGCACGCTTCGCACTCGTCGAAGCCCGGGTCGCCCGGACGCATCGTGCACACCGGACCATCGGCCTCGACCGGTGCGAGTGCCGGCGCCGCATCGACCGCGCCCGACGACGACGCTGCGCCGCCTGCCGCACCGAAGCCGCCCGCTGCGCCTTGCGCGCCGCCGCTGCCCGCGCCGCCGCTCGTCGGCACCGCGTTCAGCGCGCCGTGCGCGACCGTCGACTTCTCGACGTGCGTCGCTGCCATCGTGCGCAGGTAGTAGGTCGTCTTCAGGCCGCGCAGCCATGCGAGCTTGTAGACCTCGTCGAGCTTCTTGCCCGATGCGCCGCCCATGTAGATGTTCAGCGACTGCGCCTGGTCGATCCACTTCTGGCGACGCGATGCGGCTTCGACCAGCCACGTCGGATCGACTTCGAACGCGGTCGCGTAGATCGCGCGCAGGTCGGCCGGAATGCGGTCGATGCGCGACAGCATGCCGTCGAAGTACTTCAGATCGGCGACCATCACCTCGTCCCACAGGCCGCGTTCCTTCAGGTCGCGCACGAGGTACTCGTTGACCACCGTGAATTCGCCCGACAGGTTCGACTTCACGTACAGGTTCTGGAAGGTCGGCTCGATGCACGCCGACACGCCGATGATGTTCGAGATCGTCGCCGTCGGCGCGATCGCGACGCAGTTCGAGTTGCGCATGCCGTGCGCGGCGATCCGCGCGCGCAGCGCCGTCCAGTCGAGCGATTCCGACGAGTCGACCTCGACGTAGCCGCCGCGTGCTTCCGCCAGCAGCTTCAGCGTGTCCTGCGGGAGGATGCCGCGATCCCACAGCGAGCCGCGGTAGCTCGAGTAGCGGCCGCGTTCCTCGGCCAGCTCGGTCGACGCGTAGTACGCGTAGTAGCAGACCGCTTCCATCGAGCGATCGGCGAACTCGACCGCCGCCTCCGACGCATACGGCGTGCGCAACAGATGCAGGCAGTCCTGGAAGCCCATGATGCCCATGCCGACCGGGCGGTGCTTCAGGTTCGAGTTACGCGCCTTCGGCACCGCGTAGTAGTTGATGTCGATCACGTTGTCGAGCATGCGCATCGCGACGCTGATCGTGCGCTTCAGCTTGTCGTGGTCGAGCGCGTAGCTGCCGTCTGCCTGCTTGACCAGGTGGGCGACGAGGTTCACCGAGCCGAGGTTGCACACCGCGATTTCGGTGTCGCTCGTGTTCAGCGTGATTTCCGTGCACAGATTCGACGAGTGGACGACGCCGACGTGCTGCTGCGGCGAGCGGATGTTGCACGGATCCTTGAACGTGATCCACGGGTGGCCCGTCTCGAACAGCATGCCGAGCATCTTGCGCCACAGCTGCTGCGCCGGAATCTTCTTGAACAGCTTGATCTCGCCGCGCGCGACTTTCTCTTCGTAAGCCGTGTAAGCCGCCTCGAACTCCGCGCCGAACTTGTCGTGCAGGTCCGGGCAGGTCGACGGCGAGAACAGCGTCCATTCGCCGCCTTCCATCACGCGCTTCATGAACAGGTCGGGAATCCAGTTCGCCGTGTTCATGTCGTGCGTGCGGCGACGATCGTCGCCGGTGTTCTTGCGCAGCTCGAGGAATTCCTCGATGTCGAGGTGCCACGATTCGAGGTACGCGCAGACCGCACCCTTGCGCTTGCCGCCCTGGTTGACCGCGACGGCCGTGTCGTTGACGACCTTCAGGAACGGGACCACGCCTTGCGACTTGCCGTTCGTGCCCTTGATATGCGAGCCGAGTGCGCGCACGCGGGTCCAGTCGTTGCCGAGGCCGCCGGCGAACTTCGACAGCAGCGCGTTTTCCTTCAGCGCTTCATAGATGCCGTCGAGATCGTCCGCGACCGTCGTCAGGTAGCACGACGACAGCTGCGAGCGGTGCGTGCCCGAGTTGAACAGCGTCGGCGTCGAGCTCATGAAGTCGAAGCTCGACAGCACGTTGTAGAACTCGATCGCGCGCGTTTCGCGGTCGATCTCGTTCAGCGACAGGCCCATCGCGACGCGCATGAAGAATGCCTGCGGCATTTCGATGCGGGTACCGCCGACGTGCAGGAAGTAGCGGTCGTACAGCGTCTGCAGGCCGAGGTAGCCGAACTGCAGGTCGCGGCTCGCGTCGAGCGCGTCGCCGAGGCGCTTCAGGTCGAACTGCAGCAGCTTGTCGTCGAGCAGGCCGGCGTCGACGCCGCGCTTCAGGAACTGCGGGAAATACTCCGCGTAGCGGGTCGACATCTCGGCCTGGACCACTTCCTCGCCGAGGATCTCGCGACGGATCGTGTGCAGCAGGATGCGAGCCGTGACCTGGCTGTATGCGGGGTCCTTCTCGATCATCGTGCGCGCCGCGAGGATCGCCGAGTCGTAGACCTGGCTCATCGGCACGCCGTCGTACAGGTTCTTCACCGTCTCCGCGACGATCGGGTCAGGGTTAACCGCAGCGCCGAGACCGTCGCATGCCGACACCACCAGCGCGCGCAGCGCGTTCAGGTCGAGCGGGCGCGTCACGCCGTTGTCGACGACGTTGATCACGCCGCCGGCCGTCTCGCCGCCCGCCACCGCCGCTTCCTCGCCTGCATGCTGACGCTCCAGGTGACGCTTCTCGCGATACAGCACGTACGCACGCGCGACGTTGTGCTCGCCGCCGCGCATCAGCGCGAGTTCGACCTGGTCCTGGATGTCTTCGATATGGAACGTACCGCCGTTCGGGCGGCTGCGCACGAGCGCGCGCACGACGTTGTGCGTGAGCTGGTCGACCAGCTCGCGCACGCGCGCCGACGCCGCGCCCTGCCCGCCGTTGACGGCCAGGAAAGCCTTGGTCACCGCGATCGCGATCTTCGAGGGCTCGAACGACACCACGCTGCCATTGCGGCGGATCACCTTGTAGTCGGCGAACGTTGCCTGCGGCGCGAGCGCCGGCGCGCCTTGTGCGGCCCCGCCGAGAGGACGGCTCGAAGCGCTCTCGTACTGGGACGTCGCGTTGTCGGTGGTTTGCATGTGCAAAGCTCCTGGTGTTGGATGGTGCGGAGAGATCCGCGGATTAAAACGAACGCCGCGCAACGCGATGCGCGAGCGGTAAGAGGCGAGCGATGCGCCGGGGAAACCGGATCCGTCGATGCGCGACAACCGATCCGGTCGTGTGCTTCGTCATGTATACCCCGCCCCGTCGAAGTTCGCTGCGCCGATCGCGGCGCCCGGACCGTCCGGCCCGGCGCGCCGCCCTGGGAACGCTGTCCGCCGGCGTTGGCCGCCGGCCGGTGCCGCTCGGGTTTCCCCTGCGACACACACTATATCTAGTGCAGAACTACTCAACCGGCACCAAGTATAGTGGACATTCGGACGACGTCCAAACGGATAATTTGCGGCGAAGGTCTTGACATCGCTCGCGCGCAGACACGACAAGGCATTGGTCGGAGAAAAAAGATTCTCCGCTCAAAAAACCCCGCGCTCAGTGCTGACGGAAAGGAAAGTATTCGGCGGAAAAGCCGGCATCGCTCGCGAAGCGTTGCCAATCGAAATGCGGGCCCGGGTCGGTCTTGCGGCCCGGCGCGACGTCCGCGTGCCCCGCGAACGCGTCGACCGGATAGCGCGCCGCGAGCGTGCGCGCGAGGGCCGCGAGCGTCGCGTACTGCGCGGCCTCGAACGGCACGTCGTCCGCGCCTTCGAGCTCGATGCCGATCGAGAAGTCGTTGCAGCGCGTGCGGCCGAAGAATTCGGACGCGCCCGCATGCCACGCGCGCTCGTCGCACGACACGAACTGCACGAGTTCGCCGTCGCGGCGAATCAGGAAGTGCGCGGACACGCGCACGCCGCGCAGGTGGCTCTCGTAATAAGGGTGTGCGTCGCAGTCGAGACGATTCAGGAACAGCGCCTCGATCGCGTCGCCGCCGAACTCGCCGGGCGGCAGGCTGATGTTGTGCACGACCACGAGCGTCGGCACCGCGCCCGCGGGCCGCGCCTCGACATTCGGCGACGGCGCGTGGCGCGCCTCGCGCACCCAGCCGTGCGCGTCGACCGACAGCAGCACCGCGTCGCTCATCGCGCGTCCTGGCCGCCGGCGCGTGCCGCGTGACGCTGCGCGTGCTCGGTGCTGCAGAAATACTGGCCGCCCGCGACGACCGCGTCGCCCTGCGGCGCATGCACGCCGCACTCGGCGCAGCGCACCATCGGCTCGGGCAGCGCACGCGCGTCGCCGTTCGCACGGCCGCCGTAGCCGGACGCGCCGGGGCCTGCCGCGCCGCGCTCGCTGCGCGCCTGCTCCTGGGCCCGGCGCAGCTTGCGCGCGACCCACGAACTGGCGAAGAACAGGAGGATCAGGAGAAGAATCTGTCGCATCGAAAACCTGCCGGTCAAACCACGGAACGGTGCAGCAGCACCTCGAACACGAAGCGGCTGCCGACATACGCGAGCAGCAGCGCGGCGAACGACACGAGCACCCAGCGTGCGGCGCCGCGTCCGCGCCAGCCCGAGGTCCTGCGCGCGACCAGCAGGCCGCCGAACATCAGCCACGACAGGATCGCGAACACCGTCTTGTGATCGAGGCGCAGCGCGCGCGCATCGACCTGCTCGCTGAACAGGATCCCCGACGCGAGCGTCAGCGTGAGCAGCACGAAGCCCGCGCCGATCAGGCGGAACAGCAGCTTCTCGAGCGTGAGCAGCGGCGGCAGCGTCTCGAGCCAGCTCGCGATCCAGCCGGTCGAGCCGTCGCGCCCGCCGCTTCTCAGCGACTGCAGACGCCGCTCGACCATCAGCATCAGGATCGCGTGCAGCGCCGCGATCGCGAACAGGCCGTACGCGATGTTCGCGATCAGGAAGTGCAGCTTGAACAGCGGCGCTGCGGCATAAGGCAGCACCCGCACGCCGCCGAACACGAGCGGCAGCAGCGACGCGACGCAGGCGAGCGGCAGCACGAGCAGCCGCAGGCTGTCGAGCGGGAAGAAGAAGCTCTCGATCCAGTAGATGCCGGCGCCGAGCCAGAACATCGCGGACAGCGCGAACGCGAAGCCGAAGATCATCGCGTCGTGCGGGAAGATCGTCATGTGCAGCAGCACGCCGTGCGCGACGAGCGCGGCGCCCAGCAGCGCGCGGCCGGCGCCGCTCATCCCGGACGCGGCGGACGCCGGAACCGGCACGGCCGGCACGCTCGCGACGAGCGGCGGCGTCGCGCCCTGGCGGTGCGTGCGCCAGCCTGCGACGGCGAGGCCGCCATACAGGAACGCGGTGAGGGCATACAGTACAATATCCATGTTCGAAGTTTACACTAGGCCCCCTTCCCGCGACGGCTCCGTTGTTCGGTCCGCTGCGCCTTCGGGCCCCACTGTCCATCGCTCCCCATGCTCGACAATCTCACTCAACGGATGGCGCGCGTCGTCAAGACGCTGCGCGGCGAGGCCCGGCTCACCGAGGCGAACACGCAGGAGATGCTCCGCGAGGTGCGTCTCGCGCTGCTCGAGGCCGACGTCGCGCTGCCGGTCGTCCGCGAATTCATCGCCAAGGTCAAGGAAAAGGCGCTCGGCGAGGAGGTGATCAGCAGCCTGTCGCCGGGCCAGGCGCTCGTCGGCGTGGTCCAGAAGGAACTGACCGCCGTGATCGGCGGCGACTACGAAGGCAAGGCCGCCGAGCTGAACCTCGCGGTCGCGCCGCCCGCCGTGATCCTGATGGCCGGCCTGCAGGGCGCGGGCAAGACCACGACGGTCGGCAAGCTCGCGAAGCTGCTGCGCGAGAAGTACAAGAAGAAAGTGCTGACCGTGTCGTGCGACGTGTATCGCCCGGCCGCGATCATGCAGTTGAAAACGGTGAGCGAACAGGTCGGCGCCGACTTCTTCCCGTCCACGCCCGAGCAGAAACCCGTCGACATCGCGCTCGCGGCCGTCGACTGGGCGAAGCGCCACTACCATGACGTGCTGATCGTCGACACGGCCGGTCGTCTCGGCATCGACGAGGCGATGATGCAGGAAATCGCCGCGCTGCACGGCGTGCTGAAGCCGGCCGAAACGCTGTTCGTCGTCGACGCGATGCTCGGCCAGGATGCGGTCAACACCGCGAAGGCGTTCAACGACACGCTGCCGCTCACCGGCGTCGTGCTGACCAAGCTCGACGGCGATTCGCGCGGCGGCGCCGCGCTGTCGGTGCGGCACGTGACGGGCAAGCCGATCAAGTTCGTCGGCGTCGCCGAGAAGCTCGACGGCCTCGAGGTGTTCCACCCGGACCGGATGGCGAACCGGATCCTCGGCATGGGCGACATCCTCGCGCTCGTCGAGGAAGCGCAGCGCGGCGTCGACGTGCAGGCCGCGCAGAAACTCGCCGACAAGGTGAAGAAAGGCGGCGACTTCGACCTGAACGATTTCCGCGCACAGATCTCCCAGATGAAGAACATGGGCGGCCTGTCGTCGCTGATGGACAAGCTTCCCGCGCAGTTCCAGCAGGCCGCGGCCGGCGCCGACATGGGCCAGGCCGAGAAGCAGATCCGCCGGATGGAGGGGATCATCAGCTCGATGACGCCCGCCGAGCGCGCGAAACCCGAGATCATCAAGGCGACGCGCAAGCGCCGCATTGCAGCCGGCGCGGGCGTGCCGGTGCAGGAAGTCAACCGGATGCTGAACCAGTACGACCAGATGCGTACGATGATGAAGAAGCTGAAGGGGGGCAACATGCAGAAGATGATGCGCGGCCTGAAGGGCATGATGCCCGGCCTGCGCTGATTTCGCCCGACGGTCGGCGCGCGGGTTTGTGCTGTAGCGCGCGCCGCCCGTTCTGCTTCATTCTTATTTGTATACCGACTGCCCGCCAGAACACATGAACCGCGAAGAAGCCCTCCATATTTTCGACCACTCCGAAGAGATCGTCTCGGCGGACGCCGTCAACGCGTCGATCGCCCGGATGGCCGACGCGATCCGCGCCGAGATCGGCGACGCGTTCCCGCTCGTGCTCTCGGTGATGGGCGGCGCCGCGGTGTTTACCGGGATGCTGCTGCCGCATCTCGATTTCCCGCTCGAATTCGACTACATCCACCTGACGCGCTACCGCAACACGACCCAGGGCAGCCCGGAAATGCACTGGCGCGTCGCGCCGCGCGAATCGGTGAAGGACCGGATCGTGCTCGTGCTCGACGACATCCTCGACGAAGGCGAGACGATGGCCGCGATCCGCGACCGCATCCTCGACATGGGCGCGAAGCGCTTCATGTCGGCCGTGCTGTGCGAGAAGACGCTCGCGAAGGCGAAGCCGCTGCATCCCGACTTCTGCGGCTTCTCGGTGCCGGACCGCTACGTGTTCGGCTGCGGGATGGACGCGAAGGGCTACTGGCGCAACCTGCCGACGATCCGCGCGCTGACCGCGAACGTCTGATCGCCCCGCTTCGCAGCACATAAAGAAGAAAGCGGCGCCCGGTTGCCCGGAGCGCCGCTTTTTTTTCATCCGTTCGTGCCGCGGCTGCCCTACAGCTGGTGGACGAACGCGCGGATGCCGCCCAGCATCATCTCGACCGAGATCGCGACCAGCACGAGCCCCATCAGCCGCTCGAACGCCGCGACCGTGCGCTCGCCGATCCACTGCTGGATCCGCTCGGCCAGCACCAGCGTGACCGCGCAGACGATCATCGTGACCGTCAGCGCACCGACCCACTCGAGCATCTTGCCGGGCGCCTGCGACGTCAGCAGCATCACCGTCGCGAGCGCAGACGGCCCCGCGAGCGCCGGAATCGCGAGCGGCACGATGAACGGCTCGCCGCCCGCGCGCGGATCGTTGCCGAGCGCGCCGTCCGGGTGCGGGAAGATCATCCGCAGCGCGATCAGGAACAGCACGATCCCGCCGCCGAGCCGCAGCGACAGGTCGGTCAGGCTCATCATCCGCAGGAAGCGGTCGCCGACCAGCATGAAGAACAGCAGGATCACGAACGCGATCCCCACCTCGCGCAGGATCAGCTTCACGCGCCGCTCGCGCGGCACGTCGCGCATCGCCGAGATGAACAGCGGGATGTTGCCGAGCGGATCGGTGATCAGCACGAGAAGCACGGTGGCCGACAGAAAGGTGTATTCCACCGTGTTCCCCGGTCGGTGCGCTTAGTGGGCGAGCGCCGCGCGGATCTTTTCCGCGACCGTCGCCGCGACGGCATCCGCCGGCAGCAGCGTCGCTTCGGCGTCGCGGCGGCCCTGGTACTCGATCTTGCCTTCCTTGAGCCCGCGCTCGCCGATCACGACGCGATGCGGCACGCCGATCAGTTCCCAGTCGGCGAACATCACGCCCGGACGCTCGCCGCGATCGTCGAGGATCACGTCGATGCCGGCCGCGCTGAGCTCCGCGTACAGCTTGTCGGCCGCTTCGCGCACCGCGTCGCTGCGGTCATAGCCCATCGGGCACAGCACGACCTCGAACGGCGCAATCGACTCGGGCCAGATGATGCCCTTGTCGTCGAAGTTCTGTTCGATCGCCGCGCCGAGAATGCGCGTGACGCCGATCCCGTAGCAGCCCATCAGCATCGGCTGCGGCTTGCCCGACTCGTCGAGGAACGTCGCGCCCATCGCTTCCGAATACTTGGTGCCGAGCTGGAACACGTGGCCGACCTCGATGCCGCGGCAGATGTCGATCACGCCCTTGCCGTCCGGCGACGGATCGCCCTTCTGCACGTTGCGCACGTCGGCGACCTCCGGCTCCGGCAGGTCGCGGCCCCAGTTCACGCCCGCGATGTGATAGTCGACCTCGTTCGCGCCGACCACGAAGTCGCTCATGTTCGCGACCGTGCGATCCGCGATCACCTTCACCGGCTTCTTCGTGCCGACCGGGCCGAGATAGCCCGGCGGCGTGCCGAACCATTCGACGATTTCCTGCTCGGTCGCGAAGCGGTGGTTCTTCAGCCCCGGCAGCTTCGATACCTTGATCTCGTTCAGGTCGTGGTCGCCGCGCAGCATCACGAGCCAGATCGTCGGCTCGGCGCCCTCGTTGTCGGTTGCCAGCACGATCGACTTGATGGTGCGCTCGAGCGGAATGCCGAGCAGTTCGGCAACCGCCTCGCACTTCGCCTTGCCGGGCGTCGCGACCTTCTCCATCGCTTCGGCCGGCGCTGCGCGCTCGGCGATCAGCGACAGCGCTTCGGCGGCCTCGACGTTCGCCGCGAACTCGGAGGTCGGGCAATAGGCGATCGCGTCCTCGCCCGTATCGGCGATCACGTGGAACTCGTGCGAGAAGTTGCCGCCGATCGAACCGCTGTCGGCCGCGACCGCGCGGAACTCGAGACCCAGGCGCGTGAAGATGCGCACGTACGCGTCGTACATCTTGCGATACGACTCGTTGAGGCCTTCGGCATCCTTGTCGAACGAGTACGCGTCCTTCATGATGAATTCGCGGCCGCGCATCACGCCGAAGCGCGGGCGGATCTCGTCGCGGAACTTCGTCTGGATCTGATAGAAGTTCACCGGCATCTGCCGGTAGCTCTTGATCTGGTTGCGCGCGATGTCGGTGACGACTTCCTCGTGCGTCGGCCCGATCACGAAGTCGTTGTCCTTGCGGTCCTTGAAGCGCAGCAGCTCGGGACCGTACTGCTCCCAGCGGCCCGATTCCTGCCACAGCTCGGCCGGCTGCACGGCCGGCATCAGCAGTTCGAGGGCGCCCGCCCGGTTCATTTCCTCGCGCACGATCGCCTCGACCTTGCGAATCGAACGCAGGCCGACCGGCAGGTAGTTGTAGATGCCGCCGGCGACGCGACGGATCATGCCGGCGCGCACCATCAGCTTGTGACTGACGATCTCTGCGTCGGCGGGTGCCTCTTTCAGGGTGCCGATAAAGAAACGGGAAGCTTTCATGCGGACGGTTCCAAAAACGGCGCCCCCAGGCGGGGCGCCCGAAAAAGATTCAAGGTGAAAAAGCTGCGCGCGGCGAACGGCAATGGCGCAGATGACTTAGCAGACAAATCAGGGACAATTCAGCCGGCACGCCCCGCGCGGATTCGCTCCGGCACGGTGCGCAGCGCCCGTTATCTGTTTATAATCAAAGCAATTTTAAAGGATTCGAAGGTGGTTGTATGCTGGATCGTGAAGGCTTTCGCCCGAACGTCGGCATCATCCTCTTGAACGCGCGCAACGAGGTGTTTTGGGGCAAACGGCTCCGCGAGCACTCCTGGCAGTTTCCTCAAGGTGGGATCAAGTACGGCGAGACCCCCATGCAGGCGATGTACCGGGAATTGCACGAGGAAACCGGGCTGCATCCGGAACACGTCAAGATAATCGGCCGCACACGCGACTGGTTGCGTTACGAGGTGCCTGACAAGTTCATCAAGCGTGAAGTACGCGGCCATTACCGCGGCCAGAAACAGATCTGGTTCCTGCTGCGGATGGTCGGACGCGATTGCGACATTTGCTTGCGCGCGACCGATCACCCGGAGTTCGATGCGTGGCGCTGGAACGAGTACTGGGTGCCGCTCGACGCGGTGATCGAGTTCAAGCGGGATGTCTATCAGTTGGCGCTGACGGAACTGTCGCGCTTCCTGCGCCGCCCGGCGCAGCGAGCCGAAAAGCCGCGCGGGCCGCGTCTGTCGCGCTATCCGCGCGTCGTCGGCGCCCAGCCCCAGCAGACGCTGACGATTGTCGACACATCGGTGGTCTGTTCCGAGATCGAAGTGGAGGCGAGCACGCTCGACGAGATGCCGCCCCGCGTGATCGTCGGCAAGTGACGAATCGAACTGCATGACCGGGCGCGACCATGGTGTCGCGCCCTTTTTTTACGAGGAATGCATATTGAAAGCGATTGCTCTCGCGCTCGCATCGATCGCCGCGGCGGCCGCACTGGCCGGCTGCGCGAATTCGAAGGCACCGACCAACAAGGATGACAGCGCATTCGTGTATCTGCTGGACCGCCAGGGCAACTGGAAGGAAAACGCGGTCGATACGCTGCCCGCGCTGCCGCAGACGGCCGACCTGCTGCCGTTCAACGTGTCGCAGAATACGCCGCTGAAATTTTTCGTCGATGCGAAGTCGCTCGCGGTCGGCAGCGACGGCGTCGTGCGTTACACGGTCGTCATCACGAGCCCCGCAGGCGCGCGCAACGTGAACTACGAAGGCATCCGCTGCGACACCTACGAATGGCGCCAGTACGCGGGCCTGAATTCGGATCACGACGCGTGGGACCGCACGGTCGAGAACGACTGGCGGCGCATCGAGAACGGCGAGCTGAACGCCTACCACTCGGCGCTGTACCAGGACTACCTGTGCTCGAACAAGATGCCGCAGGGCACGACCCAGCAGATCCTCGAGAACATCCGCTTTCACCGCACCGCGATGAGCCAGATGCGCTGAGTACGGCGCCTCGCGGCCCTGCGCCGCCGGCTTGCCGTTCGAAACAAAGCCCGCAGCTGCGGGCTTTTTCATATCAGCGAGCCGATGCAGGACCGCGCGATCACACCAGCACGAGGTTGTCGCGATGGATCAGCTCGGGCTCCAGCATGTAACCGAGCACGGTTTCGATCTCGCCGCTCGGCTTGCGATGGATCAGCTTGGTTTCGGCGCTGCTGTAGTTCGTCAGGCCGCGCGCTACTTCGCGCCCGTCGGGGCCGACGCACGCGATCACCTCGCCGCGCGCGAACGCGCCCTGCACGTCGGTCACGCCGATCGGCAGCAGGCTCTTGCCGCCGGCCGTCAGCTTCTCGACCGCACCCGCATCGATCACGACGTGCCCGCGCACCTGCAGGTGGTCGGCCATCCACTGCTTGCGCGCCGCCATCCGCGCGGTGCGCGCGATCAGCTGCGTGCCGATCGCCTCGCCGCCGGCAAGACGCACGAGCACGTCGGCTTCGCGACCGCTCGCGATCACGGTGTTCGCGCCGCTATGGGCCGCACGCTTCGCCGCGAGAATCTTCGTCAGCATCCCGCCGCGGCCGAGGCTCGAGCCCGCGCCGCCCGCCATCGCCTCGAGCTCCGGCGCGCCCGCGTTCGCCTCCGCGACCAGCGTCGCGGACGGGTCCTTGCGCGGATCCGCGGTAAACAATCCCGACTGATCGGTGAGAATGATCAGCGCATCGCCTTCGATCAGGTTCGCGACGAGTGCGCCGAGCGTGTCGTTGTCGCCGAACTTGATTTCGTCGGTCACGACCGTGTCGTTCTCGTTGATGATCGGCACGACGCCGAGCCGCAGCAGCGTGAGCAGCGTCGAACGCGCATTCAGGTAGCGCTCGCGATCCGCGAGGTCGGCATGCGTGAGCAGGATCTGCGCGGTGCGGATGCCGTGCTCGGTGAAGCGGCTCTCGTAGACCTGCGCGAGCCCCATCTGGCCGACCGCGGCGGCCGCCTGCAGCTCGTCGATCTCGCGCGGCCGCTTGCTCCAGCCGAGCCGCTGCATGCCTTCGGCGATCGCACCCGAGCTGACGAGCACGACTTCCTTGCCCTGCGCGCGCAGCGCAGCGATCTGCGCGGCCCAGCGGCCGATCGCAGCATGATCGAGCCCCTTGCCGTCGTTGGTCACGAGGCTGGAACCCACCTTCACCACCAATCGCTTCGAATCCGCGATGATCGAACGCATCGTGCGCTGTCTCCTGTATCTGATGCCTGCCCGGCCGGGCGCGATTGAATTCCGGCGCCGGACGCAGGTCCGGCGCGCTTCGGAGCCGTGTCGGCGCCGCTCAGGCGTCGTCGCCCGGCGCCTCGCCGCCGGCAGACGGCGCGTCGCGGAAGCGCACGTCCGCGGCCAGGTCTTCCGCCTCCGCCGCGCGGTGCGCGTCCGAATGCTCGGCCAAGTAGTCGTAGATCGCGTAGCACAGCGCCTCGCAGCCCTGGCCCGTCAGCGCCGAGATTTCGAACACCGGGCCGTCCCAGCCGAAACGCTCGAGAAAATCGTCGACGCGCGCTTCGCGCTCGTCTTCCGGCACCATGTCGAGCTTGTTCAGCACGAGCCAGCGCGGCTTCTCGTAGAGCGCCTCGTCGTACTTGCGCAGCTCGCCGACGATCGCCTTTGCTTCCGCGACCGGATCGACCGATTCATCGAACGGCGCGAGGTCGACGAGATGCAGCAGCACGCCGGTGCGCTGCAGGTGCCGCAGGAATTGATGGCCGAGGCCCGCGCCTTCGGCGGCGCCCTCGATCAGCCCCGGGATGTCGGCAATCACGAAGCTCTTGCTCGGGCCGACGCGCACGACGCCGAGATTCGGCGCGAGCGTCGTGAACGGGTAGTCCGCGATCTTCGGCTTCGCGTTCGACACCGACGAGATGAACGTCGACTTGCCCGCGTTCGGCATGCCGAGCAGGCCGACGTCGGCCAGCACCTTCAGCTCGAGCTTCAGCATGCGCCGCTCGCCCGGCTTGCCGTCGGTTTTCTGGCGCGGCGCGCGGTTCGTGCTCGACTTGAAATGCAGGTTGCCGAGGCCGCCGGCGCCGCCCTTCGCGAGCATCACCTGCTGGTCGTGCTCGGTCAGGTCGGCGATCAGCTCGCCGGTATCCATGTCGGTGATGATCGTGCCGACCGGCATGCGCAGCGTGATGTCGTCGCCGCCCTTGCCGTAGCAATCCGAGCCGCGACCGTTCTCGCCGTTGCGCGCGAGATGCTTCTTCGCGTAACGGTAGTCGATCAACGTGTTGATGTTGCGGTCGGCGATCGCGTAAACGCTGCCGCCCCGGCCGCCGTCACCGCCGTCCGGTCCGCCGAACGGAACGAATTTCTCGCGGCGCATCGACGCGCTGCCATCACCTCCGTCCCCGGCGATGACTTCGATTCGTGCTTCGTCAATGAACTTCATTCGTCACTCCGCCCAGTATTTCCGCTATTGTGCCGCGCGCCCGCGTGCTTGAACAATCTGCCGTTCGGCCGATCGAGCGCGGACGCGCGCAACCGGCGGTCACGCGCACGCGACCGCCGGCCAAATAAAAAAGGCCCCGCGAAGACTGCGGGGCCTTTCGGCTACGAAGCCCGTGGGTGCCTGAACTTAGGCAGCCGCCGGGACGACGATGACCGTATGCTTCTTGTCCGCGCCCTTGGTCGCGAACTTCACGTGGCCGTCGACCAGCGCGAACAGGGTGTGATCCTTGCCCATGCCGACGTTATCGCCAGCGTGCATGCGCGTGCCGCGCTGACGCACGATGATGCCGCCGGCGTTGATCGCCTGGCCGCCGTACACTTTCACGCCGAGACGTTTCGACTCGGAGTCGCGGCCGTTCCGGGAAGAGCCGCCTGCCTTTTTGTGTGCCATCTGATTGCTCCTTTACCGAGGCGCTTACGCGTTGATCGCGTCGATGCGCAGCTCAGTGTAGTTCTGGCGGTGGCCGCCGTGCTTTTGGTAGTGCTTCCGGCGACGCATCTTGAAGATGGTGACCTTGGCATGACGACCGTGCGACACAACGGTGGCCTTGACGGAAGCCCCACTGACCAGCGGCGTACCGAACTTAATCGATTCGCCTTCGCCCACTGCGAGAACCTGGTCGAGCGTGATTTCAGCGTCAATGTCAGCCGGTATCTGTTCTACTTTCAGTTTTTCGCCAACGGCAACCTTGTACTGCTTGCCGCCGGTTTTTATGACCGCGTACATTGAGAACCTCACTCTGGATCCATTTTTCCGCACACCACGCGCGGAAAAGGCGTGATTATACAGAGAGTTAGCATCGAAGTCAAAGCCGATTGACGATTGCCGCGCGCAGGCCTCGGCCGGACGGCCAAAATCGCGGGTCCGGAACGTGCGGCAGACCGGAATATGGCGGATTCGACTTATAATCCGCGGCATCACCCAATTCCATCATCATGTCGTCGTCCACCGCCTCCCCCACCCTCAGCGCCGCCCACCTGCTCGCCCCGATCGCCAGCGACATGGAGCAGGTGAATCGCGTTATCCGGCAAAGCCTCGCGTCCGACGTGCTGCTGATCAACCAGATCGCCGAGTACATCATCGGCGCGGGCGGCAAGCGGCTGCGTCCGGCATTGCTGCTGCTCGTCGCCGGCGCGCTCGGCGAGACCTCGCACCAGCGGCACGTGCTGGCCGCCGTCGTCGAGTTCATCCACACGGCCACGCTGCTGCACGACGACGTCGTCGACGAATCGGAGCTGCGCCGCGGCCGCCAGACGGCCAACGCGCTGTTCGGCAACGCGGCGAGCGTGCTGGTGGGCGATTACCTCTATTCGCGCTCGTTCGAGATGATGGTCGGCGTGGGCAAGATGCGTGTGATGGAAATCCTGTCCGAAGCGACCACGATCATTTCCGAAGGCGAGGTGCTGCAGCTGCTCAACATGCACGACGCCGACGTCGACGAGACGCGCTACATGCAGGTGATCCGCTACAAGACTGCCAAGCTGTTCGAGGCATCGGCGCGGCTGGGCGCGGTGCTCGCGGGCGCCGACGCGCCGACCGAAGCCGCCGCGGCCGAATACGGCCGCCGGATCGGCACCGCCTTCCAGATCATGGACGACTGGCTCGACTATGCGGGCACCGCCGAGGCGATGGGCAAGAATGCCGGCGACGACCTGCGCGAAGGCAAGCCGACGCTGCCGCTCATCTATCTGATCGAGCGCGGCACGCCCGAGCAGTCGGCGCTGGCGCGCGAGGCGATCGAACAGGGCGGCACCGACCGCTTCGACACGATCTTCGACGCGATCACGCGCTCGGGTGCGCTGGACCATACGCTCGAATGCGCGCGCCAGGAAGCGCAGGCCGCGGCGAGCGCGATTGCCGCGTTCCCGGATTCGATCTACAAGGAAAGCCTGCTCGGGCTGTGCTCGTATTCGACGTCGCGGCAGTCATAAGCGGCAGCCATCGGCGTATCGCACCCGTCTCGAAAAAATTTCTTCAACAAAGTATTCCTTTTTCGAAAAAGCGCTGTTATAGTTATGTTCTTGCTCGACGACGCAGCGGTCTTGAAGAAGACGGCGAAATCGGAAGAGTCCAAATCGGGGTGTAGCTTAGCCTGGTAGAGCGCTACGTTCGGGACGTAGAGGCCGGAGGTTCGAATCCTCTCACCCCGACCAGATTTGCAAAAAACCGTGCACGACGTGCACGGTTTTTTTTCGTCCGCTTCTTGTCCGTTCGCAGCATCCGCCCGACCGGGGGCGACACATCCCCGCCGCCGGCCTCTGCTATATTCCCCCCATCCCTGTCCTTCACTGCCCTTTCCGACGCGTGGACCAAATTCCCTTATGGGCGCAAATCGGCGCCGTCTTCCTGCTTCTCCTCTGTTCCAGCTTCTTTTCGATTTCCGAAACCGCGATGATGGCGCTCAACCGCCATCGGCTCAAGCATCTCGCAAGCCAGGGCGCGCTCGGCGCGAAAACCACCCAGGGCCTGCTCGCGCGGACCGACCTGCTGCTCAGCGTGATCCTGATCGGCAACAACCTGTTCAACACGATCATCCCGGTCCTGACGACGTCGCTCGCGCTGCATACGTTCGGCCGTAACAATCTCGCGCTGTCGATCGCGACCGGCATCGTCGCGTTCCTGATCATCGTGTTCGCGGAAATCGCGCCAAAGATCGTCGGTGCGACGTTCCCCGAGCGCATCGCGCTGCCCGCGAGCCTCGTGATCGCACCGCTGATGCGCGTGTTCAAGCCGGTCGTGTGGTTCGTCAACGCGCTTGCGAACGGCGTGCTGTGGGTGCTGCGCATCAACACGAAGAAGGGGCGCGACCAGCGGATGTCGGCGGACGAGCTGCGCGCCATCGTGCTCGAGTCGAGCAGCTTCATGCCGACCAAGCACCGCAGCATCCTGCTCAACCTGTTCGACCTCGAGAACATCACTGTCGACGACGTGATGGTGCCGCGCCGCCAGATCGAATCGCTGAACTTCCACGCGCCGCTCGACGACGTGCTGCGCCAGCTCGAAACCTGCTATCACAACCGCCTGGTCGTCTACGAGGGCGACATCGACAAGGTGCTCGGCGTGCTGCACGTGCGCAAGACGCTGACCGCGCTGCACAACCAGGACTTCGACCGCGACACGCTGCGCGCGCTGCTCGCCGAGCCATACTACGTGCCGTCGGGCACGCCGGTCGTCCAGCAGCTTCAGTACTTCCAGGAGAGCCGGCAACGCACCGCGCTGGTCGTCAACGAGTACGGCGAACTCGAAGGGCTCGTCACACCCGAGGACATCATCGAGGAGTTGATCGGCGAATTCACGACGTCGATGCCGCGCAGCGAGCGCGCGGGCGGCTGGGACGAAAACGGCGAATGCATCGTCGCGGCGAGCATGCCGCTGCGCGAACTGAACCGCTGGCTGCATCTGAAGCTGCCGACCGACGGCCCGAAAACGCTGAACGGCCTGATCCTCGAAATCCTCGAGGAAATCCCCGAAGACGACGTCTGCCTGAAGATCGGCGACGTGATGCTCGAAGTGATGCGCAGCGACGATCAGGCGGTGCGCACCGTCAAGCTGTTCAAGCCGCGCGGCACGGCACCGCGCATGAAGGCCCTCTCCCGCCGCTAACGGGGCCATAGCCGAACGGCCGACTGCCCACGCCGCCCGCGACGCGCGACCATGGACGGGTCACGCTCAACAGGCGGCCGACGCGCCGGCTCACATGCACTTTTCCGCTCCAGGGGCGCCGTTGCACACGCAACCGCCCACCCTCGCCGATGCCGCGGCATCCCGCTCGCTCGATGCCGCCCAGCTCGACGATGCGCCGGCCGTACGGCTGCTGACCGATACGCTGCACGCGGCAGACGCGCGCGACGCATCGGACATTCACGTGGAACCGTTCGAGACCGGCTGGCGCATTCGCGTGCGCATCGACGGCGTGCTGCACGAGCACGCGCGGCCGCCCGCTCACCTGCGCGACGCGCTGGTCACGCGGATCAAGGTACTCGCGCGGATGGACATCGCCGAACGCCGGCTGCCGCAGGACGGCCGGCTGCGCATCGCGCTCGACGGCGGCACGCGCGGCGACTACCGCGTCAGTTCGCTGCCGACGCTGTTCGGCGAAAAACTGGTGCTGCGCCGGCTCGAAACGCTGCCGCCCGATCTCACGCTCGAACGCCTCGGCTTCGACGCGCAGCAGGCCCGTGCGATGGAAGCCGCGATACGTGCGCCGCACGGCCTCGTGCTCGTCACCGGACCGACCGGCAGCGGCAAGACGCTGTCGCTCTACTGCGCGCTGCAGATGCTCGATCGCGACGCGCACAACGTCTGCACGGTCGAGGACCCGGCCGAGATCCAGCTCGACGGCATCAACCAGGTCGGCGTCGCCGAGAAAGCCGGGCTCACGTTCGCCACCGCGCTGCGCGCGCTGCTGCGGCAGGACCCGGACGTCATCATGGTCGGCGAGATTCGCGATGCGGAAACCGCGGACGTCGCGATCAAGGCCGCGCAGACCGGCCATCTGGTGCTGTCGACGCTGCATACGAACGACGCACCGGCCGCCGTCGCGCGACTGCTCGACATCGGCGTCGCACCCTACAATCTCGCGGCCGCGCTGCGCCTCGTGACCGCGCAACGCCTCGTCAGGCGCCTGTGCGTTGCGTGCCGCACGCATTCGGACGCGCCGCCGCGCGCGCTGCGCGAAGCCGGCTGCGACGGGTCGGCGCTCGAATCGGGGTGGCGGCCGTTCGTCGCGCGCGGCTGCCCCGCGTGTCATGGGATCGGCTATCGCGGCCGCATCGGCCTGCACCAGACGATGCCGGTTTCGCCGGGACTGGCGGAGCGTATCGTCGCGCGCGCCAGCGTCGGCGAACTCGCGCGATGCGCGGCAGCCGAAGGCGTGCGCACGCTGCGCGACGCCGCGCTCGCGCGCGTGCGCGACGGCACGACGAGCGTCGCGGAAGCACTGGCCGCGACACCGGACGCATGAGCACGCCGCCTCGCGAAACCCGCTTCGCGTGGCGCGGTCGTCGTCGCGACGGCACGCCGCGCCGCGGCACCGTCATCGCGTTCGACGCCGCGGCC
>NZ_CABVPP010000052.1 GCF_902499075.1 Burkholderia pseudomultivorans | reverse complement strand
CGTCACGTGTTTGCGCTCGACGCGCGGCTCGGTGCGCAATTGCGCGCGTTCGCGGCCGCGTCGGGCGCAACGCCGTTCGCGGTGCTGCTCGCCGCGCTCGATGCGCTGCTCGCGCGCGCGACCGGCGACGCGCGGATCTGCGTCGGCGTGCCGGCCGCGAACCGCGAACGCGCGGAGACGGTCGACCTGATCGGCTTCTTCGTCAACACGCTCGCGATCGACGTCGCTGTGCCGGCGACCGGCGATTTCACGTCGCTGGTCGAGCGCACGCAGCGCGCGCTCGTCGATGCGCAGATGCATCAGGACGTGCCGTTCGAGCAGGTCGTCGACGCGCTCGGCGTGCCGCGCAGCGCGAGCCATCATCCGCTGTTCCAGGTGATGGCCGCCTACGGCGTACGCCGCACGCTGCCGGCACTCGGCACGGCCGCGGCCGCGCTGCTGCCGTCGGGCACGCCGTCCGCGAAATTCGACCTGACGCTGTCGATCGAAGCGACGCCGGACGGCGCGTTCGACGCGGCGTTCATCTACGCGCTGGACCTGTTCGACGCAGACTCGATCGCGCGGCTGGCCGCGCGTTTCGTCACGCTGCTGGCCGATGCGCTCGCACGGCCCGGCACGCCGGTCGGCGACCTCGACTGGCTGCCGGACGCCGAGCGCGCGCAATTGTTCGCATGGAATGCGCCGGACGGCGCGGCCGACGTCGAACCGTTCGTGCCGGTGCACGCGCGCATCGCCGCGCATGCGCGGGCGCGCCCCGACGCGCGCGGCGTCGCCGACATCGACCGCGCGCTGACGCGCGGCGAAGTCGATGCGCGCGCGGCGCGGCTTGCGCGCCATCTGGTCGCGGCCGGCGTGCGGCCGGAAATGCGCGTCGGTGTCGCGCTGCAGCGCTCGGTCGACCTGCTGGTCGCGTTGATCGCGGTGCTGAAATCGGGCGCTGCGTTCGTGCCGCTCGATCCGGCGCATCCGCGCGAACGGCTCGCGCAGATCGTCGACGATGCGCGCATCGCGCATGTGCTGACCGATCGTGCAAGCGCCGCGTCGCTGCCCGAGCTGCCCGGCCTGCGCGTGTGGCGCGCGGACGCGCTCGAAGCGCTCGACGAAGCGGCGCACGTCGCGCTGCCGGACGTGCTGCCCGGCCACGCGGCCTATGCGATCTACACGTCGGGCTCGACCGGCAAGCCGAAGGGCGTGATCGTCGAGCACGCCGCGTTCGCGCGGCACTGCGCGGCGATCGCGCAACGCTACGGCGCGGGCGAACACGACGTGTTCCTGCTGTTCCAGTCGGTCAATTTCGACGGCGCGCACGAAGGCTGGTTTTCGCAATACATGTCGGGCGCTGCCGTGTCGGTGACGGCCGACGTGCTGTGGCCGCCCGCGCAAACCTGCGCGATGATGGTCCGCGACGGCGTGACGATGACCTACGTGCCGCCGGGCTGCGCCGCACAGCTCGCCGAATGGGCGCTCGCGCACGGTGCGCCGCCGACGCTGCGCTCGCTGACGGTCGGCGGCGAGGCGACCTCGCGCGAAGCGTTCGCGATGCTGCGCCGCGCGCTGCCGAACGTGCGCGTGGTGAACGGCTACGGCCCGACCGAGACAGTCATCACGCCGACGCTGTGGATGTTCCGGCCCGGCGACGATCCGGCCGCGCTCGGCGACGCCGCGTATTTGCCGATCGGCACGCTGGTCGGCGCACGCACCGCGCACGTGCTCGACGCGCGGCTGCATCCGCTACCGGTCGGCGTGATCGGCGAGCTTTACCTGGGCGGCGAAGGGATCGGCGTTGCGCGCGGCTATCTCGACCGTCCCGCGCTGACCGCCGAGCGTTTCGTGCCCGATCCGTACGGCGCGCCCGGCGCACGCCTGTATCGCACCGGCGATCTCGTGCGGCGTCGCGCGGACGGCGTGTTCGACTTCATCGGCCGCGTCGATCACCAGGTCAAGCTGCGCGGCTTGCGCATCGAGCTGGGCGAGATCGAGGCGCAGCTCGCCGCGCACGATGCGGTGCGCGAAGCATGCGCGGTCGTGCACGGGCAGGGTGCACACGCGCAGCTCGTCGCCTATGTCGAGTTGACCGCCGACGCGCGCGCGGCCGCGCAGCCGGTCGACGCGGCGACGCTCGACGCGCACCTGCGCCGCACGCTGCCCGACTACATGGTGCCCGCGCAACTGATCGTGCTCGATGCGCTGCCGCGCAACGCGAACAGCAAGGTCGATCGTGCGAGGCTGCCGGCGCCGGTGCGCATCGAACGTGCGTACGAAGCGCCGCTCGCAGGCGACGAAGCCGCGCTCGCGGCGATCTGGTGCGACGTGCTGAACGTCGAGCGCGTCGGTCGCGGCGATCACTTCTTCGATCTCGGCGGTCATTCGCTGGCCGCGGTGCGCGTCGCGACGCGCGTGGCCGAGCGGCTCGGCCGCGACGTGCCGGTACGGGCGCTGTTCGAGGCGCCGGTGCTCGCGCAGTATGCGCGGCAGGTTGCCGATGCGCCGCGCGCCGCGCTGGCGGGGGCGGCCGCGCCGGGCGTCGCGATCGCGAAACCCGACGCGCACGGCGTGTGGCCGCTGTCGCCCGCGCAGCTCGGACTGTGGTTCCTGTGGCGCGCGCAGCCGGACAGCGCCGCGTACAACATCCCGGTCGCGCTGCGCGTGCGGGGCGCACTCGACGTCGACGCGCTGCGCGCCGCATTTTCCGCCGCGGCGGCGACGCATCCGGCGCTGCGCGCGCGGATCGTCGTGCGACCGGATGCCGGCCCGGGCCAGCGGATCGTCGATCCGGCGCCGGTCGCGCTGCCGGTCGTCGATCTTTCCGCGCAACCCGACGCGCTCGCCTGCGCGCGCACGCTGACCGACGAGGATGCGCTCGCGCCGTTCGACCTCGCCGCCGATGCGCCGCTGTGGCGCGCGCGCGTGCTGCGGCTCGGTGCGGACGATCACGTGCTGTCGGTGACGATTCATCACATCGTGTCGGATGGCGAATCGATCGAACTGTGGCTCGACGCGATCCGCGCGCACTATGTCGCGCAGGTGAGCGGCCGACCGGCGCCCGCATCCGAAGGTGTGCCGCTCGTATTGCCCGCGCCGTGCGATCCCGCGCGCGTCGCCTACTGGCGCGACGCGCTTGCCGATCTGCCGGCGCGCCTGCTGCCGCAGCGCGCCGATGCGCCGGCCGTGCCGCAATGGCGCGCCGCGCGCATCGCGTTCGAATTCGACGCGACGCTGATCCGCGCCGCGCGCGAAGCCGCGTCGGCCGCGCACGCGACGCTGCCGATGCTGCTGCACGCCGCGCTGAACACCGCGCTGTTCCGTATGACGGGCGAAACCGACCAGCCGGTCGGCGTGCTCGCGTCGACGCGCGAACTGACCGGCGACGCGGCGCGCGACGCGCTCGGCCTGTTCATCAATGCGGTGGTGGTGCGCACGCGGCTCGACGCCGCCGCGCGCCGCGCGGACGTGCTCGCGCAGGTGCGCGACACGGCGCTGGCCGCCTATGCGCATGCCGACGTCCCGTTCGCCGACGTGGTCGCGGCGTTGCGCGCACCGCGTGCCGCGCAGGCCAATCCGCTGTTCCAGGTGATGTTCAACTACCTGCGGCCGACCGGCGCGACCGCGCGCGACTGGGCCGGCCTGTCGCTTGCCGGCTTCGACGACGTGCGGCATCGCGTCGTGTTCACGCTGGAGCTGGACGTCGTCGAGCATCCGGACGGCCGCGTCGGCGCGGCGTTTTCCTATGCGGACGAACTGCTCGACGGCGGCTTCGTCGATACGCTCGTCGAGCTGTACCACGACGAGGTTGCGCGCTTCGCCGGCGCGTCCGAAGCGGCGCTCGGCGCGCCCGATGCGCGGGTTGACGGATCGTCGGCGCACGTCGCGCCCGCCGCTGCGCAAACGCCGGCACGGTCGCCGCGCGCGGCGGCCGCGCTCGCCGCGCTGTGGTCCGACACGTTCGCGACGGCCGCGCCGGCTCCCGACGCGGACCTGTTCGAAGCCGGTGCGACCTCGTTCGACGTCGTGCGCTTCGTCGATGCGGCGTGCCGCGCGGGCCGCACGCTGACGGTCGCCGACGTGTTCGCGTCGCCGACGCTCGCGGCGCTCGGCGCGCGGCTCGACGAGGGCGTGCATGCAGAAACGAACCGGGAGGTGCGTCATGCTGGCTGAAGTGCGTCCGGACGGATTCACGATGCCCGACACCTGCCGCCTCGCGTTCGCGGATGGGCTGTTCGCCTTGCGCGACGGCGCAGAGATCCGTGTCGCGCAAGGCGACGGCATCGGCGCGCAGCTGCTGCGCGCGCAACTCGCCGACGACGGCACGCTGCGCGTCGTCGCCTACAACCATCGCGCGGCGCCGGCCGACCAGCGGCGGGCGCTGCTGGCCGCGCTGTCCGCGGCGTTCTCGGACGACGCGAAACGCGCGGCGATCCGCGTCGACCTGGCCGCGTGGCCGGCGGTCGCGCTCGATGCGCTGCGCGCGAGCGGCGTGCTCGGCGACGGCGGCCGCTGCATGCGCGAGGGCTGGGCACAGCAGGCCGATTTGTGGCTCGTCGACGCGCGGCCGCCGTGCGCGACGCTGCATATGCTGACCGACGGGCGCCGCCATCCGCGCCGTCCGCCCGCGCCGCGCGGAGTCGTCTATGCGCGCGACCTGCCGGCGCTCGGCGTGCGCTTCACGCTGCGCGGCTGGCAGCCGGACGAGGACGCCGCGCGCGTCGCGCGCTGGTTCGACGAGCCGCGTGTGCGCGACGGCTGGACCGGCGCGCAGCCCGGCACGCACGACGCCGATCCGCACCTGACGCCGCTCGTCGGCTGCTTCGATGGCGAGCCGTTCGCGTATTTCGACGCGTTCTGGCTGAAGGAGGACCCGCTCGCACCGCACGTCGCGGCGCGCGACTACGACCGCGGGCTGCGGATGCTGGTCGGCGAGCCGCGCTGGCGCGGCCCGCACTGTGTGGCCGGCTGGCTGCCGTGCGTCGTCCATTACCTGTTTCTCGACGATCCGCGCACCGAAGCGGTCGGCTGCGCCGTGCCGGCCGGCCACGCGCGGCTCGCCGACTATCTCGCGCGGCACGGCTTCGCGCGGCAGCGCCGGCTCGCACTGGCCGACGCGCAGCCGCTGTGGATGCGCACGCTGCGCGAGACGTTCTTCGCCGGCCGTCACGTCTGACGGGCCGGTTTCATCGACAAGGGAGCTGAGACATGCAGAGAGAAACCGTATTCGACCTGATCGGCGTCGGCTTCGGGCCGTCGAATCTGGCGCTGGCCGTGCGCCTCGCGGAGCGCAGCGGCACGCGCGCGCTCGCGCATTGCTTCGTCGAGCGGCAGCCGGCATTCGGCTGGCATCGCGGCATGCTGCTCGACGACTGCCGGATGCAGATTTCGTTTCTGAAGGATCTCGTCACGATGCGCGATCCGACCAGCCGCTACACGTTCATCAACTATCTGTTCGAGCGCGGCCGGCTGAACGAATTCGTCAACCTGAAGAACTTCTATCCGACCCGCGTCGAGTTCCACGACTACCTGAGCTGGGTCGCCGACGCATTCGACGACCAGGTCCATTACGGCGAGACCGTCACCGCGATCGAGCCGGTGCGCGGCAGCGGCGCGCGCATCGACGCGCTGCGCGTGCTGTCGCGCGATGCCGCCGGGCACGAGCGCCAGCGCGTCACGCGCGCACTGTCGGTCGGCGTCGGCGGCACGCCCGCGATTCCCGACGCGTTCGCCGCGCTCGGCCGCGACCGCGTGATCCACTCGTCGTCGTACCTGACCGACATCGGCCGGCTCGTCGCCGCGCCGGACGGCGAACGCCGCCGCGTCGCGGTGATCGGTGCGGGGCAGAGCGCCGCCGAGGTGTTCGTCGATCTCGCGCGCCGCTTTCCGCATGTCGACGCCAGCCTCGTGATGCGCGCCGGCGCGCTGAAGCCGGCCGACGACAGCCCGTTCGTCAACGAGATCTTCAGCCCGGCCTTCACCGACGTCGTCTATGCGCAGCCGCACGACGCGCGGCGCGCGCTGCTGGAACGCTATCGCGACACCAACTACGCGGTGGTCGACCGGCCGCTGATCGAGCAGATCTACGAAATGCTCTATCTGCAGCGCATCGACGGCACGCCGCGCCATGCGCTGCTCGCGAATAGCGCAATCGAGGCCGCGGCGCGCAGCGCCGACGGTCGTATCGAGCTGACGCTGCGCGACCGGATGAACGGCGACACGCGCACCGAACGCTTCGACGCGCTGGTGCTCGCGACCGGCTACCGGCGCGACACGCATGCATCGCTGCTCGAAGGGCTCGCGCCGCATCTCGGCGATGCACTGCTGCGCGGCGACGTCACGCGCGATTACCTGCTCGCGACGCCCGAGCATTTCGCGCCGCGCATCTATCTGCAGGGCTGCTGCGAAGACAGCCACGGCCTGTCCGACACGCTGCTGTCGGTACTGGCGCGCCGCGCGGACGAGATCTGCGCGTCGCTCGAAGGCGGGATCGCGCCCGCGCAGGACGACGGCGCGGCCCGGACACGACACGACAACGGGGTGAGCGCGGGCCGCATGGCTTTCGCTCTTTGACAAAGGCGCGGTCGGAGACCGCATGACAAGTGGAGCAACACAAGATGGAGTGGGCAACAGGCACGCGCGTGCGTGCGATCGCAGCCGCGGCGAGCATCGCGTTCGGGGCGGCGGCGACCGGGCAGGCATTCGCACAGACGGCGCCGGCCGCGAATGCGGGCGCGGCGGCATCGACCGGCAGTGCCGCATCGAACGGTGCGGCCGACGGCACGCTGCCGACGATCAGCGTCAACGCGGCCTCGGAAGGAGACGGCACGGTCGGGCTGGTCGCGAAGCGCAGCCGGACCGGCACGAAGACCGACACGCCGATCAACGAGATTCCGCAGACGATCAACGTCGTCACCGCACAGCAGATCGAAATGACGGGCGCGACCGACGTGAACACGGCGCTGCGCTACGTGCCGGGTTTCTCGTCGTACGGTTCGGACAACCGTTCGGACTGGTACGCGGCGCTGCGCGGCTTCACGCCGACCGCGTACGTGAACGGGCTGCAGGTGCCGAACACGCTGAACCTGTCGAGCTGGCGCGTCGACCCGTACATGATCGACAGCATCACCGTGCTGCGCGGGCCGACCTCCGTGCTGTACGGCGCGGGCGACCCGGGTGCGATCGTCGACGTGCAGACCAAGCTGGCCGACGGCGAGCGCGTGCGTGAGGCGGGCGTCGAGATCGGCAACTACGCGCGCAAGCAGTTCATGATCGACGTCGGCGACAAACTCGATCCGGACGGCAAGTACGCGTACCGGTTCGTCGGCGTCGCGCGCGACGGCAACGCGGTGACCGGCCCGAACAACGACCAGCGCGTCGCGCTCGCGCCGTCGTTCCGCTGGCGCCCGAATGCGGATACGTCGCTGACGCTGTCGGCGACCTATCTGCAGGACTGGGGCGACATCTCGTCGAACTTCCTGCCCGCGCAGGGCACGGTGCTGCCGAACCCGAACGGGCAGCTCGGCAAGGATGTGTACGAAGGCGATCCGAACTTCAACTACTACCGCAAGAAGCAGTGGTCAGTCGGCTACCAGTTCGAGCGGAACCTGACGCCGAGCTGGACGTTCCGCCAGAACACGCGCCTGATGCACCTGTCGCTCGACAACGGCTCGGTGTGGGGAGCGGGCTTCGCCGACGACACGCTGACCGACGTCAACCGCTGGGCCGGCGTGTTCCAGATGAACTACAGCCGCTTCGACATCGACAACAACGTCGAGGGCCGCTTCGCGACGGGGCCGCTCCAGCACACGCTGCTGCTCGGCTTCCAGTACAACCGCCAGACGGCGACCGACAGCGAATGGCTGGCCGCCGCGCCGACGCTGAATCTCTACAACCCGGTGTACACGCCGGTCACGACGGCCGTGTTCTCCAATCCGGACACCACGTACCGCACCAACACGTACACGACGATGAACACGTTCGGCCTGTACGCGCAGGACCAGATCAAGTGGAACCGCTGGACGCTGACGCTCGGCGGCCGCGAGGACTGGGTCAACATGCGGATGGACGATCGCGCGGCCGGCACGCAGTCGAAGGCGGACGTGAGCGCGTTTACGGGCCGCGTCGGCCTCACGTACCAGGGCGACTACGGGCTGTCGCCGTACGTCAGCTACGCGACGTCGTTCAATCCGCTGATCGGCGTGAACCTGTACGGCGGCGGCCTGCCGCAGCCGACGCGCGGCAGGCAGGTCGAGGCCGGCCTGCGCTGGCAGCCGCCCGGCAAGAACCTGATGCTCAACGCGGCGATTTACCAGATCAACCAGACCAACGTGCTGACGGCGACGCCGACGAGTCTCGATCCAGCCGGCACGACGTCCGTGCAGACGGGCGAGGTGCGCTCGCGCGGGATCGAGCTGAGCGCGACCGGCAAGGTCACGCCGAACCTGTCGCTGATCGCGTCCTACGTGTACCAGGACGTGAAGGTCGTGAAAGCCAACGACGCGTCGCTGAACAACTGGCCGGTCGACGTGCCGCGGCCGCGCCAGATCGCGTCGCTGTGGGCCGACTGGACGTGGCACACGGGCCCGCTGTCGGGCTTCGGCCTCGGCGGCGGGATTCGCTACCAGAGCGCGTCGGCCGGCGACACCGACAACTCGCTGACGGTGTCGAGCTACACGCTGTTCGACGCGGCGATCCACTACGACATGCGCAACTGGCGCTTCGCGGTGAACGCGACCAACCTGTTCAACCGCCACTACATCAGCGGCTGCCAGTCGAGCTCGGTCTGCATGTTCGGCAACGATCGCACGGTGATCGCCACCGCGAAATACAACTGGTGACGATGCGCGCCGCGGCCCGCCGGCCGCGGCGCCTTTGTCCGTTTTCCACGACGCATTCATGCCGAAGAAAAATCTCGTCTACATCCAGTCGCTGCGCAACGGCGCGGCCGATCGCGCCGGCCAGCCGGTCGCCTACCGGGGCGGTACGCGCTACATGAAGGCGCCGCTCGAATTCCTCGTCGAGCGGCTGAACGACTCGCCGCTCGGCGAGCGCTACACGCTCGCGGGCGTGATCGTCGACGACGACGACGGCTCGCCGGCCGACCGCGCGAAGCTCGCCGACTACGGGTTCGCGCGCACGCCGGGCCGCCCGTGGATCCTGCCGGAAGGGCTGACCGTGCAGGGCCGGCCGGTCGACGAACTGTTCTGCTCGGTCCCGTCGACCTACCGGCGGCTGTCGCGCGACGCGCGCGAGCGCGTTCCCGCCAAGCAGGCGTTCGAGCGCCGGCTGCTCGAACGGCTGCTCGAACTCGACGCCGACCTCGTCGTGCTCGACGGGCTGCTCGTGATCCTCGACGAACTCGTGCGGCCCGGTGCGCGCTTTCACCGCCGCATCGCGAACATCCATCCCGGCATCACGGCCGACGCTTCGCCGTACCAGCGGCGCGGCGCGTGGGCGACGCTCGACGCGCTGCACGGCGCACGCGGCGAGCGGGTCGACTGGGCGAGCGGCGCGACGACGCCCGTCGAACCCGTGACGATGACCGGTGCATCGTTCCACTACGTCGACAACGGCATCGATTCCGGCGAAGTGATCTGCGACGTGCTCGACACGCCGATCGCGCCGGACGATACGATCCTCGAGCTGCGCTGGAACAACTTTCAGCGCAGCCTGTTTCCGGCGCTCGAGCGCGGGCTTCACGTGCTCGCCGACCGCCACGACGCGGGAGCACTGTAATGGAAGACACGCTGACGAAACCGGCCGATGCGGCGCACGCCGTCGAAGGCGAAGTGGCTGCCGCGCTCGACGGCGCGGCGCACGCGCCGGCTGCGCCCGATGCCGAGCGCAGGCTCGACGCGTGGCGGCCCGACGATCCGCCGGCCGCACTGCTCGCGGCGTTCGTCGCGCTGTTCAATACCGACACGCGGCGCGACGCGGCGACGATCTCGCTGCCGCTGGCCGGCACCGACCCGGCGGCGGTCGCGTCGTACGTCGCCCGCGCGGTGCGCGACGGCGTGATCGACGGCGCGCAGGCCGTCGGCGATCGGCTGCACGTGACCGCATCGCGCGCGACGTTCTGGCAGAACCCGCAGCCGTGGCTGAAGGCGCCGGCCTCGGGCGGGATGCCGCTGCGCTACACGATCACGAACGGGCACCGGCACCCGGTGCGGCCGCCGACGCCGGCCGGCGAGATCTACGCGCGCGACATGCCGCAGGTCGGGATGACGTTCAGCCTGCGCACCGTCGACGTCGACGCGCATGCGGACCTGTTCAGCGGCTGGATGAACCTCGATCGCGTCGCGCATTTCTGGGATCAGCGCGGCACGCGCGACGAGCATGCCGCGTATCTCGCCGAACGCCTGGCCGATCCGCACATGCATCCGATGATCGGCTATTTCGACGACACGCCGTTCGGCTATTTCGAGTTCTACTGGGCGAAGGAGGACCGCCTCGCGCCGTTCTACGATGCGCACGATTACGACCGCGGGCTGCATCTGCTGATCGGCGACTCGCGCTTCCAGAGCGCGGGCAAGCTGCACGCGTGGTGGAGCGGGGTGCTGCACTACATGTTCGTCGACGAACCGCGCACGCAGCGGCTCGTCGGCGAGCCACGCGTCGATCACGTGCGGCACATCGCGTACATGCACCGGCTCGGCTTCTACACGCTGAAGGAGTTCGACTTCCCGCACAAGCGCGCGGCGTTGACGGTGATCGAGCGCGACACGTTCTTCGACACGTTCCGCCTGCCTTGACCGGCCGGCGCGCAGCATCGGCCGTCCGGGGAATGGTGCGCGTCGCCGGCATCGTGAAGAATGGATCGCTCTCTCTCGACGACAGGATGGCGACATGGCCGAAACGCACGACGCAGGGTGGGGCACGATGTCCGGATCGCGTGCCCCCGCATTGACATATGCCGGCATATGTTTAGAATGGGCGCATCGTAGTCCAGTGGAGTGGCTCATGCGTACCGTTTCCATTTTCAAGAACGCCCGTAACCAGGCGATCCGCATCCCGAAGGACATGGAATTCGAGGGGGTGACGGAACTCGAGATCCGCCGCGAGGGTGACACGCTGCTGTTGCGTCCGGTGCGTCCCACGTGGATGTCGCTCGCGAGCGAGCCGCTGGCCGACGCCGACTTCCTCGCCGAGCGCCCGGCCGTCGTCGAATCCGGCCGCTTCGAGCTGCCCGGCGACGATGCCGCGCCGACGGAGTCCGGCCGGTGACGGCGCTCTACATGCTCGATACGAACATCTGCTCGTTCATCATGCGCGAGCGGCCGGCGGCGGTCCTGTCGCGGCTGCAGGCGTGCGTCGATGCGCAGCACCGGATCGTCGTGTCGGCGATTACCTATGCGGAAATGCGGTTCGGCGCGATCGGCAGGAAAGCATCGCCGAAGCATGCGGACCTCGTCACGGCCTTCGTTGCGCGGCTCGACGGCGTGCTGCCGTGGGACACGGCGGCCATCGATGCGACCGTCGACGTTCGCGTGGCGCTTGCCGCGCGCGGCACGCCGATCGGCGCGAACGACGCGTCGATCGCCGGGCATGCGATCGCGGCCGGCGCGGTGCTCGTGACGAACAACAGTCGCGAATTCCGCCGGGTCGAGCGCTTGTCGTTCGAGGACTGGACGGCTTGAGGGCGCAGGCGCTGCCCGACCACGCATGCGTCACGCGCGCGGCGCAGCATGGGCGACGAGGAATTCGCGCCGGAATGCGTCGAGATACCGGTCGGCGTCGTCGGTGAACTCGCCCGGCAACAGCGCGAACGCGCGCGCGAGCAGATCGCGCCCGAGCATTGCATAGGTCGCATCGTCCGACAGCAGCGCGCGCACGGCGTCGTAAGTCGGCGGCGACGCAATCCGTTTCGCGTCGCGCGCGAGCAGCGCGGCCGCAGCCAGCTCCGGTTGAAACCCGTGCGTTTCGAGCAGGTCGGGCGCGACTTCCCAGATTCGCTCGAGATTGCCCGCATCGTGAAAATGCGTGAGCAGGAACAGCAGGTCGTACGCGTCGCTGTTCTGGCGCGCGCGCCGATCCTTCCATGCGAGCAGCTTCAGCAGTGCGAGCGCCGGCAGGCTGGCCACCGGCACTACGGTGTGCTCGCCGATCGATACCGGCAGCGCCGTATCGACCGCCTCCTGAAACCCGAGCACGTTCAATACGAATTCCCCGCCGGGCGGCCACGCGATCTCACCCGGCGGAGTTTCGAGCGGGCCGAACGGCACGAGGTCGAGCTCGGTGCGCAAGCCGCGCCCGTCACCGGCGAACAGCAGCTTTTGCTGTTGTTTCGGTGCGCGCGAGAACTGTCCGGTCGCGACCAGCGCGTCGACGAGCTGCGTGTGGAACGGCCAGCTCACCGCACAGACCGCGACATCGACGTCCCGCGTGGCGCGTATCGGCCGAATGCCGTGCACATGCCACATCAGGATGTCGCGCGCGGTCGCGCCCGCGACGACGAAGGCCGCGTCGACGCGCGCGCATGCTGCGCCGACGGCTTGCAACAGTGCGACCGCCGCCGGTTCGAGCGGCCGGCGCGCATCGACTTCAAGCGGAGAAATGGGCGAGGTATCGGTCATGGATCCGTTCGGCGGCGGCGAGATTGCGGCTGTCCCCGGACGAGACGAGATCCGCGTAGATCAGTAGCGGCGGCACGAGCGGCACATCCTGCTCGCGCCAGTCGACGGCCAATGCGGGCGGCCAGAACGCGTCGAGAATCTCGACATCGCCGCGTTCGTCCGGCCTCAGGCGGCCTGCGAGCAGCAGGCGGCCCGGAATGCCGCCATGCGTATAGACGGTGATCACGGCCGGTTTCAGGTCGTGCGTCAGCAACTCGGCCGCCGGTTCGCCGCCGAGCCGTGCACCGAACGCCGCGAAATCGAACCCGCGCCACCAGTCGGGCGCGACGCTGGAAAACCGGCGGCACGGCAGCTTCGCGCGCAGGCGGCTCGGGTAGAGCGCGACCCATTCCTGCAGAAAACGTGCAGGCTCGACGATCACGCGCTCGCCGTTGCGGCGCTGCCCGACGAGGCCGCGCGCGATCAGGTCGTCCATCGCGAGATTGACCGTGCCGAGCGCGACGCCCGACGCTTCGGCAATCGTGCGGTACGGCCGGGCGACGAGGTCCGGCCGCGTCGCAAGCGCGAACATGATGCGCATTCCCTTGGGCGTCGTCGCCCGAGAACTCGACGCGCGCGGCAAGCCCGACGCACGCGCGGGCTTCGGTCGGCCGGTGATCATCACGACGGCTTCCGGACGGTTCAGATACGCATTGCCGGCGGTGTCGAGAAACGGGATGTCCTGCTCGATCAGCCGGGCGGCGAGATCGGCGGAAACGTACGGCGCGACCAGCATCGTCGGCTGCGCGGCGTCAGGATGCCGAAGCCGCGTGACGATGCCCTGGAACGAGTCGGCACGCAGCTCGACGATCGCCGGCATCTCGAATGATGTGCGACCGGTCACGCCGAAGCGGACGATGCCGTCTACGCGTCCCTTCAGCGTGGCCGGGATGCGCCCAGGCTTCGCCGTGAAGCGTCGGGTCGCGCGCCCGAAGGCGGCGCAGGCTTCGTCGAGTATGTGCCGCTCCGGCGTCGGATGGTCGATGATCGTGGGCATAGCACTTCGCCTGTACACTTTTTGTCAGCGTACATAAAAAATGTACATTCGTCAAAAAATGTACAAGCATCGTCCGGCCCGATCGTGCCGCTCCAAACGAATGGCGCTGTTCACGTTTCCCCATCATGCGACGGTTCGCCCCGACTGTTCCCATTGCTCCGCGTGCGGCGATAGCGCGGTTCGATTCCGTCGCGGGACGCCCGCCAGCAACCCACGGTTGCCACGATCACGAGTTCTGGTCTGTTCGGTTGCTGTCGAAGTGACTATCCTAGCCGCACGATTTCCCCCCAAATCCTCCAGGAGACGACACCGTGACGCACAGCGTGATCCCCGCAGGCCTTGCCGACGAAATGATCGAAATCCGTCACCGCATCCACGCCCATCCCGAGCTGGGTTTCGAGGAATTCGCGACGAGCGACCTCGTCGCGGAGCAGTTGCAGGCGTGGGGCTATGCGGTGCATCGCGGGCTCGGCGGCACGGGCGTCGTCGCGCAGCTGAAGATCGGCAACGGCAAGCAGCGCCTCGGCCTGCGCGCCGACATGGACGCGCTGCCGATCCACGAGGCGACGGGCCTGCCGTACCAGAGCACGATTCCCGGCAAGATGCACGCGTGCGGTCACGACGGCCATACGGCGATGCTGCTCGCGGCTGCGAAGCATCTCGCGCGCGAGCGGCGCTTCTCGGGCACGCTGAACCTGATTTTCCAGCCGGCCGAGGAAGGGCTGGGCGGCGCGAAGAAAATGCTCGACGACGGGCTGTTCGACCTGTTCCCGTGCGACGCGATCTTCGCGATGCACAACATGCCGGGCTTCCCGACCGGCCGGCTCGGCTTCCTGCCGGGGCCGTTCATGGCGTCGTCGGACACGGTCGTGATCGACGTGCAGGGCCGCGGCGGTCACGGCGCGGTGCCGCACAAGGCGATCGACCCGGTCGTCGTCTGCGCGCAGATCGTCATCGCGCTGCAGACGATCGTGTCGCGCAACGTGTCGCCGCTCGACATGGCAATCGTCACGGTCGGCGCGATCCATGCGGGCGAGGCGCCGAACGTGATTCCCGATCGCGCGCAGATGCGCCTGTCGGTGCGCGCGCTGAAGCCCGAGGTGCGCGACCTGCTCGAGACGCGCATCAAGGAAGTCGTCCACGCGCAGGCAGCCGTGTTCGGCGCGACCGCGACGATCGACTACCAGCGCCGCTATCCGGTGCTCGTCAACGATGCGGAGATGACCGCGTTCGCGCGCAACGTCGCGCGCGAATGGGTCGGCGACGTGAACCTGATCGACGACATGGTGCCGCTCACCGGCAGCGAGGATTTTGCATTCCTGCTCGAAAAGCGGCCGGGCTGCTACCTGATCATCGGCAACGGCGACGGGGAGGGTGGCTGCATGGTGCACAACCCCGGCTACGACTTCAACGACGCGGCGCTGCCGACCGGCGCATCGTACTGGGTCAGGCTGGCCGAGACGTTCCTGGTCTGACGGGGAATACCGGTACGGACGCGCGGCGACGGATGCAGATGTGTGAAAACCGCATCCGTCATCCGCCACCAGCCGACGATCGCGATACGACGATATTCCACCGGAATACGAACCGACGACTGGCCGTCAGTCCGGCGCCCCTACCGTTGCTCACTCGCCGCACCGCTCTCTGAATCGCCCCAGATCGTCTCGCCGTCGAACAGTGCGGTCAGCGCTTGCGGATTCGACGGCCAGTACATGTGCATGTAGGTCGCGACGATCGCGCCGCGGCGATAGACGGCTTCGCCGCTCCCCGTTGCGCCGTCGGGCCGCGCCGCGTGCGCGACCGGCTCGAGCGGCGTCGCGAACCGCGAGTAGTGGAACGTATGACCGCGTATCGCGCCGGTGCGCGTGTCGAGCTGCTGCATGCCGAGCGCCGCGAACCGGCGCTGCATCGTCGCATGACCGGGCAGCAGGCCGAGCATCGGCGTCGTCACGCCGTCGACGTCGGTCAGCGATTCGCACAGATACACCATCCCGCCGCATTCCGCGACGATCGCCTTGCCCGCCGCCGCATGCGCGCGGATCGTCCGCGCGGTCGCGGCATTCGCCGCGAGCGTCGCCGCATGCAGTTCCGGATAACCGCCCGGCAGGAACAAGGCATCGCAATCGTCGGGCACGGGCTCGTCGGCGAGCGGCGAGAAAAACCGCAGCTGCGCGCCGAGCGCATCGAGCAGCGCGAGATTCGCCGGATAGACGAACGAGAACGCCGCATCGCGCGCGATCGCGATCCGCTTGCCGGCCAGCCGGCGCGGCAACGGCGGCGTCGCGTCGGGCTCCGCGAACGCGACGGCCGGCGGCAATTCGGCGAGCGCCGTCTCCGCGAGCGCGTCGGCCGCTCGCTCGAGCCGCGCGTCGAGATCGTCGATGTCGTGCGGCTGGTGCAGGCCGAGATGCCGTTCCGGCAATGCGATGCCCGCGTCGGCCGGCACGTGACCGAGCCAGCGCAGGTCGTCGGGCAGCGCCTGCCGCAGCAGGGCCGCGTGCCGCTCGGAGCCGACGCGGTTGGCCAGCACACCGTGAAACGGCACGTCGGGCCGGAACCGCGCGAGCCCGAACGCGATCGCCGCGAAGGTCTGCGCCATCGCTTTCGCCGAAATCACCGCGACCACCGGCACGCCGAATGCGGTTGCCAGATCGGCGCTGCTCGGCGTGCCGTCGAACAGGCCCATCACGCCTTCGATCAGGATCAGGTCCGCGTCGCGCGCGGCATCGGCGAGCAGCGCACGGCAGCCCACCGCGCCGACCATGCCAAGATCGAGCGCATGCACGGGCGCGCCGCTCGCGCGTTCGAGCAGCATCGGATCGAGGAAGTCGGGACCGGTCTTGAACACGCGCACGCGCCGGCCGAGCCGGCGGTGCAGCCGCGCGAGGCCGGCCGTCACCGAGGTCTTGCCCTGGCCGGACGCGGGCGCGCTGACGAACAGCGCGGGACAGGCCGGCATCGCTCAGAACTCCACGCCGCGCTGCGCCTTCACGCCTTGCTCCTTGTACGGATGCTTGACGAGCCGCATCTCGGTGACGAGATCGGCCGCGTCGACCAGCGCATCCGACGCATGTCGCCCGGTGACGACCACATGCAGCGACGCAGGGCGGGCGGCGAGCGTCGCGAGCACTTCGTCGAGCGACAGGTATTCGTACTTCAGCACGGTGTTCAGTTCGTCGAGGATCACCATCGCGTACTCGCCGCTTTCGATCATCCGGCGCGCCTCGTCCCAGCCCTTGCGCGCGGTCGCGATATCGGCGTCGCGATTCTGCGTGTTCCACGTATAGCCGTCGCCCATCGTCACGAAGTCGCACTCGGCGACGCGGCCGAGGAAATCGCGCTCCGACGTGTGCAGCGCGCCCTTGATGAACTGCACGACGCCGAGCCGCATGCCGTGGCCGAGCACGCGCACGGCCATGCCGAACGCGGCCGTGCTCTTGCCCTTGCCGTTACCGGTATGGACGATCAGCAAGCCCTTTTCGTTGACGGCGGCGGCCTGTTTCTTCTCGTGGCCGGCGCGGCGGCGTTCGGCCATCCGCTGGTGGGATTCGGCATCGGTCTTCATCGGGAATGGTCCTGTCGAAAGCGAAACAAAGGGTTCAGAGCGGGCCGGCGAGCGCGACCGTCACGCCGTCCCGGATGGTTTTGGGGCCGAGCAGCCGGCCGCGCGGCGCGGCAAGCTGCGCACACGGCTCGGCGACGCCCGCGACGCCGAAGCGCGCGAGCGCGGCGGCCGACGCACCGCTCGCGGCCAGCTCGGGGCGACCCGCGAGCTGCGCCGCATCGAACGCGACCAGCGGCCAGCCGCGTCGGCTGCAGAGCCGACGCAACCCGCAGGCCCGGGACTTCTCCGCGAGCGTCGCGACGACGCTCGGCTGCGCGCCTGGATGGCGGGCGAGCGCGGCGCGAATCGCGGTATCGAGTTGCGCGGCGCTGACGCCCGCGCGAAAGCCGATGCCGAGCGCGACCCGCATCACGTGCGCTGCGGCCGCGCACCGCCGGCCAGCGCGGCCTGCACGGCGGGATCGGCGGCCAGCGCCGCCACGCGGCCGATCACAACGATCGCCGGCGAGCCGATGCCCGTCGTGCGGATTCGCTCGACCAGCGTCGCGAGCGTGGCCAGCGCGTGCCGCTGCCCGGCGCGCGTGGCCGATTCGATCGCCGCGCACGGCGTGTCGTCCGGCAGGCCGCCCGCGCGCAGCGCCGCGACGATCGCGTCGACGCGGCGAATGCCCATGTAGATCACCAGCGTCATGCGGGTGGCGGCGAGCGCGTGCCAGTCGGGCTCGTCGGCGGCCGCGCCGTGACCCGTGACGAAGATCACGCCCTGCGCGTCGCCGCGATGCGTGACCGGAATGCCGAGCGCGGCCGGCGCGGCGATGCCGGCCGTGATGCCGTTGACGATCTCGACCGGAAAACCGGCCGCGCCGAGCGCGAGCAGTTCTTCGCCGCCGCGGCCGAACACGAACGGATCGCCGCCTTTGAGCCGCGCGACGCTGCGGCCCGCGCGCAAATGCGCGAGCATCGCGGCGACGATGATTTCCTGCGGCGTCGACGCATGGCCGCCGCGTTTGCCGACATGCTCGATGCGTGCCTCGGCGCGCGCGTGGCGCAGCACGTCCGGATTGACGAGATCGTCGACCAGCAGCACGTCGGCCTCGCCGATCACGCGAGCGGCCTTGAAGGTCAGCAGTTCGGCGTCGCCGGGGCCGGCGCCGACGAGCCACGCGCGGCTCATCGCGCGCAACACGGCGCGAGCCGTGACGAAGCGACGGGGAAAGGCGACGAACCGGCGGCGCGGCGGCCTGTGAAATGGCGTGACATGGCGGAATGAAGAGACCCTTATCGGGCCGGTGAAACGCGCACACCATCCGTCCCCCGCGGATAGGGCGTTCGGCGAGCGTCGGGCTCGCCCCTTGCGTCGGCCGGTATCCGGGCTGGCCGCTTGTCAGGCCGCAGCCTTCCCGTCCGGCTCGCGGACAGTGGCATCGTGGGCGGCATGGGCGCGTGCGTCGCAGGACGCGTCGCGCGGGCGGCGTACCGTTGCGGGGACAGCACAGGCCGGGCGGATGTCCGCCTCCTGTTTCCCGTTTAACTGCATGCGCGGAATGCGCATGCGAGCACCGAACGCGGCGCATACGATAGCACAGGCGCTGCGGCCGGCGGACTCGCGCTTGTCGGCCACACGCGTGCGGCGAGCGTGCCGGCCGGGTGCCATGCGTTTCGATCGGCGACAAGGAGGATCCGCCGTCCCGGACCCATCGGGATCCTGCCCGCGCACCGGTGTTCCGCCTTGACGCTCCCCGCCGCGACGCCTACACTCGCACGCGTTTTGGTGCTCGCGCGTGCCGCTCCGGCGTGCGCAGTTAAACGGGAAACAGGGAGCCTGCCTGCGCCGCAGTCGAGCCAACCTGTGCTGCCCCCGCAACGGTAAGCGAACGCATCGCGCATCAGCGCGACGCAGCGCCGCTTCGCCGCATGCCGCGTGCATGCGGACGACCGCCACTGGATGCCGCGCGCATTCGGGAAGGCGAAGCGGCGTGTTCGTCAGCCCGGATACCGGCCTAAACGAAGGGGTTCAGCGCCGCGGGGAGGCGGCGCATCGTCCACGGCCGCTGCATGCCCGACACCCGAGCGTTTCCCGATTCCGCCGCCAGCCGGCCCGGCGTCCGCGCGACCGCGCACGGACCCGCACGGCGACCGGCAGGCATCGCGGGCGGGGTTGCCGGCGGCCGTGTTGGCATTCACGTGTCGACCGTTCGCAAGGAAGCGTCATGCCCGACTCATGTTTTCGCCCGCATCGGCGCGCCCGTCGCACCGCGCCGGCGCATGCTCACGTGCGGCCAGCGCTGCGCACCGAGAACCCGCAGATGAACTGCCCGTCCCCCGCGAGCCCGCCACGGCCGGCCGCACCTCGTCCCATCGCGCGCCGCGCCGGAGCCGGCGCGACGATGCCGGCCTGACTTCACCGATTCACTCGACACTGGACCTACCATGACCATGCGCAAGCTGCCCGTCACGATCGTCACGGGCTTTCTCGGCAGCGGCAAGACCACGCTGATGCGCCACATCCTGCAACATGCCGAAGGCCGCCGCATCGCGGTGATCGTCAACGAATTCGGCGAGCTCGGCATCGACGGCGAAATCCTGCGCGGCTGCGGAATCGGCTGCGACGACGCGCAGGACGAAGCGTCGGGCCAGCTCTACGAGCTCGCGAACGGCTGCCTGTGCTGCACCGTGCAGGAAGAGTTCTATCCGGTGATGGAAGCGCTCGTCGAACGGCGCGCGGACATCGATCACGTGCTGATCGAGACGTCGGGCCTCGCGCTGCCGAAGCCGCTCGTGCAGGCGTTCAACTGGCCGACGATCCGCAACAGCTTCACGGTCGACGCGGTGGTCACCGTCGTCGACGGGCCGGCCGCCGCGAACGGCCAGTTCGCGGAAAACCCGCAGGCCGTCGACGCACAGCGCCGCGCCGACCCGAACCTCGATCACGAATCGCCGCTGCACGAACTGTTCGCCGACCAGTTGTCGGCCGCGGATCTGGTGATCGTGAACAAAGCCGATCTCGTGGCTGCCGCCCAGTTCGAGCAGATCGAAACCGCGATCCGCGACGAAATCCCGCCGCAGGTGAAGATCGTGCGCGCGACGCGCGGCGAACTCGATCTGGCGATGCTGCTCGGGCTCGAATCGGCGTCGGAGGACACGATCCATCTGCGCCACGATCATCACGGCTCGGCCGACGACGGGGACCACGACCACCATCACGACGACTTCGACTCGGTCGTCGTGAGCGGCGACGCCGGCTCGCGCGACGCGACGATCGCCGCGCTGCAGCAGCTCGTCGAGACGCATACGATCTATCGCGCGAAGGGGTTCGCCGCGCTGCCCGATGCGCCGATGCGGCTCGTGATCCAGGGCGTCGGCCGTCGTTTCGACAGCTATTTCGACCGTCGCTGGCAGGACGGCGAAACGCGGGCGAGCCGCTTCGTGCTGATTGGCGAGGATCTCGATGCGGCCGCGCTGCAGCGCGCGTTCGACGCTGCGTGCGCGGCTGCGCTGCAGCAGGCGTAACGCGCGATGCATCTGCTGCGCACCACGCCGGGCGGCTTCGTCGACGATACGCAGGGCGTCGTGCGGATCGACCAGCAACCGGCCGACATCGTGATCCTGAGCTCGGCCGACACGACGCTGTCGCTGCTCGCGAGCGTCGTGCCGCGGCTGCCGGCCGGTTTCCCGAGCGTGCGGCTCGCGAACGTCACGTTCCTGCGGCAGCCGGCGTCGGTCGACTTCTACGTCGACGACGTGCTGCGCCACGCGAAGACGGTCGTGATCGACCATCTCGGCGGCGAGGCGTACTGGCCGTACGGGATCGAGCAGGCCGTGTCGCTCGCGTCGAAGCAGCGACAGCAGCTCGCGATGTTCTCGGGCGATCTTCAGGAAGATCCGAACCTCGTCGCGAAAAGCACGGTCGCGCCCGGGCTGTGCCGGCTGTGGTGGCGCTACCTGCGTGAAGGCGGCGTGCACAACGCCGAGGCGCTGCTGCGCAGCATCGCGTTCCATACGCGCGGATTCGGCGACGAACCCGCGCCGCCGCGCCCGCTGCCGGCCGCCGCGCTGTATCACCCGGTGCGCGATCCAGCCGGCATCGACGACTGGCTGCCGCGCTGGACGCCCGGCGCACCGGTCGTCGCGATCCTGTTCTATCGCGCGCACTGGCAGGCCGCGAACACGGCCGTGTTCGACGCGCTGGCCGATGCGCTCGTCGAGCAGGGACTGAATCCGCTGCCGATCGCGGTAACGTCGCTGAAGGATGCGGTGAGCCGCGACGTGATCGCGCAACTGTGCGACACGCACGAGGTCGCGCTCGTGCTGAACACCACCGCGTTCGCGGCGGGCGCGATCGACGACCCGGAGCCGAACGTGCTGGCCGGCGACGCGCCCGTGCTGCAGGTGATCCTGTCCGGCGGCAACCGCGACGCGTGGCTGGCCGACAACCAGGGGCTGCACGCGCGCGACATCGCGATGCACGTCGCGCTGCCCGAGGTCGACGGGCGCATCGTCACGCGCGCGGTGAGCTTCAAGGGGCTTGCATATCGCTGCCCGCATACCGAGGTCGACGTCGTGCGCTACCAGCCCGACGCCGAGCGGATCGCGTTCGTCGCGGCGCTCGCGCGCGGCTGGTGCCGGCTGCGCACGCTCGACCACGCGGACAAACGCATCGCGCTGATCCTCGCGAACTATCCGCAAAGCGAAGGGCGCATCGGCAACGGCGTCGGGCTCGACACGCCGGCATCCGCGCTGCGCGTGCTCGCGGCGCTGCGCGAGGCGGGCTACGCGCTGCCCGACCTGCCGCCCGACGGCGACGCGCTGATTGCGCAGCTGACCGAGGGCGTGACCAACGACCCGGCCGTGCACGCGCTGCGCCCGGCCTTCCAGAGTTACGCGCTGGCCGATTACCGCGCGCGTTTCGCGCAGTTGCCGGCATCCGTGCGCGACGCGCTGAACCGGCGCTGGGGGCCGCCCGAGGCCGACCCGACGCTGCGCCACGGGCGCTTCACGATCGCCGGCTGGCGCGCGGGCCATGTGTTCGTCGGCATCCAGCCGCCGCGCTCGCGCGACGAGAACGACTATGCGAGCTACCACGACGCGGAGCTGGTGCCGCCGCATGCGTATCTCGCGTTCTACTTCTGGTTGCGCGACGTGTTCCGCATCGACGCGGTGATCCACCTCGGCAAGCACGGCAACCTCGAATGGCTGCCGGGCAAGAGCGTCGCGCTGTCCGACGCATGCTGGCCGGACCTGACGCTCGGACCGCTGCCGCACCTGTATCCGTTCATCGTCAACGATCCGGGCGAGGGCAGCCAGGCGAAGCGGCGTGCGCAGGCGGTGATCGTCGATCACCTGATGCCGCCGCTCACGCGCGCCGAAAACTACGGGCCGTTGCAGGACCTCGAACGGCAGGTCGACGAATACTACGAGGCGCTGATGGTCGATGCGCGGCGCGCAAAGCTGCTGCGCAGGACGATCCTCGCGACGATCGCCGAACACCGGCTGCACGACGAGCTGAGCGTATCGCCGCCGCGCGACGCGGGCGACGAGGACGCGCTGCTCACGCGCGTCGACGCGTGGCTGTGCGAGCTGAAGGAAGCGCAGATCCGCGACGGGCTGCACGTGTTCGGCGCGTCGCCGGCCGGTCGCCAGCGGCGCGATACGCTGCTCGCGCTCGCGCGCTTTCCGGTCGGCGACGGCAAAGGCGCGAACGCGGGACTGATCGCGGCGCTCGCGCGCGACCTCGCGCTCGGCGACGACTTCGATCCGCTCGCGGCCGACTGGGCCGCGCCGTGGAGCGGCCCGCGCCCCGACGTGCTGCAGGCACTCGATGCATCGCCGTGGCGACACGCGGGCGATACGCGCGAGCGGCTCGAACGTCTGGCGCAACAGTGGCTCGACCGCCTGTGCGCGGATGCGTCCGGCGACGCGCCCGCGGCACCGCCTGGCGCATGGCCGCATACGCTGCCGGTGATCGAACGCATCCGCGCGACGCTGATGCCGGCGCTCGACGCGTGCGGCCGCGAGGAAATGCGTCAGCTGCTGCGCGGCCTCGACGGCCGCTTCGTGCCGCCGGGGCCGAGCGGTTCGCCGTCGCGCGGCCGCCCGGACGTGCTGCCGACCGGCCGCAATTTCTATTCGGTCGACACGCGCGCGGTGCCGACTCAGGCCGCATGGTCGCTCGGGCTGAAATCCGCGCAGCAGCTGATCGAGCGCCATCTGCAGGACCACGGCGACTATCCGCGCGCGATCGGCCTGTCCGTCTGGGGCACCGCGACGATGCGCACCGGCGGCGACGACATCGCGCAGGCGTTCGCGCTGCTCGGCGTGCGGCCGAAATGGGCGCACGGCAGCCATCGCGTGACCGACTTCGAGATCCTGCCGATCGAGATCTTCGACCGGCCGCGCATCGACGTGACGCTGCGCGTGTCGGGCTTTTTCCGCGACGCGTTCCCGAACCTGATGCATCTGTTCGACGCGGCCGTGCAGGCCGTCGCGGCGCTCGACGAGCCCGAGCACCTGAACCCGGTGCGCGCGCGCATCGAGCGCGAACGGGACCGGTGGATCGCGCAGGGCGTGCCGGCCGACGACGCGCGGCGCCGCGCGGGCTGGCGCGTGTTCGGCGCGCGGCCGGGCAGCTACGGTGCGGGCCTGCAGGACCTGATCGACCAGCGCCGCTGGCAGACCGATGCGGATCTGGCCGACACGTATCGGCAGTGGGGCGGTTACGCGTATGCGCAGAACAGCGCGGGCGACGCCGCGCCCGACGTGTTCGGCGCGCGGCTCGCGGCGATCGACGTCGTCGTGCAGAACCAGGACAGCCGCGAGCACGACATCCTCGACTCGAACGACTACTACCAGTTCCAGGGCGGGATGACCGCGGCCGTGCGGCACCTGTCGGGTCGGCAGCCGAGTATCTATCACGGCGATCACGCAAACCCGGCCGCACCGAAGATGCGCACGCTGCGCGAGGAAATCGCGCGCGTGATCCGCTCGCGCGTCGTCAACCCGAAATGGCTCGACGGCGTGAAGCGCCACGGCTACAAGGGCGCGGCCGAAATGGCGGCGACCGTCGACTACCTGTACGGCTATGACGCGACCGCGCGCGTGCTGTCCGATCACCAGTACGCGCTGGTCGCCGACGCGTACCTGTTCGACGACGACACGCGCGCGTTTCTCGAACGGCACAACCCGCAGGCGCTGCACGGCATTTGCGAACGCTTCGTCGAGGCGATGCAGCGCGGGCTGTGGCAGCAGCCGGGCGGCTATCGCGCGCGCATCGAGGCGGTGTGGCTCGCGAGCGAACAACTTCAGGAAGGAGAGCGGCGATGACCGAGCCGACGATGCAACACGCCCGCGCGGGCCTGCCCGCAGTCTTTCCGTTTGCCGCGCTGGTCGCGCAGCAGCCGTTGCAGCAGGCGCTGCTGCTCGCCGCGATCGATCCGTCGCTCGGCGGCGTGCTCGTCAGCGGGCCGCGCGGCACCGCGAAATCGACCGCCGCGCGTGCGCTGGCGGAGCTGCTGCCGGAAGGCGCGTTCGTCACGCTGCCGCTGTCGGCGACCGACGAGCAGGTGACGGGCACGCTCGATCTCGCGCATGCGCTCGCGGAGAACGGCGTGCGCTTCCGCCCGGGCCTGCTTGCGCGCGCGCATCGCGGCGTGCTGTACGTCGACGAGGTGAACCTGCTCGCCGACGGCCTCGTCGATACGCTGCTCGACGTCGCCGCGAGCGGCGTGAACGTCGTCGAGCGCGATGGCGTGTCGCATGCGCACGATGCGCGCTTCGTGCTGGTCGGTACGATGAATCCCGAAGAAGGCGAGCTGCGCCCGCAACTGCTCGACCGCTTCGGGCTGATGGTCGAACTCGACAACTGCTTCGACGCCGCGCAGCGCGAACGCATCGTGAAGGCGCGCCTGGCGTTCGATCTCGATCCGCACGCGTTCCGCGCGCGCCACGCGGATGCGCAGGCCGCGCTCGGCGAGCAGATTCGCGCGGCGCGCGCACGGCTGCCCACGCTCGGTTTCGACGATGCCGTGCATGCGCGCGTCAGCGCGCTGTGCATCGACGCGGCCGTCGACGGGCTGCGCGCCGACCTCGTGATGCTGCGCGCCGCGCGCGCGCTCGCCGCGCTCGAACAGGCCGAAGCGGTGACGGTCGACCATGTCGAGCGTGTCGCGGAAGCCGTGCTGCGGCATCGGCGCCATGCGGGCGAGCCGCCCGCGTCCGGCGCATCGCAGCCCGACGGCGAACGCGACGAACGCGCAGCGGCGCACGCGCACGAAGCGGCGGCCCATACGTCGGGGCCGGCGCGAGGCGACGCAACGGAATCGGAGGCCGACTGGGGCTATCTGCCGCCCCAGCCGGCCGGCGTGCGCGACGTGAAGGGCGTGGTCCCGCTGCCGCTAAAAAAACGCTGAGCCATCGAGCCGGCGCCGCCGCGAACCCGGTTCGCGGTCCTCGATGGCATGCAGGCGCCGCCGCGCGTGTGCCGGGCATCGTGCGCGCGGGCACGGCCGTCGCGTGGCCCGCGACGCTCGCCGTGAAGCGGGCCGGGCCGCTGCAGGCCGCACATCTGCGTTTCCGGAAACGGGCGGGCGCGCCGCGCACGCTGCATTGCTTCGTGCTCGACTGTTCGGCGTCGATGCTGTCGCACGACCGGCTCGCGCTCGCGAAGGGGCTGCTCGTCGCGTACTTCGACGAGGCCGCGCGCACACGGGCCGAGACGGCGCTGATCTGTTTCGGCGGCAACGGCGCAGCGCGGCGCTTCGGCCCGGCCGTGCCGCGCTGGTGGAACGCGCGCTGGCTCGATCCGGTGGCAGGCGGTGGCGGCACGCCGCTCGCGGACGGCATTGCGGCCGCCGCGCAATTGCTCGCGCGCGACGCGCGGCGCGATCCGGACAAGCAGCGCTGGCTGTGGGTGCTGTCCGACGGCCGTACGCGCGACACGCCGGCGAAGCCCGCGGCGGCCGATCATGTCGTGTTCGTCGACTTCGACGACGCAGCCGTGCGGATCGGGCAGGGCGCACGGCTCGCGCGCGCGTGGGGCGCGCAGTGGGTGACGGCCGATGCGCTTTGCGCGGAGGTGGGCGGCTGAACGCGGGCGAATGGATCGGTTCGCGCGCGAGGCCGATGCGCGGCGTACGCTATGATCGCCGCTCGTCTTCAATGGAAATTCCGCCATGCAAGTGCTCGTCGATGCCGACGCGTGTCCCGCCGTCATCAAGGAGATGCTGTTTCGCGCCGCGCGGCGCACCGAGATCTGCGTGACGCTGGTCGCGAACCAGTTTCTGCGTACGCCGCCGTCGCCGTTCATTCGCGCGCTGCAGGTGCCGGCCGGCTTCGACGCGGCCGACGCGCGGATCGTCGAGTTGGCCGCGACGGGCGACCTCGTGATCACGGCCGACATTCCGCTGGCCGCGGCCGTGCTCGACAAGGGCGCATTCGCGCTCGATCCGCGCGGAAACTGGTTCAGCCGCGACAACATCGAAGAACGTCTGTCGACGCGCGCGATGATGGATCAGCTGCGCAGCGCCGGCATCGACACCGGCGGCCCCGCGCCGTTCAGCGCACGCGACGGCAACGCGTTCGCGGCGCAGCTCGACCGATTTCTCGCGCGGCGCCGCGGGCCGTAACGCGACGGTGCCGCGCGCGCGGCCGGCGCCGTCGGCGTTGTGACGCGATATTTTCGTACGCTGCTGCCCGCGCCGCGACGATGCGCCATGGCGCCGATGCTGCTATCGTGACGAGTTCGATCATCCTGTGGAGGGCGCGCGTGTCACCGACTCAACTTCTCGTTCCGACGTTCAGCCAGCTGCTGCGCGCGCAATCCACGTGGCTCGACAAGGCGGTCGCGCACTGGCGCGCGACCGGCGGCGATCCCGATGCGCTGATGACGCTGAAGCTCGCGCCCGACATGTATCCGCTTGCCGCCCAGGTCCGGTTCTCGTGTTTTCAGGCGATGGAGCCCGTGCACCGGCTGCGCGGCGAGCCGCTGCCGGAACCGCTGCTCGCGTTGCGGCAGGCCGGCTGGCATGCCGATGCACAGCCGGGCTCGCTCGGCGATGCGCAGGGAATCCTCGCGGGCACGCTCGCGTTTCTCGGCGAACTCGCACCGGATGCGCTCGACGGCGGAGCCGCATCGCCGATCGCGCTCGAACTGCCGAACGGCATTGCGTTCGACATGACAGGCGAGCAATACGCGCGCGACTGGGCGCTGCCGCAGTTCTACTTCCACGCGATTACGGCTTACGCGATCCTGCGCCATCACGGCGTCGATCTCGGCAAGGCCGATTACGTGCCGCACATGCTGGCCTATGTGCGGCCGGGCACGATTCCGCAGGGGTGAGACGGAGCAGCAGGCGATCCGGCGGCGGTAACACGGAGCAGTGATGCAGGCAGGGATACGCTGCATGCGTCGATCGGGTGAGTTTCGGCCGCCGCATGAGAACTCGATCGGCAACGCGATCTTCGTGGAACTCGCTCGCGAGCGGCGCGCAGTGCCCACACGCTCAAACCGTCGAATCCTCCGGCAACCCGCTGAGCAGGTCGAGCCGCAGCAGTTCGACGATCTTGCGCGTCGGCACGCTCGTATGCAGCGTCTCGAGCCGCTCGATCGCAAACCACTTGCAGCGGACGATCTCGTTGCTCGCGCGCGGGATCAGTTGCTTCGGCACGTCGGCGACGAACACATGGTGCAGTTTCATCAGCCCGCCGAACTGCACCGCATAGTGCAGCGCCAGCCCTTCCAGCCGCGTTTCCTCCGCCAGCTCGCGCTGCGCGGCCTCCAGCGGGGTTTCTCCTCTCCGGATCGTGCCGCCCGGCAGCGCCCAGCGCGACGCGGTGCGGGCGACCAGCAGCACGCTGCTGCGCTGGCGGCAAACGATCGTGGCTCTTTCCTTGACAGTGTCCGGCCCGGTACTCATGTTCGGTAAAACAGGTGCTCAAGCGTGGAAAAAATTGCGCATCGGCCGGGCGTCGCCGATCCGATGATCGAAAACCGATCGGCATGAACGGTGACGCGGCATGCAGGCAGCCGCGCCGATCTTACCCACCGTTTATGACAGTTCCGTGCGTCGGGGCGCGCAACGCGCGTGCCGTCACGAACGCGTGTAGAGCCCGCCGCGCGTCGGTTTCACATGCCGCGCATGGCGCCGTTTGTGAACCGCGTGTCGGTGCGGGCGCGCAGGCGGCGCCACATGCCGGCGCGCAGGCGCGGGGCGGGCCGTGGGTGCGCCTGCCTGCGGCGCGGCCTGTCCTTCGCCGAAGTGGAAAGTCTGGGTCTGTGCGTGTCCGACGCCCAGTGTCGACGCCAGCATGACGGCAGCCAGCAGCATGCGTTTCATGAAATCTCCGCTTGTCTCGAGGGGAACGTTTTTTCGCCAGCTTAACGAACGGCGGGACGTCGCCGCAACCGCCACGTAACCGAGGCGGGGCAGCCGGCGTTCCGGTACCGCGCGCGATGCCGGGGCGGGCACATCCGGGCTTGACAATAAAATTCTCGTACATGAATATAAATTCACACACAAGAATTATTCGTCGAGGCCGGAACGGCGTGCCGCAGCACCGCCGTCCGGCATCACCGGCGATCCGATCCACCGGAAGCAGGAGCGAGACGCATGACGGAACACGAGCAGCAGGGCGCGCTGGCGGGATTGCGCATCATCGATCTGTCGCGGGTGCTGGGCGGCCCGTACGCGACGCAGATCCTCGCCGACCACGGCGCGGAAGTGATCAAGGTCGAGCCGCCGTCCGGCGACGAGACGCGTACCTGGGGCCCGCCGTTCGACGGCGATACCGCGTCGTACTTCCTCGGCGTGAATCGCAACAAGCTCGGCGTCGCGCTCGACCTGACGCAGCCCGCCGATCGCGAGCGGCTGCTCGCGCTGCTCGAGCATGCCGACGCGATCGTCGAGAACTTCCGGATCGGCACGATGGAGCGCTGGGGCCTCGGCTTCGACACGCTGCACGCGCGCTTCCCGCGGCTCGTCCATTGCCGCGTGTCGGGCTTCGGCGCGGACGGCCCGCTCGGCGGGCTGCCCGGCTACGATGCGGCCGTGCAGGCGCTGGCCGGGCTGATGAGCGTGAACGGCGAGGCGGGCGGTGCGCCGTTGCGCGTCGGCGTGCCGATCGTCGATCTGGTCACGGGTCTGAACGCGGCGCTCGGCGTGCTGATGGCGCTGCGCGAACGCGACCGCAGCGGCCGCGGCCAGTTCGTCGAAGCGACGCTGTTCGACTGCGCGCTGTCGATCCTGCATCCGCATACGCCGAACTACTTCCACTCGGGCCGGACGCCCGCGCGCACCGGCAACGCGCACCCGAACATCACGCCGTACGACAGCTTTCCGACGGCGAGCGTCGACGTGTTCCTCGCGGTCGGCAACAACGGCCAGTTCGCGGCGCTGTGCGACGTGCTCGGCACGCGCGACTGGCTCGACGATCCGCGCTTCGCCGACAATCGCGCGCGCAGCACGAACCGCGCCGCGCTGCGCGCGCTGCTCGAAGCGGCGCTGGCCCGACACGACGGCGCGGCGCTCGCCGAGCGGCTGATGCGCAGCGGCGTGCCGTGCGCGCCGGTGCTCGGGCTCGACGCGGCGCTCGATCACCCGCATGTCGCGCATCGTGCGATGAAAGTCGAGCTGGGCGCGCACCGCGGCATCGCGTCGCCGATCAAGCTCGGCCGCACGCCGGCCACGTACCGGCGGCCGCCGCCCGCGCTGAACGAACACGCGGCGCAGGTATTCGCCGACCACGACACGCATCCGGACTGACCGCCATTGCGCATTACGGCGCCCGGCGGCGCTGCACCGGCGCGCATGCCGCGCCGCATTCCGACACCTTGCCGGTCCCGCGCGCGATGCGCGGCCGGCGCAACAGGAGACGCATCATGCTCGCTTGGATCGGCGCGATCGCCATCGTCGCGCTGTTCGGCCTGATCATCACGAAGCGGCTGTCGCCGCTCGTCGCGCTGATCGTCGTGCCGGTAGCCGCGTCGCTCGCGGCCGGTTTCGGCTTGACGACCGGCAAGTTCATCGTGCACGGCGTGCAGAACATCGGGCCGATCGCCGGCATGTTCGTTTTTGCGATTCTATTTTTCGGGATCCTCACCGATGCGGGGATGCTCGACCCGATCATCGCCGGCGTGCTGCGCGTGATCGGCTGCCATCCGCCGCGCATCGTGGTGGGCTCGGCACTGCTCGCGCTGCTGATCCACCTGGACGGTTCGGGCGCGGTGACGTTCCTCGTCACGCTGCCCGCGATGATGCCGCTCTATACGCGGCTCGGGATGGACCGCCGGATCCTCGCATGCGTCGCGTCGATGGCGGCCGGCGTCAACTTCCTGCCGTGGGTCGGGCCGATGCTGCGCGCCTCGGCGGCGCTGCATATCCCGGGTTCCGCGATCTTCATGCCGATGATCCCGGTGCAACTCGTCGGGCTCGCGTTCGTGTTCGGCACCGCGTGGGTGCTCGGCGTGCGCGAGGCGAAGCGGCTCGGGCTCGACCGCGCGGGCGCGGCCTCGATGGCGATCGCGCCGCGCGAGCTGAGCGACGCCGAACGTGCGCTGCGCCGCCCCGACCGCTTCGCGGTGAACCTCGTGCTGACGCTGGTCGTGCTCGTCACGCTGGTGTCGGGCATCGTCGATCCGATGGTGATGTTCATGCTCGGCACGGTCGCCGCGCTCGTGATCAATTATCCGGACGTGCAGGCGCAGCGCGAGCGCATCGACGCGCATGCGAAGGCCGCACTGATGATGGCCAGCGTGCTGCTCGCGGCGGGCGCGTTCACCGGCATCATGTCCGGCACCGGGATGCTGAAGGCGATGGCCGAGGTCGTCGTCGCGCACGTGCCGGTCGAGCATGCGCGCCACATGCCGTTCGTGCTCGGGCTGCTGTCGATGCCGCTCAGCCTGCTGTTCGATCCCGATTCGTTCTATTTCGGCGTGCTGCCGGTGCTCGCGGAAAGCGCGAAGCTGCTCGGCGTGCCGCCGATCCAGATGGCGCAGGCCGCGCTGCTCGGCCAGATGACGACCGGCTTTCCGGTGAGCCCGCTGACGCCCGCGACGTTCCTGATCGTCGGCCTGACCGGCGTCGAGCTTGCCGAGCACCAGAAATTCACGATTCCGTTCCTGTTCGCCGCCACCGTGCTGATGGTGTTCGCCGCGGTCGCGACGGGCGTGTTTCCGTTATGAGCGGCGCGGCCGCTCGCGTTTCCCGGGAGAGCAGTCCATGCAGTTCGACCTGACCGACGACCAGCGCGCAATCGAAAGCGCGATCGAGAAAATCTGCGCGCGCTTCGGCGACGAATACTGGCTCGAGCGCGATCGCGCAGGCGGGTTTCCCGACGACTTCCACGCGGCGCTCGCCGAGGCCGGCTGGCTCGGCATCGCGATGGACCCGGCGTACGGCGGCGCCGGGCTCGGCATGACCGAGGCCGCGCTGATGATGCGCACCATCAGCGCATCGGGCGCGGGCCTGTCGGGCGCGTCGGCCGTGCATATGAACATCTTCGGGCTGAATCCCGTGCAGGTGTTCGGCAGCGATGCGCAGAAGGCGCGCTTCCTGCCGCCGCTGATCGCCGGGCGCGACAAGGCGTGCTTCGCGGTGACCGAGCCCGACGCGGGCCTCGACACGACGCACCTGAGCACGCAGGCGCGCCGCGACGGCGACCACTACGTGCTGAGCGGCCGCAAGATCTGGATCTCGACCGCGCAGGTCGCGAACCGGATGCTGATCATCGCGCGCACGACGCCGCTCGACCAGGTCGCCCGGCCGACCGACGGGTTGAGCCTGTTCTATACCGAACTCGACCGCGCGCACGTCGAGGTGCGCGAGATCGAGAAAATGGGCCGCAAGGCGGTCGATTCGAACATGCTGTTCATCGACAACCTGCGCGTGCCGCGCGACGACCTGATCGGCAACGAAGGCGAAGGCTTCCGCTATCTGCTGCACGGGCTGAATCCCGAGCGGATCCTGATCGCAGCCGAAGCGATCGGGCTCGGGCAGGCCGCGCTGCGCCGCGCGACGCAGTATGCGCAGGAACGCGTCGTGTTCGGCCGGCCGATCGGGCAGAACCAGGCGATCCAGCATCCGCTCGCGCAGGCATGGATGCAGCTCGAGGCCGCGTGGCTGATGGTGATGAAGGCGGCGACGCGCTACGACGCCGGGCAGCCGTGCGGCGCGGAGGCGAACGCCGCGAAATACCTCGGCGCGGAAGCGGCGTTCCAGGCCTGCCAGACGGCCGTCGCGACGCACGGCGGGATGGGCTACGCGAAGGAATACCACGTCGAGCGCTACCTGCGCGAGTGTATGATTCCGAGGCTCGCGCCCGTGAGCCCGCAACTGATCCTGTGCTACATCGCGGAAAAGGTGCTCGGGCTGCCGAAGTCGTACTGACCGTACCGACGCGGCGGCCGTTGCGGCGCGCGAATTCCCGTTCCGTTTCAAGCGCTCGTCATGGACGTCAAACTCGTTGCCCGCACGCTCGACCTGTTCGAGCTGTTCGCCGCCGAACGGCGGCCGCTGCCGCTCACCGAACTCGCGCGCCTGCTGAACGTGCCGGCGTCGAGCTGCCTCGCGATGGCGCGCACGCTGGTCAGCCGCGGCTATCTGTACGAAGTGCGCAAGCGCGGCGGCTACTATCCGACGCGGCGTTTGCAGACGATCGCCGCCGCGATCGACGCAACCGATCCGGTCGTCGACATGGTGCATCCGCATCTCGTCGCGCTGCGCGACGCGAGCCGCGAGACGGCCGTGCTCGGCAAGATCCAGGGCACGTCGGTCACGTATCTCGACGTCGTCGAGTCGGAGCAGGCGATCCGCTATACGCGCCAGCCGGGCGAACTGCGCCCGCTGCATGCGAACTCGATCGGCAAGGCGATCTTCGCGGAGCTGCCGGCCGACGCGCAGCAGACGCTCGGCGCGCAACTGTCGTTCGAGCGCTTCACCGACGCGACCGTGCACGACCTGCCGGCGCTCGTCGCGCAGACCGCGCCGTTTCGCGAACAGGGCTGGGCCGAGAATTTCGGCGAAAGCGCGCCCGAACTGTCGGCGCTCGCGGTCGCGCTGCCGCTCGACGGCGACTGGTACGGGCTGTCGGTGGTCGGCCCGACCGAGCGGATTCGCCAGCATCGCAATGCGCATGCGGCACTGCTCGTCGACGCGAAGGCGCGGCTGCTGGCCGAACAGGCGCGCGCGTAGCGCGCCCGGAGCCGGCGAAAGCCGCGTTCAGCGATACCAGCGCGGCGTATAGACCCATTCGCGCCCGTCGCCGATCGCGAAACGCCGCGTCGTCGACGAGCCGACGATCACCATCGTGCGCATGTCGACCTGGTCGCTGCGCAGCGCGCCGAGCGTCGTCGTCGCGAGCGTCGCGCCGGGCCGGCCGATGTCGCGGCCGAGAACGACGACCGTGTTCGCCGTGCGATGCGCGCGCACGATCTCGAGCGCGCGGTCGAGCTGCCACGGTCGCGCGCGCGAGATCGGGTTGTAGAACGCCATCACGAGATCGGCCTCGGCGGCATGCCGCAGGCGCGTCTCGATCACGTCCCACGGCTTCAGGTTGTCCGACAGCGAGATCGCGCAGAAGTCGTGGCCGAGCGGCGCGCCGGCCTGCGCGGCGGTCGCGAGCGACGCCGAGATGCCGGGCTCGATGCGCAGGTCGACCGTCGCCCAGTGCGGGTCGCGCGTGTCGTCGAGCGCTTCGAGCACGGCCGCGGCCATCGCGAACACGCCCGGATCGCCCGACGACACGACCGCGATGCGCCGACCTTCGGCCGCGAGTTCGAACGCGTGGCGCGCCCGTTGCATTTCCTCGCGATTGTCGGTGCCGTGCACGCGCTGGTCCGCGCGGAACGGGCCGGCCATGTCCACGTAGGTCGTGTAGCCGAGAATGTCGGTCGCATCGGCGAGCGCCGCGCGAGCAGCGGGCGTCAGCCACGCACTGCCGCCGGGGCCGAGACCGAGCACGGTGAGGCGGCCGCGCGCACGACCGAGCGTGGCGGGATCGACCGGATGCGGCGCGACCGCGCATGCGAGGCCGTTCGATGCGCCGCGCATCGTATGCGGCACGCGAAGGGCGCGGGCGAGCAGGGCGGCGGCCTGCGTGCCGGGCGTATCGGACGTTTCGGTATCGGCTTCGTCCCGCGTGTCGGGATCGACGAAGCGCAGCGCAACGTGCAGCGCTTGCGCGGCCTCTTCAAGCGCCGCGTCGCCGATCGCCGACGCCGGCGCGACAATCGCCGCGAGCGCCGGCCGTGCGAGCCCGTGCGCATCGAGCAGCGCTTCGATCCGCGCGGCCAGCGGCTCGGCCGCCTGCGCGGCCGGCATGTCGACGCCGACCACCACGCTGCGCGGATGAATCACCAGTTCGTCGCGCGCGCCGCGCCATGCGTCGGCGCTCACGCGAATCGCATGCGTGGCCGCCGCGTCGCGCGGCAGCGCGACGTCGTCGAGCCACGGCGCCGCACCGTCGATGCGCGTCGACGCGCCTGCCAGCAGATCGGACACGAAGCGCTTGCCTTGCGCGAGATCGGCGAGCGCATAGCCGTCCGGCGGATTGAGCACGCAGGCGCCGAAACGCAGTTCGCCGCTCGTCGTGATCGCCGGTGCGATGCCCAGTTGCGCGGCGATCTCGCGCGCGATCGCGTTGACGCCCGTCAGCCCGCCGAGCAGCGGCACGACGGCCGAGCCGTCCTCGGCGACCGCCAGCACCGGCGGCTCGACGCCCTTGTCGGCCAGCGCGGGCGCGATGCAGCGAATCACGATGCCGGCCGCGCACAGCGCGACGATCGGCAGCCCGCGCGCATAGAGTTCGCGCAGATGCGCGCCGAGTTCGTCGAACGGCACGTCGGCGGCGACGCGCGACGCGAGCCCGTGCACCTGCGCGCCCGGATAACGGGCCTGGATGCGGCGCGCGGTGTCGAGTGCGCCCGCGCCGAGGATCACGATCGCGGGCGGCGTGGTCATCCTTGCCATTTTTCCCCCGGCACGACCAGCAGCGAGAAATACGGCGACGCCATCGGATCGACTTCGTCGAGCGGCACGATGCGCTGGTTCGCCATCGTCGCGCGCTCGACGTACCGTGCGCGTGCGGCGAGGCCCAGCTCGTCGAGCACGCGCCGCACCTTGTCGAAGTTGCGGCCGAGCTTCATCACGACGGCCGCGTCGGCCTGCGCGAGACGCGTGCGCAGTTCGTGCTCCGGCAGCACGCCGGACAGCACCGACAGGCTCTGGTTGCGATAGACGAGCGGCTGGCCGAGCACGGCCGTGCCGCCGAGCATCGCGCACACGCCCGGCACCACCTCGGTGTCGTAGCGCGGCGCGAGGCGGTCGTGCAGATACATGTACGACCCGTAGAAGAACGGATCGCCTTCGCAGATCACCGCGACGTCGCGCCCCGCGTCGAGGTGCGACGCGACGATCTCGGCCGCCGTGTCGTAGAAATCGGCGATCACGTTTTCGTAGCAGAGCGGCGGCGGCAGCGCCTCGGTCGTCACCGGATAGACGAGCGGCAATTGCAGCTGCGCGTCGTGCAGGTGCGCCTCGACGATGCCGTACGCATTGCCTTTCTTGCCCTTCGCGACGAAATACGCGACCACCGGCGCGGCCTGCAGCATGCGCACCGCCTTCAGCGTCATCAACTCGGGGTCGCCGGGGCCGACGCCGATCCCGAACAGGCGTCCGCGCGCGGCCGTCATTCGGCCTCCGTCGCGAGCGCGTTGACCGCGGCGGCGGCCATCGCACTGCCGCCGCGCCGGCCGAGCAGCGCGACATACGGCACGCCGCGGCTGTCCTGGTCGAGCAGCGCCTTCGATTCGGCCGCGCCGATGAAGCCGACCGGGAAACCGAGGATCAGCGCGGGGCGCGGCGCGCCGGCGTCGATCATGTCGAGCAGATGGAACAGCGCGGTCGGCGCGTTGCCGATCACGACGACGCTGCCCGCGAGGTGCGGGCGCCACAGCTCGAGCGCGGCGGCCGACCGCGTGTTGCCGAGGTGGCGCGCGAGATCGGGCACCTCGGGCTCGTTGAGCGTGCAGAGCACGCGGTTGCCGGCCGGCAGGCGCGTGCGCGTGATGCCTTCCGCGACCATCTTCGCGTCGCACAGGATCGGCGCGCCGGCCGCGAGTGCTTCTCGGCCCAGCGTGCCGGCGCCGGCCGAGAAGCGCAGGTCGTAGACGACGTCGACCATGCCGCACGCGTGAATCACGCGCACCGCGAGTTTCTCGAGATCGGGCGGGATCCGCGACAGGTCGGCTTCGGCGCGGATCGTCGCGAACGACTGGCGGTAGATTTCCTGCCCGTCGCGAATATAGTCAAGCATCGGTGGTGTCCTGGCTGGGCCGCGCGCGCGTCAGTGCCGCCGCGGCCTGGTCAATCGTCAGATGGCGCGCCAGCGGGGCGCCGCGCCCCGCGGTGGCATCGCGCCGGTACAAGTCGTAATGCGCGGGCGCGACCGCGACGAGCGTGTGCGTCGCCGGATGCGGCAGCGCGCAGTGGCGCTCGCAGCCGCTCAGGTGCGCGTCGATCGGCCAGCCGATGCGGGCGGCCAGCGCGAGCGCGTCGCGTTTGGTATCGGCGCGCGCCTTCGCGCAGCCCGTGCTGCCGGTGCAGGCGACCAGCGTCGCCAGCGGATCGGACGGCGCGCACACGAGGCCGAGCGCGGCGAATTCGTCGAGCACGGCCGGCGCGCGTGCCGCTGCGACGCCGTGGACGAACACGCCTTGCCACGGCGTCATCGACAGCGTGCCGTCGCCGTTGGCTTCGGCGCAGGCGGCGAGCCGGTCGAGTTGCGCCGCGTCGAGCCGTCCGAGCGCGAACTGCGCGCCGACGCTGCAGCGGCCTGCGTCGAGCGACGCGCGCGCGCCGAAGCGCAGCGCGGCATCGGAGGGCGGGCGACGCCAGCCGGCCAGCGCCGGATCGGCGACCAGCGGAAACGGCAGGTAGCGCCGCGCGCGTTCGAGCAGCGCGGCTTCGCCGCAGGTCGCCAGCAGCGCGCGCATGCGCGTGACGTCGGCCGGCGCGAGATCGAGGAAGGCGAGCAGCAGCGCGCGCACGAGCGGGACGGTCTGCTCGGGCGACACATCGATCGACGCGGGCGCGTCGCGCTGCGCGACCGGCGGGCATCCGGCGAGCCCGGCCGCGATGCGCACGTCGCCGTCCGCGCGACGCCACGCGGCGAGCCAGATATCGTGCGGATGATCGAGCGCCGCGACCGATTCGCCGCCGTCGAGCTGGATCGAGAATTTCGGCGACAGTTCGCCGCGCCGCGGCTCGTTCGCGAGCATCCGCAACAGCGGTGCCGCGAGCGCGCGGCTGTCGAGCCATGCGGCCGGATCGTGTCCGGCGAGCGGGCTGAGCATCAGGTTGCGCGCGTCGTCGCTGGCGGCGAGCGCAGCCGCATCGTCGGCGTCGACCTGCGGGCCGAGCCCGGCGTCGAGCAGTGCACGGGTCAGCGCCGCGGACACGTCGTCGCGAATGCCGCGCAACTGCAGATTCGCGCGATTGGTCGCGTCGATCGCACCGGAGCCGTACGCGCGCGCGGCGTCGGCGATTGCGCGGGCCTGTGATGCGCGAAGCCGGCCGCCCGGCAGCTTGATCCGGCACAGTCCGCCGTCGGCGGCCGCGACCACGCGCACGAGCCCCGGACAGGCCGACGGGCGCACGACGGGCGATGCGGAAACGGAAACGGGGGCGGAACTCAAGAGGCACCGGGACAGTGTCGCGCCGCGGCCAACGCATCGGTACACCCCGCCCGATGCCGGCTGGCACGCACGCACTTTCTGGCCGGCAGGTCTCCTGGCTGACAGGTCGGCGCCGGCTCCCGGCCTTCCCGGTGAAACCAGTGGCGTGAGGGGGAGAACGGCTCGCTGTCTACAGTTGCGGGGGCAGCCACAGCAGCGCGATGCGCGCCCTGTGTTCCCTCTTCGGCCCCGAAGGGCACCGGCGAACGAACGCGCGTAGGATACCCGATTTCGCGGGCGGCTCGCGACCCGAAAACCGTGCGGCGGCACATGGGCGGCAGCGCCACCGTGCCGAAGCTGTCGTTCCGTCGTCGGGCAGCGCACGCCGTGCGCTCGTCGCGGCTGTTTCATCAGCCGAATCGACCGCGCGCTGAATCGCCGGCATGCGCAAGCGCCGTCCTGCCTGCCAGTGAAACGCGGAGTGGAACACGGTACTATCCCGTTTTTTGCGATGCGGGCCGGTACGCGGAGTATGCGGGCGGCAACGGGACGAACGAAGGGGAAAGGTGCATGACGGCATGGCTGACGGTGGTGGGCATCGGCGACGACGGCTTCGCGGGGCTCGGCCGTGCCGCACGCCGCGCGCTGCTCGACGCGACGCTCGTCGTCGGCGCGAAACGGCATCTCGACATGCTGCCGTCGCGACTTTCGGCCGCGCGCGAAGCGTGGCCGTCGCCGTTCGACCTGTCGGGCGTGCTCGCGCGCCGCGGCACGCCCGTTTGCGTGCTTGCAAGCGGCGACCCGATGCTGTTCGGCGTCGGCGCGACGCTGGCGCGCCAGCTTGACGCCGACGAATGGCGCGTGCTGCCCGCGCCGTCGTCGCTGTCGCTCGCGGCCGCGCGCCTCGGCTGGGCGTTGCAGGAGGTCGGTGCGGTATCGCTGGTCGGCCGTCCGCTCGCGACGCTCGCGCGCCACCTGCTGCCGGGACGGCGCCTGTTCGTGCTGAGCGCCGACGGCCGCACGCCGGCCGCGGTCGCGGCGGAACTCGCCGCACGCGGCTTCGGGCCGACGCGGATCACCGTGTTCGAGCATCTCGGCGGCCCGCTCGAGCGGCGTCTCGACGGGCTCGCGCAGGACTGGGCCGTCGACGAGACGGCCGCGCTGAACCTCGTCGCGCTCGACTGCATGGCCGGCCCCGACGCGCCGCGCCGCGCGCTCACGCCCGGCCTGCCCGACGACGCCTATCGCCACGACGGCCAGCTGACCAAGCGCGACATGCGCGCGCTGACGCTCGCGCGTCTCGCGCCGGTGCCCGGCGAACTGCTGTGGGACGTCGGTGCCGGCAGTGGATCGATCGGCATCGAATGGATGCGCGCGCATCCGTCGTGCCATGCGATCGCGATCGAAGCGCATGCGGAGCGACAGCGCTTCATCGAACACAACCGCGATGCGCTCGGCGTGCCGGGCCTGCAGCTCGTCGCCGGCCGCGCGCCCGATGCGCTCGCGGGGCTCGCGGCGCCGGACGCGATCTTCATCGGCGGCGGCGCAACGGCGCCCGGTGTGCTCGACGCGTGCTGGGCGGCGCTGAAACCGGGCGGCCGGCTCGTCGCGAACGCGGTCACGCTGCAGGGCGAAGTCGCGCTCGCCGCGTGGCGCGACGCGCAGGGCGGCACGCTCACGCGCGTGTCGCTCGCACACGCCGAACCGCTCGGCCGCTTCGATACGTGGCGGCAGGCGCTGCCCGTCACGCTGTACGACGTACGCAAGCCCGACGCGGCCGACGCGCCGGCGCCGACATGATGCGCGACGAGACCCCCGAACAGCCTGCGCCGCTGCGCTTCGGCTACACGACCGGCAGCTGCGCGACCGCGACGTCGCTCGCCGCCACGCGCCTGCTGCTCGCGGGCCGCGCGGACGACGCGGTCGAGATCGTGCTGCCGAAAGGACAGCGCGTGATGATGCGCCTCGAATTCTGCCGCGCCACGGCCGACGGCGCGGAGGCCGGCACGCTGAAGGACGCCGGCGACGATCCCGACGTCACGCACGGCGCGCTGATCTTCGCGCGCGTCGCGCTCACGACGCCGCCGGGCGTGTGCTTTCACGCGGGGCCGGGCGTCGGCACGGTCACGCGCGCCGGGCTCACGCTGCCGGTCGGCGAGCCGGCGATCAATCCGGTGCCGCGCCAGATGATCGCGACGCACCTCGATGCGCTTGCGGCCGAGCACGGTTACGCGGGCGGCTTCGACGTGACGATCGGCGTCGAGGGCGGCGAGGCGCTCGCGCTGAAGACGATGAACCCGCGCCTGGGCATCGTCGGCGGGCTGTCGATCCTCGGCACGACCGGCATCGTGCGGCCGTTCTCCTGTTCGGCGTATATCGCGTCGATCCACCAGGGCATCGACGTCGCGCGCGCCAACGGCATCACGCACGTCGCCGCCTGCACCGGCAACGCGAGCGAGGACGCGATGCGCGCGCACTACGGGCTGCCCGACATGGCGCTGATCGAGATGGGCGATTTCGCGGGCGCGGTACTGAAGCATCTGCGACGCGCGCCGGTCGCGCGGCTGTCGATGTGTGGCGGCTTCGGCAAGCTCAGCAAGCTCGCGGCCGGGCATCTCGACCTGCACAGCCGTCATTCGAGCATCGACCTGCCGCTGCTCGCGCAATGGGCGGCCGAAGCCGGCGCGAGCGATGCGCTGCAGAACGCGATGCGCGCCGCGAACACGAGCCAGGAAGCGCTGAAATTCGCCCAGGCCGACGGCGTGCCGCTCGGCGACATCGTCTGCGCGCATGCGTTGCGCGTCGCGCGCGACATCGTGCCGGCATCGGTCGCCGTCGAGATGTTCGCGATCGACCGTCACGGGCGTTTCGTCGGGGAGGCGCGATGAGCATGCGCATCCTGCTGCTCGGCGGCACCGGCGACGCGCTGAAGATCGCACGCGCGCTCGGCGCCGGCCATGTATACAGTCTCGCGGGCCTCGGCAAGGTGCCTGCCGATCTGCGCTGCGACGTGCGCGTCGGCGGCTTCGGCGGCGCAGCGGGGCTCGCCGCGTATCTGCGCGATGCCGGCATCGGCCTCGTGATCGACGCGACGCATCCGTACGCGGCGCGCATCAGCGCGAATGCGGCGGCCGCGGCCCGCGACGCCGGCGTGCCGCTGTGGGCGCTGCGCCGCGCGCCGTGGACGCCGCAACCCGGTGACGACTGGCGCACGGTCGACGACTGGGCCGGCATCGAGGCCGCGCTCGCGCCGTTCCGGCGGCCGCTGTTGACGCTCGGCCGAGAACCGCTCGCGCATCTCGACGCGATTCCGCCGCACCAGTTCTGGCTCGTGCGCTGCCTCGATCCGCATCCCGGCAACGCGCGCGCGCAGATCGTCGCCGCGCGCGGGCCGTTCACGCTCGACGGCGAACGTGCACTGTTCGCGCTCGCGGGCATCGACGTCGTCGTCAGCAAGAACAGCGGCGGTGCGGCGACCGAGGCGAAGCTCGAGGTTGCGCGCGAGCGCCGGCTGCCGGTCGTGATGCTGCGCCGGCCATTGCTGCCCGACGCCGATCGCACGTTCGATTCGGCCGCCGCACTGCTCGACGCACTCGATCCAGCCGCGCGCGCATGACGCGGCCGGCCAACGCATTGACGGAGTTTTTTCGATGACGGTGTATTTCATCGGCGCGGGTCCCGGCGACCCGGAGCTGATCACGGTGAAGGGCCAGCGCCTCGTGCGCACGTGTCCGGTGATTCTGTATGCGGGCTCGCTGGTGCCGGCGGCCGTGCTCGACGGTCATCGCGCGGAGCAGGTCGTCAATACCGCCGAGCTCGATCTCGACGCGATCGTCGCGCTGCTGGCGGCCGCGCATGCGAAAGGGCAGGACGTCGCGCGCGTGCATTCGGGCGACCCGTCGCTGTACGGCGCGATCGGCGAACAGATCCGCCGGCTGAAGGCGCTCGGGATTCCGTATGAAATCGTGCCGGGCGTGACGGCCGCGGCCGCGTGCGCGGCGACGCTCGGCTGCGAGCTGACGCTGCCCGGCGTCGCGCAGACGGTGATCCTCACGCGCTTCGCAGGCAAGACGACGATGCCCGAAGGCGAGACGCTCGGCTCGCTCGCCGCGCATCGCGCGACGCTTGCGATCCATCTCGGCGTGCGGCATCTCGCCAGAATCGTCGACGAAGTGCTGCCGCATTACGGGCCCGACTGCCCGGTCGCGGTCGTGTATCGCGCGAGCTGGCCCGACGAGGAACGCGTCGTCGGCACGCTTGCCGATATCGTCGGCAAGGTCCGGCACACGTCGATCGAACGCACCGCGCTGATCCTGGTCGGGCGTGTGCTCGACGCGCAGGGGTTTGCGGATTCGACCTTGTATGCGAGTGCGGAGTGATCACGCGCGGGGCGCCTGATCGCGGCCCCTACGCCCGCGCAACGCGTCGCGTCATGCCCGGCGCAAAGCCGGCCGCGAGCACGAACAGCACGACGCACAGACAGGCCATCGCGACCCACGCGGGCGTCAGATCCGCGAGATGCTGGCGCACGATGCCCGCCGCGAACGGAAACAGTCCCGCGATCAGATAGCCGACGCCCTGCACGAACCCCGTCAGCGACGCCGCATCGGCCGGCGTCGCCGCATGGTCGACCGTGACGATCAGCGACAGCGGAAACAGCGCGCCGATGCCTGCACCGAGCAGCAGCGCAGCCGGCAGCGCAAGCCTCTCCTGCGCGGCCAGCATCAGCACCAGCCCGGCCAGCAGCGACGCGATCGCCGCATGCAGCGCCGGCCGGCGATCGGGCACGCGGTCGATCGTCGCCGAGATCGTCAGCCCGGCGGCGACTTCCGCGAGCGTCACGCCGCCAAGCAGGCTGCCGGCCGCGGTCGGCGACCAGCCGAGCCGCATGTAGTACGGCGGCAGCCACGCGAGCACGAGCGTGTATGCGCCCGTCGCGATCCCGAAGAACAGCGCGAGCCGCCACGCACGCGGCAAGCGCGACGCGCGCGCATCGACCGCCGTCGTGGCGGCCGGCGTGACCGACGCCACCCGGTCGGCGCGGCTCGCCAGCGGCCATGCCAGCGCGGCAACCGCGGCGGGCAGCGCCCAGCCGGCGAGCGCCGCGAGCCAGCCCCAGCGTGCGGCGACCAGCGGCGCCGCGACGCTTGCGAGCACCGCGCCGCCCATGATCGACGTCGAATAGACACCCATCGCGCCGCCAATGCGCGTCGCGAAATGCGCTTTCACGAAGCCCGGCAGCAACGCCTGCACCATCGCAATGCCGATGCCCGCGCAGCAGGCGCTCGCCAGCAACAGCCACGGATGCTGCGCGCCGACGCGCGACGCGCATGCCAGCCCGATCAGCACGACGCCGAGCCACACGCCGCCGGCGATGCCCGTGACGCGCTGCAGCGGCCGCGCGCCCAGCGCGCCGAGCCCCATCAACAGGATCGGGATCGTGGTCAGCAGGCTGGCCGCGCCGTCGCCGATGCCGGTCGCGCGCTGGATCATGTCGAGCAGCGGGCCGACCGCGGCGAGCGCCGGGCGCAGGTTCAGCCCGACGAGCACGATGGCGGCCAGCCGCCATCCGGACGTGTTGAAACGATTCATCGCAAGACCCTCGAATTCGGTGCGCGGCATGCAGGTGGACGCTGCGCGTTTTCAGGTAAAGTATCTCGCCATCAAGATAAATGCCGATTTATCTCGACATCAAGATAACTGGTGAGCCGAGGAGGGTTAATGGATCGAGCCGCGCAGGCGGTCGCGCAATGGCGTACCGAGCGTCCGGATCTCGACGCGTCGTCGATGCTGGTGATGGGGCGGCTGCAGGAAACGGCGCTCGTGATCGCGCGCGACCGTCTCAATCCGCTGTTCGCGCGCTACGGGATGCAGCCGGGCGAATTCGACGTGCTGGCGACGCTGCGCCGCAGCGGCGCGCCGTTCGCGCTGACGCCGACGGCGCTGTACGACGCGCTGATGATGTCGTCGGGCGGCATGACCGCACGCATCGACCGGCTGCAGAAGGCCGGCTGGGTCGAGCGCCGGCCGAATCCGGCCGACGGGCGCGGCACGCTGGTCGCGCTGACGGAAGCGGGTCGCGCGCTGATCGACGAAGCGGTGGTCGCGCACGTCGACAACCAGCGCGCGATGCTGGCCGCGCTGTCGGCCGCGGAACAGGCGCAGCTCGCGCGGCTGCTCGACAAGCTGCTGGCCGGGCTGGCGCGCATGGCCGACGGCAACGACGGCGACTAGCGACGCCGCAAGCGCGCCGCGCAAGCGTCGATACCAAAAAAACGACGCCCGCTACGCGATGCAGCGGGCGTCGATCGAAGCAGGCGGCCCGCAGCGGGTGCGGGCGCGATTCAGTCGCGTGCGGGAATGTTCAAGCCGCGCGCGACGGCCGGCCGCGCGACGAATGCATCGAGCGCGCGCGCGACGTGGCGGAATTCGCCGAAGCCGACGAGGTCGCCCGCTTCATAGAAACCGACGAGGTTGCGCACCCACGGGAAGATCGCGATATCGGCGATCGTGTACGCATCGCCCATCACCCACTCGCGTCCGGCGAGGTGCGCATCGAGCACGCCGAGCAGGCGTTTCGATTCGGCGACGTAGCGGTCGCGCGGACGCTTGTCCTCGTAGTCGCGGCCCGCGAACTTGTGGAAGAAGCCGACCTGGCCGAACATCGGGCCGATGCCGCCCATCTGGAACATCACCCACTGGATCGTCTCGTAGCGGCCGGCGAGATCCTTCGGGATCAGCTGGCCGGTCTTGTCCGCGAGATAGATCAGGATCGCGCCCGACTCGAACAGCGGCAGCGGCTTGCCGTCCGGGCCGTTCGGATCGATGATCGCCGGAATCTTGTTGTTCGGGTTCAGCGACAGGAACGCCGGCGACAACTGGTCGTTCGTGTCGAAGCGCACCAGATGCGGCTCGTACGGCAGGCCGGTTTCCTCGAGCATGATCGACACCTTGACGCCGTTCGGTGTCGGCAGCGAGTAGAGCTGGAGACGGTCGGGATGCTGGGCCGGCCATTTTTGCGTGATCGGGAAGGCGGACAGATCGGGCATGGAAGGTTCGCTCGTCGAAAGGAGTGATCCGCGCCCCGCCGTGCCGCCGCGCGTCGCGCACCCGCGGTGGAATGCATGGCAGCGGGGCAGGCGAGCCGGCCGGCGCGGCGGGGCGCGCCGAAAAACGCCCACTGTAGCCGATCCGCGAAATCGGTGCAGGCGGCGGCGAGATGCCGCGAAAGACGGAAGGCCCGCATTGCGGACGTACGGAGCACGATCCCGTCATCGCTTCGACATACGATGTCTTAACACATTCCGCCCGATTCGCGGTCGAAGCGCCGACCCGTGCGCTGCCGGTCGAATCACGTTGCCACCGAAGGGTTTTTGTTAGGGAAATTCCCGCCCCGCGCGTCACGGTTTTTTGTTGACCGACATCGTATAACAACGTCATGATTTCTCGAAAGAAAGGTCCCATTCACCGACCGCAGAGAGGAGACATGAACACAAACACGATCGCGCGCCGTGCCCGCCGGATCGCGCTGGCGCTGGGCTTCACGCTGTCGGCGGCGGCCGTCGCCGCGCCCGTGTCGCTGAACGTCGTCGACGTCGCAGGCAACCTGCAGCTCACGCAGAAGGCCATCGAAGCGTTCCGGGACAAGAACCCGAACCTGGTGTCGACCGTCACGTTCACGAACGCGCCCGCGCCGCAGCTGCCGGGCAAGATCAAGGCGATGCAGGCGGCCGGTCGTGCCGACATCGATCTCGTGCTGACCGGCACCGACGCGCTCGCGGCCGGCATCGAGCAGAACCTGTGGCTCAAGCTGCTGCCGGACCACGCGGGCGCGCTCCCCGGCGTGCTCGACAAGTACGCGCCCGGCCCGCGCAAGATGCAGGATCTCGCGCAGGGCTTCGGCCTCGAAGTCACGTACATGCCGGCGGGCCCGCTGCTCGAATACAACCCCGCGAAAGTCGCCGATCCGCCGAAGACGCCCGACCAGCTGCTCGCGTGGTGCAAGGCGCACCCGAACAAGCTGATCTATGCGCGGCCGGCGAACTCCGGCCCCGGCCGCACGTTCCTGATGGGGCTGCCGTACGTGCTCGGCGACAAGAATCCGCAGGACCCGATCAACGGCTGGGACAAGACCTGGGCGTTCCTGAAGCAGCTGAACGACTGCGTGCCGTACTACCCGGGCGGCACCTCGGCCGTGATGAAGGAGCTGGGCGAGGGCACGCGCGACATGACGGTGACCGTCACCGGCTGGGACATCAACCCGCGCGCGCTCGGCATCGTGCCGGCCGAGTTCCGGATCCAGGCGTTCGACAACATGACGTGGGTCAACGACGCGCATTACATGGTGATTCCGAAGGGCGTGCCGAAAGAAAAGCTCGACGTGCTGTTCAAGCTGATGAATTTCCTGCTCGAGCCGGCGCAGCAGGCGATGACCTACGACGACGGCTATTTCTATCCGGGCCCGGCCGTGAAGGGCGTGACGCTCGAGATGGCGCCCGCGCACAGCCAGGAAGTGATCCGCAAGTTCGGCCGCCCCGAATACGCGAAGCTGCTCGCCGATCGTCCGCACGTGCAGCCGCTCAGCGCGCAGGCGATGGTCGCCGCGTTCCAGAAATGGGATCGCGAAATCGGCGCGCAGAAGTCGAAGTGACGGATGAACCCGCGGGCGCGACGGCGCCCGCGTCAGCGGAGTGTGCAATGAAGCACAGTTTCGAACGGCTGCGGCTCGACGGCGTGTGCCGCAGCTTCACCAACGCGGAAGGCGCGCAGGTCGCGGCGCTCGACGGGCTCGACCTCGACATCCGCCGCGGCGAATTCATCGCGCTGCTCGGCCCGTCCGGCTGCGGCAAGTCGACCGCGCTGAACTGCATCGCCGGGCTGCAGCCGCTCACGCGCGGCGGCATCTGGCTCGACGACACGCGCATCGACGTGCTGCCGCCCGAGCGGCGCGGCTTCGGCATGGTGTTCCAGAACTACGCGCTGTTTCCGCACATGACGGTGCTCGACAACGTCGGCTTCGGCCTGAAGATGCGCGGCGTGCCGAAACAGGAAACGCGCCGGCGCGCGCAGCAGGCGCTCGAACTCGTGCAGCTGGTCGGCCATGAAGGCAAGCTGCCCGGCCAGTTGTCGGGCGGCCAGCAGCAGCGCGTCGCGATCGCGCGCGCGATCGTCATCGAGCCGCCGCTCGTGCTGATGGACGAACCGCTGTCGAACCTCGACACGAAGCTGCGCATCGAGATGCGCGCCGAGATCCGCCGCATCCATACGCAGCTCGAACGCGCGACCATCTACGTGACGCACGACCAGGACGAGGCGCTGTCGATGGCCGACCGCATCGTCGTGATGAAGGAGGGCGTCGTGCAGCAGGTCGCGACGCCGAAGACCGTCTATTCGCGCCCGCACAACCTGCACGTCGCGCGCTTCATGGGCTATCGCAACGTGCTGCCGTTCACGCTCGAAGGCACCGCCGGCGACTACGTGACGGTCGCCGCCGCCGGCGTGCGCCTCGCGGGCGTGCCGATGGCCGGCTTCGACGGCACGCAGGTCGCGGTCGCGCTGCGTCCGGACGACATCGAGCGCGCCGACCGCGCGGGCGACAACACGTTCGACGCGACGGTCGAAACGGTCGAGTACGGCGGACGCGATTCGCTGATCCGCGCGATCGCGCCGTTCGGCGCGATCTGGGCGCGCGTGGCCGGCGAATTCGCGGCAGGCGAGCAGCTGCGGCTGCGCGTTCCGCCATCGCGCACGCTCGTCTATCCGGGAGAAGCGCAATGAGCGCGTGCGGCTTGCTCGTCCGCACGCCGCGCACCGCACGGGCCGCCGGCCGGGAGGCCGCATGAGCACGCTCGCATCCGGCGGCACGCCGCGCGACGCGAAAGCGTGGCTCGTCACGCCCGCGCTCGCGTTCATCGTCGCGCTGTTCGTCTATCCGTTCGCGTACGGCCTGGTGCTGTCGTTCGAGCCGATGAACGGCGGCGGCGCGCTCGCGAACTACACGCAGTTCTTTACCGACGCCGCGATGTGGCCGACCGTGCTCGTCACGCTGAAGCTCGCGGTGCCGGCCACGCTGATCAACGTCGGCGTGTCGGTGCCGGTCGCGTTCGCGCTGCGCCGCCACTCGCCTTACCAGAAGTTCGCGACGACGCTGCTGGTGATCCCCGTCACGCTCGGCACCGTGCTGGTCGCGGACGGAATGCTCACGTACTTCGGGCCGAACGGCTGGTTTCCGCAGGCGCTGCACGGCCTGCACCTGTACACCGACGAAGTGCGCCTCACGCACAACTACTGGGGCGTGCTGCTGTCGCTGATCGTGTCGGGCTTTCCGTTCGCGTTCCTGCTGATGCTGTCGTACATCAGCGGCATCGACCCGACGCTCGCGCGCGCGGCCGCGACGCTCGGCGCGAATCCGTGGCAGCAGTTCCGGCGGATCTACCTGCCGCTGCTCGTGCCGGGGCTGACGATGGCCGCCTGCCTGTCGTTCGTGCAGGCGTTCTCGGTGTTCCCGTCGGCCGTGCTGCTCGGCGCGCCGGCCGGCCCGACGCGCGTGATCTCGATCGCCGCCGCGGAAGCCGCGTTCGAGAACTACGACTACTCGCTCGCATCGGCGATCGCGATCGTGATGGGCTTCGTGCAGCTGCTGGTGGTCGCGTCGATGCTCGGCGCGCGCCGTTTTTTCTATACGGGGCCGGTGACGGGAGGCAAGGGCTGATGGCGACCGACAATCATGCCGCGCCGGCCTGGCCGCCGCAACAGGGACCGGGCGACGCGCGGCCCGTCAACGCGATGAAGCCGCAGAAGATCCGCGGCGCGCTCGCCGGCCGCGCGTGGAAGGCGCTCGTCTGGGGGCTGATGGCATTCTTCCTGCTGAACGTGATGCTGCTGATCGCGACCGTCGCGGTGAATTCGGTCGCGACGCGCTGGTTCGGCACGCCGCTGCCGCAAGGCTTCACGCTGCACTGGTACGCGAAGGCCTGGGAGGATTTCCAGCTCGCGAGCGTGCTGTGGGTGACGGTCGAAGTCGTCGGCGCGGTGGTGCTGCTGTCGATCGCGCTCGGCGTGCCGGCCGCCTATGCGCTGGCGCGCGTGTCGTTCCGCGGCAAGCGCTTCGCGCTGCTGGTGTTCCTGCTGCCGCTGATGGTGCCGCCCGTCACGTACGGGATCCCGATGGCGACCGTGATGTACAAGATCGGGCTCGCGGGCACGCTGTCCGGCGTGATCCTCGCGAATCTCGTGCCGGCGCTGCCGTTCGTGATCCTCGTGATGACGCCGTTCATCGAGCAGATCGACCCGAACCTCGAAGCCGCCGCGCGCATCTTCGGCGCGAACACGTGGCGCTATTTCCTCCATGTGCTGCTGCCGCTGCTGGTGCCCGGCATGCTCGCGGCGGGGCTGCTGGTGCTGGTGCGCACGATCGGGATGTTCGAGCTGACGTTCTTCACCGCGGGCCCGAGCACGCAGACGCTCGTCGTCGCGCTGTATTACGCGGTGTTCTCGACCGGCGTACGCGCGCCGCAGTCGATCGACGCGATGGCGATGATCTATATGGCCATCACGCTCGTCTGGGTCGTGATCGCGCTGCAGTTCGTGAGCCCGACACAGCTCGTGAGCCGCGTGAAGCAGGAGCGGCAGTAGGCGCGTGTCGGGGCGCGTGCAATTGGTTACAAATGGATACCGCGCACGGCACGCGGCCGTTGCAGACTACGCGGCGTACCGGTCCGGCGATGCCTGCGCGGCGTCGCCGCGTACCGCCCGACGTTCACCCGATCACGGATATCCATGAAGTTTCCAACGCTACTGACGCTCGGCTGTGCCTCGACGCTGCTTGCCGCCTGCAACCTGCTTCACGACGGACCCGGATCGAGCGACGTCGATGCCGCGGTGCGCCGCGCGCTCGAAGCGGAAAACCACGGCGGCCTCAACGCGCTTTTCGGCCAGCCGCTGCCGGTGTCGGCCGACGTCGTGTCGGCGAAGCCCGACGGCGACTGCAGGAAGGCGGGCGAGCGCACCTATACGTGCGACGTCGTGATCACGTGGCGCAATGCCGATTACTCGCCGTCGCGTGCAAACCTGACCTTCGTGCAGGCCGCCGACGGTTCGTGGCAGACCTCGGGCGTCGACGCGGCGATCGCGACCGGCGCCGCGAAATCGCTGATCGACAAGATCGGCAAGGCGTGGCCCGGCAATGCGGCCAGCGGCGCGTCGGCCGCACAGTGATCCTCCAGTGCGGCGCTTTCTTTGATCGCTTCACGCTGCACGACCTTGCCGACACGCGCGAATCCTGCCGCTGACCGCGATCAGCGACCGCGATCGGCCGGCGCGGTCGCGGGCATGGTCCGATGGCCGGCGTCCATCGACGCACCGGCGTCGGCACCGATGCCCGACGATTGCGCGATGCGCGCTTCGGCGGCCTGAAGGTCGTTCGGATACTGGCCTTTCAGCGGTTTGTAGCCGGCCTGTTCGAGCTGGCGCAGCTGGCCGACGACTTCGGCGCGCGTAACGGGCGCGTTCGCCGTCTGCGCGAACGATATGACGGGCGCCGCGACCGCGGCGGCGAGGACGAGCAGGGAAAGGGCGGTTTTCATCTCGGGTTCTCCGAAAAATGCGGGGCGTCCGGTGCGGCACAGCCGCCGTCACCGGTACAGCCATCTTCGGCGACCGCCGCTTAAGCGCGAGTTAACGCGGAAAAAGGGCGGGAGCATCGCGACTCAAGCTGCGTCCCTGGTGCCGCTCGATCATTCGAACCGATCCTCGGTATGTCGTCTGATGTATAGGGAAAACCCTTATTTTGAGATACAATATCGGCCTAGAAGAAAGGTCGAACCATGCCTGAACGTTTCCAAACCCTTGAAAAATTTGTGTTTTCGCTGATCGTGATGTCCGCGGTCGTGTGTTCGGCGTTCCTCGCCTACGAGCGTCATCCCGAAATCAAGATCGCGTTGCAACAGGGCGAAGCGCTGATGCGCGAGAGCGCCAAGTATTCGGTCATCTGCTCGCCGTCCAAGGTCGATCCTTGCGTCGAGATGTCCGCGTACTGAACGAATCCCGATCCTGTCTGACCGGCGCCGGCGCGCTCGAGCGCCGGTCCCGATCGCCCCTCCGACATCCGCATCGCGCACCGCGCCGATGACATGTCATGCGCGGTTTCGGCGCACGCGCGCCGCGCTGTTTTCATTCCCTGCCGGTTCGAACCGAGCCGCGTCGCTTGCGATGCGGCGACTTCGTGCCTGTCGTCGCCGGTGGCGGCGCGGCCCATCCAAATTCCCTGTTCGGCCGGAAACACCGGGCCCGATCGATCCCGATGCACGCGTACGTCGAACCTGGCTGCCGGGCACGGCGGCTCGTGACGTGCCCGGTAGGCCGCGTCATTGCGACGACGTCGTACGGTCGGAGGCCGCGGTCGCGGTCGGCATCGCACCGGCGTGCTGAGCCGCGTAGCGCGCGCGGTTGCGCGCGATCTCGTCCTGCGACGGCGGATAGTCGTTCCGGTTCGACGGCAACAGGCCGTCGGCCTGCGCTTCGATCAACTGCTGACGCACTTCGGCGCGCGTGAGCGGCGCCTGCGCGGACTGGGCGAACGCCGCTGCGCCGAACGGCAAACTCAGCGTGGCGAGGACGAAAGCGGCAACGATTTTCATGGCGACTCCTTGATGAATGAGCGAACGCGTGAGCGGGGAAGGGCCCACGTTCGTCATTCTGGTCGCCGCGTCCGTCGCGCCGCTGACCTGCCGATTACAGTTCGGTAATCAACGGCCCCGACGCCTGCGCGATACGGCTTGCCGCCGCCGTTTCCCGGTAACATCGGCGCATGTGCCAACCGAATGCGACGGAGTCGATCATGCGCATCCTGATAGTCGAAGACGAACCGAAGACGGGCGCATATCTGAAGAAGGGGCTCGAGGAATCCGGCTTCAGCGTCGATCTCGCGAAGGACGGCGCGGAAGGACTGATGCTCGCGCAGGAAGAAAACTACGACGTGATCGTGCTCGACGTGATGCTGCCCGTGCTCGACGGCTGGGGCGTGCTCAAGCGGCTGCGCGACACGCACACGACACCCGTGCTGTTCCTGACCGCACGCGACGACGTGCAGGACCGCGTGCACGGGCTCGAACTCGGCGCCGACGACTACCTCGTGAAGCCGTTCGCGTTCGTCGAGCTGCTCGCCCGGATCCGCACGCTCGCGCGCCGCGGGCCGCCGCGCGAGACCGAACGCATCGTCGTCGGCGATCTGGAGATCGACGTCGTGCGCCGCCGCGTGAAGCGCGGCACGGTGCGGATCGACCTGACGCCGCGCGAATTCTCGCTGCTGCAGTTGCTCGCGCGCCGGCAGGGCGAGGTGCTGAGCCGCACGCAGATCGCGTCGTACGTGTGGGACATGAATTTCGACAGCGACACCAATGTCGTCGAAGTCGCGATCCGGCGATTGCGCGCGAAGGTCGACGACGCTTTCCCCGTCAAGCTGATCCATACGGTGCGCGGCGTCGGCTACGTGCTCGAGCCCAAGGACGGCGCATGACGCGCGGCCGCTCGCTCACCGCGACGCTCACGCTCGCGTTCGGCGCGACTACGCTCGCGGTGTTCGCGCTCGTCGGCGCCTATGTGTATACCGGGCTCGAACGGCAGGTCGACACGCAGGACGATCTCGACATCGTGCTCGCGGCGCGACACACGCGCCGGCTCGCGGGCGAACTCGATTCGCTCGACGCGGTACGCACGCATGCGGACCGCCTCACCAGCCAGGTGCTCGGCAACGAGGCCTTGTCGCTGACCGTCGTCGATGCGCAAGGTCGTGTGCTGGTGCGTCATAACGTCGAGCGCACGGAGCTGGAGGATGCGCCGGGCGCCGACGCGCCGACGTCCGCCGCGCTGTCCGATGCCGACGCCAACGTATTCCCGCCGCAAGTGACGCCCGTGCCCGCCAGCGAGCGGATCACCGTCGGGCGCATCGCGACGTGGACCGCCGATCGCGGGATGCCGGTGCGCGGCGTCGTGACCGACGCCGTGCTGCGCGACCACACGCAGATCCGCATCGCGATCGCGCGCAACATGGACGATCGCGTCCGGCTGCTCGACGGCTATCGCGACAAGCTGAAGCTCGCGGGCGGGCTCGGCGCGCTGCTGGCGATGCTGCTCGGCTACTGGCTGATCCGCTCGACGCTCGCGCCGCTGCGCGAAATCGTCGCGAACACCGGCCGCATCACCGTCGACCGGCTCGACCTGCGGCTCGACGCGTCGCGCGCGCCGCGCGAACTGCGGGCGCTCGTCGACGCGCAGAACGCGATGCTCGGCCGCCTCCAGCAGGCGTTCGGACACCTGAAGCAATTCAGCGCCGACCTCGCGCACGACCTGCGCACGCCGCTCAACAACATGCGCGGCGCGACCGAGGTCGCGCTCGCCCGGCCGCGTTCGCCCGACGAATACCAGTTGCTGCTCGAGTCGAACCTGGAGGAATACGACCGTCTCGCGCGCATGATCGACAACGTGCTGTTTCTCGCGCGTGCCGAGCATCCCGGTTTCGTCACGCGCCAGCGCGCGTTCGACGTCCATCGGGAACTGGAACGCATCGCCGGTTATTTCGAGGGCCTGGCCGACGAAGCGGGCTCGACGCTGCGCGTGGTCGGCCACGGCGAGCTGACCGCCGATCTCGAACTGTTCCGTCGCGCGGTCAGCAACCTGCTCGCGAACGCGTTGCGCTATACGCCGGCCGGCGGCGTGATCACGATGCGCGTCGACGAAACGGCGGACGCGCTCCGCGTCGTCGTCGAGAACCCGGGCGAGCCGATCGACCCCGCACTGCTGCCGCGCATCTTCGACCGCTTCGTGCGCGGCGATCCGGCGCGCAGCGGCGGCGCGCCGGGCGGCACGGCCGGGCTCGGCCTCGCGATCGTGCGCTCGGTAATGGAGCTGCACGGCGGCACCGCGCGCGCCGAAAGCGACGCGAACGGCACCCGCTTCATCCTCACGTTCGTCAGGAACCCGGCTTAGCAGGCTGTTGAAAAGCGCCTCGTTTTGACGGCCGGGGCACTGTTTAAAAGGGTTTCGTATGCGATTGGCTGCCG
>NZ_CABVPP010000051.1 GCF_902499075.1 Burkholderia pseudomultivorans | reverse complement strand
CGCCGTGCAGGTCGCGCAGAACGGCGCGTCGGCTGCGCCTGCCGCGCAACCGGCCACGATCGTCACCGAAGATACTGCATCGGGCACGTCCGCATCGTCTGCGCCCGTCGCGGACGACAGCCGCCTGTCGCGCGCGCTCGCCGACGGCGCCTCCGACGCGTCGGGCGCGGCCGCGACCGGCGCCGCTGCCGCCGCAACGACTGCCGCCGCGGTCGCGACGACGAAAGCCGCGAAGGCCGATACGAAGAACGCGAAGGTCGCTGCGCGCAGCAAGGCGGAGACGAAGGCCGAGAGCAAGGCCGAAGCCCGCAAGCACCGCAAGGAAACCGAACTCGCGCAGGCGAAGAAGCGCCGCGACGCGCCGGTGCGCACCGCGGGCGCGAAGGACGATCCGGATGCGGACCTGCTCGCGGCGCTCGTCGCGCGCACCAAGCCCGCCGACAAGAAGGCCGCCGCGCAGAAGGGGCAGGCCGTGCCGACCAGGACGGCCGCGTCCGCCGGCGGCTCGCTGGCCGCGCGCGTGAAGGAGTGCGCGCAGCGCGGCTTCTTCGAGGATCAGCTGTGCCGCTGGCGCGTGTGCGAAGGGCAATGGGGCAAGGACCCGGCCTGCCCGAACGCCGCGCAGGCGGAAACCCGGCAATAATCCGGCTCGCGTACCGCAGACGGTCGCATGCGCGCCGCCCATCGGGCGGCGCGTTGCTTTTGGGGCCGCGAAGCGGCCGGTAGGATCGCGTGTGACACTGTCATGCACGCGTCACGACCGTCGGGCATACGTCTCCTTTCCCTTTCCGGCGCGGGCCGTATGCACCGCGCGAGCTTCGACACGATGGACCTGATCGTACAGACTTACGGCGCCGACACGTCCGGCATGGTATGCGGATTCCGCTTCGTGCCCGGCGGGTCGGGCGCGATGCTCGACGCGTCCGCCGCCGCCGAGTGGCTGCACGCGTGCCGCGCGGCCGGCACAGCCGCGGCGGACGATTTCGTCTGGCTGCACTTCAATCTCGCGCACGGCGCGAGCGAGCGCTGGATGCGCACGCACCTCGGGCTGCCCGACAGCTTCTTCGAATTTCTGCACGAAGGTTCGCGCTCGACGCGCATCGAGCAGGAGGACGGCGCGCTGCGCGCGATCGTCAACGACGTGATGTTCAACCTCGAGCTGACGCCGTCCGAGATCGCGACGCTGTTCGTCCACGTCGAGCGGCGCATCATGGTGACCGCGCGGCTCAAGCCGCTGCGCTCGGTCGACACGCTGCGCGCGTGCGTGCGCGACGGCGAACGGTTCCGGTCGCCCGCGGAGCTGCTGATGCACCTGCTGCGCGACCAGGCCGACCTGCTGATCCAGATCATGCGGCGCACGAGCGTCGACGTCGATCGCATCGAGGATCGCTTCCTGTCGCAGCGGCTCACGTCGAACCGCATCGAGCTGGGCGCGATGCGCCGCACGCTGACGCGCCTGCAGCGCATGCTCGCGCCCGAACCGGGCTCGATCTTCCGGCTGCTCGCGAAGCCGCCCGCGTGGCTGCATGCGGAAGACGTGCAGGAGCTGCGCGAGTCGACCGAGGAGTTCTCGCTCGTGCTCGCCGATCTCGCCGGGCTCGTCGAGCGGATCAAGCTGCTGCAGGAAGAGATCGGCTCGCGGCTCGACGAGCAGAACAACCGCACGCTGTTCACGCTGACGCTGGTCACCGTGATCGCGCTGCCGATCAACATCGTCGCGGGCTTCTTCGGGATGAACGTCGGCGGCGTGCCGTTCTCGGACAACAAGCACGGCTTCTGGCTGATGGTGCTGCTCGTCGCGGGCTTTACCGCGCTCGCCGCGTGGTGGGCGTTTCGTCGTCGCGACGATCGCTAGCGGTTGTCCGGCGTCTGTCGTTGCCCGGCGCATCAACGGGCGCAGTCGCCGCGCTCAGCGCAGCAGCGCGATTGCGCGCTCGCCGATCGCCATCCCGAGCAGGCCGACCAGCGCGACGAGCGGCGGGGCCGGCGAGCGCACCTGCAGCAGCGCATACAGCACGCCGACACCGACGCCTGCCGCGAGCGAAGTCACGTAGTCGATCATCGCGTTCTCCGGCCGCTCGATGTCACGGCTTGAGCAGCACGCGTTCGCGTGCGCCCGCCAGCACCGCGCGATATGCGTCGTGCGCGCGTTCGAGCGGATACACGTAGTCGTCGACGATCGGGAACGCGCGCAGCGTGCCGCTCTCGAAGCCGGGCGCGAGCGTGTCGAGGATGTGCGCGACGGCCGCGCCGTCGAGCTGCAGCGAATCGACGCCCACGTACGTGTGCTGGCCGCGATAGAACGCGAAGATGTCGAACGGCACGCTGCGCTCGATCGTCGAGATGAAGATCTGTCGCGCGCCGATCGCCATCGACGCGTTGGCGGCCTCGAAATACGGGCTGCCGACCGTGTTGTAGACGATGTCCGCGCCATGTCCGCCGGTCGCCGCGCGCACGGCGTCGGCGACCGCTTCGCTCGATGCATCGATCACGCGCACGTCGCGCGACGCGTGGCCGCGATAGCCGCCCGGGCCGCGCTCCACGCCGATCACGGTCGCGCCGCGCGCGGTCGCGAGCTGGATCGCCGCCTGGCCGACCTTGCCGTTCGCACCGAACACGAGCACGACGTCGCCGGCCGTCGGCATGCCGGCGCGCCGCAGGCCTTCGTACGCCGTCACGAACGGCACGCCGACGCCGGCCGCTTCGTCGAGCGTCAGCGCGGCGGGCTTGCGGCGCACCAGCGCGGCATCGAGCAGCAGCAGTTCCGCGTGCGAGCCGTCGCGGTGCACGCCGAGGTCGCCGCCCGACCCCCACACGTGCGCGCCGACCCAGTCGGCGGGGCCGCTGCGCACGACGCCGGCCCAGTCGCGTCCCGGCGTGCGCGGCCACACCGCGTGCGGCATGCGGCCGAGCGCGGCTTTCACGTCGCTCGGGTTCACGCCGGCCGCGCGTACTTCGATCAGCATTTGGCCATCGGTCGGCACGGGGTCGGCGATATCGCGGATGCGGGCATCGAGCGACTCGATGTCGGCGGCGGGGGCTTCCAGACGAAGGCTGCGCATGATCGGCTCCTGAGGCGGGGCGCCGGCCCGGCGGGCGGCGGCGCGTGAAAGGAATGCCTGCAGTCTAGTCGCGCGGGATTGACGCGGAAACATGCAAAGGCGCACGATTGTTTTGCAATCAACGCACAGGCAACCCCGCCCTCGCCGATGGACGACTTCCTTTCCCCGCATCTGGCGCTGTTCGTCGACGTGGTCGAACAGCAGAGCTTCTCGGCGGCCGCGCGCCGGCTCGGCGTCGCCGCGTCGTCGGTCACGCGGCGCATCGACCGGCTGGAGGCGCAACTCGGCCTGCGCCTGCTGCATCGCACGACGCACGCGCTACGGCCGACCGAGGCCGGGCAGCTGCTGTATGAGCGCGCGACGCGGATGCTCGCCGAACTGCGCGGGCTGCAGGAGGATCTGCACAGCCAGCACGACGAGCCGAGCGGGCTGCTGCGCGTCGACTGTCCGGCGCCGTTCGGCCGGCTGCACCTGATGGCCGCGCTGGTCGCATTCATGCAGCGTCATCCGGCGCTGCAGGTCGAGCTGGTGCTCACCGACAGCATGGTCGACCTGCAGGGCGCGCGGCTCGGCACCGACGTCGATCTCGCGGTGCGCATCGGCCCGCTCGAGGACACGCGTCTCGTCGCCACCGTGCTGGCGCCGCAGCGGCGCGTGCTGTGCGCGAGCCCGGCCTATCTTGCGCGGCGCGGCGAACCCGCGTCGCCCGATGCGCTGAGCGAACACGACTGCGTCGGGTGGCACGGCGCGCCGCCGCCGGGCGCGTGGCGCTTCGACGGCCGCCGCCTGATTCCCGCGCAGCCGCGGTTTCGCAGCAATCATTCGGAAGCGTTGCTGGAGGCGGCGATCGAGGGGCTCGGCATCGCGCACCTGCCGACCTGGCTCGTCGCGGATGCGCTGCGCGCGGGGCGGCTGCGCACGATCCTGCCGCGCTACGCGGCGGCGCCCGAAGCGGCGACGATCCACGTGCTGCGCCAGCAGGCGCGCGGCAGCGCACGCGCGTCGCGGCTGGTCGCGTTTCTCTCCACGTGGTTCGCGCAGCCGGCGTGGGACGCCGCGTGGGCGTGACGGCGCGACGCGGCATCGCGCCATACCGTGTCGTGCCAAAGAAAACGGGCCTCGCTCGCGAGGCCCGTCGAAGAATGAAGAAACCGTCCACCGGCCGGCCCGGCGCCGCGGTTGCGCGGCGTCGGCCGGCCGTACGCCGTTACTGCGCGACCGTCTTGCGCGGCTTGAACGCGCCCTGGTAGCGCAGCGCCGGGCGTTCCTTCGTGGTCGGCAGGATGCCGCCGAAGCTCGGCGTCTGGCGCAGCTTGATCGCGGCCGGCGAGGCGACCGAACCGATCGACGTCGAGCGCGAGGCCGGCGCGAGGTTGTTCGCGACCAGCAGCGCCGCCTCGCTCTTCAGGTTCGCGAGCAGCACCGGATCGGTCGAGCTGTTGATCTGCGTGAGCAGCCCGCTCCATGCCGCGTCGCTGTAGTTCACGACGTAGTAGTCGAGACCGGTCGGGTCCGCGACCACGCCCGTGCAGCCTTCGAGCCGAGTCTGCGTCTGCGTGTCCTTCAGCGCGAGCGTCGTGCGGTTCGCAAGGCCCTGGCCGTACGCGAGCGTGATCGGCACCGTCCATTGCAGACCCGGATACGCGTTCTTGTTCGGGAACGGCTGCTGTTTCAGCGTGACGACCGTCTGGTTCTTCGTCAGGTCGCACTGCGTGTCGAGCGAGATCAGCGGCACACCGGTCTGGCGCACGTAGCTGTCGCCGATCGGGCCGACCGGCTGGCCGCTCGCCTTCGACAGCGCGTCCCACAGGCGCTTCGGCGTGCCGTTGCCGAACGAGTAGTCGGTCAGGTACTGCTGCAGGCCCTTGCGCAGCGTCTGCTCGCCGAGATAGTTCTCGAGCGTCTTCAGCACATGACCGCCCTTGTCGTACGTAAACGCGCTCGCGCTCAGCACGAAGTCGTTCGATGCCCAGTCGTTGAAGTTCGGCGCGACCGGGAACGCGTTCGGGCCGATATCGCGATTGATCACGCGGTACTTGTTCGTCACCTGGTCGAGCCAGCTGAACTCGTCGGGGAAGAACTGGATCGTCGTCTTCGTCTCGAAGAAGGTCGCGAACGACTCGTTGAGCCACACGTCGTCCCACCAGTCGGTCGTCACGAGATCGCCGAACCACTGGTGCGCGACTTCATGCGTGAGCACCTCGTTGCCGTACTGCGACATCGGCTGGCCCGGCTGCGGCAGGATGTCGTCGGCGAATTCGAGGATCGAGCCCCAGTTCTCCATGCCGCCGAAGTTCAGGTCCTTCTCTTCCTTGAACGCGTCGTTCGCGGCGACCGTGTCGAACTTCTTCAGCGGCAGCGGGATGCCCGTGTAGCGGTAGTAGAAGTCGAGCGCCTGCTTGGTGCGGTCCATCGCCGGCTTCGCCCAGTCGCGCATGCCCGGCGGCGTGAACACGCGCAGGTGCAGGCCGCCCTTGCCGCCCGGCAGCGGGCTCGTGAAGTCGTCCTCGTAGGTGTCGAACAGGCCGCCGCCGAAGAACAGCAGGTACGACGGCATCGGCGGGGTCTTCTCGAACTGCACGAGCTTGTAGCCGCCGCCGACGTTGGTCGACGGCTTCTCGGCCGCGTTCGACACGACGCGCCAGTTCGACGGCACTTCGGCCGTCACTTCATAGGTCGGGCGGAATGCCGGCTCGTCCCAGCCGGGGAACCACTGGCGCGCGAGGTTGGTTTCGCCCTGCGTGAGAATCGCGCCGCTGGTCGTGCCGTCGGTGCTCTTCAGGTCCACGCGGAACACGCCTTCGGCGGCCGAGCAGCCCGGATACGGATCGTCGCCGCAGCTGCCGCCGGTCTTCTTGACCGGATCGTCGTACGACTTGAAGTTGATGATGCCCGACCACTCCATGTGCAGCGAATAGTTGCCCGGCGAGATCGAGCCGCTGACCGGGCGCAGCTGGTAGTAGTCGCCCTTGTCCTGCGGCGTCGCGATCAGTTGGATGTTGCCGGGCTGCAGCGTGATGCGGCCGTTGGTGAACTTGATCCGGTGGCCCGCGATCACGATGTTGTTGACCGGCTTCAGCACCTTGATCTCGACGTCGGCGCGGCCGTCGAACGCGTTCAGTGCTTCGTTCGGGCGGAACCACAGCCGGTAGTTCACCGGCACGACGGTGTCGGGCAGCTCGACGGGCGGCACGCTCTTGTCGACGTTGGAAGCGGCCGGCGGCGTGGTGACGGCGGGCGACGAGCCCGCGTTCGGTGCGGCGGCCGAGCTGAGCGCGGACGCGGAGCCGACGCCGCCGTCGTCGCCGCCGCAGCCGGCGAGCGCGAGTGCGGCGACGAGCGGCAGGTAACGCATCTTGCGAATCTGGATCGACATGACTGAAAACCTCGATTATTGAAAGAGTGGTCCAGTGCTGCGAAATCGCCGGCAAAAGCAGTCCCCCGCCGTTAATCAACAGCGACGAGAAATGCTAATGACGGATTATTCGAAAAGACGGTCGGCCGGCTACGTGAAGGTAATCATGGTGTGCTGCCCCCTCTCAATTTCCGGATATCGGTTGACTTGCCGGTTCAAAAGCGCCGGGCGCGGGTTGTACTGAGTGTGGATTTCGCGCGCACGACGGCAGGCGGCACGCCCGGCGCGGGCGCGCAACGCTTTGAACCAACGACCTACGGGGCTGGCCGGGCCAGGCCGCGGACGGAAGGACGGCGCGGGTGTCGCCGTTCCGTAAAAGCGCCGTCATGCGGCTTCAAGGTTTGTCGGCCTGCTCGAAGGATGCGTCAATATACTTGATGGTTTTGAGTAAAGGAAACGAAAAAATTAGAAAGTGCGTCTATTGAAGTTTTTGCGATTCATTGAATGACGGGAAGCATTAATTCGCGTTTTCGTCCGGCTGTGGAATTCGTAGTTTTAATCTATTAACGATCTCGGGGCGGCGCAAAAACTACGAAAGCCGGCGGGCGCGGGTGCGCTCTGTACAATGCATCGACTAACCGACCATCGATTGCCGCGAGGAGGCCTGCCCCATGTCACGTGCCCTGTTCCGTATCGCGCCGTTGCGCGCCGTGCTGCCGATGCTCGCCGCCGCGTTCCTGCTCGGCGGCTGCGCGGGCCTGACGCGCGACCCGGTGAGCGTGTCGGTCGCGGGGCTCGATCCGCTCGTCGGGCAGGGGCTCGAAATGCGTTTCAGCCTGAAGCTGCGCGTGCAGAACCCGAACGACACGCCGATCGAATACGACGGCGTGTCGGTCGCGCTCGACCTGAACGGCACGCCGTTCGCGAGCGGCGTCAGCGATCGCTCGGGCGTCGTGCCGCGCTTCGGCGAGACCGTGCTGGACGTGCCCGTGTCGGTGTCCGCGTTCGCCGCCGCGCGACAGGCGTGGAACCTGCCGGGCGCGGCTGCGAACGGCGAACTGCCGTATGCGCTGCGCGGTCGCCTCGCGGGCGGCGTGCTCGGCACCGTGCGCTTCAACGATGCGGGTACGCTGCGGATGCCGGCAATGCCGGGGTGGGGCGGGTGATGTTCGTGACGCACGCGAAAAATTCGTCCAAGTGTTGCCATTTTTCGTCACTTGACGCCGATTGACGGTTAATGCTCCGGATCGTCGATCTCGCACGATCGGCGAGTGCGCGGCGGCTTCCATTGCCGGGCGGGCGTCGCGGCGCCTGCTTTGCCGCGCCGGTCAAAGCGCGGTATGGTGTCGTCCGCGCGGCGAATTCCCGCCGCCTGTCGAAGCCAACCGTAGCCGAACTCGCGTGACCGATTTCCCCGTTTTCCACTGGACCGACGCCGACGGCGTCGATCATGCCGTGCGCTGGCGTTCCGAAGCCGGCATGCCGCCGCCGAAGCGCGCGGTGCCCGCCGACGACCGCCTGAATGCCGATGCGGCCTACCGCCTTGCATGCGAAGGCAGCGCGCTCGTGTGGCAGGGCGATTTCCAGAATGCCCGCCAGCTCGTGCAGGCGATCGCGCGCCGCGTCGACCGCAAGCCGAAGAAGGCGAAGGCCGCGGCCGGCGTCGACGCGTTCAACCTGCACCGGCTCGCGCAGTCGCAGCGCGCGCGCACGCTCGGCATGCTGCTGATCCCGCTCGACGCCGACTACACGATCCCGCTGCGCCGCGCACCCGACGTGCGCGCCGCGTGCGAGGAGGCGTACGGGCCGGGCGGCGAGCCGTCGGTCGTGTCGCTGCGCGAGCTGCTCGGCCTCGTCGGCGCGCACGAATGGCGCAAGAAAGGCGTGCCGATCCCCGCGCTCGGCGGCGCGGCGATTCATCCGCACTACGGCGTGTTTTCGCCGGTGCGCGGCGAATACGTCGAGCTCGTCGCGCGTGCGCCGCTGCCCGCGACGTCGCTCGCGTTCGATATCGGCACCGGTACCGGCGTGCTGGCGGCGGTGCTGGCGTCGCGCGGCGTCGAGCGCGTCGTCGCGACCGACCAGGATGCGCGGGCGCTCGCGTGCGCGCGCGCGAACCTCGAGCGGCTCGGTTACGCGCAGCGCGTCGACGTCGTCGAGGCCGACCTGTTTCCGGCCGGCCGCGCGCCGCTGATCGTCTGCAACCCGCCGTGGGTGCCGGCTCGGCCGAGCGCGCCGATCGAATATGCGGTCTACGATCCCGACAGCCGCATGCTGCGCGGTTTCCTCGACGGGCTCGCCGCGCATCTCGAACCGGGCGGCGAGGGCTGGCTGATCCTGTCCGATTTCGCCGAGCATCTCGGCCTGCGGCCGCGCGACACGCTGCTGCAGTGGATCGACGCAGCGGGCCTCGTCGTGCTCGGCCGCGACGACATCCGCCCCGCGCACCCGAAATCCGCCGACGCCGACGATCCGCTGCACGCGGCGCGCCGCGCCGAAGTCACGTCGCTGTGGCGGCTCGGCGCGCGCGCCTGAGCGCGCGTTTCGGTAAACTGTCGCCATTCCTCACGAATTCCCGCCGCCGGGCCGTGGTCGACCGACCGCGGCCCGGCCGCGCTTCACGATGTCGAACAAGACCTACGAAATCCGCCCGGAGCAGTCCGTCGAGCTGCTGAAGGAACTGCACATCCTCACCCGCGACGGCAAGATGAACCAGGACAGCCGCCGCAAGCTGAAGCAGGTCTATCACCTGTTCCAGTTCATCGAGCCGCTGCTCGCGAGCGTGCAGGCCGACCAGGGCAGCGTGACGCTGGTCGATCACGGTGCGGGCAAGTCGTACCTCGGTTTCATCCTGTACGACCTGTTCTTCAAGCAGCAGCCGGGGCACGGCACGCCGGCGTTCGCGTCGCACGTGTACGGGATCGAGACGCGCGAGGAGCTCGTCGCGCGCTCGACCGAGCTGGCCGCGCGGCTCGGCTTCGGCGGCATGTCGTTCCTGAACCTGTCGGTCGCCGATTCGATCACGTCGCCGAAACTGCCCGATGCGATCGACGTCGTGACCGCGCTGCACGCGTGCGACACGGCCACCGACGACGCGATCCGTTTCGCGCTCGCGAAGCGCGCGCGGCACATCGTGCTGGTGCCGTGCTGCCAGGCGGAAGTCGCGGGCGTGCTGCGCCGGAACAAGGGCAAGTCGCTCGCGAGTGCGCTGACCGAAGTGTGGCGGCATCCGCTGCATACGCGCGAATTCGGCAGCCAGATCACCAACGTGCTGCGCTGCCTGCAGCTCGAAGCGCATGGCTACCAGGTGAGCGTGACCGAGCTGGTCGGCTGGGAGCATTCGATGAAGAACGAGCTGATCGTCGCGCAGTACAAGAACCTGCCGCGCCGGCGGCCGAGCGAGCGGCTCAACGAGATTCTCGACATGTTCGGGCTGGCCGAGCTGCACGAGCGCTTCTTCGTGCCGACGCCTGCGGCAGCGGCCGGTGCGGCCGTCGAGGCGGACGCCGGCTGACGGGCGGCGCGCCCGGCGCCCCCGGCGCGGCGTTCAGACGTCGTCGCCCGGCCGGCGCATCCAGTCGCGCCAGCCGTCGTGGCCGAGGCGGCGCAGCGTTTCCTGGTTTTTCTCGTAGATCGCGGACGCGTCCGGGAACGCGTCGACCGCGCGCGCGATGCTGTCCTCGCGCAGCAGGTGCAGGATCGGGTACGGCGCGCGATTCGTGTAGTTCTCGATGTCGTCGGCTTCGCTGCCCTCGAACCGGTATTGCGGATGGAAGCTCGCGATCTGCAGCACGCCGTCGAGCTTCAGCTGATGCACGAGCCGGTCGGCGAAGAACAGCGCGTCGTTGTAGTCGATGAAGTCCGCGAACGCGCGCGGGTAGACCACCAGCGTCGTGTCGAGCTGCTGCGGATCGGCCGCTTCGAGCGTGCGCAGCTCGGTTTCGAGATCGGCGAGCGCGTCCTCGAGCGTCGTGGCGTCGCTGATCGCATAGCGCACCTGTTCCTTCACGTAGACGCTTTTCGCGAACGGGCACAGATTGAGCCCGATCACCGCGCGCGCGAGCCAGTGCCGCGTGGCGGCGAGAATGTCGTCGTGGGATTCGGGGCGGGTGTCGGTCATGGCGGAGCGGAACGGGCGAAGGCGCGGCAAGGGCCGCATTGTAGCGGCGCGCGGCCGGTCACGCGCACGCGGCGTCGACCAGCATCGTGACGAGCGCCGGCGCGGTGCCGATCGGCGTTTCGCCGTGCCGGTACGTCTGGCTCGCCGCGTAAATCCCTTCGATCACGAGCGCGAGCGAATCGGCGAGCGCCTGCGGCTCGCGCGCGCCGGCGCCTTCGCAGAGCTCGACCAGCCGTTTCATCAACTGCGCCTTGTTCCGCGCGACGCGTTCGCGGGCCGGATGCGTCGCGTCCGGGAATTCGGCGGCGACGTTGACGAACGGGCAGCCGCGGTAGTCCTTCTGCGTCGCGCGCTCGGCGAGGTCGACGAAATACTGGATCAGTTGCGCCCTCGGCTGGCCCGGATGCTTCGCGACGCTCGCATCGAAGCGCTCGAAGAAGCACGCATCCATCCGCTCCAGATACGCGAGAATCAGCTCGTCCTTCGACGAGAACTGGCGATACAGGCTCATCTTGTTGACGCCCGCCCGCTCCACGACCGCTTCGACGCCGACCGTGCGTACGCCTTCCTTGTAAAACAGCTCCTCGGCGGCGCGCAGCAGATGCTCGTGCGCGGTGGCGCCGGCGACCGGCCGGCGTGTGCGGCGTGCCGGCGGTTTGGCGACCTCGATCCCCGACATGATGACCCTCGACTGCGTGATGGAATGCTTGACATGTTACCGACTGGTCACTACGATCGCAACACCGTTGTGACCGATCGGTAACAATCGCGGCCGGTTCGACAGACAAATGCCATGCGTCGGCCCGGGTCAGCCGATGCGGTGTGCGGCGGAGGTGGCCTGGCGGGGCTGGGGCGGGCGCTGAAGCGCCGGGTCCGGCCGACAGCTTTGCATGGGGTGCGACTAGGCGCTGAAGCGCCCAGTCTCGCCGACAGGAGAACGACACATGAACTGGGCAGTGAGACGAATCGGCGGGCGCTTCCATTACGGGTGGCTCGCGGCAGCCGTGGTATTCCTGATCCTGCTCGCCGCGGCCGGCACGCGCGCGACGCCGAGCGTGCTGATGGTGCCGCTCGAACGCGAACTCGGCTGGAGCCGCGCGACGATCTCGCTGGCGATTTCGGTGAACATCGCGCTGTACGGGCTGACCGGGCCGTTCGCCGCCGCCGCGATGCAGCGCTTCGGGCTGCGGCCGACGATCCTCGTCGCGCTCGCGACGATGGGCGCGGGCGTCGCGCTGTCGTCGACGATGACGCAGAGCTGGCAGATGGTGCTGATCTGGGGCCTGATGGTCGGCTGCTCGACGGGCGTCGTCGCGCTGACGCTGTCCGCGACCTTCGTCACGCGCTGGTTCCATGCACGGCGCGGTCTCGTGATGGGCATCCTGACCGCCAGTACCGCCACCGGCCAGCTCGTGTTCCTGCCGATGCTCGCGGCGATCGCGCAGCGCCACGGCTGGCGCCCGGTCGTGCTGGTCGTCGCGCTGGCGGCGGCGATCGTGATTCCGCTGGTTGCGCTGCTGCTGCCCGAGCGGCCGTCCGACGTGCAGCTGCGCCCGTACGGCGAGCCGCACGATGCGCCGCCGGCCGCTGACGCGACGAAGGAGAATCCGCTCGCGGTCGCGTTCCGCACGCTGCTGACCGCGAGCCGTTCGCGCGACTTCTGGCTGCTGTTCTTCAGCTTCTTCATCTGCGGCGCGAGCACCAACGGCTACGTCGGCACGCACCTGATCGCGATGTGCAGCGATTACGGCATGACCGAAGTGCAGGGCGCGTCGCTGCTCGCCGCGATGGGCGTGTTCGACCTGTTCGGCACGACGCTGTCGGGCTGGCTGTCCGATCGCTACGACAACCGCGTGCTGCTGTTCTGGTACTACGGGCTGCGCGGGCTGTCGCTGATCTACCTGCCGCATGCGTTCGGGATCGATTTCTTCGGGCTGCCGCTGTTCGCGATGTTCTACGGACTCGACTGGATCGCGACCGTGCCGCCCACCGTGCGGCTCGCGACCGACGTGTTCGGCAAGGCGGCCGCGCCGGTCGTGTTCGGCTGGATCGTCGCCGGCCACCAGCTCGGCGCGGCGTTCGCGGCGCTCGGCGCCGGGATGCTGCGGGCGAGCCTCGGCACCTATACGGTCGCGTCGATGATCTCGGGCGGGCTGTGCATCGTCGGTGCGCTGATCGTGCTGCGCATCAACCGCGGCCCGTCCCGCGCCGCCGCGCAGGCGGCTTGAGCGCGCCGCCCGCCGCTGCCGCTCACCGGCGTCGGCCGGGCCGCCCATTGCAGGTTCCGCGATTTGCATTGGCGGGGATGGCCGGGCGCACGCGCGCGCAAGCGGTTATGCTTGCGTTTCGCCGGGCGTTCGCGCCCCTTCATCGATGTCAGCGAGGATCCGCATGTCCGTTAAACCTGCTCCCACCACTGTTTCGATTCACGACCTGATCGCGGGCCGCTGGAGCCCGCGCGCGTATTCGGATGCTCCCGTCGGCGCCGACGACCTGCACGCGGTACTCGAAGCCGCGCGCTGGGCGCCGTCCGCGTACAACGCGCAACCGTGGCGTTTCATCGTGTTCGACCGCGCGCAGGACGAAGCGGCGTTCAAGCGCGCGTTCGCGACGCTGGTGCCGTTCAACCAAGGCTGGAACGCGCCGGCGCCGGTACTGATCGCGGTGACCGCGCATACGCTCACGCCGAAGGGCGAACCGGCGCCGACCGCGCTGTACGATGCGGGCGCGGCCGCGATGTCGCTGGTGCTGCAGGCGCATGCGCTCGGCCTCGCCGCGCACCAGATGAGCGGCTTCGATGCGAACGCGTTCCGCGAAGCGTTCGAGATTCCGGCCGACGTCGCGATTCCGGCGATCATCTCGCTGGGCCACTACGGCAACGTCGACAAGCTCGACCCGGTGCTGCGCGATCGCGAGAAGGCGCCGCGCACGCGTCATGCGCTCGGCGAGGTCGTGTACGCAGGGGCGTGGAAGAAGAGCTTCGACGCGGCTGCGTAACGCGATACGTTGACGCGGGGTCGCGCGCGGCCCCGTCCCGAGGCGAGGTGCGGCCGCCGCACGGGTTGGCAGTCATCCGCAGCGTCGGCGGTGCCGCGCCATGCCGGATCGCGCTTCGCCGCAGGCTCGCCGGCCGCCGGCGCAGCCCGTCGACACCCGATTCACGCACACCGCCGAACCGGCACGGCCCGCTCGGCGGCCGCCCCGGTTGTGATCCCGCGGGCTTCATGTTAAAAAGCCCGTCCTTTCCGTTTTCGCGCCGGCCATGCGACGGCACCTTCCCATGACTTACTGCGCGATCGATTTCGGCACGTCCAATTCCGCCGTGGCCTTGCCCGACGGCGACGGCATGCGCCTCGCGCCCGTCGAGGGCGACCACCTGACGCTGCCCACCGCGATTTTCTTCAACAACGACGAGGAGACGGTCGAATACGGCCGCGCGGCGCTGGCGTCGTATATCGACGGCTTCGACGGCCGCCTGATGCGCTCGATGAAGAGCATCCTCGGCTCGCCGCTCGCCGAGACGACGACCGACCTCGGCGACGGCAGCGCGATCGCGTACACCGAGGTCATCGCGCGCTTCCTCACGCACCTGAAGCGCAAGGCCGAGGCGCGCGCGGGCGCACCGATCGGCCGCGCGGTGCTGGGCCGGCCGGTGTTCTTCGTCGACGACGACCCGCGCGCCGACCGCCTCGCGCAGGCTCAGCTCGAAGCGGCCGCACGCTCGGTCGGCTTCGCGGACGTGCAGTTCCAGTACGAGCCGATCGCGGCCGCGTTCGACTACGAGTCGCGCCAGCAGGCCGAGCGGCTCGTGCTCGTCGCCGACATCGGCGGCGGTACGTCGGACTTCTCGCTGGTGCGCGTCGGACCCGAGCGGATGGCGCGCCTCGAGCGCAAGGACGACGTGCTCGCGCATCACGGCGTGCACGTCGCGGGCACCGACTACGACCGGCGCGTCGAGCTGTCGGCGATCATGCCGGCGTTCGGCTACCGTTCGCTCGATCCCGAAGGCCGCGAACTGCCGAACCGCATCTACTTCGATCTGGCCACCTGGCACCTGATCAACACGGTCTACACGCCGAAGCGGCTCGGCGAACTGACGCTGATGAAGCACCTGTACCGGGACGCGCGGCAGCACGAGCGACTCGTGAGCGTGGTCGAGCGGCGGCTCGGGCATGCGCTGATGGCGCGCGCGGAAGAGGCGAAGATCGGCGTCGCGGCGGGCGGGGACACGGTGATCGACCTGAACGACGTCGAAGAGGATTTGCAGATCGCGTTCGACGCGCAGCGCCTGGTCGACGCGAGCCGCGACGACACCGCGCGCATCGTCGAGGCCGCGCGCGAAACGGTGCGGCTTGCCGGCATCGCACCGCGCGAGGTCGGCGCGCTGTACTTCACCGGCGGCTCGACCGGGCTCGCGTTCCTGTCGGGCGCGCTGGCCGATGCGTTTCCGGACGCACAGCCGGTGTTCGGCGACCGGCTCGCGAGCGTCGCGACCGGGCTCGGGATTCACGCGCAGCGGCTGTTCGGCTGAACGAAGGGGGCGGCCCGCCGGGCCGCGCCGCACCGAATTCGCCGGTCGAAAGCGGCCGAAAACAAAAAGCCCCGCCGAAGCGGGGCTTTTTTACACGAAATCTCGCGCAGTACTTACAGCGGGCGGATGTTCGCAGCTTGCAGACCCTTCGGGCCCGTCTTCACTTCGAATTCAACCTTCTGGTTTTCTTGCAGCGTCTTGAAGCCTTCGACGCGGATTTCCGAGAAGTGCGCGAACAGATCGTCGCCGCCGCCTTCCGGGGTGATGAAGCCGAAGCCCTTTGCGTCATTGAACCACTTGACGGTACCGGTTGCCATGTTACTTGTTCCTAAAAAGATAAAACGGGGCCGAAGCCCATGGGTGCGGAAGATCAAGGAAGGGGGTAATGGGACCAACCGGAGTACCGTTGATGGGCGAACTACGAAAGAACCAATTCACTCGCCGCTTGAAATCCTGCGAGGTTCTTTATACGGATAATTGGCCGCGCGGTCAACCGTATTTCCATGCACTCAGGGTTATTGCGTAGATTTGGCTTACAAATATTGCAGAAGCGTCCGATTTTTTGTAGGGGCTGATCGATTTTGGCGCCAACTTCAAGGTGCAACCGTTAAACTACGCGCCGCGTGGACCAGGTTGCCCCGATCGGGCGGCTTGTCCCCCCAAGAATGCGTGCGCGGCGCAGTCCGAGCCGATCCCGGGTTGCGGGCCGACCATGCTTTTTGAGACACAGGAGAGGATGTGAAGAGTTCTATTCAACGGAACATCGGCCCGTTTGCACTGATGCTGACGGGGCTGGGTTCGATTATCGGCTCGGGCTGGCTGTTCGGCGCCTGGAAAGCCGCGAAGATTGCCGGTCCGGCGGCGATCTGCGCATGGATTATCGGCGCCGTCGTGATTCTCGCGATTGCGCTGACGTATGCCGAACTGGGCGCGATGTTCCCCGAGTCGGGCGGCATGGTGCGCTACGCGCGCTATTCGCACGGTTCGCTGGTGGGCTTCATCAGCGCATGGGCGAACTGGATTGCGATCGTGTCGGTGATCCCGATCGAGGCCGAGGCGTCGATCCAGTACATGAGCACGTGGCCGTATCCGTGGGCGCACGCGCTGTTCGTCAACGGGGAACTGACCACGCCGGGCCTGTTGTTGTCGGCCGTGCTCGTGGTCATCTACTTCATGCTGAACTACTGGGGCGTGAAGGCGTTTGCCCGCGCGAACACCACGATCACGATCTTCAAGTTCCTGATCCCGGGCCTGACGATCCTCGGCCTGATGCTGACGAGCTTCCATTCGGAGAACCTCGGCACCGCATCGAACGCGAGCTTCGCGCCGTACGGCTGGTCGGCCGTGCTGACCGCGGTCGCGACGAGCGGCATCGTGTTCGCGTTCAACGGCTTCCAGAGCCCGGTGAACCTGGCCGGCGAGGCGCGCAACCCGTCGCGCAGCGTGCCGTTCGCGGTGATCACCTCGATCCTGCTCGCGCTGGTGATCTACGTGCTGCTGCAGATGGCGTACATCGGCGCGGTGAACCCGGCCGACATCGCCCAGGGCTGGTCGCACTTCAACTTCAAGTCGCCGTTCGCCGAGCTGGCGATCGCGCTGAACCTGAACTGGCTCGCGATCCTGCTGTACGTCGACGCGTTCGTCAGCCCGAGCGGCACCGGCACGACCTACATGGCGACGACGACGCGGATGATCTACGCGATGGAGCGCAACAACACGATGCCGAAGATGTTCGGCAACGTGCACCCGCTCTACGGCGTGCCGCGCCAGGCGATGTGGTTCAACCTGTTCGTGTCGTTCCTGTTCCTGTTCTTCTTCCGCGGCTGGAGCTCGCTCGCGGCGGTGATTTCGGTCGCGACCGTGATCTCGTACCTGACCGGCCCGATCAGCCTGATGGCGCTGCGCCGCGCGGCGACCGACATCGAGCGTCCGCTGTCGATTCCGCTGATGAAGCTGATCGCACCGTTCGCGTTCGTCTGCGCGTCGCTGATCCTGTACTGGGCGAAGTGGCCGCTGACCGGCGAAATCATCCTGCTGATGATCGTCGCGCTGCCGGTGTATTTCTACTTCCAGGGCAAGGCGGGCTGGAGCGGCTGGGGCGCCGACCTGAAGGCCGCGTGGTGGCTGGTCGCGTACCTGCCGACGATGGCCGTGCTGTCGCTGATCGGCAGCAAGGAGTTCGGCGGCTACGGCTACCTGCCGTACGGCTGGGACATGCTGGTCGTTGCCGCGATCTCGCTGGTGTTCTACTTCTGGGGCGTGAGCACCGGCTATCGCACCAAGTACCTCGACGAGCGCGAGACGCACGACGAGATCCTTGAAGGGATCGGTGCCTGACGTCGCCTGATCTGCCGCCGGAATCGGCGGCGGCAGCAGGCGCCAAAAACCCGCCCGGGCGATGTCCGGGCGGGTTTTTTATTGCGCGTTCGCCGGCCGCGGCTTCAGGCCGCCGCGCTCGCGAACACGTAGTTCGTCATCGCGAGCACGCGCTGGAAGGTGCCGAGCGACTGGATGCCGAGCCGATAGTCGTCGTCGGCCGCGCCGAGCGCCGCGAACACCGGCAGCAGATGCTCGTCGGTCGGGTGCATCAGCACCGCATGCGGCGCCTGGCGGCGGTAGTCGAGCAGCGCGTCGACGTCGCGCGCGGCGAGCTTCGCCTCGAACCAGTCGGTGAATTCCGCGACGCGCGGATCCGCATCCTCGGGCGCGGCGCCGAAATCGGCGGCACGCAGATTGTGCGTGATCTGGCCCGAGCCGATCACCATCACGCCTTCGTCGCGCAGCGGACGCAGCGCGCGGCCGAGCGCGAAGTGATGGGCCGCGTCCGCGCGCGGCTGGATCGACAATTGCGCGACCGGCACGTCGGCTTGCGGGAACATCAGCAGCATCGGCACCCATGCGCCGTGATCGAGGCCGTGCTCGTGCGTCGCGGTCGCGATGCCGGCCGCGTTCAGCAGCGCAGCCGCGCGTTCGGCGACGTCCGGCGCGCCCGGCGCCGGGTAGCGGAGCTCGTACAGCGCGCGCGGAAAGCCGTAGAAGTCGTGGATCGTTTCCGGCTGCGCGGCGATGCTCGCGACCGGCTGCTGCGTGCCCCAGTGCGCGGACAGCATCAGCACCGCGCGCGGGCGCGGCAGTTCGGCGCCGAGGTGCGTGAAGGCGCCGGACGGCATCGTCGGGTCGATCGGCAGCGTCGGCGCGCCGTGGGACAGGTAGAGCGAAGGCAAGCGGTTCATGAGGGTGGCCTGCGAAAGGGGTTGCCGACGACTATAAGCGCGCACCGGGAATTGATAAACGGGCACATGGGAATTTTATTGAAGCCTGTTTGTTGATAATGACGGCGGCGGCTTGCCGGGTGCGGCGCGACAGCGCTTGCCGGCGAGAAATCAGCTGAAAAAGACGGGAGATGCGCGAAGAACGGCGCCGTTGCGCCGTATCGCGAACGCTACTGCGCGTGCCGGATGCCGGCCCACGGCGTCGTCAGCGGCGCGCTGAGCGCGAACAGGTCGAGCACGCGCGTGACGGTCTGGTCGACCAGTTCCTCGATCGTCTTCGGCATCGCGTAGAACGCCGGCAGCGGCGGGAACACGATGCCGCCCATTTCGGTGACGGCCGTCATATTGCGCAGATGCGCGAGATTGAACGGCGTTTCGCGCACCATCAGCACCAGACGGCGGCGTTCCTTCAGCGTGACGTCGGCGGCGCGCGTGATCAGGTTGTCCGACAGCCCGTGCGCGACGCTCGCGAGTGTCTTCATCGAGCAGGGCGCGATCACCATCCCGTCGGTCGCGAACGAACCGGACGCGATCGTCGCGCCGACGTCGCGCACCGAGTGCACGACATCCGCGCGGCCTTCGACATCGGCCTTCGACAGCTTCAGTTCATGCTGGATGTTGAGCCAGCCGGCGTTCGAAATCAGCAGGTGCGTTTCGACGCCGCCGGCGGCGCGCAGCAGGTCGAGCAGCCGCACGCCGTAGATCGCGCCGGTGGCGCCGGTGATCGCGACGATCAGCCGGCGCGGCGGCGCGCTGGGAGGTGCCATCGGCAGTGAAGCGGGCAGCCGCGGGTTACGCGGCGGCGAACAGCTGCTGCAGTTCGCCCGACTGGTACATCTCCATCATGATGTCCGAGCCGCCGATGAATTCGCCCTTCACGTAGAGCTGCGGGATGGTCGGCCAGTTCGAGAAGGTCTTGATTCCCTGGCGGATCTCGTCGTCCTCGAGCACGTTGACCGTCTTGAACTGGTCGACGCCGCAGGCCTTCAGCACCTGCACCGCGCGGCCGGAGAAGCCGCACATCGGAAATTGCGCGTTGCCCTTCATGAAGAGCACGACCGGGTTTTCGTCGACGATTTGCTTGATACGTTGTTGGGTGTCCATGACTGACCTTGCGTTTGCGGGGCGTTAGATCGAAATGATAGCGGATTTCAACCGGCGGGGCCGGGCCTCAGCCCGGCAGGCGGCCGCCGGTGGTGCGCTCGATCGCGGCCAGGTCGGCCAGCGATTCGACCGCGACGAAACCGTGCGACGCGAGCAGCGCGCGCACGGCCTCGGCCTGGTCGTAGCCGTGCTCGATCCACAGCGTGCCGCCCGGCTTCAGGTGCGCGCGGGCGCCGGCGACGATCGTGCGGATCGCGTCGAGGCCGTCGGCATCGTCGGTGAGCGCGCCGCGCGGCTCGAAGCGCAGGTCGCCCTGCGACAGGTGCGGATCGTGCCGGGCGATGTACGGCGGGTTGCTGACGATCGCGTCGAACGCGAGCGCCGGGTCGAGCGCCGTGTACCAGTCGCTTTCGTGCCAGTGCAGCGGGCCGCCGGGGCGGCCCGCATCGAGCAGCTTGCCGGCGTTGCGCTGCGCGACCGCGAGCGCGGCCGGCGAGCGGTCGAGCGCCCAGACGCGCGCGTCGGGCCGCTCGGCCGCGATCGACACGGCGATCGCGCCGCTGCCCGTGCCGAGATCGAGCACGGCCGGATGCGGCAGCCCGTCGATCGCGTCGAGCGCGGCTTCGACCAGCAGTTCGGTTTCGGGGCGCGGGATCAGCACGTCGGGCGTCACGTCGAACGGCCGCCCGAAGAATTCGCGCACCCCGACCAGCTGCGCGACCGGCTCGCCGGCCGCGCGGCGCGCTTCGAGCGCGCGGTAGCGTTCGACCGCGGCCGCGTCGAGCGGCTGGTCGCCGCGCGTGATCAGCTGCGTGCGGGTCCAGCCGAGCGCATGCGCGAGCAGCACGCGCGCATCGACCGGGTCGAGCGCGGACGCGCGCAGCAGGGCGTCGGCGGTGAGCTCGGCCATGACGGGCCTCAGTCCGCGTCGCCCAGCGACGCGAGCAGTTCGGCCTGATGCTCGCTGACGAGCGCGCCGATCAGTTCGTCGAGATCGCCGTCCATGATCGCCTCGAGCCGATACAGCGTCAGGTTGATCCGGTGATCGGTCATCCGGCCCTGCGGGAAGTTGTACGTGCGGATTCGCTCGGAGCGGTCGCCCGAGCCGATCAGGCTCTTGCGCGTCGCGGCTTCCTTCGCGTGCTGTTCGTGATACTGCTTGTCCTTGATACGCGCGGCCAGCACCTTCAGCGCGCGATCCTTGTTCTTGTGCTGCGAACGGTCGTCCTGGCATTCGACGACGATCCCGGTCGGGATGTGCGTGACGCGCACCGCCGAATCGGTCTTGTTGATGTGCTGGCCGCCGGCGCCCGACGCGCGGAACGTGTCGATCCGCAGGTCGGCCGGATTGATCTCGACCTCGCCGATCTCGTCGGCTTCCGGCATCACCGCGACCGTGCACGCGGACGTATGGATGCGCCCCTGCGTCTCGGTGGCCGGCACGCGCTGCACGCGATGGCCGCCCGACTCGAACTTCAGCCGCGAATACGCGCCCTGGCCGGCGATCCGCACGATCACTTCCTTGTAGCCGCCGAGATCCGACGCGCTTTCCGACATCATCTCGACCTGCCAGCGCTGGCGCTCCGCGAAGCGCAGGTACATGCGCAGCAGATCGCCCGCGAACAGCGCCGATTCGTCGCCGCCGGTGCCCGCGCGGATTTCGAGGAAGATGTTGCGGTCGTCGTTCGGATCCTTCGGCAGCAGCATCTTCTGCAACTCGACCTCGAGGCGCGCCATCCGTTCGCGCGCGCTGCGGATCTCGTCTTCGGCGAAATCCCGCATCGACGGATCGCCGAGCAGCTCCTGCGCGGCCGTCTCGTCGCTGCGCGACTGGCGCCACAGCGCGTACTGCTCGACGACCGGGCCGAGTTCCGCGTGTTCGCGCGTCAGCTTGCGGTACTGGTCGAGGTCGGCCGTGACGTTTTCGCGGCTCAGCAGGTCGTTCAGTTCGGCCAGCCGGGTGGAAAGCTGGTCGAGCTTGCGTTGCATGCTCGTCTTCATGGTGTGGAGCGGCGCTCCCGGGCAAGGGTATTCGGAAAGGATAGGCCGGCTCGCGGCCGGCGTGGGACGGCCGGTCGGCGCTAGTGGCCGGACGGGTCGTTCGAGCGCGGCGCGTGCTGATAGAAGCCGCGCATCAGGTCGATCAGCGAATCGCGGTCGGCGCCGCTCACGCGGTTGAGCGCGCTCGTCGGGCCGTGGATCAGCTTGTTGGTCAGCGCCTGCGACAACGCTTCGAGCACGGCGGCCGGATCGTCGCCGCGCGCGAGCAGCTTCTGTGCCTTCTCGACTTCGGCGCGGCGCAGCGCGTCGGCCTGCGTATGCATGTGACGGATCACCGGCACGACGCTGCGCGTGTCGAGCCATTGCATGAAATTCTGCACGCGCGTCTCGATGATCGATTCGGCCTGCGCGACCGCGGCCTGCCGCGACGCGTTGCCTTCGCGCACGATCGCGCCGAGATCGTCGACGGTGTACAGGAACACATCCTTCAGCTTGCCGACTTCGGGCTCGATGTCGCGCGGCACCGCCAGGTCGACCATGAAGATCGGCCGGTGGCGGCGCGCCTTCACCGCGCGCTCGACCGCGCCGAGGCCGATGATCGGCAGCGTCGACGCGGTGCACGACACGATGATGTCGAACTCCTGCATGCGGGCCGGCAGATCCGACAGCGGCATCGCGCGGCCGTTGAAGCGCTCGGCGAGCCGCTGGCCGCGTTCGGCCGTGCGGTTCGCGACAACCAGCTCGCGCGGGCCTTGCGCAGCGAAGTGCGTCGCGCACAGCTCGATCATCTCGCCGGCGCCGATGAACAGCACGCGCTGATCCGACACCTTTTCGAAGATGCGCTGCGCGAGGCGGACCGCGGCGGCGGCCATCGACACCGACTGCGTGCCGATCTCGGTCGTGCCGCGCACTTCCTTCGCGACCGCGAAGGTGCGCTGGAACAGCTGGTTCAGATAGGTGCCGAGCGCGCCGGCTTCGGTCGCGGTGCGCACCGCGTCCTTCATCTGGCCGAGGATCTGCGTTTCGCCGAGCACCATCGAATCGAGGCCCGACGCGACGCGGAATGCGTGCCGGACCGCTTCCGACTGCGGCAGCGCGTACACGTGCGGCGCGAGTTCGTCGACCGGAATCCGGTGATACTCGGACAGCCAGCGGATCGACGCGTCGCGCGCCGCGCGATCGTCGGTCGCGCAGTACAGTTCGGTGCGGTTGCAGGTGGACAGGATCGCCGCTTCCGGCGTATTGGGCGCTTGCGGCCCGAGGAACACGTTCTTGAACGTGACGAGAGCCGGCTTGATCTGCTCGAGCGGAAACGCCACGCGTTCGCGCAAGGCGACTGGCGCAGTGTGGTGGTTGATTCCGATCGTGAGGAGTTGCATATCGAGGGCTATCGTTTAGCCGCATATTATAGCGTCTCGGCGATTTCCTCACTGCCGGCGTAACGGGCATCCCCGATCCGGGGGCGGCAATTTGGGGGCTCGATCGGCACGCGGTCGAGCTGGTAGCCATAGCCGTAGAGCGGCAGAAGCCGGTAGCCGCGCTCCGGCAGCAGCCGCAGCTTGCTGCGCAGCCGCGACGCGTGTGTGTCGAGCGTGCGCGACTTCATGTCGCGGTGGCGCCCCCAGACGGTTTCGAGGATGTGGGCGCGCGACACGGGCCGCGACAGGTTCGCGAGCAGCAGCCGCGCGAAGCGGAACTCCTTCGGCGTGAGCGCGATGATCTCGTTGTCGAAGCGCACGAGGCAGCGCGCCGCGTCGAACGCATATCCTTCATACGTGTCGCGCAAACGATCCGGCGGCCGGCGCACGCCCGCGCGCCGGCTCAGCGCATTGACGCGCGCGAGCAGTTCGGGCCCGCTCACCGGGCGCACGATGCAGTCGTCGGCGCCCGCGTGCAGGCACGACACGATCTCGCTTTCGCGCGGCCCCTGCATCACGGCGATCGCCGGCAAGCCGGGCAGGATCGCCTGCGCACGCGGAATGACTTCCTCGGCGGGGTGGTCGCCGGCCCAGCCGCCGGTGATCAGCATGTCGCAGGTTTCGGCGGCAAGCCAGTCGAAGAACGCCGCGCTGGACGGGAACAGGTGGCAGACATGGCCGCCCGCAAAGAGCAGCCGATTCAGGAGTGCGGCGTGACGTGCCTCCGGATCGATCAGAGCGATTCGCATGAGCATTTCTTCAATACGGCAGCCGGTGCGCGCTTGCCATAACGTCGAGTCGGCCCCTAAACTCGAATGTTCGCGGCGCCCGGCTGATGTCGGGTTCGATGGATGAATCGATGCTAGCCGCTGGCAACGTTCACGCCTATGGGACGAATCCGAATTTATAGAGGGCGTCGAATGAACTGGTTTGGAATCATGGTCCTGGGAGCGGCCGTCGGGCTATTCGGCCGATGGCTGCACCCGATGCGGCGCACGGCCCGGCCCGCGTGGTGGATGGCGGTGCTCGTCGGCATCGTGGGCGCGGCCGCCGCGCGGATGGCCGGCAATTTCTCGGGACTGTTTTACGATGGCGAGACGCTCGAATGGCCGGTCTGCACCGGCGTCGCGTTCCTTGCCGTAGCCGTGACGGTCGCACTGTCGGCCCGTCGCTGATTGCCCTCAGGTGAAATCATGAATGCCCGTCTCCCCGAAGTCTCGCCGGTGCCGGCCCGCCTCGCACTGCTGCGCGGCGCGATGGTCCGCGAGGACCTGGCCGCCTATCTCGTGCCGTCCGCCGATCCGCATCTTTCCGAATACCTGCCCGAGCGCTGGCAGGCGCGTCGCTGGCTGTCCGGCTTCACGGGCTCGGTCGGCACGCTCGTCGTGACCGCGGATTTCGCGGGGCTGTGGGTCGACAGCCGCTACTGGGTGCAGGCCGAGGCCGAACTGGCCGGCACCGGCGTGCAGCTGATGAAGATGACGGGCGGCCAGCAGAGCGCGCCGCACGTCGACTGGCTCGCGCAGAACGTGCCGGCGGGTGCGACGGTCGGCGTCGACGGCGCGGTGCTCGGCGTCGCGGCCGCGCGCGGGCTGACGGCCGCGCTGAGCGCGCGCGGCATCGCGCTGCGCACCGATCTCGACCTGCTCGACGCGATCTGGCCCGAGCGGCCGGGGCTGCCCGGCGACGCGGTGTTCGAGCATGCGGCGCCGCAGGCCGACACGACGCGCGCGAGCAAGCTCGCCGAAGTGCGCCGCGCGATGCACGCGCAGGGCGCGCAGTGGCATTTCGTGTCGACGCTCGACGATCTCGCGTGGCTGTTCAATCTGCGCGGCGCCGACGTCAACTTCAACCCGGTGTTCGTTGCGCACGCAATGATCGGCGCCGATCGCGCGACGCTGTTCGTCGCCGACGGCAAGGTGTCGCCGGCGCTGGCCGCGTCGCTCGCGCAGGACGGCGTCGACGTGCGCGCGTACGACGCCGCGCGGGCATCGCTCGCGGCGCTGCCCGCCGGCGCGACGCTGTTGATCGATCCGCGCCGCGTGACGTTCGGTACGCTCGAGGCGGTGCCGGCCGGCGTGAAGCTGATCGAGGCCGTGAATCCGTCGACCTTCGCGAAGTCGCGCAAGACGGCCGCCGAGATCGAGCACGTGCGCGTGACGATGGAGCACGACGGCGCCGCGCTCGCGGAATTCTTCGCGTGGTTCGAGCAGGCCGTGAACCGCGAGACGATCACCGAGCTGACCATCGACGAACAGCTCACGGCCGCGCGCGCGCGTCGCCCCGGCTATGTGTCGCCGAGCTTCGCGACGATCGCCGGCTTCAACGCGAACGGCGCGATGCCGCATTACCACGCGACGCCGGAGTCGCACGCGACGATCGCCGGCGACGGCCTGCTGCTGATCGACTCGGGCGGCCAGTACGTGACGGGCACCACCGACATCACGCGCGTCGTGCCGGTCGGCACCGTCAGCGACCTGCAGCGGCGCGACTTCACGATCGTGCTGAAGGCGATGATGGCGCTGTCGCGCGCGCGCTTTCCGCGCGGCATCCGCTCGCCGATGCTCGACGCGATCGCGCGTGCGCCGATGTGGGCGGCCGGGCTCGATTACGGGCACGGCACGGGCCACGGCGTCGGCTATTTCCTGAACGTGCACGAAGGGCCGCAGGTGATCTCGCACTACGCACCGGCCGAGCCGTACACGGCGATGGAAGAGGGGATGATCACGTCGATCGAGCCGGGCGTGTACCGGCCCGGCCAGTGGGGCATCCGGATCGAGAACCTGGTCGTCAACCGCGCGGCCGGGCAGACCGAGTTCGGCGACTTCCTCGCGTTCGAGACGCTGACGCTGTGCCCGATCGACACGCGCTGCGTGCTGATCGAGATGCTGCATGAAGAAGAGCGCGCGTGGCTGAACGCGTATCACGCGACGGTGCGCGAACGCGTCGGCCGGCATGTGAGCGGCGCTGCGAAGGCGTGGCTCGACGCGCGCACGCAGCCGATCTGACGCAAGGCCCGGGTTCCGGCCGGACTCGGGCTGAGCGATAACGACAACGAGGGCAAGCGATGGCGGATACGGCGGTGATCGTGATCGACATGCAGCGCGGGCTGGTGCAGCGGGCGCGGCCCGCGTACCGGCTCGACGACGTGGTGTCGGGCATCAACCGGCTGACGGCGGCGGCGCGCGCTGCGCAGGCGCCCGTGTGCTTCGTGCAGCACGACGGCGACGCGGACGACGATATCGTGCCCGGCACGCCGGGCTGGGAACTGCATGCGGCGCTGGCCGTCGACGCACGCGACTGGCGCGTACGCAAGCGGATGAGCGATGCGTTCCACGACACACCGCTCGCCGCGCAACTCGATGGCCACGGCATCCGGTCGGTGCTGATCTGCGGCTACGCGACGGAGTTCTGCGTCGATTCGGCTGCGCGCCGCGCGGCGCTGCTCGGCTATCGCACGACCGTCGTGTCCGACCTGCATACGACGAACGAGCGCCCGCATCTGTCGGCCGCGCAGATCGTCGCGCATCACCACTACGTATGGGAAAACAATTCGCTGTCGGGCAACGCGGTGACGCCGCGCCCGCTCGCCGATGTGCTCGCGACGGAGTTCGCATGACGATCAAGGCGGTGGTGTTCGATTTCGGCGGCGTGCTGATCGACTGGAGCCCCGACTATCTGTACCGCAAGCTGATTCCCGACGAGGCCGAGCGCCGCTGGTTCCTCACGCATGTCTGCGCGATGGACTGGGTGGTGCGCCAGGACGGCGGGCAGACGATCGAGGACGGCACGAACGAACGGGTCGCGAAGTTTCCCGAGCACGAGGCGCTGATTCGCGCGTTCTATGCGCGCTGGCACGAGATGATCGGCGGCGAGCTCGCGGAGGGCGTCGCGCTCGTCGAGCGGCTCGACGCGCAGCGGATGCCGCTGTTCGGGCTGACCAACTGGTCCGCGCAGACGTTTCCGTATGCGTGGGAGAACTTCCCGGTGCTGCGGCGCTTCAAGGACATCGTCGTGTCGGGCCGCGTGAAGCTCGTGAAGCCCGATCCGGCGATCTACCGCGAGATGCATGCGCGGATCGATCCGCATCTGCCGGGCGTCGCGCCGCACGAACTCGTATTCATCGACGACAACGCGCACAACGCCGCGGCCGCAACGGCGCTCGGCTGGCACGGCATTCATCATACGAGCGCGGCGTCGACCGAGGCGCGCCTGCGCGAGTTGGGGGCGCTCGCCTGAGCGGGGCGTCGGGAGCCGGCCGTCAAAAAGAAAACCCCGCGTGGTGTTACCGACACACGCGGGGTTTTTTGTCGTCAGGCCGGCGAGCCGCCGGCCCGCGTATCGTTACGCCCGTACGGGCGCTGCCGGTCAGCGGCTGATCGGCTTGTAGCGCAGGCGCTTCGGCTTCGCGGCTTCCTCGCCGAGGCGGGCACGCTTGTCGGCTTCGTACTCCTGGTAGTTGCCGTCGAAGAACGTGACCTGCGAATCGCCTTCGAACGCGAGGATGTGCGTCGCGATCCGGTCGAGGAACCAGCGATCGTGCGAGATCACCAGCACCGAGCCCGCGAATTCGAGCAGCGCATCTTCCAGCGCGCGCAGCGTTTCGACGTCGAGGTCGTTCGACGGTTCGTCGAGCAGCAGCACGTTGCCGCCCGAGATCAGCGTCTTCGCGAGGTGCAGGCGGCCGCGTTCGCCGCCGGACAGGTTGCCGACGATCTTCTGCTGGTCGCCGCCCTTGAAGTTGAAGCGGCCGATATACGCGCGCGACGGCGTTTCGTACTTGCCGACCGTCAGCACGTCGGCGCCGCCCGAGATTTCCTCGAACACCGTCTTCGAGCCGTCGAGCGCGTCGCGGCTCTGGTCGACGTACGCGAGCTTCACGGTCGGCCCCAGCACGACTTCGCCCGAGTCCGGCTGCTCCTTGCCCGTCAGCATCTTGAACAGCGTCGACTTGCCGGCGCCGTTCGGGCCGATGATGCCGACAATCGCGCCGGCCGGGATCTTGAAGTTCAGGTTGTCGATCAGCAGGCGGTCGCCGAACGACTTGCTGACGTTCTTGAACTCGATCACTTCATTGCCGAGGCGGTCGCCGACCGGAATGAAGATTTCCTGCGTTTCGTTGCGCTTCTGGTATTCCTGGCTGTTCAGCTCCTCGAAGCGCGCGATACGCGCCTTCGACTTCGCCTGGCGGCCCTTCGGGTTCTGGCGCACCCACTCCAGTTCCTTCTTGATCGCCTTCTGGCGCGCCGATTCCGACGCTTCTTCCTGCTTCAGCCGCTCTTCCTTCTGGTCGAGCCAGCTGCTGTAGTTGCCCTTCCACGGAATGCCGTGGCCGCGGTCGAGTTCGAGAATCCACTCGGCGGCGTTGTCGAGGAAGTAGCGATCGTGCGTGACCGCGACGACGGTGCCCGGGAAGCGCACCAGGAACTGCTCGAGCCAGTCGACCGATTCGGCGTCCAGGTGGTTGGTCGGCTCGTCGAGCAGCAGCATGTCGGGCTTTTCGAGCAGCAGCTTGCACAGCGCGACGCGGCGCTTTTCGCCGCCCGACAGGTGCTCGATCTTCGCGTCCCACGGCGGCAGGCGCAGCGCGTCGGCGGCCACCTCGAGCTGCTGCTCGGGACTGCCGCCGTCGCTCGACGCGAGGATCGCCTCGTACTTCGCCTGCTCGGCCGCGAGCGCGTCGAAGTCGGCGTCCGGCTCGGCGTACGCTGCGTAGATTTCCTCGAGCTTCTTGTTGGCCTGGAACAGGTCGCCGAGGCCTTCCTCGACCGCCTCGCGCACCGTCTTGGTCGGGTCGAGCTGCGGTTCCTGCGGTAGGTAGCCGATGTTCAGGTTCGGCATCGGCGTCGCTTCGCCTTCGATGTCCTTGTCGACGCCCGCCATGATGCGGATCAGCGTCGACTTGCCCGAGCCGTTCAGGCCGAGCACGCCGATCTTCGCGCCGGGAAAGAACGACAGCGAGATGTCCTTCAGGATCTGGCGCTTGGGCGGCACGATCTTGCCGACCCGGTTCATCGTGAAAACGTATTGGGCCATTTGGGTGTGAAAGTCAGAAGTTGAGACTGCCGCGCAGCGTGCTGGCGTGGCGGCGTCGGGTGATTCGGTCCGGAGTGTGCCGCGCGAGGCGCGGCGGTGTCGCCGCGTGTCGGCGGCGCGAGCGGCTATTGTACTTCGCCGCCGGCTGGCGCTGGCAGCCGCGCGTGGCCGCTGCGGTTCGTATCGGCCGTTCGGCCGGGGCTACAGCCACGCGGCGACGCCGCCGTGGCCCGAACAGGTGCCGCGCCGGTGGCGGCTGAAGCTGTACGTGCCGTCGCGGCAGTGCGCACTCGCGCCTTCGGGCACGCGGCCCGATCTGGAACGGGCCGGCGCGTGCACGGTGTCGCCGTCGCGGTTGCGATAGGTGTCGTGGCGGTCGAGATCGGTTTCGTTGCCATAGCCGGGCGATGTGCGGTACGCGTGCGCGGCTGGCGCAAGGGCGGCGCCCGCGACGAACAGCGCGACGGACAGGGTCGCGCCGCGCATCGCGCGCCGGAGCAGGGTTCGCATGGTCTCTCGCTGCATGTCGTGATGGTTGACGGACCGGCAGGCGGCCTGGGCCGCATGTTAGCGGACGGCTTTCGTTCCGGCCATCGATGCCGCGCCGTTCGCCTGCGCGGCATCGAGAATCCAGCGGCGGAACGCGGCAACTTTCGGGCGCTCCGCATGATGCGGCGGATAGACGAGGTAGTACGCAAAATCGTCGAGCCACGCGGTGTCGGCGAGCTGCACGAGCCGGCCGCTCGCGAGTTCGTCGCGCACCATCGCGGCCGGCAGCAGTCCGGCGCCCTGGCCGGCGACGATCGCCTGCATCAGCAGTCCCGCATCGTCGAACGCGGGGCCGCGCGGCGGGCCGAAATCGTCGATCCGCTGCGCATCGAACCAGATGTGCCAGCCCTTGCGTTCGGCATCGTGCAATTGGGGCCAGCCGACCAGGTCGGCCGGCGTCGCGGGCATGCCGAGCCGCGCGACCAGCGCAGGCGATGCGAGCGCGACGATCTCGACCGTCAGCAGGCGCTCGCTGCACAGCCCGACGTAACGTCCGAGGCCGTGGCGGATCGCGACATCGATGCCGTCGCGCGAGAAATCCGCGAGCGCGTGGCTCGCGACGATCTGCAGGTCGACCTCCGGGCATGCGTGCCGGAACTGCGCGAGGCGCGGCACGAGCCACGCGGATGCGAAGAACGGCGTGACGCTCACCGTCAGCACGCCGCTGTCGGCCGCGCCGGAGACGCGCTGCGACGCGTCGGCGATCTGCCGGAACGCGTTGCGCACGGGCGGCAGGTAATCGCGGCCCGCCGCCGTGAGCAGGATGCCGCGGTTCACGCGTTCGAACAGCTGCACGCCGAGGTGGGTTTCGAGCGTGCGGATCATCTGACTCACCGCGCCGGGCGTCACCGACAGTTCCTCGGCCGCGGATTTCACCGACAGGTGACGGGCGGCTGCTTCGAACGCGCGGAGTGCATTGAGCGGTGGCAGGCGGGAACGATTCATTCAGTTTTTCTAAAGCGAAACATCGACGAAATATCGTTTGAGGCGACGTACATGCGCGAGTAACGTTGCTGCCGTGGATTGCATGAACGCGGGCATCCGGCGGCGATCGTTGCAGTCAACATAGTTCAACTATATCCACGAGGCAATCCGGAGGCCGGCCGGCGTCGCGGAACCCGACAGGAGCATCGTCATGAACCGTGCGCGCGCACCGCGCTTCTTCTACGGCTGGTACGTGGTCGCGGCCGCCTTCGCCGTGACCTTCGTCGGATTCGGCAGCGCTTATACGTTCAGCGCGTTCGTCGAGCCGCTGCAGCGCGATTTCGCGGCGTCGCGCGGCCAGATCTCGCTGGTGTTCTCGCTCGCCGGCTTCCTGTATTTCGGCTTCGGGATCGTCAGCGGGCCGCTCGCCGATCGATTCGGCTCGCGACGGCTCGCCGTCGCCGGCATGTTGCTGACGGCCGCCGGGCTCGCGGCCGCCGGCGCCGCGCATACGCTGCTGCAGGTCTATGCGGCATACGGGCTCGGGGTCGGCTTCGGCGTCGGCTGCGCATACGTGCCGGCCGTCGGCGCCGTGCAGCGCTGGTTCGTGCGGCGCCGCGGCTTCGCGTCGGGGCTCGCGGTCGCGGGGATCGGCGTCGGCACGCTCGTGATGCCGCCGCTCGCATCCGTGCTGATCGGGCAGGTCGGCTGGCGCAGCGCGTATTTCGCGCTGGCGGTGCTTGCGGTCGTACTCGGCGCCGGGATGTCGCTGCTGATCGAGAACGACCCGCGCGGGCGCGGGCTGCTGCCGGATGGCGATGTCGAGGACCGGGCCGCCGCCGACGCGCTGCCGTCGGCGGGCGATCACGCGCGCGCCGCGCGTGTGGCGTCCGACGACGACGTGCCGTCGCGCCGTCCGACGGCCGCGCAGGCCGCCGACGCGACCGTGCGCGAAGCCGTCATGTCGCGGCCGTTCGCGAGCCTTTACGCGGCCTGCCTCGTCTGCTCGTTCGGCGTGTTCGTGCCGTTCGTGCACCTCGTGCCGTACGCGCTCGATCACGGCGTCGCGCCGGCCGCGGCCGTGCTGCTGCTCGGCGCGATCGGCGTCGGCAGCACGGCCGGGCGCTTCTTCCTCGGCGGCCTCGCGGACCGCTTCGGCCGCCGCGCGTCGCTGCTCGCGATGTTCGCCGGGATGGCCGTCGCGCTCGTCGCGTGGGCGGGCGCCGGCACCGTTGCAACGCTCGCCGCGTTCGCGCTCGTGTTCGGCGTGTTCTACGGCGGCTGGGTCGCCGTGCTGCCCGCGGTCGTGATGGACGCCTTCGGCGGGCGCAACGTGAGTGCGATCATCGGCGTGCTCTATACGAGCGTCGCATTCGGCACGCTGGTCGGGCCGGCCGCGGCCGGCTTCGTCTACGACGCGGGCGGCGGCTATCTGGTGCCGATCCTGGCCAGCGCCGCCGCCAACGCGATCGCGTTCGCGATCGTCGCGACGACCGGCCGCGCGCCGTCGGCGGCGCGTGCGGCCGGCGGATAGGCGCGCCGCGCGATTTCCGGTAGGGTGGCCGGATCGCGAACCGGCGACGAAACGCGGAGGAGGCGTCATGACGTTCGACGAAGTTCGGCAAATCGCGCTTGCGTGGCGGGGCGTCGAGGAAGGCACGTCATACGGCACGCCCGCGCTGAAGGTGAGGCGCAAGATGCTCGCGCGGCTGCGCGAGGACGGCGACACGCTCGTCGTAAAGGGCGTGGGCCCCGACGAGCGCGCGTGGCTGATCGAATCGGAACCCGACGTGTATTACGTGACCGATCACTACGTCGGCTGGCCGATCGTGCTGGTGCGCCTGTCGGCCGCGGATCCCGACGCGGTGAGAAACCTGCTTCGGCGGGAATGGGAGGCGATCGTGCCGGCCAAATGGCGGGAAGCGGGCGACGCGCGCTGACGCGTCGATCGTTGTTGGGCCGCCCCGCCGAACCGGATCACGCGTTGCATCGATTCGCATCGATGCAACAAGTGGTTCCATCGAAATTATTCAATTGGTTCTTAGTGAAGAACCGTTTGATGCTTACACTGCATCGCTTCGAAGGCGGCTGACCGAAAGCCGACGGAATGGGCGCTCGCGATGCGCCAGCGCGTTGCGCGCCGCATCGCACCCGCAGCCTCGCAGACTGCGCGGGCGCGCCGTCCCGGAATGGCCCGCCGGATTCGCATGCGCAGCACGCGTGATTCCGAACCCGGCTCAACAACGACAATCCCCAACACCGCCTTCACGCGACACCCGGTCGTACCGGAACCGTTTTTTGGAGAGAGACAGATGAAGGAAAGCAAGACAGGCCTTGGCACCGGCCTGAAGCAGCGCCACGTGACGATGATGTCCATTGCGGGCGTGATCGGCGCGGGCTTGTTCGTCGGTTCGGGCCACGCGATCGCGGAAGCCGGCCCGGCATCGATCCTCGCGTACGCGATCGCGGGCGTGCTGGTCGTGCTGGTGATGCGCATGCTCGGCGAAATGGCCGTCGCGCATCCGGACAGCGGCTCGTTTTCCACCTATGCCGACCGCGCGATCGGTCACTGGGCCGGCTTCACGATCGGCTGGCTGTACTGGTGGTTCTGGGTGCTCGTGATCCCGATCGAGGCGACCGCCGCCGCGACCATCCTCAATGCGTGGTTCCCCGGCATCGCGACCTGGATGTTCGCGCTCGGCATCACGCTGCTGCTGACCGTCACCAACTTGTTCTCGGTCAAGAACTACGGCGAATTCGAATTCTGGTTCGCGCTGATCAAGGTCGTCGCGATCGTCGTGTTCCTGTGCATCGGCGGGGCGGCGATCGTCGGCATCGTGCCCGCGCCGGCCGTATCGGGCGTATCGAACCTGTTCGCGCACCATGGCTTCATGCCGAACGGCGCCGGCGCGGTGCTCGCGGCGATGCTGACCACGATGTTCTCGTTCCTCGGCACCGAGATCGTGACGATCGCGGCCGCCGAATCCGACAACCCGCAACGCCAGATCGTGCGTGCGACCAATTCGGTGATCTGGCGCATTACGCTGTTCTATCTCGGCTCGATCCTCGTCGTGGCGGCCATCGTGCCGTGGAACGACCCGCTGCTGCCGGCGCACGGCTCGTATCAGCGCGCGATGGAACTGATCGGCGTGCCGAATGCGAAGGCGATCATCGACGTGATCGTGCTCGTGTCGGTCGCGAGCTGCCTGAATTCGGCGCTGTACACCGCGTCGCGGATGCTGTTCTCGCTGTCCAAGCGCAAGGATGCGCCCGCGTTCCTGCACCGCACCGATTCGACCGGCACGCCACGTGCGGCCGTGCTCGCATCGACCGCGTTCGGCTTCGTGACCGTGATCGCGAACTACCTGATGCCGGAGCAGGTGTTCGGCTTCCTGCTCGCGACGTCGGGTGCGATCGCGCTGCTCGTGTATCTCGTGATCGCGATCTCGCAGCTGCGGATGCGCAGGACGCTCGAAGCGACCGGCGCGGACCTGACGCTGCGGATGTGGATGTTCCCGTGGCTCACCTGGGCGGTGATTCTGTTCATCTGCGGCACGCTGACCGTGATGCTGGTGAGCGAGGAGCACCGGATGGAAGTCGGTGCGACGGCCGTGCTGGCGCTGCTCGTGCTGCTCGCGTCGTGGCTGAACAAGCGTGGTCGCGATGCGCAGGCGAGCGACGGGCGGCGCGTGTCGGCGACGTAACGAGCGCGAGCGGGACGGGCGCGGTTGCGCCCGGTGTTCGCTGCCCGGCGCAGGTCGGGGAAAATCGAGGCCCGATCGGCATGTGCCGGTCGGGTTTCTTTTTGGGGTGGGCTTCCAGCGCGATCGCAACGATATTCGGCCGAAAAATCGAACCCGTCTGATTTCATCGGCGGCGACAACTCCCTACATTGATCGCTTCGACAATCGGGGTGAATCGATGGGCGAATCGACTGGGTGTCTGCTGTTACGCCTCGGCATTTCCGAGCGGGCCTGTTTATTCGGGCGTGAAGCGCCGTTGAAGCGATGAGCGGGCGACCGGCTTCCCGCCTGCGCATCGAATTTTGCACCAGCGACGGGTTTCCGTTGACCGGCACCTATTTCCCCGCGATCCCTGACACCACCGGGGCGAGTACGCCGGTGCTTCTCTGTCCAGCAACCGGACTTCGTCAGACTTTCTACTTCCCGTTCGCCGACTGGCTGCGCGACAACGGTCATTCGACGTTCGTATTCGATTACCGGGGTATCGGCGCGTCTCTCGACGTGCGTCATGTTCGTCAGTCACGCGCCCGCAAGCAGGACTGGGGGCAACTCGACATGCCGGCCGCACTCGACTGGCTGCTCGGCCGGACCGGCGCGCGCGATGTGCATCTGATCGGCCATAGCGCCGGAGCGCAACTGGCCGGCCTGATGCCGAACCACGCGGCGGTTCGCTCGCTCAGCGCGATCTCCGCATCGTCGGGATATGTCGGCAATATCCGCTGGCCGACGCGTTTTGCCGCGTCGTTGCTGGCCAATGTCTACGTGCCGGTTGCAGCACGGCTGCTCGGGTACGTGCCGGCGAAGGCGCTCGGCCGGGGCGACGATTTGCCCGCGCAAGTCGGGCATCAGTGGGCGCAGTGGTGTCGCCGTCCCGGATACGTCGCGAATGAGTTCGGGGTCGGGGTCTCGCGCCACTACTACAACGAATTCTCGGCTCCCGTGACCGTGGTCGCCGCAACCGACGATCCGCTTGCGACGCCAGCCAATATCGAGGACTGGCTGCGATTGCTGCCGCGCGCCCGAAGCCGCATCCATTTCGTCAGTCCGCAAAGCTGCGGCGGACGAGCCATCGGCCACGTCGGGATGTTCCGGCGAGAACATGCGTCGTTGTGGCCGGAACTCATCGGAGGAGGGTGACAACGCCAACGCCCAAAAAAGAAAAAGCCCGCATCGAGCGGGCTTTCTCACACCAGCATCGCAACGACGCTCACACGTTGAACAGGAAGTTCATCACATCGCCGTCGTGCACGACATATTCCTTCCCTTCCGCGCGCATCTTGCCGGCTTCCTTCGCACCTTGCTCACCCTTGTACGCGATGAAATCGTCGAACGCGATCGTCTGCGCGCGAATGAAGCCGCGCTCGAAGTCGGTGTGGATCACGCCGGCCGCCTGCGGCGCGGTGTCGCCGATACGGATCGTCCACGCGCGCACTTCCTTCACGCCCGCAGTGAAGTAGGTCTGCAGCCCGAGCAGCTTGAAGCCCGCGCGAATCACGCGGTCGAGGCCCGGCTCCGCCATGCCCATGTCGGCGAGGAACGCTTCCTTGTCTGCGTCGTCGAGATCGGCGATTTCGGCTTCGATCGCCGCGCACACCGCGACCACCGGCGAGTTCTCGCTTTCCGCGTACTTGCGCACCGCGTCGAGGTGCGGATTGTTCTCGAAGCCGTCGTCCTTCACGTTCGCGACGTACATCGCCGGCTTCGCGGTGATCAGGCAGAACGGCTTGAGCAGCGCCTGCTCGTCGTCCGACAGCGCGAGACCGCGCACCGCCTTGCCCTGGTCGAGGTGCGCGCGCACCTTCTCGAGCACCGCGGCCAGCTTCACCGCTTCCTTGTCGTTGCCCGACTTCGCGGCCTTCGAGTAGCGCGTGAGCGCCTTCTCGACGGTGCCGAGGTCGGCGAGCGCGAGCTCGGTGTTGATCACCTCGATGTCGTCGATCGGGCTGACCTTGCCCGCGACGTGGATCACGTTGTCATCCTCGAAGCAGCGCACGACGTGCGTGATCGCATCGGTTTCGCGGATGTTCGCGAGGAACTGGTTGCCGAGGCCTTCGCCCTTGCTCGCGCCCGCGACGAGGCCCGCGATGTCGACGAACTCGACGACCGCCGGCACGATGCGCTCGGGCTTCACGATTTCGGCGAGCGCCTTCAGGCGCGTATCAGGCACTTCGACGATGCCGACGTTCGGCTCGATCGTGCAGAACGGATAGTTCTCGGCGGCGATGCCGGCCTTGGTCAGCGCATTGAACAGGGTGGACTTGCCGACGTTGGGCAAGCCGACGATGCCGCATTTGAGACTCATGGAATCCTTCGGACGGGTGAAGCGGCGCGGCCGGGCAGGGCGCGGCGGCGCGGGACAAAGAGGGCGGCCGGCGCTGGGGCAGCGCAACGGGCCGGTGTGCAAAGACGCTATTGTACCGTGCCGACGCGCCGGTTTCCGGCCGCCGGCCGAACGCGCGCGCGCGCGCCGCTTCGCGCGGGCGGCAGCGCGCGCAGACGGGCGCCGCCGATCGGGCCACGAGCTCCGTGCGGCGAGCGGCCGCACCCGGATCCGCGCGCCTTCGCGATTCCGCTGATTTCCCGCAAAGTCCGGCCGCGTAAGGGTTTGGCGCCGCGGCTATAATGCCCGCCATGACTGCCCATCACACCTTCGACGTCGCCGTGGTCGGCGGCGGGCTCGTCGGCAAGACGGCCGCGCTCGCGCTGACCCAGTCCGGCTACAAGACCGCGTTGCTCGCGCAGCCGGCCACGCCGCGTCCCGCCGATCTCGCGTTCGACACGCGCATCTACGCGCTGTCGTCCAGCTCGCAGGCGCTGCTCGAGCGGCTGCGGGTCTGGCAGGCGCTCGACCACGGCCGGCTCGCGCCCGTCTACGACATGCGCGTGTACGGCGATGCACACGCGGAGCTGCATTTCTCCGCGTACCAGGCGTCGGTGCCGCAGCTCGCGTGGATCGCCGAATCGTCGCTGATCGAGGCATCGCTCGACGCCGCGCTGCGTTTCCAGCCCAATCTCACGTGGTTCGACGCGCGCGCGCAGGGTTTCGACGTGCGCGCCGATGCGGCCGTGCTGACGTTGTCGTCGGGACAGGTGCTCGAAGCCGATCTGGTGGTCGGCGCGGACGGCGCGCATTCGTGGGTCCGTTCGCAAATGGGGGCCAGGGTCGAGCGGCGCGACTACCGGCAAACCGGCGTGGTCGCGAACTTCAAGGCGTCGCTGCCGCATCGCGAGACCGCATATCAGTGGTTCCGCGACGGCGAGATCGTCGCGCTGCTGCCGCTGCCCGACGGCCACGTGTCGCTCGTCTGGTCCGCGCACACCGCGCATGCGGACGAACTGCTCGCGCTCGATCCGGCGCAGCTCGCGGCCGAAGTCGAGCGCGTGTCGCACGGTCAGGTCGGCGCGCTCGAATGCGTGACGCCGGCAGCCGGCTTCCCGCTCGCGCTGCAGACGGTCGACAAGCTGATCGCGCCGCGCGTCGCGCTGGTCGGCGATGCCGCGCATCTGATCCACCCGCTCGCGGGGCAGGGGATGAACCTCGGGCTGCGCGACGTCGCGGCGCTCGCCGATGCGATCGCGAACAAGGAAAGCTTCCGCAACCTCGGCGATACGGTGCTGCTGCGCCGCTACGAGCGCTCGCGCCGCGAGGACATCCGTGCGCTGATGGTCGCGACCGACGGGCTGCAGCGCCTGTTCGCGGTGCCGGGCTCGCTCGCGAAGGCGGTGCGCAACGCGGGCATGGCGTTCGTCGGCGCACAGCCGCTCGTGAAACGCTGGCTGGTATCCGCGGCGCTCGGTTGAGCGAACCTTCGGCCGCATCGCCGGTCGGACTCGGTTCCGTTACGGCGTACACTGTGCCGTGCATTCCGATAGAGCTGAAGGAACAACTCGATGAAAAAAACGATCCGCATCGCCTCGCTGGCGCTGGCCGTCACGATGGCGACGCTCGGCTGCACCGCGCAGGCCGATCAGACCACCGACAAGCTGAAAGCCACGCTGCAAGCCCGTCTCGGCAACGACGCACCGATCAAGAGCGTGTCGAAATCGCCGGTCGCGGGGCTGTATGAAGTGAACCTCGGCTCGCAGATCATCTATAGCGATGCGGCCGGCGACTACGTGCTGCTCGGCGATCTCGTCGACGCGAAGACGCACAAGAACCTGACCGACGCACGCCTGTCCGAGCTCAACAAGATCGACTTCGCGAGCCTGCCGTTCGCGAATGCGATCAAGGTCGTGAAGGGCAACGGCGCGCGCAAGATCGCGGTGTTCTCCGATCCGAACTGTCCGTACTGCAAGCGTCTCGAAACCACGCTGCAGTCGGTCGACAACGTCACCGTCTACACGTTCCTGTATCCGGTGCTGTCGCCCGATTCGAACGCGAAGTCGAAGGCGATCTGGTGTGCGACCGACCGTGCGAAGACGTGGCAGAGCTGGATGCTCGACCATCGCGCACCGTCCGGCGCCGGCAACTGCGACACCACCGCACTCGACAAGAACCTCGCGCTCGGCCGCGGCATGAACGTCACCGGCACGCCGACGATCTTCCTGCCCGACGGCCGCCGCCTGCCGGGCGCGGTGTCCGCCGAGCAGCTGAACGAAGCGCTCGCGTCGAGCAAGTAACCGACCGCACGCCGGGCCGCGCCCGGCCAGCGAGGGGCGCCCGCGATTTCCGCCGGCGCCTCTCTTCGTTTCCGCGGTCGCATTCCGACCGATTTTCGACCGATTGCCACGATGACCCAGCCGATCCGCTATTCGATTGTCCCGAAAGATCTTGCCGCGCACCTGTTCGAAGTATCGGTGACGGTTGCCGATCCCGATCCCGACGGCCAGCGCTTCTCGCTGCCGGTGTGGATTCCGGGCAGCTATCTGGTGCGCGAGTTCGCGCGCAACATCGTCACGCTCGCCGCGTTCAACGAAGCGGGCCGCAAGGTGCGGATCGCGAAGACCGACAAGCACACGTGGCAGGCCGCGCCCGTGAACGGCGCGCTGACGCTGCGCTACGACGTGTATGCGTGGGATCTGTCGGTACGTTCCGCGTATCTCGACGAATCGGGCGGTTTCTTCAACGGCACGGCCGTGTTCCTGAGCGTCGCCGGCCGCGAGGATGCGCCGTGCGACGTCGAAATCGCGAAACCGTCGGGCGCGGCGTTCCGCGCATGGCGCGTGGCCACCGCGCTGCCCGAGGCGCGCGGCACGAAGCGCTACGGGTTCGGCGCATATCGCGCGTCGAACTACGACGAGCTGAGCGACCATCCGGTGACGATCGGCGAATTCGCGCTCGCGACGTTCGACGCGCACGGCGTGCCGCACGACATCGCGATCGCCGGGCGCGTGACGCAGCTCGACATGGAACGGCTGCGTACGGACCTGAAGCGCGTATGCGAAGCGCAGATCGCGCTGTTCGAGCCGAAGTCGAAGAAGGCGCCGATGGATCGCTACGTGTTCATGACGCTCGCGGTCAGCGACGGCTACGGCGGCCTCGAGCACCGCGCTTCGACCGCGCTGATCTGCAACCGCACCGATCTGCCGGTGAAGGGCCGTCCCGAGACGTCCGAAGGCTATCGCACGTATCTCGGCCTGTGCAGCCACGAATACTTCCACACGTGGAACGTGAAGCGCATCAAGCCGGCGGCGTTCGTGCCGTACGACCTGACGCAGGAAAACTACACATCGCTGCTGTGGCTGTTCGAGGGCTTCACGTCCTATTACGACGACCTGATGCTCGTGCGCAGCGGGCTGATGTCGCAAGACGAATACTTCGCGGCGCTCGGCCGCACGATCGGCGGCGTGCTGCGCGGCACGGGCCGTCTGAAGCAGAGCGTCGCGGAAAGCTCGTTCGACGCGTGGATCAAGTACTACCGTCAGGACGAGAACGCGACCAACGCGATCGTCAGCTACTACACGAAGGGCTCGCTCGTCGCGCTCGCGTTCGATCTCGCGATTCGCGCGCAGACGCGCCACCGTAAGTCGCTCGACGACGTGATGCGGCTGCTGTGGCAACGCTACGGCCGCGATTTCTATCGCGGCGGCAAGCAGGCGGGCGTCGAGGAAAACGAAGTCGAAGCGCTGATCGAGGAAGCGACGGGCGTCGCGCTCGGCCGGCTGTTCGCCGATGCGGTGCACGGCACGCGCGACCTGCCGCTCGCCGAGCTGCTCGCGCCGTTCGGCGTGACGCTCGCGCCCGAGCTGGCCGCGAATGGCGCGGCCGCGAAGCCGACGATCGGCGCGCGTCTGCGCGGCGGTGCGGACTGCACGCTCGCGGCCGTCTACGAAGGCGGCGCCGCGCATCGCGCGGGGCTGTCGGCGGGCGATACGCTGATCGCACTCGACGGGCTGCGCGTGACGGGCACGAACCTCGATGCGCTGCTCGCGCGCTACCGGCCGGGCGACAAGGTCGAGATCCACGCGTTCCGCCGCGACGAACTGCGCACCGCGAAACTGAAGCTCGACGGCCCGGAGGTGTCGCGCTACCGGCTGACGGCCGCCGCGAAACCGGCCGCGCTGCCGAAGGCGCGCGAAGCCTGGCTGAAGGGTTGAGCGTGACGAAGCGGGAATCGGGGCACGATCTGTAATTGTTCTGCTACTGCAACAATCCGTCGCCCTGAGCCCGCTTTTTCACGCAAATGCGGCCACGCACAATGGCGTCACTCGCGCTACCGAAGCGCAACCCAACCGGAGCCTGACATGACGACCATTCTGCAAATCAATTCCGCGGCGCGTTCGCAAGGCGCGCAATCCACGCTGCTGGCCAACGAACTGACGGCAAAGCTGCAACAATCGAATCCCGGCGCGAAGGTCGTGGTCCGCGACCTTCTGACCGACGGACTGCCGCATCTCGACGAGTCGGTGCTCGGCGCGTTCTTCACGCCGGCCGAGAATCGCAGCGCGGAGCAGAATGCGATCGTCGCGAAGAGCGATGCGCTGATCGCCGAACTGCAAGCCGCCGACATCGTCGTGATCGGCGCGCCGATGTACAACTTCGGCATCTCGTCGCAACTGAAGACGTACTTCGACTGGATCGCCCGCGCCGGCGTCACGTTCCGCTACACCGAGAACGGCCCGGAAGGCCTGCTGAAGGGCAAGAAGGTGCACGTGGTGACGGCACGCGGCGGCAAGTACGCCGGTACGCCGAACGACAGCCAGACGCCGTACCTGCGCACGTTCCTCGGCTTCGTCGGCATGACCGATGTGAGCTTCATCTATGCGGAAGGCCTGAACATGGGGCCTGAATCGCAAAGCGCAGCGCTGGCCGGCGCGCGCGAGGCGATCGCCGCTGTGTGAGGTTGGACGCGGGCGTCGCGCGCCCGCGGCTCGATCTAAAAACAAAAAACGCCGCGTCCCGACAGGGGCGCGGCGTTTTGCATTTCGGCCGACGCAGGAGGCGGCGTCGTTACGCGAGCGTCTCGGCGACCTCCGGCAGGCGCCAGTCGATCGGCTCGCGGTGCTGTTCGGCGAGATAGTCGTTCGCGAGCGCGAAATGACGGCAGCCGAGGAAGCCGCGATGCGCGGACAGCGGCGAAGGATGCGGCGCTTCGAGCACGCAGTGCGCGCTCGCGTCGAACAGCGCACGCTTCGCCTGCGCATGCGCGCCCCACAGCATGAACACGAGCCCGCGATGGCGGCTGGCGAGTTCGCGGATCAGCGTGTCCGTGCATTGTTCCCAGCCGCGCTTCGCGTGGCTCGCGGCCGCGCCGCGCTCGACCGTCAGCACGGTGTTGAGCAGCAGCACGCCCTGGCGCGCCCAGGTGTCGAGACAGCCGTGGCGCGGCGTGTCGTGACCGAAGTTCGCGGCGATTTCCTTGAAGATGTTGCGCAGCGACGGCGGCGTGCGGACCGCCGGCGGCACCGAGAACGCGAGGCCGTGCGCCTGCGGCGTGCCGCGGTCGTCGCCGTGGTACGGGTCCTGGCCGAGGATCACGACCTTCACGTCGTCGGGGCTCGTCAGTCGCAGCGCGCGGAATACGTCGGTCGGGTAGACGGTCTTGCCGGCCGCGCGCTCGTCGTCGACGAAGCGGCACAGCGGCGCGTACGCGTCGCTGTCGGTGAACGGCTTCAGCACGTCGCGCCAGGCGGCCGGCAGCGCGTCGAATTGTGCGGCGAGGTGCGGGATGTCGGCCGCGGTCGGCTGCGGTTCGGACGGGGTGGAAGCCGAGGCGGCGGTCTGCTTCGCGGCTTTGCGTCCGGCCGCGGGCGATGCCGGAGCCGGGTCGGCCGACGTGTCGGCCGGTGCCGTGTCCGGCACGGGATCATCGAATAGCGACGCCTGTTGCGGCGCGCGGGAAGTCTTGCGGGTTGCCATGCGTGATGCGTGTTTATTGCGCGCGCAGCCGGTAGCCGCGCTGCGCCTTGCTGATGTTTTCGGGAGCGAGACCCGGCAGCGCCTGCTGCAGTTCGGCGGCGAGCGTCGCGAGCGCCGCTTCCGGGCCGTCGATCAATTCGAGTTCGATCTCGCTGATCGGTTCGCGGCGCGTTTCATGCTCCGCCTGCACGACGATCTCGCCGAGATCCACCGCGGCTTCGACAGTCGCGCCGCCGATCGCGATGCGCCACAGCGTACGCGAAAAATCCGTGCGGAACAGCGCATGCAGCGTCTGCGCCGCGTCGCGCAGCGCGGCGGCGGCGTCCGGCACGTCGCAGGCGGCGACGAGCGCATCGACTTCCAGCGCGTCGCCGGCGACCGGCAGTTCCCATTCATGCCGACGATGCAGGCCGCCTTCGGCGCTGCCGACCGTCTTGAACGTCTGCAGCCAGCCCTGCGGCGTGCGGCGCACGCGCACCGCGCTCTTCGAGCGGGCCAGCGCGAGTTCGGGCGTGTCGTAATAGACGTTTGCGAGCGCGATCTCGCGGCCGGGCTCGCCGGTCAGCGTCTCGAAGAAGCGGCGCGCGGCGTCGGCCTGGCCGTCCGGCAGCGCGAGCTTGATTTCCTTTTCGATCGCCATCAGAAGAACATCCGTGCGAGTTCCTCGCCCGGCTGGTCGGCGCGCATGAACGCCTCGCCGACGAGGAACGTGTTGACGTTCGCCGCGCGCATCGTGTCGACGTCGGTGCGCGACAGGATGCCCGATTCGGTCACGACGATGCGGTCCTGCGGAATCATGTCGAGCATGTCGAGCGTCGTCTGGATCGACGTCTCGAAGGTGCGCAGGTTGCGGTTGTTGATGCCGAGCAGCGGCGTCTTGAGCGTCAGCGCCTGTTCCATTTCGTTGCGGTCGTGCACTTCGACCAGCACCGCGAGGCCGAGCGAGTGCGCGTATGCCTCGAGATCCTGCATCAGCGGCGTGTCGAGCGCGGCCGCGATCAGCAGGATCGCGTCGGCGCCCATCGCGCGCGCTTCGACGATCTGGTACGCGTCGACGATGAAGTCCTTGCGCAGCACCGGCAGCGCGCAGGCCGCGCGCGCTTCCTCGAGATAACGCACGCCGCCCTGGAAGAACTGCTCGTCGGTCAGCACCGACAGGCACGCGGCGCCGTGCGCCGCATACGAGCGCGCGATGTCGGCCGGCACGAAATGCTCGCGCAGCACGCCCTTCGACGGGCTCGCCTTCTTGATTTCGGCGATCACGGCCGCGTCGCCGGCCGCGTGCTTTGCGCGCAGCGCGCCGACGAAGTCGCGCCGGTCGCGCGCGGACGCTTCCAGCTTCAGTGCCTCGAGCGGCGTGCTGCGCATGGCCGCCGCGACTTCTTCGCGCTTGACGGCGATGATTCGGTCGAGAATGTCGCTCATGTGGTTTCCTGCTTGATTCGTAAGGGGAGTCAGCGCTTGAACTGCTGCGTGAAGCGCACGAGTTCGTCGACTTTCGCGCGCGCCTTGCCGCTTGCGATTGCCTCGCGGGCCAGCTGGATGCCGTCCGCGATCGACGCGGCGACGTTCGCCGCGTACAGCGCGGTGCCCGCGTTCAGCGTGACGATCTCGCGTGCGACGCCCGGCTGGTTGTCGAGCGCGCCGAGCAGCATCGCGCGCGATTCCTCGGCATTTTCCACCTTCAGCGTGCGGTTTGACACCATCTGCAGCCCGAAGTCTTCCGGATGGATCTCGTATTCGTGCACCTGGCCGTCGCGCAGTTCGCCGACGAGCGTCGCGGCGCCGAGCGACACCTCGTCCATCCCGTCCTTGCCGTATACGACCAGCACGTGCTGCGCGCCGAGGCGCTGCATCACGCGCACCTGGATGCCGACGAGGTCCGGGTGGAACACGCCCATCAGCTGGTTCGGCGCGCCGGCCGGGTTGGTCAGCGGACCGAGGATGTTGAAGATCGTGCGCACGCCGAGTTCGCGGCGCACGGCCGCGATGTTCTTCATCGCCGGATGATGGTTCGGCGCGAACATGAAGCCCATGCCGGTTTCGGCGATCGACGCCGCGACCTGGTCGGGCTGCAGGTCGATATTCACGCCGAGCGCCTCGAGCACGTCGGCGCTGCCGGACTTGCTCGACACGCCGCGGTTGCCGTGCTTCGCGACCTTCGCGCCGGCCGCGGCCGTGATGAACATCGACGCGGTCGAGATGTTGAACGTATGCGAGCCGTCGCCGCCGGTGCCGACGATGTCGACGAAGTTCGAGTTGTCCTGCACCTCGACGTGGTTCGCGAATTCGCGCATCACGGTCGCGGCGGCGGCGATCTCGCCGATCGTCTCCTTCTTCACGCGCAGCCCGGTGATGATCGCGGCCGCCATTACCGGCGACATGTCGCCGCGCATGATGAGCCGCATCAGGTGCAGCATCTCGTCGTGGAAGATTTCGCGGTGCTCGATCGTGCGCTGCAATGCTTCCTGCGGGGTAATCGTCATCGTCGGGCTCCGTCAGGCGGCATGCGCGGCCGCGCGGGCCTGCTTGAGGAAATTCTCGAGCAGCGCATGGCCATGCTCGGACAGGATCGATTCCGGATGGAATTGCACGCCTTCGATCGGCAGCGTCTTGTGGCGCAGGCCCATGATCTCGCCGTCGTCGGTCCACGCGGACACCTCGAGGCAGTCGGGCAGCGATTCGCGCTCGACCGCGAGCGAGTGATAGCGCGTGACGTCGAAGTGCTTCGGCAGGTCGGCGAACACGCCGCGGCAGTCGGTTTCGATTCTGCTCACCTTGCCGTGCATGATGGTTTTCGCGCGCACGACGCGGCCGCCGAACGCCTCGCCGATCGCCTGGTGGCCGAGGCACACGCCCAGGATCGGCTTCTTGCCCGCGAATTCGCGCAGCACGTCGAGCGTGATGCCCGCGTGCTGCGGGTTGCTCGGACCCGGCGACAGGCAGATCGCGTCGGGATTCAGGCGTGCGATGTCGTCGAGCGTGATTTCGTCGTTGCGGTAGGTGTGCACGTCCTCGCCCAGTTCGCCGAAGTACTGGACCAGGTTGTAGGTGAACGAGTCGTAGTTGTCGATCATGAGCAGCATGGTCAGTCTCCGTCAGAAGTCGCTATCGAGGCCGTCCTGGACCTGTTCGGCCGCACGCAGCACCGCGCGCGCCTTGTTCTCGGTCTCTTGCCATTCGGATTCGGGCACCGAATCCGCGACGACGCCTGCCGCCGCTTGCACATACAGGTTGCCGTTGTGGATCAGGCCGGTGCGGATCGCGATCGCGAGATCCATCTCGCCGGAGAACGACAGGTAGCCGACCGCGCCGCCGTACAGCCCGCGCTTGACCGGCTCGAGCTCGTCGATCAGCTCCATCGCGCGCACCTTCGGCGCGCCGGACAGCGTGCCGGCCGGGAACGTCGCGCGCAGCACGTCGTAGTTCGTCATGCCGGGCTTCAGCTTGCCTTCGACCGAGCTGACGATGTGCTGCACGTGCGAGTACTTCTCGATCACCATCTGGTCGGTGACCTGCACCGAGCCGATTTCCGCGATGCGGCCGACGTCGTTGCGCGCGAGGTCGATCAGCATCACGTGCTCGGCGATTTCCTTCGGATCGTTCAGCAGCTCGGTCGCGAGTTCGGCGTCGCGCTCGGGCGTGTTGCCGCGCGGGCGCGTGCCGGCGAGCGGGCGGATCGTGACGATCTGGTCGTCGCCGCGCTTTTCCTGGCGCACGAGGATTTCCGGCGACGCGCCGACCACGTGGAAATCGCCGAAGTTGTAGTAGTACATGTACGGCGACGGATTCAGCGAGCGCAGCGCGCGGTATAGCGACAGCGGGTTGTCGCGGTACGGCTTCGTCAGGCGCTGGCCGACCTGGATCTGCATCAGCTCGCCGGCCGCGATGTATTCCTTCGCCTGGCGCACGGCAGCCAGATAATCTTCCTTCTTGAACTCGCGGAACGTCTCGGTGCGCACGCTCGCCGACGTGACGGGCGGCTGCACGGTCGTGCGCAACCGCTGCTTGAGTTCGCGCAGCCGCTGCTTGGCCTTCGTGTACGCCTCGGACTGGCTCGGGTCCGCGTAGATGATCAGGTACAGCTTGCCGGCGAGGTTGTCGATCACCGCGACTTCCTCGGTCAGCAGCAGCTGGATGTCGGGCAGGCCGAGATCGTCGCGCGGCGCGGTGTGCGCGAGCTTCTTCTCGATGTAGCGCACCGCGTCGTAGCCGAAGTATCCGGCGAGGCCGCCGCAGAAGCGCGGCAGGCCCGGGCGCTGCGCGACCTTGAAGCGGGCCTGGAACGACGCGATGAATTCGAACGGGTCGCCGTCGTGCGTCTCGACGACTTGGCCGTCCCGCACCACTTCGGAGACGCCGTTGCGGGTGCGCACGAGCGTGCGCGCCGGCAGGCCGATGAACGAGTAGCGGCCGAAGCGTTCGCCGCCGACCACCGATTCGAGCAGGAACGAGTTGGCGCCCGCGCGTTCGGGCTGGGCCAGCTTCAGGTAGAGGGACAGCGGCGTTTCGAGGTCGGCGAGGGCTTCGGCGATCAGCGGGATGCGGTTGTAGCCTTCGTTCGCAAGCGATTGGAATTCGAGTTCGGTCATGTTCCGGTCCTGTTCGGGACGAGCGGCGCGTGCGCCAGGGATCACTTGACGCTGCGCGGGTGGCCGTCGGCGAAGGGGCGGTCGATCGAGAAGTGCCTGTTGCCGGCCGGCGCTCCGGGCGTGAACGTCACAAGCCTGCGGCCGCCCCTGAACGCAGGCGTTCGGGCGCGGTGAAACTCAGGATGGTGCGACGATCGGCGCGCGGATGCGCAGCGAGATAAAAAACGGCGCTGAAGACGTGCTTCAGCGTACCTCATCGAAGAGGTTAGCGCGACCAGCGACGCCAGGGCCAGGCTCCCCGGTCGATGCTGCTCAGACTCCGTTTTTTATTCAGAAACATGCGGATGGAAGAAATAATCAGACGGTTGGCCGGCCGGCGTTGTGCGCGACGATCGCGCGAGCTGCGACCAGCAACGAATCGACTATACCATCCGAATTTATCGTTTGTATAGCTTTGCCGTGGTTGTAGCCGTACGGCACCGTCAGCGTCGCCATCCCGGCCGCGCGGCCCGCGAGCGCATCGTTTTCCGAGTCGCCGATCGCCACGGCCGCGTCCGGCGCGACGCCGAGCGCGTCGCAGGCCGTCAGCATCGGCAGCGGGTCGGGCTTCTTGCGCGCGACGCTGTCGCCGCCGAGCACGATGCCGAAGCGATCGATCAGCCCGTATTGCTCGAGCAACTCGACCGCGAAGCGGTGCGGCTTGTTGGTCACGCACGCGAGCCGGATGCCGGCCGCACGCAGCGCATCGAGACCGGCTGCGACGTCGGGGTAGAGGCGCGTGTGGCGGCCGTTGATCTTCGCGTATTCGGCCTGGTAGATCGCGAGCGCCTCGTCGAAGCGCGCGTGTGCGTCGTCGGCCGCGAAGCGCGGCTTCAGCACGCTGTGGATCAGGTGCTCGGAGCCCTTGCCGACATAGCCGATCACCTCGTCGCGCGAGGTGATCGGCGCGTCGAGCTGCGCGAGCATGCCGTTCAGGCCGGCCGTGAAATCGTCGGCCGTGTCGACCATCGTGCCGTCGAGATCGATCAGCGCCGCGTCGATGCGCGGCGCGGCGAAGCGGATCGGGCCTTCGGCCGCGGCGGCGGCCGGCGCCTGCGCGGCGAGCGGCGAGTCGGACATGGCGTCAGCTCCGCTCGACGGTGGCGAGCGCGGCACGCATGTCGTCGATCACCTTGCGGTAGTCGGGCTTGCCGAAGATCGCCGAGCCTGCGACGAAGGTGTCCGCGCCGGCTGCCGCGATTTCCGCGATGTTGTCGGTCTTCACGCCGCCGTCGACCTCGAGCAGGATCTCGCGGCCGGTGCGCTCGGCGTACGCGTCGAGGCGCGCGCGCGTTTCGCGCAGCTTGTTCAGCGTTTCCGGAATGAACGACTGGCCGCCGAAGCCCGGGTTCACCGACATCAGCAGCACGTAGTCGAGCCGGTCCATCACGTGGTCGAGGTAGTTCAGCGGCGTGGCCGGGTTGAACACGAGGCCGGCCTTGCAGCCGTGATCGCGGATCAGCGTCAGCGTGCGGTCGATGTGATCGGAGCCTTCCGGATGGAAGCTGATCAGGTTCGCGCCGGCTTTCGCGAAATCGGGGACGATCCGGTCGACCGGGCGTACCATCAGGTGCACGTCGATCGGCACCTGCACGTGCGGGCGGATCGCCTCGCACACGAGCGGGCCGATCGTCAGGTTCGGCACGTAATGGTTGTCCATCACGTCGAAGTGGATCCAGTCGGCGCCGGCGGCGACCACGTTGCGGACTTCTTCGCCGAGCCGCGCGAAGTCGGCCGACAGGATGCTGGGAGCGATGCGGAATTGAGTCATGACAGGGGAGCGGGGACGCTGCGGCGCAAAACCGCCATTCTACCGTCCGCCGGCCGGCGCGCGGCGGCGGCCCGCGCGGTTGCAGCCCGATTCCGCATCAAGCAGAATGCCGAACCAAAGCGGCGCGTCCGCGGCCCCGTCGTCCGCATTGCCGGCGCGGGCGATCACCCTCCAGCGGAAACACCATGAGTCAGTATCAGTTCACCGTTTCGGTGAAAACCGGTTACCTGCCGGAACAATCCGACCCCGAACGCCGTCAATACGCATTCGCGTACACGCTGACGATCCGCAACACCGGACAGGTCGCGGCGCAGCTGATCGCGCGTCACTGGATCATCACGGACAGCGAAAGCCACGTGCAGGAAGTGAAGGGGCTCGGCGTCGTCGGGCACCAGCCGCTGCTGCAGCCGGGCGAACAGTTCGAGTACACGAGCTGGGCGGTGATCGCGACGCCGGTCGGCACGATGCGCGGCGCGTATTTCTGCGTGGCGGAGGACGGCGAGCGTTTCGAGGCGCCGGTCGACGAGTTCGCGCTGCACATGCCGCGCACGCTGCATTGAGCGTGCGGGGCGGTCAGCGCGGCTGACGGTCGTTGTTGCGGGCGTGTTTCTTCCGGCCCGAGGCGGTCCACACGACGATGAAGATCAGCAGGGCGAGCGCGAGAAAGGCTTCCAGCGCGAAGATGAGCATCGGATATTGGTCGAGAAAATCTGACATGGCGGTTTCCATCAAGAACGGACATTGTATGTGGTTTGGGCCCCGGGTGGCCGGCTGGGCGGCGGCGGTCGCGACGGCCGCGCTGCTTGCCGCGTGCGGCGGCGCGCCGACGCGCACTTCGTCGCTGAAGCCGCCGACCGGCGCGGCGATCGTGCCGGGGCAGGTTGCCGCGAAGCGGCTCACGCCGGTTGCGTGGCAGCAGGTGCCGGGCTGGCAGGACGATTCGCTGATCGGCGCGACCGCCGCGCTGCGGCAGAACTGCGTGCGGCTCGCGCGTCAGCCGGCGTGGCAGCGCGCGTGCGCGGCCGCCGACCGGCTCGACGAACTCGACGCCAGCAGCGCGCGCGCGTTCTTCGAAACCTATTTCACGCCGTTCCAGCTCGCCAACACCGACGGCACGCTCGACGGGCTCGTGACCGGCTATTACGAGCCGCTGCTGCACGGCTCGCGCGTGCGGCGCGGCCCCTATCAATATGCGCTGTACCGCTGGCCGGCCGGCTATCGCGCCGGCGCCGCGCTGCCCGCGCGCGCGCAACTCGAGCGCAGCGGCGTGCTGAACGGCAACGAACTCGTGTGGGTCGACGATCCGATCGAAGCGTTCTTCCTGCAGGTGCAGGGCTCGGGGCGCGTGCTGCTCGACGACGGCTCGGTGATGCGGGTCGGCTTCGGCGGCACCAACAACCAGCCGTACCGATCGATCGGCAAGTGGCTGCTCGATCGCGGCGAGCTGACGCCGGCGCAGGCGACGATGCAGGGCATCAAGGCCTGGGCGAAGGCGAATCCGGGCCGCGTCGATGCGCTGCTCGACACGAATCCGCGCTTCGTGTTCTTCCGCGAGATGCCGTCGAAGGAAGAGGCGCCGCACGGCGGCGCGGACGGCCCGATCGGCGCGCTCGGCGTGCCACTGACGCCGGAGCGCTCGATCGCGGTCGATCCGTCGTCGATCCCGCTCGGCACGCCGGTGTTCCTGCAGACGACGCGCCCGCTGACGAACACGCCGATGAACCGGCTGGTGTTCGCGCAGGATACGGGCACCGCGATCAAGGGCGGCGTGCGGGCCGACTATTTCTGGGGGCTCGGCGACGACGCCGGCGATCAGGCCGGGCGCATGAAGCAGGTCGGCCGGATGTGGCTGCTGTTTCCGAACTCGTGAGGTGAGCCGGGGAGGCCGGTGCGGTTCGCTGCGCCGGATGACCGGACCGTTCGACCGACAGGAACACCTCGGCATCCCGAAAAGAAGACAGCTCGACAGGCGCAGGCCCGTCGAGCTGTTTTTCGTTGAGCGGCCGCGCGGTTTGGTGCGCCGCGCTGCCGGGCGCTGCGCGCGTCAGCCCTTGCGCTTGTCGATCACGCGCCGCGCCTTGCCGACCGAGCGCTCGATCCCGTTGACGGGCAGCACGTTGATGACGGCCGTCACGCCGATCAGCGACTTGATGTCGTGCGCGAGCGCCTGCCCGGCCGCCTGGATCGTCGCGGTGTCCGGCGCCGTCTCGGGGCACGGTTCGACGTTGAGCGTCAGCACGTCGAGCGGACCTTCCTTGGTCAGCACGATCTGGTAGTGCGGCGCGAGCGCGCGCTGCTTCAGCAGTTGTTCCTCGATCTGCGTCGGAAACACGTTGACGCCGCGCACGATCATCATGTCGTCCGAGCGGCCGGTGATCTTTTCCATCCGCCGCATCGTGCGCGCGGTGCCGGGCAGCAGGCGCGTCAGGTCGCGCGTCCGGTAGCGGATGATCGGCAGCGCTTCCTTCGTCAGCGACGTGAACACGAGTTCGCCGAACTCGCCGTCCGGGAGCACCTCGCCGGTTTCGGGATCGATGATCTCGGGATAGAAGTGATCCTCCCAGATCGTCGGGCCGTCCTTGGTCTCGACGCATTCGGACGCGACGCCCGGGCCCATCACCTCCGACAGCCCGTAGATGTCGACCGCGTCGATCCCGATCCGCTGCTCGATCGCCACGCGCATGTCGTTGGTCCACGGCTCGGCGCCGAAGATGCCGATGCGCAGCGAACTCTGCGCGGGATCGAGGCCCTGCCGCTCGAACTCGTCGGCGATCGACAGCATGTAGCTCGGCGTGACCATGATGATGTCGGGCCGGAAATCCTGGATCAGCTGCACCTGCTTCTCGGTCTGGCCGCCGCCGAACGGGATCACGGTCAGCCCCGCGCGCTCCGCGCCGTAGTGCGCGCCGAGGCCGCCCGTAAACAGCCCGTAGCCGTAGCTGACATGCACCTTGTCGCCCGGGCGCGCGCCGGCCGCGCGGATCGAGCGCGCGACGAGGTTGGCCCAGGTATCGATGTCGCTCGCCGTGTAGCCGACCACCGTCGGCTTGCCGGTCGTGCCGGACGACGCATGAATGCGCGAGACGCGCTCCTGCGGCACCGCGAACATCCCGAACGGATAGCTGTCGCGCAGGTCGCTCTTGGTCGTGAACGGGAAGCGCGACAGGTCGGCGAGCGTCGTCAGGTCGTCGGGATGCACACCCGCGTCGTCGAACTTGCGCCGGTAGACCGGGGAATTGTCATACGCATGCCGGAGCGACCACTTGAGGCGTTCGAGCTGCAGCGCGGTCAGCTCGTCGCGGGAGGCGGTCTCGATCGGCTCGAGCGGTAGCGGGGGTGTCATGCCTGTCTCCAGTGTTTGTTATGTGCGATGCGAGCCGTCGACGTCAGCGGTCTTCGGGAATGACCGTGCCCTTGATCTGGGCGGATTTGCCGCGGAACATCGCGACCGTTTCGCCGGCGCGGTTCGTGACTCGGATGTCGTAGATGCCCTGCCGGCCATGGCGCGTCTGTTCGGTCGCCTCGGCGGTCAGCACGTCGTCGCCGTGCACGGGGCGCAGGTACTCGATCGAGCAGCCGGCCGCGACCGTGTTGACGTTGTACGAGTTGCACGCGAACGCGAAGGTCGAATCGGCGAGCGTGAAGATCAGCCCGCCGTGGCAAATCTGGTGGCCGTTCAGGAAATCGGGGCGCACGGGCATGCGCAGGCGCGCATAGCCGGCGCGCACTTCGGCGATTTCGATGCCGAGCGCGCGGCTGCAGGCATCGGCGTCGTACATCGCCTGCGCGGTGGCGCGGGCGAGCGCATCGGGATCGAGCGTGTCGGTGGCGATCGTCATCTCAACGCCCCTCGAAGCGCGGCGCGCGCTTCTCGATGAAGGCCTTCACGCCTTCCGCATAGTCGTGCGACTGGCCGAGCTTGCGCTGCAGGTCGCGTTCCAGGTCGAGCTGCTGGTCGAGCGTGCGCGTGACGCTTTCGCGCATCGACTGCTTGATCGACGCGATCGCGAGCGTCGGCTGCTGCGCAAGTTGCGTAGCGAGTTGGCGGGCCGTCGCGGCGAGCGCGTCGTCGTCGATCGCGCGCCAGATCAGGCCCCACTGCTCGGCCTGTTCCGCGCCGAGCTTGTCGCCGGTCAGCGCGAGCCCCAGCGCGCGCGCCATGCCGACGCGCTGCGGCAGGAACCACGTGCCGCCCGAATCGGGCACGAGCCCGATCTTGACGAACGCCTGGATGAAACTGCTCGATCGCGCGGCGAGCACGAGATCGCAGGCGAGCGCGAGATTCGCGCCCGCGCCGGCTGCCGTGCCGTTGACGGCGGCGATCACCGGGAGCGGCAGGCGTTGCAGGCGGCGGATCAGCGGATTGAAATGCTCGTCGATCAGCGTGCCGAGGTCGGTGGCCGCGCCCGGCGTGAAGTCGAGGTCGGCGAGATCCTGCCCCGCGCAGAAGCCGCGTCCGGCGCCGGTCAGGATCAGCGCGCGCGCGCCGGCCGCTTCGACTTCATCGAGCGCGGACTGCAGCTCGCGATGCATCGCCCGCGTGAAGCTGTTCAGCTTGTCGGGACGGCTGAGGGTGATCGTCGCCACGCGGGCGTCCCGATCGATATCCAGCTGAATCGCCTGATAGGACATGCAGTGTCTCCTTGATGAATTCGTTATAGGCGGCGCGCGCGTCGATTGGCTATATGCGCTCGATGGCCAGCGCGATGCCCTGGCCGACGCCGATGCACATCGTGCAGAGCGCGAAGCGGCCGCCGGTGCGTTCGAGCTGGTGCAGGGCCGTGGTCACGAGCCGTGCGCCCGATGCGCCGAGCGGGTGGCCGAGCGCGATCGCACCGCCGTTCGGATTCACGCGCGGATCGTCGTCGGCGATGCCGAGCATGCGCAGCACCGCGAGGCCCTGCGATGCGAACGCCTCGTTCAGTTCGATCACGTCGAACTGGTCGATCGTCATGCCGAGCTGGCGCAGCAGCTTCTGCGTGGCCGGCGCAGGGCCGATGCCCATCACGCGCGGCTCGACGCCGGCGGTCGCCATGCCGACCACGCGCGCGCGGCGGCGCAGGCCGTACTGGTCGGCCGCTTCCGCATTGGCGAGCAGCAGCGCGCATGCGCCGTCGTTGACGCCCGACGCGTTGCCGGCTGTCACCGAGCCGTCCGCGCGCACGACGCCCTTCAGCTTCGCCAATGCCTCGAGCGACGTCTCGCGCGGATGCTCGTCGCGCGACACGACGACCGGGTCGCCTTTCTTCTGCGCAATCGTGACCGGGACGATTTCCGCGGCGAGCGTGCCGTCCTGCTGCGCGCGCGCCGCCTTCTGCTGGCTGCGCAGCGCGAACAGATCCTGGTCGGCGCGGCTGATGTCGTAGTCGACCGCGACGTTCTCGGCCGTCTCGGGCATCGAGTCGACGCCGTACTGCTGTTTCATCAGCGGATTGACGAAGCGCCAGCCGATCGTCGTGTCGAAGATGTCGGCCTGGCGTGCAAACGCGCTCGCGGCCTTGCCCATCACGAACGGCGCCCGCGTCATGCTCTCGACGCCGCCGGCGATCATCAGGCGCGCTTCGCCTGCCTTGATCGCACGCGCGGCGGTGCCGACCGCGTCCATGCCCGAGCCGCACAGCCGGTTCAGCGTCGTGCCCGGCACGGTGGTCGGCAGGCCGGCCAGCAGCGCGGACATGCGCGCGACGTTGCGGTTGTCTTCGCCGGCCTGGTTCGCGCAGCCGTAGATCACGTCGTCGACGGCCGTCCAGTCGACGTCGCGGTTGCGCTCGACGAGCGCCTTGAGCGGCACCGCGCCGAGGTCGTCGGCGCGAACGTCTTTCAGGGCGCCGCCGTAGCGGCCGATGGGGGTGCGAATGGCGTCGCAGATATAGGCGTCAGTCATGGGCGTATCGGTAGGCAGCGAACCCGCCGGGTGGCGGATTCGTTCATGGTAGAGAACCTGGCGGCGTTTGCACGTCGGCCGTTCGGGTTATGCCGCTTGGCCAGCTTCCGCCGGGACGGCCTTCGGCGCAACATGGACGCGGCTTTGCACCACGCGGAACCGGTTGGCGACGAAGGCGGCGTCGGCCAGCGCCGCATTGGCAGCCGGGTTGGCGCCGGTGCCGTGGAAGTCGGAGAACGCAGCCGACTGGTTGACGAACACGCCGCCCGTCAGGTTGATCGACAGCGCGACGCCGCCGCGCACCGCAGCTTCGTGTGCGGCGTCGATCACGGCATCGTCGGTGCTGTAGACGGAGAGCGTCAGCGCGCCGTGTTCCGCCGCGATTTCGCCGGCGAGATCGAGCGACTGGGCAGTCGAGTCGGTCGCGATCACGAACGAGATCGGGCCGAACCACTCCTGCGTGTATTTCTCGCGGTCGGCCACGTCGAGCTGCAGCACGAGCGGTGTGCGTACACGGGCATCGGGGAACGCGGGGTGCTGGAGCGTCGCGCTGTCGGCGAGCACGCGGCCGAGCTGGCGGGCGGCGTCGATGCGCGCGGTCACGCCGTCGTTCTGGATCGCGCCGATCAGTTCGACCGAGCGTGCGGGGTCGCCGGTGAGCTTCTGCACGGCGCTTGCGACTGCCTGGGCGACTTCGTCGAAGCTCGCATGGCCGTCCGCCGTGCGGATGCCGTCGCGCGGCACGTAGATGTTCTGCGGCGCCGTGCACATCTGGCCCGAGTACAGCGCCAGCGAGAACGCGATGTTCTTGGCCGCAGCCTTCAGGTCGTCGGTCGAGTCGATGACGATCTGGTTGACGCCGGCCTTTTCGGTATAGACCTGTGCCTGGTGCGCATGTCGTTCGAGCCACGTGCCGTTCTGCGTGCTGCCGGTGAAGTCGATCAGCTTGATCTCGGGGCGCAGTGCGAGGTCCTGCACAAGTGCGCCGTCGTTCGGCTCGGTCGCGAGCAGCGTGACGACGTTCGGGTCGAAGCCGGCTTCGCGCAGCACGTCGCGGGCAATCCGGACGGTGATCGCGAGCGGCAGAATCGCGCCCGGATGGGGTTTGACGATGACCGTATTGCCGGTCGCCAGGTCCGCGAACAGGCCCGGGTAGCCGTTCCAGGTCGGGAACGTGCAGCAGCCGAGCACGAGCCCGGTGCCGCGCGGGGCGATTGTGTAGCGCTTGTGCATCGCGAGCGGCGGGTTCTTGCCCTGCGGCTTTTCCCAGTGCGCATCGGCCGGGATGCGGCGCAGTTCGTCCCAGGCATAGGCGACCGCTTCGAGCGCGCGGTCCTGCGCGTGCGGGCCGCCGGCCTGGAACGCCATCATGAAGGCCTGGCCCGTGGTGTGCATCACGCTGTACGCGATCTCGAAGCTCGCGCGATTCAGGCGCGCGAGGATTTCGAGGCTGACGCCGATCCATGCGCTCGGGCCGGCTTCGCGCCACGACCGCTGCGCGGCGGCGGCCGCCGCGATCAACGCGTCGGGCGTCGATTTCGGGTAGCGGATGCCCAGTGCGATGCCATACGGTGACTGCTCCGCGCCGACCGTCTCGCCGGTCGCAGGCTGATCGAGCGCGAAAGTCTGCCCGAGGTGCGATTTGAACGCGGCTTCGCCGTCTGCACTGGCGCTTTCCCCGTACACTTTGGGGCTCGGCATTTCCGCGAACGGGCTCCAGTACCCGCGGCTCTCGATGGCGGCGAGTGCGTGTTTCAGCGTGTCTTCGTGCTTCGTGAACAGTGCATGGGTCATGACGGCGGCCTGATGGGAGAGGGGTTGGATCGATTAATTAACCGACCGGTTGGTCGGAGAATGGTAGCATCAAACTATTCGCATGTGCGAGGCGTTTCTCAATTCATTGATCGAGGAGAAATAGATGGCTTACGAGAACATCCTGGTGGAGACCCGGGGGCGTGTCGGGCTGGTGACGCTGAACCGTCCGAAGGCGCTGAATGCGTTGAACGACGCGCTGATGGATGAACTGGGCGCCGCGCTGAAGGCATTCGACGCGGACGACGCGATCGGGGCGATCGTCGTGACGGGCAGCGAGAAGGCGTTCGCGGCGGGCGCCGACATCGGCATGATGGCGACCTATTCCTATATGGATGTCTACCGTGGCGACTACATCACGCGCAACTGGGAGACGGTTCGCCAGATCCGAAAGCCGATCATTGCCGCGGTGTCGGGCTTTGCGTTGGGCGGCGGCTGCGAGCTCGCAATGATGTGCGACATCGTCTTCGCGGCGGATACTGCCAAGTTCGGTCAGCCCGAGATCAAGCTGGGCATCATGCCGGGCGCGGGGGGCACGCAGCGTTTGCCGCGTGCGGTGTCGAAGGCGAAGGCGATGGACATGTGCCTGACTGCGCGCTTCATGGATGCGGACGAGGCGGAGCGTGCGGGGCTCGTCTCGCGCGTGCTGCCGGCGGACAAGCTGCTCGACGAGGCGCTGGCGGCTGCGGCGACGATCGCCGAGTTTTCGCTGCCGGCGGTCATGATGGTCAAGGAGTCGGTGAATCGCGCGTACGAGACGACGCTGGCCGAGGGTATTCACTTCGAGCGCCGGTTGTTCCATTCGCTGTTCGCGACCGAGGATCAGAAGGAAGGGATGGCGGCGTTCGTCGAAAAGCGGAAGCCTGAGTTCAAGAACCGTTGAGGTTGCGGGAGCAGGGCGGCCACCTGTCGACGATCTGTCGGTACAGCGCGTTGACGCGGCCGTCCGAGCCGCCTGCCCGGGCAAGAGCCGCCGTGCGCGACAGCGCACGGCGGCTTTTTCAAAATATTTTCACAAAGCGCTTGCGTGTTGGGCGGCGGGTGCCTAGAATCACGCCTCTTTCGCGCTAACGGCAACGCGGCGCGGAAGGGGGGAGCGGAGTCGGTGGTGTGCTGCAGGTTGAGCACGCGGCCGGCGAAGGAAGAAGAACCCCGCAGTCGCAACGATGTAGCAAAAAATTGTTGACGACTTGCGAAACACGGTTCATAATCTCGTTTCTCTGCTGCTGAAAACGCAGCGCTGCTACGAAGCCAAGTGCTTGGTGCAGAATGCTCTTTAAAAACTAACAGCCG
>NZ_CABVPP010000050.1 GCF_902499075.1 Burkholderia pseudomultivorans | reverse complement strand
ACCGCGCCGCGCGGCGCACGCTCAGGCAAGCGCGCCGACACCGGCGCGTCGCGCGCGCACGACATCGCGCGCCGCGTGCTCGCCGAGGCCGGCGAAGCGCCGCCGCCCGTCGCGCGCACGAACGACGGCGAGGCTTCGCATGACTGAACGCACGCTGATCGCGGCGATCGGCGCTGAACCGATCGGCACGCTGCACGAAAACCGCAACCTGTGGGCGTTCGAATACGCGCCGTCGTGGCTCGCGCATCCGGCGCACTTCGCACTGAGTCCGCACCTGCCGCTGCAGGCCGACATGCTGCGCGACGGCGCGACGACGCGCCCCGTCCAGTGGTATTTCGACAATCTGCTGCCCGAGGAAGCGGTGCGCGCGCTGCTCGCGCGCGACGCGGGGCTGCCCGACATCGGCGATGCCTTCGCGCTGCTCGAGCATTACGGGCGCGAATCGGCCGGCTCGGTCACGCTGCGCCTGCCCGACGACGCGGCGGACGACGACACGACGCTGCGCCCGCTCGACGCGGCCGCGCTCGACGCGCGCATCCGCGCGCTGCCGGCCGTGCCGCTCACGCACGACGCGCCGAAGAAGATGTCGCTCGCCGGCGCACAGCACAAGCTGCCCGTCGTGCTGCGCGACGGCCGTCTGTTCGAGCCGAGCGGGCAGGCCGTGTCGACGCATATCCTGAAGCCCAATCATCCGCACGCGCACGACTATCCGCATTCGGTCGTCAACGAATGGTTCGTGATGACGCTCGCGCGCCGCGTCGGCCTCGACGTGCCCGACGTCGAGCGCCGCTACGTGCCTGCGCCGGTCTACGTGATCCGTCGTTTCGATCGCATCGACACCGACGCGGGCGTCGAACGACGCCACGCGATCGACGGCTGCCAGGTGCTGAACCTGCCCGCGACGATGAAGTACACGGGCTGGTCGCTCGACGCGCTGGCCGCACTCGCGAACGCGTGCCGCGCGCCGGCGCCGGTGCGGCTGCGGATCTTTCGCTGGCTCGTGTTCTGCGTGATCGTCGGCAACGGCGATTCGCATCTGAAGAATCTCAGCTTCATCGTCGGCGACAGCGGGCTCGCACTCGCACCGCACTACGATCTGCTGTGCGACAGCGTCTACGAAACCGCCGCATACAGTGCGCGCGGCCGCTGGCCCGATCTGACGGAATTCACGCGGCCGGTCGCGGGCGTGCAGCGCTATGCGGATTTCACGCGCGACGTGCTCGAACGGGCCGGCGCGGCGCTCGGCCTGACGCGCGCGACCGCGCAGCGCCATCTCGACACGCTCGTCGCGCAGATACCGGCGCACGCGGACGCGCTGCTCGCCGAAGTCGCACGCGAAAACGATGCGATGCGCGATGCGCGCCCCGAGCTGACCGCGACGCTCGGCGGCGAGATGCATCTGCTGCGCGCGATCCGGCACATCGTGATTCAGGAGATGGTCGAGCGGCTGCGGCCACGCTGACGGCCGCGCGCCGTTCGCGGCGCCGCGCTGCGTGTCGTGCGTCGAACCCGCGTGCAGCGCATGCGCGGCGCGGCGCGCGGTTGCCCGCTACCGCGCCGTCTGCTGCCGCTGCACTTCCTGCGCCTTCATCTGCAGATAGTCGCTGCGATCGACCTCGTGCAGTTGCCGCGGATACTGCTCGGTCGCGTCGAACCAGCGCACGAGACGCTGGTCGAGCGGCTTGTCGAGCGTCGCGAGATACGCGTCGATCGCGAGGTAGTAGCGCATCGTGTTGCGCTCGAGCAGCCCGCGCACGCCGCCGACATAGTGCGGCTTGCCGCCCGACGCATCGGCGACGGTCGTGAAGCCGACCTTGTCGCTGCCGATCGTCGACAGGTACGTCTTCATCGCGAGCCGGCCGACCGTGCCGAAGCCGTACGAATACGTCAGATGCAAGAACGTGCGCGACTCGCCGAGCGGCACGGCTTCCAGCGCGATCCGGTAATCCTTCGTGCTCATCGGCCCGCTGTCGGCAGTCAGGTCGACCTGGAAATAATCGGGTGTCGCAGCCGCGACGCGATAGCGAAACTGCAGCCGGTACGTGTCCGACAGTTTCTGCTCGGTCTTGCGTCCGATATTCACGTCGAGCACCGCGCCGTTGCCGCCGGACGACGCATGGCAATACTTCGTGTTCAGATGCAGGATCAGCACCGCACACCAGTTCGCCGGGCCCTGCGCGGGATCGTTCAACTTGCCGTTGACGACCTGGAACGGGTAGTCGACCACCGCGTAGATGTCGCCCTTGAGCGTCGACGCCGCTTCCGACGACTCGAGGTACAGCGGGCGGTGGAACGGGTTGTTCTTCAGTTGATCGCCGAGGCTGTGGTAGCGCTCGAGCAGTGCGGCGGCGCCGTCGGCGCCGAACGACAGGGCGCTCCAGGCGATACAGCAGAGGGCGACGAGCGCGCGGGCGGCAAGACCGGCGAACCGCATCGGGCGCAGGCGTTCGGATAGCTCCATTCATGTGCTCCAACAGGTTGCACGACAGGGCTGCATCAAACGGACAGCATACGCCCGGATCGACAGCGATGCGCCCGCCCGAGTTTCATCGTACGCAAGGATCGGCGATCGGGCGGCCGCCGCACGCCGTCGCACTATCCACAGTTTCACTGGACAACCATGTGGAAAACCGGCGCTCTCCCTTGTCCCGCCTGGGTTTGCACGGCGCGCCCATAAAATGGGCAATGTACCGGGTCTGGATCGTCGAGACGGGCTTTCACCGCGTCATCGGCCGAGCGCCGACGAGCCGCTGCGTCGCCGGCTCCGATCGACCGCTCCCCGCGTCGCGCAACCTCGCCGCCCGAAAAACGAGCGCGCCCGACGCTCACTTGTCTGCCGCGAACGCACTCGCCAGCTGCCGCGCACGCTTCACGTCGTCGCCGTGCAGATAGATCGACGTGGTCGAGATCGACGCGTGGCGCAGGTTGTCGCGCACGGTCGTCAGTTCCGCGCCGCGCGCGAGCGCATGCGTCGCATGCGTGTGGCGCATCCAGTGCGGGCTCGCCTGCCGCAGCTTCTGCGCGAGCGCCGGATTGTCCGCTTCGACGAGATCGGCCGTCTGCACGAAGAAGCGCTGCATCACCTTCCACAGCCGCACGCTCGTGATCGGCGCCGCACCGTCCTCGGTGAGCCGCGAAATCAGCGGCGTGTCGGGCCGCCAGCGAACCGGCGTGACCGGTAATCGGCGTGCGACCAGATAGCGATCGAGCGCCGTCCGCGCGAGCGGCGGCAACGCGACGCGCGCCGCCTTGCTGCCTTTACCGACGACTTTCAGCCACGCGTCGCCGTGCGCATCGGTGTCGATGTCGCCGAGCGTCGCGCCGACCAGTTCGCTCGCGCGCAGCCCGGTCGCGTAGCCGAAATCGAGGATGAAGCGCAGCCGCTGCGCGGCCGCCGGCGTCCATGCGGCAGCCGGCACGTCGGTCTTGCGGAACTCGAGTCCGTCGGCGATCGTCCGCACCAGCAGCCACTCGCCTTCGGTAAACGCGTGCGACGTATCGAGCGCGCTCGCGCCGCGCGAGTCGCGCACCTTCACGCCGGCAAACGGATTCGCGAGCACGTAGCGCTGCTCGATCAGCCAGCGGAACATCGCGCCGAGCACCGACAGCGCATACGCGGCCGAGCGCGCCGACAGCGCGCCGGAAAACGGCCGCCAGTCCGGCGCGCCGCGTGGCCGCACGGGCCCGATCCAGCGCTCGTGCGGCGTCGGCCGCCGCAGGAACGCGCGATACGCGAGCGCGTCTTCGGTCGTCAACGACGACAGCGCACGGCCGCGCTCGACGATCGCCCAGAGGATCAGCCGCTCCGCTTCCTTCCGGTAGGCGCGCCGCGTCGCGGCCGACTCGTGCAGCGACAGCCACGCATGCACGGCCGCGTAATCGTTGTCGGCGTCGAGTGTGCAGGTCGCGCGCGGTGCGCGGAACGTGCCGGCCGATCCGTCGACTTCGTGCGGCAGCTTCAGCTGTTCCCATGGGACGATCGTGCCGCGCGGCGTCGCGGCAATCAACGCGCGCGCACGCTCGGTCAGCGCCGGATGCGCGGCGAAGAACGCCTCGATGCGCCGCGCACCGGCAAGGCCGAGGCCCGCGATCGCCTTCCACCACTGACGCCGGCGCGGAATCCGCACGGTCAGATCGGCGAGCGTCGCGATCCCGTGCGCGCGCAGCGCGGCGACCGCGCGCGCGGGCAGCCACGCATCGATCGCGTCGCCGATCTGCGGCACCGGCGCGCGCGCATGCCGCAGCACGCCGATCGCGTCGGTTGCCGCCTTCGCTTCCCGTAAACGCTCACCGTCGGGATGCGCGAGACAGGCCGCGAGATCGGGGCGGCCGACCTCGCGCGCGATGCGCACGAGCCGTCGGCGAATGCCGCCGATCACGCCGCGCGCCGAGCGGCCGTTGCCGAGGCGGTCGGGCAGATAGCGCTCGACCGCATCGCGCACGGGCATCCCCGCATACCACGCGCGCAGCGCGGCGAGTTCGTCGGCATCGGGAAAGCCTGCGGGCGCAGGGACGGGATCGGAGGAAGACAGGAGCGTGACGCGCGGTTTCATGGGCGCCAGTTTGACAGAACTGCGCGCGGCAGAAAACGCATGCAGCGCGGCGCCCGTCGCGATACGGCGCGCGCTGCCGGCAGCGCGTCGCCGCAGGCGGCGAGCGCCTCAGCCCGTGACGGGCGTGCGCCGCACTTCGGACAGATAGATCAGGATCAGCGACACCCACACGACGCCGTACAGCAACATGAAGCAGGTCGTGCGCACGCGCAGCAGATCGAGCAGCAGCCCGAACAGGATCGGCAACAGGAAGCCGCCGAGCCCGCCCGCAAGGCCGACGATGCCGGTCACGACGCCCATGTTGTCCGGGAAGTCGTCGGCGACGTACTTGAAGGTCGACGCCATTCCGAGCGCGAACACCGCGCCGAGCACGAACGTCAGCGCGACGAAACCGGCGACCGGCATCGACACGTTGATCGCCGCCGTGCCGTCGATCGTATGAATCACGAAGTCGGTAGCCGGATACGACAGCAGGAAGAGGCAAATCCACGCGACCCACAGCCCCCACCAGGTGACGGCATGCGCGCCGAAGCGGTCGGCGAGCGCGCCGCCGAGCGCGCGCAGCACGGAGCCCGGCAGCGAGAAGCCGGCCGCGAACGCGGACGCCATCACGAGCGACATTCCGTATTCGGCTTTCAGGTACTGCGGAATCCACAGCGACAGCGCGGTAAAGCCGCCGAACGTGATCGAGTAGTACTGGCAGAGCCGCCACACGCGCGGATCGCGCAGCACCTTGAACGAATCGAGCCACGAGCCGGCCGCCTTGCCCGCGCCCGGATCGCGCGCGGACATCAGCCAGAAGATCACGGCCGTGACGAGCAGCGCGACCGCGTAGACGCGCGGCACCGTGCGCCAGCCGTATGCGGACAGCAGCAGCGGCGTGACGAACAGGTTCACGGCCGCGCCGCAGGTGCCCGCGCCGAACACGCCCATCGCGAGCCCGCGCCGCTCGGGCGGAAAGAAACGCGCGACATACGGCGTGCCGACCGCGAACGATGCGCCGACGCAGCCGAGAAACAAGCCGATCACGAGGAACTGCCACAGCGCGTTCGCATAGCTCACGAGATAGACCGGCACGGCGCACACGACGAGCAGCACCGTCATCACGATCCGGCCGCCGAAGCGGTCGGTCCACGTGCCGAGCGGCAGCCGCATCAGCGCGCCGGTCAGCACCGGCGTCGACGTCAGCAGGCCGAATTCCGTACTGTTCAGCCCGAGCTCCGTGCGCAGCTGCACGCCGAGCACGCCGAACATCATCCACACGACGAAACACACGATGAAGGCGAGCGTACTGCCGGCCAGCACCGACCATGCGCGCAGCGGAATCGCCGGCGCGCCCGCGGGCGGTACCGGACTTTGTTGTTGTCGAATTGCCATATCAGAAAAATCCCGTGTCATTGGACGAGCGGCCCGTTCGCGCCGTCGAAGCGCACGCCTTCGATGCGCGCGCCGCCCGCGAGAATCGCCACGTATTGCCGCATCGCGCGCTGGCGCACGCGCGCCGTCAGATGCGCGGCAATCTGCGCGGCGACTGCGTCGAACGGCACCGTGTCGCCCGCTACGCGCCGGTCGATCCGCACGATATGAAAGCCGAAGCGCGTGTTGACGAGTTTCGGCAGCACGCCGAGGCCGTCGGTATCGAACAGCGCGGCTTCGAACTCGGGCACGGTATCGCCGCGCAGCACTTGCCCGAGGCTGCCGCCGACCTGCGCCGACGGACAATTCGACGACGCGCGCGCCACCGCGTCGAACGTATCGGGCGCGGCCACCACGTCGGCAAGCGCACGCTCGGCGCGCTGCCGCAGCGGCGCGAGCGGCACGCGGTCGGTCACCGCGAACAGCACGTGGCTCGCATAGACGATGTCGTTGCGCCGAAAGCGCGCCGGATGCTGCGCGTAGTAGCGCTCGCAATCGGCGCGATCGGGCTCCGGCACATGCGTCAGCTCGCGCGCGAGCAGCGCGTCGAGCGCCGCGTCGTCGAGCGGCGCGCCTTCGTCGAGCAATGCGAGCGACACCGCACGCTGCCGCAACAGTTCGCGCACGGCGAGCGCATGCCGTGCCGCATCGAGCGGGTCGCGCGCATCGCCGTGATGCTCGGCTTCGGCCGCGATCGCGTCGTCGCCGATCGCGATGCCGTTGACGACGAGCGGCGCCGTCGCGGCTTCGGAGAGAACGTCGTTCATGCGATCCCTTCAGCGCTTGCGCACGAGCTGATACGGGCGGACCAGATAGGCGACCGACGCGATGCCGCTCCAGATATGCACCATCCGCGTGAACGGCGAGACGAGGAAGATCGTGAAGCCGAGCAGGATATGCAGCCGGTACGTGAGCGGCACGCCGACGAGCAGGCTCGCGACGTCCGGCCGGAACGTGACGACGCCCTTCACGTAGTCGGTCAATTGCTCGAACATCGCGCCGTCCATGTGGCGCGTCGACAGCACGACGGTGCCGAGCCCGAGCGCGAGCTGCAGCCACAGCATCAGCACGATCACGATGTCGGACTGCCGGCTGCTGCGACGGATGCGCACGTCGCCGAGCCGCCGCCAGATCAGGATCGTCAGCCCGACGATCGACACGAGGCCGGCCGCGCCCCCCGCCACCATCGCGACGAGCTGGTGGCCCGACGCCGACAGAAACGGCGACACGAGCCAGTGCGGCGCGAGAAACCCCGCGAAGTGCCCGAGCACGACGACGAGCACACCCCAATGAAACAGGTTGCTGCCGAGCCGCAGCGCGCCGTGCCGCAGCAGTTGCGACGAGTCGCTTTTCCACGTGTACTGCTCGCGGTCGAAGCGGATCAGGCTGCCGAGCAGCAGCACCGCGAGACAGATATACGGGTAGATCCCGAACAGGAACGTATGCAGGTAATCGTTCATCGCTTTCCCCAGTAAGACGCGGCACTCACGCGCGACGCGCGGGCCGCCGGTCGTGGAATTGCACGGTTTGCTCGGCCGGCGTCGCCGCGCCGACGAAACGCACGGCCTCGTCCGCATACGCGGCGTCGAGCCCGCGATAGTCGGGACGCTCGGCCGCCGCGTCGTCGGCCGCCGACGTCGGCGCATCGGCCGGTGCGAGCCCGGCCATCGGCAGCAGCGCGCCGACGACGAAGCTGTAATGACTGCCGCGCTGCGCGAGCTGTGCCGCGAGCGCGCGCAGGATGTCGCCGGTCTCGCCGAGCAGATTGCGCGCGTCGGGCGCCGGCAGCCGCGACAGATATTCGAGGAACACCGGCAGATAGTCCGGCAGTTCGCCGGGCTTCAGATACAGCCCATGCTGCTCGTACATCTGCAGCAGATCGACCATCGCCTGGCCGCGGTCGCGCGATTCACCGTGCACGTGCTCGAACAGATGCAGCGACGTCGCGCGGCCGCGGTCGAACAGCGCGACATAGTTCTCCTGCAGCGTCAGCAGATCGCGTTCGCGCAGATACGCGAAGAACCGCTCGAGGCCCGTGCGCACCGCTTTCGGCCAGCGCGTGCGCGTGCCGTCGCGCAGATGCGCTTCGATCGAATCGAGCGCATCGACGAGCGCGTCGTCCGGATAGTCGAGCAGCGCCGCAAATGCCGCGTAGGTCGGATCGGGTGCGCTGCTCATCGCGACACCTCGCGAATCGGAATCGTCTTCGTGCCCTTCTCCTTCTTCGCGCTGAACAGGCTCGCGGACGACCGGCCGTCCGAACAGCCGTTGCCGAACGAGAAGCCGCACGAGGCGCGCAGGTCGTACGCGTTCTCCGCATACTCGCGATGCGTGGTCGGGATCACGAAGCGATCCTCGTAGTTCGCGATGGCAAGGTAGCGGTACATCTCGTCGACCTGCGCGACCGACAGCCCGACCTGGTCGAGCACGCCGCGCGCCTCGATGCCGTCCACGTGCCGCGCGCGCATGAACGCGCGCATCGCGAGCAGCCGCTCGAGCGCGAGCTTCACGGGCGCTTCGTCGCCGGCGGTCAGCAGGTTCGCGAGATAACGCAGCGGAATGCGCAGCGATTCGACGTCGGGCAGATAGCCGTTCATCCCGAGCGTGCCGCTGTTCGCGGCCGCGTTGATCGGCGACAGCGGCGGCACGTACCAGACCATCGGCAGCGTCCGGTATTCCGGATGCAGCGGGAACGCGATCTTCCAGTCGATCGCCATCTTGTAGGTCGGCGAGCGGCGCGCGGCCTCGAGCCAGGCGGCCGGCACGCCGTCGCGCTCGGCCTGCGCGATCACGGCCGGATCGTCCGGATCGAGGAACAGCGACAGCTGCGCGTCGTACAGGTCCTTGTCGTTCTCGACGCTCGCCGCTTCGCCGATGCGGTCGGCGTCGTACAGCAGCACGCCGAGATAACGGATGCGGCCGACGCAGGTTTCCGAGCAGACGGTCGGCTGCCCGGCCTCGATGCGCGGATAGCAGAAGATGCACTTCTCGGCCTTGCCGCTTTGCCAGTTGTAGTAGATCTTCTTGTACGGGCATCCCGACACGCACATGCGCCAGCCGCGGCACTTGTCCTGGTCGATCAGCACGATGCCGTCCTCCTCGCGCTTGTAGATCGAGCCCGACGGGCACGACGCGACGCACGCCGGATTCAGGCAGTGCTCGCACAAGCGCGGCAGGTACATCATGAACGTGTTCTCGAACTGCCCGTAGATCTCCTTTTGCACGTCCTCGAAGTTGTAATCCTGCGCGCGCTTCTCGAACTCGCCGCCGAGGATTTCCTCCCAGTTCGGCCCCCACTCGATCTTCTCGAGCCGCTGGCCGCTCACGAGCGAACGCGGCCGTGCAACGGGCATCGCGTTCGTGTTGCCGGCTTCCTGCAGATGCGCATAGTCGAACGTGAACGGTTCGTAGTAGTCGTCGATCTCGGGCAGATGCGGGTTCGCGAAAATCTGCGCGAGCAGCCGCCACTTGCTGCCCAGGCGCGGCTCGATCTTGCCGTCCGCGCGGCGCTGCCAGCCGCCGCGCCAGCGGTCCTGGTTCTCCCAGTCCTTCGGATAGCCGATGCCCGGCTTCGTCTCGACATTGTTGAACCACGCGTATTCCATGCCTTCGCGGCTCGTCCAGACGTTCTTGCAGGTCACCGAGCACGTGTGGCAACCGATGCATTTGTCGAGATTCAGCACCATCGCGATCTGTGCGCGTACTTTCATGATGCTTCTCCTTCGCGTACCGCCTGCGTTGTCGGGTGGCCCGCGTGTTCTTCTCCGTCGAGCCAGTCGATCCGGTTCATCTTGCGCACGATCAGGAACTCGTCGCGGTTCGAGCCGACCGTTCCGTAGTAGTTGAAGCCGTACGACAGCTGCGCGTAGCCGCCGATCATGTGCGTCGGCTTCAGCGCGATGCGCGTGACCGAGTTATGGATGCCGCCGCGCGTACCGGTGATTTCGGAGCCCGGCGTGTTCACGATCTTTTCCTGCGCGTGATACATCATCACCATCCCGGCCGGAATCCGCTGGCTCACCACCGCGCGCGCGCACAGCGCGCCGTTCGCGTTGTAGCACTCGATCCAGTCGTTGTCGGCCACGCCGATCGCCTTCGCGTCGTCCTCCGACATCCAGACGATCGGCCCGCCGCGCGACAGCGTCAGCATCAGCAGGTTGTCCGTGTACGTGCTGTGAATGCCCCACTTCTGGTGCGGCGTCAGGAAGTTCAGCACGCGTTCCGGGTTGCCGTTCGAGCGCTTGCCGAGCATGTGCGCGTAGCTGCCCGTGTCGATCGGCGGCTTGTACACGCACAGCGACTCGCCGAACGCGCGCATCCACGGATGATCCTGATAGAGCTGCTGGCGGCCCGTCAGCGTGCGCCACGGCACGAGCTCGTGCACGTTGACGTAGCCCGCGTTGTACGACACGTGTTCCGACTCGATCCCGCTCCACGTCGGCGACGAGATGATCTTGCGCGGCTGCGCCTGGATGTCGCGGAAGCGGATCTTCTCGTCCGCACGCGCGGCGGCCAGATGCGTGTGATCGATGCCCGTCGTGCGCGACAGCGCACGCCAGGCCTTCACCGCGACCTCGCCGTTCGTCTCGGGCGCGAGCGCGAGGATCACCTCGGCCGCGTCGAGCGCGGTATCGATGCGCGGGCGGCCCTGCGTCGCGCCCGCCTCGACGCGATAGTTCAGCTCGCCGAGCAGCTTCACTTCGTCCTGCGTGTCCCAGCCGATCCCCTTGCCCGCATTGCCGAGCGTGTCCATCAGCGGGCCGAGCGACGTGAAGCGCGCGTACGTGTTCGGATAGTCGCGCTCGACGACGGCCACCGACGGCATCGTGCGGCCCGGTACCGGCTCGCATTCGCCGCGCTTCCAGTCGCGCACGTCGAACGGCTGCGCGAGCTCGGCCGGCGTGTCGTGCGCGATCGGTGCGAGCACGACGTCGCGCTCGACGCCGAGATGGCCGTCGCAGAGTTCGGAGAAGCGCTTCGCGATGCCCTTGAAGATCTCCCAGTCGCTTTTCGCCTCCCACGCGGGATCGACGGCCGCCGACAGCGGATGGATGAACGGATGCATGTCGGACGTGTTCATGTCGTCCTTCTCGTACCACGTCGCGGTCGGCAGCACGACGTCCGAATACATGCAGGTCGTCGACATCCGGAAGTCGAGCGTCACGAGCAGATCGAGCTTGCCGCGCGGCGCGTCGTCGCGCCACGTCACTTCGTCGGGACGCCGGCCGCCCGTCGCGCCGAGGTCTTCGCCCTGCACGCCGTGCGTCGTGCCGAGCAGATGCTTGAGGAAATACTCGTGACCCTTGCCCGACGAACCGAGCAGGTTCGAGCGCCAGACGAACAGGTTGCGCGGATGGTTTTCCGGCGCGTCGGGGTCTTCGCAGGCCATGCGCAGCGTGCCCGACTTCAGCTGCTGCGCGATTTCGGCACCCGCCTGCGCCGGATCGGCAAGCTGCGCGCCGACCTGCAGCGGATTGCGCGCGAGCTGCGGCGCCGACGGCAGCCAGCCCATCCGCTCCGCGCGCACGTTGTAGTCGATCGGCGCGCCCTGGAATTGCGACGGATCCGCGAGCGGCGACAGCAGCGCCGCCGGGTCCATCGGATCGTAGCGCCACTGGTCCGTGTGCGCGTAGAAAAACGAGGTCGAGTTCATGTGACGCGGCGGACGGTGCCAGTCGAGCGCGAACGCGAGCGCGGTCCAGCCCGTCTGCGGGCGCAGCTTCTCCTGGCCCACGTAATGCGACCAGCCGCCGCCCGGCTTGCCGATGCAGCCGCACATGATCAGCATGTTGATGATCGCGCGGTACGACATGTCCATATGGAACCAGTGGTTGATCCCCGCGCCGATGATCACCATCGACTTGCCCTGCGTCTTGTGCGCGTTCTCCGCGAACTGGCGCGCGACCGCGATCACGTCCGCACGCTTCACGCCCGTGATCGCTTCCTGCCACGCGGGCGTGTACGGCAGATCGTCGTCGTAGCTCGCGGCCACGTCGCGGCCGCCGAGCCCCTGATCGAGCCCGTAGTTCGCGACGAACAGGTCGTACACGGTCGCGACCAGCATCTCGCCGTTGCGCGTCGCGATGCGGCGCACGCCGATCCGGCGCGACAGTTCCGCGCGATGCTGCGTCGAGTTGAAGTGCGCATGCGGCTGATTGCCGAAGTACGGGAACCGTACCTCCACCACGTCGTCGTGCTCGGTCGTGCACGACAGCCGCGGCGACAGCGCCGCGCCGCCCGACGTCTCGCTGCGCAGGTTCCACTTGCCGGCGTCCGCGGCGCCCTGCTGCGCCCAGCGGAAGCCGACCGAGCCGACCGGCACGACGAACTCGCCCGTCGCATCGTCGATCATCACGGTCTTCCACTCGGGATGCGCGGCCTCGTCGAGCGCGTCGTCGAAGTCCGACGCACGCACGAGCCGCTCGGGCACGTAGCCGTCGCCGTGCGGCACGAGCCGCACGAGGCACGGCATGTCGGTATAGCGCTTGCAGTAGTCGACGAAGTAGTCGCTGCGCGTCGGGCCCGCGAGATGAAACTCCTTCAGGATCACATGGCCCATCGCGAGCGCGAGCGCCGCGTCGGTGCCCTGCTTCGGATGCAGCCACAGGTCGCCGAATTTCGCGCCCTCCGAATAGTCGGGGAACACCGACACGACCTTGGTGCCGCGATAGCGCGCCTCGACGAGAAAGTGCGCATCGGGCGTGCGCGTCTGCGGGACGTTGGAGCCCCACATCATGATGAAGGTCGAGTTGTACCAGTCCGCCGATTCGGGCACGTCGGTCTGCTCGCCCCAGGTTTGCGGCGACGCGGGCGGCAGGTCGCAGTACCAGTCGTAGAAGCTCAGGCACACGCCGCCGATCAGCGACAGATACCGCGAGCCGGCCGCATACGACACCATCGACATCGCCGGGATCGGCGAGAAGCCGACAACGCGATCGGGGCCGTGACGTCCCACAGTGTGGACATTGGCCGCCGCGACGATCTCGTTGACCTCGTCCCAGCTCGCGCGCACGAAACCGCCGAGCCCGCGCCGGCTCTGATACGCGCGGCGCGCTTCGTCGTCGTCGACGATCGAGCGCCATGCCTCGACCGGCGCCATCGTGCGGCGCCGCTCGCGCCACAGCTTCACGAGCGCGCTGCGCACGAGCGGATGCTTGAGACGGTTCGCGCTGTACAGGTACCACGAGTACGACGCGCCGCGCGAGCAGCCGCGCGGCTCGTGATTCGGCATGTCGGGGCGCGTGCGCGGATAGTCGGTCTGCTGCGTTTCCCACGTGACGATCCCGCCTTTCACGTAGACCTTCCACGAGCACGAACCGGTGCAGTTGACGCCGTGTGTCGAGCGGACGACCTTGTCGTGCTGCCAGCGCAGCCGATAGCCGTCCTCCCACTGACGATCCTCGTCGGTGACGGCGCCGTGGCCGTCGGAGAAGCGCGGCCGCGCCGTCGTGAAGTAACGCAATCTATCCAGGAAATGGCTCATGGGGATCTCGTTCTTTTACGGTCTTTCGGCAGACCTTGATCATTTAAGGAGGCCGCAACGGCGAAGTAAAGGACGCGTTTCGGCCTGCATGCTGCGCGTGGCGGATCATCGTCATGGTGGCGACGTTCGGCGCATCGTTTACCGATACGAACCACGACATTGCTTACCCGATCGATTCACCGGAATTGAAACCATGTCGATGTCCTGATCGATTCGTGCGCCGTTGGCAGCACGTCGTCGACAGTGCTGCCGTCGCATCATGCGTCGCGCTTGTCGGCGACGTTCAGCATCACGACGAATCCGCACACGCCGACGATCAGCGCGATCGCGCCGCCGTGCAGTGCGGTCGGCTCGTCGAACAGCAGCCCGACGACGACGGCCATCATGCCGAGCAGCGTCACGAACACCGCGACCGTCGCGATGACGATCTTCGACGGGCGGCCGCTCATCATGCGTCCGCGCCGCTGCCCACATCGGACGACGCAGGTGCACGCTCGCCGCGAATCAGCAGCACCGGGCAGCATGCGCGGCGCACGAAGCGTTCGGCGACGCTGCCGAGCAGCATCCGCTGAATCCCGCGCCGCCCGTGCGTGCCGACCACCGCGAGATCGACGTCGTGCTCGTTCGCATAGCGTTGCAGTCGTGCGGCGACGTCCTCGCCAAGGCCGTCGGTTTCGACGAGTCCGGTGTCGCCGTTCACCGACGCTTGCCTGATCGCGTGCTCGGCCGCGCGCAGTGCGTCGATCCCGTCGCGGCGCAGTTCGTCGACCAGCGCCTGCGGATCGAAGCGGCCCGCGTACGCGAACAGCGCGGATCTGTCGACGACATAGACGACCGCGACCTGCGCGCCATTCGCTTTCGCGATTTTCAGCGCCTCGTCGAGCGCGTGTTTCGACGACGCACTGCCGTCGAACGCGACCATGATCGTGTTGTACATGCGGCTCTCTCCGGTTGCCGCCGCACGGAGGTTCGTGCGGCCATGCGACCATCATCCGCGGATCGGCGGCGCCCGACGTTGCGCGCGGTCAATCGAGGTTGCGCCGCTGCGTGCGTCAAAGCGACGCGCGGGTCGCGCCCGCACGCGGCGGCCCGCGCGGCCGCGCCCTGCAGTCCCCGCATCGAAAACGTTATCATCGACATGATTCGTTTCGTCCGGCTCGTTTGCCGGCTTCCTTTCACTACGCTCAACCGACATGACAACGACTATCGAACGCGTGGACGGCGCCGCCCAGCATCTCGTCGCCGCCCGCCATGCCGGCGCGCCCGGCCCGCTGCTGCCCGATGCTTTCCGTCCCGAAGACGTCGACACCGCGCTCGCGATCCAGCATCGCGTCGCGGACCTGCTCGGCGAGGCGATCGGCGGATGGAAGTGCGCGCTGCCGCCGCCCGAGCGCGTCGTCGTCGCGCCGATTTTCGCGTCGACGATCCGCGAAGCCGGCGCGCCGTACCGCGTCGTCACCAGCACGCCGAGCGTGCGGATCGAGCCCGAGATCGCCTTCGTGCTCGATCGCGACCTGCCGACCCGCGCGCAGCCGTACAGCGACGCCGACGTGCGCGACGCGATCCGCGAAGTGCGGCTCGTGCTCGAAGTGCTCGGCTGCCGCTATGCGGAACCCGCACGCGCGACGAAGCTCGAATTGCTCGCCGATGCGCAGTTCAATCAGGGGCTCTGCGTCGGGCCCGTCGTGCGCGACGGGCTGCATGCGTCGCTCGAAGCGTTCGAGATCGCGTTCGAGGGCGAGCTGCACCGCACGATCGACGGCCGCCATCCGGACGGCGATCCGCTGAAGCCGCTCGTCTGGCTCGCCAACTTCGCCGCGTCGCGCGGCGAGCCGCTGCGCGCCGGCCAGATCGTGACGACCGGTTCGTATGCGGGCGCGATCGAGGTGCCGCTCGGCGACGCGCTGACGGTCCGCTTCGGCGAACTCGGCAGCCTCGCGGTCACGCTGACCGCATAACGCACCGCCGTCCACGCACGCCGGCGACGCAATCCGGCATCATGGAGGGCGTGCCCTTTCCGCTCCGCGTCCTCGCCATGCCGCCGATTCCGCTACCCGCGCTGCTCGATCGCATCCTGCGCACCGTCGTGCGCCGCTATCGGCTGCCGCCGCTCGCGCGTTCGTCGTCGCTGGACGCATCGACGAACGCGGCCACCGTGATCGCGACCGTGATCGAGGAGGCGCGCGTCGCGCTCGCCGCGCACACGGCGCCCGAAGCCGCGCTGCAGGACCGCTTCGTCGCCGCGCTCGCGCGGATGATCCGCGATGCGGTCGATCCGCACATGGGCGATCCGGCGTTTCAGGCGGCGGTGCTGCGTCACGACGCGCCGAGCGTGCGCGACTACGCCGCGTTGTCTGCACATGCCGACCAGGACCGGCGCGCGCTGCGCTCGACCGTCAACACGCTCGCGCATCCGGCGAAGCGCGAACGTTGCGCCCATGCGTGGCAACGCGACGCGCTCGCGGAGCTCCATACCGCGGCATTTTCCGCATCGTGGAGCGCGTTCGATGCGACGGTGCGGCGGTGGCGCGCGCACCCGGACACCGCGAGCGATCCCGCGTTTGCGCGCGAACTCGCGAAACTGACGGACAGCCCGGCGCTCGCGCGCTTGCAACGCATCGATGCGCTCGCATCCGATCCGTCCGTGCGCCGCTACCGCGCGCTACTCGCGCGGCACGGCCCGCAGTCGGGCAGCGCGCTGGCGGTGGCACAAGGCGTCACGTCGCGGCAACGCGGTGCGGCCGTCGAAGCGGCGGCCGCGCAGGCGCTCGACGCGCTTGCGCAGCGGCTCGATGCGCACGACGGCACGCCGCGCTATCGCGTCGTGACCTCGATGCGCGTGCCGTCGGCGATACCCGGTCCGCACGATCGCGCCAAGACGGAATGGGATGCGGTATTGCTCGAGCGTGCGAACGACGATGCGCAGGCGCCGGTCTGGAACGTCTGCTTTCTCGTCGAAGCGAAGGCGTCCGCGGATGCGGCGACCACCGATCTGCCTAGACTGCAGCGCGGGTTGCGGCTGCTCGCCCAGGCCGACGCGGGCACCGTGTATTCGTTCGATACGCGGCAGGGCGCGGTACGCGTGACGGGTGCGTCGCTCCGTGCGCTGACGACCGACGAAGCGACGCTGCCGCGCGAAGTGATGTACTGCTGCGACGAGCACGCGGAGGTGACGCCGCGCCTGCTCGGCGCGGCCAGCCGCATGCAGCTGCTGTGCGCGCAGGCGAGCCTCGACTATGCGAGTACGCTGCTGCGAACCGGCGACGCCGATCCGCGCATGCTCGGCGTGATCTGGGAAGCGCTCGTCGGCGTGCCGCAATGGCGCTCCGTGCTGCACCAGTATTCGACGCTGCGTCAGGTGCGCGAGCTGATGGTGCGGATCGACGATCTGCTGGTGGCGATCGGCGACGCGGCGGCGTGACGCGCGACCGCCGCGTCGCGTCCGTTCATCGTGCGCCGTGGTGCGTGTGCGGCGCCGCTTCGTACCAGCGTCGCGATCGATTCACGACACCGACGACGAACAACATCACCGGCACCTCGATCAGCACGCCGACGACCGTCGCGAGCGCCGCGCCCGAGTGAAAGCCGAACAGGCTGATGGCGGTCGCGACGGCGAGTTCGAAGAAATTGCTCGCGCCGATCAGGCTCGACGGACCGGCGACGCAGTGCGCGACGCCGAGCCGCCGATTCAGCAGATACGCGAGACCGGAATTGAACAGGACCTGGATCAGGATCGGCACCGCGAGCAGCGCGATCACGCGCGGCGCGTCGACGATCGCGTCGCCCTGGAACGCGAACAGCAGCACGAGCGTGGCGAGCAGCGCGCCGATCGAATACGGGCCAAGACGCGCGACGGCGCGACGGAAATAGGCCTCGCCGCGCGCGAGCCAGCGCCGGCGCAGCCATTGCGCGACGAGCGCCGGAATCACGATGTACAGCACGACCGACATGATCAGCGTGTCCCACGGCACCGTGATCGCCGACAGCCCGAGCAGCAGCGCGACGAGCGGCGCGAACGCGACGACCATGATCGCGTCGTTGAGCGCGACCTGCGACAGCGTGAAATACGGATCGCCGTCGCACAGCTGCGACCAGACGAACACCATCGCGGTACACGGCGCGGCCGCGAGGAGAATCAGGCCCGCGACGTAGCTGTCGAGCTGCGCGGCCGGCAGCCACGGTGCGAACACGTGACGCACGAACACCCAGCCGAGCAGCGCCATCGAGAACGGCTTGATCAGCCAGTTGACGAAGAGCGTGACGCCGATGCCGCGCCATTGGCTGCGCACGCGCGACATCGCCGCCAGGTCGATCTTGACCAGCATCGGCACGATCATCACCCAGACGAGCACGCCGACCGGCAGGTTCACCTGCGCGACCTGCATCCGGCCGAGCGCGCGAAACACGTCCGGCAACAGCTGGCCGAGCGCGATGCCCGCGACGATGCAGAGCGCGACCCACGCGCTCAGGTAGCGCTCGAAAAACCCGATGGCCGGACGCGCGGCGCCGAGCGTCGTATCAGTGCCGCTCATCGCACGCCTGCCCCGGCTCTTCGCCAATCGCGCGCATCGCGTGCCGAATCGCGTCGCGATCGAGCGCGTCGAGCGGCAGCGCCAGGAATCGGCTCACGCGGTGCGCGATCTGGCGGCGCACCTTGTCGAATACGCTGCGTTTCTCGTCGTCGCTGCCCGCGCACGCGGCCGGATCTTCGAATCCCCAGTGCGCGGTGATCGGCCGGCCCGGCCACACCGGACACGCTTCGCCGGCCGCCGCGTCGCACACGGTCAGCACGAAATCCATCTGCGGCGCATCGGGCCGCGCGAATTCGTCCCAGCTCTTGCTGCGCAGCTGCGACGTATCGTAGCCGAGCGCCGCGCACTGCTCGATCGCGAACGGATTGACGACGCCCGCCGGGCGGCTGCCCGCGCTATACGCGCGAAACCGGCCGTTTCCCAGGACGTTGAACAGCGCTTCGGCCATCACGCTACGCGACGTGTTGCCGGTGCAGAGAATCAGAATCGAATAAGGTCGGTCGGTCACACGCGGCTCCACGGAAGATCACGACGGATTCGCCGCGGGCGGACAGCAGCCGCGCGCGTCGCTCGCCGCGCAGCTTGCGCCCGCGCAGCAGTTCTCCGTCAGGAAACCGATCAGGCCGTTCATCGCATCGAAGTGCGCCGTATAGAACACGAAGCGCCCTTCCTGCCGCGACTGCACGAGGCCGGCATGCGACAGATCCTTCAGATGAAACGACAGGCCCGACGGCGACAGCCCGAGCCGTTGCGCGATCTCACCGGCGGCGAGGCCGTTGGGGCCGGCCACCACGAGCGCACGGAAAATCGCGAGCCGCGATTCGTGCGCGAGCGCGCTCAGCGCGCGGACGACGTGATTGGAATCCATGCGCGGCACGATAGCGCATTCATTTCTATATTTCAAGTAGTGTTGAAATAAAGCCGCCCTGCGTGCCGCATTGGGTGCGCGGCGCCGCGGCCGCGCACGATCGGCGGCCGGACGCCGAGATCAGTACAGCTTGCGCGGCGGCAGCGCGCGCCGCACGCGCGAACGCTGGCGCACGACGGCGCTCGCCTTCTTGCGTTTGCGCATCGCCGTCGGCTTCTCGTAGCTCGTGCGGCTGCGCAGTTCGCGAATGAGCCCGGTTTTCTCGATGTCGCGGCGGAACCGGCGGAGCGCGACGTCGATCGGCTCGTTGGCTTTCAGCGTGATGCTGGTCATGAATGATCCTGTGTTGAAGCGTTGAAGGGAAAAACGTCAGCCGAGCCGCGTCATCACGGCGCTCGCAATTTCGTCGGATTCGAACTCCGTATAGCCGGAGCCGATCGTTAGCGCACGTACCGCCGCGAACATCCGGAACTCCTGCTGATGCGCGAGCGCCGAATCGCCGACGCCGGACGGCAGCGCCGTATCGGTTCCGCTTACTTCGCCGCGCCGGATCAGATCGAGAAGATCGTCGATGATCATGGTTGCCTCCGAAGGCCAGGGTGGGTTGCCGGTCGCGTCAAAGCGTGTCGGCAAAAAAGCCCGGCTTGTCGCGGTTATCGTCGATCATCGTTTCCGCATAGCGCAGCGATGCGCGGCGCGCATCGCCGGCCGTATCGAACGGCGACAGCTCGGCAAGGCGGAACGTCTGGCTGCGCGTCAGCATGTCGCCGGCGCCGCGCTGGCAGATCTTCACGGCGGCGTCGAAGCCCGCGTCGTAGTTGTGCGCGCTGCCGAGCTGCGCCGGCACGTGCGGATAGATCAGCGGATAGATTTCGAATCCGCGATAGAGATGCATGCTCATGGTGAACTCCTGAGGCTCGTGGCGACGAATCGCGCGGACGAGCGCGTGCTGCCGGTAGCGCCGATGCAGGCGCGGCGGACGGGATAACGGGACGACGATGCGCGTGGCAGAGGCGCGACGCGGTAAAGACAGCCGATGGAGGGGGGAGCGGTCGAACAGCAGCGGCGGCTCGGAGAAGTTCATCATACGCGCATCGGCCGCTGCGCGCGCGGGTTATTTCCGGCGTCGCGGCGCGTGCGAGGCGTCGCAGCGAGCGCGCCGTCGCCGCATGCGATGCGCACGCAGCGCGAACGGTTCGCGTACCGACTGCGGCGCTCAGCCGCGCGTATCGATCCAGTTGCGTGCCCAGCGCGCCGAGTGGCGCAACGCGGCTTCCTCGCTGCTGAAGTAGTCGAGCGAGTAGAACTCGTAGCACGTCGGCTCGGCGCGGCAGCCGGTGCGGCGCAGCGTCAGGTTCGACGAGAAGCTTCCGTCCGGAAGCCGATGAGCGGAAGGGGCGACGGCATAGCCGCCGTAATGTTGGGTATTCGTTGCTTGCATGGTGATTCAAATATCTCAGTGTTGGCGACAAGAACGCGCCGGCAGCCCCGATGAATTCGGGAACCGGGCGATTCGAGCGAGTGCAATCCGCAACACGTGGACGAACGTGTACCAGGCTCGCGTGAGCCTGTTCCGTTGTTGCCGTTGAACCGTTCGACGATGCCGATATCCGTCACATGGCGTCGCAATGCATTGCAAACGCATGCAGTCGCGCTGGGCCGCCGACGGGGCACCGGAAAAGGGTCAAGGAGGGAGAGGACAACAGATGCCGCGGCAAGGCGGCAATGACGAGCAGCAATCGCGCTTCTTGAAGATTTCAACGGCGGACAATACGTGGCACCGACGATACTGTCAAGCGATTTCGTGTTGTGACGTCGTTTTCTGCGATTTTCGGGTTCCGTCGCCCTGCACGAACGCGGGCGGCGATGCGGCCCTTCATGCCATCGTCCGGATCCCGAAGCAAATGCGAACGCGCCCCGCGTGCGGCGACGCGCGCTCGTCGAACGTCGAACGTCGAACGTCGAGCGCGAAAGCGCATCAGCGCAGCGTGCAGGCCAATTCGTCGAGCTGCGTGATCACCATGTTCCAGCCGTCGAAGAAGCCGAGCTTCTCGTGCTGCTCGCGCGATGCGTCGTCCGGATGCATCACGTGCGCGACGTAGCGCGTGCCCTCGCCTTCGTCGGTCATCGTGATGATCGCGGTGAAACCCATCCACGGCGTATTCGGGCGCCAGCCGGCCGTCAGCATCGAGGTGAACGCGAGACGCGACTGCGGCACGATCTCGAGAAAGCAGCCGGGGTTGTCGCTGATGCCTCCGTCCGGCCCTTTCATCAACGTATGAAACGCGCCGCCCGGTTTCAGATCGAACGCGAGCACGTCGGTGGTCCACGGCTTCGGACACCACCACACCTTCAGCAGATCGGGTTCCGACCATGCGCGCCACAACGCGGCGCGCGGTGCGCGCAGCACGCGCGTGATCATGAGGTCGCGCGAGTCGGCGCTATCGGCGGCGTTTCGGGTCATCGGCTTGCTCCTGTTGATGAAGTCGTTCGACGAATTCGACCATGCGATCGGATCGCGCTTCCCACATCGCGCGCTGCTCGGCGAGCCAGCGCTCGGCTTGCTGCAGCCGCTGCGGCTGCAGTTCGCAGGTGCGCGTGCGGCCGGACTTGGACGTGAGGATCAAGCCGCTGCGTTCGAGCACCGTCAGATGCTTCATGAACGAAGGCAACGCCATGTCGAACGGCGCGGCCAGCGTCGACACCGTCTGCGCACCGCTCGCGAGCGCGCAGACGATCGCCACGCGCGTCGGATCGGCCAGCGCGTGGAAGACGTCGCCGATCGACGACTGATACTTATCCATGCGGCTAAGTATAGGCGTCGGGGCGCGCGTGTTCAACCGGAACTTGATGCGCGTGCTGCGGCGGCTGTCGTGAGAGTCAGAGGACGCTCACGCGTCATCGTGCGCCCACCTTCCACAACGTCACTTCGTGCAACGTCTGGCCAGGCTTCAGCACGGTCGTCGGGAACGACGGATGATTCGGCGAATCGGGGAAATGCTCGGCTTCGAGCGCGAACGCATCCGTTTGCCGATAAACGGTGCCGCCCTTGCCGACGACGCTGCCGTTCAGGCCGTTCGACGTGTAGAACTGGAGCCCCGGCTGCGTCGTGTATAGCGCGAGAAAGCGGCCCGACGCCGGATCGTAGGCGCGCGCCGCAAACGCGGGCGCCGCTTCGCCGCCGTGATCGAGCACCCAGTTGTGATCGTAGCCGTGCGCCATCGCGAGTTGCGGATACGCGCTGCGCAAGCGCGCACCGATCGGCGTGGGCGCGCGCAGATCCATCGGCGTGCCGGCGACGCTCGCGAGTTCGCCGGTCGGAATCGACGTCGCGTCGGTCGGCGTGAAGCGCGACGCGTCGATCTCGATCAATTGCCGCTCGACGCTGCCGCTGTCGTGCCCGGCGAGATTGAAATAGCTGTGGTTCGTCAGGTTGACGACGGTGTCCTTGTCGGTCGTCGCGCGATAGTCGATGCGGATCACGTCGTCGTTCGTCAGCGTGTAGGTGACGTCCGTCGTCAGCGTGCCGGGAAAGCCGTTCTCGCCGTCGGGGCTCACGTAGCGCAGCGTGACGCTCGCACGCTGGCCGTCGCTGCGCGCGGCGGTGACCGTCCACACCTTCGCGTCGAAACTGTCGGGCCCGCCGTGCAGCGTGTTCGGCCCGTCGTTGAGCGGCAACTGCCACGTGTTGCCGTCGAGCGAGAAACGCCCGTGCGCGATGCGATTTGCGTAGCGGCCGATCAGCGCGCCGAAATGAATGTTGCCGTTGTGCGCTTCGTAGTCGGCCAGCGAATCGAAGCCCAGCACGATGTCGGCGACCTTGCCGGTTCGGTCCGGCACTTCGAGCGCCGTCACGATGCCGCCGTACGTGATGACTTTCAGCGTCACGCCGTGCGCGTTGCTCAGCGTGTACTGGCTCACCGCGCGACCGGTGCGCGTGACGCCGTAGTCGCTGCGATGGACCGATACGTCCGCCGACGGCGATGCCGCGTTCGCCGCGGTGCCGATCGTTGCGTACAGGAAGATCATGGCGATTGCGCGCTGCAGCCAGAGTCGTTTCATCACAAGCCTCCGAAGCGGTTTCGTTCGTATCGCGGTGCGCGTCCGCGCGTTGCGGAAAGCGTGCGCTGTGCGCAAGTTGTATGCCTGCTGGCGTCTTTGCGATGCGGGCGCGCGTGCGTCGACGCGGGGCGGCATGTGAGCGAATAGAACGGATAGAGGCGCGGAAGTTCAGCGGTCCGCTGCGGCGGGTGGGCGGGAGGTCGTCGCGCGGCGTGGAAGGTGGGAACGGGCGACGTCATGCCGACGGTCGTTCCGCGCGGATTGCAAGTGTGCGCATGCTGTGTGCGGGCGAGAGCGAGAAGAATCACGTTTCGATATTGCGCACGCGTTGCGCGTATGCCACGAGAGAGGACTCGTCCCGCCTCGCGCAAGGGCATAGCCGTTGCAGCGCGTCTTCGGGCGCTCAGGCATCCGGCCAAGCCGTTCGACGATCTCGCGCCGTCGCGCCGTCAGCGCTCGAAGATGAACGCACATCCGCTCCGCCCTTTTCGATCGGCGGAATTCGCGCTGCCTTTGCAGTGGGCACGGAGCAATCGCGACGCGCCGACCCGCGCGAGCGCATACGCGCGACTAAACCGCGCCGCGCATCTGCGCGACCGTGCGCGGCCGCACCGCGACCGTCAGAATCGCCGCGCCCGCCAGCGCTGACGCGCCCGCGAGCACGAACGCGCCCGCGTATCCGCCACCGTATTGCACGAGCCAGCCGGTCAGGCTCGGCGACAGAATGCCGGCGAGATTCGCGAGCAGGTGCACGAAGCCACCGGCCGCACCGACGCGCTCGCGCGGCACGATTTCCTGCAGCAACGACCAGCACGCTTGCGGCGCCATGAACGCGAACAGGCTCGCGATCGCGATCAGCGTGACGGCCGCACCGAGGGAATTCACGCGCGACGCGAGCAGCACGCACGCCGCCGCGACGCCGAGCCCGACGACGATCACGATCTTGCGTGCGAACAGCACGTCGCCGCTGTGGCGGTAGATGCGGTCCGATACAGTGCCGCCGGCGACGAAGCCGACCGTCGCGCCGAGCCACGGCAGGATGCCGACCACGCTCATCTGCTTGATGTTCAGATGCTGATAGTCGGTCAGATAGCTGGGTAGCCACGACAGGAAGAAATACAGCACGTAGTTGAAGCTGAAGAACGCGAGCGCGACGCCGAGCACCGGGCGCGACAGCAGATAGTGCAGCAGCGGACGTGCCGCGTGCGCGTCTGCTGCGTGCACGTCGCGCGTGCCGTGTACTGCGTCAACGCCGCGATCCGCTGCGATCTCGCGCGCCTCTTCCAGCGACACGCGCGGATGCGCGGCAGGTTCGTCGCGGAACAGCCGCCACCATGCGACAAGCCACAGGAAGCCGAGCGCGGCGATCACGACAAACGACACGCGCCAGCCGAACTGCAACGCGACGAGGCCGACGATCGGCGCAGCAATCGCCGCGCCGAGCGGCTGCCCGGCGTTCGTCCAGCCGACCGCTCGCCCCGCTTCGCGACGCGGAAACCAGTTCGAGATCGCCTTGTTCGTCGTCGTTCCCATCGGCCCTTCACCGATCCCGAACGCGACGCGCACGACCAGCAGATGCACGAACGACCCGGCCAGCGCGGTTGCACCGCAGAACAGCGACCACACGCCGGCCGCCCACGCGAACACGCGGCGCGGCCCGAAACGATCGGCAGCCCAACCGCCGACGAAACAAAACACGCAATAGCCGACGAAGAAGCTGCTGAACAATACGCCCATCTGCGCATCGCTAATGCCGAGATCGCGCTTGATGATCGGTGCGACGACCGACAATGCAGCGCGGTCCAGATAGTTCAGCATGCCGGCGCCGAACAGCAGTGCGCCGACCCACCAGCGGTATCGTGTTTTCATGTCGTCTCCTGTTGACCGGGCGGGCGGCGCTGCCGTGTGCCCGGTTCGATGTTTTGCGACCGCGCGGCCGATGCCGGCAACCGCTTCGCGATCTTCGCTCCAACGCGCGACTGCGCTGTTCAGCAGATCGTTGCGTGCGCAATCGTATTGCGCGCCAGTACCGCGTCGTCCGGCACGAAGCCGAGCCCCGGCATGTCGGGTAGCCGCAGTCGCGCACCGGGGCGCTGCGCGTCATGCAGCCGTTCGGGCCAGTCGAGATACGGAATCTCGAGCGCGACGTCGACCGGCAGCGTCGCGACCAGATGTGCGGTCGCGAGCAGGCCCGCGCCAAAGTAGAAGCAATGCGGAACAACGCGTACGCGGTGCTGCGCAGCCAGCGCGATGACCGCGCGCATCGCGGTCGGTCCGCCGATCTTCGCGACGCTCGGCTGCGCGACATCGAGGGCGTCGTGTTCGAACAGATTGCGAAAGCCGGCGACACCCGATGCGTTCTCGCCGGCCGCGACGCGCACGCCGGTGCCGCGCACGCGCGCGATTGCGCGCGCGTCGTCGCACGGCCATACCGGCTCTTCGATCCAGCCGAGCCCGAGATCGGCCAGTTCGCCGACGCGACGCACGGCTTCGTTCGCGGTCCAAGGACAGTTCACATCGACCATCAGCTCGCCGCCAACCGGCAATGCATCGCGGGCGGCCGCGATCGCCGCGCGTTCAGTCTCGTGCAGCTTGATCCGCCGAAACCCTTCGTCCCATGCGCGCCGCACGTGGCGGGCGACTTCGCCGAGCTCGTTCTCGTAGCTGACGAGGCTCGCGTACACGTCGATCTCGTCGCGCCGTGCGCCGAGCCAGCGATGCAGCGGCTGCCCCGCGTGCTGCGCGGACAGGTCGTGCAGCGCAGTATCGATCGCGGACAGCGCGTACAGCACCGGCCCGGTTCGTCCGAACGCATGCAGCGCGCGGTCGGCCGCGTCGCGCAATGCGGCGATCCCGCCGGGCGTCGGTTCGAATTCGGCGCCGCGGAACCAGCGCCCGACGGGGCCTTCGAGCGCGGCGAACGTGACGGGATTGATCAGATGGCCAAACGCTTCACCCCAGCCGACGTGGCCCGCTTCGTCGGTGACCTTGACGAGCAGCGATTCCATCCGACGCAGCGATCGGTCGGCCGCATTGTAGGTGTCCGCGGCGGGTGCCGACGTCGCGGCGGGGCGGCGGCCCGCGTCGAATGCGAGCGACAGGCGAATGACTTCGATGGCGGCAATTCTCACGAGCGAATTCTCGAGGGGGTGACGCTGCGACGGCAGTCCATATGATCTGTCATCATATGACTAACGTCGCGAAAACACAAGTCGAAGCCGAAACAAAGCCGAGGTTTTGAGCCGGAATGCGAATTGTCCACGCGGTTTTGTTATATGACGTCTTATGTGCACACTCTCCCTCGTATAGCAAGCGCGTCTCGGCGACACGGTACTCACGGCCGCGATAGACATGGCTACAGCGGTCGGGACCGCGTTCTTCGCAATCTTCAAGCGGCACTTCGGCACGTCGCCGTCGGCGTTCTACATGTAGCGCGCTTCGGCGCTGCGCCCTTTCGGATGCGCGGACGCCGCGCCGCCCAAACGCATACGGCCGCCCGAAGGCGGCCGCATGAGAACGAAAAAACGCGTGCCGTCTACTTGCTGTAGTCGTAGACCCCCCGCCCCGTCTTCCGCCCCAACCGCCCCGCCGCGACCATCTCGCGAAGCAACGGACACGCGCGATACTTCGGATCCCCGAAGTCCTTGAGGAACACGTCCATCACGGCAAGGCACACGTCGAGTCCGACGAGGTCCGCGAGTGCGAGCGGCCCGATCGGATGGTTCGCACCGAGCTTCATTCCCGCGTCGATCTCCTCGGCCGACGCGATCCCTTCCGCGAGCACGAAGAACGCTTCGTTGATCATCGGCACGAGAATCCGGTTCACGACGAAGCCGGGCGCGTTACGCACGCCGATCGGCGACTTGTCGAAACGCTCGGTCAGCGCGCGCACGGCCGCCGCGGTCGCATCGCTCGTCTGCAGCCCGCGAATGATCTCGACGAGCGGCATCAGCGGCACCGGATTGAAGAAATGCATGCCGACGAAACGCGACGGATCGGCGAGCAACGCCGCGAGTGCGGTGATCGAGATCGACGACGTGTTCGTCGCAATGATCGCGTCGGGCCGGGCGACCGATTCGATCTGCTTCAGAATGCGGCTCTTCAGCTCGACGTTTTCGGTTGCGGCCTCGATCACGATGTCGACCGACGCGAGCTTCGCGTAATCGGTCGAGGTCGAGATGCGTGCGAGCGCGGCATCGCGCGCGGCGGCGGCGAGCTTGTCTTTCGACACGAGCCGCTCGAGGCTGCCCTTCAGCGTCGCGAGCCCCTTCTCGAGCGCGGCGTCCGTGACGTCGATCATCACGACGTTCAGTCCTGCAACGGCGGCGGTCTGCGCAATGCCGTTGCCCATGGTTCCGGCGCCTACGACGCCGACGGTTTCGATGGCCATGACGATTCCTCGTATTCGATGCGTGTGTGCGGTGTGGAGCGGTCGATTATCAGATGTTCTCGAAGATCGCCGCAATGCCCTGCCCGCCGCCGATACACATCGTCACGAGCGCGTACCGCCCGCCGATGCGCTTCAGCTCGTACAGCGCCTTCACCGTGATCAGTGCGCCCGTCGCGCCGATCGGATGACCGAGCGAAATACCGGAGCCGTTCGGGTTGACCTTAGCCGGATCGAGGCCGAGCTCCTGCGTGACGGCGCAGGCCTGCGCGGCAAACGCTTCGTTCGCCTCGATCACGTCGAGATCGTCGATCTTCAGTCCCGCACGTTCGAGCACCTTCTGCGTGGCCGGCACCGGGCCGATCCCCATGTACGCCGGATCGACGCCCGCATGCGCATAGGCGACGAGACGCGCGAGCGGCTTCACGCCCTGCGCGCGCGCCGCATCGCCGCTCATCATCAGCACGGCTGCGGCCGCATCGTTGATGCCGGACGCGTTGCCGGCCGTCACCGTGCCGTTCTCCTTCGCGAACACCGGGCGCAGTTTCGAGAAATCCTCGGCGCTCGCCTCGTGGCGCACGTGTTCGTCGGTGTCGAATGCGACCTCGCCCTTCTTCGTGCGAATCGAGATCGGCAGGATCTGATCCTTGAAGCGCCCTTCGGCGATCGCGCGCGCCGCGCGACGGTGCGATTCGAGCGCCAGCGCATCCTGCGCGTCGCGCGAGATGCCGTATTTCGCCGCGACGTTCTCGGCCGTCACACCCATGTGGATCGACTGGAACGGGTCATGCAGCGCGCCGAGCATCATGTCGACGAGCTTCGCGTCGCCCATGCGCTGACCGAAACGCGCGGCCGGCACGCTGTACGGCGCGCGCGTCATGCTCTCCGAGCCGCCGCCGATCGCGACGTCGGCATCGCCGAGCAGGATCGTCTGCGCCGCGGACACGATCGCCTGCAGGCCCGAACCGCAGAGCCGGTTCACCGTCAGCGCGGGCGTGTGCTGCGCGACGCCGCCGTCGATCGCCGCGACGCGCGCCAGATACATGTCCTTCGGCTCGGTGTTCACGACATGGCCGAACACGACATGGCCGACGGCGTCGCCCGGCACGTTCGCGCGCGACAGCACTTCACGCACGACCTTCGCGCCGAGCTGGGTCGGCGAGAAATCCTTCAGGCTTCCGCCGAAATCGCCGATTGCGGTACGGACACCGCTTACGACCACGACTTCCTTCGCTGCATTGCTCATCGTCTTGCTCCGGTTCGTTCGCGCACGCCCATGCATGCGCGTGATGCGTCACATGTTCGGATAATTCGGCCCGCCGCCGCCTTCGGGCGTGACCCACACGATGTTCTGCGTCGGGTCCTTGATGTCGCACGTCTTGCAGTGCACGCAGTTCTGCGCGTTGATCACCAGACGATCGCTGCCGTCGTCGTTCTTCACGAACTCGTACACGGCCGCCGGACAGAAGCGGCCCTCCGGCCCCGCATACGTGCGCAGGTTCACGTTCACCGGCACGCTCGGATCCTTCAGCGTCAGATGCGCCAGCTGGTTCTCTTCGTGGTTCGTGTTCGAGATGAACACCGACGAGAGGCGGTCGAACGTCAGCTTGCCGTCCGGCTTCGGGTAGACGATCGGCTCGCACTGCGACGCCGGCTTCAGCATCTCGTGATCCGCATGCTTGTGGTGCAGCGTCCACGGCACGTTGCCGCCCATCAGCTTCTGCTCGATGCCGACCATCAGCGTGCCGAGATACAGCCCCTTGGCCATCCACTGCTTGAAGTTGCGCGCGCGGTACAGCTCCGTGTACAGCCACGACTGGCGGAAGGCATCGGGATACGCATTGAGCTCGTCGCTCTGACGGCCGGCCTGCACCGCGTCGAACGCCGCGTCGGCCGCGAGCATGCCGGTCTTGATCGCCGCATGGCTGCCCTTGATCCGCGAGGCGTTCAGGAAGCCCGCGTCGTCGCCGATCAGCGCGCCGCCCGGAAACACCGTCTTCGGCAGCGACATCAGCCCGCCGGCAGTAATCGCGCGCGCGCCGTACGACACGCGCTTGCCGCCTTCGAGGAATGCGCGGATCGACGGATGCGTCTTGTAGCGCTGGAACTCCTCGAACGGCGACAGGTACGGGTTCGTATAGCCGAGGCCGACCACGAAGCCGACCACGACCTGGTTGTTGTCCATGTGATACAGGAACGAGCCGCCGTAGGTGTCCGGCTTCAGCGGCCAGCCCGCCGTGTGGATCACGAGGCCCGGCTTGTGTTTGGCCGGATCGATTTCCCACAGCTCCTTGATGCCGATGCCGTACGCCTGCGGATCGGCGTTCGCGTCGAGCTTGAACTTCGCGATCAGCTGGCGGCCGAGATGGCCGCGGCAGCCTTCGGCGAACAGCGTGTACTTCGCGTGCAGCTCCATGCCGAGCTGGAAGTTCTCGGTCGGCTCGCCGTCCTTGCCCACGCCCATGTTGCCGGTGGCGACACCTTTGACCGAGCCGTCGTCGTTGTAGAGAATCTCCGCGGCCGGAAAGCCGGGAAAGATCTCCACGCCGAGCGCTTCGGCCTGCTGGCCGAGCCAGCGCGTGACGTTGCCGAGCGAGATCACGTAGTTGCCGTGATTCTTGAAGTTGTCGGGCAGCGCCCAGTTCGGCGTTTGCACCGCGCTCTTCTCGGACAGGAACAGGAAGCGATCTTCCGTCACCTCGACGTTCAAGGGCGCGCCGCGTTCCTTCCAGTCCGGGAACAGCTCGGTGAGCGCGCGCGGGTCCATCACCGCGCCCGACAGGATGTGCGCGCCGATCTCGGAACCCTTCTCGAGCACGCACACGCCGATCTCGGTGCCTTTCTCGGCAGCCAGCTGCTTGAGCCGGATCGCGGCCGACAGCCCGGCCGGGCCGCCGCCGACGATCACGACGTCGTATTCCATCGATTCGCGCGGGCCGTATTGCGCGATCAGATCCTGTGTGGTCAAAATCCTGTCTCCTCCGGTGTGCGTCCGCGTGCGCTCAGCTCAGAACTGGTCTTCCGTCATCGCGAGCACGCCCTGGCCGTTCTTCGCGCCGACGATCGACGCCGCGAGCCCGTTCGCCTGCACGAGCACGTTCTCCGCATAGCACTGCGCGATCGCGATCTTCGCGTCGAAGAACGCCGGATCGTTCGCGCGCTGCGCATCGGCCGCGACGAGCGCACGCGCCATCTGCCAGCCGCACAGCACGATGCCCGCAAGCTTCAGATACGGCACGCTGCCGAGAAATACCGCGTTCGGATCCTGCTTCGCATTCGCGAGCACGTAGTCGACCACCGACGACAGCGCCTGCGCGCCCTGCTCGAGCTGCGCCTTCATCGACGCGGCCGCCGCGCCGTCGAGCTTGCCGAGCGCCGCGACCGTCTCGCCGATTTCCGCGATCAGCGCACGCGCGACCGCGCCGCCGTCGCGCAGCGTCTTGCGGCCGACGAGGTCGTTCGCCTGGATCGCCGTGGTGCCTTCGTAGATCGCGAGAATCCGCGCATCGCGGTAGTACTGCGCGGCGCCCGTTTCCTCGATGAAGCCCATCCCGCCGTGCACCTGCACGCCGAGGCTCGCGACGTCGTTCACCATCTCCGTGCTCCAGCCCTTCACGATCGGCACCAGATATTCGTAGACGGCCTGATGACGCGCGCGCGTCGCCTCGTCCGGATGACGATGCGCGATGTCGCTGTGCGCGGCGGCCACGTACGCAAGTGCACGCGCGCCTTCGGTCAGCCCGCGCATCGTGCCGAGCATGCGCCGCACGTCCGGATGATGGATGATCGTGACCGACTGCTTCGCGGAACCGTCGACCGGGCGGCTTTGCACGCGCTCCTTCGCAAACGCGGCCGCTTTCTGGTACGCGCGATCGGCGACGCCGATGCCCTGCATCCCGACGCCGAAGCGCGCTGCGTTCATCATGATGAACATGTATTCGAGCCCGCGATTCTCTTCGCCGACCAGATAGCCGATCGCGCCGCCGTGATCGCCGTATTGCAGCACCGCGGTCGGGCTCGCCTTGATGCCGAGCTTGTGTTCGATCGACACGCAATGCACGTCGTTGCGCGCGCCGAGCGTGCCGTCTTCGTTGACGAGGAATTTCGGCACGATGAACAGCGAAATGCCCTTCACGCCTTCCGGTGCGTTCGGCGTGCGCGCGAGCACCAGATGGACGATGTTGTCGGCCATGTCGTGCTCGCCCCACGTGATGAAGATCTTCGTGCCGAACACCTTGTAGGTGCCGTCGCCCTGCGGCTCCGCGCGCGAGCGCACGAGCGCGAGGTCGGAGCCGGCCTGCGGCTCGGTCAGGTTCATCGTGCCCGTCCATTCGCCGGAGATCAGCTTCGGCACGTAGCGCTGCTTCTGCTCGTCGGTGCCGGCCGTCAGCAGCGCCTCGATCGCGCCGTCGGTCAGCAGCGGACACAGCGCGAACGACAGGTTCGACGCGTTCAGCATCTCGATGCACGGCGTCGCGATCAGCTTCGGCAGCCCCTGGCCGTCGTAGTCGGTCGGATGCTGCAGCCCCTGCCAGCCGCCTTCGACGAACTGGCGGAACGCTTCGCGGAAGCCGGGCGTCGCGGTCACCACGCCGTCCTTCCAGCTGCTCGGGTTGCGATCGCCGTCGACGTTCAGCGGTGCCAGCACCTCGCCGCAGAACTTCGCCGATTCGTCGAGCACGGCCTGCGCGGTGTCGTAGCCCGCATCCTCGAAGCCGGGCAGTTGCGCGACGGCATCGATGCCGGCCAGTTCCTTCAGCACGAACAGCATGTCCTTGACGGGGGCGATATAGCTCATGGTCGTATTCCAATCAGGCGGTGAATGAGGCGCGCCACACGGCCCGATACGGCAAAACCGGCCAGATCGACGCGATGTCGAACCCCATCGTAACGCCGCCGCGGCCGATTCTCATTGTCATATCCGGCCCAACTGGTGACAAAACCGGCCACGCGCTGCAGCGCCGCCGCGTGAAAATCGGCGACGGACCGCGCGCCCCGGCCCGCGCGAACGCGCAAGGGAGCCGGTTATGGGGACGGCCGAGGGAAGCCGGTTATGGGAGCGGCGAACGGTTGCCGGTTATGGGAGCGGCCCGCGCGCGGCCGCCACGGCGGCGTCAGGCGCGCCGCCGATACGTCCCCGGCGTACTGCCCGTCCAGTGCCGGAACGCGCGATGAAACGCGCTCGGATCGTCGAAGCCGATATCGGCGCCGATCGCCGCGATCGTGTCCTGCGTGTCGGTGAGCCGCTGGATCGCGATGTCGCGCCGCAGTTCGTCCTTGAGCGCCTGGAACGTCGTGCCTTCCGCGGCCAGATGGCGGCTCAGCGTACGCACCGAGCAATGCAGATGCTCGGCCGCCTGTTCGATCACCGGCAGATCGGGCAATGCCTCGGACAAATACTGCCGCACGCGGTGACAGACGCGCTGCTCGCTGAACGTCTCGAAGATCCAGTCGCCGGGCGCACGCGCGAGGAACTTGCGCAGGTTGCGCTTGCTCTGCCGGATCGGCGCGTCGAGATAGTCGGCGCTGAAGCGCATCAGCGTGCGCTCGCAGTCGAACTGCACGGGCCCCGAGAAGAAATAGAGATGATCGACAGCGTGGCGCGGCCGCGGACACGCGAACTCGATCTGCAGCAGCGGAATCCTCTGTCCGATCAGCCAGGAGCACACGCCGTGCACGAGCTTGAGCATCAGTTCCTGGCCGAGCGCGCCGATCGGCCCGACGGCCGGATTCGGCCGCAGCAGCACCTGCGCGACGAGGCCGTCGCGCTTCGATTCGACGAAGAAATCGTCGAGCAGGATATGGAAGAACTGGCCGAAGCGATGCTGCGCGGTCTCGAGATTGCGCGCATCGAGCAGGCTCAGGCACAGATATTTGAGCGTGCCGCCGCGCAACGGGCGCGAGAAGATGCCGGGCATCTCGTCGTCGAGCTCGATCGCGAGCGTGCGGTACAGCGTCGAGAACTGTTCCTCGGTCACGCGCGCGTGCGGCTCGCTGCGCAGCTCGGCCGGGATCCCGGCCTCGCGCAGGTAGCGCTCGACGATATCGTGCTGCACGCCGGCGCTCGCGAGAAAGCCGTTGACGAGCGAAATCGGCACCGTCGCGCTGGGCGGCGGCAGCGCGCGCCCGGGCCGGGCAGTCGGTGAATCTGAGCCGGTCATCGCGTCCCCGTCGATCGAACGGCTCGCATTGTACTGCAGCGGCTGCCGGCGCCGCGCGCGCACGACGGGCGGCGTCGCGCGCCGCACGGCGCCGTCCGCACGGCCTTGCGAGGCCATCAGTCGACGCGCGACAGTTCCCGGCGCAGGATCTTGCCGACCGTCGACTTCGGCAGCCGCTCGACGATGCGCACGCACTTCGGCACCTTGTAGCCGGCGAGATTCGCGCGGCAGTGCGCGACGATATCGGCCTCGGTCAGCGTGGCACCGGGCGCGAGCACCGCGAACAGCTTCACGGCCTCGCCGGTGCGCTCGTCCGGCATGCCGATGCACGCGCATTCGGCGACACCGGGCAACGCGGTCGCGACCGCTTCGACCTCGTTCGGGTACACGTTGAAGCCCGATACGAGGATCATGTCCTTCTTCCGGTCGACGATGCGCAGGAAGCCCGCCGCGTCGAACACGCCGATATCGCCGGTGCGGAAATAGCCGTCGGCCGTGAACGCCGCCGCGTTCGCCTCCGGCTGCTGCCAGTAGCCCGTCATCACCTGCGGCCCCTTCACGCAGATCTCGCCCGGCTCGCCGATCGCCGCTTCGCGATCGCGCTCGTCGAGCAGCTTCACGTCGGTCGAGGGCAACGGCAGGCCCGTCGTGCCGGTGAAGCGATCGACGAACAGCGGATTGAACGACACGACCGGCGACGTCTCGGACAGCCCGTAGCCCTCGCGGATGAAGTTGCCGGTGATCGCCTGCCAGCGCGCCGACACGACGTCGATCGTCGCCGCACCGCCGCCGATCGAGAGACGCAGCCGCGACCAGTCGACATTGCCGAGCCGCGGATGCGCGCTCAGCGCCGCATACAGCGTGTTCACGCCGACGAACACGGTCGGCCGCGCGGCGGCCAGCACGTCGACCAGCGCATCGACGTCGCGCGGGTTCGCGACGAGCCAGTTCTGCGCACCGGCCGTGAAGTACGACAGGAAGTTCACCGTCAGCGCGAAGATGTGATACAGCGGGATCGCGGTGACGATCACCTCGTCGCCCGCGCGCAGCGCGTCGGACATGAACGCTTCGAACTGCGCGACGTTCGCGACGAGGTTGCGATGCGACAGCGCCGCGCCCTTCGACAGCCCGGTCGTGCCGCCCGTGTACTGCAGCAGCAGCAGATCGTCGCCGTTCGGCGCGACGGCGTCGAACGTACGGCGCGCGCCGTCTTCGAGCGCGTCGGCGAATGCGATCGTCGCCGTCGGCAATGCGCCGCGCGCCGCGTCGGCGACGGGCACGATGCCGAGATCGTCGGGCCCGACGGTCAGCACCGTGCGGATCCGCGTGCGTACGATCACGTCGGCCAGCGTGCCGGTCGATCCGCCGCATACGACGATCGTCTCGACGCCCGCGTCGTTGAGCTGATGTTCGAGCTCGCGCGCGGTATAGAGCGGGTTGACGTTCACCTGCACCGCGCCGAGCTTGGCGACGGCGACGAACGCGATCGGAAACGCGGGCACGTTCGGCAGCATCACCGCGACGCGATCGCCGCGGCGAACGCCGACGACCTGCTGAAGATACGCGGCGAGCGCGGACGACAGCCGATCGACGTCCGCATAGGTCAGCGTGCGCGCGCCGGCGCGAAACGCGGGGCGGTCGGCGAAGCGGCGCATCGCGTCGCCGAGCCTCGCCGTGACCGATGCATCGCGATCGGCGTCGATCTCCGCGGGAATCGGGCCGTACGACGCGATCCAGGGTCTGTTTGTCATGATCGATCTCCTCCGTGGACGGCGCGCGCGGGCTGTCGGCCGTCCCGATCCGGCATGGCGCCGTGCGTGCGGCGCCTGCGCGTCCGAGGGACGCGGGCCGCCGCCTGAACGGCGACTATCGCTTGCACGACAGGCTCTTGAAAATGATCGGCGCGGCCGAAAAGGTGATTGAAACGGACACGCGCACGCCCGGATGTGTGTCGGCGCACACACGCGTGCCGCACGCAGCCGCCCGTATCAGGGTGAACCCGGTGGCGCGGCCGGACGTTCGCGGGCAGAATCGCTGGCCCGGACAGGTACTAAAACGGACGGACACTCCCCGCCATGACGCGCAGCACGCTTCCGAACCCGCCGGCCGCCCGCGCGGCGGCCGTGCAGGACGCGCCGTCGATGCACGCGCTGCACGACCGGCGCTATTCGCCGACGAAGCTGGCGGTACTCGTCGACGTCGCGTCGGCGCTCGGCGTCGACGCTGCGGTCGTGCTCGACGGCACGGGGCTCGATGCGGCGGCGGTCGCCGATCCCTTTACGCTCACGTCGTCGCTGCAGTTCGTGACGGCCGCGCGCAACGCGATTCGCGCATACGACGGCACCGATCTCGGCGTGCGCGTCGGCAGCCGGCTGCACGCGTCGAGCTACGGGATGTACGGCTACGCGCTGCTCTGTTCGACCTCGCTCGCGCACACGTTCGATTCGGCCGTCAAATACCACCAGCTCGCGAACCGCGTGCTCGCGATCCGTTGGGTCGAGCACGACGGCATCGCGTCGTGGCTGTTTCCGGACCCGCACGAAGTGGCGCTGCCCGATCTCGACACCGCGCTGTACCGATTCCTGATCGACCTGCAGTTCGCCGTGCATGTGACGATCATCAAGGACGTGATGGGCGCGTGGTGCGTGCCGGCGCGCGCGCAGTTCGCGCAGCCGCGGCCGCCGCATGCGGCGCTGCTGGCCGACGTGCTCGAATGCCCGATCGCGTTCGATCAGCCGCGTCATGCGCTCGGCTATCCGTCGGCCTGGCTCGCACGTGCGCCGCAGCTCGCCAATCCGATCACGGCCGCGCAGGTGTCGTCGCAGTGCGCGCGGCTGCTCGACGAATTGCGCAGCCAGGCCGACGTCACGCGGCGCGTCTATCAGGAACTCACGCGCACGCCCGGCCAGTTTCCCGACATCGACGCGATCGCGGACAGCCTCTGCATCACGTCGCGCACGCTGCGCCGCAAGCTCGAAGCCGAAGGCACGTCGTACAGCGCGCTGCTGACGAGCGTGCGCAAGGCGCTCGCGATCGACTATCTGAGCACGACCACGCTCAGCATCGACGATATCGCGTCGACGCTCGGCTTCAGCGACGCGGTCGGATTCCGCCATGCGTTCAAGCGCTGGACCGGCACGACGCCGAGCGACGTGCGGCGCAAGCGCGGCCGATGACGCGCGATGCGCGTCGGCGCGTCGGCGCGAGCGGAGAGCGGAGAGCCGAGGTCGTCGCGCGACGCATCGCGCGCCGTGCCGCGCCGACGCCGCTCAGCGCATCTCGCCACCCGTCGACGCGCCGTCGGCGCTCACGGCCGATGCAACGGGTAGCGCGAATTCGAACACCGCGCCGAACCCCGCGCGATCGACAAGCCGGATGCGGCTGTCGTTGAGCAGCAGCATCCGATGCACGATCAGCAGGCCGAGCCCGCCGCTGCGCGCGGCCGCGCCGCTCGCGGGCCGCTGCGGCCGCTGAAACAGCCCTTCGCGGCGCGCCGGCGGAATCCCTTCGCCCGTATCCGACACGGTCACGAGCACGCGGTCGCCGCGCGGCTCGACGGCGACCTCGACTTCGCCGTGCGCGGGCGTGTGCCGCAGCGCGTTGTCGATCAGGTTCGTCAGCACACGCTCGATCATCGCGACGTCGGCCGACACCGCCGGCACACGCGACGGAATCCGCGCATGCAGCGCAATGCCGCGCGCCTGCGCGGTCAGCTCGAACTTCTGGAACACGTCCTGCACGAGATCGACGATCGAGAACGCTTCGCGCTCCGGCTGCACGCCGCCCGACTCGAGCCGCGCGAGTTCGAACAGCGCCTGCGCGAGCCGGCCGACCTTCGCGCTCTGCGCGAGCGCGATCGACAGATAGCGGCGCCGGTCGGGCTCGGCGAGCGTGTCGGCCTTCAGCGACAGCGTCTCGAGATAGCCGTGCAGCGACGTCAGCGGCGTGCGCAGGTCGTGCGAGATGTTTGCGATCAGCTCGCGCCGCTGCTGGTCCTGCCGCGTCAGCGCGCGCCATTGTTCGCCGATCCGGTCGGCCATCTGCGCGAACGCCGATTCGAGCACCGCGATGTCGTCGCCGCGCCGGCCGGGCGCGCTGCGCGGCACGGGCGGCTGCGTGTCCGGCGCGCCGTCGGCGTCGAAGCGGCGCATCGCGTCGGTCAGACGGCGCAGCGGACGCGTGATCAGGCTGAACGCGACCAGCCCCGCGAGCAGGCCGAGCAGCGCGACGAGCGCCATCGACCAGAGCGTCGTGCGCAGCACGTTGCCTGCCTCGACGCGCGCGGCAAGCTGGTCGTGCGCCTCGCCGAGCAGCACGACGTAGATGTAGCCGGCCGGCGGCTCGCCCGCGCGCTGCAGCGGCGCCGCGCTGAACACCTTGCGTGCGTCGGCGCTGCGCGGATCGTCGCCGAGGATCGGCAGCGGGTCGCCCGCGATGAAGCGCTTCACGGGCGCGAGATCGACGCGGTCGCGCTTCACGTGGCCGGGCGGCGCATCGTCGCCGACGATGCGGCCCGCGTTGTCGAGCAGGTACACCTCGACGCTCGGGTTCACGCCCATCAGCTGGCCGAACAGCGTGCGTACCGCATCGGGGCGCAGCCCGTTCGCGCCCATCAGCGGCGTGCTGTTCGCGATGTGCGCGGCGAGATCGCGCGACAGCGCCTGCACGACTTCCTTCTCGCGCATGTCGTTCGCGCGGATCTGCAGCCACGCGGACGCGCCCGAGCAGGCGAGCAGCAGCACCGAAAAGACGAGCGACAGGCGGCGGGTGAGCGTGAGTCTCATCATGCGTCCCGCTGCTCGGGGGCCGCGAGCTTGTAGCCGCGCCCCCACACGGTCAGGATCCGCACGGGCTCGGCCGGATCGGCCTCGATCTTCGCGCGCAGCCGGTTGATGTGCGTGTTCACCGTGTGCTCGTAGCCTTCGTGCTGATAGCCCCATACCGCATTGAGCAGATCCATGCGCGAGAACACCTTGCCCGGATGGCGCGCGAAGAAGTACAGCAGATCGAACTCGCGCGGCGTCAGGTCGATGCGCGTGCCGTCGACGCTGGCCTCGCGCGCGATGGGGTCGATCGACAGTCCCGCGACGTCGAGCGTGCCCGCATCGATCCGCGAATCGCGCGCGAGCGCGTCGACGCGCCGCAGCAGCGCCTTCACGCGCGCCACCAGTTCGAGCACCGAAAACGGCTTCGCGAGATAGTCGTCCGCGCCGATTTCGAGGCCGAGGATCCGGTGCACCTCGCTCGAACGCGCGCTCGTGATGATGATCGGCGTGTAGCGCGCCATCGCGCGCGCGCGCCGGCAGATTTCGAGGCCGTCGACGCCGGGCAGCATCAGATCGAGGATCAGCGCGTCCCAGCCGCCCTGTTCCAGCAGCCGCAGCCCTTGCGCGCCGTCCGCGCTATGCACGACCTCGTAGCGTTCGTCGCGCAGATGCAGGCTCAGCACGTCGGCGATGTCGGCGTCGTCCTCGACGATCAGGATGCGTTTCGGATGGTCCATGGCGATGGCGCGGCGCGCCGGAGCGCGGTCGGGTTGCGGGGCGGATGCCGGATCGGACGGCGCCCGGCTCGAATGGCGGCGCGCGGCCGCTGCCGCCATTGTGCAAAATTTTCCGGCGGCAAGGGATCACAATTCATTTAACTTTCCGTGAGGACTTCGACACCGGCCGCTGCCTACGCTGTGCGCATGTTTTCAGGACCTGCCCTCAGGAGCCGATCATGCCCACCCGCAGACACTTTCTGTTCGCCGGCACCGCCGGCCTCGCCGCGCTGGCCGCGCTGTCGTCGGCCGGCCGCCGCGCGCTCGTCGGCCGCGCGTTCGCCGCGCCGCCGGCCGGCCGATTCGAAGTCGCGCTGAGCGACGCCGAATGGCACCGCCGGCTCACGCCCGCGCAGTACACGGTGCTGCGCGACGCGGGCACCGAGCCGCCCTACAGCAGCCCGCTCAACGACGAACATCGGCGCGGCACCTTCGCGTGTGCCGGCTGCGATCTCGCGCTGTTCTCGTCGAGCGCCAAATTCGACAGCCACACCGGCTGGCCGAGCTTCTGGCAGCCGCTCGATCACGCGGTCGGCACCGGTGCCGACACGTCGTTCGGGATGGTCCGCACCGAAGTGCATTGCCGCCGCTGCGGCGGCCATCTCGGCCACGTATTCGGCGACGGCCCGCCGCCGACCGGCCTGCGCTACTGCATGAACGGTCTCGCGCTCGTCTTCCACCCGGCGGCCGCCTGATCCGGCCCCGATCCGCTGACTCTTCGGAGACGCTCCCATGCTGCTCATCGTCCTCGCCTATCTCGGCGGCGTACTCACGATCCTCAGCCCGTGCATCCTGCCGGTGCTGCCGTTCGTGTTCGCGCGCGCCGACCAGCCATTCGTGCGCACCGGCCTGCCGCTGCTCGTCGGGATGGCGCTCACGTTCGCCGTCGTCGCGACACTCGCCGCCGTCGGCGGCGGCTGGGTCGCGCAGGCCAATCAGGCCGGCCGCTGGGCCGCGATCGTGCTGCTCGCGATCTTCGGCCTGAGCCTGCTGATGCCGCGCGTCGCGGAACATCTGACGCGCCCGTTCGTCGCGGCCGGCAACCGGCTCACCGGGCTCGCGCAGCGCGACGGCCGCCCGGCCGGACCCTTGTCGTCGCTGCTGCTCGGCGTCGCGACCGGCCTGCTGTGGGCGCCCTGCGCCGGTCCGATCCTCGGCCTCGTGCTGACGGGCGCCGCGCTGCACGGCGCGAACGTCGGCACCACGCTGCTGCTGATCGCGTACGCGGCAGGCGCCGCGACGTCGCTCGGCATCGCGCTCGTGATCGGCGGCAAGGTGTTCGCCGCGATGAAGCGCTCGCTCGGCGCCGGCGAATGGATCCGCCGCGGCATCGGCGCGGCGCTCCTGGCCGGCGTCGGCGCGATCGCGCTCGGTCTCGACACCGGTGCGCTCGCGCAGCTGTCGACGATCGCGACGGGCGGCCTCGAAACGCGCCTCGTCGACCGGCTCGGCGGCCGCGCGGCCGGCATGCCGATTGCGATGGCGGCCGCCGACGGCGCGTCCGGTCGCATGCAGCACGACGCCGGCACGGGCCCCGCGATGATGGCGGCGGCCGATACCGCGGCCGCGGACCGCAGCGCGCCGCCCGCCGGCGCGATGATGCGCGCGGCCGCGCCGATGGCCACACCGGCCGCGCTCCCCGTCGAAGGCACGCTGCCGTCGCTCGACGGCGCGGTGCAGTGGCTGAACTCGCCACCACTGACGGCGGCCGCGCTGCGCGGCAAGGTCGTGCTCGTCGACTTCTGGACCTATTCGTGCATCAACTGCCTGCGCACGCTGCCCTACACGAATGCGTGGGCGCGCAAGTACGCACGCTACGGCCTCGTCGTGATCGGCGTGCACGCGCCGGAGTTCGCGTTCGAGCGCGACATCGGCAACGTGAAAAAAGCGGTCCGCGATCTCGGCATCGACTATCCGGTTGCGATCGACAACCGCTATGCGATCTGGCGCGCGTTCAACAACGAATACTGGCCCGCGCACTACTTCGTCGATGCGCAGGGCCGCATTCGCCGCCATCACTTCGGCGAAGGCGAATACGCGGAATCGGAGCGCGCGATCCAGCAGCTGCTCGCCGAAGCCGGGCACCCGGACGCGCTGAACGTGCCGATCGGCCTGACGGGCGGCCCCGCCCAAGGCGCGCTCGCCGCCGCCGACAGCGCCGACGTGCGCTCGCCCGAAACCTACGTCGGCTATGCGCGTGCCGAAGACTTCGCGTCGCCCGGCGGCGTCGTACGCGACGCGGCGCATCGCTACGACGCGCCCGCGCATCCCGCGCTCAACGACTGGGGGCTGGCCGGCACGTGGCAGGTCGGCGCCGAGCACGCGACGCTCGCGGCGCCGGCCGGCCGGATCGTCTACCGGTTCCATGCGCGCGATCTGCATCTCGTGCTCGGCCCGGGCGCGAACGGCAAGCCGGTGCGCTTTCGCGTGACGGTGGACGGCGCCGCGCCCGGCGACGCGCACGGTACCGACGTCGATGCGCAGGGCTACGGCACCGTGACCGGGCAACGGCTGTATCAGCTCGTGCGGCAGCCGGGCGCGATCGCCGACCGCACGTTCTCGATCGAGTTTCTCGACGCCGGCGTCGACGCGTACGCGTTCACGTTCGGCTGAGCGCGCCGGCGCGCACGTCGCGCGCCGGTCGCCCGTTTCGAACCGACTGCGAAGGAGCACCACGATGAACACGACATCCTCCCCACAACCGGCGCGCCGGCGACGCACGGCGATGCTGCGGCGCATCGGCGCGCTCGCCGTCGCGGCGGCCGCCGTGATCGGCTATCAGCGCGCCGGCCGGTCCGCCGAGCCGCCGCGCACGGCCCCCGCCCCGACGCTCGACGAGACGCCCGGCGCGTCGCACGACGAAACGGCCGTGCTCGCCGGCGGCTGCTTCTGGGGCGTGCAGGGCGTTTTCGAACACGTGAAGGGCGTGAAGCAGGTCACGGCCGGCTACGCGGGCGGCGCATCCGAAACCGCGCATTACGCGCTCGTCGGCACGGGCCTGACCGGCCATGCCGAATCGGTGCGCATCGTCTACGATCCCGCGCGGATCACGTACGGCCGGCTGCTGCAGATCTTCTTCTCGGTCGCGCACGACCCGACCGAGCTGAACCGGCAGGGGCCGGACGAAGGCACGCAGTACCGTTCGGCGATCTTCCCGACCAGCGCACAGCAGCGCGCGATCGCGACCGCGTACGTCGCGCAGCTCGGTCGCGCGCATACGTTCGCCGCGCCGATCGTCACGCGCGTCGAGCCGTTCAAGGGCTTCTATCCGGCCGAGTCCTATCATCAGAACTACCTCGAGCTGCATCCGGACGCGCCCTACATCGCGTTCAACGATCTGCCGAAGGTCGCCGCACTGCAGCAGCGGTTTCCGGCGCTCTACCGCGCCGATGCGGTCCTGTGGCGCGACGCGAGCCGCTGACCGGCGCAGCGGCGGCACGAAGCAGCGGCGGCCGCGCGGGCCGCCGTTGCTTCGTCATATGAAATGTCCGACCGCAACGGCGGGACAAATGGACATCGATCGGGCTTCGCGCGGCAACTTCGCGTAGACTCCTCCAGATCGCCGTCGCGTCACGCGACGATCACCATCTGGTCAAGCAAGGAGGCGTCACGCATGCGCGCAGTGCCTTTGCCCGACAGCAACACCCTCGAACCCGCCAGCGGCGCGCTCGTGCGCGATCTGCGCCGCGTGCCGATTCACCCCGATTACTGGTATCCGCTCGCGTGGTCGCGCGAGCTCAAGCGTGGCAAGACGCTCGGCGTGCGCTTCGCCGGCGAGCCGATCGTGCTCGTGCGCACCGAATCGGGCGCCGTCTACGCGCTCGAAGACCGTTGCGCGCACCGCCAGGTGCCGCTGCATGCGGGCGTCGTCGCCGGCGAAACGCTGCGCTGCTGCTATCACGGCTGGACCTACGACTGCAGCAGCGGCCGCTGCGTCGACGTGCCGTATCTCGGCCGCGAGCGGCTGCCGAACGGCGTGCGCGCGTATCCGTGCCGCGAAGCGCACGGGCTGATCTTCGTGTTCCCCGGCGACGCGACGCGCGCCGACGAACGGCCGTTCCCGCTGCTCGCCTCCGCGGACGACCGCGGCTACAAGACGCGCCGCTTCGGCCGCGAGGTCAAGTGCCACTACTCGTTCATGCACGAGAACCTGATGGACATGAACCATCAGTTCCTGCACCGCAAGCAGATGGGCCAGATGCGCGCACGCTGCGTCGGCCGCCGTCGCGGCGACGACTGGGTCGAGGTCGACTACACGTTCGCGCGCATGGAAGGCAAGCAGCCGGTCGGCGAGGCGCTCGTGTTCGGTTCGAGCAAGAAGCCGGGCGACCAGGCGAACAAGAGCGTGATGACGGTGCGCACCGGCTACCCGTATCAGACGCTGCAGATCCGCTCGAGCGAGGGCACGCTCGTGATGGACCTGTGGATCGTCTACGTGCCGCTCGATGCCGCGCAGCGCACCAACCGCACGTTCGGGCTGCTGTCGATCCGCAAGCCGGGCGTGCCGTTCGCGCTCGATCTCGCGTGGCCGCTGCTCGTCTGGTTTACCGAGCGCATCTTCGGCGAGGATCGCTGGATCGTCGAGCGCGAGCAGGAAGCGCACGACGAGCAGGGCGCCGACTGGAACCACGAGGTGTTTCCCGTCATCAACGAACTGCGCGACCTGCTGCGCCAGTGCGGCGCACGCACGGTGATCCCGATCCGCGAAGTGGACGACGTGCGCTGACGCGCGCCGCCGCCCGCCCCGCGCCGCAGGCTCAGCGCGCGCGCTCGACCGGATGCGGCTCGCGCAGCCGGTTCGCGATGCGCGCCGCCTCGTAGTAGCCGGCCGCGGGCGGCCGCTTCAGGTAGCGGCCCGCGCCGCGCACCGCGCGCAGCTCGCCGTCGGCCCAGGCGAGCGCACCGCGCGTGAGCGTGTGCGTCGCGACGCCCTGCACGGTCATTCCCTCGAACACGTTGAAGTCTACCTGCTGGTGATGCGTGTTCACCGAGATCGTCTTCGTCGCGGCCGGATCCCAGACGACGAGATCCGCATCGGCGCCGACCTGCACCGCGCCCTTGCGCGGATACAGGTTGAAAATCTGCGCGGCATTCGTCGACGTGATCCGCACGAACTCGTTCGGCGTGATGCGACCGTGGTTCACGCCGTGATGCCACAGCACCGACATCCGATCCTCGACGCCGCCGCAGCCGTTCGGAATCTTCGTGAAATCGTCGCGGCCCATCGCCTTCTGCGAGGCGCAGAACACGCAGTGGTCGGTCGCCGTCGTGTGCAGCTGCCCGGCCTGCAGCCCGCGCCACAGCGCTTCGCGATGCTCGGCCGAGCGGAACGGCGGGCTCATCACATGCGCGGCCGCGCGCGTCCAGTCGGGATCGCGATACACGGCCTCGTCGATCACCAGGTGGCCGGGCAGCACTTCGCCGAACACGCGCAGCCCTTCGCTGCGCGCGCGCGTGATCGCATCGACCGCGTCCTTCGCCGAGACGTGCACGATATACACCGGCACGCCGAGCACCTGCGCGATGCGGATCGCGCGGTTCGCCGCCTCGCCTTCGACTTCTGGCGGCCGCGACAGCGGATGCGCTTCGGGGCCCGTCATCCCGCGCGCGAGGAGTGCCTGCTGCAGCCGGAACACGAGTTCGCCGTTCTCCGCATGGACGGTCGGCAGCGCACCGAGCTCGAGCGAACGCGTGAAGCTGTTCACGAGGATCTCGTCGTCGGCCATGATCGCGTTCTTGTACGCCATGAAATGCTTGAAGCTGGACACGCCGTGCTCGCGCACGAGCGTGCCCATGTCGCGATGCACGGATTCGTCCCACCACGTGACCGCGACATGGAAGCCGTAATCGGCCGCCGCCTTCTCGGCCCAGCCGCGCCATTCGCGAAATGCATCCATCAGCGGCTGCTTCGGGCTCGGGATCACGAAATCGATGATGCTCGTCGTGCCGCCCGCGAGCCCCGCGGCCGTGCCCGAATAGAAATCGTCGCTCGCCGTCGTGCCCATGAACGGCAGTTCCATGTGCGTATGCGGATCGATGCCGCCCGGCATCACGTACTGGTCGTGCGCGTCGACGATCGTCGCGCCGGCCGGCGCATCAATCTTCTCGGCGATCTGCAGGATCGTGCCGCCGTCCTGCGGCTCGGCGCACAGCACGTCCGCGCGATAGGAGCGGTCCGCATCGATCACGGTGCCGCCGCGAATCAGGATTGCCATCTCGTTGCCTCCTCGTTGACTGTCGGGTGCCGCATGGCGCGCATGCCGCGCGTCATGCACTCGCGATCTGCGCACGCTGCGCCGCGCGCCATCTCATCCACGTGCCGTACACGCACGACGCCAGCACGAGGCCGACGAACCACGCGTAGGTGTACAGCGTGTTGAAGAACGCCGGCACGTTCGGGAACGACGCCGGAAACGCGGTATGCAGAAAGCCGGGCAGGTTCGGCAGCACGCCGATCGCGAGCGCGGCGAGCGCGGCCGGATTCCAGCCGCGTGCATAGCTGAAGCCGCCGCTTTCGTCGAACAGCGCGTGCGTGTCGAGCTGCGTGCCGCGAATCAGGAAGTAGTCGACCATCATGATCCCGGCCACCGGCCCGAGCAGCGCCGAATAGCCGACGAGCCAGGTGAAGATGTAGCCGTCGGTCGTCGCGAGGATCTTCCACGGCATCATCACGATCGCGATCGTCGCCGTGATCAGCCCGCCCGTGCGGTACGAGATCCGTTTCGGCCACAGGCTCGAGAAGTCGTACGCGGGGCCGACCAGATTCGCGGCGAGGTTGCAGCACATCGTGTCGAGCGTCAGGATCACGAGCGCGATGCCGACACCGATGCCGGTCATCCGGCTCGTCAGGTCGATCGGATCCCAGATCGCGTTGCCGTAGATCACGACCGTCGCGGACGTCACGACCACCGACACGACCGACAGCAGCGCCATCGGCACCGGCAGCCCGAGCGACTGCCCGATCATCTGGTCGCGCTGCGAATGCGCGAAGCGCGTGAAGTCGGGAATGTTCAGCGCGAGCGTCGCCCAGAAGCCGACCATCGCGGTGAGGCCCGGCCAGAAGGTCGCCCAGAACAGCCCGGCCTTCTTGCCGCCGGCCGCGAACTGCGACGGCGCGGACAGCATCGAGCCGACGCCGCCCGCCTTCGAGGTCGCCCACCAGACGAGCGCGATGCACATCACGACCTTGATCGGCGCCGACCAGCTTTCGAGCCAGCGGATCGAATCGGTGCCGTGCACGATGAAATACAGCTGCAGTGCCCAGAACACCAGAAAGCACGCGAGCTGCCCGAGCGAGATGCCGACGAGCGGCAGCGCCGCGCCGTGCAGCGCGTTGCCGGTCAGGATGTTCAGCAGCGTGTAGATCGCGCTGCCGCCGAGCCAGGTCTGGATCCCGTACCAGCCGCACGCGACGATCGCGCGCAGCAGCGCCGGCAGTTTCGCGCCTTGCGTGCCGAACGACGCGCGCACGAGCACCGCATACGGAATCCCGTGCTTCGCGCCTGCGTGGCCGATCAGCAGCATCGGCACGAGCACGATCAGATTGCCGAGCAGCACGGTCAGCACCGCCTGCCACGGCGACATCCCTTCCTGGATCAGGCCCGCCGCCAGCATGTACGACGCGATGTTCATCACCATCCCGACCCACAGCGCCGCGAAGTGATACCACTTCCAGGTGCGTTGCGCCGGCGTCGTCGGCGCGAGATCGTCGTTGTACAGGCTGCCGCCCGGCATCGCCATGCCGTCGGGTTCGGCACCGTTCGCTGTCGCTTTCATCGGATGCGCTCCACGGAAACGTCCGCGCCGGCATCGCTCGATGCCGGCCGACGGAATCGAAAACGGCGGCCCGGCTCGCGCCGCGCCGCCGGCTACCGCTCAGGCCGCCTTCGCGTGCTTCTCGGGCGGCGTGGCACCCGCGCCTGCCTCCGCGCGTGCCGGGTTGTTCGGATGCGTGGTCCAGTTTGCGTAGCCGCCCGCGTCGACGCGCTCCATCGTGATGCACTGTTCGACCGGACACACGTGCATGCAGAGGTTGCAGCCGACGCAGTCGGCATCGACGACTTCGAAGTGCCGCACGCCGTCCTTCTCGCGCGTGATCGCCTGATGCGAGGTGTCCTCGCAGGCGATGTGGCACAGCCCGCACTGGATGCAACGGTCCTGGTCGATGCGCGCCTTGATGTCGTACTGCAGGTTCAGGTACTTCCAGTCGGTGACGTTCGGCACCGCGCGGCCGCGCACGTCGTCGAGCGTCGCATAGCCCTTGTCGTCCATCCAGTTCGACAGCCCGTCCACGAGGTCCGACACGATCCGGAATCCGTAATGCATCGCCGCCGTGCAGACCTGCACGCTGCCCGCGCCGAGCACGATGAATTCGGCGGCGTCGCGCCATGTCGAAATGCCGCCGTAGCCGGAGATCGGCAGATTCGGCGTTTCCGGATCGCGCGCGATCTCCGCGACCATGTTCAGCGCGATCGGCTTGACCGCGGGCCCGCAGTAGCCGCCGTGCGTGCCCTTGCCGTCGACGGTCGGGATCGGCGCCATCTGGTCGAGATCGACCGCGACGATCGAATTGATCGTGTTGATCAGCGACACGCCGTCCGCGCCGCCCTTGTAGGCGGCGCGCGAACCCATCCGGATGTCGCTGATGTTCGGCGTGAGCTTCACGAGACACGGCAGCTTCGTGCCTTCCTTGACCCAGCGCGTGACCATCTCGACGTATTCGGGCACCTGCCCGACCGCCGCGCCCATGCCGCGCTCGCTCATGCCGTGCGGACAGCCGAAGTTCAGTTCGACCGCATCGGCGCCGGTGTCCTCGACGAGCGGCAGGATCCATTTCCAGTCGCGCTCGTTGCACGGCACCATCAGCGACACGATCAGCGCGCGGTCGGGCCAGTCGCGCTTCACCTGCGCGATCTCGCGCAGGTTCACGTCGAGCGGACGATCGGTGATCAGCTCGATGTTGTTCAGCCCCGCGATCCGCTGGCCGTTCCACTGCACGGCGCCGTAGCGCGAGCTGACGTTGACGACGTGCGGATCGAGTCCGAGCGTCTTCCAGACGACGCCGCCCCAGCCCGCCTCGAACGCGCGGTTGACGTTGTAGGCCTTGTCGGTCGGCGGCGCGGAGGCCAGCCAGAACGGATTCGGAGAAGTGATGCCCGCAATGGTGCAGCGAAGATCGGCCATGTTCGGCTCCGTGAAGGTGGGGTCGTTGTCGTCGATACGAGGACGCGCGATGCACCGCTCACGCGGCGCGCACACTGCGTTGCGCGAGCGCGGCGTCGATCGATGCGGCCGCGCGCTTGCCGTCCTGCACCGCCTGTACCGTCAGATCGATGCCGCCCGTCGCGGCGCAGTCGCCGCCGGCCCATACGTCGGGCCATGCGGTGCGGCCGTCCGCGTCGACCGCGATGCGCGCGCCGTCGGGCGTCAGCAGCGCGGGGGCGACGCCGTCCGGCACGAGCGTCTGGCCGATCGCCTTCAGCACCATGTCGGCATCGATCGTCAGGCGCTCGCCGGACGCCGTGTCGAATTCGACGCCCGTCACCTGACCGCCTGCACCGAACATCCGCACCGGCCGCGCATGCGTGACGAGCGTCACGCCGTTCTTCTGCGCGAACTCGCGTTCGGCCCAGGTCGCACTCATCGCTTCGACGCCGCGCCGATACACGATCGTCACGCGCTCCGCGCCGAGCTTGCGGCTCTGCACGGCCGCATCGACCGCCGTGTTGCCGCCACCGATCACGACCACGCGACGCCCGACCGGCACGTTCTCGAGCGCATCGGCCTGCCGCACCTGTTCGATGAAATCGACCGCGTTCATCACGCCCGCGAGCTGCTCGCCCTCCACCGCGAGCGCGCGCACGCCGCCGAGGCCGATCGCGAGAAACACCGCATCGTGCCCTTCGCGCAGCGCGTCGAGCGTCAGGTCGCGGCCGAGCGCGACGCCCGTCTTCAGTTCGATGCCGCCGACCGACAGCAGCCAGTCCACTTCGCGCTGCGCGAAATCGTCGACGGTCTTGTAGGCGGCGATCCCGTATTCGTTGAGCCCGCCCGCCTTCGCACGCGCATCGAACAGCGTCACGCGATGGCCCGCGAGCGCGAGCCGGTGCGCGCATGCGAGCCCGGCCGGCCCCGCGCCGACCACGGCGACGTGGTATCCCGTGTCGGGCGCGCGCTGGAAGCGCACCGCGCCGCTCGCCATCGCCCAGTCGGTCGCATGCCGCTGCAGCGCGCCGATCGCGACCGGCTGCGCGTCCTGATGGTTGCGCACGCATGCACCCTCGCACAGGATTTCGGTCGGACAGACGCGCGCGCACATGCCGCCGAGCGGATTCGCGGACAGAATGTCGATCGCCGCGCCCTTCAGGTTGCCGTTGCCGATCTTGCGGATGAAGCCCGGAATGTCGATCTGCGTCGGGCAGGCGTGCACGCACGGTGCGTCGTAGCAGTAGTGGCAGCGGCTCGCGGCCGCCGCGGCCGCGGTGGGATCGAGCAGCGGCGCGATGTCCGCGAATTCGCAGGAGAGCTGCGTGGACGACTGGCGGTGCGCGGCGATATCGCCGGTTGGCTGGGTGGTCATACGCGTTCCTTCGGCTGGGTGGAGACAAAGCCGTCCCCGCCGGCTGCGTGCGCGGCGCCGGGACGATCGTGCTGCGGAATGCGGTACGGCGGCGGCGTGCGGGCCGCGCGCCGCGTTACGGCTGCTGCGTCATGACACCGGCTCGCACGCGCGCGACAGCATCGCGTGCAGCAATACGTTCGCGCCGGCCTCGATCCATTCGGGCGTCGCGTCTTCGACCTCGTTGTGACTGATGCCGTCGACGCACGGCACGAACACCATCGACGTCGGCGCGACCTGCGCGAGATAGCACGCATCGTGGCCGGCGCCCGAGACGATGTCGCGATGCGGATAGCCGAAGCGCTCGGCGGCCTCGCGCACGGCCTGCACGCACGCCGGATCGAATGCGACCGGCTTGTAGTAGAAGATCTGCTCGAGCGCCGTCTCGAGGCCGATGTCGGCCGCGATGCGCGCGACGCCGTCGCGCAGCGCCGCATCCATCTGCGCGAGCACCGCATCGTCCGGATGACGGAAATCGACGGTGAAGAACACACGGCCCGGAATCACGTTGCGCGAGTTCGGATGCACCTGCATCATCCCGACCGTCGCACAGCCGAACGGCGCGTGATCGAGGCCGATCCGGTTGACGAGATCGACGACACGCGACGCGCCGAGCAGCGCATCGCGACGGCGCGGCATCGGCGTGGGGCCGGCATGCGCTTCCTGTCCGGTGAACGTGATCTCGTACCAGCGCTGCCCTTGCGCATCGGTGACGACACCGATCGTCTTGCGCTCGGCCTCGAGAATCGGCCCTTGTTCGATATGCAGCTCGAACGCCGCATGCAACGGCCGGCCGCCGCACGGTACGTCGCCCGCATAGCCGATGCGCTGGAGTTCCTCGCCGATCGTCTTGCCGTCGACGTCCTTGCGCGACAGCCCGTACTCGAGCGTAAACACGCCCGCGAACACGCCCGACGCGACCATGGCAGGCGCGAAGCGCGAGCCTTCCTCGTTGGTCCAGATCACGACCTCGATCGGATGCTCGGTCTCGATTCCGTGGTCGTTCAGACTCCGAATCACTTCGAGACCGCCGAGCACGCCATAGATGCCGTCGAAGCGGCCGCCGGTCGGCTGCGAATCCGCGTGCGAGCCCGTAACGACCGGCGCCGCATCGGCGACGCGCCCGGCACGGCGCATGAACACGTTGCCCATCGTATCGACGGTCACCGTGCACCCGGCTTCCTTCGCCCAGCGAACGATCAGGTCGCGGCCCGCCTTGTCGAGATCGGTCAGCGCGAGGCGGCAGACGCCGCCCTTCGGCGTCGCGCCGATCTTCGCCATTTCCATCAGGCTGTTCCACAAACGCTTGCCGTCTACCTTGATCGACGGATCGATGGCCGTCCGCTTCAATGCTTCCGATACCGCATTCATGCGCGTCGCTCCTGTGGGGTCGGTGAGGCCGTCGATCCGGTCTTCGCCGGTGCGCACGCGATCCGTTTCGGCGCACACGTGCACGGCTGCGGTGCGTGTGCGCATCGTTCGCGCGTTTCGTCCGACACATCGCCGGCGGGGTTCGCGCGGCTGCCCGCCGCGCATCGAATCCTGTCCGATTGGACAGGTTTTAGACGATCAAAATTGCCAAAGCAATGTCTTTCTTGACGCGATCGAACGAGCGAGAAACGTGCCACCGCATCGCAACATCGCGCGCGCCCACCGCACGGCCATGCATGGGCGCGACGCACACGAGCGGCTAGAATGAAGCCCAACGCGGCATGCGCGCCGCGCAAGGACAACGATGAGACATGACGACGCGAGCGCCGCAGTGACCGAAAGCGATCCAGCGCACACGCCTTTGCGGCGACGCAAGGCGCACATCCGCGAGAGCAATGAAGCGCATCTGCTCGCGTGCGCGGAAGCCGTGTTCGCCGAGCGCGGGCTCGACGGAGCGAGCACCGCGATGATCGCGGAGCGCGCCGGTTTGCCGAAGGCGAACCTGCATTACTACTTCCCGACGAAACTCGCGCTGTACCGCCGCGTGCTCGACGATCTGTTCGAGGACTGGCACCGTGCGGCCGGTTCGTTCGAGGCCGGCGACGATCCGGTGGAGGCGATCGGCAACTACGTGCGCGCAAAGATGGCGCTGTCGCGCCGGCGCCCGCTCGGCTCGAAGGTGTGGGCGAACGAGATCATCCACGGCGCCGAGCATATGGAGGACATTCTGTCGGACCGCGTGAAGCCGTGGTTCGACACGCGCGTGAAAGTGATCGACGGCTGGATCGCGCGTGGGCTGCTCGCGCCGATCGATGCGCGTGCGCTGATGTATCTGATCTGGGCGACCACGCAGCACTATGCGGATTTCGACGCGCAGATCCGCGCGCTGAGCGGCAAGCGTGCGCTCACGCAGAAGGCGTTCGACGAGAAGACCGAGCAGGTCGTGCAGCTCGTGCTGCGCGCGTGCGGCGCCGTGTCGCCGAAAGCGCCGCGCTAGTGCGCGCAAAAAAGGGCGACGCGAGCGCGCAGCGGCGTGGCCGCGTGCGTCACTCGTCGTCGCCCTCGCACCGCGCGCGCCACCGTGCCGCGCGCCGATGCACTCGCCGTTACGCGACGCGTTCGATCGCGATCGCCGTCGCCTCGCCGCCGCCGATGCACAGCGACGCGACACCGCGCTTCAGCCCGTACGATTCGAGCGCGGCCAGCAGCGTCACCATCACGCGTGCGCCCGATGCGCCGATCGGATGACCGAGCGCGCACGCACCGCCATGTACGTTGACCTTGTCGTGCGGCAGATCGAGATCGCGCATCGCCGCCATCGGGACGACTGCGAACGCCTCGTTGATTTCGAACAGATCGACGTCGCGCAGGTTCCAGCCGGTCTTTTCGGATAGCGTGCGAATCGCGCCGATCGGCGCGGTCGCGAACAGATTCGGCTTGTTCGCAAACGTCGCATGGCCGACGATCACGGCCTTCGGCGTGAGACCGAGACGCTGCGCTTCGGAGCGGCGCATCATCACGAGCGCGGCGGCGCCGTCCGAGATCGACGACGCGTTCGCGGCCGTGACGGTGCCGCCTTCACGGAACGCGGGCTTCAGCGTCGGGATCTTGTCGAGCTTCGCCTTGCCCGGCTGTTCGTCGATCGACACGACGGTTTCCGTCTTGCCGGCCTTCACCGTAACCGGCGCGATTTCGGCCGCGAAGCGGCCTTCGGCGATCGCGCGCTGCGCACGCGTGAGCGACGCGATCGCGAATGCGTCCTGCGCTTCGCGCGTGAACTGATAGGCCTGCGCGCAGTCTTCCGCGAATGTGCCCATCAGGCGGCCTTTTTCATAGGCATCCTCGAGGCCGTCGAGGAACATGTGATCGAGCACCTGGCCGTGCCCCATCCGCATGCCCGCGCGTGCCTTCGGCAGCAGATACGGCGCATTCGTCATGCTTTCCATCCCGCCCGCGACCGCGACGTTTGCCGAGTCGGCATACAGCAGATCGTGCGCGAACATCGCGGCCTTCATCCCCGAGCCGCACATCTTGTTGACGGTCGTCGCGCCGGCCGACAGCGGCAGCCCGGCCTTCAATGCGGCCTGACGCGCCGGCGCCTGTCCCTGCCCCGCCGGCAGCACGCAGCCGAACACGATTTCGTCGATGCGCTCGGCCGGCACGTTCGCGCGCTCGAGCGCCGCGCGGATCGCTACCGCGCCGAGATCGCTCGCGCTCGCGGCGGCCAGGTCGCCCTGAAAGCCGCCCATCGGCGTACGCGCCGCGCCGACGATTACGATCGGATCCTGTGTCGTCATGATTCGTTTCCTCCAGTGTCAGCGCGGTGCCATGCGCAACGCGCCATCGAGACGGATGACTTCGCCGTTCAGCATCGTGTTCTCGGCGATATGGCGTACCAGCGCCGCGAATTCTTCGGGACGCCCGAGCCGCGGCGGGAACGGCACGCTCTTGCCGAGCGCGTCCTGCACTTCCTGCGGCATCGCGGCCATCATCGGCGTCGCGAAAATGCCCGGCGCGATCGTCACGACGCGAATGCCGAAGCGCGCGAGCTCGCGCGCGATCGGCAACGTCATGCCGACCACGCCGCCTTTCGACGCCGCATACGCGGCCTGTCCGATCTGGCCGTCGAACGCGGCCACCGATGCGGTGTTCACGATCACGCCGCGCTCGCCTTCCGCGTCGGCGTCCTGCTTCGACATCGCCTCGGCGGCAAGCCGGATCATGTTGAACGTGCCGACGAGGTTGATCGACACCGCGCGTGTAAAGCGCTCGAGCGAATGCGGGCCGTCGCGGCCGACGACCTTCTCGCCCGGCGCGACGCCCGCGCAGTTCACGAGCCCGTCGATGCGGCCGAACGCGTCGCGTGCGGCCGCGATCGCGGCCTGCCCGTCGGCTTCGCTCGTGACGTCGGTCTTCAGCAAGCGTGCCGCCGCGCGGAGTTCGTGCGCGACGCTCGCCAGCGCGTCGCCGTTGACGTCCAGCAGCATCGCCTTGCCGCCTTCGGCGACGACCATGCGCGCCACCGCGGCGCCGAGGCCGGAACCGGCGCCCGTGATCAGGAAAACGCGATCTTTGATCTTCATTCGGAGTCCGTTGTAGAAGGTGTTCAGGGTTGAGCGGCCTTGTCGGCCTCCATCTTGCGCAGCACGAAGCGCTGGATCTTGCCGCTCGGCGTTTTCGGCAGCGCGTCGACAAACTCGATCGCGCGCGGATAGGCGTGCGCGGACAGCCGCCGCTTCACGTGCAGACTCAACGCTTCGGCGAGCGCCGGCGTGCCTTCGTAGCCGTTCGACAGCACGACGAAGGCCTTGACGATCTCCGTGCGCTCGGGGTCGGGCACGCCGATCACGGCCGCCTCGCTGACCGCCTCATGTTCGATCAGCGCGCTCTCGACGTCGAACGGGCCGATCCGGTAGCCGGACGACGTGATGACGTCGTCCGCGCGGCCGATGAAGCTGACGGTTCCGTCCGGCTCGAGCTCGACGTTGTCGCCCGTGCGGTAATAGCCGCCTGCGATCGCCGGCGTGTCCTGCCGCCAGTATCCGTCGAACCACAGCAGCGGCGAACGCGCGATGTCGATCGCGAGCGTGCCGGGCTCGCCCGGGCCGAGCTCGCGACCTGCGTCGTCGAGCACCGCGACGCGGTAGCCCGGCATCGCGAAACCCGCGGAACCGGGATGGACGACGTGCGCGAGCCCGTGATGGTTGTTCACGACCATGCCAAGCTCGGTCTGGCCATAATGATCGTAGATCGGCGCGCCGAGCGCCGCATCGAACCAGCGCACGACTTCCGGGTTCAGCGGTTCGCCCGCGCTGCTGACTACGCGCAGCTTGCCCTTGATGCGCGCGGCCGCGTCGGAGCCGGCCGCCATCAGCATCCGGTACGCCGTCGGCGAACCGGCGAGGCTCGTAATGCCGAGCCGCTCGATCACGTCGTACGTGCTGTCGACCGTAAAGCCGCCTTCGTACAGCGTCGTCGCATGGCCGACCAGCAGCGGCCCCGTGATCGCGTAATACAGTCCGTATGCCCAGCCGGGATCGGCAATGTTCCAGAACCGGTCTTCGGCGCGCAGGTCGACCGCGTCGCACATGTACTGGCGAAACGCGAGCAGCGCGCGCAGCGGCACGGGCACGCCTTTCGGCAAGCCCGTCGTGCCCGACGTCGACATCATCATGAACAGGTCGGTGCCCTTGCGCAGCACGGGCTCGAACGTATCGGACTGCGCGTCCAGCGCCGCACGGAAGTCGATGTCGCCGTCCGGCAGCGGCGCTTCGGCAGCGCGCACCGTCGCGACGGGCGGACAATCGGCAACCTCGTCGAGCTTCGCGCGGTTCGCGACGTTCGTCACGACGAGTCGCGCATCACTCATGCGCAGCCGGTGCTCGATCGCCTTCGGACCGAACGCCGTGAACAACGGCTGATAGACGGCGCCCGCGCGCCACGTACCGAGGATCGTCGCGACCAGTTCGGGCGTGCGCGGCAACAGCCCGGCCACCACGTCACCCGGCTTCACGCCGCGCTCGACCAGCAGGTTCGCGACGCGCGCCGCAAGCGCTTTCATCTGAGCAAACGTGAAGCGATGATGCGCACCGTCGATGTCGATCCAGTCGAGTGCGACCGCATCGCCGGACGCATGACGATCGCAGCATTCGACGCAGGCGTTCAGGCCATGCTCGAGGTCGCCGTGCAACTGCGCCGCGACAGTGTCGATTCGGAACCGGGCCACGGCGTCGGCATACGCCGGCACCGCCCGGGCGGTTGCTCCATCAGGCATGCGTGTCTCCTGTTCATTATGACCGCCGGCGGGCCGCAAGGGCGTCGGGGGGTACATCGATGGTAGACAGCCGTCACATTGCAATCAATGACAAACAGAAACTAGAATCGTGATCGGTTTTGCCATGTCGGGAGACAGCAGACAAAATGGGGCCGCAAATGATCTCGCCGGGTTTCGTCGAGGATGCGCTTGCCTGCATGCGGCGGCAAGGGCTTCCGATCGCGCCCGTGCTGCACGCGGCCGGGCTGCCGCCGGTCGTGCGCGAGCCCGTGACACCGCAGCAGTACGGCCGGCTTTGGCTCGAGATCGCCAGCGCGCTCGACGACGAATTCTTCGGGCTCGCCGCGCGCCCGATGCGGCGCGGCAGCTTCACGCTGCTGTGTCACGCCGTGCTGAACGCCGGCACGCTGGAAAAGGCGTTGCGGCGCGCGCTGCAGTTTCTGCGCGTGGTGCTCGACGAGCCGCACGGCGAACTCGTCGTCGCGGACGGGCTGGCGCAGATCGTGCTCGTGCCGTCCGACACGCCGTATCCGGCGTTTGCATACCGGACGTTCTGGCTGATTCTGCTCGGCGTCGCATGCTGGCTGATCGGCCGGCGTATCCCGCTGCAGCGCATCGATTTCGCGTGCGCGAGCCCCGAGCAGCGCAGCGACTATCACCGCTTCTTCGGCGTGCCCGTGCATTTCGATCGTCCGGACAGCCGGCTCACGTTCAATGCCGCGTATCTGTCGCTGCCGACGATCCGGTCGGCGCAGGCCTTGAAGACGTTTCTGCGCGGCGCGCCCGGCAATCTGCTGGTGCGCTATCGGCACGATACGGGCTGGGTCGCGCGGACGCGCACGCATCTGAAAGCGTTGCCTGCAGCCGAATGGCCGGACTTCGACACGCTGGCCGCGCGGCTCGGCACGACGCCGCCGACGCTGCGGCGACGCCTGCGCAGCGAAGGACAAAGCTTCGCGTCGATCAAGGACGAACTGCGCGGTGCGCTCGCGCAGTCGCTGCTGCGCGAACAGACGTTGAGCGTCGCGGAGATCGCGGCCGCGCTCGGATTTACCGAACCGAGCGCGTTTCATCGTGCGTTTCGGAAATGGACAGGCACGAGTCCCGGCGCGTTTCGGCGCGACGTCAACGCGACGCAGGCCGAGCAGTGAGGGGCCGGTTTGCGCGGAAGCCGGCGGTCGATGCATTTGCTCCGTCGGCTCTCGCGCACCCGCTGCTCTCGGGCCGACGCTGGGCGGAGCCGGGCTGCTGTGCGCAATGCTCGGACCAGGTTGCGCGTGACACGGCCCGCTCACATACTGAGCGGTCCTTGCGGGCGAGGTCGCTGCGATGATGATGGTCGATCAGGGTGTTGCTTCGGTGCTGGGTGTCGTCGGATCCGCCGTGTCGCTGGTGGCGGCCGTGCCGTACGCGCTCGCGATCTACCGTCGCACCGTTCGCCCGCATCTGTTCACGTGGCTCATCTGGTCGGTCGTCACGGTCATTGCCGCGGCCGGTCAGTTCGTGGCGGGCGCGGGACCGTCGGCGTGGTGCACGGCAGCGATCGCCGTGACCTGCGTGCTGACCTTCGTCGCGAGCATCTTTCGAGGCGAACGCGGCTGGACCCGCGCCGACTGGGTGTTCCTGTGTGCCGCGCTGTCTGCCATTCCGCTCTGGATGCTGACCGACGACCCGACGCTGTCGATCTGCGTGGTGACGTTGATTGAACTGGCCGGCCTCGGCCCGACCGTTCGCAAGACGATCCGCGATCCGTGGAGCGAAAGCCTGACCTATTTCGCGCTCTGCATCGTCAAATACGCGCTGGCGGTACTGGCGCTGCGGAGCTGGAGCGTCGCAGTCGCGTTTTACCCGGTCGTGAATGTCCTGGCGTCGATCGGCATCTGCGTGGTGATGGTCGAGGGACGACATCGATTGCGGTCGAAAACGAAAGTCGAGCGCGGCTCATGAGCGATACGACGGACGGGAGACGAAATGCGCGCACCATTTGCCGTACGTGCCGCCCGCGCCTCGGATGCGGGGCACTTGACGACGCTGGCTTGCCTGTCGAAGGCGCACTGCAGGTATCCGCGCGAATGGCTCGACTTGTCGGAAGCCGATCTCAAGATCACACCAGAGACGATCGACGAGTCGACCGGTTACGTCGCCTAGTGCGAACGTCGGATCGTCGGTTTCTGGGTTAGGGCGGCGATGGATTGCGAGCGACCGACACCCGGATGGCTGTTCCTCCATCCGGGTCATATCGGTCAGGGTATTGGCCGCGCCCTGTGGACGGCGGTCCGGAAAGAGGCTGCAGCGCGAGGCATTGCAAGTTTCGCGATCGAAGCGGCCCCGAAGAAGACGGCCGTGCCGAATCACAGGGTCGTTTTCGCGCATTTCCGGTGCCCCAAATGCAAAAACCCCCGCCTGTTGGGCGGGGGTTTCTGGCTTAGGGAGCCTGACGATTACCTACTTTCACACGGGAATCCGCACTATCATCGGCGTAGAGTCGTTTCACGGTCCTGTTCGGGATGGGAAGGGGTGGGACCGACTCGCTATGGTCATCAGGCAAAGAGGGTTGTT
>NZ_CABVPP010000049.1 GCF_902499075.1 Burkholderia pseudomultivorans | reverse complement strand
TGGCGCGCCGACACGCCGTCGCCGTTCCCGGCGCCGCCCGTGCTGCCGACGGCATTCGACCGCACGCCGGCCGTGCTGCCGGCGGACACGGCCGAGCCGGTCGCCGACGTCGTCGCGCCGACGCTCGAGCATGCGCAGGCGCTCGCGAACGCGGGCGCGTTCGACGAGGCCGAGCGCGTGCTCGCGCAGTTCTCGGCGCGCGTCGGGCCGCATGCCGACGCGTTCTACCTGAACGGGCTGATCGCCGACGCGCGCGGGCGCGCCGCGGAAGCCGGCGACTTCTATCGCAAGGCGCTGTATCTGCGGCCCACGCACCACGAGGCGCTGACGCATCTTGCGACGCTGCTCGACGTCGGCGGCGATCGCGCCGGCGCACAATGGCTGCTCGAGCGTGCGCGGCGCTCGGCGGGATAAACATGAATACGGGTGGGGGCCAACATCGGGATGACCAGAGGAACACATGAACCGCGACGCCGTTGCGCCTGACGACACGACGATCGACGTCGACGATTGCTGGAACCGGATCGGCACGCGCGGCGACCGCTCGTGCGAGCGGCTGGCCGACTGCCTGCGCTGCCTGAACTGTCCGGTCTACGCGTATCACGCGGCGAAGCTGCTCGAACGGCCGCTCGGCGCCGCCGAGATGGCCGAGGCCGCGCGCCGGATGAGCGGCTTCGACCCGGCGCACGCGGCCGACGGCGACACGCGCCATGCGGCGCTGGCGTTTCGCGTCGCCGACGAATGGCTCGCGCTGCCGATCGGCGTGCTGCGCGAGATCGCCGGCACGCGCCCGATTCATTCGCTGCCGCATCGCCGTCATTCGGCCGTGCGCGGCGTGGTCAATATTCGCGGCACGCTGCGCATCGCGATCTCGATCGGCGCGCTGCTCGGCCTCGATGCCGGCGGTGACGGCGGCAGCGGCGGGCGCGCTGGCAGCGGCACGCGCGGCCGCGACGACAGCCGGTTCACGCGGCTGCTGGTCGCCGCGCATCATGGCGAGCCGGTCGTGTTCCCGGTCGACGAAGTCGAGGGCGTGCTGCGCTTCGGCGCCTCCGACTGGGTGCCGGTGCCCGCGACGGTCGGGCGCGCGAGTGCGGGCCTGTCGCGCGGCGTGCTGTCGTGGCGCGGCAAGTCGGTGGGCCTGCTGGACGACGACCGCCTGTTCGACGCGGTGACACGGAGCATGCGATGAGCGGCGACGACGACCTGAGCCATCTGTCGCTGCTCGAGCTGTATCGCGAGGAAACGCGCACGCAGACGCAGGCGCTGTCCGAGCGCCTGCTCGCGCTCGAATCCGGCGAACCCGATTCCGTCGCGCTGGAAGCGTGCATGCGCGCCGCGCATTCGCTGAAGGGCGCCGCGCGCATCGTCGGCGTGCCGCTCGGCGTCGATATCGCCGGGCGCATGGAGGAGTGCTTCGTCGCCGCGCAGGCCGGCACGATCGCGCTGACGGCCGCGCACGTCGACGTGCTGCTGGCCGGCGTCGACCTGCTGGTGCGGGTGGCCGATCCGCAGGCGCAGCCCGTGTCGCCGGCCGAGATCGACGCGTTCGCGGCCGCGCTGAAGGGCGCCGACGGCGCGCAGACGATGCAGATGCAGGCGGCGGCGCCGCCGTCGTCGCCACCGTCGCAGCCGCCGCCCGTCGTGCCGTACCGCGAGCACGACGGCGCCGCGAACGAGTCCGTCGGCGCGGGCGCACCGATGCCGCCGCTGGCCGTGTCGGGCGCGATTCCCGATCCGGTCCAGGCCGGCCGTGCGGCCGGCGCGGGCGCGATGCGCCGCGTGCGCGCGGACACGCTGAACCGGCTGCTGAGCCTGTCGGGCGAATCGCTGGTCGAATCGCGCTGGCTCAAGCCGTTCGCCGAATCGATGCTGCGCGTGAAGCGCGCGCAGCGCGACGCCGCGCGCGCGCTGGACCTGGTGTACGAGCAGTTCACCGACGATCTCGACGCGGGCGTGCTCGCGTCGATGAACGAAGTGCGGCACATGCTGAACGACCTGCAGCGCTCGTTCGCCGAGCGGATGGACGAGTTCGACCGCTTCGAGCGGCGCAGCACGCATATCGCCGAGCAGCTGTACGACGAGGCGCTGCAATGCCGGATGCGGCCGTTCGGCGACGCGACGCGCGCGTATCCGCGCATCGTTCGCGATCTCGCGCGCTCGCTCGGCAAGCAGGTGCGCTTCTCGATCGTCGGCGAGGGCACGCAGGTCGACCGCGACATCCTCGACCTGCTCGACGCGCCGCTCGGCCATCTGCTGCGCAATGCGATCGATCACGGCGTCGATTCGCCCGACGCGCGGCGCGCGCGCGGCAAGCCGGTCGAGGCGAGCGTGACGCTGGAAGCGCGTCACAGCGCGGGCTCGCTGCTGGTCAGCGTGATCGACGACGGCCCGGGCGTCGACATGGACGCGCTGCGCGCGGCCGTCGTGCGCCAGCGCCTGACCGACGACGAGACGGCCGCGCGGCTGTCCGATCCGGAACTGCTCGAATTCCTGCTGCTGCCGGGCTTCTCGATGCGCGACGCGGTCACCGACGTGTCGGGCCGCGGCGTCGGCCTCGATGCCGTACAGGAGATGGTGCGCGGCGTGCGCGGCGCGGTGCGGATCTTCAACGAACCGGGCGCGGGGATGCGCTTCGTGCTGCAGCTGCCGCTCACGCTGTCGGTGATCCGCAGCCTGCTGGTCGAGGTCGGCGGCGAGCCGTATGCGTTTCCGCTCGCGCACGTGCGCCGCACGCTCGAACTCGCGCTCGACGACATCGACGTGCTCGAAGGGCAGCCGCATTTTCCGTTCGACGGCCGGCGTGCGGGCCTCGTCGCCGCGCACCAGCTGCTCGACGCGGGCGAGCCCGATGCGGCGCGCGCGAGCACGGCGGTCGTGGTGGTCGGCGGCGAGCCCGAGCTGTACGGCGTCGCGGTCGACCGGTTCCTCGGCGAACGGATGCTGGTCGTGCAGCCGCTCGACAGCCGCCTGCACAAGATCCAGAACATCGCGGCCGGCGCGCTGCTCGAAAACGGCGATCCGGTGCTGATCGTCGACGTCGAGGACCTGATCCGCTCGGTCGACAAGCTGGTGCGCGGCGGCCAGCTCGCGAAGCTGATGCACAACCCGCAGCTCGCGCTGGCCGACCGCCGCCGCCGCGTGCTGGTCGTCGACGATTCGCTGACGGTGCGCGAACTCGAGCGCAAGCTGCTGGAAAAGCGCGGCTACGACGTGACCGTCGCGGTCGACGGGATGGACGGCTGGAACGCGGTGCGCAGCGACGCGTTCGACCTCGTCGTCACCGACGTCGACATGCCGCGCATGGACGGCATCGAGCTCGTCACGCTGATCAAGAACGATCCGATGCTGCAGCGCGTGCCGGTGATGATCGTATCGTACAAGGATCGCGACGAGGATCGCCGCCGCGGGCTCGACGCCGGCGCCGACTACTACCTCGCGAAGAGCAGCTTCCACGACGAGGCGCTGCTCGATGCGGTGCACGACCTGATCGGAGACGCGCGCGGATGAACATCGGCATCGTCAACGATCTGCCGCTGGCGGTCGAGGCGCTGCGGCGCGTGATCGCGCTGCGGCCCGACCATCGCGTGCTGTGGGTGGCGACCGACGGCGACGAGGCCGTGGATTTCTGCGTCGCGCAGCCGCCGGACCTCGTGCTGATGGATCTGGTGATGCCGAAGGTCGACGGCGTGGCCGCGACGCGCGCGATCATGGCGCGCGCGCCGTGCGCGATCCTGATCGTGACCGCGAGCGTCAGCGCGAACACGTCGTCGGTGTACGAGGCGATGGGCGCGGGCGCGCTCGACGCGGTCGATACGCCGACGCTCGCGCTCGGCCTCGCGAGCGATGCGTCGCCGCAGCCGCTGCTCGCGAAGATCGACCAGATCGGCCGCCTGCTCGAAAGCCGCACGGCGGCGCTTGTGCCGCCGGGGCCGACGCCCGCGCCGGGCCAGCCGACGCTCGTCGCGATCGGCGCGTCGGCGGGCGGGCCGACCGCACTGACCGCGCTGCTGCGCGTGCTGCCGGCCGATTTCCCGGCCGCGATCGTGATCGTCCAGCACGTCGACCAGGCGTTCGCGCTCGGCATGGCCGAGTGGCTCGACGGCTATACGCGGCTGCCGGTGCGCGTCGCGCGGCAGGGCTACGTGCCGCGCGCGGGCGAGGTGCTGCTCGCGGCGACCAACGATCACCTGTACCTGTCGCCGCGCGGCGTGCTCGGCTATACGCGCCATCCGGCCGACACGCCGTACCGGCCGTCGATCGACGTGTTCTTCAACAGCGTCGCCGACGGCTGGCAGGGCGACGCGCTCGGCGTGCTGCTGACGGGAATGGGCCGCGACGGCGCGCTCGGGCTGAAGGCGATGCGCGCGAAGGGCTGCTACACGATCGCGCAGGACGAGGCGACCAGCGCCGTCTACGGGATGCCGAAGGCGGCCGCCGCGATCGGCGCGGCGTCGGCGATCCTGCCGCTCGACCGGATCGCGCCTCAGCTGATTTCGCGCGTGACGCGCTGCGCGTCGCGCGGCTAGATCCCCTCGGTCATCCGTTCTCCGGGCATGCGGATGGCGTCTGCATCCGATCCGGCCCGGCAGGCGAAAAAAAGGCCGTGCGCACTGCACGGCCTCGTTGCCGACGACGATCCGGTCGGCGCCGGCGGCTGCAAACGCCACCGCCGGGCCGTGCGTCGTCACACCTGCGCCGGCTCGCCGAGCGGGCCGGCCGAATCGTCGGCCGAGTCGTCGGCCGTACGGCGCGGCGTGTCGATCAGCCCCTTCGCCAGCTCCAGCGCCTGCCGCTCGAACAGGCGCCGGTACACGCCGCCGTCGATGCGGATCAGCGCATCGTGGTTGCCTTCCTCGATCACCTTGCCGCGATCGAGCACCAGCAGGCGATCGAGCGCGCGCACGGTCGACAGCCGATGGGCGACCACCAGCGTCGTGCGTCCGACCATCAGCCGCTCCATCGCCTGCTGGATCAGCACCTCGCTTTCGCTGTCGAGGCTCGACGTCGCTTCGTCGAGGATCAGGATCGGCGCGTCGGCGAGGAACGCGCGCGCGATCGCGACGCGCTGGCGTTCGCCGCCCGACAGCTTGATCCCGCGCTCGCCGACCAGCGTGTCGTAACCGTCCGGCAGCGCCGCGATGAAGTCGTGCGCGCTGGCGAGCCGCGCGGCGCGCTCGATGTCGGCGCGGCTCGCATCCGGACGCGCATACGCGATGTTCTCCGCTAGCGTGCGATGGAACAGCACGGGCTCCTGCTGGACGATCGCGATCTGGCTGCGCAGCGAATCCTGCCGCACCCGTGCGATGTCCTGCCCGTCGATCGTGATGCGGCCGCCCGACACGTCGTACAGGCGCTGGATCAGCTTGATGAACGTGGTCTTGCCGGAGCCCGAATGGCCGACGAGGCCCACGCGCTCGCCCGGCGCGATGCGCATCGAGAAGTCGTCGTACAGCGGCACCGGATGGTTGCCGTAGCGGAACGTCACGTGCTCGAAGCGGATCTCGCCTTCGCCGATGCGGATCGCGGGCGCGCCGGGACGATCGTCGATGCCGAGCGGCTGGCGCTCCAGCGCGACGAGTTCCTCCATGTCGTTGACCGAGCGCTGCAGGTTGCGGATATGCATTCCGACATCGCGCAGGTAGCCCTGCAGCATGAAGAACATCGTCAGCGAGAACGCGATGTCGCCGACGCTCGCCTCGTCGTTCGCCCACAGCCGCAGCGCGACGCCGATCATCGCCGCCTGCATCGCGACGAGCATCGCGCCCTGCAGCCCGCCGTTGAGCGTGCCGCGCACCCAGGTGCGGCGCGTGCGCTGCCGCCACTTGCCGATCACGCGCGACAGCCGCGCTTCCTCGCGCATTTCCGCGCCGAACGCCTTGACGACCGCGTTGCAGCTCACCGCGTCGGCGAGCGCGCCGCCCATCCGCGTGTCCCACAGGTTGCCGAGCCGCGCGGCCGGCGCGACGATGCCGAGCGACACGGCGACCGTCACCGAGATGTACAGCAGCGAGCCCGCGCCGACGACGAGCCCCATCACCGGCCAGTGCGTGCCGAGCAGCACGGTCGCGCCGACCAGCATCGTCACCGACGGCAGCAGCGCGATCAGCACCGTGTCGTTCAGCAGGTCGAGCGCCCAGATCCCGCGCGTGATCTTGCGCACGGTCGAGCCTGCGAAGCTGTTCGCGTGCCAGTCGGTCGAGAAGCGCTGCACGCGGTGGAACGACGCGGCGGCGATCTCGCTCATCATCTTCAGCGTGAGCGCGATGATGTTCAGGTAGACGCCTTGCCGCAGCAGCGTCGCGCCGATGCCGAGCGCGGCCAGCGTACCGAATGCGACGATCGCCGCATGCCATGCGGCGGCGCGGTCGACCACGCCGCTCGACAGCGCGTCGACGAGGCGGCCGGCGAACAGCGGCGTGAGCACGTCGGCGACGGCGGCGAGCAGCGCGAGCGACGCGACCGTGACGATGCGCAGCGGCTGCCTGCGCCAGTAGCGGAACGTGAAGCCGAAGACGGCGCGGAACGCCTGGCCGCCCGGACGGGTGGTTTTCTGGGTCATGTATCGTTGCCCGGCGCATCGCGCGACGGGACTTTCCGGTTCGGAGAACAAACGCAACAGCCGGAACCGCACGGATGACGCGCGGCGGAACGAAAACGGGCTGTCGGGAAAATGCGCGGGCCGGCGGTTAGTGAAACATCCGGGAGCCGGCGCAGACGGCAGGCTGGATCAGCTGTGCCGTGGGACCACGTTCGGGAAGGCTGCTGGCATTCGGAACATCTGCACCTCCCTGAAGTGAACGGTTTGAAAGGACGTCGAAAAGACGTGCAAGGATTCTATCAGCAGTGTCCGATCCGCCGCAACGTCCGACGAATGCGGCGTTGCGGCGTCGATACGGTTAGTATTCAGGGTTTCGGCCCTTCTTGCTTCACCACGAACCATTCCTGAGGAAACGATGAGCGACGTTCAGCAAGGCATCCTGGCCCCGATCGACACGGCGGCCCGATACCTGACCTTCACGATTTCGAACGACGGCGACGTGGCGGCGGCGCTGGCCGCGCTGCGCGAGATCGTCGACGGGCGCGACACGGTCGTCGGTTTCGGGCATTCGCTGGCGCTGCACCTCGACCGTCGGATTCCGGGCCTGACCGACTATCCGGCGTTCGCGGTGAAGGACCGCGTGCTGCCGGCGACGCCGGCCGACGTGTGGGTCTGGCTGCGCGCCGACGATCGCGGCGAGATCGTGCTGCGCGCGCGGGCGATCGAACGCGCGCTCGCGCCCGCATTCACGCTGCAGGATGCCGTCGACGGGTTCCGTTATTCGAACGATCGCGACCTGTCCGGCTACGAGGACGGCACCGAGAACCCGACCGGCGACGATGCGGTGGCCGCCGCGATCGTCGCGGGGCAGGGCGCGGGGCTCGACGGCGCGAGCTTCGTCGCGGTCCAGCAGTGGCTGCACGACTTCGACCGGATGGAGCGCATCGCGTCCGCCGACATGGACAACATCGTCGGCCGCCGCCGGTCGGACAACGAGGAACTCGACGACGCGCCCGAATCCGCGCACGTGAAGCGCACCGCGCAGGAAAGTTTCGAGCCCGAAGCATTCATGCTGCGCCGTTCGTCGCCGTGGTCCGACGCGCGCCGCGCGGGCCTCTACTTCGTCGCGTTCGGCAATTCGTTCCGCGCGTTCGACGTGCAGATGCGCCGGATGAGCGGCGCGGACGACGGGATCGTCGACGGCCTGTTCCGTTTCACGCGGCCGCTGACGGGCGCGTATTTCTGGTGCCCGCCGATGAAGGGCGGCAAGCTGGATCTGTCCGCGCTCGGGCTGTAAGCGCAGGATACGCAGTCAATCACGAACGGGCGGGCCGCGCGATGCGCGGGCCCGCCCGTTGTGCATTTCGTCGATCGCCGGTGACGCCGGCGGCGTTTGCGGCGCGGTTGCGTTCGCGCGCCGCACGCCGCGCGGTGCACGTCACTTCAGCGTCGTCTCGATTCGCGTGCCGCGCTTGATGAACAGCGTGACGGGCGTCTTCTCGCAGATTTCCGCGAGACGCGCGCGCTGCGCATCGTCGAGCGCGCCGTCGAGCGTGACGATGCGCCGCACGTACTGCAGGCCTTCGCGATCCGCATGCAGCTCGGTGCGCACGTCGATGCGCACGGCCGGCCACGACTTGCGCTGCATGTACATGCGCAGCGTCGCGGCGGTGCACTGCGCGAGGCCGGCCAGCACGAACTCGTACGGCGCCGGCCCGGCATCGCGGCCGCCTTCGCGCTCGGCTTCGTCGCCGGTCAGCGCATGCGAGCCGGCCTGCAGGCGAACTACATAGTCGGGTGCATCGGCATCGAGGACGGCGGTGGCATGGATCGGCGGCATCGCGAATCTCCGTGGGAGGGAAAGCGGGCGCCGCAGCGCGGCTGCGACGTGCGGAGCCGTCAGCATACCGTTTCGATCGACATCGCGTATGCAACGTGCAACGAAGCGCGGCGGCGATGCGGTGCATGCGACCCGCGCCGCGGGAATTCAGCAGCGGCATACCAGCGGCCTGCGACAACCTGTAGTAATCCGCCATCATGCTGTCCGAGTCGGCCAATTCGCGCCCCGCGCGCGACCCGTTCGGCTAAGATGCCGTCGCTTCATATTTCGAGATAGCCGTCCTGTCGCCTGAATTCAAAATCCAATACAAGCCAGACAGCTCGATGGCAATAAAAGAAGTCGGAACGAGCGGGGGCTTGGCACGTGGATGCAGCAGATCAGCGGTGGGTCGTTGTCTATTTGAGCACGGGGTTTTCGTTGACCCAGGCCGCGTGTCTCGGCGAGGCTTTCAATCTGGCGAATCGCCTGCACGCGTTCGGTGCGGGTTATCAACTGAAGTACGTCTCCGAAAGCGGCGGGCTGCTGCAATCGTCGTCCGGCGTGCGGATCGCGACCGAAGCGCTTAACGACGAACACGCCAGGCGCGTGCTCGCGTTCTTTCATCTGCACGGCGAGTGTGCCGCGGTCAACTGGAGCGACGCGCTGCGCCGCCGGCTGGCCGAGGTGCGCGAACGCGCGCGCTCGATCGTCGATGCGATGGACCTGCCGGCGCTGGCGGCGGCGCAGCACGCATCGGCGACGCCCGCGCGGCCGGCCGGACGGCGTCGCGCGGCGGCCGCGACCGAACTGCAGGCGGCCGCGACCGAACTGCAGGCGGTCGAGACCGACGTGTTCGCCGCCGCGCTCGACATGTTCCGCGTCGACCTCGGCGACAGCGCCGCGCAGGAGATCGCCTGCAACCTGCTGCGGCCGGTCGAGCAGCGCTATGCGCAGTCGATGTGGGCGTTCCGCGAACTGAGCGCGAGCCCGTCGATCCGGACGGCGGCGCAGCGTCTGCGCGCGCAGAGCGTGAACCGCATCTCGGTCGTGGACGTCGCGCAGGCGGTCGCGATGAGCGAGCGCAATTTCCTGCGGCGCTTCAAGAACGAGATCGGCGTGACGCCGACCGAGTTCGTGCAGCATGTGCGGCTCGAGCGCGCGTGCCACATGCTGGTCCATACGATGCTGCCGGCCGACAAGGTCGCGCGCCGCACCGGTTTCGGCAGCGGCGAGCGGCTGGCGAAGCTGTTCCGCCAGCGCCTGCTGATGTCGCCGACCGAATTTCGCATGGCCGAGCGGGAAAAGATCCTCGCCAACGGCGGCGCATCGCCGGACGGCGCAGGCGAGCCGGCAGCGCACGCGCACGACGCCGAACGGCCGCGCCGCGGCACGCGGGAGAAAACGGGACGGATACCCGTAAAATCGGCCTATCGCGATTTCGACTCCCGGCTTCCATGCGCTTCCTCCCCTCTACCGCCACAGCCCCGTTCTGTCCGTCGGAAGTAAAGGGCAGCATCACGATCGACGCTGGCGCGCCGCGCTGGCTGAAGCTCAAGCGCTTCTTCGGGCCGGGCCTGCTGGTCGCGATCGGCTACATGGACCCCGGCAACTGGGCGACCGATATCCAGGCCGGCTCGCAGTTCGGCTATGCGCTGCTGTGGGTCGTCGCGTTCTCGAGCCTCGCGGCGATCTTCCTGCAGATGCTCGCCGCGCGGCTCGGCCTCGTCGCCGGCAAGGATCTCGCGCAGGCCAGCTACGACCGCTACGGCCCGTTCGGGCGTGCGGTTCAATGGGTGACGGCCGAGGTGTCGATCATCGCGTGCGACATCGCGGAAGTGCTCGGCTGCGCGCTCGCGTTCAAGCTGCTGCTCGGCGTGCCGCTCGCGTGGGGCATCGTGCTGACCGCGCTCGACACGGTGGTCGTGCTCGGGTTGCAGGGCAAGGGCTTCCGGCAGATCGAGGCGATCGTGCTCGGGCTGATCGCGACGATGGCGTTCTGCTTCGTCGCGCAGGTCGCGATCACGCCGCCCGACTGGCATGCGGTGGCAAGAGGGCTCGTGCCCGGCGATCCGGGGCACGACCGCAAGGACGCGATCGTGCTCGCGCTCGGCATCGTCGGCGCGACGATCATGCCGCACAACCTGTATCTGCATTCGTCGGTCGTGCAGACGCGGCGCGTGGTCGGCGGCGCGCGCGGCGCGATTCGCGACACGCTTGCCGTCGTGCGCATCGACACCTGCGTGTCGCTGTTCGTCGCGATGCTCGTCAACGCGGCGATCCTGGTCGTCGCGGCCGCGGCCTTCCATGCGACCGGGCAGACCCACGTCACCGACATCGAGCAGGCCTACCAGCTGATTACGCCGATCGCGGGCGGCGCGGCCGCGCTGCTGTTCGGCGTCGCACTGCTCGCATCCGGGCAAAGCTCGACGCTGACGGGCACGATCGCGGGCCAGGTGATCATGGACGGCTTCCTGCACATGAAGATCCCGTGCTATCAGCGCCGGCTGATCACGCGCGGCCTTGCGCTGGTGCCCGCGCTGATCGGCGTGCTGTGGCTCGGCGACAATTCGGTCGGACAGCTGCTGGTCTGGAGCCAGGTGCTGCTGAGCCTGCAGCTGCCGTTCGCGATGTGGCCGCTGATCCGCTCGGTCGGCGATCGCGCGACGATGGGCGAACACGCGATCGACCGCGGCACGCGCGCAGTCGCGTGGGCGCTGTTCGTCGTCATCACGGGCACCAACCTGCTGCTGATTACCGGTGTCGCGGGCTGATACAGCCTGACACAGGCTGACACAGACGCCCTTCGCGCATGCGTTAAACTGCGGCCTTTCAGCCGTGGTTCGAAGTGCGTTATGTGGAGTGAAATCAGCAACATCGGCGATGCCGCGTTGACCCTGCCGATCGCCCTGACGTGCGCGGCGTGGCTCGCGCTGTCGAACTGGCGGCTCGCGCTGCGCTGGGTCGCGCTGCTGGCGGCCGGCATGGTGCTGGTCGGCGCGACCAAGATTCTCTATGCGGGCTGCGGCGTCGCGCTCCCCGCGTTCGATTTCCGCGTGATCAGCGGCCATACGATGCTGTCGACGTCGGTGTGGACCGTCGCGCTGTCGATGCTGTGGCAGGCGTTCCGTCCGGGCCGCGCGCCCGGCGTCGCGGCGGGCCTGCTCGCCGGCGCGGCGACGGCCGTCGCGCGCGTCTTCGATCATTCGCACACGATTCCCGAGGTCGTCGCCGGCTGGCTGCTCGGCGCGCTGGTCGCGTTCGCGTTCCTGCATGCGTACGCTCGCGCGCAAAAGACGCCGTTTTCGCCGCGCCTCGCGGCCGTGTGCCTGTTTCTGGTGTCCGGCATCGCTTACGGGCATCGCGCGCCGTTCCAGCAGATGATCGATACGCATTCGCCGCAGCTGTGCGCGTTCGTGCGGTCGACGCCGGCCGACCGGTTCTGACCGCGGCGGTTCTTCCACGGTGGCCGACGGCGCGCAGCGCGGCCGGTCCGGCCGTCACGGTCGCGGTCACGAACCGCGACGACGATTCACGACAGGAGCAGCTTCGATGACAGTCGTTTCCCCGCGCCTCGCAGGCAAGTGCGCATACATCACGGGCGCCGCCGGCGGCCTCGGCCGCGCAATCGCGCGCCGCATGGTCGAGCAGGGCGCGCGCGTGTTCCTGACCGATATCGCCGACGCGGCCGCTATCGACGCACTCGCGCAGGAACTCAACGCGGGGCGCGCGGACACGGTCGCGTTCGCCGCCGTGCAGGACGTGCGCGACGAAGCGCGCTGGCAGGCGCTGCTCGCACAGGCGAACGAAGCGATGGGCGGGCTGTCGGTGCTCGTCAACAACGCGGGCGTCGGTTCGGTCGCCGCGCCCGCGCAGGTCGAACTCGACGAATGGCGGCGCGTGATGGCGATCAACGTCGAAAGCATCGTGCTCGGCTGCAAGCATGCGCTGCCGTACCTGAGCGCGAGCCGCCCCGCGTCGATCGTCAATATCTCGTCGGTCGCCGCGTTCAAGGTCGAGCCGGACTACACCGCGTACAACGCGTCGAAGGCGGCGGTCGCATCGTTGACGAAGTCGGTCGCGATCGACTGCGCGCGGCGCGAGCTCGACGTGCGCTGCAATTCGATCCACCCGGCGTTCATCCGCACGGGGATCGTCGAGCCGCTGTTCCAGGCGCTCGGCGAACGCGACGCCGCGCGCAAGCTCGCGCGCGGCATTCCGCTGCGCCGGCTTGGCGAGCCGGACGACGTCGCGCATGCGGCCGTCTATCTCGCGTCCGACGAGAGCCGCTTCATGACCGCCGCCGAACTCGTGATCGACGGCGGCATGTGCGCGGTCTGAGTCCGTTGCGCGGGCCAACCAGGAGGAGCCGATCGTGTCGACACCCGTGAATCGCCAGCTGTTGCTGAAGACGCGCCCGGAAGGACGCGTCGGCCGCGAACATTTCTCGCTCGTCGAGGCGCCGGTGCCGGCGCTCGCGGACGGCGAAGTGCTCGTGCGCGTGCTGTACCTGTCGATGGACCCGACCAACCGCGTGTGGATGAGCGACGTGCCGCAGTACCTGCCGCCCGTCGCGATCGGCGAAGTGATGCGCGCGCTCGGCATCGGGCGCGTGGTCGCGTCGCGGCACGCCGGTTTCGCCGAAGGCGATCTCGTGCAGGGGCTCGTCGGCTGGCAGGACTATGCGGTGGTGCCGGCCGAGCACGCCGCGCAGCTCGTGAAGCTGCCCGCGGACTCGGGGCTGCCGCTGCCGACGCTGCTCGGCGCGTGCGGGATGAGCGGCCAGACCGCGTACTACGGGCTGACGGAAATCGCGCCGGTGCAGCCGGGCGAGACGCTGGTCGTGTCGGCGGCGGCCGGCTCGGTCGGCTCGATCGCCGGGCAGATCGGCAAGATCCACGGCGCGCGCGTGGTCGGCATCGCGGGCGGGCGGGACAAGTGCCGCTACCTGACCGACACGCTCGGCTTCGACGCGGCCGTCGACTACAAGGCCGACGACTTCCGCCAGCAGCTGAAGGCGGCGACGCCGGACGGCGTGCACGTCGATTTCGAGAACGTCGGCGGCGACGTGATGCGCGCGGTGCTGTCGCGGATGGTGATCGGCGGGCGCGTCGCGCTGTGCGGCGTGATCTCGAACTACAACAGCGGCCGCGCGGCGGACGACGTCGGCGTGCTGATCTCGAAGCGGCTGACGATGCGCGGCTTCCTGATCCTCGACTACCGCAACGGCCGCGAAGCCGTGCGTACGCTCGCGGGCTGGTTGCGCGACGGGCGGCTGAAGGCCGAGGAAACCGTCGCGGACGGTCTCGAAAACGCGCCCGACGTGCTCAATCGCCTGTTCGACGGCGACCATCGCGGCAAGCTCGTGCTGCGCGTCGATCCGGATGCGTGAGCATATGCCGGCTTCGCCGGCGGCGCGGACTCCGGTGCAGAACGATACGAGTCAGATCAGACAAGCAGCGATTTAGAACTTGTCCCATATATTGTCCCGGCGTCTCTCTCTAAAGTAGTTGCCAGCAAACGAAGCGGTGTGACGGATGCGTCACGCCGCTTTTTTTCTGGTTGCACGGCAGAAGGAGGCGGAACATGCGGATCACGCAGAAGCGGACGGAAGGGGAAGCGGGCGATCGCGCGACGCGGCGCATCGGCGCTGCCCTGCGGATCACGATTGCGGGCGTGGGCGTCGCCTGCGCGATGTCCGGCGCGGGTGCGGCCGGGCCGGTCGGCTCGAACGGCGTGGTGCGGTTTACCGGCGCACTCGTCGAGCGCTACGACGTGGGGTTCGAAACGCCGCCGGCGGCGATCATGGAAGGGAGAAATGCGTCGGGCGGCGCGACGGCGACGCTGCATTTCGATGCGCACGGCCGGCGTCTGCCCGGTGCGCATGTCGCGCTGCTCGGGCTCGACGGCGCGCCGCTTGGCCGACCGGAGCGATCGGGCATTCGCGCGACGTGGCGCGATGCGGCGGACGGGCGTGCCGTGTCGCTGCCGTCGGACGGCGTCCATCGGGTCGGTCCGTACGGCGGATCGCTGATGCTCGCCGCAGCGGACCGGGCGGCCGGCGCGCCGGAGCCGGTCGTGATCCGCATTCGTCACCCGTGACCGGCTGCGTCCGGCTGCGCGCCGGGCGCGATGCGCGCGGCATCGCCGACGCGCCGCGCGTCACTCGCCCTGTTCGGCGCGCGCGTAGATGTCCCAGCTCGCCATGAACAGCGCGGCGACCAGCGGCCCGATCACGAAGCCGTTGATGCCGAACAGCGCCATGCCGCCGAGCGTCGAGATCAGCACGACCCAGTCGGGCATCTTCGTGTCCTTGCCGACGAGGATCGGGCGCAGCAGGTTGTCGACGAGGCCGATCACGCCGACGCAGAACGCGACGAGAATCACGCATTTCCAGATCGCGCCCGTCATCAGGAAGTAGAGCGCGGCCGGCACCCACACGAGGCTCGCGCCGATCGCCGGCAGCAGCGACAGGAACGCCATCAGCGCGCCCCACAGCACGACGCCCTGGATGCCGAGAATCCAGAAGATCAGCCCGCCGAGCGCCCCCTGCACGAGCGCGACCGCGATGTTGCCTTTCACGGTTGCGCGCACGACCGTCGTGAACTTCGCCAGCAGCAGGTTCTTGTGCTCTTCGTCGAGCGGCAGCGCGCGGCGCACGCGGCGGCCGATTTCGCCGCCGTCGCGCAGCAGGAAGAACACCATGTACAGCATCACGCCGAAACTGACGATGAACTGGAACGTGTTCTGGCCGATGCTGAGCGCCTGCGACGCCGCGAACTGGCTGATCTGCGCGGCGCCGTCGGTCAGCTTCTTCTGGATGCCGGGGATATTGGTCAGCCCGTATTTCTGCAGCAGGTGCTGGATCGATGACGGCAGCGCGTGGATGATGTCCTGGAAGTATTGCGAATAGTTAGGTTGCGCGTCCTTGAGTTCCTGGTACACATACGCGATTTCCTGCACCAGCGTCGCGGTGACGAACACCAGCGGCAGGATCACGATCAGGATGATCAGCGTCATCGTCACCAGCGCGGCCAGGTTGCGGCGCTTGCCGAAGCGCGCGGCGAGCCAGCGCTGCACGGGCTGGAACAGGATCGCGAGAATGGTGCCCCAGAACACGGCTCCGGAGAACGGCGCGAGGATTCCGCAGAGTCCGACGGTGACCGCGAACAGCAGGAAGTAGAAGAATTTTTGGTGGTCGTGTCCGCTATCCATGGGTGGCGTTCGCGCAGATTGATGCGTGGTTGGATTGAATCTCGCCGCTCCGTGTGCGATCGGCTCGCAAACGTCACGGATGCGCGGCAAAACGCGCGCAGGGCGGCCCGATCGGCAGTATGCCCGCAAACAGTGCCGCCATAAACGGTGGCGGCATCGCGGCCGTCGCGCGCCGATACAAAAACGCCGCGGCCGGGGCCGCGGCGCTGCCGCAAGGCGGACGCGCGGCGCGCGTCAGATGTTGAGCTTCGTGACCTTGGTGCCGTTCACCGACAGGTCGCCCATCAGCCCGGCGTTGGTCAGGACCAGCACCTCGACCGGCGCGGTGGCCGTGGTCGTGTCGACCGCGCCGTTCGCGCCGACCTTGACGACCGCGACCGACGCGTCGGCGCCGGCCGACCAGCCGTCCGATTTGCGGAAGGAGTCGAGCGCATCCTGCGTCATGAACAGGAACACGATCGCCTTCGACTGCGCGCCGGCCTGCAGGCCGACCGACAGCGACGACGTGTTGTAGTAGCCGACCGTGCTGCCGCCGACGCGCAGCGCGCCGTTGCCCGACTGGCCGCCGACGATGAAGCCGGCTTGCAGCACGCTCGGGAACACGAGCACGCCGCGCGCCTTCGCGACGAGTTCGCGCGAGCCCTGTACCGTCGAATAGAGGCGCGACAGCGTCGCATTGACGTTGGCGTCGATCGACTGGCGCTTCGAGGCGCTGGCCGATGCGCTTTCGGGCCGGTCCGGCGTGGTCGTGCAGCCGGCGAGGGCGAGGCTGCCGAGCATCACCGCGGCGGCGGCCTTCATGGCGAGGGACTTCTGCATGGCGGTTCTCCTTTGTGATCGGATAGAGGACGAACGGGACAGCCGGCCCCGTTCTTCAACGGCGGGCAAGGAGCAGGCCCGCAACGAACGCGAGGCCGGCGACGACGCCCGCGGTCTGCCACGGGTTGTCGTGCACGACCTGCGACACGCGTTCGGCCGAATCGCGCAGCCGGGCGGCCGCGTTGCCCGACGCGTGGTCGAGCGCGCTGCGCGCTTCGTCGAGCCGCGACTGCACGCGCTTGCGCAGCGCGGCGATATCGCCGTCGCCGTCGTTCTTCAGCAGATCTTCCAGTTCGTCGACCAGCCCGCGCAGATCGTCCTGCACGTCCGCATGCAGGTCGCGGGCGGCGGAGCGCGTCGAGCGTCCCACGCGCCGGCCGGTGCGGCGGACTTCGGACAACCCGCGGTCCAGCTTGTGTTCGATCGAGTCGGTGAGCGCCATGGTGTTTATCCTCCTTTGTTCAAGGCAAAATTGAAGATAAGACGAATCGCAACAACCTATGTGATTCAACTAACTCAATTGAGTTTCGAGACAAATTTTCAATTCGTCCGCCGGCTTGCCGGAAAGCCCCGTGCGGCGGGGCTCCGCAGCGGTTGAAAAAATTCCCGGTCGGGCACGGCCGCTGTCGTTCGAAATGAAAGTCCGGTAAATATGGCGTCGCCGCACGTATCAGGTAAATAGTGCCATTGCAGTAGAGGCGGTGATGCAATTGCACTAACGCCTTTTTGCGGTGGCGCAGGATTTGTGCCCGACAGGCGGGCCGCGGCGGCGGCCGGGCCGCGCACCGCGCATCGGATGCGCGGCATGCCGGTCCTTACAGGAGACATCCATGTCCTACATGCTATTGATTGTCGAACCGGTCGGCCAGCGCGCCGAACGCACGCTCGAGGAGGGGCAGGCGCTCTACGCGAGCATGGTCGCGTTCGCCGAGACGCTGAAGGCGCGCGGCGTGCTGCGCGCGGTCGAGTCGCTGGAGCGCGCCGAGCACGGCGCGCGCGTGCAGATGCGCGACGGCGAGACGCGCCTGCTCGACGGTCCGTTCGCGGAAGCGAAGGAGATGATCGGCGGTTTTTTCATCGTCGATGTCGATACGCGCGACGAGGCGATCGAGATCGCGCGCCAGTGCCCGGCCGCCCAATGGTGCACGGTCGAGGTGCGCGCGGTCGGCCCGTGCTTCCTGTAGGCACGCCGGCTAGGTATTTACCCTGATGCGTCGCGCCGCGTGTCGATCCGGTCGCGTTCCGCGCGTCGTCCAGACAAGGCGCCGATGAGCGCGCGCCTTCATCCACCGACAACAAGGAGCGAACGATGCGATTCATGATCATGGTCCGGGCGAACGCCGTCAGCGAATCCGGCGCGTTGCCGGACGACCGGCTGGTCGAGGCGATGACCGACTATCACGAGGAACTGGCGAAAGCCGGCGTGCTGCTCGACGCGACGGGCCTGCGCCCCAGCGCGGAGGGCTGGCGCGTACGCTATTCGGGCGGCAGGGGCACGGTGGTCGACGGCCCGTTCGCCGAAACGAAGGAGCTGATCGCCGGCTATACGCTGATCCAGGTGCGTTCGCGCGACGAGGCGCTCGAATGGACGCGCCGCTTCCCGGCGCCGTTCGGCGCCGACATGGACGCGGAAATCGAGGTGCGTCCGCTGTTCGAGCTGGACGACCTGACGCCGAGCGACGCGGTCGAGCGGTTCCGCGAACTGCAGGTCGGGCGCGACCGCGCCCTCTGACATCGATATCAACGGGAGCGACCGTCATGCACAAGATGATCTTCATCAATCTGCCGGTGGCCGACCTGCCGCGCGCCCGGGCGTTCTACGAGGCGCTCGGCTTCGGCGTCGTGCCGGCTTATACGAACGACCAGGCCGCCTGCATCCGGATCAGCGACACGATCTTCGCGATGCTGCTGGTCCGGCCGTTCTTCCGGAGCTTCACCGACAAGACCGTCGTCGAACCGGCGACGCACGTGCAGATCCTGCCGTGCCTGTCCTGCGAAAGCCGCGCGGAAGTCGACCGCACCGTCGCGACCGCCCGCGCGGCCGGCGGCGCGGTGCCGCGCCCGCCGCAGGAGTATCCGGGCATGTACGGCCACGCGTTCGCCGATCCGGACGGCCACGTATGGGAGCTGATGTACGCGGAACAGGACGGGACCGCCCAGGGGCACGCGTCGTGACGCATGCGGCGACGCATCGTGCGATCGAAGCGGTGTGGCGGATCGAGGCGCCGAAGATCATCGCGCGCGCCGCGCGCGTGGTGCGCGATGTCGGCGTGGCCGAGGAACTGGCGCAGGACACGCTCGTCGCGGCGCTCGAGCACTGGCCCGTCGACGGCGTGCCCGACAACCCGGCCGCGTGGCTGATGACGGCCGTGAAGCGCCGCGCGCTCGACCGCGTTCGCCAGGAGTCGCTGCATGCGGCGAAGCGCAGCCAGCTCGGCCACGAAATGGATGCGCTCGAGGCGCACGTGGTGCCCGACATCGCGGATGCGCTCGCCGACGCGCGCGACGACGACATCGGCGACGACCTGCTGCGGCTGATCTTCACGTCGTGCCACCCGGTGCTGTCGACCGATGCGCGCGTCGCGCTGACGCTGCGGCTGCTCGGCGGGCTGACGACGGGCGAGATCGCGCGCGCGTTCCTGACGCCCGAGCCGACGATCGCGCAGCGGATCGTGCGCGCGAAGCGCACGCTCGCGGCGGCGCGCGTGCCGTTCGAGGTGCCGGCCGCCGATGCGCGGCCGGCCCGCCTCGCGTCGGTGCTCGAAGTGATCTACCTGGTCTTCAACGAAGGGTATGCGGCGACCGCGGGCGACGACTGGATGCGCCCGGCGCTGTGCGACGAGGCGCTGCGGCTCGGCCGCGTGCTGGCCGGGCTCGCGCCGGACGAGAGCGAGGTGCTCGGGCTCGTCGCGCTGATGGAGCTGCAGGCGTCGCGCCTGCATGCGCGCACCGATGCGCAGGGGCGGCCCGTGCTGCTGCTCGACCAGGACCGCAGCCGCTGGGATCCGCTGCTGATCCGGCGCGGCCTCGCCGCGCTCGAGCGGGCGACGAAGCTCGGCGGCGTGCGCGGCCCGTATGCGCTGCAGGCCGCGCTCGCGGCCTGCCATGCGCGCGCGCGGCACGCGTCGGAAACCGACTGGGCGCAGATCGTCGCGCTGTACGACGCGCTCGTCGAGGTCGCGCCGTCGCCCGTCGTCGAGCTGAATCGCGCGGTGGCGGTGGGGATGGCGTTCGGGCCGGCCGCCGCGCTCGAACTCGTCGACGCGCTGCGCGACGATCCCGCGCTGGTGCGCTATCACTGGCTGCCGAGCGTGCGCGGCGACCTGCTCGCGAAGCTCGGCCGCGCCGACGAGGCGAAGGCCGAGTTCCGGCGCGCGGCCGAACTGACCCGCAATGCGCGCGAGCGCGAACTGCTGCTGCGGCGCGCGACCGACGCATGACCGACGCGCAACGCCCGGCCGCGTACTATCGCGCGGATTGAAAATGCCTATTGGGGGATGCGAACGCCAGCGCCTAGATTAAAGAGCACGATGCGCGCGTCCCGGCAAACGCATCGTTCCCCACATACTTCATCGGCCCGGTCTTGCACGCGGCCGCGCCGACACGAACGGAGGCGCAAATGGCTCAACTCAAGGGCAGCAAAACCGAAGAGAACCTGAAGGCCGCATTCGCGGGCGAATCGCAGGCGAACCGGCGCTATCTGTATTTCGCGTCGAAGGCGGACGTCGAAGGCCAGAACGACGTTGCCGCGCTGTTCCGTTCGACCGCCGAAGGCGAGACGGGTCATGCGCACGGCCACCTCGAATACCTGGAAACGGTCGGCGACCCGGCGACGGGCTTGCCGTTCGGTTCGTCGCGGCTGAATCTCGAATCGGCGATCGCCGGCGAAACGCACGAATACACCGACATGTATCCCGGCATGGCGAAGACGGCGCGCGACGAAGGTTTCGACGAAATCGCCAACTGGTTCGAAACGCTCGCGAAGGCCGAGCGCAGTCACGCGAACCGCTATACGAAGGCGCTCGAGGCACTCGTCGACTGACGGGTTCGCCGCCCGCTGCACGGCCCGGTGCGGTCACGCCCGGCGACGGGCGGACCGTTCGTCGATCGCTGCCCGCCTCGCGCGGGCGGCGGGTTCGCGCGCCTGCGCGCCACGCTCGATGGAGCGCCCCATGCCCCACAAGGAAGGCAGCCTCGAAGCCCCGACCCGGCATCCGCTCGACTGGCAGTCCGAAGTGTTCTACGACCAGGCCGAGATCGACGCCGAGATGACGCGCGTGTTCGACATCTGCGCGGGATGCCGGCGCTGCGTGTCGCTGTGCGGCGCGTTCCCGACGCTGTTCGATCTCGTCGACGACACGCCGATGGGCGACGTCGCCGAGGTGCCGAAGGACGCGTTCGGCAAGGTCGTCGACCAGTGCTATCTGTGCGACCTCTGCTACATGACGAAATGCCCGTACGTGCCGCCGCATGCGTGGAACGTCGATTTCCCGCACCTGATGCTGCGCGGCAAGGCCGCGCGCTACCGGCGCGGCGAAGCGAAGCTGGGCGACAGGCTGTTGTCGAACACCGACGCGCTCGGCCATCTCGCCGGCATCCCGGTCGTCACGCAGACGGTGAACGCGGTCAACCGCACGCCGCCCGCGCGCCATGCGCTCGAAGCGGTGCTCGGCGTCGACCGCCACGCGTGGCTGCCGGAATTCGCGCCGCGCAAGTTCCGGCGCGCGGCGCAGCGTTCGTCCGCGCCGGCTGCGCGCGACGGCGAGCGCACGCCCGGCCGGGTCGCGATCTACGCGACCTGCTACGTGAATTTCAACGAGCCCGGCATCGGCCACGACCTGCTCGCGATCCTCGCGCACAACGACATCCCGTACGAACTCGTGACGCGCGAGGCCTGCTGCGGAATGCCGCTGCTCGAACAGGGCAATCTCGCCGGCGTCGCCGCGAAGAAGGCCGTGAACATTCCGGTGCTCGAACGCTATGCGCGCGAAGGCTATGCGCTGATCGGCGCGATCCCGAGCTGCGTGCTGATGTACAAGAACGAGCTGCCGCTGATGTTCCCCGACGACGAAGCGGTGCGCGCGGTCGCCGACGCGTTCTGGGATCCGTTCGAATACGTGATCGCGCGGCACCGCGACGGACTGCTGAAGACCGATTTCAAGACCGGCCTCGGCACCGTGTCGTATCACGTGCCGTGCCATGCGCGCGTGCAGAACATCGGCCGCAAGACGGCCGACACGCTGTCGCTCGTGCCCGATACGCGCGTGAACGTCGTCGAGCGCTGCTCGGGCCACGCGGGCACGTTCGGCGTGAAGAAGGCCTTCCATGCGGACGCGATGCGGATCGGTGCGCCGGTGTTCAAGGCGATGGCGGAGCCGAAGCCGGATTTCGTGTCGTCCGATTGCGCGCTGGCCGGCCATCACATCGCGCAGGGCATCGACGAACACGGGCTGCCGTCGGCGCCGCTCGCGCATCCGCTCACGCTGCTGCGCCGCGCATACGGCATCTGACGGGCAGCGGCCGCCCGACGAACCAGGACGAGGACATTCATGACGCTGACCCGCGACTCCCTGCTGACGCTCGAAGCGTACGCGAAGATCCGCAAGGACGAACATGCGCGGCTCGTCGCGTACAAGCGCCGCCGCGCGGTATCGCTCGGCAATCATCTGCGCTTCCTGTTCGAGGACGAGACCACGATCCGCTATCAGATCCAGGAGATGCTGCACATCGAGAAGATCTTCGACGAGGCGGGCATCGAAGGCGAACTGGAGGCCTATCTGCCGCTGGTGCCCGACGGCACCAACCTGAAGGCGACGATGCAGATCGAGTACGAGCACGAGGCCGAACGGCGTGCGGCGCTCGCGCGGCTGATCGGCATCGAGGATCGCGTGTACCTGCAGGTCGACGGTTACGCGCCGGTCCATGCGATCGCCGACGAGGATCTCGAACGCGACAACGCGGAGAAGACCTCCGCCGTGCATTTCGTGCGCTTCGAGCTGAGCGCGCCGATGCGTGCGGCGCTCAAGGGCGGCGCGGCGCTGTCGATCGGCTGCGATCATCCGGCGTACAAGATGCCGGCACAGCGCATCGACACGGAAGTGACCGCGTCGCTGGCCGGCGACCTGCGCTGACGGCGCGCTCGCGCCTCCCGTTGCGACGACATTTTTGCCTGCGCGCGCTTGCGCGCAGCGAAACAACGTGCGCGTCACGTCAGGTCGCTTTCATCGCCCGCAGGAGAAACGATAAAAGCTTGTGCGTGGAGATAATTCCATCGGCACGCAATTGAATGATTTACCGGTTCGTGAATATCTCGTTACCAATTTTTCCCGGATTTACCGATTTTCAGTCGTGAATCCCGGGTTTGTTACCGGTAAGGGTCGGAGCACGGCGAAATGGCTGCTCCGCAAGTTTCGTAGGCATCCCGCAAAGCCACGCCAGACGGGGCTTCACAGCGTTCCGCATAAGCATCCCGTAAAAAAATTCATGCATAAAAAGATTTCGCATCCTTGGCAGGTTGTTTCAGTGCGTAACATTAAGTCATTGTCATATTGAGATAAACCCTAGGGATGGTATGCTTCGTGCACAAAAATTCCCACATTGGAGTGAGACCGTGATTTGTGCGCCATTGCCGGGAATTGCGGCACCGAGGTAGTGCGGTGTCGCGCCGGCGTGCACAACCGGATAACCATAACGTGCAACCCGGCCGCCCCGCGACTCGTCGCGACGGCGCCGCCAATCGCAGCCCCGGCCTGGCTGCGTGGAGAGATCTGCTATGTTCTTCGATGAGCTTAACGATGAAGAGTGGTTTCGTCTTTCACCGCTGATCGCCGATGAACCCATCCGGCTGAACCGCCGCGGTCGTCCACGCGCGGAACCGCGCGTCGTCGCCAACGCGGTGCTCTGGATTCTGACCACGGGCGAAGCCTGGTCCAAGCTGCCGGGTCGTTACCCGTCCGGCCCGACGTGCCGCCGCCGCTACGAAGAGTGGCTCGCGAACGGCACGCTGCTGCAGATGATCGACGTGCTGACCCAGTTCAGCGGACGCACGTTCGCGTATGTTCCGCCGCCGCCGGTGCCGGTCGCACCCGCGTGCCGCGCGGAACCCGTGCCCGACAACGACCGTTTGCGCGGCGTGTTCTGGCAGAACCCCGAGTCGTGGCAATTGCCGGTGGCGCAGGCAAACGTTTGGTCCGACGAGGGCGCGCGGGGCGGTGCCGCGTCGCGAGACGAAGCGCAGGCATCGTCCGACGCGTCGTTCACCGTGCCCGGCGCGCCGGAGGCCGGACTGCGCCATGCGCGCGTGTCGTCCGCGAGCTTCGCGTCGGCCGAACCGCAGGTCGACGAGTATCGCGGCTACACGATCTACGGTATCGCGCAGCCGGTGCAGAACCTGATGTACCGCGCCTGGGCCGAGATCGTGCAGGACGACCGGCGCGTCGAGCGCTCGGGCCTGATCGGCCCGCGCTTCACCGATCCCGAGGAAGCCGAGCAGTACGCGCTCGACTGGGCGCGCCAGTGGATCGATCGCCACGGCGCGAGCGACGAGCCGGTGCGCGTGCCGCAGAGCGCGGTGCTGGCCGGCCTGTCTGCGCTGGCGCGCGCGGAGTCGGACATCAAGCGCTTCATCGCCGACCGCCATGCGGGCGCGCTGGCCGAGAGCCGCAACGATCCGGTGCAGTCGGAGCGCCGCGAGTACGCGTATCGGGTCGGTTGAGCGTCGTTCGAAGCCGCGCGCGGACATCGTGCCCACGAGATTCGCGCCGGGCCGCACGATGCAGGTCATGCCGGGGCGCCGCAGCGGTCGATGCGGCGCCCCGGCGTTTGTGGCCGCCGGGGCCTGTTCGTGCCGTTACTGCCGGCCGTAGGTGTCGTCGAAGCGGACGATGTCGTCCTCGCCGAGATACGCGCCCGATTGCACCTCGATCAGTTCGAGCGGCATCTTGCCCGGGTTCTCGAGGCGATGCGAAACGCCGAGCGGGATATACGTCGATTCGTTCTCCGACAGCAGGAAGGTGTCGTCGCCGCGCGTGATGCGCGCGGTGCCGCGCACGACGATCCAGTGTTCGGCGCGGTGGTGGTGCATCTGCAGCGACAGCCGCGCACCCGGCTTCACGACGATGCGCTTCACCTGGAAGCGTTCGCCCATGTCGACCGAGTCGTAGTGGCCCCACGGGCGATGCACCTTGCGGTGATCGGTCGCTTCCGCGCCGCGTTCGGCCTTGATGCGCCCGACGATCTTCTTCACGTCCTGCACGCGCGACTTGTCCGCGACGAGCACCGCGTCGGGCGTCTCGACGACGACGAGGTTCTGCGTGCCGACGCAGGCGACGAGCCGGCTTTCCGAATGCGCGAACGTCGATTCGGCGTTCTCGAACAGCACGTGGCCGCGGCCGACGTTGTCGGCGTCGTCCTTCGGCAGGATCTGCCAGATCGCATCCCACGAGCCGACGTCCGACCAGCCCGCGTCGAGCGGCACGACGACGCTTTCGGCCACCGACGGCAGGTTCGCGAGCTGTTCCATCACCGCATAGTCGATCGAGTTCGACGGCGACGCGGCGAACGCGTCGCGATCGACGCGGAAGAAATCGCCGTCCTGCTTGCCTTGCGCGACCGCCTGCTCGCAGGCCGCGTAGATCGCCGGCTCGAGCTCGCGGATCGCGTTCAGCCACACCGATGCGCGGACGATGAAGATCCCGCTGTTCCACCAGTATTCGCCGGATGCGACGTACTGCCGGGCGAGTTCGAGGTGCGGCTTCTCGACGAAGCGGTCGAGGCGGCGCACGTCGAGGTCGCCGGTCTCCGCATCGCCGAGCGGCGCGCCGACGCGGATGTAGCCGTAGCCCGTTTCCGCGCGGCCGGGCACGATGCCCATCGTCGCAATCCGGCCTTGCGCCGCGCAGTGCACGCCGGCCGCGACGGCCGCGTGAAAGCGCGGCAGGTCGGCCACCGCGTGATCGGCCGGCATCACGGTCATCACCGCGTCGCTGCCGCCGGCGACGATGCGCAGCGCGGCGAGCGTCAGCGCGGGCGCGGTGTCGCGGCCGAGCGGCTCGAGCACGATCGATGCGCGCTTGCCGGTCAGGCGCAACTGTTCGGCGGTGGTGAAGCGATGGTCCTCGCCGCACACGATCAGCACCTCGTCGTTGACCGGGTGGCCGGTCGTCAGGCCGTCGAGGCGCAGTGCGGTCGACTGCAGCAGCGAATGATCGCCGAGCAGGCCGATCAGCTGCTTCGGATAGTGTTCGCGCGACATCGGCCACAGGCGCGTGCCGGACCCGCCGGCGAGGATCACCTGCTGAACCGCGACGCGCGCGCCGGCGGCGTTTGCGGCGGAAGAAGAATGGCGCGTATCGGCAGCCACGGCCGGAGCATTCATGTTGGCACTCCTCGATTGAAGTCAGTGCCTGCCGTTGTAGCATGAAGTAAATCGACAATAAAACCGGGCGAATTTTCGGATACTCGCGATGTATTCGCCATGGAAAATCTTACGTGCGAGTGGCGGAGGCAAATAAAAAAATAAAAAATAAATCGGCTTTCCGGCCGGGTAAGGCCGCCCGCAAAGGGTCACGGGTCGGCGTAAAGCTTGCGAAATAGTCGTAATTTTCATCCGGTTCGGGAAAATCTGCCGATTTAATTCGGTTTGCGGGTGGCAAGAATTTCCGATTATTTTTCGAAATACTTGTGCGCTTGCGGGAGGAATTTTCTTACCGGTTCAATAGCGTCATGCAACGTTTGAATCGAATGTGCGGCATGGGCTGCACGAGGAGCTGTTCGGCAAACGCCTGTTCAAAGAGGAAGCAGACATGTTGAGCGTGCTGGCGAGAGTCATCGATATTGCGATGGTCGTGACGGGGGCCGTGATCGCCGCCGCGCTGCACGGCGGCAGCATCTGGTTCAGCGATCTGCAGCGCACGATGGTGCTGTTCGATTGCCTGCTCGTCGTCGTGTGTTTTCCGGCGTTCGGCATCTACCAGTCGTGGCGCGGCAAGCGGCTCGTCGGGCTGATGGGGCGCGTCGCGTTCGCATGGCTCGTGGTCGAGCTCGCTGGCATCCTGATGAGCTTCAGTTTTCACCAGTCGGGCGAGCTGTCGCGGTTGTGGCTCGGCTACTGGGCGGTCGTGACGGTGACGTTGCTGGCCGGATCGAAGGCGTGCGTCCATGCGGTGCTGCGTCGGCTGCGTCGCGGCGGTTTCAACCTGAAGGCGGTCGCGATCGTCGGCGGCACGCCGGCGGCGCGCCGGCTGATCGCGCAGATGCGGGCGCGGCCGGAAGCGGGCTTCAACCCGGTGTGCGTGTACGACGAAAGCGCGGCGGCCGGCGACGTAGCGCTCGACGACGTGCGCATCGAGCGCCAGTTCGACTCGCTCGTCTGGCTGGTGCGCAGCCGCGCGATCCGCGAGCTGTGGCTGACGCTGCCGATCGCGGAGGAGCGCCGGATTCACCAGATCGTCACGGTGTTTCGCCACGACTTCGTGAACATCCGCTTCATCCCGGACGTGCGCAGCCTGTCGTTCTTCAACCAGGAAGTGGTCGAGGTGCTCGGCGTGCCGGCGATCAACCTCGCGGCGTCGCCGATCACCGACGTGCGGATCCTGCCGAAGTTCGTGTTCGACCGGTTGTTCGCGCTGGCCGCGCTCGCGATGCTCGCGCCGCTGATGCTGCTGATCGCGGCGCTGATCAAGATGACGTCGGCCGGGCCGGTGTTCTTCCGCCAGAAGCGCAAGGGCATCGACGGGCACGAGTTCGAGATCTACAAGTTCCGCTCGATGAAGGTGCATCAGGAAGTGGCGGGGCAGGTCACGCAGGCGACGAAGAACGACTCGCGCGTGACGCCGGTCGGCCGGTTCCTGCGCCGCACGAGCCTCGACGAGCTGCCGCAGTTCATCAACGTGCTGAAGGGCGAGATGTCGGTGGTGGGTCCGCGCCCGCATGCGCTCGCGCACGACGACATCTACAAGGATCTGGTCAAGGGCTACATGTTCCGCTACCGGATCAAGCCCGGCATCACCGGCTGGGCGCAGATCAACGGCTTTCGCGGCGAAACCGACCAGATCGAGAAGATGATGGGCCGCGTGAAGCTCGACCTGTACTACATGCAGAACTGGTCGTTCTGGCTCGACATCAAGATCGTCGTGCTGACGCTCTGGAAAGGTTTCACCGGCAGCAACGCTTACTGACGCGGCGCATGCGCCCAGCCGGTTTCGGCAATTTCGAATCATTGGTCACGAGGTCCGACACATCATGAATCTGACTATCATCGGCAGCGGTTACGTAGGTCTGGTCACCGGCGCCTGTCTCGCCGACATCGGCCACGACGTGTTCTGTCTCGACGTCGATCAGGCAAAGATCGACATCCTGAACAACGGCGGCGTGCCGATCCACGAGCCGGGCCTGAAGGAGGTGATCGCGCGCAACCGCTCGGCGGGCCGCCTGCGCTTCTCGACCGACGTCGAGGCGGCAGTCGCGCACGGCGACGTGCAGTTCATCGCGGTCGGCACGCCGCCCGACGAGGACGGCTCGGCCGACCTGCAGTACGTGCTCGCGGCCGCGCGCAACATCGGCCGCTACATGACCGGCTTCAAGGTGATCGTCGACAAGTCGACGGTGCCGGTCGGCACGGCCGAGCGCGTGCGCGCGGCGGTCGCGGAAGAGCTCGCGAAGCGCGGCAGCGACCAGATGTTCTCGGTCGTGTCGAACCCGGAATTCCTGAAGGAAGGCGCGGCGGTCGACGATTTCACGCGGCCGGACCGCATCGTGATCGGCTGCGACGACGACGTGCCGGGCGAGCGTGCGCGCGAGCTGATGAAGAAGCTGTACGCACCGTTCAACCGCAACCACGAACGCACGCTGTACATGGACGTGCGCTCGGCCGAGTTCACGAAATACGCGGCCAACGCGATGCTCGCGACGCGCATCTCGTTCATGAACGAGCTCGCGAACCTCGCGGACCGCTTCGGCGCCGATATCGAGGCCGTGCGGCGCGGGATCGGCTCCGATCCGCGCATCGGCTATCACTTCCTGTACGCCGGCTGCGGCTACGGCGGCTCGTGCTTCCCGAAGGACGTCGAGGCGCTGATCCGCACCGCGGACGAGCACGGCCAGGCGCTGCAGATCCTGCAGGCCGTGTCGGCCGTCAACGCGAACCAGAAGCGCGTGCTGGCCGACAAGATCGTCGCGCGCTTCGGCGAGGACCTGACGGGCCGCACGTTCGGCGTCTGGGGCCTGGCATTCAAGCCGAACACCGACGACATGCGCGAGGCGCCGAGCCGCGCGCTGATCGCCGAGCTGCTGTCGCGCGGCGCGCGCGTCGCCGCGTACGACCCGGTCGCGCAGCAGGAGGCGCGCCGCGTGCTCGCGCTCGACCTCGCGAGCCACCCGAGCTGGCTCGAGCGCCTGAGCTTCGTCGACGACGAGGCGCAGGCCGCGCGCGACGCCGACGCGCTCGTGATCGTCACCGAATGGAAGGCGTTCAAGAGCCCCGATTTCGTCGCGCTCGGCCGCCAGTGGAAGTCGCCCGTGATCTTCGACGGCCGCAACCTGTACGAGCCGGAGACGATGAGCGAGCAGGGCATCGAATACCACCCGATCGGCCGCCCGGGTTCGCGCCAGGCCGTCGCCGCCCGCGTGCCGGGCGCCGCGCGCGCGAACGCGTAAGCCGCGCGCCAACCGTTACCCGTTAATCGTCACGACACGCCATGTTCCGGAACATCCTGATCGTCTGCCACGCGAACGTCTGCCGCAGCCCGGCGGCCGAAATGCTGTTCAAGTCGCACGCCGCGTCGCGCGGCGGCCCGCGCGCGACGTTTCATTCGGCCGGCGTGCACGCGAACGACGGCGACGGCATCGATCCGGTGATGCGGCGGCTGCTCGCGGAACGCGGCGTCGACGCGACGCCGCATCGTTCGCGGCCGCTGTCGCGCCGGATCGTGCGTGACGCCGACCTGATTCTCGTCAGCGAGCGCGGACAGATCGCGGCCGTCGAAGCGGTCGATCCGTTCGCGCGCGGCAAGGTCCACCTGCTCGGCAAGTGGGAAGACGCCGAAATCGCCGATCCGCATGGCGGCCCCGAGGCCGACTATCGCGAGAGCTACTCACTGATCGAACGTCTGGTTCAAGGATGGCTGCAAAAACTATGCTGAAACGCCCGATGCGCCCGCTGGCGCTTGCCGTCGCGATGACGACCTTCCTGTCGGCCTGCGCGAGCGCGCCCGGCAACTACCTCGACTCGTCGAACCTGAAGGACGAAGGCCGGCAGGGTCAGGCCGAGACCTATCCGGTTCATTACATCGACGCCAAGCTGGTGATGGATCAGCTGCAGAAGCTGCAGATCGAGCACCCGCTGCCGCCGGGCCGCTATACGGATCCGTCGCAGTACGTGTACCGCGTCGGCCCGCAGGACATCCTTGGCGTCACGGTCTGGGACCACCCGGAACTGACGACGCCGCAGGGCCAGTCGTTCTCGAGCGGCGGCAACACGACGCAGTCGGTCGCGGGCGCGCTCCAGCAGCCGTATACGACCGCGCTGCCGGGCCAGGCCGATCCGTACGGCCAGACGGTGGGCGCCGACGGCACGATCTTCTTCCCGTTCGTCGGCCGCGTGCACGTCGCGGGCAAGACGGTCGCGCAGATTCGCGACGAAATGGCGTCGAAGCTGGCGCGCTACGTGAAGAATCCGCAGCTCGACGTGCGCGTGCTGTCGTTCCGCAGCCAGAAGGTGCAGGTGACGGGCGAAGTGAAGCAGCCGGGCCCGCTCGCAGTGAGCGACGTGCCGCTGACGCTCGTCGACGCGATCTCGCGCTCGGGCGGCTCGACCGCCGAGGCCGACCTGCAGCGCGTGCGCCTGACGCGCGACGGCAAGCTCTACACGCTCGACGCGAACGGCGTGCTCGACCGCGGCGAAGTGAAGCAGAACGTGATGCTGCAGCCGGGCGACATCGTCAACGTGCCGGACCGCAGCGACAGCCGCGTGTTCATCATGGGCGAGGTCAAGACGCCGGTCACGGTGCCGATGCTCAAGGGCCGGCTGACGATCGCCGACGCGCTGACCGCCGGCGGCGGCATCCTCGACACCGACGCGAACCCGCGCAAGATCTACGTGATGCGCGGGATGCGCGACAACCCGACGAAGCCCGAAGTGTTCCGCCTCGACATGACGCAGCCCGATGCGTTGATGCTGTCGAGCCGCTTCCCGCTTCAGCCGCTCGACGTCGTGTACGTGAGCACGGCCAGCTCGGTGCAGTTCAACCGTGTGCTGCAGCAGGTGCTGCCGACGATCCAGACGATCTTCTACATGCGGCAGATCACGCGCTGACGCCGCGCAGGACGGCCATCCGCCGGGGCGTCGTCGCCCCGGCACCACTCAAGCGGGAACGAATGGTGAACACGCAAGCGAAACACTCCTACGCGGATCTGACCGCGAAAACCGAGGAAGAGGACGTCGTCCTCGGCCAGCTGCTCCAGGTGATCATGGACGACATCTGGCTGCTGCTCGGCATCGCGGTGACGGTCGTCGCGCTCGCCGGCCTCTACTGCTACGTCGCGAAACCGGTGTACCAGGCCGACGTGCACGTGCGGGTCGAGGGCAACGACAACACGTCGCAGGCGCTCACGCAGACGCAGACGGGCGCGATGATCAACAGCGGCCCGCAGCAGGCGCCGACCGATTCCGAAATCGAGATCATCAAGAGCCGCGGTGTGGTCGCGCCGGTCGTCGAGCAGTTCAAGCTGAACTTCTCGGTCGTGCCGAAGACGATGCCGCTGCTCGGCAGTCTCGCCGCACGGCTGGCGACACCGGGCGAGCCGGCGCGGCCGTGGCTCGGCCTGAAGTCGTACGCGTGGGGCGGCGAAATCGCCGACGTCGACTCGGTCAGCGTCGTGCCGGCGCTCGAGGGCAAGAAGCTGACGCTGACGGCCGGCCCGAACGGCAGCTATTCGCTGGTCGACGAAAACGGTGTGCGGCTGCTGAGCGGCCACGCCGGCGATCAGGCGCAGGGCGGCGGCGTGACGTTGCTGGTGTCGAAGCTCGTCGCGCGCCCCGGCACGCAGTTCACGGTGGTCCGCTACAACGATCTCGACGCGATCACCGGCTTCCAGGCAGGCATCACGGTGACCGAGCAGGGCAAGCAGACGGGCGTCGTGCAGATCTCGCTGGAAGGCAAGGATCCCGAACAGACGGCCGCGATCGCCAATGCGCTCGCGCAGTCGTACCTGAACCAGCACGTCGAGGCGAAGCAGGCCGAGGCGACCAAGATGCTGGCCTTCCTGAAGGGCGAGGAGCCGCGCCTGAAGGCCGACCTCGAACGCGCGGAAGCGGCGCTGACGCAGTACCAGCGCACCTCGGGTTCGATCAACGCGAGCGACGAGGCGAAGGTCTACCTCGAGGGCAGCGTGCAGTACGAACAGCAGATCGCCGCGCAGCGCCTGCAGCTCGCGTCGCTCGCGCAGCGCTTCACCGATTCGCATCCGCTCGTGATCGCCGCGAAGCAGCAGCTCGCGGAACTGGAAGGCGAGAAGCAGAAGTACAGCGACCGCTTCCGCAGCCTGCCGGCGACCGAAGTGAAGGCCGTGCAGCTGCAGCGCGACGCGAAGGTCGCCGAGGACATCTACGTGCTGCTGCTGAACCGCGTGCAGGAACTGTCGGTGCAGAAGGCCGGCACGGGCGGCAACATCCACCTGGTCGACTCGGCGCTGCGTCCGGGCGACCCGGTCAAGCCGAAGAAGGTGCTGATCCTGTCGGCCGCGGTGTTCCTCGGGCTGATCCTCGGCACGGGCGTCGTGTTCCTGCGCCGCAACCTGTTCCAGGGCATCGAGGATCCGGATCGCGTCGAGCGCACCTTCAATCTGCCGCTGTACGGGCTGGTGCCGCAAAGCGCCGAGCAGGTGAAGCTCGACGCGGCGGCCGAGAAGGGCGGCGGCCGCACGCGGCCGATTCTCGCGAGCCTGCGCCCGAAGGATCTCAGCGTCGAAAGCCTGCGCAGCCTGCGCACCGCGATGCAGTTCGCGATGATGGATGCGAAAAACCGCGTGATCGTGCTGACCGGCCCGACGCCCGGCATCGGCAAGAGCTTCCTGACGGTCAACCTCGCGGTGCTCCTTGCGCATTCGGGCAAGCGCGTGCTGCTGATCGACGCCGACATGCGCCGCGGCATGCTCGACCGCTACTTCGGGCTGACCGCGCAGCCGGGCCTGTCCGAACTGCTGAGCGACCAGTCGGCGCTCGAGGATGCGGTTCGCGAGACGCCGGTGCAGGGCCTGTCGTTCATCTCGGCCGGCACGCGCCCGCCGAACCCGTCCGAGCTGCTGATGTCGACGCGCCTGCCGCAGTACCTCGAAGGCCTCGGCAAGCGCTACGACGTCGTGCTGATCGATTCGCCGCCGGTGCTGGCGGTGACCGACGCGACGATTATCGGCCGCATGGCGGGTGCGACCTTCCTGGTGCTGCGCGCGGGCATGCACACCGAAGGCGAGATCGCCGACGCGATCAAGCGGCTGCGCACCGCGGGCGTCGATCTCGAAGGCGGAATCTTCAACGGCGTGCCGCCGAAGACGCGCGGTTACGGTCGCGGCTATGCGGCCGTGCACGAATACCTGAGCGCGTGATCGCGATGGACGAAACCGGGCCGGCGCTGCCGTGCCGGTCCGGCCGAATGGAGAACCCAACATGAAAATTTCCGTGCTCGTTCCGACCTACCGGCGCCCGGCCGACCTCGCGCGCTGCCTGCTGGCCCTGCAGCGCCAGCAGCGGCTGCCCGACGAGGTGATCGTCGTCGCGCGCCCGGAGGACGATGCCACGCACGAACGCCTCGCCGATCCGTCGGTCGGCGGTGCGCTGCCGCTGCGCGTCGTGCCGGTCGACGTGCCGGGGCAGGTCGCCGCGCTGAACAAGGGGCTCGACTCGGCGAGCGGCGACATCGTCGCGATCACCGACGACGATGCGGCGCCGCGCGCCGACTGGCTCGCGCGCATCGAGGCCGGCTTCGCCGCCGATCCGCGCGTCGGTGCGATCGGCGGGCGCGACTGGGTCCACGAGAAGGGCCGCGTGCTGGACGAGTCGCGCGAACGCGTCGGCCAGCTCACGCTGTCGGGCAAGATCGTCGGCAATCATCACCTCGGGGTCGGCGGCCTGCGCGAAGTCGACATGCTGAAAGGCGCGAACATGAGCTACCGCCGCGCCGCGATCGAGCGGCTGCGCTTCGACACGCGGCTGCGCGGCGCCGGCGCGCAGGTGCACAACGACATGGCATTCAGCATGCGCGTGCAGCGCGACGGCTGGAAGCTCGTGTACGACCCGGCGATCGCCGTCGACCATTTCCCGGCCGAGCGCTTCGACGACGACCGGCGCGACGCGGCGTCGCTGAATGCGATCAGCAACGGCGCGTTCAACCTGCACCTGATCCTGCGCGAGCATCTGCCGCCGGTGCGGCGCGAAATCGCATGGTGGTGGTGGACGCTGGTCGGCACGCGCGTCTATCCGGGCCTCGCGCACCTGCTGCTGTCGCTGCATACCGCGCGCCGCGATCGCGTGCGCGAGCACTGGCGCGCGGTGCGCCGCGGCGCGCGCGATGCGCGCCGCGCGAACCTTGCCCCCACCCGTGCGGCGATGCCGCCGGTGACGTCTTGAACGGGCTGCGCGCAGCGCGCGCGGCCGCCTCCGGAGGGCTTGCATGACCACGACGAAAGTTCACGTCCACCTGTTTTACGGCGCCGATCCGCGTACCTACCGGAAAGGCGAGAACATCGGCTGCTTGTACGGCTATCACCACGCCGAGTCCGACGAGTTCCGGCTGACCTATTCGCAGGACCGGCGCGAGAACCGCGTCGCGAGCGTCGCGCGCCGCGCGCTGAAGGCCGCGCTCGGCTTCGACGTCGTGCATGCGTGGCGCAATCGCGCCGCGCTGCTGAATACCGACGTGATCTGGACGCATACCGAGCAGGAGCATCTGGCCGCGGCGCTGATCCTGAAGCTCGCGGGCGCGCAGGGCAAGCGGCCGCTGCTGCTTGCGCAGAGCGTGTGGCTGTTCGACAAGTGGGGCGGCTTCGGCGGCCCGCGCCGCTGGCTGTACCGCAAGCTGCTCGCGCGCGCCGACGTGCTGACCACGCTTGCGCGCGACAACGCCGAGCTGTGCCGCCGCTACCTCGGCCGCGATGCCGAGTTCGTCTACTACGGGCTGAACACGCAGGACTTCCCGCCGGTCGAGCCGCAGGCGTGGCGCCCGAACCGGCCGCTCAGGATCGCGGCGATCGGCAACGACCGCGATCGCGACTGGCGCACCTTCCTCGCCGCGTTCGGCGGCGACGAGCGCTACGACGTGCGGCTCGCGACGCGCCGCCGCGTGCCGCGCGAATGGCACGCGCCGAACGTGAAGATCGGTTCCGCGTCGGGGCTCGCGAAGCAGCACGAGCTGTATGCATGGGCCGACGTGATCGTCGTGCCGCTGCGGCCGAACTTCCACGCGTCGGGCATCACCGTGATGCTGGAGGCGGCGGCGGTCGGCAAGCCGATGATCGTGTCCGACGTCGGCGGGCTCAGCGACTACTTCCCGCACGACACGGCCGCGTATGTGCCGCCGTTCGACTCGCAGGCGCTGCGTCAGGCCGCAGACCGCTTCGTCGCCGATCCGGCTGCCGCGCTCGCCTGTGCGCAGGCCGCGGCCGCGCGCCTGCGCGAACGCGACCTGACCACGCAGGCGTTCGCCGAGCAGCACGTGCGGATCACGCGCGACCTGCTGCGGCGGCGCCATACGCCCGCGCCGGCCGGCCTCGCGATGCCGCTCGCGGATTCCCGTCCTTCGTCGCAGTGAGTGTCGGAACGATGAGCACGATTGCCGCCGACCGCGCGCCGTCGCGTTCCCGCCGCTGGTTTGCCGAGCCGAAGCACTGGGCCGGGCAGGCCGGGCTGTGGGGCGTTACGGCCGCGCTGATTGCCGTGCACCAGGGCAAGGTGCTGACGCTCGCGTTCCCGGTGCTCGCGATCGCGGTCGGCCTCTGGCTGTATTTCAAGAGCCCGGCGCGCTATGTCGGCTTCATGTGGTGGGTGTGGTTCCTGAGTCCCGAAGTGCGGCGTCTGGCCGACTGGTCGAAGGGTGCGTTCACGCCGACCAGCCTGATCCAGGTCGCACCGCTCGCGGTGACGATGATCGCCGGCCTCGGGCTGCTGCGGCACTACCGCGTGCTCGCGCAGCGGCGCGGGATTCCGATCCTGCTGATCCTGTTCGGGCTGACCTACGCGTATCTCGTCGGGATCGTGTCGAGCGGCGTGATGGCCGCGACCTACGACATGGCGAACTGGCTGTATCCGGTGCTGATCGGCTTTCACATCATGGTCAACTCGCGCGACTACCCCGAGTATCGCGACGTGCTGCTGTCCACCTTCATGTGGGGCATGCTGGTGATGGGCCTGTACGGGGTCGTCCAGTACTTCGTGATGCCGCAGTGGGACGTGCTGTGGATGGTCGGCTCGGACATGGGCTCGCAGGGCGAGCCGGTGCCGTACGGCGTGCGCGTGTTCAGCACGATGAATTCGTCGGGGCCGTTCGCGTTCGCGATCATGGGCGCGCTGGTGTTCGTGTTCGCGGCGCCGCAGCGCGTGCGCTGGTTCGCGGGCGCGGCCGGCTTCGTGTCGTTCGCGCTGTGTCTGGTGCGCTCGACCTGGGGCGGCTGGGTGATCGCGCTCGCGATCCAGCTCGTGCAGTCGAGCAACCGCGTGCGGATGCGGATCCTCATCAGCGGGGTCGTGCTGGTCGGGCTGTGCGTGCCGCTGCTGACCGTCGGCCCGGTCGCCGACCGGCTCGGCCAGCGCCTGCAGTCGATCACGAACCTGAAGGACGACCGCAGCTACGACGACCGCAACAAGTTCTACGCCACGTTCGCGCAGACGGCGTTTACCGACGTCGCCGGCGAAGGGATGGGCGCGACCGGCGCGTCGACCAAGCTGTCGAGCGACAGCGGCGAGCTCGGCAAGTACGGCAGCTTCGACAGCGGCGTGATGAACGTGCCGTTCGTGCTCGGCTGGCCCGGCACGCTGCTGTATCTCGCGGGCGTCGCGATGCTGCTCGGCCGCACGCTGCGCGCGGCGTTCAAGCTGCGCAAGGACAAGTTCGTCGGCGCGTGCCTGAGCCTGTGCCTGTCGGTGTTCGCGATGCTCGTGTTCACCAACTCGCTGATCGGCACGGGCGGCCTGCTGCTGTTCACGGCCATTTTTTCGATACTTTCCGCGGCGCACTGGCAGAAGGCGCAACGCCTGCTGGTCGCCGCGCGCTTACGGGGAGGCGACCATTGAGAATCGCGATCGTCACGCACACCGTGCGTCATAACGACGGGCAGGGCCGCGTCAATTACGAAATCGCGCGCGCGGCGCTGGCCGAGAACTACCAGGTCACGCTCGTCGCGTCGCATGTCGCGCCCGAGCTGCTGGCCGATTCGCGCGTGCGCTGGGTGCCGGTGAAGGTCGGCGGCTTCTGGCCGTCGAACCTCGTCAAGCAGCAGGTGTTCGCGCTGAAGAGCGCCGGATGGCTGCGTGCGCACCGCGCCGAATACGACGTGCTGCACGTGAACGGCTTCATCTCGTGGATCAAGGCCGACGTGAATACCGCGCACTTCGTGCACGGCGGCTGGTTCAAGAGTCCGTACTATCCGTTCGGGCTCACCAAGGGGCTGTGGTCCGCGTACCAGTACGTGTACACGCGCGTGAACACCTCGCTCGAACGCTGGGCCTACCGGCGCTCGCGCGCGATCACCGCGGTGTCGCAGAAGGTGGCCGACGAGATCGCCGGGCTCGGCATCGACAGCCGCAAGATCAGCGTGATCTACAACGGCGTCGACGGCAGCGCATTCGCGGGCGCGCAGGCCGACCGCGTGGCGTTCAAGCTGCCGGACGACGCGTTCCTGCTGCTGTTCGTCGGCGACCTGCGCACGCCGCGCAAGAACCTCGGCACCGTGCTGAAAGCGCTGACGAAGCTGCCGGCCAACGTCCATCTCGCGGTGGCCGGCTATCTGCCCGGCAGCCCGTATCCCGACGAGGCACGCTCGCTCGGGCTCGACGCACGCGTGCATTTCCTCGGGCTCGTGAAAAACATGCCGACGCTGATGCGCTCGGTCGACGCATATGTCTTTCCGTCGCGCTACGAAGCGATGAGCCTGTCGCTGCTGGAGGCGATGGCGGCCGGCCTGCCGGTCGTCACCGCACGCACGGCGGGCGGTGCGGAGATCATCACGCGCGACTGCGGGATCGTGCTGGAGGATCCGGACGATCCGGCCGCGCTCGCGCAGGCGATCGGCTCGCTTGCCGCGTCGCGCGACACCTGTCGCGCGATGGGCGACGCGGCGCGTGAACTGATGACCCGTTTCGGCTGGGCGCACATGGGCGCCCAGTACGTCGCGCTTTACCGGCGCATCGGCCAACCCTCGCAGCCGAGCGCGTTCGAACGCGTCGAGCATGCGGTCACGCAGGAGCAATCGTGATGTCCCAATCTTCCCGGCCGATCAAATCGTTGCAGATCGGCATGCACTGGTTCCCCGAACGCGCGGGCGGCCTCGACCGGATGTATTACTCGCTCGTCGGCGCGCTGCCGGGCGCGGGCGTCGAGGTGCGCGGGCTCGTCGCGGGCTCGCCGAAGGTCGCCGACGACACCGGCGGCGCGATCCAGGGCTTCGGGCCCGCATCGCAGCCGCTCGCGCGGCGCATGCTCGCGGCGCGGCGCGCGCTGCGCGACGAAATCCGCGCCGCGCGGCCCGACGTGATCTCGTCGCACTTCGCGCTGTACACGTTCCCGGGCCTCGACGTGACGCGCGGGATTCCGCAGGTGTCGCATTTCCAGGGCCCGTGGGCCGACGAGAGCCAGGTCGAGGGCGCCGCGTCGCTCGGCCAGCGCGCGAAGCGCTATCTCGAACAGGCCGTGTACACGCGTTCGTCGCGGCTGATCGTGCTGTCGCAGGCATTCGGCCAGATTCTGACGAACCGCTACGGGATCGATCCGTCGCGCGTGCGCGTGATTCCGGGCTGCGTCGACACCGCGCAGTTCGACACGCCGCTCACGCCCGGCGAGGCGCGACACAAGCTGCAACTGCCGCAGGACCGGCCGATCGTGCTGGCCGTGCGCCGGCTCGTGCGCCGCATGGGGCTCGAGGATCTGATCGACGCGATCGGGATCGTCAAGCGCCGTCATCCGGACGTGCTGCTGCTGATCGCCGGCAAGGGCAAGATCGCCGAGGAACTGCAGCAGCGCATCGACGCGGCCGGCTTGCAGGACAACGTGAAGCTGCTCGGCTTCGTGCCCGACCAGCATCTCGCGGCGCTGTATCGCGCGGCGACGGTCAGCGTCGTGCCGACGGTCGCGCTCGAAGGTTTCGGCTTGATCACCGTCGAATCGCTCGCGTCCGGCACGCCGGTGCTGGTCACGCCGGTCGGCGGCCTGCCCGAGGCGGTGGCCGGCCTGTCGAGCGATCTGGTGCTGCCGTCCACCGGCGCGGACGCGATCGCGGAAGGGCTCGGCGCGGCGCTGTCGGGTGCGATCGCGCTGCCCGACGAGGACGCGTGCAAGCGCTATGCGCGCGAGCATTTCGACAACGCGGTGATCGCGCGGCGCGTGGCCGGCGTGTACGAGGAGGCGATCCGCGCGGCCGGTTGAGCGGCCGACGTGTTGCATGATGCGCGGGCCGGCGCGAAGGTGTCGAGCCGGCCCGCGCGTCGCATGTTGGAGCGTGCCGCGTCGAGGGCAGGCGGGCGCGGCTGTGCGCGCACGACGACGGGGGCCCGCAAACGCGCGGCGCCGAAGCGCCCGTCGCATTACATGCGCTTCAGCGTCGCGGCCCACACGCCGAGCGCGGCCACGCTCACCGCTGCGCCGAGCACGCAGACGCCGGTCCATCCGGCATGCGCATACGTGAGCGTCGACGCGATCGCGCCGAACCCGCTGCCGGCCGAATAGAACAGCATGTAGCAACCGACGAGGCGTGCATGCGCGTCGGCGCGCGCGCCGAGGATCATGCTCTGGTTGACGACGTGGACGGCCTGTCCGCCGACGTCGAGCAGCACGATGCCGACCACCAGCAGCGGAATCGACGTCTGCGCGAACGCGATCGGCAGCCACGAACATGCGAGCAGCGCGAGCGCCGCGCCGGTCGTCGTTTCGCCGAGCCCGCGATCCGCGAGCCGGCCCGCGCGCGCGGCGGCCGCCGCGCCCAGCGCGCCGACCAGGCCGAACGCGCCGATCTGCGTATGCGACATCGCATGCGGCGGCGCGCTCAACGGCAGCACGAGCGCACTCCAGAAGATGCCGAACGCCGCGAACATCAGCAGCGCGATCGCGCCGCGCACGCGCAGCGTGCGTTCGTCGCGCAGCAGCGACACCATCGAGCGCAGCAGCGCCGCGTAGCCGATGCGCTCGCGCGGTGCGTCGCGAGCGGGCAGCAGGCGCGACAGCGCGACCAGCATCGCGATCGCGAGCGCACCCGATACCAGATAGACCGCGCGCCAGCCGGCCAGATCGGTCACGACGCCGGCCAGCGAGCGCGCGGTCAGCAGGCCGATCACGACGCCGCCCTGCGCGGCGCCGACCACGCGTCCGCGTTCGCCGGCGCCCGCGAGCGCGGCCGAGCACGCGATCAGCCCCTGCGTCATCGCGGTGCCGAGCAGCCCGAGCGCAACCATTCCCGCCAGCAGCGCAATGCGCGCCGTCGATGCGGCGACGCCGATGCATGCCGCCGCCAGCAACACCAGCTGGACCGAAATCAGCCGCTTGCGGTTCAGCAGGTCGCCGAGCGGCACGACGAACAGCAGCGCGAGCGCGCAGCCGAGCTGCGTGGCCGTGATCACGCCGCCGATCGCCGCGTCGGACACGCCGAAGTCGCGCGCGATCGAATCGAGCAGCGGCTGCGCGTAGTAGACGTTCGCGACGCTCGCCGCGCAGCAGACCGCCAGCAGCGCGACGCGCGCGCCGGAGAGGCGGCCGTCCTCGACGCAGCGCGCCGCGTTCGCCGGAACGGCGCCCGACCGGCAGGAAGAATCCATCTTGAGCCTCGCGCAAACTGGTTGCAAATTGAAAGTAGTGTGAGTGTAGGAAAAGTAGTTTTAAAATGCAACGTGTTGTGCGCGGGCGCGGGGCCGGCGCACCGATGGCCGGCACCGCCGAGCAGGCGGCCGGCACGACAGCGGGGAGCAACATGGCCAGGCAGAAAAGTCTTGCGGATTCGCCGTGCCCGGTGGCGCGCGCGACCGACATCGTCGGCGACCGCTGGGCGTTGTTGATCGTGCGCGACGCGTTCGACGGCGTGCGGCGCTTCGGCGATTTCCGCGCGAGCCTCGGCGTGGCGAGCAATATCCTGTCCGACCGGCTCAGGATGCTGGTCGACGCCGGCGTGTTCGAGATCGTGCCGGCATCGGACGGCACCGCATATCAGGAGTACGCGCTGACGAAGAAGGGCGAGGGGTTGTTCCCGGTGATCGTGATGCTGCGGCAATGGGGCGAGGCGAACCTGTTCGAGCGCGGCGAGCCGCATTCGGTGCTGATCGACCGCAATACGGGCCGCGCGCTGCGCAAGCTCGCGCTCCGGCACGACGACGGCCGGCCGGTGAAGGCGGCGGAGACGCTGGTGCGGAAGGTCGGATAGACTGGCCCGGTCATCGTTGAACGGGGCTGTGTTCCGATGACCGGTCCGCTGCAAAGCGCCGGCTATCGACGCCTGCTCGACCTGCAACGCCGCATCGACGACTACTGCGAACGCGAGAACGCGGACGACAGGCGCGATCATGCCGAGCCGCTGTGGTCGACCGATTTCAACCACGTCCCCGTCGCGCCGATGCGGGCCGGCTTGCATGTGCGTTACTTCGGCGAAACATGGGGCGAGGTTGCCGAACTCGAAGCGCTGCAGGCGCTCCACCCGAAACTCCAGTTCATGGCGGTCCAGGCGAGCGGCGGCTCAAGGACAACGTGTTCCCGTGACGTCATCCGATCGAGCGGGACCCCGGAGAAGATTGAGCTTCGGCGGTCAGTCGGTCGCCTGCAACGTGCGATTGGCGTGCGATGCGCCGCGATGCGCAGCCGGTCGCACGAGCGTGGCCAGCAGCGCGGCGGCGATCAGCAGCAGGACCGACACGGCGGTTTCGATCCGCAGTCCGCTCACGACCTGCGAGGTCGCGCCGCCGCCCGCCAGCGCGCCGAACGCGGCGACGCCCATCGCGCCGCCGGCCTGCCGCGCGGTGTTCAGCACGGCCGATGCGATGCCGGCGCGCTCGGGCGCGACCGACGCAAGCACGGCCGTCGTCATCGCGGGCACCGCGAAACCCATTCCCGACGGAATCAGCAGGAACGGCACGAGCAGGATCGGCAGCGGCGTCGACGCATCGACGACGTGCAGCGCCCCGTAGCCGAGCGCGGCGACGAGCGCGCCCGCGAGCATCGGCACGCGCGGGCCGTGACGCGCGATCGCGCGGCCGCTCGCGAGATTCGACAGCAGGAAGCCGCCGGTCAGCGGCAGGAACGCGAGGCCGGCCTGCCACGCCGATTCGCCGCGCACGCGCTGCAGGTACAGCGCCAGCACGAACACGGTGCCGTAGTAGGTGAGGTTCACGCAGATCCCGAACAGCACGGCCGCGCCGAACGTGCGGCGGCGAAACAGCGACAGCGGCAGCATCGGCATCGCGGCGCGCGACTCGACCGCGACGAACGCGAGCGCGGCCAGCGCCGCCAGCGCGAAGCCGCCGGCGACGACCGGATGCGCGAAGCCGAGCGGCCGCCATTCGATCACGGCGGCGGTCAGCGCGGTCAGCATCGCGATCGCGACGAGCTGGCCGCGCAGGTCGAGCGTACGCGCGGCCGGCCTGTCCGGCGACGCGTCGTCGCGGCGCGCGGGTATCCATGCGAGCGCGGCGGCGAGCCCCGCCGCGCACAGCGGCAGATTGACGAGGAAGATGCCGCGCCAGCCCGACGCCGCGATCAGCAGGCCGCCGACCACCGGGCCGGCCGCGATCGAGATCGCGCCCGCGGCCGTCCACGCGCTCACCGCCCGCGCGCGCAGGCGCGGGTCGTGCCGGCAGGCGTCGTTGAGCAGCACGAGCGAATTGGGCAGCATCGCCGCCGCGCCGACGCCTTGCAGCGCGCGGGCCGCGATCAGCATCGCGGGCGCGGTGGCGGCGCCGCAGGCGAGCGACGCGAGCGCGAACAACGCGAGGCCCGCGACGTACAGGCGGCGCGCGCCGAAGCGGTCGCCGAGTACGCCGCCCGACAGCATCAGCACCGCGAACGCGAGCGTGTACGCGTCGACGACCCATTGCAGCCCGGCGACCGTCAGGCGCAGGTCCGCGGCGAGATGCGCGAGCGCGATGTTGACGATCGTCACGTCGAGCTGCGTGACGACGAAGCCGACGCTGACGGTCGCGACGATGCGCGCGAGCGCAGGCGGGAAGTGCACGGGGGAAGGTGTGGTCGTATCCATGGCCCCATCGTAGGCCGGGTGCCGAGGCGATGTTTCAGCGGGGCGTGAAGCGTCGAGTAACGGCGCTCCGCGCCTTCAGTGCCGGTCGCCGCGCCAGCGTCCCGGCGCAACGCCGAACCGCTTCGTGAACGCATGCGTGAACGCGCTCTGGTCCGCGAAGCCGACGCTGCCCGCGATGTCGATCAGCGGATGCCGCCCTTCGGCGAGCAGCACCGCCGCCGCGTCGAGCCGCAGTCGCTGCAGGTAGCGATGCGGCGTTTCGCCGAACGCGTCGACGAACAGTTGATGAAACCGCCGCATCCCGTAGCCGCAGTGCGCGGCGAGATCGGCGATGCGCAGCGGCTCCGCGAGCCGCGCGCGCAGCCAGCGGTCGATGCGCGCGAAATCGAGGCCTGCGGCGGGCATCTCGATGCCGCTGTCGTCGAGCAGCGCGCCGCACAGCCGCGCGGCGGCCTGCCAGTGGAAACGGTGCGCGGCCGCGCGCTGCGGGTCGCCGTCCGGCGTGCCGAATTGCGCGGCGGCCGCGGCCAGTTGCGCGACCAGCGCCGTCAGCGCCGGATCGATCGACACGGCGCGTGCGCGATCGAACAATTGCCGCGGCACCGCGAGCGACGCAGCGGGGAGATCGAGCACGAGCTGGCGATTGTCGCCGAGGCCCGCGTAATCGTGGCGCGCGCCGGCCGGAATCAGCCAGGCCGCGTGCCGGTCGATGCGCTGGCCGACGCCGTCCACCGCCATCACCATCGCGCCGTCCACGCCGAGCACGATCTGATGGAAATCGTGCACGTCCGACGCTTCGAGCATGTCGTAGCGGCGCAGTGCGACGGCGGGAGACGGGAGGTGTTCCATCGGAGGCGTCGGCCGACGCGGGCGTCAGATGGCGAGCAGCTCGACTTCGAACACGAGCGTCGCGTTCGGCGGAATCACGCCGCCGGCGCCGCGCACGCCGTAGCCGAGTTGCGGCGGGATCGTCAGGCGACGCACGCCGCCGACCTTCATGCCCTGCACGCCTTCGTCCCAGCCCTTGATGACCATGCCGCCGCCGAGCACGAACGCGAACGGGTCGTTGCGGTCCTTGCTCGAATCGAATTTCTGACCGTCGGTCAGCCAGCCCGTGTAGTGGACGCTGACGGTCTGGCCCGCTTGCGCTTCCGCGCCGGTGCCTTCGGTCAGGTCCTCGTATTTGAGGCCCGATTCGGTCGTGATCACAGACATGACTTCTCCTGAGAGGGTTGGGTAAAACCGCTATTGTAGGCGAGCGCGCCGACGGCCGTCGCAGCTGGCCCGGCGCCCGGTCGCGCGGCGCGCGACGATGGTGAAGGCGCGTGTCGTCCGCGCACCAATGGAACGCCTGTTTGAATCGTTCGACGGCCATCGAAACCGCGCTGCGCGGCGCGGATGCGCAATGCGTATGAATTGCGGCGGTCCGGGCGGTCGATTCCGCGCCGCACGTCATCTGCCGGATTCCGCGAGAGGCCTGTCGCACGGGGCTGGCATGCCGCCGGTGCGCCGTATCGGCAGCCGCTCTCCGCGGCGCGCCTGCATGCGCGCGCGTTCGAATCGCGTTCGATCCCGGCGCCGTTCGAGCGCCGTTTTTTCCGTCTCCCCGACCGTGCCCCGTTTGGAAGCGCGCATCTACCGCGCGGCTTGCGCGCGCAGGCGGTCGGCGCCTATCTTTACAGTTATCGATGTCAAGATTTTGGCGGGGCGCGATCGGCCGCCGGCTTGCCGCGCCGCCCCGAAGCAAGGAGAACGACAAACATGAAGTCAGCCGCTCACGCTACCGCCGCCGAGGTGATGCCGGTGCGTCGCGACCTGCGCTTCGACCTGCCGGTCGAACGCGCGAAGGACTGGCATGGCCTCGGGTCGCATGTGACTCATTTCTTCAATGCGCTGTCGCTGCTGTTTCCGGCCGGCGAGCGTTTCTTCATGGATTCGGTGCGCAACTATCGCGACCGGATCGACGATCCGGTGCTGAAGCGGCAGGTGCTCGGCTTTATCGGCCAGGAGGCGATGCACACGCGCGAGCACGTCGAATACAACGAGCTGATGCAGGCGAACCGGCTGCCCGCACGCAAGCTCGACCAGCGCGTATGGAAGGTGCTCGGTATCATGAAGCGCGTGCTGCCGCACTCGGTGCAGCTCGCGCATACGGTGGCGGCCGAACACTACACCGCGATGCTCGCCGACTGGATCCTGCGCGATCCGACGCGGCTTGCCGGTTCGGTCGAAGGCTATCGCCAGATGTGGGTGTGGCATGCGCTCGAGGAAACCGAACACAAGGCCGTGTCGTTCGACGTCTGGAATGCCGTGATGAAACCGGGCCTGCGCCGCTACCTGATTCGCATCGGCGTATACGTCGTGACCACGCTGACGTTCTGGCCGACCGTGTTCCTGATGCACGTGACGCTGCTGTGGCGCGATCGCGCGGCCGGGCACCGGCTGCGCGGGATGCTGCGCATGATCGCGTTCCTGTACGGGCCGCGCCGCGGGCTGTTCCCGCGCATCGCCGGCGAATGGCTCAGCTATTTCCGGCCCGGCTTCCATCCGTGGGACCACGACAATCGTCACCATCTCGCGCGCGTCGACGCGCTCGTCGCCGCGTACGGCGATCACGGTGACGCGCCGTCGGGGCGCGGCCGCGCGAACGCGCTGACGCCGCTCGCATCGGGCCGCTGAGCGCACGGCCGTGCGGCCCCCGTGTGACGGCGGCGGGGCGTGTTGCGTCCGCACATCGCCGCAGCTTGTCTGACGACTGATCGAAATCAAGCGGAACCGGTTGCGCATGCAGATGCGTGGGCAACTGGCCGGCGCCGCACGGCGCGCACTTCCGCGCCGCCGGTCCCGTCCCGCCACCCGCGTGGACGCCGCGCGCCAATGCCGGCGCGGCTTCCGGCGCCGGACGTCGTCCCCTTCGGGGTTCGCGCCCGTCATGCCACCGGGATAACACCCATCTAGCCGCGCGTCGCCGGCATCGATATACCGTTCATGAAGGATCCCGTCGCCATCCGCGATTATTGAGCGGGGGGATTTTATTCGGCGGAAAATGCGGCCAATATGTCGGTTCGATCGAAGTCCGTCTTATGCGGCGGCGAGCCGGCGCACGATACCAACGCCAAGCGGGGAACAACGATGGTTGCAAGGTCACCCGACGCAAACGGGAGGGCGGCGCCCGACATGCCGCCGGTGTCCGTCACCGCCCCCGAGGCCGGACGCAGGCTGTTCGCGATCATGCGCACGCCCGACGAACCGCTGCTCGCGCAACTGCGCGGGCTGGGCTGGGAAGTGTCGGTCGCGAAGACGGCCGGCGCCGCGCAGAACATGACGTCCGGCGTGAGCGTCGCCGCGGGGCTCGTCGATTTCACGGGGTTCACGTCGCGCGACTATCCGGCGCTGAAGGCGTGCCTGAGCCAGCCGGCGATCGGCTGGATCTCGATCGCGCAGGCCGGCGTGACGATCGGCCCGGCCGTGCGCGAACTGATCCGCAGCTACTGTTTCGATTACGTGACGCTGCCGCTGCCCTACGAATGGATTTCGCACGTGCTCGGCCATGCGCGCGGCATGGCCGCGCTCGATCGCGTCGACGGCGCGGCGTATGCGGCGTCGATCGGCGAGCACGGCATGATCGGCAACTGCGAGGCGATGCAGCAGTTGTTCAGCACGATCCGCAAGGTCGCCAAGACCGACGCGAGCGTGTTCATCTCCGGCGAGTCGGGCACCGGCAAGGAACTGACGGCGCTCGCGATCCACGAGCGTTCCGGCCGCGGCAAGGGGCCGTTCGTCGCGATCAACTGCGGCGCGATTCCGCATCATCTGCTGCAGTCGGAACTGTTCGGCTACGAGCGCGGCGCGTTCACCGGCGCGAACCAGCGGCGCGCGGGCCGGATCGAGTCGGCGAACGGCGGCACGCTGTTTCTCGACGAGATCGGCGACATGCCGGTCGAAAGCCAGGCGAGCCTGCTGCGCTTCCTGCAGGAAGGGAGGATCGAACGGCTCGGCGGCCACGAATCGATCGCGGTCGACGTGCGGATCATCTCGGCGACGCACGTCGATCTCGACGGCGCGGTCGAGGCCGGACGGTTCCGCGCGGATCTCTATCACCGGCTGTGCGTGCTGCGCATCCACGAGCCGCCGCTGCGCGCGCGCGGCAAGGACATCGACATCCTCGCGCACTACGTGCTGCAGAAATACAAGGCCGACAGCGGCCGCAAGATCAGCGGCTTCACGTCGGCCGCGCTCGATGCGATGCGGCGCTACGAATGGCCCGGCAATGTGCGCGAGCTGATCAACCGCGTGCGGCGCGCGATCGTGATGGCCGAAAGCCGGCTGCTGACGCCGCACGATCTCGGCCTCGACACGCCCGGCGAAACCGAGCCCGTGACGCTCGAGCAGGCGAGGGCGCTGGCCGAGCGCACCGCGATCGAGAATGCGCTGCTGCGCAACGATCACCGGATCAACAAGGCGGCCGCCGAACTCGGCATCTCGCGCGTGACGCTCTACCGGATGATGATCGAGCACGGGCTGAACGATCACGACAACCACCACGGCGATCCCGGCGACAACGGGGATAACGGCGGCGCGCCGCCGGGCGACGCCGGGCATTGCCGGGTCGGCTGAGCGTCCTGCCCGGCGACGCCGGCCTCGTCCCGCGCGGCGGCGTCCGGCGCATGTAAAGGACGTGAAACATTTCGCTTCGGCAAGCATGCGAATTCGCGCGGCAAAGGCGGGTGCACGCGTGTCGCCGCAACCGGAAAATATTCCCTGACTCGTGCGTCGGCCTTGCGTCGCAAGGCTTCGCGGTCGCGCCGCCGACGCGGCCCGCACACCGCATGTATCAGATTCGCAACGTCCCGCATCGATTGCCCGTCGCGGCCGCGACCCGTTGCGACCGAACCCTTGTGCGGACGGGCGCGCGTGAGGCTGGCCCGCTCCTTGCGAATGTGGGCGTGCGCAAGTCGACGACGTGGCGTCCGGCCGGTTCGGCACCGAATCCTTTCAGCCGGGTCAGGACGCAGTCCGCGGGGAGGCATGGCGGGACGGGGCGAAGCCGCTCCGTTCGCGCGGCACGGACCGTCGTTGGCGGGGCGTCGGGGCGCCGGCCTTGTCGGACCGGTTGCCGGAACAAGCAACAGACCGAAACGGGGTAGAAAAATGATCGATCGCCACACGCCGCGGCCGGCTGGCCGCGATCGCAGCGACCCGGGGCATCGCCGGTCGGCCGTGCAGCTTGCGGCCCGCCGGCATGCACCGGCTGGCCATCTGACCGCACCGGGTGCGAGGCGGATCCGGCGGATCGCCGGTCATCCGCGCCGGGGCGGCGCTTTTCCGGTTGCAAGCCCGATCCGCAAGGGAATGTGCGTGCGGGCGCCGCTGCCGCGACGCCCGGTTTTTGCGTATTAGAGCGGTCGTGCGTCGCCGGCGTGGATGCCGCGCCTATCGATCCGGAATCCGAATGATCGGGATATCGTTCGCGCACGCCGTCGCGCTCCCGACGGACCGGCGCGGCTGGCGGCGACGGCGTGTCGCTGCCTGTCATGCCTGCGGCAGCATCGACGCACGCTGCCCGCCGCGCGCGCTGCCGCGTCAACTGCCGTAGATGTCGAAGTCGAAGTACTTCGACGCGAGCCGCTTGTAGGTGCCGTCCTTGACCCTGTCGTGGATCGCGCGGTCGATCTTCGCCTTCAGGTCGGTGTCCTTCTTGCGCAAGCCGATGCCGGCGCCGACGCCGGGCACCTTGTCGTCGACGAGGTCCGCATAGACGCCGTCCTGGTTCCGGTACGACACGACGTTCGCGCGTTGCTTCGCCCAGTACGCCTTCGCATACGCTTCCTGCGTCGTGCCCTGTTCGACGCCGATCGACTTGCCCTTCAGCGATTCGGGCGTCGGCGGCAACGGCGAACCCTTCTTCACGACGAGCCGCGTCGTCCGGTTGTAGATCTTCGTCGTGAAGCCGATCTGCTCCGCGCGCTGCGGCGTGATCGACATCGACGACAGCACTGCGTCTAACTTCTTCGCCTTCAGCGCCGGGTTCATCCCGTCGAAATCGTTCTCGAGCCACACGCACTTCGCCGGCAGGCGCATGCAGATCTCGTCGCCGAGGTCGATGTCGAAACCGACCAGCTTGCCGTCGGGCGCCTTCGATTCGAACGGCGCGTAGCTGGCATCGGTGCCGAAGCGGATCGTGGTCAGCCGTTCGCGACGGCGGGGCCTGCGGATATCGCGAGCACGGCGATCGAAACGGCGGCAATCAGTCTCTCCATGGTGCGTTCCTTGGCGTGGTCCTTCCGGTCCTGGGCGAGGTCGACGGGTGTCGACCCTTGCAAAAATACGAAAATGGACTAGTCTTGTTAGTAGATTCATTCTGAGACTAACCGTCATGTCGCAGCCCGCTTACGATCCGCATTCCGCCCCGCCGCAGGCTTCGGTCGCGCAGATGTCGGCGGCCGGCCTGCGCGCGTTTTTCAACATCGCGCGCGACTGGGCACTGACCATCGACGAACAGATCGTGCTGCTCGGCTCGCCCGGCCGCTCGACGTTCTTCAAGTGGAAGGCCGCGCCCGAATCGGCGCGCCTGCCGCGCGATACGCTGGAGCGGCTGTCGCTGTTGCTCGGCATCTACAAGTCGCTGCAGATCCTGCTGCCGCAGCCCGCCGCGGCCGATGCCTGGGTCAAGCGGCCGAACGATGCGGCGCCGTTCGGCGGCAAGCGCGCGCTCGACCGGATGCTGGCGGGCAACGTCGGCGATCTGGTCGCCGTCCGGCAATACCTCGACGCGATGCGGGGTGGCTGGGCGTGACGATGTTGACCGAAACGAAGCACTGGCCGACGACCACGCTCGACTGGGCGCCGGCCTATCGTGTGATTCCCACCCGTTTCCCGGCGATCAACCTGTTCGACCGCGTGGCCTCGGCGGAGGATTTCGACGCGCTGTATGCGCTCGAATCGATGACCAACGACCGCATCCGCAACGAAGTCGGCACGCTCGACCTCGTGCCGCCCGACGAGCGCCGCTACGGGCTCGGCTGGGGGCCGATCATGGCCGCGTTCACGCACCTGAATCCGCAGGGCAGCCGTTTTTCCGACGGCAGCTACGGCGTGTTCTACTGCGCGTGTTCGCGCGACACGGCGATCGCCGAGACGCGCTATCACAGCGGGCTGTTCATGGCTGCGACGAAGGAGCCGCCGATGCGCCAGCAGATGCGGCTCTACACCGTGATCGCGCAGGGCGACGTGGCCGACGTGCGCACCTGGCCGCAGCGCGATCCGCGCCTGCTCGATCCGCTCGATTACGGCGCAGGGCAGGCGTTCGCCCGCGCGGTGCGCAACGCGGGCGGCGCGGGGATCGTCTATCCGTCGGTGCGCGACAAAGGCGGCGAGTGCCTGGCGGCGTTTCGCACGACGCTGCTGCGCGACTGTCATCACGCGGCCTATCTCGAATACAACTGGAACGGCTCGGCGATCGATGCGGTGTTCGAGTTGAACCAGGTCGGTTGATGCCGCGGGTGCCGGGGCGGGCGGTGCGTTGCCGGTGTGGCGCGTCCCGCGGCGGCGCTTTTCCTGATCGTCGAAACCCGAGTTGCCGGCCGTATCGCGGTCGATACGCGGCTTGCCCGATCCGATCTCATCCGGCCATGCGCCGCCGTATCGGCCGCTACGGCAGCGGCCATTCCCCCGCGTGGCGTTCGCGCGCCTCGGCCTGCGTCATCGACCACGTGCGTCCGGTGCGCGGTTCGACGAGCGTGAGCCGGCCCGAAGGCGCGAACGCGCCGGTGTCGATGAACCACTGCGCGCCGATCCGCTGCGGCTCGCGCACGGGCGTGTGGCCGGTGCAGGTCAGCGACAGTCCGGCCTGCCGGTCGGGATCGGCGAGCCCCTGCACAAGATCGCGGCCCCAGATCAGCCGTTCGCGCACGTCGTGCGAATAGCTGCCGCTGTCGAGATCGGTGTCCGAGCCGAAGAATTCCGCATGCAGCACGTTGAAACGCGCAGCGCCGTCGCCTACCACGCGCACGAGCGGCAGCGCATCGACGCGCGCCGCATGCGCGTGCAGCCGTTCGGGCGGCAGGTCGGCGCCCCAATCGCCGCCGATGCCGCGCCACGCGTCGGGCGGCAGCTTGCCGCGCGACACGAGGCTCAGCACCTCTTCGTGATTGCCGCGCACGACGTGGCACCACGGACGGTCGAGCAGGTCAAGCGCACCTTCTGAGTCGGGGCCGCGGTCGACCAGATCGCCGACCGAGAACAGGCGGTCGCGCGCCGGGTCGAACCGGACGTCGTGCAGCAGCGCGCGCAGCACATCCACGCAACCGTGCAGGTCGCCGACGACGAAGTCGCGGCCGGTCGTGTTCGCGGGATGGTGGTGGAGCAGGGCGGAGGCAGTCATCCCCTTATCTTAGGCGCTGATCTCCATCGCCACGTCACGACGGAATGGCGATAATCGGGGCGACAACCCGGCGGGCCGGCACGGCGCGCATTGCCGCGTGCCGGCCCGATCCTTTCCATTCGCTTTCGGAATCGCACGATGACGCTCTATCCGCAGGTATTGCGCAACCGGCCGCGCATGGTCGCGGCGTTCGTCGCGGGCGTGCTGTGCGCGCTGCTGCTGCCGCTCCCGCTGCACCTGGCCGCCCGCGCGCTGATCGGCTGGGATTGCGCGATCTGGCTGTATCTCGTCCTGATGTGGGTGCGCATGGTTACCGCGCATCATCACCAGGTGCGCGAGATCGCGATCCGCGAGGACGAGAACGCGACGACCGTGCTGACGGTCGTCTGCCTCGCGACGGTCGCGAGCGTGGCCGCGATCGCGATCGAACTCGCGACGGCGAAGGGCGTCGGCCTGCGCGTCGAACTGGCCCACTACGCGGTGACGGCCGCGACGCTGTTCGGCGCGTGGTTCCTGATCCCGACGATCTTCACGCTGCACTATGCGCGGCTCTACTACGGCTCGCCGAGCAGCGACCGTGCGCTGCGGTTTCCCGACCGGAATCTCGAGCCCGACTACTGGGATTTCCTGTATTTCGCGTTCACGCTCGCGGTGGCGTCGCAGACGGCCGACGTGTCGCTCGCGAGCCGCTCCGCGCGGCGCGCGGTGCTCGCGCAGTCGATCCTGTCGTTCTACTTCAACATGGCCGTGCTCGGGCTGTCGATCAACGTCGCGGCCGGGCTGCTGAGCTGACGCGCCATCGAACGGGGCGAACGCGGGGGCCTGCCCGCGCTCGCGCGCCGCGCGTCACTTGAGCAGTTCGTACGGGCCGCCGCGCTCGAGTGCGCGCCGGTAGGCGGGGCGCGCATGGATCGTGTCGAGGAAGCGCGCGATCGCGGGATGCCGGCCGGCGTCGCCGCGTGCGGTGCCGGCTTCGAGCGGAAAGCTCATCTGGATGTCGGCCGCGCTGAAATCGTCGCCGACGAACCAGCCCGAGCGCTGCAGCGTGCTGTCGATGTAGCCGAGATGCAGCGCGATCTGCGGATCGACGAAGCTTGCCTGCAGCGTCGCGGCGATCTTGCGCGCGATCGGCCGCGCGAAGAACGGCATCGGCGCGTGCGCGATCCGCAGCGCGACGAGCTTGAGCAGCAGCGGCGGCATCGCCGAGCCTTCCGCGTAATGGAGCCAGTAGCGGTAGTCGTGCCGCTCGGGCGTGCCCGGCGGCGGCGCGAGGCGCCCGTTGCCGTAGCGCTCGACCAGATACTCGAGGATCGCGCCCGACTCGGCGTAGGTGCGGCCGTCGTCGGTGACGACCGGCGACTTGCCGAGCGGGTGGATCGCGCGCAGCGCGGGCGGCGCGAGCATCGTGTGCGGATCGCGCTCGTAGCGGACGATCTCGTACGGCACTTCCAGTTCCTCGAGCAGCCAGAGCACGCGCTGCGAGCGCGAGTTGTTCAGGTGATGGACGGTCAGCATGTCGATCCCGGAAGAGGGGCGGGAACGACATCATACCCAGTGCGCGCGACGGGCGGCGGCGCGCACCGACGGGTAGCGCGGACGCATCGTTTGGCGCACCGGGCGACCGCTCGTCGCGCGGCCCGCGACCGGTTGCGCCGTCACGCGCGCCGCACGGCGATCCACGCACCCCAGAACAGGCTCGCGAAAAAACGCAGCGGCGCATCGAAGCCCGCGTCGCGCAGCAGGCCGGACACGACTTCTTCCGATTCGGGCGGATCGGCGCCCTGCAGGATCTTCGCCAGCTGCGCGCGCACGGCGTCGGGCGTCGCGCCCTTCATGCGCCAGCGCTGCTGCCACGCGTCGAGCAGGCGCGGGTGATCCGCGTAGCGGCGGTAGTTGCCTGCGAGCACGAGCGGTGCGCCGGGCTTCATGCGTCGCGCGATCGCGTGCAGCAGCGCGGCCTTCGCCGCATCGCCGGGCACGTGATGCAGCACGCCGATCAGCGTCGCGCCGTCGAACGCGGGCGTGTCGGGCAATGCATCGACGCCCGCTTCGACGAACGCCGTGCGCGCGCCGAAACCGGCCGCTTCGACGTTCGCACGCGCCAGCGCGAGCATCGGCGCGGACGGGTCGACGGCCGTGAACCGCCAGCCGGGCTCGAGTGCGGCCGGCACGCAGATGTCCTGGCCGGTGCCGCCGGCGCCGGCGACGAGGATCCGCGCGTCGGGGGCGCCGATCGCGGCCGCGAGCATGCACGCGGCGAGTTCATGGCAGGCGTCGTAGCCGGCGAGCGCGATGCGCGACTGTTCGGCGTATTCCTGCGCACGTGCGGGATCGAATTTGGCGGCGCTGGCGGGGAGCGACATCGATGGTTCCTCGAGTGGGGTGCGGGCGGGGTGTCCGCGAGCATTTCGCGCAGCGTAAGGGTGTGCGGCGCGGGCAACAAGGCGAGCCGTCATTCCGGTATGCGAACTACCCGGTTTGCCGCGCGCGCAGTTGGTGCGTCTCCGCGCGCATGACGGACGGGCCGCCGCGCGGCGTGCGTGCATACCCGGCCACGCGGGGATTCGCCCGCCTCGCGTCGGCCGGCTTCGCGGGGTCGATCCTCATTTAAAAATCCTCTCCGCGATGCGTCACGCTCGTCAAACCGGCGCATACTCGTTCCTCTCCCCCCGCCCGGCCATCGCGTGCCGGGCTCCATTGCGCCGCGCCGACGGCGCGGCCAGGCCGCTCGGCACGCGCGAGGAGCGCATGATGTCCGATTGTCCGCACGATCCGTATGCGCAGCACTACATCCACTGTCTGCCGTTCGGCGCACAGCCTTGCGGCGCGCGCTGTGCGACGCCGCGCACGCACTTCCGCGTGTGGGCGCCCGGCAGCGCGCAGGTTCAGCTCGAACTCGATACCGGCCACGGACCGGCCTTGATCCCGATGACGGCAGCAGGCGCGGACTGGTTCGAGGTCTTCGCCGAATGCGGCGCGGGCGCGCGCTACCGCTACCGGCTCGACGATACCGTCTCGATTCCCGATCCCGCCTCGCGCTCGCAGCCCGAAGGGCTCAACGGCCCGAGCGAGGTCGTCGATCCGCGCGCGTTCACGTGGCGCAACACGTTCTGGCATGGACGCCCGTGGGAAGACATCGCGCTCTATGCGATCCGCCCGCACGCGGTGGGCGGCTTCGACGGCGTGCGCCGGCGGCTGCCGCAGCTCGCGCGTCTCGGCGTGACGGCGCTGGAACTGCTCGCGTCGCCGCACGACAGCCTGCCGTTCGCGCCGCTCGCGGCCGAAGGCGGCCCCGACGCGCTGAAGGCGCTGATCGACGCCGCGCACGGCTTCGGGCTCGCGGTGCTGCTGGAACTCGACTACGCGCGCTTCGGCAGCGGCACCGACGCGCTGCGCCATTACGCGGCGCCGTTCTTCCATACGCGCGACGATCCGCTGCAGGCGCCGCCGCTCGCGCTCGATCATCCGGACGTCTGCGATTTCTTCTGCGACAACGCGCTGTACTGGATCGACGAATACCGCTGCGACGGGCTGCGGCTGCGCGAGGCCGACCGGATCGACGCGTCGTGGCTGCGCGAGATCGCCGACCGCGTACGCGCGGCCGTGCCGGCCGACCGGCTGATCCATCTCGTGCTCGGCAGCGAGCGGCATCCGGCGCATCTCGCCGATACGCATTTCGACGCGCAGTGGAACAGTTGCGGCGAACGCGCGCTGCACCGCCTGACGGGCGGCGACGCGCCCGGCCATGAAGGCATCTCGACGCACCAGTCGATCCACACGCTCGCGCGTGCGCTGACCGCGGCCGGCGCGGCGTTCCAGCCGGCCGCACCGGGCGACGGGATGTCCGTCGAAGGCGCGCTGTCGCTGACGTCGCTGGTGCTGTCGGACGGCGCATGGCGGCACGGCGTGCAGGAGCAGGAGGCCGGTCTTGCCGCGCTCGCGCTGTCGCTGCTCACGCCGCAGATCCCGCTGATCTTCGACGAAACCGCACGCGACATCGATCGCGCGCATTTCGTGCAGTCGGCGCTCGCGGTGCGCGCGAAGCTGATCTCGCCGCGGCTGTCCGACTGCCGGCCGCAGTCCGCGCATGCGCTGCGGGCGAGCGGCGCCGGCGATGCCGACGCGCTGCTCGCGTCATGGCGGCTCGCCGACGACGAAACGCTCAGCATCGCGCTGAACCTGTCGCCGGACAGCGTGCCGTTCGATGCGCCGGCGGGGCAGGTCGTGTTCGAGACGCCGGCCCGCGCGCGCGACCATGTCGATGCCGGCGCGTTGCCGCCGTATTCGCTCGTCGCGTGGCTGACGGGCGACGTGAACCATTACGCGCTCACGCACGATGTCCGCCGCATCGACGGCGGCGCGTGGCGCGGGATGCGTCCCACGCCGATTGCCTGAACGGCGCTGAATGGCCGGGCGCGAGCGTGCCCGGCCGCGCTACCAGAAGCCGCGTATTCCCGCGATTCCGTACGCGTGGTGCCGGCGTGCATCGTCGAGATGCGCGGACGTCATGCCGCCGAGCGCGTAGACGGGCATCGCGGCCTGCGCAGCCCATGCGTCGAATTGCGCCCAGCCGAGCGTCGGCGCGCCCGGATGGCTGAGCGTCGGCAGGACCGGCGACAGCGTGACGAAATCCGCGCCGGCGCGCGCGGCCCGTTGCAGATCGTCGAGGGAGTGGCACGCGGCGGACAGCCAGCGGTCGGCCGGCAGCGGCCGTTGCGCGGTCGCTCGCAGCGCGGCGCCGTCGAGATGCCAGCCCGCGCCGTCGAGCCGCATCACGCCGTGCGCGTCGATCGGGCCGTTGAGCATCAGATGCGCGCCGGCCGCGTGGCAGCGCGCGAGCGCCTCCGCGGCGAGCCGCGCGAACGCCGCCGCATCGAACGACTTCACGCGCAGCTGCACGAGCGTTTCGCCGCGCGCGAGCACGGCCGACAGCCGCTCGACGAACGCGCGGCAGTCGGCCGCCGACGCGGATGCCGGCTCCGGCGTGATCACGCAGCGGCGCGGCAGCGTCGCGTTCATCGCGCGCGGCGACGCGGGGCCGTCATTCGTCGGCCTCCTTCGCGATCTTCGGATAGACGCGCACGAGCACGATGCGCGGCCCGTTCATCTTCTTCACGACGACGTCGAAGCGGTCGAACGACACGCGCTGGCCTTCGGACGGCAGGTCGTTCAGCGCCTGGATCACGAGACCGCCGACCGACTCCGCGCGCCCTTCGTCGATGTCGATGCCGAGCGCCTGCTCGAGCGACACGACGGGCAGGCTGCCCTTGCCCATCAGCGTGCCGTCGTCGAGGCGGCTCCAGTCGGCGTCGCCCTGGCGGAACTCGTCGTGAATCTGGCCGACGAGCGCGCCGAGCAGGTTGTCGAGCGTCAGGAAGCCGATCGGCTTCTGCCCCTTGTCGCCGACCAGCGCGAAGTGCGGCGCGCCCTTGCGGAAGCGGCGGAACAGGTCGAGCGCGGGCGTGTCGGGCTTCACGTACTGCACCGGACGCACGTAGTCGGACAGATCGTCGAGCGCCGCGCCCGCATGGCGCGCGAGCAGCAGGTCCTTCAGGTGGATCAGTCCGCTGACCTGCTCGCGCGACGCGTCCTCGAACAGCGGATAGCGGCTGAAGCGGTGCCGCGCGACGATGCCCATGTTGTCGGGCAGCGGCAGGTCGCGCCGCAGGCCGATCATTTCATGCGCGGGCCGCATCAGGTCCGACACCGTCATCGACGAGAAGTCGAGCGAATGCGCGAGCGTGTTCCATTCGTCGTTGCTGTAGGTGCCGCGTGCCGGCTGCGCGGTGTTGCCGGCCGTGCTGCGGCGGCTGCGCAGGATCAGCTTCAGCTCGTCGGTCGAGTAGTGCGCGTCGCCGCCGTGATCGGCCGACAGCCCCGCGAGCCGCAGCACCGCGTTGGCGCTGCTGTTGAGCAGCCAGATCGCCGGATACATGGCCCAGTAGAACGCATACAGCGGCAGCGCGACCCACAGGCCGACCTTCTCGGACTGGCGGATCGCCATCGATTTCGGCGCCAGTTCGCCGACGACGATATGCAGGAACGAGATCAGCGAGAACGCGAACACCAGCGAGATCAGGTGCACGATGCGCTCGGACTGCACGCCGATCAGGTCGAGCAGCGGACCGATCAACTGCGCGAACGCCGGTTCGCCGACCCAGCCGAGGCCGAGCGACGCGAGCGTGATGCCGAGCTGGCACGCGGACAGATACGCGTCGAGCCGGCCGTGCACGATGGCGAGAATGCGGCCGCGCAGTCCGTGCTTGCGGGCCAGTGTCTTGACGCGCGTCGCGCGCAGTTTGACGAGGCCGAATTCGGCCGCGACGAAGAACCCGTTGAGGGCCACCAGGAACAACGCGCCGATGAGCGCGAAGATCTGTAACAAGGAATCGCTCCGGTTATGACAGGCCCATCAGTATAGGGCCTGAAAGGCAGGTGTAATGTGCTGGGTCGACCCGCCTGCTTACACCGGCGCCTCGCATCGGAGCGACAACGTGAGCGCGGCCGCCGCGCCGTCGGCGAACGGCGCGTGCGCGAACGTGCCGCCGTGCGCAAGCGCGACGCGCTGGCAGAGCGCGAGCGTCCACGCGACGCGCTTCGCATCGCGTTCGCGCAGCATCTCGTGGCGCGCGAACGGTTCGAGCACATGCGGCAGCGCCGGATCGGCGAGTGCGTCGGCGCTCACGTCGCAGCCGACGCGCACCGTACATTGCGCACCTTCGCGCGTGCATGCGAGCGTCACGCGGCTGCCCGCGGCGCTGGCCTCGACGGCCGTCGCGAGCATCGTCCACAGCGCCTGCGCGACGCGTTCGCGGTCGGCGAACAGCGGCGGGGCGTCGTCGGGCAGCGTCGCGTCGAGCGCGACCTGTCGCGCATCGGCGAGCGCGAAGCGGACGAGCGAGAGCGTATCGTCGACGAGCGGGCGCAGCGCGAACGGTTGCGGCGCGAGCGTCAGCGCGCGCGTTTGCGCGCGCGGCGCGTCGAGCACGTCGTCGATCAGCTTCACCTGCTGATCGATGCCGGTCCGAATGCCGGCGAGCGCGCGCTGCAGGTTCGGGTCGGCGTTCGCGAGCTGGCGCTCGAGCACGTATGCCCAGCTGTGCATCGCGTTGAGGGGGCTGCGCAGGTCGTGCGACGCAGTGGACAGCGCCTGGTCGCGCAGGAACAGCGCCGCTTGCGCGGCGTAATGCGCTGCGCGTTCGCGCAGCAGGTCGGCGGCGGGATCGACTGAAGTGGACGTCACGGAGCAGGCCTGTCGGAAGCGGTTGGCGGGGCAAGCCCGCGAACCGCCATTATAGGGACAGCGCGTGTCATGCCGGCAGCGCGTCTTCGTCCTTTTTCCGGGCCTCGCCGTTCGGCAGAAGCTGGCACGCGAGCAGGCCGGCCAGCATCAGCGCGCAGCCGACCAGCGCGCGCGTTGTCAGCGTTTCGCCGAGCGCGGCCCAGCCCGCGATCGCGGCGAACACGCCTTCCATGCTGAAGATCACGGCCGCGTGCGCGGGCGCCGCGTGGCGCTGCGCGACGACCTGCAGCGTATAGGCGACGCCGACCGACAGCAGCCCGCCGTACAGCAGCGTCGGCAGCGCGCCGCGCAGCATCGCGACGCTGATCGGCTCGACCGCGAGCCCGATCGCGAGGCACACCGCGCCGCACACGACGAACTGCATGAACGCGAGCACGAGCGGATCGTGGCGCTTCGCGAGATGGCCGACCGCCATCACGTGCCCGGCGATGATGATCGCGCCCGCGAGCTGGAACCAGTCGCCGTAGAGCACCGAGAAATGTTCGTCGATGCTGAGGAAATACAGGCCGACCGCCGCGAGCAGTGCGCCGAACCACGTGCCGGCGCCGATCCGGTGGCGCGCGAACATGCCCATCAGCGGCACGATCACGACATACAGCGAGCTGATGAAGCCCGCGTTCGCGATCCGCGTGTACTGCAGGCCGATCTGCTGCAGCGAGATCGATACCGCGAGCAGCCCGCCGAGCGCGAGGCCCGGCAGCAGCAGCGCCGGGTCGCGGCGGATCGCCGCGAGCTGCGCGCGCGCCGCCGCGTTGTAGTTCAGCAGCGGGATCAGCACGAGCGCACCGAGCAGGAAGCGCAGCCCCGTAAACAGGAACGGCCCGATCACGTCGAGGCTCAGGCGTTGCGCGACGAAGGCCGAGCCCCAGATCGCGGCGGCGGCGAGCATCAGCAGGTTGGCGCGGAGGTGCTGGCGGGCTTCGGGCTTCATGAAGATTTGTCAGGAGATTGGGGTCGGTGTAACCCGCTAGTTTACGCCGAGATTGCAAGGCTGTCGGCAAACCTTCGCAATGCGGCCGCCGCGCGGGCGTCGCGTACGCGCGAATAGAGCACGACCTGCGAGCGCGGCAACGGCGGCAGTCCGAATTTCGCGCCGACGTCGACCAGCGTGCGCGGCGCGACGCGCCGGGCCAGCGGGCAGACGGCGAGGCCCGCGGCGGCGGCTGCCGCGACCGCCGCGAC
>NZ_CABVPP010000048.1 GCF_902499075.1 Burkholderia pseudomultivorans | reverse complement strand
CAGCCCGCGACGGCCGGCACGCCGCTGCGCTGACGCCCGGCGCTTGCCGCGATGGCCACGCCGGCCCATTCCCGCCAACCGACCGGCGAGCCGTCGTCGGCCGCCGACGCCGCGCGCGACGCGCGCTACGCGAACCCGTTCGCGCCGCCCGACGAAACCGACGCGCCCGAAGCCGCGCGCCCGCGCTCGCTGTTCGGCGAGATCCTCGACTGGATGCTCGCGCCGCTGCTGCTGCTCTGGCCGATGAGCATCGCCGTCACCTACCTCGTCGCGAAGACGATCGCGAACGGCCCGTTCGACCGCTCGCTCGAAACCAATGCGTACGTGCTGGCGCGGCAGATCCATCCGGTCAACGGCGTCGCCGAGCTGACGCTGCCGCAGCAGACGCGCGACTTCCTGCGCGCGGACAACATCGACAGCGTCTATTTCCAGGTGCTCGGCACGCGCGGCGAGCTGGTCGCGGGCGAAGCCGACATGCCGCTGCCGCGCGACGAGGACCGCCCGCCGCCGGGCGTCGTCGTGTTCCGCGACGACCTGCTGCGCGGCAACGACGTGCGCGTCGCCTATACGACCGTGTCGCTGCCGCAGACGAGCGGCTCGCAGCTCGTGTTGGTGCAGGTCGGCGAGACGCTCGACAAGCGCAACGCGCTCGCCAACGACATCATCAAGGGCGTGATCCTGCCGCAATTCGTGATCCTGCCGCTCGCGATCCTGCTCGTATGGTTCGGGCTGTCGCGCGGGCTCGCGCCGCTCAACGCGCTGCAGGCGCACATCCGCGCGCGGCGGCCCGACGACCTGTCGCCCGTCGAGGCGCAGCGCGCGCCGCCCGAGATCGAGCCGCTCGTCACGTCGTTCAACGACCTGCTCGCGCGTCTCGAACAGAACATGGCGCTGCAAAAGCGCTTCATCGCCGACGCCGCGCACCAGATGAAGACGCCGCTCGCGGGCCTGCGCACGCAGGCCGAGTTCGCGCTGCGCCACCCGGTGCCGCCCGACGTGCAGCGCTCGCTCGAACAGATCGCGACCAGTTCCGAGCAGGCCGCGCGGCTCGTCACGCAGCTGCTCGCGCTCGCGCGCGCCGAGAACCGCGCGAGCGGGCTGACGTTCGAGCCCGTCGAGATCGCGTCGCTCGCGCGGCGCGCGGTGCGCGACTGGGTGCAGGCCGCGCTCGCGAAGCGGATGGATCTCGGCTACGAAGGCCCGCCCGACGACGCGCCGATCGACGTCGACGGCAATCCGGTGATGCTGCGCGAAATGCTCGGCAACCTGATCGACAACGCGATCCGCTACACGCCCGAAGGCGGCCGCATCACCGTGCGCGTGCACGCGGACCGCACCGCGCGGCTCGCGCATCTCGAAGTCGAGGATACGGGGCCCGGGATCCCGGCCGCCGAGCGCGAGCGCGTCGTCGAGCGCTTCTACCGGATCCTCGGCCGCGAGGGCGACGGCAGCGGCCTCGGCCTCGCGATCGTGCGCGAGATCGCCGCGCAGCACGGCGGCACGCTGACGCTCGACGATCACGTGTACCAGACGGCGCCGCGCGCCGCCGGCACGCTCGTGCGCATCAACCTGCCGCTGTCGGACACGGCCCCGGATTAACCCTGACATGCGACGCGGCAACGCGCTGCGATCGCATCGAAATCGGCGATTTGCCGACTGTTCGCGACATGATCGGGATGCAAAGCGGCAGATTGGGCGCGGGTTAACGCGCAGTCGTTTTATGCACGCGAGTCAGTGCGCCGTAAGTTTCCCTGCCAATAATCGTCGACAGGCCCGCCCACCCAAGGCGGCCGCACATCTATATCAAGGGACTTGGAGACGATTCATGGCAACGTTAGGCGGGCAAATTGCGCACTCGCCGATGACGGGCGAAGAGAAGAAGGTGATCTTCGCGTCGTCGCTCGGCACGGTGTTCGAGTGGTACGACTTCTACCTGGCCGGGTCGCTCGCGGCCTACATCAGCAAGAGCTTCTTCTCCGGCGTCAATCCGACCGCGGCCTTCATCTTCACGCTGCTCGGCTTCGCGGCCGGCTTCGCGGTGCGGCCGTTCGGCGCGCTCGTGTTCGGACGGCTCGGCGACCTCGTCGGCCGCAAGCACACGTTCCTCGTGACGATCGTGATCATGGGCATCTCGACGTTCGTGGTCGGCTTCCTGCCCGGCTACGCGTCGATCGGCATCGCCGCGCCGGTGATCTTCATCGCGATGCGGCTGTTGCAGGGTCTCGCGCTCGGCGGCGAGTACGGCGGCGCGGCGACCTACGTCGCCGAGCATGCGCCGGCGCACCGCCGCGGCTTCTACACCGCGTGGATCCAGACGACCGCGACGCTCGGCCTGTTCCTGTCGCTGCTCGTGATCCTCGGCGTGCGCACGTTCATCGGCGAAGAAGCGTTCGCCACCTGGGGCTGGCGCGTGCCGTTCGTCGCGTCGATCCTGCTGCTCGCGGTGTCGGTATGGATCCGGATGCAGCTGAACGAATCGCCGGTGTTCCTGCGCATCAAGTCGGAAGGCAAGACGTCGAAGGCGCCGCTGACCGAAGCGTTCGGCCAGTGGAAGAACCTGAAGATCGTGATCCTCGCGCTCGTCGGCCTGACGGCCGGCCAGGCCGTCGTGTGGTACACGGGCCAGTTCTACGCGCTGTTCTTCCTCACGCAGACGCTGAAGGTCGACGGTGCCAGCGCGAACATCCTGATCGCGATCGCGCTGCTGATCGGCACGCCGTTCTTCCTGTTCTTCGGTTCGCTGTCGGACAAGATCGGCCGCAAGCCGATCATCCTCGCAGGCTGCCTGATCGCCGCGCTGACCTACTTCCCGCTGTTCAAGGCGCTCACGCACTACGCGAACCCGCAGCTCGAGATCGCGACGCAGAAGGCGCCGATCACGGTCGTCGCCGATCCGGCGACCTGCTCGTTCCAGTTCAACCCGGTGGGCACGTCGAAGTTCACGAACTCGTGCGACATCGCGAAGAGCGCGCTCGCGAAGGCCGGCCTGAACTACGAGAACGTCGCGGCACCGGCCGGCGCAATTGCCGAGATCAAGGTCGGCGACACGGTGATCCCGGCATACGACGGCAAGACGCCCGATGCGAAGGCTGCAGGCGCGGCGTTCGACAAGACGCTCGCATCGACGCTGAAAGCGGCCGGCTATCCGGCGAAGGCCGACCCGGCGCAGCTCAACTGGCCGATGACGATCGTGATCCTGACGATCCTCGTGATCTACGTGACGATGGTCTACGGGCCGATTGCGGCGATGCTGGTCGAAATGTTCCCGACGCGGATTCGCTACACGTCGATGTCGCTGCCGTATCACATCGGCAACGGCTGGTTCGGCGGCTTCCTGCCGGCGACCGCCTTCGCAATCGTCGCGGCGAAGGGCGACATCTATTCGGGGCTGTGGTATCCGATCGTGATCGCGCTTGTCACGTTCGTGATCGGGCTGCTGTTCGTCAAGGAGACGAAGGACTCGAATATCTACGCGCAGGATTGAGGCTGGAGGCGGATGAGGGGCGGGCGCCGGGTTGGGCCGGTGCCTGCCGGGATTCCGGCCGACGCACCTTTTTCAAGAAAGATGAAGAAAGGTGTTGACAGCCGGATCGGCAATCTGCATAATTCAAGTCTTCGGCGAATTAGCTCAGTCGGTTAGAGCGACGGAATCATAATCCGCAGGTCCGGGGTTCGAATCCCTGATTCGCCACCAAATGTAAAAAGCCGCTGTTCCGCAAGGATCAGCGGCTTTTTCGTTTTCTCCCCGCCGCACTGCCTTCCGCTTTCCCGGCACAATGCCCCCACCCCGCGAACCCGGCCACTCTCGCCGATGACCCCAACCCCTTCGCATCCGAAATGGCGCATCGCCGTCGTCACGCTGGCGGTACTCGCACTCTGCTACTACGCCGCCGGCACGCCGCCCGTTTCCCGGCTGCTCGCACCGTCCGTCATCGGCGCAGGCCTCGCGCTCGAGCCGATCACGTATCACTGGCTCAACCGTTTCGACCGCGCGATCCCGCAGCCGACCTGTACGCGAGCCGCTTCTACGTGCTGCTGCTGGCCGCGCTCAACATGCTCGCCTGCGGATTCGCGCTGCACGCGCAACGCAGCGCGAAACGTTTCGCATTCGTGCTCGCGTGGGCCGTCGTGATGCTGGTCATGCTCGTCAACACACAGATCCACGCGTTCTACAAGGTGGCCTGACTTCATGAACCAACGCGCCGCCATCGCCGTCGCAGCCATCGCCACGCTGCTCACACTCGTCGGCCTGCTGCCCGTCGCCCGCACCGTCGCAAACCTGACGACCTTCGGGCAGCTGCGCCATCTGCTCGGCTACGACTACATGAGCTTCGCGGACAGCCTCGCCGATCGCGACTTCGGCGACGCCGCCAACGACTTCTACCCCGGCGTCGCACTGATGCTCGTCGGCGGCACGCTCCTCATCCGGATCGAACGCACGCGCCCGATCGCCCGCATCGTCGTCGCGTCGCTGTTCGCGCTGCTCGCGTTCAGCCTCGTCTATGCGTGCATGCATCCGCGCATCGGCATCCGGCCGTTCTGATCCCGCTGACCCAACACAACCGCCGTCGCTACGCCGCCACCGAACGCCGCTTGTCGGGGCTGTCGGGCGCACGCAGCTTGCCGCGCCAGTTCTCACCGCCCTCCAGCGCCGGCGTCGACTCGAACGCTTCGGCGAGCCAGTCGGCAAACACGCGCACCTTCGCGGACAGATGCCGGTTCTGCGGATAGACGATCGAGATCGGCTTGGGCTTCGGATTGCAGTCCGGCAGCACCTCGACCAGCGACCCGTCGAGCAGGTTCGGCAGCACCATGAACAGCGTCGGCTGGATCATCCCGAATCCTTCGAGGCCGCAGGTCACGTAGGCGTCCGAATCGTTGACCGTGACCGTCGCGTTCATCCGCACCTCGACCGGCTTGCCGTCGATCATGAACACCCATGGAACGGCACGCGCGCCGTGGCTCGCGCGAAAATTCACCGCATGATGATCGGTCAGATCGGCAATCTCGCGCGGCTCGCCATGACGCGCCAGATAATCGGGCGACGCACAGGTCACGCGCCGCAGCATCCCGATGCGCCGCGCGACCATCGACGAATCCTCGAGCGGCCCGACCCGGATCATGCAGTCGATGCCCTCCTCGACCGGGTCCACCGGCCGGTCGGACAGGCCGAGATCGAGCGTGATGTCCGGGTAGCGCTGCCGGAACAGCGTCAGAGACGGGATCACGAGCCGCCGGCCGAGCGAGCTCGGCATGTGAACGCGCAGCAGGCCGCTCGGCTTGCGGTTGCCCGTCTGCAGGCTCGAGTCGACTTCGGCGATCTCCGAAATGATCTTCACGCAATGCTCGTAGTACGCGGCGCCTTCCGCGGTCAGCGACAGCCGGCGCGTCGTCCGGTTCATCAGGCGCACGCCGAGCAGCGCCTCGAGATTCTGGATGATGGTCGTCACCGACGCGCGCGGCATCGCGAGCGTGTCGGCCGCGCGCGTGAAGCTGTTCGCGTCGACCACGCGGGTGAAAACTTCCATTGCCTGGATTCGGTCCATGCTGCTCCCCTTCGAATCGCCAACGGAACAGAATAGAGCGCGCGGCGGCCGCGGCACAAGCCCCCTTCCATTGTTCGACGATCCTGAACAGTTTCAGTACTTCGCAGTGGAAATCGATCGGTTTTCGTTCAGTTCAATTCAGTGCGCTTCCGGTTCCGGACGCCAACCGCGCCGCCCCGATCGCTCGCCGCCAGACGACGACGCGCCGATGACACCGATCGCCGCCGCACACGCTCAGCGCACGAACCGCTCGCGATATCCCTGCGGCGACACGCCCAGCACGCGCACGAAACTGCGCCGCAGCGTTTCCTCCGAGCCGAACCCGCAGCGCGTCGCGATGCGCTTGACGGGCCACGTCGTTTCGCCGAGCAGGCGCTGCGCCGCCTCGACGCGGATCTGCTCGACCGCGCGCGCGGGCGTGCGGCCCGTCTCCGCGCGGTAGTGGCGCACGAAGCTGCGCTCGCTCATGCTCACGCGTTCGGCCAGCGCAGGCACCGACAGGTCGGCGCCCAGGTGCTCGGCTATCCATGCATGCAGTTCGCCGAACCGGTCGTCGGTGCGCTGCATCGACAGCGCCGCGCTGAACTGCGCCTGCCCGCCCGGACGCTTCAGGAACACGACGAGTTCGCGCGCGACGTCGAGCGCGACCGCACGTCCGAGGTCCTCCTCGACGAGCGCGAGCGCGAGATCGATGCCGGCCGTGACGCCGGCCGACGTCCATAGCGCGCCTTCGCGGATGAAGATCGGATCGGCTTCGACGCGCACGTTCGGGTAGCGCGCCGCGAGTTCGTCGCAGCGCGTCCAGTGCGTGACCGCGCGCCGCCCGTCGAGCAGGCCGGCCTCGGCCAGCAGGAACGCGCCCGTACAGACCGACGCGATGCGGCGCGCCTGCCCGGCCTGCTGCCTGACCCAGCGCAGCACGCGCGCATCCTGCGACGCGGCGTGCACGCCCTTGCCGCCGGCGACGATCACCGTATCGGCGCGACGCGCGCCCGCACGCAGCGAGTCCGCCATCACCACGAGCCCCGACGACGTCTCGACAGGCCCCGCATCCGCGGACACGACGCGCGGCGCATACGGCGCCGGCTGCCCGCGCTGCTGCGCAAGCTCGTTGACGGACGCGAACACCTGCAGCGGCCCCGACACGTCGAGCAGCTGCGCACGGGGAAACGCGAGGACCAGGATCGAGCGAGGGGCGGCGGACATGGCGATTGGCTGAAAACGTGGGCGATATGGCAATTTCGCCAAACACTACGCGCCTAGAATCGATCTGTCCATCCCGCGCCGGCGCGCGCACCCTTCACTTCATCGGAGTATCCGCATGACCGTGCATATCGGCTTTCTCGTGTTTCCGGGCGTCCAGCAGCTCGATCTCACCGGCCCGCACGACGTGCTCGCGTCGCTGCCCGACGCAGCCGTTCATCTGGTGTGGAAATCGCGCGAGCCGGTCGCGTCGAGCAGCGGGCTCGCACTCGCACCGACCTGTACGTTCGCCGACTGTCCGCCGCTCGACGTGCTGTGCATTCCGGGCGGCATCGGGATCAACGCGCTACTGCTCGATGCGCAGACGATCGCGTTCGTGCAGCAGCGCGCGGCGAGCGTGCGCTATCTGACGTCGGTCTGCACCGGCGCGCTGCTGCTCGGCGTCGCGGGCCTGCTGCGCGGACGCCGCGCGACGACGCACTGGGCGTACCACACGCTGCTCGAACCGTTGGGCGCGGTGCCGGTCCATGCGCGCGTCGTGCGCGACGGCAACCTGATCACCGGCGGCGGCGTGACGGCCGGCATCGATTTCGCGCTGACGATCGCCGCGGAACTGGCCGGCGACGACGAAGCGCAGGCGATCCAGCTGCAGCTCGAATACGCGCCCGCGCCGCCGTTCGACGCCGGCTCGCCCGACACCGCGCCGGTATCGATCGTGCAGCGCGCGACCGAGCGCTCGGCGGCCGGTCTCGCGAAGCGCAGGCAGATCGTCGACCAGGCGCTCGCGGCGATGTCGCATTGAACCGATCCGCTCGCGCCGCAAGCAACATCCCCGTTCACGGAAACGACGCAGACATGAACATCATCCGCAGCGCCGACTTCACCGCGAGCCGCCCGTGGGGCGCACTCGACATCGCGAACCTGAACGGCATCACGGTCCGCCTGCACTGGACCGACCAGCCGTATCGATGGCACGTGAACGACGGCGAGGAAGTCTTTGCGGTGCTCGACGGTCGCGTCGAGATGCATTACCGCGAAGCGGGCATCGAACGCACGGCGATGCTCGGTGCGGGCGACGTGTTCCATGCGCCGGCGGGCACCGAACACGTCGCGCATCCGGTTGGCGAAGCGCGCATTCTGGTGATCGAGACCGAGGGCAGCGTCTGACGGCAAACGCCCCTGCGTGCATGCGCGTCGCCGACGGCGGCGCTTACGCCGAGATCGCTCCCGTGCGCTGCGACGCGACGAGCTTCGGCTGCGGCGTGCACCGGCATTGGCACAGGTCGTGTTCGAGCGCAACGACCTTGCCCATCACCGACATCGTGCGCTCGCCGCCGTCCGACACGATCACGCCCTGCGTGTCGCACGCGGCGCAGAACACGGGCGCGCCGAGATATGCGAGTTCGCGCCCGTCGAACGACGACCCGGCGATCCCGCCGAGCACGACGCCGCCGCGATCGGTGGTGTCGCCTTTCAGAATGAAGTTGCGGCTCATGATGTCCGTGGTTCCCTCGGCAATGCCGCGCGACGCAGCCGGCGGCCGCGCCCGCGCAATCGGTATCCGCCCGTCGGTCGCGAGCGTCCGGCGAGGAGAGCAGACCGGTCGCGACGCCGGAACGCGTCGTCGTTCAGACGAACAGCGCGATGCACAGCGCGGCGCCGCACAGATACGTGCCGAGCGCGCCGACGAAACGAGCGGGATTCGGATCGGCCATCGTCGGCCATGCCAGCAGGCCGACCACGAGCAGGCAGCGGCACACGGTCGCCGCCACGATCAGCGACAGGATGACGCGCGACGGATCGTGCGCACCGAAATGGAGAAACAGCACCGCGAGAAACGGCGCGTATTCGGCCGTGTTGCCATGCGCGCGAACGATCTTGTGCAGTCCGTTCGCCGGATCGGCCGCACAGCCGGACCCGGTGACGGCACGAAAGCGCGCGGCCGACACGAGCAGCCCCAGCCCGAACAGCAGCAGCCCGAGGATCGCCGTGCAAACGAGTGCAAGCGGATGAATGACCATGGGACGTCACCCGAATGACGGTGCATGCACCGCGGGATTGTCGATCCTACCCGCAGCACGCACGCGCCGCTATTGCGGAAACCCGTAGCGCTGCGCGCACGCCGTCCACCGAGTCACGGATTTGATCCGGCACGAATTGCCCGGATGTCGCGCGGCAGCGAATCCGCGCGATACCCGTCGCGCGCGGCCCCGTCCGCTCTGGCGCCCCGCCGTCGCCTTTCTCGCGAACGTGCCGGCCACGATGCGCCACGACGGTGCGTGCCTCCTGAGCGGCCGTCGCCCGTCGCGGGCACGCGCGTTGCGTCGACGCATCTCCGTAGTGACCGCCCTTGGCAGTACGCGGTTGAGGACTACACTAATCCTTAATGGGGTGCGGCCGGAGCCCGCGCCCTCAGGGAGATGCCGCCATGAATCGGCCGCTGAATCGCATCCTGCCGCGCGTGACCGGTCCTGCATCGGTCTGGACGTGGATCAAGTGGTCCCTGCTTGCCGCGCTGGTGATCGCGGTCGCGATCATTGCGCGACTCGTGCAGACCGAGATAGAAACCTCGCGCCTACAGGCGCACTACCTGTCGGAGCTGACGCGCGACGTCGGCTACACGGTCGATGCCGGCGCAAGCGACCACATCCGCTTCCCGGCGAACGGCCCTTACGATCAGCGGCTCGGTTACTCGATGATCCCCGCGTTCCAGCAGCGGCTGCTCGCGCGCGGCTTCGTCGTCAGCAAGCAGGCGCGCGATTCCGACCGGATGCTGTCGCTCGCCGATCGCGGCCTGTTCCTGCCTTACGAAGAGAAAGATCAGGCGGGCCTGATGCTGTTCGATTCGACCGGTGCGCCGCTGTTCGCGACCGTGTTCCCGCAGCGCGTCTATGCGGACTTCGACACCATCCCGCGCGTGGTGATCGACTCGCTGCTGTTCATCGAGGACCGCTACCTGCTCGACGCGAACCAGCCGAACCGCAACCCGGCGCTCGACTGGGGACGCTTCAGCCGCGCGCTCGCGGATCAGGCGCTGCACGTGGTCAACCATCACCAGGCGCGCCCGGGCGGCAGCACGCTCGCGACGCAGATCGAGAAGTTCCGCCATTCGCCCGACGGCCGCACCGCGACGCCGCCGGAGAAGCTGCGGCAGATCGCATCCGCGTCGGTCCTCGCGTATCTGAACGGCCCGCAGACGATGCCCGCGCGCCGCATGATCGTGGTGCGCTACCTGAACTCGGTGCCGCTCGCCGCGCGGCCGCACGTCGGCGAGATCACCGGCATCGGCGACGGCCTCGCCGCCTGGTACGGCCGCGACTTCAACGACGTGAACCGGATTCTGTCCGCACCGACGACCGGCGACAACGTCGACGAACAGGGCGAGACGTTCCGCCAGGTGCTGTCGCTGATCATCGCGCAGCGCGCGCCGTCGTACTTCCTCAATCGCGGCTATCCGGCACTGCAGCGGCTGACCGACAGCTACCTGCGGCTGCTGTCGAACGGCGGCGTGATCTCGCCCGCGCTGCGCGACGCCGCGCTCGCCGCGCACATCGAGCGCAGCGCGCCGCCGGCCGCCGCGCACGTGCAGTCGTTCGTGTCGCGCAAGGCCGTAACCTCGGCGCGCGCGTCGCTGCTCGCCGCGCTCGGCATCACCGATCTGTACCAGCTCGACCAGATGGACCTGCAGGCCACCAGCACGCTCGACAACGGCGTGCAGCAGGCGGTCGCCGAACGGCTCGCGCAGGCGTCGACCCGCAACGGCGCGCAGGCCGCCGGGCTGTACGGCTTCGAGATGCTCGCGCCGAAGGACGACCCGTCGCACCTGACGTACAGCTTCACGCTGTACGAACGTCGCAACGGCGCGAACCTGCTGCGCGTGCAGACCGACAGCGTGAACCAGCCGTTCGACGTCAACCGCGGCGGCCGCATCAACCTCGGCTCGACCGCCAAGCTGCGCACGCTGATCACCTATCTGCAGATCGTCTCCGACCTGCATGCGCGCTACGGAAACCTGTCGAATGCCGAACTCGCGCGCGTGAAGCCCGATCCGATCGACGGGCTGTCTCGCTGGGCGCTCGACTACCTGTCGCATACGCGCGACCGCTCGCTGCAGGCGATGCTCGACGCGGCCGTCGAGCGCAAGTATTCGGCGAGCCCCGACGTGTTCTACACGGGCGGCGGCGCGCAGGTCTTCTCGAACTTCGACAAGTCGGACAATGGCCGCATCATGACGCTGCACGCGGCGTTCGAGCATTCGGTCAACCTCGTGTTCGTGCGGCTGATGCGCGACATCGTCCACTACGAGACGATCCAGGCGGCCGGCCCGTCGTCGTCGTGGCTCGACGATCCCGAGCAGCGCCAGCACTACCTGCAGCAGTTCGTCGACGGCGAAAGCAAGGTCTACGTGAAGCGCTACTACACGCGCTATGCGGGCAAGGCGCCCGACGACGCGCTCGCGCTAATGCTGCAGGACGTGCGCAAGTCGCCGCCGAAGATCGCGACCGTGCTGCGCAGCGTCGCGCCGAACGAGTCGCTCGCCTGGTTCGACGCACAGATGCGCGCGCAACTGAAGGGCACGCCGGCCGCGACGCTGTCCGACGACGATCTCGCCGCGCTCTACGCGAAGTACGCGATCGACCGCTTCAATCTCAACGACCGCGGCTATATCGCGAGCGTGCATCCGCTCGCGCTGTGGACGCTCAACTATCTGCGCGCCCACCCGAACGCATCGCTCGACGACGTGCAGCGCGACAGCCGCGACGCGCGCTTCTATACGTACTCGTGGCTGTACAAGACGCGCTACCACGCGACCCAGGACCGGCGCATCCGCCGCATGGTCGAGCTGCGCGCGTACGCGGCGATCACGAAGGCGTGGCGCGCGCTCGGCTATCCGTTCGCGGAAGTCACGCCGTCGTATGCGGCCGCGATCGGCGCATCGGGCGACCAGCCCGACGCACTCGCGAAGCTGATCGGGCTGATCGCGAACGGCGGCCAGAAGGCGCCGACCGAGACGATCACGCGTCTCGACTTCGCGCAGGGCACGCCGTATGAAACGCGCTTCGTGCGCGCGGCCGCGCAGCCGCAGCCGACGCTGTCGCCGGAGATCGTCAAGGTCGCGCACACGCTGCTGCGCGACGTCGTGCTCAACGGCACCGCACGGCGCCTCGCGGGCGGCTTTACGCTGCCCGACGGCAAGACCTTCGACGTGTACGGCAAGACCGGCACGGGCGACCAGCGCTTCAACGTGTATGCGCGCGGCGCGCGGCTGATCGAATCGCGCAAGGTCAACCGCAGCGGCACCTTCGTGTTCGTGATCGGCGATCGGTTCTTCGGTGTGCTGACGGCGACCGCGCACGAGCCGTACGCGGCGCGCTACGACTTCACGAGCGCGATGGCCGTGCAGTTGCTGCGCTCGATGGCGCCCGCGCTCGCGCCGCTGATCGAACGCCCGGCCGACGCCGGCGCGCGCGCGGCCGGCACGGCGCCGCAGGCCGAGCTGCCCGCGCCGAAAACCGGCGCGGCGCAACCGTCGTGAACGCGTAGCACCGTCACCGACGGCACCGTGCGCGACGCGCCGCTCAGTGCGAGCGGCCGTCGAAGTGCGTGACGGGCAGCGCGTCGAGATCGATATCCTCGACGCATCGCACATTGATCGCGGCCATCGCGGTGCCCTTCGGATCGACGCCCTCGCCGAACGGATGAATCCCGCAGCGCTTGCAGAAGCGATGCTTGATCACGTGCTTGTTGAACATGTAGGTCGCGAGGTGCTCGTCCGGCGTGAGCAGCGTCATCCGGTCGCGCGGCACGAACCACATCAGCGCGCCCTTGCGCTGACAGATCGAACAGTTGCAGGCCATCACGCCCTGCAGGTCGCCTTCCACCTCGAACTTCACGTCGCCGCAGTGACAGCTTCCGCGATAAAGCATGGTCGTCTCCCGGTTGGCGCCGCACGCTTCGGCGGTGCCGTTATAGGTTGCGCGCCATGATGCGCACGGCTCGCTCGTATCGTCAATCGGCCAGTTGCGGCATCGGCGACGCGGCGCAGCCGCGCAGCGCGCCCGCCCGGACAAACCCTCGAATCGTACGATCATCGAACGCCTGCGCGCGATGATCGTACGCACACCCGCCGCCCCCCCTTGTCGTACCCGCCTCGCCGCCGCAATCTTTCAATTTGTAATAAACGCGATCGACTCGTCGATTCGTGCAGAGCAACCCAAGGAAACGGAGACAGCCATGACCGCACCCGCGGCCCGCGAACCCCAGCCCGGACACCAGTCGAAGCAAGCCGCCGCGAGCGGCTGGATCGGCTCGGCGCTCGAGTACTACGACTTCTTCATCTACGCGACGGCGGCAGCGCTGATCTTCCCGCAGATCTTCTTTCCGAAAGGCGACCCGACCACCGCGATCGTCGCGTCGCTCGCGACCTACGGCGTCGGCTATGTCGCGCGGCCGATCGGCGCGTTCGTGCTCGGCCATCTCGGCGATACTCACGGCCGCAAGACGGTGCTGCTGTCGTGCATGTTCCTGATGGGTTTCGCGACCATAGGCGTCGGCCTGCTGCCGACCTACGACCAGATCGGCCTGCTCGCGCCGGTCCTGCTCGTGATCCTGCGGCTGATCCAGGGCTTCGCGGTGGCCGGCGAAATCTCCGGCGCAAGCTCGATGATCCTCGAACACGCGCCGTTCGGCCGACGGGGCTTCTTTTCGAGTTTCACGCTGCAGGGCGTGCAGGCAGGCCAGGTGCTCGCGGCCGCCGTGTTCCTGCCGCTCGCGCATTACATGCCGGCCGGGCAGTTCGACAGCTGGGGCTGGCGCATCCCGTTCCTGCTGAGCGTCGTGGTCATCTTCGCGGGCTGGATGATCCGCCGCAACGTGACCGAGACGCCCGCCTTCACCGGCGAGGAAGCGCGGCAGACGCGCGCGCGCTCGCCCGTCGTCGAGGCATTCAGGTTCCACTGGGCGGACATGCTGCGCGTGGTCTGCATGGCGCTGATGAACGTGATTCCGGTCGTCGCGACGATCTTCGGCGCGGCCTATGCGGTGCAGCCGGCCTACGGCGTCGGGTTCGCGAAGGACGTCTATCTGTGGATTCCGGTCGCGGGCAACATCGTCGCGGTGCTGGTGATTCCCTACGTCGGCAGTTTGTCCGACCGGATCGGGCGCAAGCCGCCGATCGTGATCGGCGCGCTGCTGTCGGGACTGCTCGCATTCGCCTACCTCTATGCGATCAGCATCGGGAGCGTGCCGCTGGCTTTCGCGATGTCGCTGCTGATGTGGGGCGTGGTCTACCAGGGCTACAACGCGGTATTCCCGAGCTTCTACCCCGAGCTGTTCCCCACTCGCACGCGCGTCTCCGCGATGGCGATCGCGCAGAACGTCGGCACCGCCGTCACCGCGATGCTGCCGGCACTGTTTACGGCCGTCGCGCCGCCCGGTGCCGCCCATATCTGGCTGACCGTCGGCGCGATCGCGTTCGGCATCACGGTGATCGCCGCGCTGGCCGCGCTCAGCGCCCGGGAAACCTATCGCATCCCGATGAGCGAGCTGGGCCGCCCCGATGCGCAGCCGGTCGACAAGGCCGAGTACGCGCGTCACCGCGCACAGGCCGGGGCGGCATGAACCGTGGCGCGAAGCTGGCCGGGCATTGGCCGGACCGCTCCACGCGCGTACAGTAGCGTGCACCCGCGCCGCCCGGCGGCGCGGATCCCGACCGTCCCGACCAAGGAAGCCACGATGCTCGAACTGCGCCCCGGCTGCGAATGCTGCGACAAGGACCTGCCGCCCGATTCGGCGGATGCGCGCATCTGTACATTCGAATGCACGTTTTGCGCGACCTGCGCCGATGCAGTCCTGAAAGGCCGCTGCCCGAACTGCGGCGGCGAACTGGTCGCGCGCCCGAGGCGGCCGGCGGGCCTGCTCGCGAAATATCCGGCGTCGACACAGCGCGTGCTGAAACCGAACGGCTGCGCGAACGCGTAACGATCGCGCGAACGCCGGTCGCCCGTAGCCGGTCGCCCGCTGCCGGTCGCCCCCATCGTCACGACTGCTCGATACGCGTGCGCGTGACCGCGAGCAGCGCCGCCATCGTCCGGCGCGCGCCGTCCTCGTCGCGCGCGCGAATCGCATCGCCGACCGCGACATGCTCGGCCAGCGACGCGTTGTACACCGTCGCGCGCCGCGCATTCAGATGCAGCTGCGCCTCGAGCGTTCGATCGATCAGCGCGCCGAGCGGCACCAGCAGCTCGTTGCCGCCGGCCTCGAGCACGCCGAGATGAAACCGCAGATCGGCCCGCACCCATTCGTCGACATTCCGCGCGGCGCTCATCGCGCGCAGCGCGTCGTCGATCTCGTCCATGCAGTGCGACGCATGCGCACGCGCGGCCAATGCAGCCGCATGCGGCTCGATCATTTCGCGCATCTCCTGCAGCTTCAGCGCGAACGCGAGCGGCGGCGCAACGCGCGCATACCAGTCGAGCAGGTCGGCATCGAGCAGGTTCCACGCGCGGCGCGGCCGCACGCGCGTGCCGACCTTCGGCCGCGATTCGACGAGCCCCTTCGACGTCAGCGTGCGCAGCGCCTCGCGCAGCACCGTGCGGCTCACGCCGAACATCTCCATCAGGTCGGGTTCCCTCGGCAGCAGCGATTCGGGCGGGTAGTCGCCGCGCAGGATCGCCGTCGCGAGCCGGAAGGCCGTCTGTCCATGCAGGTCGCGTTGAATGATCGTTCTCCGTCGGGGCGCGTTCCGGCTGCCCACTATCTGCACAATAGTGCTATTAATACTATTTTTTAGCGCACTACGCTAGGATAACCGCGAAAAGCACGCGACCGGCGTCGTGCGAGCCTGCCCGCCCGGTCCCTTCCGGAGACTTGCGTCATGAAAATCACCCGACTCGAAACTTTCGTCGTCCCGCCGCGCTGGCTGTTCCTCAAGATCGAAACCGACGAGGGCATCGTCGGCTGGGGCGAACCGGTCGTCGAAGGCCGCGCGCATACGGTCGAGGCGGCCGTGCACGAACTCGCCGACTACCTGGTCGGCAAGGATCCGCGACTGATCGAGGATCACTGGCAGGTGATGTATCGCGCGGGCTTCTACCGCGGCGGCCCGATCATGATGAGCGCGATCGCGGGCGTCGACCAGGCGCTGTGGGACATCAAGGGCAAGCATCACGGCGTGCCGGTCCACGCGCTGCTCGGCGGCCAGGTGCGCGAGCGCATCAAGGTGTATTCGTGGATCGGCGGCGACCGGCCGAGCGACGTCGCGAACAATACGCGCGCGGTCGTCGAGCGCGGCTTCAAGGCCGTGAAGATGAACGGCTCCGAGGAACTGCAGATCGTCGATACCTACGACAAGGTCGAGCAGGTGATCGCGAACGTCGCGGCCGTGCGCGACGCGGTCGGCCCGCACGTCGGGATCGGCGTCGACTTCCACGGCCGCGTGCACAAGCCGATGGCGAAGGTGCTCGCGAAGGAGCTCGATCCGTACAAGCTGATGTTCATCGAGGAGCCGGTGCTGTCGGAGAACGCCGAGGCGCTGCGCGACATCGTCAACCAGACCAATACGCCGATCGCGCTCGGCGAGCGGCTCTACTCGCGCTGGGACTTCAAGCACATCCTCGCGGGCGGCTACGTCGACATCATCCAGCCAGACGCCTCGCACGCGGGCGGCATCACCGAGTGCCGCAAGATCGCGACGCTCGCGGAAAGCTACGACGTCGCGCTCGCGCTGCACTGCCCGCTCGGCCCGATCGCGCTGGCCGCGTGCCTGCAGCTCGACGCGGTCAGCTACAACGCGTTCATCCAGGAGCAGAGCCTCGGCATCCACTACAACCAAGGCAACGACCTGCTCGACTATCTGCGCAACCCCGAAGTGTTTCGCTACGACGACGGCTTCGTCGCGATCCCGCAAGGCCCGGGGCTCGGCATCGACGTCAACGAGGAGAAGGTGCGCGAGATGGCGAAGACCGGCCATCGCTGGCGCAATCCGGTGTGGCGTCACGCGGACGGCAGCGTCGCCGAGTGGTGAGGCGCGGCGCATCGCGCGCGGCCGCGGCCCGCGCGTCGCGCATCGATATCGTGCGGCCGCCCGAGGGCGGCCGTTTTCACGCAAGAGAGAACACGCGCACGCCGGCGCTCAGCCGAGCGCCGCATATCCGGGCACGCTGAACGACAGCACGGCCGCCGCGACGAACACGCCGATCATCGTCAGCGCCTCGAGATGCAGGATGTTGCGGAACGTATGCGCGTCCTCGGTGGACGCGGTGCGACGCAGGCGCGGCAGCGCGGAGAAGCGGTTCAGCGCGCCGAGCACCAGCGCGAGCGCGACGAGCAGCAGCTTGAGCAGCAACACGCGGCCCCACGTGCTGCCGTCGAGCGGCGCAAGCGAGCCGCCGAGCCCGCGCAGCGCATTGAGCACGCCGGTGCCGAGCACGAACACGACCGCGATCGCCGATGTGCGCGACAGATGCTGGCCGACGCGAATCAGCGCGCCGCGCGCGACCGACGAGCCGAGCGCGGGCAGCACCGCGAGCCCGCCCGCCAGCACGAGGCCGCCCCATACCGCGGTGGCGAGCAGGTGCAGCGTCTGCACGCCGACGGCCGCCGACAGCAGGCCCATGTCGGCCGCATGGCCGAGCGATGCCTTGCCGGCCGCGACCACGATCACCGCGAGCCACAGCAGCGCGTGCGCGAGCGGGCCGTCCGGCTTCGCCAGCGCGACGATCGCGAGCAGCACCGCACCGCCGAACGCCACGCTCCACGCGAAGCCCGCATGCGTCTGCGCGAGCACGACGGGAATCGCGGCCAGCGCGCCGCCGAGCCCCGCGCCGCTCATCGACGCGGCTTCGTAGACGAGCCAGCCGAGATCCGCGAGCACCAGCGCCAGCGCCGCCGCGACCAGCGAATGTTGCGCGCGCAGCCATGCCGGATGCGACGGCGCGACGACCGGCCGCGCGCCGTCCTTGGCGAGCCAGCCCTTGAGCAGCGCCGAGCCGACCGCCATCGCGAACGCGGCGTCCATCAGTGCCGCAAGCGCGACCTGTCCGATCCACAAGCTGTCGATCCTCATCGCGCGCGCCCTCCCGCGAACGGCAGGCCAGCGGCGCGGCGGCAACGGGGCGAATGGCGGCAAACAGGCAACGGCACGGTAAAAAACGTCATCGATGAATCCGGAAGCAGGAGAAATGACTGGGACAGCGGCGGAGGCGGCGCCGCGCGACCCGCGAGTGTACGGTCTTCGATGGACAAAAGGCACGCCGGTTCACGCGACCCGCGCACGACGCGCGTCAAATTGTCGCAAGTCGGAAACAGACAGGAACCGATGTCCTTTTGCCAAATAGCCGTCATTACCCATCGATGATAGAATGCCGCGTCGCAGCAGCCCGGCTGTCCTGCCGTTATGCCGTCATGCCGAGCCGATCGTAGCCCGGAACAGGTCCCCGACGAATAAACATGGAGTCTCGTGTGTCTTCAAGACGCGTCATCCGTCCGCTGCTCGCCGTTCTGTTGATCGGCGGAGCGGGCCTTACGAGCGCTGCCCAAGCGCAGACCAAGCCCACGGAGCAAGCCCACGCCCAGCAGGCGCCGCTCAAGGCACCCGATACCATGGCCGAGCGCGTGCGCGGCTGTACCGCATGCCACGGCGTCCACGGCCAGGGCACGGACAACGATTATTTCCCGCGTCTCGCAGGCAAGCCGGCCGAGTACCTGTACAACCAGCTCGTCAACTTCCGTGACGGCCGGCGCAAGTACCCGCCGATGAACTATCTGCTGACCTACCTGAACGACGACTACCTGCGCGAGATCGCCGAGCACTTCTCGGCCGAGCGCCCGCCGTACCCGGCGCCGGCGAAGCCGACGCTGCCGGCCGCGACGCTCGCGCGCGGCAAGCAGCTCGTCACGCAGGGCGATCCGTCGCGCAAGCTGCCGGCCTGCGTGGCCTGCCACGGCGCGGGCCTGACCGGCATGCAGCCGGCGATCCCCGGCCTGGTCGGCCTGCACGCCGACTACCTGAGCGCACAGCTCGGCGCATGGCGCTCGGGCAATCGCCACGCGAAGGCGCCCGACTGCATGCACGAGATCGCATCGAAGCTTTCCGACGAAGACGTGACGGCCGTGACGGCATGGCTCGCCGCGCAGCCGGCGCCCGCCAACCCCGTGCCGGCTCCGGCGCGTTCGATGAAGACTCCGCTCGCCTGCGGCAGCGAACCGCAATAAGGCAAGGGAGACAGACATAATGAAACGCAAGTCCCTGTTTGCACTCTCGGCTGTCGCGATCGTCGCGGCAGCGGCCCTCGTGCCCGTCCTGTGGCCGGGCAACGACACGCTGCACGGCGCTTCCGCCGTCGCGGCCACGCCGGCCGACCAGGCCGCGCTGATCAAGAAGGGCGAGTACCTCGCGCGCGTCGGCGACTGTATCGCATGCCACACCGTGCGCGGCGGCAAGCCGTTCGCGGGCGGCCTGCCGATGGCCACGCCGTTCGGCACGATGTACACGCCGAACATCACGCCGGACGACCAGGCCGGCATCGGCAAGTGGACGTCGGACGACTTCTATCGCGCGATGCACACCGGCCGCTCGAAGGACGGCAGCCTGCTCTACCCGGGCTTCCCGTTCGCGAGCTACACGAAGGTCACGCGCGCGGATTCCGACGCGATCTACGCGTACCTGCGCTCGGTCGCGCCGGTGTCGGTGCCGAGCCGTCCGCACGAACTGAAGTTCCCGTTCAACAACCGCAACCTGCTGATCGGCTGGCGCACGCTGTTCTTCAAGGAAGGCGAATACAAGCCGGATCCGACCAAGTCGGTCGAATGGAACCGCGGCGCGTACCTCGTCGAAGGTCTCGGCCACTGCTCGATGTGCCACACGTCGATCAACATGATGGGCGGCCCGGTGAGCTCGGCAGCCTTCGCGGGCGGCCTGATCCCGCTGCAGAACTGGTACGCGCCGTCGCTGACGAACGACAAGGAACTCGGCCTGGGCGACTGGCACGTGCAGGAGCTGTCCGACCTGCTGCAGGCCGGCGTGTCGAACAAGGGCGCGGTATTCGGCCCGATGGCGGACGTCGTGCACAACAGCCTCCAGTACATGACCGACGAAGATACGCGCGCGATGTCGACGTACCTGAAGTCGATCCCGCAGAAGGCTGAAGCGCCGAAGAACATGCAGTACGAGCCGTCGAAGCAGTTCGGCAACGCGCTGTTCGACCAGGGCAAGAAGATCTACGCGGACAACTGCGCGACCTGCCACGCCGAAACCGGCGCCGGCAAGCCGCCTGCGTATCCGCCGCTCGCGGGCAACCATTCGATCGTGATGGAATCGGCAGTCAACCCGATCCGCATGGTGCTGAATGGCGGCTATCCGCCGAGCACCTTCAAGAATCCGCGTCCGTACGGGATGCCGCCGTTCGCGCAGTCGCTGTCGAACCAGGAAGTCGCGGCAGTCGTCACGTACATCCGGATGTCGTGGGGCAACAACGGTACGCCGATCTCGCCGCAACAGGTGAGCGACCTGCGTTCCGCGCCGCTCGACTAAGAAGCGGCTGACACGAACGGGGCGCGGCTGCGGGAAACCGCGGCCGCGCCCTTTTGCTTTTTTGCGACGCTAGACCCGCGCGGGCCGCGCGAGGCGCCGCCACCATAAAACCCAAGAGTGGTATCTATGTCTTTCGAATCTCTCGGCCTGGCCGAACCGCTGGTCAAGGCGGTCAACGAGCTCGGCTACACGTCGCCGACTCCGATCCAGCAGCAGGCGATCCCTGCCGTCCTCGGCGGCGGCGACCTGCTCGCCGGCGCGCAAACCGGCACCGGCAAGACCGCCGGCTTCACGCTGCCGATCCTGCAACGCCTGCACACGTTCTACGCCGACCACCGCGGCGCGAAGCGCGCGGTGCGCGCGCTGATCCTCACGCCGACGCGCGAACTGGCCGCCCAGGTCGAGGAAAGCGTGCGCGCGTACAGCAAATACCTGAAGCTGCGCTCGACCGTGATGTTCGGCGGCGTCAGCATCAATCCGCAGATCGATGCGCTCAAGCGCGGCGTCGACATCGTCGTCGCGACGCCGGGCCGCCTGCTCGACCACATGCAGCAGAAGACGATCGACCTGTCGGATCTCGACATCCTCGTGCTCGACGAAGCCGACCGGATGCTCGACATGGGCTTCATCCACGACATCAAGCGCGTGCTGGCAAAGCTGCCGCCGCGCCGCCAGAACCTGCTGTTCTCGGCGACCTTCTCCGACGAGATCAAGGCGCTCGCCGACAGCCTGCTCGATTCGCCGGCGCTGATCGAGGTCGCACGCCGCAACACGACCGCCGAAAGCGTCGCGCAGAAGATCCATCCGGTCGACCGCGATCGCAAGCGCGAGTTGCTCACGCACCTGATCCGCGAACACAACTGGTTCCAGGTGCTCGTGTTCACGCGCACCAAGCACGGCGCGAACCGGCTCGCCGAGCAGCTGACCAAGGACGGCATCAGCGCGATGGCGATCCACGGCAACAAGAGCCAGTCGGCGCGCACGCGCGCGCTGTCGGAGTTCAAGAGCAGCACGCTGCAGGTGCTCGTCGCGACCGATATCGCCGCGCGCGGGATCGACATCGACCAGCTGCCGCACGTCGTCAACTTCGACCTGCCGAACGTGCCGGAAGACTACGTGCACCGGATCGGCCGCACGGGCCGCGCGGGCGCGACCGGCGAAGCCGTGTCGCTCGTGTGCGTCGACGAAAAGCAGCTGCTGCGCGACATCGAGCGGCTGATCAAGCGCGAGATTCCGCAGGAAGTGATCGCGGGCTTCGAGCCCGACCCGAACGCGAAGCCGGAACCGATCCAGCAGCGTCGCGGCCAGCAGCCGCGCGGCGGTGGTGGCGGCGGCAATCGCGCGCCGCGCGCCGGCGGCTCAGCACAGCCGGCCGCGAAGCGCGACGGCAATGCGAAGCGTGAAGGCACCCAGCAGCCGAAGGCCGCGAAGCCGCGCGCATCCGGCGGCAATGGTGGCAACAGCGGCAATGGCGGCCGCCCGGCGGGCGGCGGCAACGGCGCGCGCGCCGCGAACGGCAACGCCGCGCACCCGAACCGCAACCGTTCGTCGCGCAGCGGCCAGCGCGGTCACTGAAGCCGCGCGGCCGCGCGCCGCAGGTGCTCGACCTGGCGCTGCCAGCGTGCGAGCACCGCGGCGCGCTCCCCTTCCAGCGTGAACGTGACGCCTGTCGCGAGCCGCGCATAGCCGACCCGCTGCGCATCGCCGTGCGCGATCGTCGCAGCGAAGCCGGCCAGTCCGCCGAAATCCCCGTCGAGCGGATCGATCTTCAACTGCGCCTGAAAGAACGCACCGTCCGCGACCAGCGTCAGCGCGGCCGCGCGTCGTTGCACGAGTGCGCGCGCCGCGCGCGACTGCGGCCATAGCGCGAGCAGCAGCGTGCGTGCATCGCGCGCATAGATTTCGCCGACGCCGAGCAGCGTGGTGCGCAGCTGACCGTCGTCGGTCGCGACGATCAGCGACGCGGCGAAGTCGGCATGACGCTCGAGCGCGGTGCCGTCGAACAGCGCGACGACGGCCGGGGGCCACGCATCGAACGTCCATTGTTCGAGCGTGCGGCGATGGGAATCGGTCATGGTGGCGAGGCCCGGTTCAACGGTTCGGCAAAGGCAGGCGCCGCGGCTTGGCTGCGGCGGGCCGCGCGGTGTCGATCAACGAAAGAACACGTGCTGCGTGAGCTTGGTGAGCGGATAGTGAACGCCCGGCTGGATCTTCGCCGGCAGATCGAGCGGCTTGAGCAGCATCTTCACGCACATGTCGGCCGACAGGTTGCGCCGCACCAGCGAATTGATCCGTGCGACGCGCGCGCGATTGTATTCGTCGTCGCCGATGCGGTCCGGATAGCGGATCGCGAACACGTGGCGCAGCGCGATCTCCGAATCCTCGTTCTTGATTTCCATCACGCGGCGCATCAGCGCGCCGAGCACCGCGAGCCGGCCGTTGCCTTCGAGCTGGTTGTACTTCTTGAAATATTTGAAGAAGTGCTTGTAGTGGCGCACTTCGTCGGTGCGGATGTTGTCGGTGATTTCCTTCAGCACCGGCTCGTCCGAGCACTCGTTGATCGCGCGGTAGAGCGTGGCCGTGCCCGTCTCGACGACGCAGCGCGCCACCATCTCGAGCGCGCGCGTCTTCTCGAACGCCTCGATCGAGCAGGTCTTCGAATACTCGTCGAAGAAATTCGCGAACGCGGTATCCCAGTCGAACTCGGGCCACACGTGCGCGATATACGCCTTCAGCGCGCGGCCGTGCTGCAATTCTTCGTGCTCCCATGCATTGTTGAGCCACGCGGAGACTTCCGGATCGTCGTTGAAGAACTCGCTCAGGTTGCTCGTGTAGAGATCCGAGCCGCTTTCGATGAACGACGCCGCGCACAGCAGCAGCAGCAGATCCTCGTTCGCCGCGGCACGCTGACGATCGATCCGGTTCAGGTCGATGTCCTCGATTCGCCACGGCATGACATGCGTCGTTTCGGTATGCATGGTGGTGCGCTCCCAGTCGCCGCGCCGCACGGTCGGCCCTTGCCTTCTGCAGGCGCGGGCGGGCCTTCCGCGGGCGGCGTCTTGCTTCCGTTATAGTGAGTTGGTCCGGCCGAACCATCATCCTGGCATCTTAGCCGGACTTTCAGGTTCGTGCTTCAGAGCACTGACCATACCCGACAGGCGCAGTTCCACGGCGTCTGTTGCCGCGTGTTAGACGAGTTATTCAAACCGTTTCGGCGCATGCGGCGGGCCGCAGTCGTTCGGCCAGCCGACTGTTACGAAACTGGAAGCGGCTCGTCAGAAACCGGTCGCGCGACAGGCATCGCCGATGCGTGCGCGCAGCGACATGCGTCGCACACGGGCGCCCGTGGAACGCACGCGGCCGACACCCTTACAATACCCGCTCCGCCTTCACGCCCCGACCGCCGAACCATGACCCGAGATCCCCGCCTCACCCTCAACGCGCGCCAGCAGGAACTGCTCGAATGGGTGCAGCGCGACGGCTTCGTGACCGTCGACGATCTCGCCGCGCACTTCGCGGTCACGCCGCAGACGATCCGCCGCGACGTGAACTGGCTCGCCGACCTGAACCTGCTGCGCCGCTATCACGGCGGCGCGAGCCTGCCGACCAGCTCGGAAAACGTGTCGTACACCGCGCGCCAGCGGATGTTCCATGACGAGAAGCGGCGCATCGCGGCGCTCGCGGCCTCGCACATCCCCGACCAGGCGTCGCTGTTCATCAATCTCGGCACCACGACCGAGGAAGTCGCGCGCGCGCTGAACCGCCATCACGGGCTGCACGTGATCACGAACAACCTGAACGTCGCATCGATGATGAGCGGCTACCCGGACTGCGAGGTGCTGATCACGGGCGGCATCGTGCGGCCGTGGGACAAGGGCATCGTCGGCGAGCTCGCGATCGACTTCATCCGGCAGTTCAAGGTCGACTACGCGATCATCGGCACGTCGGCGATCGAGGTCGACGGCACGCTGCGCGACTTCGACACGCGCGAGGTGCGCGTCGCCGAGGCGATCATGCAGCATGCGCGCACGGTCTACCTGGTAGCCGACCACTCGAAGGTCGGCCGGCCGGCGCTGGTGCGCCAGGGGCATCTGAGCCAGGTGCACGCGCTGTTCACCGACAAGCCGCTGCCCGACGAAATGGCCGACACGATCGCCGCCGCCGGCACCCAGGTGTACGTCGCGGAATGAGCGTTGCGATGCTGCACCGCACCCGAAACTTCAAGTGAAATCAAGAAGTTGGCGGCGCAGCCGAACCGCTTGCGGGGTGCGTTCGTGTCAAACGGAAAATTAACGGGGCACGATTTGTCGTTGCCTGCGCACTCGACTAGACTCCAGTTCCCCGGCCTGCTTACCCGTTCGGCCGTTCCGCCTGTGCCAGGGCGAGGACGAACGGCATGGCCGGCGAATGCAGCTTTTCCCCCCTAGCCATACCCCTCGGGGTATCGTGCGCCGGCGTTCGCGCCGGCCGCGCGGGCAGACCGGTCGCCATGGAGAGAACGATGCTGAGTCCGCATGAATTCGCCACGCTATTGCTTGTGAAGGACGCTCCCGATCAGACCAACATGGATCGGGACGAAATCGACGCACTGCTCGAACAACAACTCGTCCGCCTCGAAGGCCTCGGATCGGGGCGCAAATACTGCGTGACCGAGTCCGGCGACGCCGCCTTGCGGTCCATCAAATATCGCTATTCGTAACGCCCCGCCGTTGCCGACCTGAGTGCGCCGGCCGGACTCCCGGCCGCGCGCCGCCTTCCCCGCCGCCCCGCTTCCCGCTTCGCCATCCGCATCAACCGCCGCGCAAGGTCGGGTCGACCGCCGCGCGCCAGCTCACGGCCTGCGCACGCGCGCCGTTGAAATACGCGATCCAGCCGGCGCGCCCCGGCGTGTCGGGCGCCGCGTAGTGCGTCGAAAGTTCGTTTACGAACGCGCAGTAGTTCGTTTCCGACAGCCCGCGATACCGTTTCGCCACATAGGCGTCGTACAGCGTCGAATAGACGGGCTGCGCATCCGCGCCCCAGTCGCGCGCCGCGCCGCCGCAGGCTGTCTGCAGGTCGACGAACGACGGCGCGCGCCAGCTGCCCGCCAGCGGCGGCGTGCCGGTGCCGCACCCCGCCAGAACGACGGCGCACGCGCCGATCCACATCCCAATACGCATGATTCACCTCGCGAAAACAGTCGACTTCGGGGCCTGCCGTCGCTGACGACGCAGGGGCTCGTGTCGGCGGACCACCCGCCGGCGCCAGCCCGTTATCGGCAGAACAGGCCCCAGTATCGTCCCGGATCGGCTTGCGCGCCACCCGCCCCTCTTTTTCGAACTTTACTTTTTCGATTTCGTTCGTTAGATTTCGAATTCGAACATTTTCTGTTCAAAAATACTTCCATCAGACGATAAGGACAGCAGGGTGACCCAACCGAATCGCTACGATCTGCTCGTCGTCGGCGGCGGCATCAACGGCGCGGGGATCGCGCGCGATGCGGCCGGCCGCGGCCTGTCGGTCCTGCTCTGCGAGCAGGACGATCTCGCGTCGCACACGTCGTCGTGCAGCACGAAGCTGATTCACGGCGGTCTGCGCTATCTCGAATACAAGGAATTCGGCCTCGTGCGCAAGGCGCTGCAGGAGCGCGAGACGCTGCTGCGCGCGGCCCCGCACATCATGTGGCCGCTGCGCTTCGTGATGCCGCACATGCCGAACCTGCGCCCGGCGTGGCTGATCCGCATCGGTCTGTTCCTCTACGATCACCTCGCGAAGCGCGAGCTGCTGCCGGGCTCGCGCGGCATCGACATGCGCCGCCACGCGGCCGGCGCGCCGCTCGTCGACTCGATCCGGCGCGGCTTCGTGTATTCGGACGGCTGGGTCGACGACGCGCGCCTCGTCGTGCTGAACGCGCTCGACGCGAAGGAGCGCGGCGCCGAGATCCTGACGCGCACGAAGCTCGTCGGCGCGGAGCGCCGCGGCAACGAATGGGAAGCCCGGCTGCAGCATGCGGACGGCTCGATTCGCGTCGTGCAGGCGCGCGCGATCGCGAACGCGGCCGGCCCGTGGGTCGGCGACGTGCTGCACGGCGCGCTCGGCCGCGGCGCGCAGCACAGCGTGCGGCTCGTGAAAGGCAGCCACATCATCACGCGCCGCCTGTTCGACCACGATCACGCGTACATCTTCCAGAACCCGGACAAGCGAATCATCTTCGCGATCCCGTACGAGCGCGACTTCACGCTGATCGGCACGACCGACGTCGAATACACGAGCGATCCCGCGAAGGTCGCGATCGATCGCGACGAGACGCAGTATCTGTGCGATTCGATCAACCGCTACTTCAAGCGCAAGATCTCGCCGGCCGACGTGCACTGGACCTATTCGGGCGTGCGCCCGCTGCTCGAAGACGAAAACGCCGCGAACGCATCGGCCGTCACGCGCGACTACCGTCTCGAGCTGGACGACGGCGCAGGCGCGCCGCTGCTGTCGGTGTTCGGCGGCAAGATCACGACGTTCCGCAAGCTCGCGGAGGAAGCCGGCGACCTGCTGTGCCGCGCGCTCGGCCGCGAGGCGCCGACCTGGACGGCCGGCGCGCCGCTGCCCGGCGGCGACATCGCCGGCGCGAAGTTCGACGCGTTCGCCGCGCAGTTCGCGCAACGTCATGCATGGCTGCCCGCCGCACTCGCACGCCGCTATGCGCGCGCGTACGGCACGCGCGCGGAGCGCGTCGTCGCCGGCGCGCATTCGCTCGCGGATCTCGGCGCGGAAATCGCGCCCGGCCTGTTCGACGCCGAACTGCGCTACCTGCGCGACGTCGAATGGGCGACCTGCGCGCAGGACGTGCTGTGGCGCCGCTCGAAGCTCGGCCTGCACGTCGCGCCGGGCACGCTCGACGCCGTCACGGCCGCGGTCGACGCATGGTTCGCCGCCGCGCATGCACCGCACGCTTGATCAATCGCAGTTGAAGTTGCCTCACCGACGCGCCGCCCGATGCGGCGCGCATCACAACTAATCCACGGATGGAGATGAGAGACATGCAGGACCAGTACATCCTCGCGCTCGACCAGGGCACGACGAGCTCCCGCGCGATGCTGTTCGATCGCCAGGGCAACATCGTGTCGATCGCCCAGAAGGAATTCGAGCAGATCTACCCGCAACCCGGCTGGGTCGAGCACGACCCGCAGGAAATCTGGTCGACGCAGGCGGGCGTCGCCGCCGAAGCCGTCACGCGCACCGGCCTGAACGGCACGTCGATCGCCGCGATCGGCATCACCAACCAGCGCGAGACGACGATCGTCTGGGATCGCGAGACCGGCCAGCCCGTGTACAACGCGATCGTGTGGCAGGACCGCCGCACCGCCGACTTCTGCGACGCGCTGAAGCAGCAGGGCCTCGAGGCAAAGGTGCGCGCGAAGACGGGCCTGCCGATCGACTCGTACTTCTCCGCCACCAAGATCCGCTGGATCCTCGACAACGTGCCCGGCGCGCGCGACAAGGCGCGCCAGGGCAAGCTCGCGTTCGGCACCGTGGACAGCTGGCTCGTGTGGAACTTTACGAAGCACGAGCTGCACGTGACCGACGTGACGAACGCGTCGCGCACGATGCTGTTCAACATCCATACGCGCCAGTGGGACGACGAACTGCTCGAACTGCTCGATATCCCGCGCAGCATGCTGCCGGAAGTGAAGGCGTCGTCGGAGATCTACGGCCACACGAAGACCACCGTGTTCGCGTCGAAGATCCCGCTCGCCGGCATCGCGGGCGACCAGCACGCGGCGCTGTTCGGCCAGATGTGCACGACCTCGGGGATGGTGAAGAACACCTACGGCACCGGCTGTTTCCTGATGATGAACACCGGCGACAAGCCGATCGAGTCGAAGAACAACCTCGTCACGACGATCGCTTGGCAGATCGGCGACGACGTGCAGTACGCGCTCGAAGGCAGCATCTTCATCGCGGGCGCGGTCGTGCAGTGGCTGCGCGACGGCGTCGGCATCATCAAGACGGCCGCCGAAATCGAAGCGCTCGCCGCGAGCGTGCCGCATACCGACGGCGTCTATCTGGTGCCCGCGTTCGCCGGCCTCGGCGCGCCGCACTGGAACGCGCGGGCGCGCGGCTCGGTGTTCGGCGTCACGCGCGGCACGAGCGCCGCGCACCTCGCGCGCGCTGCGCTCGACGCGATCGCGTACCAGTCGCTCGACGTGCTGGCCGCGATGGAAGCCGACTCGGGCATCAGCATCGGCGAGCTGCGCGTCGACGGCGGCGCGAGCGCGAACGACCTGCTGATGCAGTTCCAGGCCGACCTGCTCGGCGTCGACGCGGTGCGTCCGCAGATCACCGAGACGACGGCACTCGGCGCGGCCTACCTCGCGGGCCTCGCGATCGGCTACTGGAAGAGCCTCGACGAAGTGCGCGACCAGTGGCAGCTCGATCGCCGCTTCGCGCCGTCGATGCCGAAGGACCAGGTCGAGCGCTGCATGGCCGGCTGGCAGCGTGCGGTGCGCGCCGCGAAGGCGTGGGCCGACGACACCCAGTAATCGTCAGACATCCATAACGAAATACAACAACGGCGGGCCGCGCAGCGCGCGAGCCCGCCGAGACATACGAGAGACAAACATGTCACCTTACATTGCAGAATTCATCGGCACCGCGATCCTCGTGCTGCTCGGCAACGGCGCGGTCGCGAACGTGCTGCTGGCGAAGACCAAGGGCAAGGGCGCGGACCTGATCGTGATCGTGATGGGCTGGGCGATGGCCGTCTTCGTCGCGGTCTACGTGACCGCGTCGTTCAGCGGCGCGCATCTGAATCCGATCGTCACGATCAGCCTCGCGCTCGCGGGCAAGTTCGCGTGGTCGAAAGTCGGCGGCTATGTGCTCGCGCAGATGCTCGGCGGGATGGCCGGCGCGCTGCTCGTGTGGCTCGCGTATCGCCAGCACTTCGCGAAGGAAGCCGATCCCGACCTGAAGCTCGCGGTGTTCTGCACGGCGCCCGCGATCCGCAGCGTCACGCACAACGTGCTGACCGAAGCGATCTGCACCTTCGTGCTGATCCTCGGCGTGCTGTATCTCGCGTCGCCGCAGGTCGGCCTCGGCGCGCTCGACGCGCTGCCGGTCGGCCTGCTCGTGCTCGGCATCGGCATCTCGCTCGGCGGCCCGACCGGCTATGCGATGAGCCCCGCGCGCGACCTGTCGCCGCGCATCATGCACGCGCTGCTGCCGATCCCCGGCAAGCGCGACAGCGACTGGCGCTATGCATGGGTACCCGTCATCGGCCCGCTGCTCGGCGGCGCCGCAGCGGCCGGCCTGTATCTGCATCTGCACGCGACGGTCTGAGCGCGGCTGCACCGGCGCACGCGGCATCGACGGCCGCGCGTGCCGGCTGATCGGCTCGGCCGCTTGCGGCCGGGCCGGCATCGCGAGGCGGGACGATCGTCCGTTTCGCGCCCGCCTTCCCTCCTCCGCCCTCACGGCACGACTGCCCCGCTACTACGCGGCCGCGGCCGGCACCAGCGACTTCAGCTTCACGTCCGCGTTCGCCACCTCGGCCGGCGCCACGTCGACGCCGCGCTCGACCAGCATCCGGGCGATCCGCATCTCCTTCACGAAAGCCGATGTCCGCCCGAAGCCGCTCGCCGCGACGAGGCGCCCGCCTGCGTCGAAATGGAAATGGATTGCCGCGTCGTCGCCGAGCATGCGTGCGACCGAATGTTCGCCGAGCGCCGGCTCGCCGGACACCTGCAGTTGCGCATCGTACTGATCGGACCAGAACCAGGGCATGTCGCGATACGGTGCGTTCGCGCCGAGCATGTTGCGCGCCGCGGCGCGCGCCTGCGTTTCGGCGCCGTGCCAGGTTTCCTGGCGGATCGCTCGCCCCGACAGCACGCTCGGAAACACCGCGACGTCGCCGGCCGCATAGATGCCGCGCGCCGAGGTTTCGAGCCGCGCGTCGACGACGATGCCGCGCTCTACTAGCAGGCCCGCATCGCGCGCCAGTTCGTCCGCGGGCTCGATGCCGATGCCGGCCACGACCGTATCTGCGATCAGCGTCTCGCCGTCGTCGAGCACGACCGCCAGCGCACCGTCGGCCGTGCGTTCGATCGCGACCGGCCTGCAGTTCGTGCGAATCGCCACGCCCTGCCGCACGTGAAGCGCCTGCACGCGCGCCGCGATCGCGTCCGGCACCGCGCGCCCGAGCACGCGCGGTGCCGCATCGAGCACGGTCACGCGGCACCCGCGCAACCGTGCCGAGGCCGCGACTTCCAGGCCGATGAAGCCGCCGCCGATCAGCACGATCCGCGCGTCCGGCACGAGACGCGCGCCGAGCGCCGCCGCATCGTCGAGCGTGCGCAGCGCAAACACGCCGTCGAGCGCCGCGCCCGGGATCGCGAGCCGCCGCGCGCGGCCGCCGGTCGCAAGCAGCAGTGCCTCGTAACCGAGCACACCGTGGCCGCGCACGTGAAGCGCACGCGCGAGCGGATCGATGCGCTCGACATTCGCGACGATCCGCTCGATGCCGTCCGCGCCCCACGCATCGGGATCGCGCAGCCGGCATTGCGCGGCGCTGCGCTCGCCCGTCAGCATGCCCTTCGACAGCGGCGGCCGCTCGTACGGCGGATGCGCCTCCGCACCGACCAGCACGATGCGCCCGCGCCAGCCGGCCTCGCGCAGCGCCTGCGCCGCGCGACCGCCGGCATGGCCCGCGCCGACGATCGCCATCACGCGTTCGTTCGCCATCGCCTCACACCTCGATCAGGATGCGGCCGTCTTCGATCTTCGCGCGATAGGTGCGCAGCTTCTCGCACGCGGGCGCCGACAGCGGCCGGCCGTCGCGCACGTCGAAACGCCCGTTGTGCTTCGGGCATTCGATCACGTGATCGATCACAAGCCCGTCCGCGAGATGCACGTTTTCATGCGTGCACAGGCCGTCGCTCGCAAATACCTCGCCGTCGATCCGGTAGATCGCGTAGGTGCGGCCGGCATGGTCGAAGCGCGCGACATCCTCGTCGTCGATGTCGTCCAGCGCGACGGTGTCGATCCATTGCGTCATGATGCTCGTCTCCTGGCTAGTCGGTATGGTTCCGGTCATGCGCGCGCGGCGTCCGGCACGGGCCGCACCACGTGATGCGACGGGTCGCGCGTCTGCCGGATCAGCGCCGGCACGATTTCCGCGTAGGCGGCCAGCGTGCCCGGGTACGGCGGCGGCATGTCGGCCTTCACCGCGTCGTGCAGCTTCGGCAGCGCATGGAACGGCACCATCGGGAACATGTGGTGCTCGACGTGATAGTTCATGTTCCAGTACAGGAAGCGGAACACCGGATTCATCAGCACGGTGCGGCAGTTGCGCCGGTGGTCGAGCACGTTCTCGGGCATGCCCGCGTGCTGCGTCAGGCCGAAATACAGGTACAGCCACGCGCCGTACAGGCTCGGCAGGCCGATATAGAGCAGCGGCAGCATCGTGCGCCAGTACAGCGACGCCGCGATCACGGCCGCGTAGATCGCGAGATGGAGGCGCGCTTCGCGCACGACCTTCGACCATTCCGACTCGGGGACGTAGGTCCGCTCCTCGTCGTCGAGCCGGCCGGCGAACGCGATCGTGATCATCCGGCGCAACTCGCCGGCCACGTGTTTCAGCGCGACCACGTTCAGCGCGAGCCCGAGCCAGTCGGTCGGCTTCGGCGCCGCGATTTCCGGATCGCGGCCGACCACCAGTGTGTCGGTGTGATGGCGAGCATGGCTCCAGCGCCACACCGTCGCGCGGCGAAACACCTGGAACGACGCGACCTGGTACAGCACGTCGTTCATCCAGCGCGTGCGAAACGCGGTGCCGTGCCCGCATTCGTGCCAGCGCGAATCGGCCGGGCTGCAGTAAAGCGTGCCGTACACGAAGAAGGCGGGGATCGCCCATGCCGAATGCGCGCGCCAGGCAAGCCATGCAAGCGCGCCGCTGATCAGGATCGCCGCGTACCAGACCAGCGTGTCGCGAATCGCACGCGCATCGTCGCGCTGCATCAGCTGCTTCATCACCGGCCGCGGCACCGCGCATCGGTACCAGTCGGCGTTAACGAGCCCCGCCGCACGCGCGCGCTCGCCGGCGCCGCCGATCATTCGGTATTCCTGACGGCGCGCCGATGCCGTTCGATCGCGCAGCTGTTCGTCGGTATGGGCCACTCGTGTCTCCTGGTTCCTTGTGCATCGGAAGCGCGCAGCGCGCTTCGGCGTGAAAGCAAAATTAGGCGACGGGCCCGGCCGGCTCAACGGAAACATTGACGAAATTTCGCCATCGCTCTAGCGTACCGAACGACACGCCACGCACACGATGGCGCATACCAGGCAGGAGACGAAACCATGGCAGGCGAATCCGGGCCGCGCTGGCGCAAGCGCACCGCGCGCTTCGACGAGATCGCGGCGCTCGCGGGCGTCAGCACGACCACCGTCGACCGCGTGCTGAACGAGCGCGGCAGCGTGTCCGCGCAGGCGCGCGAGCGCGTGGTCGCCGCGGCGCGGCAGCTCGGCGTGCCGCGGCAGCTGCCCGACACGCGCCACGGGCTGCTCCACGTCGACGTGCTGCTTCCCGACACCGATGCGCCGTTCTTCCGGCGCCTGCAGCAGGCGCTGCAGCGCTCGCTGCAGATGCTCGACCGGCGCGTGGTCGTGCACCGGACGATCCTGCCCGCCGCGGACGACGAACGCGCCGCCGCGCTGATCGAGCGCCCTGCCTACCGGCGCGCGGCGCTGATCGTCACCGCGCGCGACACCGCCCGCGTGCGCGACGCACTGGCCGGCGCGATTGCGCGCGGCGAGACCGTCGTCACGATGGTCACCGATATCGCCGATATCGCGCGCGTGCACTACGCGGGCATCGACAACTACCGCGCCGGGCGCACCGCCGGCTACTACGTCGGCCGGCTCGCGAAGCGCCCCGGCCGCGTGCTGCTGCTGGGCGGACGCATGGGATACCGCGCGCACGCCGACCGGATGGCCGGCTGCATCGACCAGCTGAGCGACGCGTTCGCCGAGCTGGTCTGCGACGGCGAGCCGGTCGAGACACTCGACCAGGACGACCGCTGCTACCGCGCGGTAACGAAGGCGCTGCAGGCCCACGACGACGTGGTCGGCATCTACAACAGCGGCGCGGGCTCGGCCGGCATCGAGGCGGCGCTGCGCAAGGCCGGCGCGGCCGGTCGCGTGGTCTGGATCGGCCACGAGATGATCGACCTGCACCGCGCCTACATCGAGGCCGGCTCGATGGACATCGCGATCGACCAGGACCCGGACGGACAGGCGATCTCCGCACTGCAGCACGTGCTGCATGCGTGCGGCATCGTCGAACAGCCGCCGCCGGCCGATCCGGTCGAGTTTCGCGTGTTCTGCTCGGCGAACGTGCGCACCAGCGCGTACCTGCAGGCCTGACGGCGGCCCGGCGGCCGTCAGGCCGCGCGTCGCGAAAAAATCGACCGCCTCGTTGGCGATTTTTCGTCAACGTTGGTCATGCGCGCCGCGCGCCGCGTCCGTACAGTTGGCAGCCATCCACTACCACGACGGACGGGAGACGATGGCTGAACCGATACGCGTCGGCGTTAACTTCGACGGTGTGCTCGAACACGACGGCCTGCCGACGCCGTCGCCGGCCGAGCGCTTCCGGATGATCGCCGGCGCCGGCGTGTTCGACTATGTCGAAAAGAATCCGGTGCGCGGCGAGGACCTGTCGCCGTATTTCGACCTGGTCCAGCGCCATGCGCTGCCGATCCGCGTGATCGGCGGCATCTGGCACTCGGGCCGCGACGAGGCGCACGTGGCCGAGATCATCGACGCCGGCGCGCGGTTCGGCAGCACGGTCCTCAACTGCCAGCTCCACGCGCGCCATGCGGACGGCCATCCGCTGTCGGACCGCGAAGTCGCCGATTTCTACCTGCGCGCCTACGAGCGCGGCGAGCCGGCCGGCTGCCTGCCGAGCCTCGAAGTGCACGTCGACATGTGGAGCGAGGATTTCACGCGCGTCGCCCGCGTCGCGCGGCATGTCGAGCAGGCCGGCGCGCCGTTCCGGATCACGCTCGATCATTCGCACCTGCTGTTCAAGATCGGCAATCGCGCCGAGCTCGACGCGTCGGGCATACGCGCGCAGGTCGAAAGCGGTCGCGTCGTGCTCGACCCTGCATCGCCGTCCGCCGTCTACGCCGACTGGATCGCGCGCGGCTGGGTCCGGCATGCGCACGCGCGCAGCGTGATGCCCGGCAATCCGGACAACCGCTGGATGCGCCGTGCGGACGGCAGGCCCGGCCGCGGCATCCAGTATCCGTTCGTCGCGCCCGCGCCGGGCACGTATCACGGCGCCTGGCGCGCCGCGTCGCTCGACACGTGGAAGCTCGCGCTGCGCCGGCTGCTGCACTGGCAGGTTCACGCGCGGCCGGTGCAGCTCGAACAGATCAGCTGCGAGTTCATCCCGTTTCCCGACTACGGCGGCGGCGCCCGCTATTCGATCTTCGACAACAACGTCGCGTGCGCGCAGTGGCTGCGCGACACGTGGCAAGCCCTCGCCGCAGCGCCGGCCGATACTGCGGCCCTCACCTGATTCGAATCCGCCCCACCCAAGGACCCCACGATGACGCAAGCCTTTCACTTCTCGCTGAACCGGATGAGCGCACAGCGCCTGCCGCTCGATCGATACGTCGCATTGTGCCGGCGCCTCGGCGTCGACACGATCGAGATCCGCAACGATCTCGACGGTGTCGAGATCGCCGACGGCACGCCGGCCGCCGCGGTACGCGCGACGGTCGAAGCCGCCGGCGCGACGATCCTGACGATCAACGCGCTGCAGCGCTTCGAACAATGGAACGCTGAGCGCGCGGACGAAGCGACCGTGCTGGCCGACTACGCGGCGCAGTGCGGCGCGCGGGCGCTGGTTCTGTGCCCGACCAACAGCCGCAGCGACGCGCGCGGCCCGGACGCGCGCCATGCGGATCTCGTCGTCGCGCTGAAGTCGCTCAAGCCGATTCTCGAGAAGCGCGGGCTGCTCGGTTTCATCGAGCCGCTCGGCTTCGAGGAATGCGCGCTGCGCCGCAAGTCGGACGCGGTGAAAGGCATCTACGACGCGGCCGGCGAACAGGTGTTCCGGCTCGTGCACGACACGTTCCACCACCACCTGTCCGGTGAGGACATCTTCTTCCCGAACCTGACGGGGCTCGTGCACATCTCGGGGGTCGAGGAACGCGACCTGCCGGTCGAGCGGATGCGCGACGGCCACCGTGTGCTGGTCGGCGACGCCGACCGGCTCGGCAACATCCAGCAATTGCGCGAGCTGCTCGCGCGCGGCTATCGCGGCGCGTTCTCGTTCGAGCCGTTCGCGAGCGAAATCGCGGAAGCCGACGACATCGAGGCGCGGCTGCGGGCCAGCATCGACTACGTGCGCGCCCAGCTGGCCAGCTATTGAGCATCACCCGGCGCGAACCGGCCTGCACGGCCGGTCCGCACGCCGGCCAGGGCCGCGACGGCGGCCGCCGCCGCGCCCGTGCACGACGACGGCGCGACAGGCAAATCCACAACAAAACGACGCAAGGTCTGGAGACGACATGAAACGCAACGCGCTGGCCGGAATCAGCTGTTCAGGAATCCTCTGTTGCTCGGGCGCGCTCGCGCAGGGCACGGTAACGCTGTACGGCGTCGCCGATGCGGGCCTCGACTATGTGAGCCAGGTGCAGACCGGCAACGGCGGCACTGCGTCGCGCCTGCGCGCGCAAAGCAGCGACTGGGGCGCCAGCCGCTTCGGGCTGCTCGGCCGCGAGGACATCGGCGGCGGCAGCGAGGTGATCTTCAACCTCGAATCGGGCACCAACCTGATGGCCGGCACCGCTGGCGAAAGCAACGGCCGCCTGTTCAGCCGCAAGGCGCTGGTGGGCGTGCGCAGCGATCGCGCCGGCACGCTGACGTTCGGCCGCAACCTGTTCATCGCGAACGATCAGTGGGACATGGACCCGCTGCTGCAGCAGGCGTATTCGGCGACCGCGCTGGTCCGCAGCCGCAACGTGCCGATCACCAGCAATAACCTCGAATACCGGTCGCCGTCATGGCACGGCTTCAGCCTGCACGCGCAATACGCGCTCGGCAACCAGGCCGGCAGCTTCAACCTCGGCGCGGCGAACGAGTACGGCCGCAGCGACGGGATCCAGCTCACATACCGGAACGATTTCGTGATGCTGCGCGCGATGTACGACGAACTGCGCGACGCGAACGGACGCATGAGCAACGTGTTCACCAGCTCGCGCGAATTCTTCGCGGGCGCGAACCTCTACTGGCGCGCGCTGACGCTGCAGGCCGCGTACACGCACCTGAACGCGCCCGACACGCCCGCCGGCCTCGCGCGCAGCGCCGACCACTACTGGGCCGGCGCGCAATACCGCGCGACGCCCGCGCTCACGTTCGGCGGCGCCGTCTATCACGTGCGCGTGGGTTCGGGCGCCGGCGACGCGACGCACGATCCGTCCGGCCACGCGACCATGCTCGCGCTCGGCGCCGCATACAGCCTGTCGAAGCGCACGCTGCTCTACGCGACCGTCGCGCACGTGCGCAACGCGAGCGGCTCGAATTTCTCGGTCGCGAACAACAACCCCGGAACGGACAACGACAACCTCGCCAATCCGCTGCCGGGCCGCTCGCAGACCGGCGCGAACCTCGGCATCAACCATTCGTTCTGACGGTCCGGCCGGGAGCGCGGCCGGCACGCGCCGCGCCCCGACCGGAATACAGCTCAATCAACAGGAGAACAGCATGATCGAATTCGCCTTGTTCGGCGCGGGAAGAATCGGCAGGATCCACGCGGCGCATCTCGCTCGCCATCCGGGCGCGAAGCTTCGATACGTGGTCGACCGGCACGCGCCGTCGGCCGAAGCGCTCGCGCACACGCACGACGCGCGCACCGCCGATATCGAGCACGCGCTCGGCGATCCGGCCATAAACGCGGTCGTGATCGCATCGAGTACCGACACGCATGCGGACCTGATCGTCGCGGCGGCGAACGCCGGCAAGGCGGTGTTCTGCGAGAAGCCGGTCGACCTGACGGTCGCGCGTTCGCGCGAATGCGCGGAGCGCGTGCGACACGCCGGCGTGACCTGCATGATCGGCTTCCAGCGCCGCTTCGACCCGACCTTCGCCGCGCTGAAGGCGCGCGTCGCGCGTGGCGAGATCGGCGAGCCGGAAATGCTGATCGTCACGAGCCGCGACCCCGGCGCGCCGCCGGTCGACTACCTCCGCAGCTCGGGCGGCATCTTCAAGGACATGCTGATCCACGACTTCGACGTGTTCCGCTGGATCCTCGGCGACGAAGCGCAGACGCTGCACGCGACCGGCAGCTGCCTGACCGACCCGGCCGTGCGCGAAGCAGGCGACCTCGATTCGACCGCCGTCACGATCCGCACGCGGCGCGGCCTGCTGTGCCAGATCAACACGTCGCGGCGCGCCGCCTACGGCTACGACCAGCGCTTCGAACTGCTCGGCAGCGGCGGGATGCTGCAGGCCGGCAACGTGCGGCCGACCGAGGTGCGCGCGTGGTCGGCGCACGGCGTCGCGACCGACGTGCCCGAGCCGTTCTTCCTCGAACGCTACCGGCACGCATACGCGGCCGAGATCGCCCACTTCGTCGACGCGCTGCGCGACGGCACGCCGGTCAGGACGACGATCGACGACGGGCTCGCCGCGCTCGAACTGGCCGAGGCCGCGATGACGTCGTGGCGCACCGGGCGCGTCGTCGAGCTGTAGGCGCCGCGGCGGCGGCCCGCGCCAGCGCGCTGCCGCCGCCCGATCGGGCGCCGCCGCGCGCCACGCAGCGCGCGAGCGCGACGGCTCGCGAAGCCCGCACGAAAGCACGTATCATGGCGGCATGATCGGCGTCGCCGACGCCCCGCCTTTTCATCATCATGCTCGATCACCTCATCTGCGACTGCGACGGCGTGCTCGTCGACAGCGAAGTCATCGCCGACCGCGTGCTGCTCGACACGCTGTCCGCCGCGTTTCCCCACGTCGATTTCGAAGCCGCCGCGAAGACGGCGTTCGGCCAGCAGACGTCCCGCTTCCTCGCGGGGCTCGAAGCGCGCTTCGCGATCACGATGCCCGACAATTTCATCGAGACCATCGAGCACAACATCGAGATCGGTCTCGCGCAGTCGCTCGCGCCGATCACCGGCGTGCGCGATGCGCTGCTGAAGGTCGGCCTGCCGGCCGCGGTCGTGTCGAACAGCCGGCTCGTGCGCGTGCGCAACTCGCTGAAGCGCGCGTCGCTCACCGAGATCTTCGGCGACCGCGTGTTCAGCTCCGAGCAGGTCGCGCGGCCGAAACCCTACCCCGACGTCTACCTGCACGCCGCGCACACGCTCGGCGTCGCGCCCGAGCGCTGCCTCGTCGTCGAGGACAGCGTGTCGGGCCTGAACGCCGCGCGCGCGGCCGGCATGAAGACGATCGCGTTCGTCGGCGCGAGCCACATCCCCGACAACTACGCGGACGCGCTGCGCGCGATGGGCATCACGCGCATCATGCGCAACATGGACGAACTGCCGTCGCTCGTCGAAGCCGGCATGCGCGGCGAATTCGGCGAAGTGCAGTCCTGACGGCCGCTCGGGCCCGTGGCGATGCAGCGGCAGGCCGCGCCCACTTCGTCGCCGCTCAGGCCGGCTCGCAGCAGCGCTCGCGCGCGACGGCCAGCGCCTCGCGGAATTCGACGAGTTCCGCGATCGTCAGCATCGGCAGGCCGTGCTGCCGCGCGAAACGCTCGACGTCGTCGCCGCGCGTCATCGTGCCGTCCGGATTCATCAGCTCGCACAGCACGCCGGCCGGCTTCAGGCCCGCGAGGATCGTCAGGTCGACCGTGCCCTCGGTATGACCGCGCCGCGCGAGCACGCCGCCCGGCTGCGCGCGCAGCGGGAACACGTGGCCGGGCCGCACGATGTCGTGCGGCTTCGCGCCGTCGGCGATCGCGGCGCGGATCGTCGTCACGCGATCGGCCGCCGACACGCCCGTATGCACGCCTTCGCGCGCCTCGATAGACACGGTGAACGCGGTGCCGTTGCGGCTCTCGTTGGTCTGCACCATCGGCGGCAGTTCGAGTGCGCGCACCCGTTCGTCGGTCAGGCACAGGCACACGATGCCGCTGCACTCGCGAATCAGCAGCGCCATCGTCTCGGGCGTGATCCGCTCGGCGGCGACGATCAGGTCGGCCTCGTTTTCGCGGTCGTGGTCGTCCTGCAACACGACCGCACGGCCCGCGCGCAACGCGTCGAGCGCGGCCGCGATGCGCGGCGGCACCGGTTCGGAGTCGAGCAGCGGGAGATCGGCAAAGGCGTCGGCGGGCGCCGACGAAACGGACATCAAGGACATGTGAAACGCTCCTCGCAAAGACGATATGGGCGAAAAACGTTTCAGGGCATTGCAAACAGACAGAACGACAACCCGCTTCGCACGCAGCGCGAAGCGGCCCTGACGGACATGACTATCTGCACATCTTCTCTCATCCGGACTGTGACCGTCGGCTCTGGCATTCGACCAGATCTGCTGACCCCGCGCGGATGCGCGGGCGCTCGCGGGCTCGCCGGCTTACGCCAGCCTACCGCCGGTGGGGAATTTCGCCCCGCCCTGAAGACGCACTGATCGCCGGCCGCACCGTTCTCGGTAAAAACGGCTGCAGGCCGGCGGGGCCAAGCATACAACAGCCGCGCGCGACGCGCAGCGAACTCCATCCAAAACCCTACCGACGACGCCGTCTAACGGCATCGTCCGAACTGCCGATGGCCGTCAGACGGCCGCCTGCGCGGCGTCGGGCACGAGCCAGCGCGGCGGCACCTCGGGGCTCACCGTCACGCGAAACGCGCGCGCCTCGCTGTCGCCCGGGTTGCGCAGGCTGTACGGCTGATCGGCGTCGAACACGATCGCGTCGCCGGTCGCGAGCAGCTGGCGACGGTCGTGCACGCTCACTTCCAGCGTGCCCTCGCTGACGACCAGGTTGATCGTCGTGCCGGGCGCGCGGCGCGCGCCGGGCTCGGTATGCAGCGGCGCGATCCGCAGTTCGTGGAATTCGGCCGCGGCCGGCTCGCCTTCCGGGTAGAGCGCGCGCGCCGAAAAGCGGCCGTTCGAGCTGACGACGCGCGACGCGCGCTCGGCCGCCAGATGCTCGAAGCCGTTCACGGCGTGGCGCCGCAGGAACGCGGCGACCGACACTTTGAGCGCCGCGGCGATCTTGCACAGCACCTTGATCGACGGCACGCTGCGCGCCGATTCGATCTGCGCGAGCATCGCGCGCGACACGCCGGACAGCCGCGCCAGCGCGTCGAGCGACAGCTGCCGCTCTGCGCGCAGCCGCGCGAGGTTCACGCCGACGACCTGCTCGAGCAGGTCGAGCGACGCGGACGTGCGGGCCTCGGCCGCCGCGCCGGACTCGAAGGAGGACACATCGCGCACGAGCGCCAGGGGTGAAGACATAGCATTGCCTCCGGGCCGCTGCGCGGCCCTGCGAATGGGGTAAGCCGGGATCGGAATCGGGTTGCGCCACGCACGGCGCGTATCGAGACGCTATCACCCGGCTTCGCGCGGGCAAACGAAGTTATCTTCACACCGTTATCAGCATCGCGGAGGAATGCGTTTCGGCGGCGTCGGTTTGCCTGCGGAATGCAGGCAAATCGCGGCAAGCAAACCGCCCCGCCCCTGCGCGCTTATTGTGCGGCCGGTGCGCAGCCGCGTGCCGCGTCGCGCGCATCGAGCCGCATCGCGAACCACGTGACGACCAGCGCCGCGAACGTCACTGCGACGGCCACCCACGGCAGCGCGTCGAGCGCGAAACCGTGACCGAGCGCGAGCCCGCCGAGCCACGCGCCGGCCGCATTGCCGACGTTGAATGCGCCGATGTTCAGCGTCGACGCGAGATGCGGCGCGCTCGCGGCCTTCTCGACGACGCGCGCCTGCAGCGGCGGCACCGTCGCGAACGCGGCGATCCCCCACACGAACACGGTGACGGCCGCCGCGACCGGCTGATGGCTGGTCTTCGCGAACGCGGCCATCACGGCCATCAGCGCCACGAGGATCGCGATCAGCGACGGCATCAGCGCGCGGTCGGCGAAGCGGCCGCCGAGCGTGTTGCCGATCGTGAGCCCCGCGCCGAACAGCACGAGGATCAGCGCGACCGCGCGCGGCGAGAATCCCGTCACCGTTTCGAGGATCGGCGCGATGTACGTGAATACGACGAACACGCCGCCGAAGCCGAGCACCGTCATCAGCAGCGCGAGCCACACCTGCGGCTCCTTCAGCACGCGCACCTCGCGGCCGAGGCCGGCCGGCCCGCTGTCGTGCCGGTTCGGCAGCAGCACGGCGATCCCCGCGAGCGACAGCACGCCGAGCCCCGCGACGATCCAGAACGGCGCGCGCCAGCCGAGCAGCTGGCCGACGAAGGTGCCGAACGGCACGCCGAGCACGTTCGACAGCGTGAGGCCGGTGAACATCAGCGCGATCGCGCTCGCGCGCTTGTCGGCCGGCACCAGCGACGCAGCGACCACCGCGCCGATCCCGAAGAACGAGCCGTGCGCGAACGACGTGACGACCCGCGCCACCATCAGCATCGCGTAGCCGGGCGCGATCGCGCACAGCACGTTGCCGACGATGAAGATCGCCATCAGCAGCTGCAGCGCGGCCTTGCGCGGCATGCGGCTCGTCAGCACCGCGAGCAGCGGCGCGCCGGCCGCGACGCCGAGCGCGTAGCCGGTGACCAGCAGGCCGGCCGACGGCAGCGACACCGCGAGGTCGCGCGCGACATCGGGCAGCAGCCCCATGACGATGAATTCGGTGGTGCCGATCGCGAACGCGCTGATCGCGAGCGCCAGTAACGGAATGGGCATGACGTTTCTCCGGAAGGCTTGCGGCCCGGGCACTGGCGGATGCCGCGCCGCACAAAAAGCAGGATGTGCGCGCATTGTCGCGAATCCACCTATATTTGATAATTGGCGTGGCATTTGAACCATTTTCAAATTCTTCTGGAAAATCCGATGGATCGACTGGGCGACATCCGGCTGTTCGTCGAAGCCGCCGACCTCGGCAGCCTGTCGGCGGCCGGGCGCAAGCTGAACCTGACGCCGGCCGCCGCGAGCGCGCGCCTCGCGAAGCTCGAGGCGAAGGTCGCGACGCGCCTGTTCGAGCGCTCGACGCGGCAGTTGCGGCTCACCGACGAGGGCCGGCTGTACCTGAACTGCTGCCGGCAGGCGCTGCAGGCGCTCGACGACGCCGACGCGATGTTGCAGGAAGGCCGCAACGTGGTCGGCGGCAAGGTGCGGCTGTCGTCGACGTCCGATTTCGGCCGCAACCAGCTGCTCGACTGGCTCGACGAATTCACGACGCTGCACCCGGACGTCACGTTCTCGCTGACGGCGTCCGACTCGGCGTCGAACCTGTGGCAGGACGAGATCGACCTCGCGATCCGCTTCGCCGCGCCGCCGGACGGCGCGCTGATCGCGCGGCGGCTCGCCGCGAACCGGCGCGTGCTGTGCGCGGCGCCGTCGTACCTCGAACGGCACGGGCAGCCGGCCGACCCGCACGATCTGGCCCGCTTTGCGTGCAACGTGATCACGATCGCGTCGGGGCCGATGAACACGTGGCGCTTCACGCGCGGCGACGAAGTGCAGACCTACACGGTGCCGGTGTCGACCGCGTTCGAGACCAACGACGGCGGCCTCACGCGCGAATGGACGCTGCGCGGACACGGCATCGCGCTGAAATCGCTATGGGACATCGCCGACGACGTGCGCGCCGGCCGCCTGCGCGTGCTGCTGCCCGAATGGCGGCACCAGGACGCGCCGCTGCACGCGATCTACCACAGCAAGCGCTACATGGCGCCGCGCGTACGCGTGCTGCTCGACTTCCTCGCCGAGCGCTTCGCGCGCGAGGAAGCGGCGCTCGAGGATCTGCTGAACGCGTGCCGCTGACGGCCGGCACGTCGTCGCGGCGGGGTCGGAACCTCGCATGCAGCGTCGCGCCGCCGCAACCCGCGCGCCGCTCCGGACGGCGCGAAAAGCTATAATGGAAGGCTTTCCCGACGGCATTTCACGCTCGATGTGCGCTGCCCGCGCCGGTCCGCTGCCTTGCGACCGCGGCATGCGCGCGACGGGCGAACCTCATGCAAGAGCATGAGGCCGTCCCGATTCACCCTTGACGACGCCCCCAGGTCAACCACTGCGAACGGCGAACCCCATGACCAAGAAAGTTTACGTAAAGACCTTCGGCTGCCAGATGAACGAGTACGACTCGGACAAGATGGTGGACGTGCTGAATGCGGCCGAAGGCCTCGAAAAGACCGATACCCCGGAAGACGCGGACATCATCCTGTTCAACACCTGCTCGGTGCGTGAAAAGGCGCAGGAGAAGGTGTTCTCCGACCTCGGCCGCGTGCGCGAGCTGAAGGAGGCGAAGCCGGGCCTGCTGATCGGCGTCGGCGGCTGCGTCGCGAGCCAGGAAGGCGCGTCGATCGTGTCGCGCGCACCTTACGTCGACCTCGTGTTCGGCCCGCAGACGCTGCATCGCCTGCCGCAGATGATCGACGCGCGCCGCGCGAGCGGCCGCGCGCAGGTCGACATCACGTTCCCCGAAATCGAGAAGTTCGACCATCTGCCGCCCGCGCGCGTCGAAGGGCCGAGCGCGTTCGTGTCGATCATGGAAGGCTGCTCGAAGTACTGCAGCTATTGCGTGGTGCCGTACACGCGCGGCGACGAAGTGTCGCGCCCGCTCGACGACGTGCTGACCGAAGTGGCCGGCCTCGCCGACCAAGGCGTGCGCGAAGTCACGCTGCTCGGCCAGAACGTGAACGCCTATCGTGGCGCGCTGACGGCCGGCTCGTCCGAGATTGCCGATTTCGCGACGCTGATCGAATACGTCGCCGACATCCCCGGCATCGAGCGGATCCGCTACACGACGTCGCATCCGAAGGAATTCACGCAGCGCCTGATCGACACCTACGCGAAGGTGCCGAAGCTCGTGAATCACCTGCACCTGCCCGTCCAGCACGGCTCCGACCGCATCCTGATGGCGATGAAGCGCGGCTACACGGTGCTCGAATACAAGTCGGTGATCCGCAAGCTGCGCGCGATCCGCCCGGACCTGTCGCTGTCGACCGACATGATCGTCGGCTTCCCCGGCGAGACCGAGGAAGACTTCGACAAGATGATGGCGCTCGTGCACGACATGAGCTACGACACCAGCTTCTCGTTCATCTACAGCCCGCGCCCCGGCACGCCGGCCGCGAACCTGCACGACGACACGCCGCGCGAGGTCAAGCTCAAACGCCTGCAACATCTGCAGGCGACGATCGAGGAAAACGTCGCGCGCATCAGCCAGTCGATGGTCGGGAAGGTCGAGCGGATCCTCGTCGAGGGCCCGTCGCGCAAGGACCCGAACGAACTCGCGGGCCGCACCGAGAACAACCGGGTCGTGAATTTCCCGGCGCCGCTCGCCTCGCACCCGCGCCTGATCGGCCAGATGATCGACGTGAAGATCAACCATGCGTATCCGCACTCGCTGCGCGGCGAGCTCGTGCTCGTGAGCGACGACGCGAGCGCGGCCACGCACTAGGCTCGGCCCGTGCACGGGGCGCTCGCGCGCACCGTGCCGACCGGCACCCACCACAGGAGCCCGACGCCACTTTGAAGCCGACCCAAGCACTGGAATTCACCGCCCCGCGCGACGACAACGCGCGCCTCGCGAACCTCTGCGGCCCGCTCGACGAAAACCTGCGGCAGATCGAACAGGCGCTCGACGTCACGCTCGCGCGGCGCGGCCACCGGATCACGATTCGCGGGCGCGGCGCCAGGCTCGCGCTCGCCGCGCTCGAGAACTTCTACAACCGCGCGCGCGATCCGCTGTCGGTCGACGACATCCAGCTCGCGCTCGTCGAAGTGCGCCACACGGCCGGCAACGGCCGCCAGGACACGCTCGACGTACGCTTTCGCGGCGACCCCGACCATCCGTTCGACGATCCCGTCGCGCAGCTCGACGACGTCGCCCCCGACGAGGAGCCGGCGCCGAAGCTGTACACGCGCCGCGCCGACCTGCGCGGCCGCACGCCCGCGCAGCGCGAATACCTGAAGCAGATCCTGTCGCACGACGTGACGTTCGGCATCGGGCCGGCCGGCACCGGCAAGACCTATCTCGCGGTCGCCTGCGCGGTCGACGCGCTCGAACGCGACCAGGTCAAGCGGATCGTGCTGACGCGCCCGGCCGTCGAGGCCGGCGAGCGGCTCGGCTTCCTGCCGGGCGATCTCGCGCAGAAGGTCGACCCGTACCTGCGCCCGCTGTACGACGCGCTGTACGACCTGCTCGGCTTCGACAAGACCGCGAAGATGTTCGAGCGGCAGATGATCGAGATCGCGCCGCTCGCGTACATGCGCGGCCGCACGCTGAACCACGCGTTCATCATCCTCGACGAGGCGCAGAACACGACGCCCGAGCAGATGAAGATGTTCCTGACGCGGATCGGCTTCGGCTCGAAGGCCGTCGTCACCGGCGACACGAGCCAGGTCGACCTGCCGCGCGGCCACAAGAGCGGCCTCGTCGAAGCGCAGCAGGTGCTCGGCGGCGTGCGCGGCATCGCGCTCACGCGCTTCACGAGCGCGGACGTGGTGCGCCATCCGCTCGTCGCGCGCATCGTCGAGGCGTACGACGAGTTCCACGCGCAGCACCAGGACGCGTAACGCCAGCGGCGACGCCCGCGCGCGTCGCACCGTCACCGGCACCGGCCCGGCCCGCCCGATGGCGCGCCGGGCTTTTTTGCGCCTGCGCGCGGCCGGTTCGAAATCGGGCGCGATCGGCCGTTTGGTGTATCCTCAACGCGTTCCAATCGCCGCACGCGTCATGAAATCCTCCCGTTCTCGCAAGTCGGAGCGCGCCAAGCCCGCCGCGTCCGAATCTCCCCGTCTTTCGCTGTTCGACGCGAAGGGCAAGGTCCGGACCGTCAATGCGCAGGGCCTGCGGATCGACTTTCCGGACGGCCGCAGCCTGATGTTCGACCTGTCGGGCAGCTCGGGCGACGCGGCTGTCGCGATCGTCGCGCAACACAACGATCCGGCGATGCGCGCGAAGCTCGCGCTGCAGCCCGAGCACTACGACAGCGTGACGCTGCACGTGGGCGCCGAGCCCGCGCCGCAGGAAGGCGAGGAAGAAGGCGCGCTGCGCGAGCTCGAACTCGACCTGTCCGTGCAGTACGGCGACGAAATCACCGGCGAAGTCCGCAAGACGCTGCCCAAGCGCAAGCTGATCGCCGAATGGCTCGAGCCGGCGCTGTTCGCCAGCGCGCAACTGACCGTGCGCTTCGTCGGCGAGGAGGAAGGCCGGACGCTGAACGCCGGCTATCGCCACAAGGACTATCCGACCAACGTGCTGACCTTCGCCTACGACGCGGCGCCCGACGGCACCGTGATCGGCGACCTCGTGCTGTGCTGCCCGGTGGTCGAGAAGGAAGCGCGCGAACAGGACAAGCCGCTTGCGGCCCACTACGCGCACCTGCTGGTGCACGGCGCACTGCACGCGCAGGGCTACGACCACGAGACGAGCGACGAGGACGCCGCGGAAATGGAAGCGCTCGAAGTCGACATCCTCGCGAAACTGGGCTTCCCGAACCCGTACCGCTAAGCCGGTCGAACGATGCACAACGCCGCGATGCTGCCGCCCGCCTACCCGCCGTCGATTGGCGAAGGTCGCCTGCTGACGGAAGACGAGCTCGCGGCGTCGCTCGCGCACACGATGCGCGACTGGGACGGCCGGCAGGATCTGTGGTTGTTCGGCTATGGGTCGCTGATCTGGAACCCGGGCCTGCCGACCGTCGCCGCCGTGCGCGGCAAGGTGCACGGCTACCATCGCGGGCTCTACCTGTGGTCGCGCGTGAACCGCGGCACGCCGGAGCGTCCGGGCCTCGTGCTCGCGCTCGACCGCGGCGGCTCGTGCGCGGGCATCGCGTTCCGGCTGGCCGGCCCGAGCGCGCAGCCGCACCTCGAAACGCTGTGGAAACGCGAAATGCCGATGGGCTCGTACCGGCCCGCGTGGCTGCCGTGCACGCTCGAGACCGGCGAACGCGTGAACGCGCTCGCATTCGTGATGCGCCGCGACGTGCCGACCTATACGGGCAAGCTGCCCGATCCGGTCGTCAAGGAAGTGTTCAGCTGCGCGGCCGGCCGCTACGGCACGACGCTCGACTACGTCAGCCGCACGGTCGATGCGCTGCGCGCGAGCGGCATCCCCGACCGCGCGCTCGAAGCGCTGCTCGCGCGATGCCGGTGACGCGTCCGGCGCGGCCGCACGCCGGTTCGCATCGCGCGAACCCGGGATTCGCCTCCGATGAAGGACATCCGCCGATGAAATCGTCACGCTGGTCGCGCGGCAGGCTCGCCGCGCTGGTCGCCGCCGCGAGCGTCATGCTGTCCGGCTGCGGGATCTTCGGCTGCGGCGGCGCCGCGACCAACGGCGCGGCCGCCGGCGGTTGCTCGGCCGGCATGCGGTTCTGAGCGGCGGGGCGCCCGCGCCGCCGGTGCGACCCCATTTCGCTGACGCCGACCGTCCGGCCGGTCGCCGGTCCGCCCGCTATTTTGCCGTCGCTGCCCCGCCGCGCCGTTCTGCGATAGGATGGACCCCAAGGACGGCGCCCGCACGCGGCGCGGCCGTTCCCGAGCGGGGCCCGCGCAGCCGGCCGCCCTGGCCGGACGGCCGGGTGACACGGCCGCGCCATGCCCTTGGTGTATCCTTGCCTACTCCGTGACAACGCGCCCCGGCATGACCCGGGCGCACCACCATGAACGATTCGTATCCCAGTCGAAAGTCAACCGACAAACCGCAAGAAAAGCGCTCGCTGCTCGAGCGCCTGACCGACTTCATCTCGCCCGAGCCCGAATCCCGCGGCGAGCTGCTGGAAATCCTCCAGGACGCCCACGAACGCAACCTGATCGACGCCGATTCGCTGTCGATGATCGAAGGCGTGTTCCAGGTATCCGACCTGTGCGCGCGAGACATCATGGTGCCGCGCGCGCAGATGGACGCGATCAACATCGCCGACAAGCCCGAAGATTTCATCCCGTTCGTCCTCGAGAAGGCGCACTCGCGCTACCCTGTGTACGAAGAGAACCGCGACAACGTGATCGGCGTGCTGCTCGCGAAGGATCTGCTGCGCTTCTACGCGGAAGAGGAATTCGACGTGCGCGGGATGCTGCGCCCGGCCGTGTTCATTCCCGAATCGAAGCGCCTGAACGTGCTGCTGCACGACTTCCGCGTGAACCGCAACCACCTCGCGATCGTCGTCGACGAATACGGCGGCGTCGCGGGCCTGATCACGATCGAGGACGTGCTCGAGCAGATCGTCGGAGACATCGAGGACGAGTACGACTTCGACGAGGAAGCCGGCAACATCATCTCGGGGCCGGACGGCCGCTACCGCGTGCGCGCGCTGACCGAGATCGAGCAGTTCAACGAGGTGTTCGGCACCGATTTCTCCGACGACGAGGTCGACACGATCGGCGGGCTGATCACCCATCATTTCGGCCGCGTGCCGCACCGCGGCGAAAAGCTGCAGCTCGGCAACCTCGTGTTCGAGATCCAGCGCGGCGACGCGCGCCAGGTCCACGTGCTGCTGGTGCGCCGCAACCCGCTCGCGAGCCGCCGCGCCGAAGCCTCGCACGAGGACTGATCCGCGCGCCGCGCGTCGGCCGCGCCCCTTCCAACCGCTTCGCCCACTTCCGCATCACATGGACGATCCGATCCCGTCCCGCCCGGCAGGCGGTTTTCTCGCGCCGGCGCCCGGCCGCGCGCTGCCGCGCTGGCACTACCCGGCCGCACTGCTCGCCGGCGCGGCCAATACGCTCAGCTTCGCACCGACGCCGCACGGCGGCTGGCTGCAGCTCGTCGTATTCGTCTGGTTTTTCGCGCAGCTCACGCGCACCGCGAGCTGGCGCAGCGCCGCGCTGACCGGCGGCGCGTTCGGCTTCGGCAATTTCATCAGCGGCATCTGGTGGCTCTACATCAGCATGCACGTGTACGGCGAGATGGCCGCGCCGCTCGCGGGCGGCGCGCTCGTGCTGTTCTCGCTGTACCTGTCGCTGTACCCGGCGTTCTCGGCCGGGCTGTGGTCGTTCTGCGCGGGGCATGCATGGCATCGCCGCACGCCCGATCCGCGGCCGTTCTCGCCGAGCTGGCACGGCGCCTTCGCATTCGCCAGCGCGTGGGCGCTCGGCGAATGGCTGCGCGGCACCGTGTTTACGGGCTTTCCGTGGCTCGCGAGCGGCTATCCGCAGGTCGACGGGCCGTTCGCGGGCTTCGCGCCGATCGTCGGCGTGTACGGGATCGGCTGGGTGCTCGCGCTGTTCGCGGCGCTGGTCGTGCAGGCGCTCGCCGCCGCGCGACCGTCGCCGCTGGCCGCCGCCCGTCCGGCCGGCAGCGCGCGCGTGCGCATCGCCGCGCCGGCCGGCATCGCGCTCGCGCTGGTCGCGGCCGGCCTCGCGCTGTCGCAGGTCGCCTGGACCGTGCCCGCGAACGCGCCGCTGACGGTACGGCTGCTGCAGGGCAACGTGAAGCAGGACATCAAGTTCGAGGAAGCGGGCATCGACGCGGCGATCAAGATGTACACGCAGATGATCGTCGAGAAGCCGGCCGACCTGATCGTCACGCCGGAGACCGCGATCGCGGTGATGATCCAGGAGCTGCCCGAGCCGTTCGCCGTCGCGATCCGCAAGTTCAGCGACACGACGGGCTCGGCCGTGCTGTTCGGCGCGGTCGGCGCATCGGTGACCGAGGACGGCCGCTACGTCGACTACACGAACAGCCTGTACGGCGTGACGCCGAACTCGCGCGACATCTACCACTACGACAAGCACCACCTCGTGCCCTTCGGCGAATTCATCCCGTGGGGCTTCCGCTGGTTCGTCAACCTGATGAAGATGCCGCTCGGCGACTTCGCGCGCGGCGCGCCGGTGCAGAAGCCGTTCCTCGTGCACAACCAGCCGGTGATGGCCGACATCTGCTACGAGGATCTGTTCGGCGAGGAAATCGCCGCGACGATCCGCGACAACCCGCAGCCGCCGGGCGTGCTCGTCAACGTGACGAACCTCGCGTGGTTCGGCGACACGATCGCGCTCGACCAGCACCTGCAGATCGCCCGGATGCGCTCGCTCGAAACCGGCCGGCCGATGCTGCGCTCGACCAATACCGGGATGACGGCCGCGATCGACGCGCACGGCCGCGTGCTCGGCAGGCTGAAGCCGTTCACGATCGGCTCGCTCGACGTGCGCATCGAGGGCACCAGCGGCTTCACGCCGTACGTGACGAGCGGCAACGTCACCGTGCTCGCGGTGTCGCTGGTGCTGCTCGCGTTCGGCTTCACGTTCGGGCCGGGGCTGCGGCGCAAGCGCGACTGAATTCCATCGTCTTTGCAGTGCGCGGTAGCGCGGCGCGCACCGCGCTACCGCGTGAAAGTTTCGCTGGCCGATCTCGATGAGACCGGCCAGTCCGCTGCGGACAAACGACACACGTCTTTCCCTTCCCCACGACCGGTAACGCCTGGCACCACACTAGCCCGCGCCAATTTCGAACTCGTCTAATTGATTCTCCCTTGCCGTCCGTGCAAATTTTGCACGACGCGATCGTCGTCGATTCGTCGACGCGAAAAAGGGGGAATTTGAATGAATCACACGCTGAAGGCACCCGTTCGTCTCGCTGCACCCGCCAGTTGGCACCCCGCGCGCGACGGCCGCTCGATCGTTGGCACGACCCGTTCGCCCCTCCCTGGGCCTGCGGTCGGTCACGTCAGCCGGATCGCCGCGCACTTGCGCGAAAGCGAGGCAGCATGATCCGCTACTTTCTCGCCAGAGGAGACCGAGCCGGACATGCTGTGATCCTCGAAGGTCTCGATAGCGTGACCTGTTCGAACCCGCCACCAACGGTGCAGATCGCGACGCTTTACATGAAAACCTACTGCACTGCCTGCAAGCAGGAGGGATTTATCGCGCCGAGAGGACCACGTCGGAACGGCACGGCACCCAACGGCCAGCAGTGGGCGTTGAGCGGTGATATCAATGTCTGCGGTTGCAATCCCCCACCTGTTTTCCACGCCGAGCGTGGCATGAAGATGATCGTCGGATCGCACGACGCGTCAGCGCCAGTGGCGGGAGAAGCCCGCGCCCCGGCCACAGGCACCGAGGGCGCCAGGCTCGCCCCCTCAGCACGGCCGGACGTCCGGGCTATGTATGACGAACAGGTGCGAGCCAGCATACTCACCACGCTGCCGCAAAACTATCCGTATCTGATCGAAACGAGCGGTGGCCACGTCCAGGCCGGGCGCACCAACACAAATGGCACGTTGCCGCGGATCGAATCCAGCGCAGCCGATAGCTACACAATTTACTGGGGTGAAGATGCTCTTGCACATAAGGACTGGCCGTCATGCCAAACGACCCGACAAAAGTAAGAACCAACACGACACCCCATTCCATCAGGGTAGTGCAACTCAGGGCAGTAGGATTCGACGAGCTATGGAACGCCTATCCGTCCCATAACCCGTATGACGATCCCGCCTATACCAATCAATGTGCGATTCGCCTGAGCGTCGCCCTTCATCGCGTCGGCGTTGAGATGACGTCGTTTTCATCGAAGCTGGTCAAACCGCTTGGCGGCCAACCCAGTATCGGGCGAATCCTGCTGAACGGAAAGGCGACGGCTACGCGCGCCAATGAGCTTGGCGCGTGGTTGAAACTCCAGCCTTTCGCAGGTCTGGGTGCAACAGAGAACATCACCGGACCGAATTGGGAGTCGCGGATCAAGGGCCGCACCGGCATTGTGATGTTCGATGGTTACTGGACTCGCGACGGAGAAAGCGACGCCAATGCCAGCGGTGGACACATCGATCTATGGAACGGCTCACGAATGCCGATTACCGGTTTCTGGAGCGGTTTCTCGGTAATTGGACGCTCTCTCGGCATGTCGTCGTTCCGACAGGGCGCAAATATCCTGCGAGAAGCCAGCTATTCAGATCTCGGCAATGCGAAATCGATTCTATTTTGGGAAATCAGGTGAGGCGATTCGCGATCTTTCTGCTCGGGATTCTCTACGGCCTTCTGCTGACCTGGTTTTTTCTTTACACACACAGCCGCATCGAGTGGCCGGAGGTCCGGGCGCCCGCATCACACGGCTGCCACGAACTCGGCCACTGCCCGATCCGGTGGTGGGCAGGGACGTTGCTTCTTGCCTATTTGCTCGCCCCGGCCCTGCTCTTCGGCCTGCTCAATGCGCTGGCCTATCACCGTTGGTCGCGAAGGAAATGGGCTCTCTCGCTCGGCATCGGAACCCTGCTCACCGGGCTGCTTTATCTTGAACCTTACGTAGGCCGCCTGCTTTGAGAGCCCGGACGATGCATTTCACGCAAAACGCCAACGGAATCAGCTAACCGCCCCGCGCTGCGACCAGGCCGCGCAGGTCGCGCACAACCGCCTGCATCACCGGTTCCCATGCCCCGAACGTCGGCTGCCGATACAACGTCGCCGTCGGATACCACGGACTGTCGCTGCGCTCGAGCAGCCACGGCCAGTGCGGATTCACGTCGAGCAGCACCCAGGTTCGCGCGCCGAGCGCACCGGCCAGATGCGCGACCGACGTGCAAACGGTGATCACGAGATCCAGCGCGCCGATAAAGGCGGCCGTATCGTCGAAGCTGCGCCATTGCGCCGTGCAGTCCTCGATCGCGAAACCGGCCGCGCGCGCGGCCGCGACGTCCGCATCCGCCCCCGGCTGCAGCGAGTAGAACGCCACGCCGTCGATCGCGTGAAACGCGTCCGCGTACCGGTCGAGCCCGACGCGCCGGAACGGATTGCGCTGATGCCCCGCGCTGCCCGTCCACACGAGGCCGACCTTCAGCCGCCGCTCGCCCGCGAGCCGCGCGCGCCACGCGTCGATTGCGCCCGCATCGGCCCGCAGGTACGGCACCGACGACGCGAGCGTGTCCCGTTCCATGCCGAGCATCAACGGCAGCCCGATCAGCGGCACTTCGTAGTCGAACGCGGGAAGCGCGTCGATGTCGCCGCCCGCGCTGAACGCGTCCGCATGCGCGCCGAGGCTGCGCTGCAGCAGCGTGCCGACCTGCGGGAAGGTATTCCACGCGAGCCGGCCGCCCTCGCGGTGCACGCGTTCGGCAAGCGGCGCGACGAAGCGGCAGAACTGCAGCACGTCGCCGAGGCCCTGCTCGCCCCACAGCAGCAGCGTCTTGTCCTGCAGCGGCTCGCCTTGCCAGCGCGGGCCCGGCAGCGCCGGGCGGCGGCCGCGCAGTTCGCCCGCGCCGTCCCAGCGCGCTTCGTGGCCGCGCCAGCCGGCCGCGTAATCGCCGCGCACGAGCCGGATGATCGCGAGGTTGAAGCGAAACGACGCATCGTCGGGCGCCAGTTCGCACGCGCGCGCCGCGTAGCGTTCGGCCTCGTCCCAGCGCTGCGCCTCCTTCATCGCCATCGCGACGTTGTTCATCGCCAGCGCGTTGTCGGGCGCGAGCTCGACGAGCCGCGCCGCGCTCGCGAGCGCGCCGTCCAGATCGCGCGTCGCGAGCCGCGCGACGACCAGGTTGATCCACGCCTGCACGTCGCGCGCATCCGCTTGCACGGCCGCCTCGAGCAACGCGATCTCCTCGCCGCGCTCGCCGCCCGACAGCCGCAGCGCGATCGCGAGGTTGTTGCGCAGCGACGGCCAGTCGGGCTCGATCGCGAGCGCCGCGCGGTACGGCGCGACGGCGTCCGCGTGGCGGCCGGCCATCTGCAGCGCGTAACCGTGGTTGAAGCGCACCGCGGCGCCCGGCAGCAAGCGCGCCGCGCATTCGGCGAGCGTCGCCGCGTCGGCCGTGCGCTGCCGCGCGACCAGCGCGGCGGTCAGCTGCACGAGCGCATCCGCGTCGACCCCGTGCAGATGGGCGGCGGCCGCGAGCCACAGTGCGCTCGCGTCGTGCTCGCCGCGCGACTGCGCGTCAGCGGCCCGTTCGAGCAGCGCCAGCAGCGGCGGCAACAGCGGAATCAGAAGATCGTCGGAATCGTCCATGCGGTCGGAATCGGTAGTCGGGCGCGCGGCGCGCATATCGCAATACGCGCATCTTAACGTCCGCGCGACGCCTATCGCGCCGCCTGTTCACGCAGCGCCGAACCGCACGCCGCCGGACGCACGCAACACCGCGCCGGAACGGGTCGACGGCCCGGTCGGCAGCGTTCCGGCCGCATCCGCGCGCCGATCCGGTAAAATTGCGCGTTTCAGCACACTAACAAGCCGCGCCGCCGCGCGAGCCGCACCCCCGGGCCTGGCCCGGAACGCCGCCCGCAACGGAGCGCCAGCGCCACGAAGGCTCTTCATGCTTACGTTTCAGCAAATCATCCTGACGCTGCAGTCCTACTGGGACAAGCAGGGTTGCGCTCTGCTCCAGCCCATCGACATGGAAGTCGGCGCGGGCACCTCGCACGTCCACACGTTCCTGCGCGCGGTCGGCCCCGAGCCGTGGCGCGCCGCGTACGTGCAGCCGTCGCGCCGCCCGAAGGACGGCCGCTACGGCGAGAACCCGAACCGCCTGCAGCACTACTACCAGTACCAGGTCGTGCTCAAGCCGGCGCCGGAAAACATCCTCGACCTGTACCTCGGCTCGCTGGAAGCGCTCGGCTTCGACCTGAAGCAGAACGACGTGCGCTTCGTCGAGGACGACTGGGAAAACCCGACGCTCGGCGCGTGGGGCCTCGGCTGGGAAGTGTGGCTCAACGGCATGGAAGTCACGCAGTTCACGTACTTCCAGGAAGTCGGCGGCCTCGAATGCAAGCCGGTGCTCGGCGAAATCACCTACGGCCTCGAGCGTCTCGCGATGTACCTGCAGAAGGTCGAGAACGTCTACGACCTGATCTGGACCGAGTGGGAGGAGCAGGGCCCGAACGGCCCCGAGATCCGCCGCCTCACGTACGGCGACGTGTATCACCAGAACGAGGTCGAGCAGTCGACCTACAACTTCGAGCATGCGAACGTCGACCTGCTGTTCACGTTCTTCAACAGCTACGAAGCGGAAGCGAAGAAGATGATCGACGCGCAGCTCGCGCTGCCCGCGTACGAACTCGTGCTGAAGGCCGGCCATACGTTCAACCTGCTCGATGCGCGCGGCGCGATCTCGGTGACCGAGCGCGCGGCGTACATCGGCCGCATCCGCGCGCTGTCGCGTCTCGTCGCGCAGGCTTACTACGACTCGCGCGAGAAGCTCGGCTTCCCGATGCTCGGCAACCCGCCGGGCGTGCCGGGCCTCACCACCGACGCCCAGGACGCCGCGCAGCCGGCATGGGCGCCGCCGCTGAAGGTCGAACGCAAGATCGATCAGGACTGACGAGACCGGATTTCCTCACATCATGACGCACAATCATCCCGCCCCCCTGCTCGTCGAACTGCTGACCGAAGAGCTGCCGCCGAAGGCCCTCGCGCGCCTCGGCGACGCATTCGCCGAAGGCCTCGCACAACGCCTCGCCGCGCGCGACCTCGTCGAAGGCGAACTCGTATTCGAACGCTATGCGACGCCGCGCCGCCTCGCGGTCGTCGTGCAGAACGTGCGCGCCGTCGCGCCGGAAAAGCAGGTCCGCGAAAAGGTCCTGCCCGTGTCGGTCGCGCTCGACGCCGAAGGCAAGCCCACCGCGCCGCTCGCGAAGAAACTCGCGGCGCTCGGCCACCCGAACCTGTCGATCGCCGATCTCGAGCGCGCGCAGGACGGCAAGGCCGAGGCGTTCTTCGTCAACTATTCGGCCGCCGGCGCGACGCTCGCGGACGGCCTGCAGGCCGCGCTCGACGAAACGCTCGCGAAGCTGCCGATCCCGAAGTTCATGACCTACCAGCGCCCGGACGGCACCGACGTGAAATTCGTGCGTCCCGTGCATCGGCTGACGGTGCTGCACGACGACCGCGTCGTACCCGTCACCGCGTTCGGCATCGACGCCGGCGACACCACGCTCGGCCACCGCTTCCTGTCCGACGGCCTGGTCGCGATCCAGCATGCGCGCGCGTATGCCGACACGCTGCGCGACAAGGGCCGCGTGATCGCGCACTTCGGCGACCGCCGCGAAACGATCCGCACGCAGCTGAACGAGCACGCGAACGGCGACACCGTCGTGATGCCCGACGCGCTGCTCGACGAAGTGACGTCGCTGGTCGAATGGCCGGTCGTCTATCCGTGCCGCTTCGAGGACGAGTTCCTGCAGGTTCCGCAGGAATGCCTGATCCTGACGATGCAGACGAACCAGAAGTACTTCGCGCTGACCGACATCGCCGGCAAGCTGCGCTCGCGCTTCCTGATCGTGTCGAACATCGAGACGAAAACCCCGGGCGAGATCGTCGAGGGCAACGAGCGCGTCGTGCGCCCGCGTCTGGCCGACGCGAAGTTCTTCTTCGAGCAGGACAAGAAGAAGCCGCTCGCCGAGCGCGTGCCGCTGCTCGCGAACGTCGTCTATCACAACAAGCTCGGTTCGGCGCTCGCGCGCGTCGAGCGCATCGAGGCGCTGGCCGGCGAGATCGCGCCCGCGATCGGCGCGGACGTCGCGCACGCGAAGCGCGCCGCACGCCTCGCGAAGGCCGACCTGCTGACCGACATGGTCGGCGAGTTCCCGGAACTGCAGGGCACGATGGGCACGTACTACGCGCGCCACGACGGCGAACCCGACGACGTCGCGCTCGCGTGCGCCGAGCACTACCAGCCGCGCTTCTCCGGCGACGCGCTGCCGACCACGCCGGTCTCGACCGCCGTCGCGCTCGCCGACAAGCTCGAGACGATCGTCGGCATCTGGGGCATCGGCCTCGCGCCGACCGGCGAGAAGGATCCGTTCGCGCTGCGCCGCCACGCGCTCGGTGTACTGCGCCTGCTGCTCGAAAAACAGCTGCCGCTCGACCTCGTGTCGCTGCTGCGCACCGCGCATGCGCGCTTCGCAGGCGTGCCGGGTGTCGCCGAATCGACCGACGCGATCTTCGCGTTCTTCATGGACCGCCTGCGCGGGCTGCTGCGCGAGCGCGGCTACTCGGCCGGCGAAGTCGACGCGGTGCTGGGCCTGAACCCGACGCGCGTCGACGATCTCGTCGCCCGCCTCGACGCGGTGCGCGAGTTCACGCGTCTCGCGGAAGCCGAAGCGCTCGCGGCCGCGAACAAGCGGATCTCGAACATCCTGAAGAAGTCGGAAGGCGCCGCCAACGGCGCGGTGCAGCCGACGCTGCTCGTCGAGGCCGCCGAGAAGGCGCTGCACGAACAGCTCGCGGCCGTGACGCCGCACGTGCAGTCGCAGCTCGAGGCGCGCGCGTACACGGGCGCGCTGTCGGCGCTCGCCGCGCTGCGCGCACCGGTCGACACGTTCTTCAACGACGTGATGGTCAATGCCGAGGATCCGGCGCTGCGTGCGAACCGTCTCGCGCTGCTGTTCGCGCTGCACCAGCAGATGAACTGCGTCGCCGACATCTCGAAGCTCGCCGCTTGAGGGCTGCATCATGCCGACCAGCCCCAACCGCAAGCTCGTCGTCCTCGACCGGGACGGCGTGATCAACGTCGATTCGGACGCGTTCATCAAGACGCCCGACGAGTGGATCGCGCTGCCCGGCGCGCTCGAGGCGATCGCCCGGCTGAACCACGCGGGGTATCGCGTGGTCGTCGCGACCAACCAGTCGGGCATCGGTCGCGGGCTATTCGACATGGCCACGCTCAACGAGATGCATCTGAAGATGCATCGCGCGGCGGCCGCGGTCGGCGCGCGCATCGACGCAGTGTTCTTCTGCCCGCACACGGCGGAGGATCACTGCGACTGCCGCAAGCCGAAGCCCGGCATGATGCAGATGATTGCCGAGCGCTTCGAGATCGATCCCGATCACACGCCGGTCGTCGGCGATTCGCTGCGCGACCTGCAGGCCGGCGTCGCGATCGGCTTCCAGCCGCACCTCGTGCTGACCGGCAAGGGCAAGAAGACGCTCGCCGCGGGCAATCTGCCGCCCGGCACGAAGGTTCACGACGACCTGCGCGCGTTCGCGCTCGACTTCCTTTCACACGAACACGAGTGATGCGGCCGCCGCGCGCATCCTCCCCACTGCCAGACTCACGCCGATGCGCTTCATCCGCTCCCTGCTGCTGCTGCTCTACTTCGTCCTGTACACGGTGCCGTACGCGACCGCATGCTTCATCGCGTTCCCGTTCATGCGCCCCGACGCGCGCTACTGGATGGCCGCCGGCTGGTGCAAGTCCACGCTGTGGGTCGTGCGCTGGCTGAACGGCATCCGCTACCGGATCGAAGGGATGGAGAACCTGCCCGACGGCCCGGCCGTGCTGCTGTCGAAACACCAGTCCGCGTGGGAGACGCTCGCGTTTCCGGCGCTGATGCCCAAGCCGCTGTGCTACGTGTTCAAGCGCGAGCTGCTGTACGTGCCGTTCTTCGGCTGGGCGCTCGGGATGCTGCACATGGTCAACATCAACCGCAAGGAAGGCAAGCACGCGTTCGACTCGGTGATTCGCCAGGGCAAGAAGCGCCTCGCGGAAGGCGCATGGATCATCATGTTCCCCGAAGGCACGCGCACGCCGGTCGGCAAGCAGGGCAAGTACAAGACGGGCGGCGCGCGCTTCGCGATCGAAACCGGCACGCCGGTCGTGCCGATCGCGCACAATGCCGGTCATGTGTGGCCGCGCAACTCGTTTACGAAATTCCCGGGCGTCGTCACCGTGTCGATCGGCAAGCCGATCGCGGTCGACGGGCTGACGCCCGACGTATTGAACTCGAAGGTCGAAGCATGGATCGAAGCGGAAATGCGCCGCATCGACCCGAATGCGTATGATCGAGCGGGCAATGCCGGCACGCGCGATGCCGCGCGCGTCTGATACACCCGGATTGCAGCCGTTGCGTACGACAAAACGAAGCGAACTGATGAAGAAGCGTCCGCGGCCACGACCTGCCGTCGTGGCCCTCGATCATCGCCAGCTCGACCTGCCGCTCTTCGACGGGCCGGCCGCCGCACCGTCGGCGCCTGCCGCGCCGCCGGCTCCGCCCGAAACCGCCCCCGCCGCGCCGCCCGATCCCGCGCCGACGCCCGACCGCTCGCGCGTGCGCACGCTCGCGCTCGACAGCCGCGTGCTCGAATACCGGCTGAAGCGCTCCGCACGCCGCACGATCGGCTTCACGATCGACGGCAGCGGGCTGTCGATCACCGCACCGCGCTGGGTCACGCTCGCCGACATCGAAGCGGCGATCGCGGAAAAGCAGCGCTGGATCTTCGCGAAGCTCGCGGAATGGAAAACGCGCACCGAACAGCGCGCGCTGCCGCAGATCGACTGGCGCGACGGCGCGCAGCTTCCGTATCTCGGCAAGACGATCACGATCGCGCTCGGTGCGGGCGCCGTCGCGTTCGACGCCCTCGCGCAGCGGCTGTCGCTGCCGCTGCCCGCTCAGGCCGACGCGCAGCAGATCAAGGATCGCGTGCAGGGCTGGCTGCAGGGCGAGGCGAAGCGGATCTTCGTCGAGCGCCTCGCCGTGTATGCGGAAAAGCTCGGCGTCACCTATTCGATGGTTGCGCTGTCATCGGCCGCGACGCGCTGGGGCAGCTGCTCGAGCGACGGCAAGATCCGCCTGAACTGGCGGCTGATCCATTTCCCGATGTCGATCGTCGACTACGTCGTCGCGCACGAGCTGTCGCACCTGCGCGAGATGAACCACAGCCCCGCGTTCTGGCAGACGGTCGAATCGATCTTTCCCGAATTCCGCGAAGCGCGGCATACGCTCAAGCATCACCCGCCCGAACTGCTGCCGGCGCTGTGACGCGGTAAACGCAGACGGGCGGCGCGGGTTTCCCCGCCGCCGCCCGTGCCTGCCGCCGCGCGCGTCGCGCGTTGCGGCCTCTTCATCCGGCGCTTGTATGTTTAAACCAGACCAGTACGGTAGAGTCTGGAGGTTGCCAGACCGGGCCGTGCAGTTTGATAGGCGCTTGGGCGTACGAGCCCGTCACTGAGTAAAGAACGCACGGCCGCCGTGCTGGTCTTCTTGAAACCCGAACGGTTACGCGCCCCGACGTCGTCGAGGGCGCATGCACAAGCAAGGGAACCGAAGATCATGTCTGTCTCCTCAGTGGTGGTGGGTATCGATGTGGCCAAAGCACACGTCGATGTCTGCGTACTTGGCGCTGAACTTGCCATTCAACGCTGCGCGAACGACGCCGATGCGCATTCGGCACTGGCTGCGGCTTTGCAGCCGCTGGGCATTGCCTTGGTCGTGATGGAAGCGACCGGCGGTTACGAAGCGGCGCTGGCCTGCGCGCTGCAAGCCGCCGGTTTGCCCGTGGCCGTGGTCAACCCGCGTCAAGCACGCGACTTCGCCAAATCGATGGGGCGGCTGGCCAAGACCGACGCCATCGACGCGCAGATGCTGGCTGAGTTTGCTTCGGTCCGGACCTATCCGTGATTTCGTGGGCGGGGCATATCATGAGGTGTAAAAGCCATGGATATGCCAATGAAGAAGAAACG
>NZ_CABVPP010000047.1 GCF_902499075.1 Burkholderia pseudomultivorans | reverse complement strand
GTTCAAACCTGTTACTGTTTTCGGTTTCGTTAGAAACCGGTCGCTCACTCAAAGCTGACAGGTCAATGAATTGCTTCATGAACCTGACTTACTTTAGTGTGAGACTCTTGATACTTTTGCTATCCCGATCCGAGGATCGGGTCTCGCTCACATCAAGCGCCCACACTTATCGGCTGTTAGTTTTTAAAGAGCATTCTGCACCAAGCACTTGGCTTCGTAGCAGCGCTGCGTTTTCAGCAGCAGAGAAGCGAGATTATGAACCGTGTTTCGCAGCGCGTCAACAACTTTTTGCTACATCGTTGCGACTGCGGGGTTCTTCTTCCTTCGCCAGCCGCGCGCTCAACCTGCAGCACACCACCGACTCCGCTTCCCTCTCTCGCGCCGCGTTTCCGTTAGCGCGAAAGAGGCGTGATTCTAGGCACCCGCAGCCCAACACGCAAGCGCTTTGTGAAAATATTTTGAAAAAGCCGCCGTGCGCTGTCGCGCACGGCGGCTCTTGCCGGGCAGACAACACGCCACTCTATATATAGAGCGCCGTTACTTGCCCACCGCGACCGCCTGCAGTCGCTCGACCGGAACCGCGTCGGCCATCGCCGAATAGCCCGCATCGCTCGGATGAATGCCGTCGCCACTGTCGTAGCGGCGCTGGAGTACGCTCGGGCGAGCCGGATCGCGCAGCACCGCATCGAAATCGACTACGCCGTCGAACCCGCCGCCACTCCGGATCCACCGGTTCACTTCGAGTCGGATCGCCTCGCGCGCCGCCGGCAGCCCGGCCGGCGTCAGCGTCGCGCCGAACACCTTCACGCCTTGCCGGTGCGCCGCTTCGATCAAGCGACGGTAGCCGTCGATCAGCGACGCCGCCGTGACCTGCGTATGCGGATAGTCGCAATCGAGCCCCGCATGCGGCGGCATCGCGGCAAAGTTGATGTCGTTGATGCCGATCAGCACGATCGCCGCCTTCACGCCCGCGCGCGACAGCGCATCACGCTCGAACCGCGATGCCAGCGAGGTCCCGTAGCACGGCGAATCGCTGAGCAGCCGGTTGCCGCTGATCCCGAGATTCACGACGCCGATCGAATCCGTCCCCGCCGCCGTCAGCCGGCGCGCCAGCGCGTCCGGCCAGCGCCGGTTCCGGTCCAGGCTCGAACGCAGCCCGTCGGTGATCGAATCGCCGATCGCCGCAACGCTCGCTCGCGCGGAACCAGTCTCGACCGCCAGTTCGCTCACCCACGCATACTGCGTAAACCGGGTGCGGAACGCAGCGGCGCCGCTATCGTTCACGTGATCGCCCGGCGTCGACACATAATTGAGCTGGTTCGACACGCGGTGCCAGACAGTCATCCGCTGGTTCGCCCCCAGATGGAGACTGACCGCGTACGGTCGCCCGGCCGACACCTCGATCGCGACCGGATCGCTTTCCAGTTCCTGGCCCGGCGCGAGCGTGACCGACGCGCGCCCGCCGAACCGCACCGGCACGGCCGCCGCGTCCGCGAGCGCCGCGCCTTCGCCGGCGCGCGCGAGGCTCGCCGCCTCGACGACCAGCGGCGCACGGCCATAGGCATTGCTCACCCGTATCCGCGCCGCCCGCCCGGACACCGTCGGATAAACGATCTGGCGCACCGTCCTCCCGGCCACGTCGGGCGCGCGATACAGCGGCGGCGGCGAAGCGAGGTCGGGAATCGGCTGCAGCGCGGTCGCCCACGCGGCCACCCATCCGGCCGGCGCAGCCGAGGCCGCGAGCGGCGACAGGAACACGGACGCGCCCAGCACGGCCGCGGCGAAACTGCTTCGGAATGACATCGGCAAAATCCTCATCGGAAAGCGGGCATTGTGCCGCAGAAGGCGGCCGCTTCGCGTCCCGCGCCGCATTCGGCTGGCCGATTGCGCCCCGACGTCCCTCGCCGACGTCCCTCGTTTACCCGCACCCGACCGGAAATCCGCAATAAATTTATTAACCGACCGGTCGGTTGGTTTATACTGCGCACACATTCACCCGGACGAGAGCCCTCGCCATGTACACGCAATCCCTCGACATCCCCGGCAACGTCGCGCCGCTCGACGCCACCGCCGAGTCGCCCGAGCAGGCGCGGTTCGACGCGGTCATGGCCGCGGACGGCAAGATCGAACCGCAGGACTGGATGCCCGACGCCTACCGCAAGACGCTGATCCGCCAGATCTCGCAGCACGCGCACTCGGAAGTGGTCGGCATGCTGCCCGAAGGCAACTGGATCTCGCGCGCGCCGAGCCTGAAGCGCAAGGCGATCCTGCTCGCGAAGGTGCAGGACGAGGCCGGCCACGGCCTCTATCTGTACAGCGCGGCCGAAACGCTCGGTGTGTCGCGCGACGCGCTGATCGACGCGCTGCATGCCGGCAAGGCCAAGTATTCGAGCATCTTCAACTATCCGACGCCGACCTGGGCCGACGTCGGCGTGATCGGCTGGCTGGTCGACGGCGCCGCGATCATGAACCAGATCCCGCTGTGCCGCTGCACGTATGGCCCGTATGCGCGCGCGATGATCCGCGTATGCAAGGAAGAGTCGTTCCACCAGCGCCAGGGCTTCGACGCGCTGCTGTCGATGATGAAGGGCAGCGCCGCGCAGCGCGCGATGGTGCAGCAGGCCGTGAACCGCTGGTGGTGGCCGGTGCTGATGATGTTCGGCCCGAGCGATGCGGATTCGGTCCACAGCAACCAGTCGGCGAAATGGGGCATCAAGCGAATCTCGAACGACGATCTGCGGCAAAAGTTCGTCGACGCGACGGTCGAGCAGGCGAAAGTGCTCGGCGTCACGCTGCCCGATCCCGACCTGAAGTGGAACGATGCACGCGGTCACTACGACTACGGCGCGATCGACTGGGACGAATTCTGGCGCGTCGTCAACGGCGACGGCCCGTGCAACAAGGAACGCCTCGCCACGCGCGTGAAGGCGCACGAGGACGGCGCGTGGGTACGCGAAGCCGCGCTCGCGCATGAAGCGAAGCGCCGCGCGCGCGCCGAACAGCACGCCGCGTAAGCGGCCCGCGCCGGCGCCCGCGCGCCGGCATTTATCGAATTCGCAGCATTGCATCGGACCGGCGCATGCGCCTGCACGCACAAGGCGCCGGTCGACAGGAGAGAAAGATGAACAAGGAATGGCCGATCTGGGAAGTGTTCGTGCGCAGCAAGCAGGGCCTCGACCACAAGCACTGCGGCAGCCTGCACGCCGCCGACGCGACGATGGCGCTGCGCATGGCGCGCGACGTCTACACGCGCCGCCAGGAAGGCGTGAGCATCTGGGTGGTGCCGTCGTCGGCGATCACCGCGTCGGATCCGAACGAGAAGGCCGAGCTGTTCGAGCCGGCGGGCGACAAGATCTACCGTCACCCGACCTTCTACACGCTGCCCGACGAAGTCAACCACATGTAACGCCCGCGCCATGACGATCACGCCAGAACACCTCTCCTACGTGCTGCGCCTCGCGGACAACGCGCTGATCCTCGGTCAGCGCAACGCCGAATGGTGCGGCCACGGCCCAGTCCTCGAGGAAGACATCGCGCTCACCAACATGAGCCTCGACCTCATCGGCCAGGCGCGCATGCTGTATACGCACGCGGCCGAGCTCGAGCGCCAGCTCAACAGCGCGGCGAAGACCGAGGACGATTACGCTTACTTCCGCACCGAACGCGAGTTCGCGAACTTCACGCTCGCCGAGCTGCCGCACTACGGCCCGCTCGCCGGCACCGCGCACGCCGACAAGGACTACGCGGTGACGATCGTGCGCAATTTCCTGTATGCGACGCTGATGCTGCACGTATGGAGCGCGCTCGAAACGTCGGCCGACGTGCAGCTCGCCGCGATCGCCGCGAAATCGGTGAAGGAAACGCGCTATCACGTGCAGCATGCACGCGAATGGCTGGTGCGCCTCGGCGACGGCACCGACGAATCGCATCGCCGCGCGCAGGCCGCGCTCGACTACCTGATGCCATACACGCGCGAATGCTTCGCAACCGACGCCGTCGACGCCGCGGTCGCCGCGCAGCAGATCGCCCCCGCGCTGGCCGACATCGAAGCCGCGTGGCGCGCGGACGTCGACGACGCGCTCGCCGAAGCGACGCTGTCGATGCCGGCGCCCGTGCAGCACGTGACGACCGGCAAGCAGGGCGAGCACTCGGAGCATATGGGCTACCTGCTCGCGGAAATGCAGAGCCTCGCGCGCCAGCATCCCGGCGCGAGCTGGTAAGCGGCCGACGCCACGGAGCCCGACGATGTCCGCCCAGACCACCGCCCCTGCCCACGAAGCGCCCGGCACGCGCCGCGACGACGCGCTGCTCGCGCGCGCGTGGGACGTGCTCGAAGCCGTGCCCGACCCCGAGATTCCGGTCGTATCGATCCGCGAGCTCGGGATCCTGCGCGACGTCCGCCGCGCGGACGACGGCCTGCTCGAAGTCGTGATCACGCCGACCTATTCGGGCTGCCCGGCGATGTCGCAGATCGCCGAGGACATCGCGGCCGCGCTGCAGGCCGCCGGACTGCCGCCGCACCGGATCGAGACGGTGCTCGCGCCCGCGTGGACGACCGACTGGATCACGCAGGAAGCGCGCGACAAGCTGCGCGCGTACGGCATCGCGCCGCCGGTCGGCCAGTGCGGCAGCGCCGCGCCGCGCGAGAACGTCGTGCGCTTCGTGCCGCGCCCCGTCGCGGCGCCCGTCTGCCCGCGCTGCGGCTCCGCGCGCACCGAACGTCTCGCGCAATTCGCGTCGACCGCCTGCAAGGCGCTGTATCGCTGCGTCGACTGCCGCGAACCCTTCGACTACTTCAAACCTTACTGACCGATATGGCGACCCCGCAATTTCATCCGCTGCGTATCCGCGACGTGCGGCCCGAGACCGCCGACGCCGTGACCGTCTCGTTCGACGTGCCGCCCGAGCTGCGCGACGCGTACCGCTTCACGCAGGGCCAGTTCGTCACGCTGAAGACCCACATCGACGGCGAGGAGACGCGCCGTTCGTATTCGATCTGCGTCGGCACGACCGACTACGACCGCGACGGCGAGCTGCGCATCGGCATCAAGCGCGTGCGCGGCGGCCGCTTCTCGAACTTCGCGTTCGACACGCTGAAGCCGGGCCACACGATCGACGTGATGACGCCGGACGGCCGCTTCTTCACGCACCTGAACGCCGATCACGGCAAGCAGTACGTCGCGTTCTCCGGCGGCTCGGGGATCACGCCGGTGCTCGCGATCGTGAAGACGACGCTCGAACTCGAGCCGCGCAGCACGTTCACGCTGATCTACGGCAACCGCAGCGTCGACGCGATCATGTTCGCGGAGGAGCTGGAGGACCTGAAGAACCGCTACATGAACCGCTTCGTCCTGTATCACGTGCTGTCGGACGACCTGCAGGACGTCGAGCTGTTCAACGGCGTGCTCGACGAGGCGAAGTGCGCGGCCTTCCTCGCCACGCTGGTGCCGGCCGACACGATCGACGAGGCGTTCATCTGCGGCCCCGCGCCGATGATGGACGCGGCCGAAGCCGCGCTGAAGGCGGCCGGCGTGCCGCCGGCGAAGGTGCACGTCGAGCGCTTCGGCTCGCCGCTGCCGCAGGCCGGCGTGCCGGTCGTCGAGATCACCGAGCAGACGCCCGCTGCCGAGCTCGAAATCGTGCTCGACGGCAAGAAGCGCAAGCTGCGCCTGCCGTACGAGGGCGTGAGCCTGCTCGATGTGGGCCTGCGCGCGGGCCTCGCGCTGCCTTACGCGTGCAAGGGCGGCGTGTGCTGCACGTGCCGCGCGAAGGTCGTCGAAGGCGAAGTCCGGATGGAAAAGAACTACACGCTGGAGGAGCAGGAAGTGAAGGACGGTTTCGTGCTCACCTGCCAGTGCCATCCGGTCAGCGACAAGGTGGTCGTGAGCTTCGACGAGCGTTGACCGGCGTCGCGTCGCGGCGCCGGACGGTTTCTCGTCGTCACACATCTCGCTTACACTAGGGGCCGCCGGCCGACTGGACGCGTCTCGCAGCGTCCAGTCCGCCGGCGGTTTTCTTTTGTTGACGACAGGCCGATGAGTACCATTCACGTGATTCAGGGCGGCACCGCCGCCGCGTCGCTGCGCGAGGCACTCGCGCAAGCCGGACGCGACGAGCGCGTCGTCGGGTTGCTCGACGATCTCGGCGTCGGGCCGCTGAAGGGCGCCGACGAGGCGTCCGACACGCGCGCGACGTTCTGGCAGCGCGTGCTCGGCGACCAGATTCCCGACTGGAAGGCGGAAGTCGAACAGGAATTCGCGCGCCTCGACCAGCTCGCGATGGACACCGGCCAGGTGGTCGTGTGGCATGCGCCGAGCGTCGGCGACAAGCTGCTGCTGCGCCGCGTCGCCTATCACCTGCGCAACGTGCCGCAGCGCCTGAACGAAGTGCGGCTGTCCGCCGCCGACCTCGACGCGCCGCAGCGCGCGTCGCTCTCGCGCGCCGACCAGGCCTGCTCGACCGGCATGTTCTCGCCCGCGCAGCTGGGCCGGAAGCGGCCGGCGGCCGCGCCGATCTCGGTGCTGCGCATCGGCCGCCTCGCGCTCGAATGGCAGGAAGCGAAACACCTGAACGCCGAGCTGCGCTACTGGGTCAGCAACACGATCAAGAGCGGCCACTACGCCGATCTCGACGCGCTGATCCTCGCGCGCGCGGAAGCCGGCTGGCGGCCCGCGCGCCACCTCGTCGGCAGCATCATGGCCGACGCCGACCGCGGCGGCCTGTTCGTCAGCGACTCGATCGCCTGGTGGCGCTGCCGCGAACTCGCGGCGGCCGGCCGGCTCGAGCTGCAGGACGACGCGCCCGCCGCCCTCCCCACCACGCAGCTGCGCGCGGCAAGCGCGCACCGCTGATCTTCCGCATTCGACCATGGCCCGTACCCGAGCGCCCGACCACGAATCCCAGCGCGAGCAGATCCTCGATCTCGCCGCCGACAAATTCGCGCAGACGAGCTACCCGAGCACGTCGATGTCCGATCTCGCGACCGCGAGCGGCACGTCGAAGGCTCGCCTCTATCACTATTACGAGAGCAAGGAAGCGATCCTGTTCGACCTGCTCGACCGCTACACGAAGCGGCTGATGCTGATCATCGCGGAGGTCGAAGGCGCGAGCCAGCGGCGCGGGCTGACCGAGCGCGAGGCGTTCGCGGCGCTGGTGCGCGCGTTCCTCGCCGAATACGAGACGTCGCACAGCCGCCATGTCGCGCTGCTCAACGACGTGAAATACCTCGAGGACGCGCAGCGCGAAATCGTGCTCGACCGCCAGCGCGACATCGTCGCGGCATTCTCGCGCCAGCTCGCGCGTGCGTATCCGGACCGCATTTCGAAGGAAAACCAGACGTCGGTCACGATGATGGTGTTCGGGATGATCAACTGGACCTTCACGTGGCTGAAACCGGGCGGCCGCCTCGGCTACCGCGACTTCGCCGAACAGGTGATCGACATGATCGAGCGCGGGCTGTCGAGCGCGGGCTGATTGCCGCGCAGCAACAAGCGTTGCGCGGCGGGTACACTGCGACAGCCCGCCGCGAATTTCATATGATGAATTATAAATTCGTTAAAAATCAAATAGATATTGCATTAACTAAGCGGATTTAGAATTCATCCTCAGTGGGAGGTACGGGTTTTCCCTGATCCAAGGACCTCCGGTCGGGTAAAATGCTGCTGCATTGCACAACCCGCTACTGAGGAACCCACGATGAACACGCAATTCGACGGCTCGGCCGATGTTCTCGGCACGGCCGGCAGTGCGCCGGTTCTCGTCAGGGAACTGGCTTCCAAAGATCGTGAGCGCATGCTCACCCACTTTCTCTCGCTCGACGAAGAGGACCGCCTGCTGCGCTTCGGCCAGATGGTGCCCGACCACGTGATCGAGAACTATGTCCGCACGATCGATTTCGGCCGCGACACCGTGTTCGGCGTATTCGACCATGCCCTCGAACTGGTCGGCGTCGGCCACCTGGCCTACCTGCCGGCCGAAGGCGACAAGCGCACGGCCGAGTTCGGCGTGTCGGTGCTCGAAAGCGCGCGCGGCCGCGGCGTCGGCACGAAGCTGTTCGAGCGCGCGGCGATCCGCAGCCGCAACACGCACGTGACGATGCTGTACATGCACTGCCTGTCGCGCAACGCAACGATGATGCACATCGCGAAGAAGTCCGGGATGCGGATCGAATACGCGTACGGCGAGGCCGATGCGTACCTGTCGCTGCCGCCGGCCGATCACTCGACGATCATCGCCGAGATGCTGCAGGAACAGGCTGCGGTGTTCGACTACGCGCTCAAGCGCCAGGCGCACCGCACGTCGAAGTTCATCGAATCGCTGATGCCCGCCGCGCTGACGGCGTAATGTCGGCCAGCCGGACGCCCCGAAGGCGTCCGGCCTCTCCCCCCGCCTCCCCGCTAGCGCACCGACCGGATCGGCAGCGCCGTCGTCTCCTTGAAGCATTCGAGCGAAAAGCTCGTCTTCACGTCGATCACCGACGGATGGTGCAGCAGATGCTCCTGCACGAAGCGGGAGAAATGCGCCATGTCCTCGACCTGCACGCGCAGCAGATAATCCATGTCGCCCGTCATCGCGTGGCACGCGACCACCTCCGGCCACGCCTGCACGGCCGCGCGAAACAGTTCCGCATGGGTCGCGCCCGCGCGCGCCGAGGTTTCGTCGACGCGCACCGGCACGACGCCGCCACGCTTTTCGAGCCGCACGCTCACGTATGCGAGCAGGTCGAGCCCGAGCTTCTGCGGGTTCAGCAGCGCGACGTAACCGGTGATCACGCCGATCTCCTCGAGCCGCCGGATCCGCCGCAGGCACGGGCTCGGCGACAGGTTCACGCGCTCGGCGATCTCCTGGTTCGACAGGCGGCCGTTCTCCTGAAGAATCGCCAGGATCCGCCGGTCAATGGCATCCAATTCGGCTTGCGCCATCTTCTGCCCTCATAAGGTTGTTTCAAGGCTGGAAATTGCGCCATCGTAGGCACGGACGATCAAATTCGCAAGTTTCCGCTCACCGTCGCCCGCTACACTTTGTCGCACGGACTCATTCGTTGCGCGCGTCGCCGCGCATCACCCTCGACATGGGACCGGCGGCGTTTTCGCCTCGCCCCGGCCGACTCAGGAGACAGAGCATGCAGATCCCCAACTGGGACAATCCCGTCGGCACCGACGGCTTCGAATTCATCGAATACACGGCGCCGGACCCGAAAGCGCTCGGACAATTGTTCGAACGGATGGGTTTCACCGCGATCGCGCGCCACCGCCACAAGGACGTGACGGTCTACCGCCAGGGCGACATCAACTTCATCATCAACGCCGAACCCGATTCGTTCGCGCAGCGCTTCGCGCGGCTGCACGGCCCGTCGATCTGCGCGATCGCGTTCCGCGTGCAGGACGCCGCGAAAGCGTACAAGCACGCGCTCGAACTCGGCGCGTGGGGCTTCGACAACAAGACCGGCCCGATGGAGCTGAACATCCCGGCGATCAAGGGCATCGGCGATTCGCTGATCTACTTCGTCGACCGCTGGCGCGGCAAGAACGGCGCGCAGCCGGGCGCGATCGGCGACATCAGCATCTACGACGTCGACTTCGAGCCGATCCCGGGCGCGAATCCGAACCCGGCCGGCCACGGCCTCACCTACATCGACCACCTGACGCACAACGTGCATCGCGGCCGCATGCAGGAATGGGCTGAGTTCTACGAGCGCCTGTTCAACTTCCGCGAAGTGCGCTACTTCGACATCGAAGGCAAGGTCACGGGCGTGAAGTCGAAGGCGATGACGTCGCCGTGCGGCAAGATCCGCATCCCGATCAACGAGGAAGGCTCGGACACGGCCGGCCAGATCCAGGAATACCTCGACGCATACCACGGCGAAGGGATCCAGCACATCGCGCTCGGCACGAACGACATCTACGGTGCGGTCGACGGCCTGCGCAGCAAGGAAGTGAAACTGCTCGACACGATCGACACCTATTACGAGCTGGTCGACCGCCGCGTGCCGAACCACGGCGAATCGCTGGAAGAACTGAAGAAGCGCAAGATCCTGATCGACGGCGCGCGCGACGACCTGCTGCTGCAGATCTTCACCGAGAACCAGATCGGGCCGATCTTCTTCGAGATCATTCAGCGCAAGGGCAACCAGGGCTTCGGCGAAGGCAACTTCAAGGCGCTGTTCGAATCGATCGAACTCGACCAGATCCGCCGCGGCGTCGTGCAGGACAAGGCCTGACGCATCGCGGGCGTTCGCCGCGTCGACGGCACAAAGAAAAAGGGCGGGAATCGCAGGATTCCCGCCCTTTTGTCATTTCGGCGCGACCGGCCGGCCGCGCGACCGGATCAACGCACGTTCGCCTTCGGCGCGGCGACGCGCGCGACGGACGGCTGCGCGTCGGCGTCCTGTGCCGCCGCGATCTGGCGCATCTGCGAGCCGGCTGCCGCCAGGGCGCTCGCGCCTTGCGCGCGCACCGGGCCGGTCATCGAGAAAAACGCCGCGGACACGATCAGGAAACTCTGGATATGGCGTGTGTTCATTGCACCTCCTGTAAAACTGCCGGCGCCTCCCCGGCCGCGTCGAAACAAATCGATACGATCGGGCACCTCCGGCAGGCCGACAAGATTAACGGCATTTGCTAGCAGATGGGGCCAGCTTTACATGCTTTTACATGCTGTAACGCGCCGCCCCTGGCGCCTGCGGTGCTGCACCGCAGTAATTTTGTCCGCACGCGGCGGGTTTATCCCAGTGCTACCATCACTGAAAACCGGCCAATATGCCGGCCACTGCCGACGCGTCCACAAGATGCCGAAGCAATCGAAGTTTTGGTGATCCCAAACTGTGGGTGGAGGAGACTGTTAATGAATGCCCCGCTAGACGCAGGCCAACGCGCATCGCTCGAAGCCGCGCTGAAGTCCGTCACGCTTGACGACAAATACACGCTCGAACGCGGCCGCGCGTACATGAGCGGCATCCAGGCCCTCGTGCGCCTGCCGATGCTCCAGCAGGAACGCGACCGCGCCGCCGGCCTCAACACGGCCGGCTTCATCTCCGGCTATCGCGGCTCGCCGCTCGGCGGCCTCGACCTGTCGCTGTGGAAGGCCAAGCAGCACCTGGCCGCCCATCAGATCGTCTTCCAGCCCGGCCTCAACGAAGATCTCGCCGCGACCGCCGTGTGGGGCTCGCAGCAGGTGAACCTGTATCCCGGCGCGAAGTACGACGGCGTGTTCGGCATGTGGTACGGCAAGGGCCCGGGCGTCGATCGCACCGGCGACGTCTTCAAGCACGCGAATTCGGCCGGCTCGTCGAAGCACGGCGGCGTGCTGGTGCTCGCCGGCGACGACCACGCGGCGAAATCGTCGACGCTCGCGCACCAGTCCGAGCACATCTTCAAGGCCTGCGGGCTGCCGGTGCTGTTCCCGTCCAACGTGCAGGAATATCTCGATTTCGGCCTGCATGGCTGGGCGATGAGCCGCTATTCGGGCCTGTGGGTCGCGCTCAAGTGCGTGACCGACGTCGTCGAATCGTCGGCATCGGTCGATATCGACCCGCATCGCACCGAGATCGTGCTGCCGACCGATTTCGTCCTGCCTGAAGGCGGCCTGAACATCCGCTGGCCCGACCCGCCGCTCGTGCAGGAAGCACGGCTGCTCGACTACAAGTGGTACGCGGCGCTCGCCTACGTGCGCGCGAACAAGCTCGACCGCATCGAGATCGATTCGCCGAACGCGCGCTTCGGGATCATGACGGGCGGCAAGGCGTACCTCGACGTGCGCCAGGCGCTGACCGACCTCGGCCTCGACGACGAGACCTGCGCGCGGATCGGCATCCGGCTCTACAAGGTCGGCTGCGTCTGGCCGCTCGAAGCGCAGGGCGCGCAGGCGTTCGCACGCGGCCTCGACGAAATCCTGGTCGTCGAGGAAAAGCGCCAGATCCTCGAATACGCGATCAAGGAAGAGCTGTACAACTGGCCGGACGCGCAGCGCCCGCGCGTGTACGGCAAGTTCGACGAGAAGGACGGCGCCGGCGGCGAATGGTCGGTGCCGATGGGCAACTGGCTGCTGCCCGCGCACTACGAGCTGTCGCCCGCGATCATCGCGAAGGCGATCGCGACGCGCCTCGACAAGTTCGAGCTGCCGTCGGACGTTCGCGCGCGCATCGCCGCGCGCATCGCCGTGATCAACGCGAAGGAAATGGCGCTCGCGAAGCCGCACGTGCAGACCGAGCGCAAGCCGTGGTTCTGCTCGGGCTGCCCGCACAACACCTCGACCAATGTGCCGGAAGGCTCGCGCGCGATCGCCGGCATCGGCTGCCACTACATGACCGTGTGGATGGACCGCAACACGAGCACCTTCAGCCAGATGGGCGGCGAAGGCGTGCCGTGGATCGGCCAGGCGCCGTTCACCGACGAAAAGCACGTGTTCGCGAACCTCGGCGACGGCACCTACTTCCACTCGGGCCTGCTGGCGGTGCGCGCGGCGATCTCGTCGAAGGCGAACATCACGTACAAGATCCTGTACAACGATGCGGTCGCGATGACGGGCGGCCAGCCGGTCGACGGCGTGCTGACCGTGCCGCAGATCACGCACCAGCTCGCGTCCGAAGGCGCGAAAAAAATCGTGATCGTCACCGACGAGCCCGAAAAATACGACGACAAGAAGGCGCTGCTCGCGCCGGGCGTGACGATCCATCATCGCGACCAGCTCGACGACGTGCAGCGCGAGCTGCGCGAGATCGAAGGCACGACGATCCTGATCTACGACCAGACCTGCGCGACCGAAAAGCGCCGCCGCCGCAAGCGCGGCGCGTATCCGGACCCGGCCAAGCGCGTCGTGATCAACGATGCGGTGTGCGAAGGCTGCGGCGACTGCTCGGTGCAGTCGAACTGCCTGTCGGTCGAGCCGCTGGAAACCGAATTCGGCACGAAGCGCCAGATCAACCAGTCGAGCTGCAACAAGGACTTCTCGTGCGTGAAGGGCTTCTGTCCGAGCTTCGTCACGGTCGAAGGCGGCCAGTTGAAGAAGCCGAAGGCGGTTTCGGTCGACGGCAGCGCACTGCCGCCGATCCCCGAGCCGATGCTGCCGGCAATCGAACGCGCGTACGGCGTGCTCGTCACCGGCGTCGGCGGCACCGGCGTCGTGACGATCGGCGCGCTGCTCGGGATGGCCGCCCACCTGGAAAACAAGGGCGTGACCGTGCTCGACGTGACCGGCCTCGCGCAGAAGGGCGGCGCCGTGATGAGCCACGTGCAGATCTCGCATGCGCCGACCGACATCCACGCGACGCGGATCGCGATGGGCGAAGCGGATCTCGTGATCGGCTGCGACGCGATCGTCACGGCCGGCGACGAGTGCACGTCGCGGATGCGGCACGACGCGACGCGCGTGGTCGTCAACAGCGCGCAGACGCCGACCGCCGAGTTCATCAAGAACCCGAACTGGGCGTTCCCGGGCTCGTCCGCCGAACGCGACATCCGCGCGGCGGCCGGCGACCGCGTCGACTTCGTCGATGCGAACCGCTTCGCGGTCGCACTGCTCGGCGACGCGATCTACACGAACCCGTTCGTGCTCGGCTACGCGTGGCAAAAGGGCTGGCTGCCGCTGACGCTCGCGTCGCTCGAACGCGCGATCGAGCTGAACGCGGTGTCGGTGGAAAAGAACCGCGCCGCGTTCGACTGGGGCCGTCGCGCCGCACACGATCTCGCGAGCGTGCAGCAGGCCGCGGCCGGCGACGCGCGTCCCGCGCAGGGCGCGACGGTGATCGCGCTGCACACGAAGAAGGCGGTCGATGCGCTGATCGCGAAGCGTGTCGAATTCCTGACCGCGTACCAAAACGCCGCGTACGCGGCGCGCTATGCGGCATTCGTCGACAAGGTGCGCGCGGCCGAGCGCGCGCTGTCGGACGGCGACATGCAGGAGCCGCTGACCGAGGCGGTCGCGCGCAACTTGTTCAAGCTGATGGCATACAAGGACGAATACGAGGTCGCACGGCTGCAGTCCGACCCGGCGTTCCTCGCGCGCCTGTCCGCGCAGTTCGAAGGCGACTGGAAGCTGAAGTTCCACCTCGCGCCGCCGCTGCTCGCGAAGAAGGACGCGCACGGCCATCTGGTGAAGAAGGCGTACGGCCCGTGGATGATGCCGGCGTTCCGGCTGCTCGCGAAAGCGAAGTTCCTGCGCGGCACCGGCCTCGATCCGTTCGGCCGCACCGAGGAGCGTCGCACCGAGCGCGCGCTGATCGGCGAGTACCAGGCGCTGATCGACGAGGTGCTGGCGAAGCTGAACGCAGCCAACCGCCCGCTCGCGCTCGAACTGGCGGCGCTGCCGGACGGCATCCGCGGCTACGGCCACGTGAAGGAGAACAACCTGCGCGCGGTACGCGTGAAGTGGAACACGCTGCTCGCGCAATGGCGTTCGCCGACGGGCGGCCAGACGCGCCAGCAGGTCGCGTAGCCGCGACGCGCGGCGGGCGCTCTCGGTCCGGACGTCCGCCCTGCTTGCCGTACTGACGCATCGCGATAAAAAAAGCCACGGAACCCAGGGTTCCGTGGCTTTTTTGTTGCGCCGCGCAGAGAGCGCGGCACACGCGGACGCTTACTTCGTGTTCACGTTCGCGGCGGCAACGGCCGTCATGTTGATGATCCGGCGCACGGTCGCGGCCGGCGTCAGGATGTGGACCGGCTTGGCCGCGCCGAGCAGGAACGGGCCGACCGTCACGCCTTCGCCGCCGACCATCTTCAGCAGGTTGTACGCGATGTTCGCCGCTTCGACGTTCGGCATGATCAGCAGGTTCGCTTCGCCCGACAGCGTGGTGCCCGGGAACGCGGCCTTGCGGACCGCTTCGGACAGCGCCGCGTCGCCGTGCATTTCGCCGTCGACTTCCAGCTCCGGTGCGCGCTCGACGATCAGCTTGCGGGCGTCGGCCATCCGGCGCGACGACGCCGACGGCGCGCTGCCGAAGTTCGAGTTCGACAGCAGCGCGGCCTTCGGCACGATGCCGAAGCGCTCGATCTCGGCCGCGGCCTGGATCGTCATGTCGGCGAGCTGTTCGGCGCTCGGCAGTTCGTTCACGTACGTGTCGCACACGAACAGGTTGCGGCCCGGCAGCATCAGCAGGTTCATCGCCGCGAAGTGCTCGGCGCCCTTCGCGCGGCCCAGCACCTGCTCGATGAACTTCAGGTGGCTGTGGTACGTGTCGATCATCCCGCAGATCATCCCGTCCGCGTCGCCCAGGTGCACGAGCATCGCGCCGATCAGCGTGTTGAACTTGCGCAGCGCGGCCTTCGCGACTTCCGGCGTCACGCCGTCGCGCGCACCGATCTCGTGGTACGCCTGCCAGTAGCGGTGGTAGCGCGTGTCGTCTTCCGGATTGACGATCTCGAAATCGACGCCGGCCTTCAGCTTCGAGCCGATCTTCGCGAGACGCATCTCGACGACCGACGGACGGCCGATGATGATCGGCTTCGCGATCTTCTCGAGCAGCACGAACTGCGCGGCGCGCAGCACGCGCTCGTCCTCGCCCTCGGCGAACACGATGCGGGCTTCGGCCTTCTTCGCGGTCGCGAACACCGGGCGCATCACCATGCCGGTGCGGTAGACGGTCGCGCCGAGCTGCTCGCGGTACGCGTCCATGTCCTGGATCGGACGCGTGGCGACGCCCGAATCCATTGCGGCCTGGGCCACGGCCGGCGCGATCTTGATGATCAGGCGCGGATCGAACGGCTTCGGAATCAGGTATTCCGGCCCGAATTCGAGCGAGTGGCCTTCATAGGCCTTGGCGACCTCCTCGCTCTGGTCGGTTTCCTCGGCCAGCTCGGCGATCGCGCGCACGCAGGCGAGCTTCATCTCTTCGGTGATCGTCGTCGCGCCGACGTCGAGCGCACCGCGGAAGATGAACGGGAAGCACAGCACGTTGTTGACCTGGTTCGGGTAGTCCGAACGTCCGGTCGCGACGATCGCGTCCGGGCGCACGGCCTTCGCGTCTTCCGGGCGGATTTCCGGTTCCGGGTTCGCGAGCGCCAGGATCAGCGGCTTGTCGGCCATCGTCTTGACCATGTCCTGCTTCAGCACGCCCGCGCTCGAGCAGCCGAGGAACACGTCGGCCCCGTGGATCGCGTCGGCCAGCGAGCGCGCGTCGGTGGTCGCCGCGTAGCGCTGCTTCGACGGGTCGAGATTGCCGCGGCCTTCGTAGATCACGCCCTTCGAATCGGCGACGAGGATGTTCGACTTCGTCAGGCCGAGGTTCACCAGCAGGTCCAGGCACGCGATCGCCGCGGCGCCGGCGCCCGAGCACACGAGCTTCACGTCGGACAGCTTCTTGCCGACCACCTTCAGGCCGTTCAGGATCGCGGCCGACGCGATGATCGCGGTGCCGTGCTGGTCGTCGTGGAAGACGGGGATCTTCATGCGCTCGCGCAGCTTCTGCTCGATGTAGAAGCACTCCGGCGCCTTGATGTCCTCGAGGTTGATGCCGCCGAGCGTCGGCTCGAGCATCGCGATCGCCTCGACGAGCTTGTCGGGGTCGGACTCCGACAGTTCGATGTCGAACACGTCGATGCCCGCGAACTTCTTGAACAGGCAGCCCTTGCCTTCCATCACCGGCTTCGCGGCGAGCGGGCCGATGTTGCCGAGGCCGAGCACGGCGGTGCCGTTGGTCACGACGCCGACGAGGTTGCCGCGCGACGTGTACTTCTGCGCGTCGAGCGGATCGGCGTGGATCGCCTCGCACGCGGCCGCGACGCCGGGCGAATACGCGAGCGACAGATCGAGCTGGTTCGACAGCGGCTTGGTCGGCGTGACCGAAATCTTGCCGGGTTTCGGGTTCTGGTGATAGGCGAGTGCGGCCTGTTTCAGTTGTTCGTCCATGATTGACCTGCGAGCGACTTACGGAATTGTGACGACCCGGTACACAGCACCTCGAGCCGCGTCTGCTTGAATCGAACGGATAATCGACTGCGAGACGGCCGCGACGCGCCGGATCGGCACGCCATCGAACCTTGGCGGGTGGCAAGAAGGAGATGCAAAGTACGGAACGATTTCTAAGGGTCGCTTAGTGTACACCCCCGTGGATGACGCGCGTTGCTGCGGCACGGCATGCCCGCCATCAGCCTGCCGGCGCAGGCGGCCCGCTTGTTTCACCGGTGGCGAGCGGCCGGGCGAACCTGCGCGAATTCCGCCGAAAACCGCCCTGAATCGGGTAAAATTGCGGGCTACGCGCGCAGCGATGCAATCGGCCCGCCGATCGCACCCCGCCCCCTGGCGGGCTCCCCTGCTGCGCCACCGGGCCGCGCCCGCTCCTCGCTCATCACCCAAGGAATGCCCATGACAGGCTACGATCGTCAGTCGATCTCGGATACGACCGCCAAAATCCTGCTCGAAGTGCAGGCGGTGCACTTCAACGCCGAAAAACCGTTCATCTTCACGTCCGGCTGGGCGAGCCCCGTCTATATCGACTGCCGCAAGCTGATTTCGTATCCGCGCGTGCGCCGTGCGCTGATGGAAATGGCTGAAACGACGATCATGCGCGACGTCGGCTTCGAGCAGATCGACTCGGTGGCGGGCGGCGAGACGGCCGGCATCCCGTTCGCGGCATGGCTCGCGGACCGCATGATGGTGCCGATGCAGTACGTGCGCAAGAAGCCGAAGGGTTTCGGCCGCAACGCGCAGATCGAAGGCCATCTGGAAGAAGGCTCGCGCGTGCTGCTGGTCGAAGACCTGACGACCGACAGCCGCAGCAAGATCAACTTCGTCAACGCGCTGCGCACCGCGGGCGCGACGGTGAACCACTGCTTCGTGCTGTTCCACTACAACATCTTCAAGGAAAGCGTGTCGGTCCTGAAGGACATCGACGTCGACCTGCACGCGCTGGCGACGTGGTGGGACGTGCTGCGCGTCGCGAAGGCTTCGGGCTACTTCGAGACCAAGACGCTCGACGAAGTCGAGAAATTCCTGCACGCGCCGGCCGAATGGTCGGCCGCGCACGGCGGCGCGACCGGCGCACCGGCGTAATGCCGCGCCGGCCGCTGCGCCGGCACGACGACTGAAAAACCGCTCGCAGCGTCGCGAGCGGTTTTTTTTTCGCCCGGCGGCCGCGGCCGCAGCGGCGATCGACGGCCCGCCCCGCCGCGATACACGGGCTTCGTTCATCCAACCCCTAATGCTAGACTTGATCCGTCACCGCCATCATCTTCGCGGGCAACGCACCACGCCAACCTTGCCGGGCTGCTCGGCCCGGCCCACGTGACGGGAGAAGCGCCATATGCGTGTGGATCGCCGGATCGCTGCGCCTGCGTCTTCGGGTCGTCCGCCCGCATTCGTCATTCCGCTCGTCTGCGTTGCGCTGCTCGCGTCCGTGGCCGTGCACGCGGAAGGGGCGTTCACCGTATCGAGCGAGGACCTGCCGAGCGGCGGCCGCATCGGCAACGCGAACGTGTTCGACCGCGGCGACTGCAAGGGCGCGAACCGCTCGCCGCAGCTGAGCTGGCGCAATCCGCCGCCCGGCACGCGCGGCTACGCGGTCACGATGTTCGACCCCGACGCGCCCGGACACGGCTGGTGGCACTGGGCCGTCGCGAGCATCCCCGCCACCGTCACGAGCCTGCCCGCCGACGCGAGCGCGTCCGGCTTCCTGCGGCGCATCGGCGCGAGCGAAGCGCGCAACGACTTCGGGAGCGACGGCTACGGCGGCCCGTGCCCGCCGCCCGGCAAGCCGCATCGCTACGTGATCACCGTCTATGCGCTGAAGGGCATGGACCTGCGCGTCGCGCAGGGCCGCCCCGCGCCGATGTTCGAGCATGAGATCGATACGCAGACGCTCGGCACCGCGCGGCTCGTCGTCCATTACGGGCGATGACCGGCAGCCAATACCCGACGATTCAATATTCCGTCACGCTGGCGATGCACGATGGGACCGCGCGGTCGGCGTCCCCGGCCGATGCCGTGCGCCCGCCGCGCGGGCGCACGTCAAAGGGACACAAGAGACCGCGGATCGTCTTTTTTCGGCCCGTGCGGTGCAGGGCCGCCGGATGAGGTCTTAAAATGTCGGTTTTCGGGCGCCGCCCCCCGTTTCAGTGAGAGCGAAATGAGCACCAAAGTTTTTGTCGACGGCCAGGAAGGCACGACCGGCCTGAAGATCTTCGAATACCTGGCGGCGCGCAACGACGTCGAAGTCCTGCGCATCGACGAAGCGAAGCGCAAGGATGTCGACGAGCGCCGCCGCCTGATCAACGCGTCGGACGTCACGTTCCTGTGCCTGCCGGACGTCGCGTCGCGCGAATCGGCGTCGCTGGTCGAGAACCCGCACACGACGCTGATCGACGCGAGCACCGCGTTCCGCACCCACGCCGACTGGGCGTACGGCCTGCCCGAACTGACCCGCACGCAGCGCGAGAAGATCCGCACGTCGAAGCGCATCGCGGTGCCGGGGTGCCACGCATCGGCGTTCGTGCTCGCGATGCGTCCGCTCGTCGACGCCGGCATCGTCGCACCGACGTTCGCCGCGCACAGCTACTCGATCACCGGCTACAGCGGCGGCGGCAAGTCGATGATCGCCGACTACGAGAACGCGGCGGCGGCCGGCAAGCTCGCGAGCCCGCGCCCGTATGCGCTCGGCCTCACACACAAGCACCTGCCGGAAATGGCCGCACACACGGGCCTCGAGCACGCGCCGATCTTCACGCCGATCGTCGGCCCGTTCCTCAAGGGCCTCGCGGTGACGACCTACTTCACGCCCGCCCAGCTCGCGAAACGCGCGACGCCGCAGGACGTGCAGCGCGTGTTCGCCGAATACTACGCGGACGAAGCGTTCGTGCGCGTCGCGCCGTTCAACGCGGACGCGAATCTCGACGGCGGCTTCTTCGACGTGCAGGCGAACAACGACACGAACCGCGTCGACCTGTTCGTGTTCGGCAACGACGAGCGCTTCGTCACGGTCGCGCGTCTCGACAACCTCGGCAAGGGTGCGTCGGGCGCCGCGATCCAGTGCATGAACATCAACATCGGCGCGGCCGAGGACACCGGCCTCAAGCGCTGATCCACGCCGCACGCGATGCAAAGCCGGCCGCTGGCCGGCTTTTTTTATTCGCGCGAAGCAATAAAAAATTCAGTCAACGCATTTACAAATATTTACAAGCTTTCCATTGCGCGATTGCCGCCGAATTAAATCCCCGCCCGTTTCTCCAGTCAATCCCGAATAGGGATAAACCGGATGTGCGCCGCTTTAAACGCTGCCGTTATAGGCTCCAAGGCCCTCCGACCGCGGGGCGAACGTGGCATCGCCCCCACTCGACCGCCCTTTCGAGGCCGCGCCGCCGTTTTAATTCTTACTGAAAGCCACATCCGGCAAGGATTCAAAATCCGACTTCCGTTTCAATCGTCTTTTTTAGACGAGTTCATCAATTGACAGCAAAAATCGCTGAAGCGACATTAGCTCGCACAATTAAACGATTGGAGACAGCGGCATGTCGCACACCTTATCGAAGGGGGTGGCAACGGCCTTTGCCATTGCCCCTTTGCTGGTCGCCTGTGGTGGGGGGGATTCCGGCGGCGCACCCGCGCCGATCGACGCGCCCCAATGTTCCGGTTCGAGCTGCGGCACGCAAGGGCCGCCGCCGTCGCAGCCCGTCAACGGCGCGCTGTGCCCGGCCGACGCCGATATCGTGAAGAGCACGTATCTCGGCGGCGCCGGTAGCGGCGAGATCGTCAGCGTCAACATCGACGCGGTCGCGATGACCTACACGCTCAAGTGGCTCGAATCGCCGATCCCGCTCGCGACGGGCACCGTCACGCCGAGCCGCGCCGGCACGACGATCACCGGCAAGGTCATGCATCCGCCGACCGGCACGCTGCCGACCGCCGAGCAGACGCGCTGCGCGTTCATCCTGACGCCGGGCACCGGTACGGCGCCGAACGGGTCGACCTATTCGACCGCTGCCGACTTCAACCAGGCGAACCCGCCGATGCTGCTCGTCGGCATGGGCGTCGCGGGCGGCGGCATTCCGGGTGCGACGGTCCAGTACGACGGGCTGACGATCATTCCGGGCGTGCTGCAGAACGTCGGCCAGGTGCCGAACCGCCATTTCGACTTCTACCCGTTCCTCGGCTTCGCGAACACGACGACCGATCTTTCGAAGCTGCCGGGCACGTACAACGCGCTGATCTATCACCTCGTGCCGTCCGGCAACTACGCGACGAAGGGCTCGAACTCGAGCGAAACGTTCGACGCGAACGGCGCCTGTACGTCGACGAGCTCGGGCGGCTGCCAGACCACCGGCAATCCCTGGACCGTGAACACGGCGAACGGCGGCTACTTCGACAGCACGAAGGCGCCGCAGACGCTGCCGCAAACGCAACTGCCGCTGATCGGCGCGACCGGCAAGTCGGCGACCGCGCACATGGTGCTCGGCCAGCTCAACGGCGCGACCGTGCCGGTGATCGTGCGCACGGGCAACGTGAACCTCGGCACGGCGCCGCTGCACACCGACGCGCAGGTCGACGACGAGTCGGGCATCGCGGTGCTCGGCGCGGCAACCGCGATCACGTCGGGCGCGATCGACGGCGGCTACGCGGGCGCGGACTCGAACTTCAAGTACACGGCTGCGCTGATCCGCGGCAGCAACGCGTCGTTCATCAACCCGTCCACGCAGGCCGAGGAAGACGGCTTCACGCTCGACTACGGCCAGACGACGCCGGGCCTGCTGGGTGCGACCACGACGCCGCCGAGCGGCGCGAGCTATCCGTCCGCATCGGGCGTGGTGATCGCGACGGGCGGGCTGTATGCGGCGCTGATCCAGGGCACGGTGAACGGCGGCGTCACGTCGACGTCGGCGAATTCGTCCACGTCGTCGACGCCGTACTTCGGCGTGGGCGCGCAGATCAGCAAGTAGCGATCGGGGGCGCGGCGGCGGCGACCGTCGCCGCGCGAAGCTGAAAGGCGCCCGGCACGGCGCCGGCAGGACGAGCACAAGCCACAGAAGCGGCCGACAGGGAGCTGGCCGCCGCACAAGACAAATCTGGAGGAGCAACATGAAGCGCAACCTCATTCTCGCGGCCGCCTTGACCGCCCCCCTTCTTTCGGCCTGCGGCGGCGGCGACGACAATCCGCCGCCGCTCGTCGAAGACCGGCTCTGCCCCGCGTCGCTCGACTACAGCACCGTGTTTACCGGCGGCGCGGGCAGCGGCGAACTCGCGAAGGTCCAGCTCGACACCACCAAGATGACTTGGCAGGTCACCTATGTCGAATCGCCGGTGCCGCAGACGACCGGCACCGTCGTACCGACCCGCGCGGGCACCGTCGACAGCGGCACGCTCACGCAGGAAACGCTGCTGCCGACCAACAAGCTGAACCAGTGCGCGTTCCGCCTGAACGGCGCGAGCCTCGACCCGTCGCGTCCGGCGCGGATCTTCGTCGGCGAAGGCGTCGCGGGCGGCACGATTCCCGGCAAGGAAATCCAGTTCAACGGCGTGCTCGGCCAGGCCGCGGTGCCCGACACGAAATTCCCGTACTACCCGTTCATCGGCTTCTCGTCGATCGAAACCGACATCACGAAGGTCGCCGGCACGTACAGCCACATCGGCTTCGGCGAAGTGCCGTCGCAGAACTTCGCGCCGGCGTCGATCGACGCGAAGGTGACGATCAACGCCGACGGCTCGTGGACCAAGTGCGACACGACCGGCCAGTTCGCGGGCGGCGCGTGCACGCAGCAGGGCACGAACTTCGTGCAGTCGGCCGACGGCAGCGGCGCGTTCCAGTCGAACAACTACGCAAGCCAGCTGAAGCCGACGCTGTCGGCGACGCCGCAGGGCAAGGGCTTCATGATCGTCGGCAAGCTGCGCAACCAGCTGGTGCCGATCCTCGTGCGCACGGGCGTCGCGAACCCGAACCCGACGCCGGACAGCAACGGCGTGCCGGGCCTGACCGCCGACGACGAATCGAGCATCTCGATCCTCGCGCCGCAGACGGCGATCGCTGTCGGCTCGCAGAACGGCGAGTACATCGGCGTCGACAGCCAGTTCGACTATCGGACCACCGCGCTGATCAACACGCAGGCCACGCTGCTCGATCCGTTCAACGCATCGCAGGCGTCGCTCGCGACCGCGCTCGACCTCGACTACACGCAGAAAGTGCCGGGCACGGTCACGACGATCCACTCGGGCGCGAGCAGCTCGACGCCGACCGGCAAGTTCATCTTCACGGGCGGCGTGTTCGGTTTCCTCGACAACGCGGGATCGACGCCGTATTTCACGATCGGCGCGTTCGTCCAGTAAGCGGAGGGAAGCCGTGATGAAGAAGACCCTTCTGTGCGCGGCGGCCGGCGCCGCCGTGCTGGCGCCGCTCGCGGCGCACGCGCAGAGCGCCGGCAGCAACGTCGTCACGCTCGGCTGGTTCCACGTGATGCCGCAGCAAAGCAGCACGCCGATGACGACCAACGTCGCGCCGACGCCGATCAACACGCCGCTGCGCCTGCCGCCGTCGTTCACGTCGCCGGGCACCGGGCTGCACACGAGCGGCGCGGACACCGTCGGCCTGACCGTCAGCCACTTCCTGACCGACCATATCGCGGTGACGTCGGTGGCCGGCGTGCCGCCGGTGTTCAAGGTGTCGGGCCAGGGCACGATCAAGCCGCCGGGCCCTGCCGGCGCGCTCGGCTCGCAGAACATCGGGCTCGCGTCGGTCAACCCGATCGTGAAGAGCGTGCGGCAATGGAGTCCGGCCGTGCTGCTGCAGTACTACTTCGGGCAGGCGACCGCGAAGTTCCGGCCGTTCCTCGGCCTCGGCGTGTCGTACAACTGGTTCAGCGACCTGCAGCTCAACACCAACTTCATCAAGCAGACGCAGGACAACCTCGGCGCGATCCTGGCCGCGGGCGCGGGCAAGCCGGGCACGACGTCGGTGGAGGCGAAGGCGTCGTCGTCGTGGCAGCCGGTGTTCAACGCGGGCCTGCAGTACAACATGACCGAGCATTTCGGGCTGGTCGCATCGGTGACCTATATCCCGCTGAAGACCACGTCGACGGTGACGATCAAGGCGGCCGACGGCACCGTGCTGGCCGAATCGAAATCGGAGCTGAAGGCCGATCCGATCATCAGCTACGTCGGGATGACGTACAAGTTCTGACGCCGGCAGTCGAAGGCGCAACGCGCGCTGCGGAGACACCGCAGGCAAAAAAAAGCCCGCCTAGGAGGCGGGCTGAATCCATATCAGAGGAGACATGGAGGAGACAGGTGCAACTATAGCGAATCGGTTTCCGCAATGCAACATTTCCGTAGAGAAAATAAGGATTTTCCCTCGAATGCAGACTCTAGACCGCGATTGCATCTGACCCCCTCGCCACTTCCCGCTTCAGCACGTCGGCCAGCGCGTCGCGCAGCAGCGCGACAGGCCGCATCAGCCGGCCCGGCAGCGCGCCGTGCACGGTCCATACGTTGATCCGCGTCTCGATCCCGACCGTTTCCACCACCTTCAGCGCGTCGCGATGCGCGCTGCGCGCCAGCGCGTTCGGCGGCGCGATGCCGATGCCCGCGCCGCGCGCGACCAGCGACAGCTGCAGCTCCGAGCCGAACGCCTCGACCGCCACGTCGAACGGCAGCCCGGCCGCGCCGAGCGCGCGGCTCAGCGCCGAGCGCATGCCGCAGCCGTCCTGGCTCAGCACCCACGGGAAACCGGACAGCGTGTCGAGCGTCAGCGGGCCGTCCGGCAACGGGAAGTCGCGCGCGGCGACCAGCACCGTCGGCTGCGTGCCGAGCAAGGTCGCGACGAGCGTGTCCGGCAGCGCCGCACTGGCCGGCACCATCACGGCGGCCATGTCGAGCGTGCCGCGTTCGACGCTTTGCACCAGCGCCGGCGACCAGCCGGCCGTTACGCGCAGCGTCAGGCGCGGAAACGCTTCGCGCAGCCGGTCGATCGGCCGCTCGAGCGCCAGTTCCGACAGGAACGGCGGCACGCCGATGCGCAGTTCGCCGGCCGGCTCGCTGTCCGGCGTGCCGGCCGCCATCAGCGCGTCGACCGCACACAGCACGTTGCGCGCCAGCGCATAGACGTCGCGCCCGGCGGCAGTCGGCTTCAGCGGCTTGCTCTGCCGGTCCAGCAGCGGCACGCCGAGCAGCGTTTCGAGGTTCTGCACGCGCCGCGTCAGGCCCGGCTGCGTCAGATGGAGCTTCGCGGCGGCGGCCACCATCGAGCCGCTGTCGACCACCGCGACGAACGCCTGGAGATCACGCGTATTCAAAACAATCTCGCATAATCATGTTAGACATATTTCAATTGTCGCATAAACACCGGCCGCCTACGATGGGATTTCCTTCGACTACCGCTCCAGGCTTCCGATGAACTGCCCTGCTCCTTCTCCTTCCTGCCCGGCCGCCGCCCGCGAACCCGACCGCACCGCCGCCCGCGTCGCCGCGCCGCCCACCCTGAGCGCCGGCATGACGCTCTTTTTCGCCGCGACGGTCGGCGTGATCGTGATCGACCTGTTCGCCGCACAGCCGCTGACCGGCCCGATCAGCGCCGACCTGCACCTGCCCGCCGGCCTGGCCGGCCTCGTCGCGATGCTGCCGCAGCTCGGCTATGCGGCCGGTCTCGTGCTGCTGGTGCCGCTCGTCGACCTGCTCGAGAACCGCCGCCTGATCGTAACGACGCTCGCGATGTGCGCGGCGATGCTCGCGCTGCCGGCGTTCACGCATTCGGGCGTCGTGTTCCTGCTCGCGACGCTGGTCGCGGGCGCCGCGTCGAGCGTGATCCAGATGCTGGTGCCGATGGCCGCGTCGATGGCGCCCGAAGCGCAGCGCGGCCGCGCGGTCGGCAACGTGATGAGCGGGCTGATGCTCGGCATCCTGCTGTCGCGGCCGCTCGCGAGCCTGATCGCGGGCTCGGTCGGCTGGCGCGCGTTCTATGCGCTCGCCGCGCTCGCGAACCTCGCGATCGCCGCCGTGCTCGCGTTCCGGCTGCCGTCGCGCCGCCCGTCGGTGACGGCCGGTTATCGCGCGCTGCTCGCGTCGATGGGACGCCTGCTGGCCGACGAACCCGTGCTGCGCCGTTACGCGCTGTCGGCCGCGCTCGCGATGGCCGCGTTCAGCGCGTTCTGGACCGCCGTCGGGCTGCGGCTCGCGCAGCCGCCGTTCGGCTTCGACCTGCACGGGATCGCGCTGTTCGCGTTCGCCGGCGCGAGCGGCGCGATCGTGACGCCGCTCGCCGGTCGCGCGGGCGATCGCGGCCGTGGACTAGCCGCGCAGCGGATCGCGCACGGCGCGATGCTCGTGGCGCTGGCCGTGCTCGGCATCGCGGGCGCCGGCTGGTTCGGCTTCGACGCGCATGCGCATCGCGGCGTCGCGCTCGCGCTGCTGGCCGGCGGCGCGGCGCTGCTCGATGCGGGCGTGATCACCGACCAGACGATCGGCCGCCGCGCGATCAACCTGCTGAACCCGGCCGCGCGCGGGCGCCTGAACGGGCTGTTCGTCGGATTGTTCTTCGTCGGCGGCGCGATCGGCGCGGCGCTGGCCGGCAGCGCGTGGGCGTGGGGCGGATGGGGCGCGGTGTGCGGCGTCGGTTTCGCGTTCGCGGGCGCGGCCGCCGCACTCGGCCTGACGGCCGGGCCCGCAGCCGATGCGGCGGGACTGCCGGACGCGCGGCCCTGAAAACACGAACGCCCCGCCCTGTTGCGAGGGACGGGGCGTTCGGCGGGCCGGCGCGACGCCGCCGCGCAATCAGTGCCGGACCAGCGCCATCATCGCGCCGAAGCCGACGAACAGCCCGCCGGTCAGCCGGTTGAAGATCTTCGCGACGCTCTGGCTCTTCAGCGTCGCGCCGATGCGCGTGCCGAACGACGCATAGACGAGATACCAGCTGACCTCGATCACTGCGAACGTGACGACGAGAATGCCGAACTGCGGCAGCGTCGGCTCGGCCGCGTTGATGAACTGCGGCAGCAGCGCGGCCGCGAACAGGATCGCCTTCGGGTTGCTGCCCGCGACCAGGAAGCCGTTGCGGAACAGCGCCCAGCGCGACGCCGGCGCGGCCTGGCGCGACACGGTCTCGACGTCGGCGGCCGGCGCATCGTCGTCGACGCGCGCGCGCCACGCCTTCACGCCGAGGTAGACGAGATAGGCCGCGCCCGCGTAGCGCAGCGTGTCGAACATCGCCGGCCACGCTTCGAGCACCGCGCCGAGGCCCGCCGCCGATACCGACAGCATCAGCACCAGCGCGGCGAGGCAGCCGGCCATCGTCGACGATGAGCGGCGCAGCCCGTGCCGCGCGCCGTGCGTCATCACGAGCAGCATGTTCGGGCCCGGAATCGCCGACACGACGAACACCGTCGCCACGAAAAGCCACCACGTATGCAGGTTCATCACCGCTCCCGACCGAAAGAAGAATGAAAACGTCGATTATGCCGCGCGCGACGCGCTTCTGTCGCGCGCCGCGTCAGCGGCCCGCGCGCCGCAGCGCGGCTTCGCCGAGCACCGCGAAGTCCTGGTCGCCGCCGCCGTGCGCGAGCGCGTCGAGCAGGCTGTCGCGCACGACGCTCGCCACCGGCAGCGGCACCGACGCGGCGTCGCCGGCTTCCAGCGCGAGCCGCACGTCCTTCAGGCCGAGGCGCGCCTTGAAGCGCGCCGGCTCGTAGCGGCGCTCGGCGATCATCGCGCCGTAACCTTCGTAAACCGGTCCCGGAAACACGCTGCCGGTGATCACGTCGAGGAAATCGCGCATCGCGACGCCGTGCGCGCCGAGCAGCGCGGACGCCTCGCCGAGCGTCTCGATCGCCGAGGCGAGCGTGAAGTTCGCCGCGATCTTCGCGACGTTCGCGTGCTGCGGCAGCGAGCCGAACCGCCAGGTCTTCTGGCCGATCGCGTCGAACAGCGGCTGCACGCGGTCGATCGCCTCCGCCGGACCGCCCGCCATGATCGTCAGCCGCGCGGCGGCCGCGACGTCGGGCCGCCCCATCACGGGCGCCGCGACGTAGTGAAGGCCGCGCGACGCATGCGCGTGCGCGAGCGATTCCGCGAGCGCGACCGACACCGTCGCCATGTTGACGTGGATCAGCCCGCGCGGCGCCTGTGCGAGCAGCGCGTCGTCGAAGACCGCGCGCGCGGCCGCGTCGTCGGCGAGCATCGAGAACACCGCGTCGCCGCGGAACGCGTCGGCCGGCGTGTCGACGATCTGCGCGCCGAGCGCGGCGAGCGGCTCCGCGCGACCGCGCGACCGGTTCCACACCCGCACCGCGTGCCCCGCCTTCAGCAGGTTCGTCGCGATGGCCTGCCCCATTTCACCCAGCCCGATAAATCCGAGATCCATTGCCCGCTCCTTCGACCGTGAAGCGGCGAGTAAAACACAGATGCGGGTCGCGTGCAGGGTCCGCACACGATGCGATACTGCGCGGATGGCGACCGCGACCTTCCGCTTCCACGGCGAACTGAACGCATTCCTCGCGCGTGCGCAGCGCGACCGGGCGTTCGCGCACGCGTGCGCGCGCGACGCGACCGTCAAGCATGCGATCGAGGCGCTCGGGGTGCCGCATACGGAAATCGGCCGGCTCTGCGTGAACGGCGCACCGGCCGCGCTCGAGCGGCCGCTCGACGACGGCGATCGCGTCGACGCGTATCCGGAGCGCGCGCAACCCGCGCCCGATGCGCCGCGGCCGGCCGAATGGCGCTTCATCGCCGACGCGCACCTGGGCGGGCTCGCGCAACTGCTGCGTCTCGCGGGTTTCGACACCTGCTACGACAACCATTACCGCGACGACGAGATCGCGGCAATCGCCGCACAGGAGGGGCGGATCGTGCTTACGCGCGACCGCGAGCTGCTCAAGCGGCGCGCGATCGCGCGCGGCTGCTACCTGCACGCACAGCAGCCGGCCGAACAATTGCGCGAGCTGTTCGCGCGGCTCGATCTCGCGCCGTACATGCGGCCGTTCCGGCTGTGCCTGCGCTGCAATGCGCCGCTGCACGCGCTCGACGCGGCCGCCGCGGCGCCGCGCGTGCCGGCCGGCGTGCGGCAGCGGCACCGTCGCTTCGCCGCGTGCGACGTGTGCCGGCGCGTGTTCTGGGAGGGTTCGCACTGGCGGCGCATGCGCTCGGTGGTCGATGCGATGCGCGCGCCGCCACCACCGCCGCCGCAGTCCGACGAATCCGACGCCTGAAAAAAACAAACCCCGCATGCCGAAACATGCGGGGTTGTCCGACGGCTGGCCGGCAGGGCCGGCTCCGTGGCGGCGCGCTTAGTTCTGCGCGCCTGCGTCGTTCGTGCCGGCTGCCGATGCGGCGGCGGCCTTCGCCTTGCCCTTGGCCGAACCGTGGCGCTTCAGCTGGTGCTTCGGCTTGCTGTGATCCTTCTTGGCCGGTGCCGGCGCAGCGGCCGACGTGTCGGCTGCCGGCGCGGACGCCTGTGCGAATGCCGAAACCGATGCGAGAGCGAATGCTGCGGTCATGATCGATGCGAGCGTCTTCTTCATTGTTCTTCCTTTAGCGGAGAAATAATTCAAACGTACCGGTACGAAAAGATGCGAGGCATTCGCATCGGAGCGCCAGGTCGCGTCGCAGCTGCCGGCCTTCGCCGATCCGCCGCGACAAATACTGACGCACTGGCACCATAACGCATCGTCTTCGCGGCAAGTTGACACGCAGCTTGCGTTTTCGGGTTTTCCCCGAGGCGCCGGTTCGCCGGCGCGGCACGGCCGCGGGCGGCTTCCCGGGCGACCCGGCACACCGCCCGGCGACTCGCCCAACCCGTTCTCGCGCCGTTCGCCGCGACGCTATACTGGGCGACCTTCCGTCCCTTTCCATGGAATCCGGATCGCGGCCGGTCGCTAGACCGCCGCCACGAGGCGCCCAAATTGCCCGATCACAATCTGGACAAACTGAAAATCGACCGGCGTCCGCTCGCCGCGCCGCCGCCGCGGCGCCGCTGGGTCCGCTATGCGGTCGCCGCCGCGATCGCCGTCGTTGCCATCGGCGCCGGCATCGCGCTCACCGGCCGGCCGACCGTCGAGACGACGGCCGTGACCTCCGCCTACCCGTACCAGAACGACACGCAGCTCAATGCGACCGGCTACGTCGTGCCGCAACGCAAGGCCGCGGTCGCATCGAAGGGCCAGGGGCGCGTCGAATGGCTCGGCGTGCTCGAAGGCACGCGCGTGAAGAAGGACGAGATCATCGCGCGCCTCGAGAGCGACGACGTGCGGGCGTCGCTCGCGCAGGCGCTCGCCCAGGTCAAGGTCGCACGCGCGAATCTCGCGCTGCAGCAGGCCGAGCTGAACGACGCGGAAATCGCGCTGCGCCGCTCTGCCGCGCTCGCGCCGAAAGGTGCGGTGCCGGCCGCGCAGTACGACTCCGACCGTGCCCGCGTGAACAAGGCGCGCGCGTCGGTCGACAGCGACGCGGCCGCGATCGCGTCGGCGCAGGCCAACGCGCAGGCGGCCCAGGTCGCGGTCGACCAGACCGTGATCCGCGCGCCGTTCGACGGCATCGTGCTCGCGAAGCACGCGAACGTCGGCGACAACATCACGCCGTTCTCGTCCGCGTCGGACAGCAAGGGCGCGGTCGTGACGATCGCCGACATGGACACCCTCGAGGTCGAGGCCGACGTCGCCGAGTCGAACATCGCGAAGATCCGCGCCGAGCAGCCGTGCGAGATCCAGCTCGACGCGCTGCCCGACCTGCGCTTTGCGGGCCGCGTGTCGCGCATCGTGCCGACCGTCGACCGCTCGAAGGCCACCGTGCTCGTCAAGGTCCGCTTCGTCGACCGAGACGACCGCGTGCTGCCCGACATGAGCGCGAAGATCGCGTTCCTGTCGAAGCCGCTGTCCGCGCAGGACCGGCGGCCGGTGACGGCCGTGCAGGCCGGCGCCGTCGTCGAGCGCGACGGCCGGCCGGTCGTATTCGTCGTGAAGGACGACGCAGTGCGCGCGGTGCCCGTGACGAAGGGCGCGCGGATCGGCGAACTCGTCGCGATTGGCGGCGTGAAGCCGGGCGACACGGTCGTGCTCGCGCCGGGCCCGAAGCTGAAGGACGGCGCGAAAGTGACCGTCGCGAAGAAGTAGCGGGAGGCGCGTGAGCGAAGCGCCGCCGCCCCTCGTCGAGATCAGCCACGTCGCGAAATCGTACCGGCGCGGCAATCAGCGCGTGCCGGTGCTGACCGACATCACGCTCGACATCGGCGAAGGCGAATTCGTCGCGCTGATGGGGCCGTCGGGCTCCGGCAAGAGCACGCTGCTGAACCTCGTGGCCGGCATCGACCGGCCCGACGCCGGCGAGCTGCGCGTCGGCGGGCTCGACATCACGCAGCTCGCGGAGGCGCAACTGGCCGAATGGCGCGCGGCCAACGTCGGCTTCATCTTCCAGTTCTACAACCTGATGCCGGTGCTCACCGCGTTCGAGAACGTCGAGCTGCCGCTGATGCTCACGCACCTGTCGCGCCGCGAGCGGCGCGAGCGTGTCGCGCTCGTGCTCGACATGGTGAATCTCGGCGACCGCACCAGCCACTACCCGTCCGAGCTGTCCGGCGGCCAGCAGCAGCGCGTCGCGATCGCGCGCGCGCTGATCACCGATCCGGCGCTGATCGTCGCCGACGAGCCGACCGGCGACCTCGACCGCGCGTCGGCCACCGACGTGCTCGCGATGCTGCAGCGGCTGAACGCCGAGCTCGGCAAGACCATCATCATGGTGACCCACGACGCGCACGCGGCCGCCGCCGCGAACACGCTCGTGCATCTGGAAAAAGGGGAGCTGATCGATGGGCACGCGGGCTGAGCGTCGGCGGGAGCGCGCACGATGTTCGTGCTGAAGCTGATTGCGCGCAATGCGCTGCGGCACCGGCTGCGCACGCTGCTGACCGTGCTCGGGCTGACCATCGCGGTGCTCGCGTTCGGGCTGCTGCACACCGTCGTCGACGCGTGGTACGCCGGCGCGGCCGCCGCGTCCAGCGGACGGCTCGTCACGCGCAACGCGATCTCGCTCGTGTTCCCGCTGCCGGTCAGCTACGAGAACCGGATTCGCGGCGTCGACGGCGTGACGGCCGTGGTGCGCTCGAACTGGTTCGGCGGCATCTATCGCGACCCGAAGAACTTCTTCGCGAGCTTCGCGGTGTCGGACAACTATCTCGACCTCTACCCCGAATTCATCGTGCCCGCGCAGCAGCGCGCCGACTACGATCGCGACCGCCGCGGCTGCCTGGTCGGACGTCAGCTCGCGACACAGTTCGGCTTCAAGGTCGGCGACGTGATCCCGCTGAAGGGCACGATCTATCCGGGCACCTGGGACTTCGTCGTGCGCGGCATCCTCGACGGCCGCGACGATTCGACGATCACGCGCCAGTTGGTGTTCCACTGGGACTACCTGAACGAAACGGTGCGCAAGCGCACGCCGAAACAGGCCGACCAGGTCGGCGTGTTCGTGCTCGGCGTCGCGAACCCCGACGACGGCGCAGCGATCGCGCGCAACGTCGACGCGGCATTCCGCAACTCGCTCGCCGAAACGCTGACCGAGACCGAACAGGCGTTCCAGCTCGGCTTCGTCGCGATGTCGAACCAGATCATCGCGGCGATCCGGCTGGTGTCTTACGTGGTGATCCTGATCATCATGGCCGTGATGGCCAACGCGATGGCGATGAGCGCGCGCGAGCGCACCGCCGAATACGCGACGCTGAAGGCGCTCGGCTTCGGGCCCGGCTTTCTCGCGCTGCTGGTGTTCGGCGAGTCGGTCGTGATCGCGGTGGCCGGCGGCGCGCTCGGAATGCTCGCGACCTCGCCGGCCGCGAGCGCGTTCAAGCAGGCGGCGGGCGGCATCTTCCCGGTATTCAAGGTGTCGACGCAGACGCTCGCGCTGCAGGCGGCCTGCTCGCTCGCGATCGGCCTCGCGGCCGCGCTCGTGCCGGCCTGGCAGGCGGCGCGCGTGCGCGTCGTCGAAGGCCTGCGGGCGATCGGCTAGGGACCGGCGATGGCGATCCCGCTCACCTACGTCGCGCGCAACCTGTGGGCCCGGCGCCTCACCACCGCGCTGACCGCCGGCGGGATGGCGCTCGTGATCTTCGTGTTCGCGACCGTGCTGATGCTCGACGCGGGGCTCACGCAAACGCTCGTCTCGACCGGCGAACCCGACAACGTCGTCGTGATCCGCAAGGGCGCCGAAACCGAGATCCAGAGCGCGATCGACCACCAGCAGGCCAATGCGCTCGAGATGCATCCGTCGGTCGCGCTCGGCGCCGACGGCCGGCCGCTCGTGTCGAAGGAGGCGGTCGTGCTGATCTCGCTCGTGAAGACCTCCACCGGCAAGCCGTCGAACGTCGTGATCCGCGGCGTCTCGCCGTCCGGCCTCGCGCTGCGCCCGCGCGTGCGGCTCACGGCGGGCCGCATGTTCGCGCCGGGCTCGTCGGAGATCGTCGTCGGCAGCGCGATCGCGAAGGGTTTCAGCGGCACGCAGCTCGGCGACCGCCTGCATTTCGCGCAGCGCGACTGGACCATCGTCGGCGTGTTCGACGCGGGCGGCAGCGGCTTCGATTCGGAGATCTGGGGCGACGTCGACCAGCTGATGCAGTCGTTTCGCCGCACCAGCTATTCGTCGATGGTGCTGCGCATCCCGAGCGCGGACGGCTTCGCGCGCTTCAAGGCCGACATCGACGTGGACCCGCGCCTGACCGACGAGGCGAAGCGCGAGCAGGCGTTCTACGGCGACCAGTCGAAGGCGCTGTCGACGTTCATCAACATCCTCGGCATCACGCTGTCGACGATCTTCTCGATCGCCGCGATGATCGGCGCGATGATCACGATGTATGCGTCGGTCGCGAACCGCGTCGCCGAGATCGGCACGCTGCGCGCGCTCGGCTTCAAGCGCACCAGCGTGCTCGTCGCGTTCGTGCTCGAGGCGCTGCTGCTCGGCTTCGTCGGCGGCGTCGCCGGGCTCGCATGCGCGTCGCTGATGCAGTTCGCGTCGTTCTCGACGACCAACTTCCAGACCTTCTCCGACCTGTCGTTCCGCTTCGTGCTGACGCCGGCGATCGTCGTGAAGACGCTGCTGTTCTCGCTCGTGATGGGGCTCGTCGGCGGCTTCCTGCCGGCGCTGCGCGCCGCGCGGCTGAACATCGTCGACGCGCTGCGCGCGCAGTGACGCGCAACCGCGCCGCTCAGCGCTCGCGCGGCACCCACGCGCCGTGGAAGCCGGCCGGCACGCGGCGCGGCAGATGCACGGTCGCGAGCGGCCCCACGTCGATCGCACGCGCGTCGAGGATCACGACGTCGCTCGTATCGGTCGCCGCGCGGTACACGATCACCAGCAGCCAGCCGTCGTCCTCGTCGACGCCGCCCGGACGCGGCACGAACACGGGCTCGCCGTTCTGGTCGCCGGGCGGCACCGCGTAGCGCGTGGTCGTGCCGTTCGCATGGTCGAAGCGCATCACGCCGCGCATCTCCGCGCCGTTCGGCTGCTCGGCCGCGTACAGGTATCGGTAGCGGCGCCCGGTCCGGCGCTCGTTGATGCGCGGCAGCTCGATCCCGCCGTCCGCGAGCGGCCCTTCGTCGATCAGTCCGTTCGCCGTGTCGATCACGTAGCGCCACAGCTCGCCGACCGGGTTGTCGGCAAAGCGCCCCGTGCGCGCGTCGAGCCGCAGGAACGACGGATAGCGCACCGCATCGAGCACGATGCATTCCGCATCGCAGTCGTATGCGTTCACGACGTGCAGGATGAAGCACGGCTCGACGCCGAACCAGCGCACGTCGCCGCCGTGGCGCGGCAGCACGCCGATGCGCGCGTCGCGTTCGTCGTGCCAGCGCAGCGGCATCCGATGGCCTTGCTTCAGCAGCGAGAAGTCGTAGCCGACGTTCAGGTCGAGCACCAGGCTGCGGGTTTCGGTGATCGCGAGATCGTGCATCATCGACGGCGCGGGCAGGTCGATCGCGAGATCGACGCGCTGCACGCCGTGCACGTCGGCGACGCCGTAGCGCAGCCGCGGCGCGCGCCAGTCCGCGTGAAACGCGATCAGCTCGCCGGTCGACGGGTCGACCTTCGGATGGGCGGCCATCGCGCCGTCGAAGCCCGCGTGCCGCGCCGGCGCGCCGAGCGAATCGAGCGCGGCGGTGATCGCAAACGGCGCGCCGCCGTCCGACAGCGCGAGCAGTTCGCCCGCATGCTGCAGCACGCTCACGTTCGGATTGGTGTCGGGCAGATGCGGCACCTGCGCGGGCGCATGCACGGCGGCCCAGCGCTGCGTGCGCGCCCAGCGGTTCCGGTAGCCGGCCGCACCGCCGTTTTCGAACGCGATCGCATGCAGCATCGCGGCTTCCGGCCACCACGACAGCATGTCGCTCCCTTCGAAGCGGCCGCCCGGCGGATTGGGGCCGTTGCGCAGCAGCGTGCCGTCGAGTTCGCGCGGAATGGCGCCCGTCGCGCGCAGGTCGACGAAGTCGACCTCGTCGGCGACCGGCGCGATCGCGCCCCGGTTCAGGTCGAATGCGGTCATTGCGTCGCATGCTCCGTCAACGGTCTTCGGTGTAGCGCGGCAGGTCGCCGCGCGCCAGCGCGAGCGCATGGTCGCGCACGTCGTCCGGCCAGCCGGCGATCAGCTCGGCCATCCGAACGAGGTCGTTCGCGTACAGCATGCGCGCCGCCTCCTCGAAGCCGGGCAGGTCGCCGGCCAGCGCCGACATGAAGTGATAGGCGCGCGCCTGCGCGTCGCGCCGCCGGTCGGCGGCCGCATGCGTGCGCCGCGCGTCCTCGACGAGCTTGCGCAGCGCGACCGATGCACCGCCCGGCTGCGCGGCGAGCCATTCCCAGTGACGCGGCAGCAGCGTGACCTCGCGCGACACGACGCCGAGCTTCGGCCGGCCGCGGCCGCGCTGTTCGCTCGCGGCGGCGGGATCGACGGCGATGCCTGCGGCGTCGGCGTCATCCGGCGGCGCATAACGCGCGCGGACTTCATCGACCGTGCCGCGCAGGTCGAGGTCGATCGAGCGCCCCGTCGCATCGTCAAAGATCAGGACCGTACCGGCCATTCCGTCGCCGGCAACGCGCTTGACCGCGAGCGCCACCGTCGCGAGCGGGCCCGACGCGAGCCGCCGGTGGCCGTCGAAGGCCGTGCAGGAAGGAACGAGTGTGGAAGAGGTCATCGTGGTCGCCCTCGGAACGGGTTCGGTGATTGGAATGTCGCCATTTTTATCCGGGTATAAATGCAGTGTCAATATCACCCGGATAAAAATATGGCATAGGCGCGCCTGCCTCTTCCGTCCGTCGATCGATTCAAATGCTGAATCGATCAAGTCAGGAATTGGCATGAAACCGGAATATCCACCGTGCCAGAATGACCCGCACGCCGCACACTCGCACCGCGGCGTCCGGTCGCCTGCGGCCGGCATCCGACAACCCGATCGCGCGCACATGGATGCGCGCGACGGCGCCTTCCGCGTCCCGGAGGAGACAAGTCATGAATCCGCTTCACGCGCTGCCGGCGTCCGCGTCGGCGACGGCCCGGCGCACACGCGTGCGCTGGCTCGTGCTGGCCGTCCTGTTCGCGATCACGACGATCAACTACGCGGATCGCGCGGCGATCGCGATCGCGGGGCCGAGCCTCGCCCGCGCGCTGCATCTGAACCATGTGCAGATCGGCTTCATCTTCTCCGCGTTCGGCTGGTCGTACGTGATCGCGCAACTGCCGGGCGGCTGGCTGCTCGACCGCTACGGCTCGCGCGTCGTCTATGCGTTCAGCATCTTCTTCTGGTCGCTGTTCACGCTGCTGCAAGGCGCGATCGGCTTCTTCGGCGGCGCGGCGGCGTTCGCGCTGCTGTTCGGGCTGCGCTTCCTGGTCGGTGCGGCCGAAGCGCCGTCGTTCCCGGCCAACAGCCGGATCGTGTCCGCATGGTTCCCGGCGCCCGAGCGCGGCACCGCGTCGGCGATCTTCAATGCCGCGCAGTACGCGGCGACCGTCGTGTTCGCACCGCTGATGGGCTGGCTCGTGCACGCGTTCGGCTGGCAGTCGGTGTTCGCGGTGATGGGCGTGCTCGGCTTTGCGCTCGTCGCGATCTGGAACCGCACCGTCTACGATCCGAAGGACCATCCCGGCATCAACCGCGCGGAACTCGACTATCTCGCCGAAGGCGGCGCGCTCGTCAACATCGACCAGGCGACCGGCCGCCGCGACGACGGCCCGTCGCTGCATCACGTGAAGGCGCTGCTGAAGAGCCGGATGCTGATCGGCGTGTACGTCGCGCAGTACTGCATCAACGCGCTCACCTATTTCTTCATCACGTGGTTTCCCGTCTATCTGGTGCAGGCGCGCGGGATGTCGATCCTCAACGCGGGGCTCGTCGCGTCGATCCCGGCCGTGTGCGGCTTCCTCGGCGGGATCCTCGGCGGCGTCGTGTCCGACGCGCTGCTCAGGCAGGGCCGCTCGCTGTCGGTCGCGCGCAAGGTGCCGATCGTGATCGGCATGCTGCTGTCGATGTCGATGCTGGTCTGCAACTACACCGACTCGCCTGTGCTGGTCGTGCTGTTCATGGCGCTGTCGTTCTTCGGCAAGGGGCTCGGCGCGCTCGGCTGGGCCGTCAACGCCGACACCGCGCCTCGCCAGATCGCGGGGCTGAGCGGCGCGCTGCTCAACACGTGCGGCAACCTGTCCAGCATCACGACGCCGATCGCGATCGGCTATATCGTCGACCGCAGCGGCTCGTTCAACGGCGCACTCGTCTACGTCGTCGCGCACGCGCTCGTCGCGGTGATCTGCTACGTGTTCGTCGTCGGCGAGATCCGCCGCGTCGAGCTTGATTGAACGGCGCGGGCCGCGCCGGTCCGTCCGGCGGTCCGCGCGAACGGAACCAGGAGCGAACCGATGTCCGAAACCCGCCATGCCGGCACGCCGCGCGTCACACGCATGCAGGTGATTCCCGTCGCCGGCCGCGACAGCATGCTGCTCAACCTGTGCGGCGCACACGCGCCGTACTTCACGCGCAACCTCGTGATCCTCGAGGACAGCAGCGGCCGCACGGGCGCGGGCGAGGTGCCGGGCGGCGAAGGCATCCGCCATGCGCTCGAACGGATGACCGATCGCGTGGTCGGCCAGCCGATCGGGCGCTACCAGGCCACGCTGAACACGGTGCGCGCAGCGCTCGCCGGCACGGGGCCGGGCGCCGGGCGCACGATCCGGCACGAGGTCACGTCGGCCGGCGAAGCGGCCGTGCTGCGCCAGCCGCACGAGATCAACCTGCGGCTCGACAACGTGATCACCGCGATCGAGGCGGCGCTGCTCGACCTGCTCGGCCAGTATCTCGACGTGCCCGTCGCGGCGCTGCTCGGCGAAGGGCAGCAGCGCGACGCGGTGCCGATGCTCGCCTACCTGTTCTATATCGGCGACCGGCGCCGCACCGACCTGCCGTACCGCGACGAGGCGCACGCATCGGACCCGTGGTTCCGGCTGCGCAACGACGAGGCGCTGACGCCGGCCGCGATCGCGCGGCAGGCCGAGGCCGCGGTCGAGCGCTACGGCTTCGCCGATTTCAAGCTGAAGGGCGGCGTGATGGCCGGTGCGGACGAGCTGGAGGCGATCGCGGCGATCAAGGCGCGTTTCCCGGACGCGCGCGCGACGCTCGATCCGAATGGCGCGTGGTCGCTCGACGAAGCCGTCGCGCTCTGTCGCGGCCAGGGCCACCTGCTCGCCTATGCGGAAGATCCGTGCGGACCGGAAGCCGGCTATTCGGGCCGCGAGGTGATGGCCGAATTCCGCCGCGCGACGGGCATCCCGACCGCGACCAACATGATCGCGACCGACTGGCGGCAGATGGATCATGCGGTGCGGCTGCAGGCGGTCGACATCCCGCTTGCCGACCCGCACTTCTGGACCATGCAGGGTTCGGTGCGGCTCGCGCAGCTGTGCCGCGACTGGGGCCTGACGTGGGGCTCGCACTCGAACAATCACTTCGACGTGTCGCTCGCGATGTTCACGCACGCGGCGGCCGCCGCGCCCGGCACGATCACCGCGATCGACACGCACTGGATCTGGCAGGAAGGCGATGCGCGGCTCACGCGCGAGCCGCTCGCGATCGTCGGCGGCAAGGTCGCCGTGCCCGAGCGGCCGGGGCTCGGCATCGAGCTCGACATGGCGCAGGTCGAGGCCGCGCATGCGCTGTACCGGCAGGTCGGCAGCACCGCGCGCGACGATGCGATCGCGATGCGTTACCTCGTGCCTGGGTGGACGTACGATCCGAAGCGGCCGAGTTTCGGGCGCGGCGAATGGCGGAAGTAAAGGCGGCAGCGGGGACGAAGGTCGGGAGGGATACAGCGGGAAACACGTAACCGCGCATTCCCGCGCTTCAATGCAAAAAACCCCGCCGGGCATCGCCCGACGGGGTTTTCAAATTCTGTTGGTGGAGCGGAGGAGGATCGAACTCCCGACCTTCGCATTGCGAACGCGACGCTCTCCCAGCTGAGCTACCGCCCCAACAGTCCATCATCATACACACGCTTTTCCGCGCTTGGCAATAGGGTTCTCCCGAGCCATTTTTTGACGCGTACCGCCGGCCCGCGCCGGCCTCGCGCCTCACTTCTGCGGTGCGCCCGCGAGCACCCATTCGACGACCGAACGGATGTCCGCATCGCTCATGCGCGGATGCGCGGGCATCGGAATCGCGCCCCAGACGCCGGAGCCGCCCTCCTTCACCTTCTTCGACAGCTTCGCCACCGCCTGCGGATCGGCCTTGTAGCGTGCCGCGATGTCCTTGAACGACGGACCGACGAGCTTGCGGTCGACCGCATGGCAGCCCATGCACGCGTTGCTGCGCGCGACCTTCAGGCCGTCGCCGACGTCCGCGTGCGCGACCGCGCCGGCCATCAGCGCCGCGGCCGCGACGCCCTGCACCATCCGTTGCTTCATCGACTTCATCTTCCCAGCCTTCATTGCGGAGCCGCCTTCGGATTGCCCGGATGCACGTTCGACGAATTCGAGATCGGCGCGGGCGGCTGCAGCGGCGTGGACTGCACCGACGCATCGGGCACCGCGCCGACCGTCGCGGCATCGGCCGGCGCCGCGGCGGCCTGCGCGCCGGCGGCATCGCTTGCCGGCGTGGCGGCCTGCAGCGCCTGCGCATCCTGCGGCTTGATGTACTGGAACACCTTCACGACCTTCTCGACACCCGGCACCTGGCTCGTCGCTTCCGCGCCGCGGTTGCCCTCGTCGACCGTCACGAGGCCCATCAGGTAGATGTTGCCGCGCTCGCTGACGACCTTGTAGTTGTTCGCCGAGATCCCCTTCGTCGCGATCAGTTCGGACTTCACGCGCCCTTCGAGATACGAGTCGTTCGCGCGCGACGACAGCGACGACGCCGGCTCGACCGACAGCTCGTTGACGATCCCGTTCACGTTGTTGATGCCGCGCACGATTTCCTCGGCGCGCTGCTTGGACGCATCGTTCGGCACCTCGCCGGTCAGCAGCACGCGGCGGTTGAACACCGTCACGTTCACGTGCGACTGGTCGGGCAGCCCGTTGTTGATCTGCGTGAGCGACTTGACCTGGATCTCGCGATCCTCGGTCTGCGCGCCGAGCGTGCGGCGATCGGTTGCGATCAGCGCGCCGCCGCCGGCCGCCGCACCCACCACTCCGAGCACACAGCCCTGCAGCGACACGGCCAGGCCCGCCGTCAGCGCGGCGAGCAGCGTGGTTCTGACGAGCGTCTGTTTGACGCGGCTTTGATTCATCGACGGCTCTCCTTCGTTCAATCCTCACCCAGCAGCATCGCGTCGATGCCGTCGCACAGGCAGTGGATGGTCAGCAGATGGACTTCGTGGACGCGCGCCGCCCGCTCGGCGGGCACGTTGATCGGAATATCGGTGTCGGACAGCGCGGCCGCGACCGCATGGCCGCTGCCGCCGGTCAGCGCGACGACGGTCATCTCGCGCTCGTGCGCCTCGTCGATCGCCGCCAGCACGCGCGGCGACGCGCCGCCCGGATCGAGCACCAGCAGGATGTCGCCGGTCTGCCCGAGCACGCGCACCTGCTGCGCGAACAGCTGCTCGGCAGCGGCCGCCCCCGTGAGCCCGCCCTGCGACGCATCGGTGGCCAGCGCGATCGCGGGCAGGCCCGGGCGCTCGCGCTCGAAGCCGCCGACCAGCGACACGGCGAGGTAATGCGCGGCGGCAGCCGACGGGCCGTCGCCGCAGGCGACGATCTTGTTGCCGTTCGCCAGCGCGGCGAACATCGCGTCGACCGCGGCCGCGATCGGCAACGACAGCGCGTCGGCCGCTTCGGCGAGCAGCGCGACGCTGTCGTGAAAATGTTGCTGAATACGTTCGACTGACATCGATTCCTGGTGAACTGGGCGCGTGACGCATCTCGCGCGACATCGTGGGTGCGGCGAGTTTACCGTACTCCGGCGCCCTGTCCGGGGGGTTGGCAAGAACTCTTTACATCTGGTCACAGCTCGCGGCTACGCGTCGTCGGTACGAAATGCGTCACGCAGCCACACGAGCCGACCGGCCTCGAACGCGACGACGTCGAAACGGCACGCCGCGCGCGGGTCGTGCCGCGCCCAGAAGCGCTGCGCCGCCGCGACGAGCCGCCGCCGCTTGCGCCAGCCGACGCTCGCGGCTGCGCCGCCGTGCCGGCTGCTGCGCCGCGCACGCACCTCGACGAACACGAGCGTGCCGTCCGCGTCGCGCATCACGAGATCGAGCTCGCCGCCGCGCATCGTCACGTTCGCCGCGACGAACGCGAGCCCGCGGCGCGCGAGGAACTGGCGCGCGCGCAACTCGAATGCGGCACCGACCGGCTTGGATCGCGCCGCGCCGGAAAAGTTGTCGCGCGCATGCGCCGCACCGCGCCGCTCATCCGGCGCGGGTGCCGCCGCGTGGCACAATGCCGTCCTTGTTCCGCTTGCGCCGCGATTGCGTGCATTGCCTGCCATGACTGCCCTCCTCGAACTCGCGCATACGCAGCACTATCCGGACGCCGCGCTCTACGTGGTCGCGACGCCGATCGGCAACACCGCCGACATCACGCTGCGCGCGCTGCACGTGCTCGGTCTCGCCGACCGCATCGCCGCCGAAGACACCCGCAACACGGGCCAGTTGCTCGCCCGCTACGGGATCTCGAAGCCGCTCGTCGCGGTGCACGAGCACAACGAACGCGAAGCGGCGCTGCGCGTGATCGAACTGCTGCGCGCCGGCGAGCGCGTCGCGTACGTGTCGGACGCCGGCACGCCCGGCATCTCGGACCCGGGCGCGCGGCTCGTCGACGCCGTGCGCGCGGCCGGCTTCGCGGTGATTCCGCTGCCGGGCGCGAGCGCGGCCGTGACCGCGCTCAGCGTCGCGGGCGACTGGGCCGGCGCGTTCACGTTCGCCGGCTTCCTGCCGCCGAAGGCGAAGCAGCGCGCGAGCGCGCTGCAGGCGCTGGTGTCACATCCGTATGCACTGGTGTTCTACGAAGCGCCGCACCGGATCGCCGACACGGTCGCGGCGCTCGCCGAAGCGTTCGGCCCCGCGCGCCGGCTGCTGATCGCGCGCGAACTGACCAAGCTACACGAGCAGTTGTTCCAGGGCACGCTGGCCGAAGGACAGAGCTGGCTCGACGCGGACGCGAACCGTCAGCGCGGCGAATTCGTGCTGGTCGTCGAAGGCGCGCCGGACAACGGCGGCACCGCCGACGACACCGCGCACGACGCGCTGCTCAGGCTGCTGCTGGAAGAAGTGCCGGTGAAGAGCGCCGCGAAGCTCGCGGCCGCGCTGACCGGCGCGTCGCGCAATGCGCTGTATGCGCGCGCACTGGCACTGAAGGAAGGTTGACGAACCGTCAACGAGCGGCGGGCCGGCGCAACGAAACGCCGGCGCCCCGGAACGACGAAGGGCTGCCTCGGGCAGCCCTTTTGCATGAGCGGACGATCCGCCGTATTACTTAGCCGAGATCGACGCGAACATCTCGTCGCGCGCCTCGCGCGCTTCCTGCGGCGACAGCCCTTCGATCTTCACGCGGCCGGTGCCGGCGTGCACGAGGCCGATTACCTTCGCCGCCGCATACGACAGGTCGAGCACGCGACCGCGCTTGAACGGCCCGCGATCGTTGACCTTCACGACGACCCACTTGCCGGTCGACGCGTTCGTCACCTTGATGTACGACGACAACGGCAGCGTGCGGTGCGCGGCGGTGAAAGCGTTCATGTTGAAGCGCTCGCCGTTCGCGGTGCGGCGGCCGTGGAAGTCCTTCCCGTACCACGAGGCTCGGCCCGTCTGGCGGAAATCGGACACGTCCTTGCCGTCGATCGGCTCGGCGTCGGCCAGCGACGACTTCTTCGCGTCGCTGCTGTCGGCGGCCGGCATCGATGCCAGCGCGGAATCGAAATTCAGTTGCTGCTTGTCGTCGTCCGCCTTCGCGGCGGCGGTCTTGTCGACCGCTTTCTTCTGGTTCACGCTGCCGGTGGTCTGGCTGGGTGGCACCGCACAGCCCGTCAGCGCAAAAAATAACGCAATGGTCCCGAATCGACTCGGAAATCGTAAATTCATCGACGTGTCGCCTTCTGGTTCGGGCCGCGACTCCACAACGCTGTTCTCAACGCTGACATGCGACCCGGACGGCAAATGCGTGCACGCCCCGCTCGAACGCGAGCAGGCGGCGGCTTGCATGGGCGCGGCTTTCGTCTCTGCCGCAACCGTCCTGATTAGCTTTCACGTCTGGCGCAACCTGTCCCCGGCAGCCTGACCAGACCCCACATGCCGCCATCGAACATGGCTTTCACGTTCGCGCGCGTCGATACAGCCAACGCACAGGAACGGCGGCACAGGCCTCATCCGGCGGCGCGGCAGCAAGGCCGCAGGCGGGCGCGCAGCACCCGGCCGGACAAGACGTGAGCACCGAATGCTCGGTGCTGGATACACCGCCGGACTCCCCGGCGGCTGATGCTTGACGGTGAATCCGACGCCCCTTTTTAACGGGGCCGAAACACCAGCGAATTGCGTGAAATTCACGCGCAATGGGGCGCATTATACATAAATCAAAAGTGCTGCCGGAAAAACGCCCCGCGCGGACCATTGATTCTCACTATGGCGGTAACAATCGGGATGCTCAGGGATTGCCCGCACACGCACCGCGCATGCACCGCCGCACGGGCGGCAGGCAGCTCGCGCGACCGGTACAATCGATCCTTTTAGCCGCCGGTGCCTCCATGAAAGTCACGCTCATCCCGGTCACGCCGTTCCAGCAGAACTGCTCGCTGCTCGTCTGCGAGAAGACCGGCCGCGCCGCCGTCGTCGATCCGGGCGGCGATCTCGAACGGATCGAACAGGAGATCGCGCGACAGAACGTGCAGGTCGAGAAGGTGCTGCTCACGCACGGGCACATCGATCACTGCGCGGGCGCGAAGACGCTCGCGACGCACTACGGCGTGCCGATCGAGGGCCCGCAGGAAGACGAGCGCTTCTGGATCGAGAAGCTGCCGATGCAAAGCGAACGCTTCGGCTTCCCGGCCGCTGAAGCGTTCGAGCCGGATCGCTGGCTCAACGACGGCGACACCGTGCAGTTCGGCGACGAAACGCTCGAGGTCTATCACTGCCCGGGCCATACGCCGGGCCACGTGGTGTTCTTCAGCCGCGCGCACCGCGTCGCGATCGTCGGCGACGTGCTGTTCGCGGGCTCGATCGGCCGCACCGATTTCCCGCGCGGCAACCACGCGGACCTCGTCCGCTCGATCAAGGAGAAGCTGTGGCCGCTCGGCGACGACGTCACGTTCGTGCCGGGTCACGGCCCCGTGTCGACGTTCGGCGACGAGCGCCGCACGAACCCGTTCGTGTCGGACAAGGTGTTCGGATGAACCAGGCCGCCATCCCGGAAATCTACGTCAGCACCGACGTCGAGGCGGACGGCCCGATTCCCGGCCCGCACTCGATGCTGAGCTTCGCGTCGGCCGCCTATACCGAGGACAAGCAGCTGATCGCGACCTTCTCGGCGAACCTCGAGACGCTGCCGGGCGCGCACGCGCACCCGGTGCAGGAAGCGTGGTGGAAGACCGAGCCCGAAGCATGGGCCGCGTGCCGGCAGGACCTGCAGGCGCCCGAGGCCGCGCTCGTCGCGTACGTCGAGTGGGTCGAGGCGCTGCCCGGCAAGCCGGTGTTCGTTGCGATGCCGGCCGGCTTCGATTTCACGTTCATGTTCTGGTACATGATGCGCTTCGCGGGCCGCTGCCCGTTCTCGTGGTCGGCACTCGACATCAAGACGCTCGCGTTCGCGATGACGGGCCTGCCGTACCGCAAGGCGATCAAGCCGCGCTTCCCGAAGCACTGGTTCGACGATCACCCGCACACGCACGTCGCGCTCGACGACGCGATCGAACAGGGCGCACTGTTCTGCAACATGCTGGCGGACCTGCGGCGGCAGCAAGCCGCGCTGGCGGGGCTCGCGGTGTCCGACACCGATCGTTCGGAACAGGCGGGCGCGGGACAAAATCCCACGGATCCGCGCGCAAATTAGCGAATCTCGCTCAGCAGCGGCGCGTCAGATTGCCTTTCCTTTCCCGGCCCTCTAACATTCAGCGTGTTGTAGGCTGCCACATGGAGGCGCAGGTGACGCTCGATTCCTTTTCGCAAAAAATCCTTCGCCTGTTGCAGCTCGACGCGCGTCGTTCCGTCCAGGAAATCTCCGACCAGGTCGGCCTGTCGAGCACGCCGTGCTGGCGCCGCATCAAGGACATGGAGCAGTCGGGCGTGATCCAGCGCTATACCGCGCTGCTCGATCGCGAGAAACTCGGATTGCACGTGTGCGCGCTCGCGCACGTGCACCTGACGCGCCACAACGAAGGCGGCGTCGAGCAGTTCGAGCGCGAGATCTCGACCTGTCCGGAAGTCACCGAGTGTTACAGCACGACCGGCGAAGCCGACTACATCCTCAAGATCGTCGCGCCCGACATCAAGGCCTACGACGTGTTCCTGCACGAACGCATCTTCAAGATCCCGGCCGTGTCGCAGGTGCGCACCAGCGTCGTGCTGCGCGAAATCAAGTTCGATACGCAGCTGCCGCTGTGACGCGACGCGCGCGGGCGCGGCGTTTCACGCCGGCAGCGCGCGCGTGAAGCCGATCCGGCGCGCACCGAACTGGCGCTTCAGCGCATCGACGTCGAGCCGGCCGGCCAGCGCCGCGGCGTCGCCCGAATCGGCCGCGAGCGTCACGTCGATCTCGAGTCCCGTGCTCAGGTAATGCAGGTTGATCGCGCTCGCGCGCAGCCCGCGCTGCGCGAGCGCGGCCTCGATCCGCGTCGCGATTTCGCCGCGCGGCGGCAACGCGAGCGCCGGACGGCGCGCCGCATCGTTCTCGGGATCGACGTGAATCAGCGCGTCGAGCACGCGCGGGTCCGACAGCACGCGTGCGCGCGCCGTTTCCGCGATGTAGTGGCCTTCCGATACCGAGATCATCGGATCGACCAGGATGTGCGCGTCGACGAGCGCGGCGTCGCCCATCTTGCGCGTGCGCAGGTCGTGCACGTCGCGCACGCCGGGCGTCGCCGCGAGCAGCGCGCGGATCTCGGTGGTGTCGGCCGTGTCGAGCGCGCGGTCGGACAGGTCCTGCAGCGCGTCATAGCCGAAGGTCCAGCCCATCCGCGCGACCATGAAGCCGACGATCGCGGCCGCGATCGGGTCGAGCAGCGTGAAGCCCGCGAGGCTGCCGACGATGCCGATCGCGACGACGAGCGACGACGCGGCATCCGAACGCGCATGCCATGCGTTCGCGACCAGCATCGCCGAGCGCACGCGCCGCGCTTCGCGCAGCATGTAGCGGAACAGCGCCTCCTTCGACACGAGCACCGTGACCGCGACAAGCAGCGCCGAGAAATGCACGGGCGGAATGTCCTCCAGATGCACGAGGCGCTCGCCGGCCCGCCACAGCATGCCGATCCCGACCGCGATCAGGATCGCGCCGAGAAACATCGACGCGACGGTCTCGTAGCGGGAGTGGCCGTAATTATGGTCGGCGTCCGGCAATGCACCGCTATGCCGATTCGCAACCAGCACGACAAAATCGGAGACCAAATCCGAAATAGAATGCACGCCGTCAGCAATCAATGCCTGCGAATGCGCAATCACCCCGACGGCAATCTGAAATGTCGCAAGTACGACATTCAGCACGATACTGACGAGGGTGCTCTTGCGTGCGACCGCGTGCTTATCTGCGCTTTGCGCGTCGCCGGTAAACGTGGACATGGAAATATGAGATATCGGAACGGATACGGAATTCTATCAAGGCACCTTGGCCGAACGTCCCGATAACCCTAAATTTTTCATTTAAATCAACCGCTTATGCGAACGGCTCGTATTTTCATTCACACTCGAAGCTGACACTTTTATGACAACGGCTGAGTGCCGGCCGTCACCTCCGCCATCTTCTGCATCTCGAAAACAAAAGAGCCGCGTACCTGAACGGTCACGCGGCTCCTCCGAGCGGTACAACTTAAACAGGCACTTAAATCGCAAACTCTTCGCGATTCTTGCCGGCGATCCAGCGCGGCGGCTTGCCGCGGCCCGACCACGTTGCACCCGATTCGGGGTCGCGGTATTTCGCTGCCACGCCTGCGCGCGGACGGCCGACCTTGCCCGGCTTCGCACGGCCAAGGCCGAGTTCGACCGGCGAAAAGCCGTAGTCGGCGATTTTCTGCTTCACGTCATTCAGCACTTCGGCGTATTCACGCGCCTTCGCTTCTTCGATTTGCTTCTCCAGCTTCTCCCGCTGGGCCAGCAGGTCCTTGTAAGAAGACATAGTTTCCCTTTCTATCTGACCAATGGCGCCGGTCTGCAGCCAGCTCACCATTCATGAAATATATGTGCCTCGGATTTTCGAAGGCAGAGATTAGCACAAAAAAGAATTGAGACAAGCGGGATTCATGAAAATCCCGAGACTCATTGTAATTCACACACGTCATTTTGACCGGGTGCGGCCTTTTCTCAAAAATGTTGCGTCCTTCCACAGAGATTAGGACATTAGCGTTCATCCATTAGGCCTATCAGCATACGCAATTACCCTGTATGCGAAAAAATCGAAGCTTTCATCCGGCGACAGGTTGACTAAATCGAATGGCCCGCAGCATTCGACGCATGCATGCCGGCACCCCGCGACATCACGCCACATCCCGCGCGCTCGCGATCAGCCGCTCGCGCAGCGCGCCGACGTCGGTCTGCGGCGCGTCGAACGGCACTCGTACGCGGCGGCCGTCGCGGCGCCAGTCGGCGCCGTGGCGGTCGACGCCGAGCAGTTCGAGCCCGTCGCGGCGCGCGGCGCTCGCATCGTACGCGTCCCATAGCGCACGTTCGTCGTCGAACGCGAGCGGCGGCAGCGCGTCGAGATCGGCGCCGTCGACCCAGCCCATCCGGCCGAACCCGCCGATATAGCGCAGCCGTTCGACCTCGAGCGCCCAGAACGTGAAATCGCCGAGCGCGAGATAGCGCGCCGCGTCCGGTTCGTAGCGCCGGTAGCGCGCGGCGACGTGAGGATCGTCGCCGAGCGGCACGAAGCGGCCGAGCATCGTCGCGCGCTCGGCATTCAGCACGTCGCCGTCGGGCGCGTCGACGACCAGGAAGCCCGCGCGCGGATCGGCGACGAGATTGCGCGTGTGCTCGGCGAGCGCGCTCACGAGAATCACCGGCCGATGGCCGGCATCGGGCGCGAACGGCACGACCGTCGGATACGGAAAGCCCTGCGGGTCGCGCGAATGGGTCGACAGCGTGCCGAGCGCGCAGCGGTGCAGCAGGTGCAGGGCGAGGGCGGGATCGATGTTCAAGGGGGACTCCTGCGATCGAAAGGCCGGGGCGGCGTGCCGGGCACGCCGCATGCGCACCGATGTTACTCGCGCAGGCGCGTGCCGCACATCGGCCGGAGTGCCGCGCCGCCCGACGCGACGCGACCCGACGCGACGCGACGCGACCCGGCGCACCTGGCCGCCCACCGCGCTCGCCGCATCGCCCCGCCGCTCGTCGACCCGGCAAGCAAGTAAGCGGTTCGATAGAATCGGACAAATCCGCCGCGCGCCCCGCGCCCGCGCATTTTTTTCTGACGAGCCTTCCGTGTCCGACTCCTCCCCCGATCTCGCCGCTGCGCCCGACGCGCATCGCCGGCTGTCCCTGCCGGTTCGCCAGCGCGCACGCACCGCCACGATGGCGCTGTTCTTCGTCGCCGGCATGATGTACGCGTCGTGGGGCGTGCACGTGCCGACCGTGCGCGACAAGTTCGCGCTGAGCCCGGGGCTGCTGTCGATCGCGCTGTTCGCGGTCGCGGGCGGCTCGATCGCCGCGATGCTGACGATCGCGCGCTGGATCGCGCGCGTCGGCTCGCGCACCGCGTGCCTCGCCGGCGGCCTCGTGATGGCCGCATGCGCGGCGCTGATCCTCGTCGTGCCCGACTACGCGATGCTGCTCGCGGTGCTCGCGCTGTTCGGCTTCTCGATGGCGACGCTCGACGTCGCGATGAACGCCGAGGCCAGCGCGGTCGAGCTCGCGCTCGGCCGGCCGATCATGTCGTCGTTGCACGGGATGTTCAGCATCGGCGGGATGTCGGGGGCGGCGGCCGGCGGTGCGCTGCTGTCGGCGGGTATGGCGCCGGCCGCGCATCTCGCGCTCGCGGCGGCCGCGAGTGCCGCGGTGCTCGTCGCCGCGAGCCCGGCCGTGCTGCCGCACGTGCCGCATCACGCACACGCGCACGGCGGCGGCAACCGCTGGCGCTCGCCCGCGCTGTGGATGCTCGGCGGCATCGCGCTGGTCGCACTGATCGCCGAAGGCGCGATGTACGACTGGGCGACCGTCTACATGCGCGACGTCGTCGCGGCCAGCCCCGCGGCCGCGAGCGCCGCCTATGCGGCGTTCTCGGGCGGGATGGCGGTCGCGCGCTTCGCGGGCGACGCCGTGCGTGCGCGCTTCGGCGCGCCGCAGCTGGTGTTCGCGAGCGCGTCGCTCGCGTGCGCGGGCATGGTCGGTGCGCTGCTGATGCCGCAGCCGGCCGTCGTGCTGACCGGCTTCACGCTGATGGGCATCGGCCTCGCGAACATGATGCCGGTGCTGTTCGCGGCCGCCGCGCGCGTGAAGGGCATCCACGCGGCGGAAGGCCTCGCGCACGTGGCGGGGCTCGCGTATTTCGGACTGCTGTTCGGTCCGGTCGTGATCGGCGCGGTCGCGCAGGCGGCGAACCTGACGCTCGGACTGTCGGTCGTCGCGCTGTGCGCGGCGCTCGTCGCGGCCGTCGCGCCGCGGGTGCTCGCCCATCTGAAGATCTGACGGCGCTGCGGCACCGCCGCCGTTCGCCGCTTCGCGCAGCGCGCCGCGCCGGCATATCGGCCCGCCCAAAAGAAAGCGCGCATGCGTTCCCGCATGCGCGCTTCCACCCCTCCGGTCGACCGCTTCTTATTACATCTTCACTTCGTCGAGCAGCGTCTTCTTGCCGCCCTTGTAGTTGTACAGCGAGATCACGCCGTGCTGCAGGTCGCCCTTCGAATCGAAGGTCGTCGTGCCGATCACGCCCGTGTAGTTGGTCGCCGGCATCGCGGCGAGGATCTTCGCCGGATCGGTCGAGTTCGCACGCTTCATCGCGTCGACGATGATGTACACGGCGTCATACGTGAACGGCGCATAGATCTGGATCGGCTGGCCGAAGCGCTTCTCGTACTTGGCCTTGAACGCGCCGCCGCCCGGCATCTTCTCGAGCGACGCACCGGCTTCCGAGCACACGACGTTGTCGGTCGCGTCGCCGGCCAGGTCGGCCAGCTTTTCCGTGCACACGCCGTCGCCCGCGAAGATCTTCGCGCGCAGGCCGAGCTGCTTCGCCTGCTTCGCGAACGGGCCGCCGGTGGCGTCCATGCCGCCGTACATGATCGCGTCCGGGTTCTCGCCCTTGATCTTCGTCAGGATCGCGCGGAAGTCGACCGCCTTGTCGTTGGTCGCGTCGTGCGACATCACCTTCAGGCCGAGCGCCTTCGCCTTCTTCTCGAATTCGTTCGCGAGGCCCTGGCCGTACGCGGTCGAATCGTCGACCACCGCGACGCTCTTGATGCCCTTCGAATGCGCGTAGTTCGCGAGTGCCGGACCCTGCTGCGCGTCGGTCGCAACGACGCGGTAGGTCGTCTTGAAGCCTTGCTGCGTGTAGGCCGGGTTGGTCGCCGACGGCGAGATCTGCACGATGCCCGCATCGCTGTAGATCTTCGAGGCCGGGATCGAGGTGCCCGAGTTCAGGTGGCCGACCACCGCGACGACCTTGTCGTCGACCAGCTTCTGCGCGACCTGCGTGGCCTGGCGCGGGTCGGCCGCGTCATCCTGCGGATCCAGCTGCAGCGTGATCTTCTGGCCGCCGATCGTCAGGCCCTTGGCGTTGATCTCCTCGACCGCGAGACGTGCACCGTTTTCGTTGTCCTTGCCCAGGTGTGCAATGCCGCCCGTCAACGGAGCGACGTGGCCGATCTTCACGACCTGATCGGCGAACGCGTTGCCTGCAGCTGCGGCGCACAGCATCGCCGCCGCGGTGATCGGCAACAGCTTTTGCATCTTGATATTCATTGTGAGTCTCCAGTTTCGGTCCCAATAAACGCCATCGCCCGGTGCCCCGCTGCCATCCCTGTGTTTGCAATCACTGGACGATTCGCCGGTTGCATCGTTCATGCACTTGGCCTCAAGCACGTGAATACGGCCGCTTTTAACGGCCGCACCCGTACTTGCGCGCAAGTGTAGGTGATCAAATTAATTTGTGGGACTTTTTTGGGGTAGTGGTAACACTACCGATGCGGGCACTTTCGAATGACTGCTCGGAAATCGCGGCGAGGCCCGCCGGATAAGGGTTTCCGCTAATTTCTCGCGGTTTTTTGAAAGCTGGTTTTAAAGCATTCCCGCGTCATTTCGAATCGGTATTTTGTGCGCGGGATCATTGAATGAAACGCGCGTGACAACACGCGCGTTTCAGCGCCGGTACGCGCGCGTTCAGGCCGCCGTCGCGCGCCATTCGGCGTCGAGCGCGTCGACCAGCTGCGCGGTCGTCAACGCATCGCCGCGACGCCGCGCGAGCGGCGCGCCCTGCCCGGCCCACAGCGACAGGTAGTCGCCGTCGTTCGCGCGCGCGGCGGCCTGGCGCAGCGGCTGCGTCAGCGCGTTCTGCACCGGATACGGCGCGACGTCGTCCAGGCGCTCGCCGAGGCGCGCCATCAGCGTGTTGCGCAAGCCGCGCGCATGACGCCCGCTGATCGCGCGCGTGACCTGCGTCGACGTGTCCGTGCACGCGAGCAGCCGCGCCTTCCAGTCGGCCGCGATCGCGCTTTCCGCGCAGGTCAGGAACGCGGTGCCGAGCTGCGCGGCCTGCGCGCCGAGCGCGAGCGCGGCCGCGATGCCGCGGCCGTCCATGATGCCGCCCGCGGCGAGCACCGGCAGGTCGGTCGCGTCGACCAGCTGCGGCACCAGCGCGAGCGTGCCGATCAGTGCATCGTCGGCCGCGCCGATGAAGGTGCCGCGATGGCCGCCCGCTTCCGCGCCCTGCGCGCACAGCGCGTCGGCGCCGGCCGCCTGCCAGGCGAGCCCTTCGGCGACGTGCGTCGCGGTGCCGATCACGTAGGTGCCGGCGGCCTTCAGGCGTGCGACGTCGGCCGCGTCGAGCACGCCGAACGTGAAGCTCGCGACCGGCACGCGCAGCGACACGAGCCGGTCGAGCTGCGCGCGGAAGTCGGGCGCAAAACGCGCGGGCGCGACACCGGGCGGCAGCCCGAGCGTCGCGTTCAGCGGGTCGATCGCCGCGAGCGCGCGCGCGACGGTCGCCGCATCGGGCGTCGCGTCGGGCAGCACGAACAGGTTGATCGCGAACGGGCGATCGGTCGCCGCGCGAATCGCGGCGACCTCGGTCGCGAGACGGTCGGGCTCGAACGCGGCGGCGCCGAGGCTGCCGAGCGCGCCGGCGTTCGACGCGGCGGCGACCATCGCGGCCGTGGTCGCGCCGACCATCGGCGCCTGCACGAGCGGCACGCGCAAGCCGAAACGTTCGGCGAACGGAGTGGAAAGGAGACGAGCGGACATGGCGGATCCTTCGGGGACGAGAGGCGAAAGCGCCTTGTAAAAGCGCGTACTTCGACTCTATCGAAGTGGCGGGCTGCCGAAAAATGAATAATCGAGATCGAAACGATCGCTGTGCGAGAAGCGCCGGCGCAGTGCGGCCGCCGCCCGCACCCGACCTGCGCGGCGCTTGCGCGTGCGCTGCAGCACCGCACGATTGGTGGCACACTAACCCGCCCTCTTTCCACGGCGCGCGTCGCGCGCCTCGTTCGCCAGGAGTTCAAACGTGACTGCCCAATGGATCGACATTCCGACCGGTAACGACAGCTTCGGCGGCTACCTCGCGCTGCCCAGGCGCGGCAAGGGCCCTGCCGTCATCATCATCCAGGAGATCTTCGGCGTGAACGCGCACATCCGTGCGGTCGCCGACCAGTATGCGGCCGACGGCTACGTCGCGCTCGCGCCGGACGTGTTCTGGCGCACGCAGCCGCGCGTCGAGCTGACCTACGAAGGCGCGGATCGCGACAAGGGCATCGAGCTGATGAGGAAGACCGACATCGGCCTCGCGGTCGCGGACGTCGGCGCGGCGGCCGATGCGCTGCGCGCCCGCGCCGAGGTGGCCGGCAAGGTCGCGGCGATCGGCTACTGCTTCGGCGGCCAGCTCGCGTATCGCGCGGCGGCGACCGGCAAGCTCGACGCGGCGGTCGCGTACTACGGCGGCGGCATCCAGAACGCGCTCGATCTCGCGGGCAAGGTCACGCAGCCGATCCTGTTCCATTACGCGGAAAACGACCACGGGATTCCGCTCGACGCCGTCGAGCAGGTGAAGGCCGCGTTCGCCGGCCGCGACAACGCCGCGTTCCACGTCTATCCGGGCGCCGAGCACGGCTTCAACTGCACCGACCGCGCGTCGTACAACCAGCGCGCGTCGGCGCTCGCGCACGGCCGCACGCTGACGTTCCTCGCCGAGCATCTGTAAGCCCGCCGCGGGCCCGCGCAGCGCGCCGGGCCCGCGTTATCCTCTGTCCATCGCCATACGTCACAACGGGGGTGACAGCGATGCACCCGGACTATCTCGCGCATGACGCGATCGGCCTCGCCGCGCTCGTGCGCGAACGCAAGGCCAGCCCGCTCGAGCTGCTCGACGCCGCGATCGGGCAGGCCGAGGCGGTCAACGGCGCGATCAACGCGATCGTGCTGCAGGATTACGACGCCGCGCGCGCCCGCGCTGCTGCTACGGCGGCGCTCGATGCGCCGTTCGCGGGCGTTCCCTATCTCGTCAAGGATCTCGGCGCGGCCGTCGCCGGGCTGCCGCTGTCGATGGGCAGCCGGCACTACCGCTACTTCGTGCCCGGCGACGACTCGCCGGTGATCGCGCGCAGCCGTGCGGCGGGGCTCAACGTGTTCGGCAAGACCAACACGTCGGAGATCGGCCAGATGCCGTACACCGAGCCCGCGCTGTTCGGCGCGTGCCGCAACCCGTGGAACCTCGACCATACGCCCGGCGGTTCGAGCGGCGGCGCGGCGGCCGCCGTCGCGGCCGGCGTCGTGCCGCTCGCGCACGCGTCGGACGGCGGCGGCTCGATCCGGATTCCCGCGTCGTGCTGCGCGCTGTTCGGCCTCAAGCCGAGCCGCAACCCGGCGCTCGTCGACCTGCCGAGCAACGGCGAGCTGGTGGTCCAGCACGCGCTGTCGCGCAGTGTGCGCGACAGCGCGCTGCTGCTCGACGTGACGACCGGCCAGACGCTGCCGCCCGGCGCGCCCGGCACCTTCCTCGGCGCGCTCGATACGCCGCCCGGCCCGCTGCGGATCGGCCTCGTCGTCGATCCGATGCTCGCGCCGGCGCTCGACGCCGACACGCGCGCGGCGCTCGACGACGCGGCCGCGCTGGTCGAATCGCTCGGCCATCACGTCGAGCCGGCGACGCTGCCGATCGACTACGCGCGCGCAGCCGAAACCTTCCTCACGCTGTGGGCGACGATCGCCGAGGAAATGGTGCTCGGCGCGCGCTCGCTGACCGGCCGCACGCCGCGGCGCGGCGAGTTCGAGGCCGCGACCTGGGCGATGGCTGCGGTCGGCCGGCACCTCGCACGCGCGCGCCTGCCGGACGTGCTCGAATGGCAGCGCCAGCTCACCGTGCAGGTCGCGGGCGTCGTGTCGCGCTACGACGCGATCCTGTGCGCATCGCTCGCAGGCCCGCCGGTGAAGATCGGCGCGCTGCAGCCGACGCCGCTCGAAGCCGCGCAGATGCGGCTGGTCGCGACGCTGCCGGCCAGGCCGCTGCTGAAGGAGCTGCTCGCGAAGGCTTCGCAGAAGGCGTTCGCATGGGCCGGCTGCACCGAGCTGTTCAACCTGACGGGACAGCCTGCGATGTCGGTGCCGCTCTACTGGAACGCGCGCGGGCTGCCGATCGGCGTGCAGTTCGCCGCGCGCCACGGCGACGACGCGCTGCTGCTGAAGCTCGCGCGACAGCTCGAGCAGGCGCGGCCGTGGTTCGAGCGCCGCCCGCCGCTGATGCAGGCGCAGCGCTGACGCGCGGCACGCCAGCGAAAGGCGAAAAAAAAACCGCCGGCCGGAGCCGACGGGGCTTGCATGCAGGCAACCGCGGCCCGACGCTTACGGGTCGAGCCGTTCGCAGATCGTCTTCGTCGCGGCCGCCGCGTTCAGCGTATAGAAGTGCAGCCCCGGCACGCCCGCGTCGATCAGGCGCTGGCACAGGCCGGTGACGACATCCGCGCCGAACGCGCGAATCGACTCGCGATCGTCGCCGAAGCTCTCGAGCCGGCGCGCGACCCAGCGCGGCACTTCGGCGCCGCACATCTCCGAGAAGCGCATCAGCTGCGAGAAGTTCGTGATCGGCATGATGCCCGGCACGATCGGCACGTCGACGCCGAGCTTGCGCGCATCGTCGACGAAGCGGAAATACGCGTCGGCGTTGAAGAAGTACTGCGTGATCGCGGAATTCGCGCCGGCTTTCACCTTGCGCGCGAAGTTCTCGAGATCGGCCTTCGGCGAACGCGCCTGCGGATGGTATTCCGGATAGCCGGCGACTTCGATGTGGAACCAGTCGCCATGCTCCGCGCGGATGAAGCTGACGAGTTCCGACGCATAGCGCAGCTCGCCGACCGCGCCCATCCCGGACGGCAGGTCGCCGCGCAGCGCGACGATGTGGCGGATGCCGTACGAGCGGTACTGGTCGAGGATCGCGCGCAGGCTGTCGCGCGACGAGCCGATGCACGACAGGTGCGGCGCGGCCTCGAGGCCGTCCTTCTGCATGTCGAGCACGGTATCGAGCGTGCCCTGCTGCGTCGAGCCGCCGGCGCCGAACGTCACGGAGACGAATTTCGGCTTCAGCGGCAGCAGTTGCGCGCGGGTCGCGCGCAGCTTCTCGACGCCGTCCGCCGTCTTCGGCGGAAAGAATTCAAACGAGAGTTCGATCGGTTTCATGATTCGGGGGGTTGGGCCCTCAGCCGATGTTGCGCTGGCCGAAAATGAGTGCGGACAGCAGCCACGACACGATGCTGTACAGGATCGAACCGAAGAACGCGGACCAGAACCCCGACACCTCGAAACCCTTCAGCAACGACGACGCGAACCAGAAGCACAGCGCGTTCACGACGAGGATGAACAGCCCGAGCGTGACGATCGTGACGGGCAGCGTCAGCAGGATCAGCACCGGACGGATCACCGTGTTGATCAGGCCGAGCACGACCGCGATGATCAGCGCGGTGCCGAAGCTCTTGATATGGATCGACGGCACGAGGTACGTGATGATCAGCAGCGCGAGGGCATTGATGACCCAGGTGAGGATGAGGCTCATGGTGTGCTCCGGTTCTTCGTTGGTCGATCAGTGGCCGCCGGCGCCGGCCGGCCCGCGCGCCCGAGGGCGCGACGCACCGGTCCGGCCGGATGAGGCCCGCGCCGCCGGGTCGGGCGCGCCGCAGCGCGGCGCACCCGACCCGGCGACGGCGGCGCGCATCAGTAGCGGTAGTGGTTCGGCTTGAACGGGCCTTCCTTCGAGACGCCGATGTACGCAGCCTGTTCGTCCGACAGCACCGACAGGTTCGCGCCGATGCGCGCGAGGTGCAGGCGCGCGACCTTTTCGTCGAGATGCTTCGGCAGCACGTACACCTTGTTCTCGTACTGGTCGCCGCGCGTGAACAGCTCGATCTGCGCGAGCGTCTGGTTCGCGAACGAGTTCGACATCACGAACGACGGGTGGCCGGTCGCGCAGCCGAGGTTCACGAGGCGGCCTTCGGCCAGCAGGATGATGCGCTTGCCGTCCGGGAAGATGATGTGGTCGACCTGCGGCTTGATGTTTTCCCACTGGTACTGGCGCGTCGACGCGACGTCGATTTCCGAGTCGAAGTGGCCGATGTTGCAGACGATCGCGTTGTGGCGCATCGCCTTCATGTGATCGTGGTTGATCACGTGGTAGTTGCCGGTCGCCGTCACGAAGATGTCGGCCTTGTCGGCCGCGTATTCCATCGTCACGACGCGGTAGCCTTCCATCGCCGCCTGCAGCGCGCAGATCGGATCGATTTCGGTGACCCACACGGTCGCACCGAGGCCGCGCAGCGACTGCGCGCAGCCCTTGCCCACGTCGCCGTAGCCCGCGACGACCGCGACCTTGCCCGCGATCATCACGTCGGTCGCGCGCTTGATGCCGTCGACCAGCGACTCGCGGCAGCCGTACAGGTTGTCGAACTTCGACTTGGTGACCGAATCGTTCACGTTGAACGCCGGGAACGGCAGGCGGCCGTCCTTTTCCATCTGATACAGGCGGTGCACGCCGGTCGTGGTTTCCTCGGTCACGCCCTTGATGTGCGCGAGGCGCGTCGAGTACCAGGTCGGGTCGGCGTCGAGGTGCTTGGCGATCGACTTGTACAGCGCGACTTCTTCCTCGTTGGTCGGCTTCGCGATCACCGAGCGATCCTTCTCGGCCTTCGAGCCGAGGATCAGCAGCAGCGTCGCATCGCCGCCGTCGTCGAGGATCATGTTCGCGAATTCGCCGTTCGGCCATTCGAAGATGCGGTGCGAGAACTCCCAGTATTCGTCGAGCGATTCGCCCTTGAACGCGAACACCGGCGTGCCGGCCTCGACGATCGCGGCAGCTGCGTGGTCCTGCGTCGAGAAGATGTTGCACGAGGCCCAGCGCACGTCCGCGCCGAGCGCCTTCAGCGTCTCGATCAGCACGCCCGTCTGGATCGTCATGTGCAGCGAACCGGCGATGCGCGCACCCTTCAGCGGCTGCTGCGCCTTGTATTCGTCGCGGATCTGCACGAGGCCCGGCATTTCGGTCTCGGCGATGTTCAGTTCCTTGCGGCCCCAGCCGGCAAGCGCCATGTCGGCGACGACGTAATCCTGGGAAGCTTTCGAATCGATAATGGCGTTCATCACGCCCTCCTTTCTAAAAAAGTTCTAGAAATTGGTGACGTGAGCGCCGTTCAGGAGGCGAAGCCGGCGAACAAAGCCGCGCCGGCGCCTGGTGAAGCCTTCCGAGCCTGGCGGACGCAGAACGGTCCGTCGCAACGCTCCTCGGAAAACGGGAGGGATTGTAGCAAATCGGCGCGACGAATGCGTACCCGCGCGGCGTCGACGCGCGCGGGCGCAATCAGAGGGTCAGGTCTCCGCGCCGACCCACGCCTGCTCGCGCAGCCGCGCGCGCAGGCGCGCGACGGCCTGGCTGTGCAGCTGGCACACGCGCGACTCGCTGACTTCGAGCACCGCGCCGATCTCGCGCAGGTTCAGCCCGCGCTCGTAATAGAGCGACATCAGCAGCTTCTCGCGCTCCGGCAGCCGCTCGATCGCCTCCACCAGCGCGCCGCGCAGATGGTCGTCGAGCAGCGCCGACAACGGATCGGCGTGATCGACGCGATAGCGGTCGAGGAACGGTTCGTCGTCGGCCGCGCGGTCGAAATCCTCGTAGTAGATCAGCTGGCTGCCGTGCAGGTCCTGCAGCATCCCCTGATACTCGTCGAGCGGCATGTTCAGGTGCTGCGCGATCTCGGCTTCGCTGGCCGCGCGGCCGAGCTGCTGCTCGACCTGGTGCACCGCGTGCTCGACCTCGCGCGACGTCTTGCGCAGGCTGCGCGGCAGCCAGTCGTTGCTGCGCAGCTCGTCGAGCATCGCGCCGCGAATCCGCTGCGTCGCATAGGTCTCGAACTGCGCGCCCTGGTCTTCCTTGTAGCGGCCGGCCGCATCCATCAGGCCGATCATGCCGGCCTGGATCAGGTCGTCGAGATCGACGCTCGCCGGCATCTTCGCGACGAGCTGCAGCCCGAGGCGGCGCACCAGCGGCGCGTATTGCGCGAGCACGTCGGCCTGCGAGATCTTTCCTTGAGCGTTGTACATCATGGCTCTCTCCTTCCGGTGGCGCTCAGACGGCGTGCGCCGTGCCCGCCTCGTACGACGGTTGCGCGCCGGGGCGAACCTCGCGCCCCGCGCCCGGCCGCGGACGCATCGGCCAGTACAGCAGGTCGGCGGCGATCTGCCGGTAGTCGCGCGCGGCGGACGACGACGGGAATGCGTCGACCGCGGTGCGCGTCAGCGCGCGGGCATGCTCGACGAGCGGATCGGCGCTCACGCAGCCCGCGTCGGCGATCGACACCGTCAGGTAGCGGCTGGCGACGCCCGCGAGGTTGTCGAATGCGGTCTTCGCGTCGACCGCGCTGCCGATGTGGTTGGTCAGCACGCGGAACTGCGCGATCGCGTGCGCGAAATGCAGGCGCTTCATGCACGCGTAGGCCTCGGTGATCGCCTGCGCGGCCACCCGCGTGACGACCAGCACGTCGTGCGCTTCGCGCGCGAGTGCCGACAGCGTGCCGTCGGCGCCGAGTTGCGCGTCGACCAGCACGATGTCGGCCTGGCCGTCGACGAAGTCGCCCAGCTGCGCGTCGCTGTAGCCGGCGCGCGCGAACCGCGCGGCCGCGCACAGCCCGAAGCCGGCGGCCACCCGCGTGCGCTCGCCGTCGCGCAGCCACGCGCCCGCGAGCGTCGCGGATGCCGAATGCACGTCGGCGCGCTCGTCGACGACGAGCACGTCCTTGCCGAGCGCGGCCAGCGCGGCGGCCACGTTCACGACGGTCGACGTGCAGCCGACCCCCGCCGGCCCGCCGGTCACCGCGACGATGCGCGACGTACGCCCGGCCAGCAGGCGCCGCAGCCCTTCGGCCTGGTCGATGATTCGTTTATCCAAAACGCACCTCGTGCAGATCGGCGGTGGCACGTGCGGTCAGCGCGGAAAGCAGCGTCGGCATGTCCTCGTCTTGCGGCACGAAGGGCGAGCCGTCGCGCGGCACACAGAACGCGCTTTTCAGCAGGAATTTGGTCGTCGCGACATACAGGTTCTCCGGCACCTTCTGGCCGGTCGACACGTAGTGCACGGGCAGCTTGTAGCGGATCACCGTGTCGAGCGCGCCGCCGAGATGGGTCGCCTCGTCGAGCTTCGTCAGGATGCAGCCGGCCAGGTCCGGCGCCGCCGCGTGCGGATGCTGGCCCGCGCTGCGGTAGGCCTGCACGACCTCGTTGAGCGTGTCGCCGTGGCTCGTCGCGTTGAGCAGCAGCAGGCGCTGCACCGGCGCGTTCGCGCCGTGCAGCATCGCGATCTGGTCGGACACCGCGCGGTCGCGCTGGCTCATCCCGATCGTGTCGATCAGCACGATGTGCTTGTTGCGCAGCTCGGACAGCGCGAGCGCGAGATCGCCCGCGTCCTTCACCGCGTGCACCGGCACGCCGAGGATCTTGCCGAAGATGCGCAGCTGCTCGTGGCCGCCGATCCGGTAGCTGTCGGTCGTCAGCAGCGCGACCTTGCTCGCGCCGAAGCGCATCACGCAGCGCGCGGCGAGCTTCGCGGTGGTCGTGGTCTTGCCGACGCCGGTCGGCCCCATCAGCGCGAACACGCCGCCGCGCTCCATCAGCGCATCCTCGCTGCCGAGCACCGGCAGGTTCGCCGCGAGCACCGACTGCGCCCATTCGACGGCGGCGTCGAAGCGCTGCGCGCCGTCGCCGGCCGGCAGGTTGTCGACCAGCATCCGCACCAGCTGCGCGGAGAAGCCGGCCGCGAACAGATGCCGCGTCAGCGCGCCGTGCACCGGGCTGCGGCGCTGGCGGTCGTGCCACATCAGGTTGTCGAACTGCGCTTCCATCATCCCGCGCAGCGCGCCGAGCTCGTTCATCACCGTGTCGTTGACGATCTGCTCGACGCCCGATTTCACTGCGTCGGCGACCGCAGCGGCTGCCTCGGCGGACAGGCGCGGACGCTCGGACGGCTTCGCGGCGGGTGATGCGGGCGGTTCCGGCGCGCGCGGGGCAGCGGCCGGGATGCGGCGCTCGGCATCGCGCACGACGTCGCGCGCCCAGTCGGCCGGCGGCGCTTCCTGCGGCGCGCGTGCGGCG
>NZ_CABVPP010000046.1 GCF_902499075.1 Burkholderia pseudomultivorans | reverse complement strand
GCCGCGGCTGCGCCCGCCTCGCCGCGCGTGCCGCCCGCACTGGCCGACGACACCAAGGCACAGCGCGGGATCAACGCGCTCGACAGCACCGGCGAACTGCTGCTCGCGCTCGTGTCGGCGGGCCGCGCGCTGCCGCTGCGCGATCTGGCGGCGGCGGCCGGGATGCCGGCGGCGAAGGCGTTTCCGCATCTGGTGAGCCTGCTGAAGATCGGCCTGCTGAGCCGCGACGACGCCGGCTGCTTCGACGGCGGCCCGCTCGGCCAGGCGCTCGGCCTGATCGCGATGCAGCGCGTGTCGCCGACCCGCGACGCGGAAGCCGAGATCGTCGCGCTGGCCGCGACGACCGACATGAGCGTCGCCGCGGCGACGCTCGGGCCGCTCGGGCCGACCGTGATCCGTCTCGAGGAATCGGCGCGGCCGCAGCACGTGAGCCTGCAGGTCGGCACCGTGATGTCGCTCGTCAACACCGCGATCGGCCGCAGCTTCGCGGCCGGCATGACCGACGACGTGCTGGCCGGCCTGCTCGCCGACGAGCCGGTGCGCCTCGCCGGGCGCGCGGCGCAGGCCGACGACGCGTTCCGCGCGCGGCTGGCGCAAATCCGCGACGCAGGGCTGGACTTCGCGTTCGACGCGCCGGTGCCCGGCATCGCGACGGTCGCCGCGCCCGTGTTCGATCACACCGGCAGCATCCGGCTCGTGATCGCGATCATCGGCTCGTCGCGCGGCTTCCCGCGCGGGCCGGACAGCGCCCTCGCGCAGGCGCTGCTCGCCGCGACGCGCCGGCTGTCGTGGCGGTTCGGCTGGATCGGCGCGTAGCGCGGCCGTTTCCGGACTTCTCGACTTCTCTTCTTCGCAAGGCCGCGCGCGCACCGGCGCGGCCTTGTCACGTCTGCCGGCCCGGCTCGACCTCGCCGGCTCGAAACGCCTCCTCGTTACGACGCCGATCTGAAGCCGGGAATACGCCCGATTTATGTTGCGAAGCAGCAACACAAATTGTCAGTAATTCTCATATAACGAAATCGCATTTCACAAAGCGGTGACGCTCCTCTATCATTAGGGTTATCCCTAACTCGCCACCTATATGGGGCTTCACCATGCAAACGTCTAACACTTCCAACCACTCCACCGAATCCGCTGGCTGGTTCGCACGCGTTGGTTCGCTGATTGCAGAAGCTTGGGCACTCCACCTCGAGAACTGCGAAGTCATCGCCGAAGCGCACGCACGCCTGCCGCACTAAGCAACACGACGCAATCCCGCCGACGGCGACACCGTCGGCCTGTTTCCCCGGTCCGGACGCGCGCCGCAAGGCTGCGGCGTCCCGGACCGGAAAGCCGTACGGCCATCCCCGCCGCCAGGCGCACGCTGCGCGCCGGTCTTCCCCGTCCTTCACACCTGGATCGACGGCACATCCTTCATGCAGCGCAGCGCGAACATCGAGCGGCTGTGACGGATGCTCGAAATCTTGTACAGCTTCTCGCGCAGGAAGCGTTCGTACCCGGCCGTGCCATCGACGGCGACCTTGATCCAGTAGTCGTACTCCCCCGACACCAGATAAGCCTCCAGCACCTCGGGCAGCGCCGCGAGCTCCTCGCCGAAACGCGCGAGCGCATCGTCCTCGTGGCGATCGAGCGTGACCTCGAGGATCACGATGTCCGCGTATCCCAGCATCCGCTGATTGACGAGCGCGACGTAGCCGTCGATGTAGCCGTCTGCCTCGAGTTGCCGCGTCCGGTTCCAGCACGCGGTGGTCGACATGCCGATTTGTTCCGCCAGTTCCGCGTTCGACAGGCGCGCGTTCTTCTGCAGCGCACCGAGGATCTTGCGATCCTGACTGTCGAGCGTTTTCGGCGAGCGTTCACGTGTGGCCATAATCAAAAGAATCTTCTACTGAAAGTGGGGATTCTATCCGAACGATGTTCCGGTTTTGTGTCGGTTTTCATGGAAATGCGGAAGCCTTTTAATCCGGCCGCTTGATATATTTTCTCCATGCCTGTCGTCCGGCACGCTCCCTGCGACAACCCCTTCGCAGCGGGACGCACGGCCGCAATCACGAGTTGCGGTGCCGGACACGCAGGCTGCGATTCCCCGCCTCCGCGCGCCTATCCGGCCGCGCGGCAGCGCGCCTGCTCCCGTTCTCGTACTTCCCGTCATGTCGTTCAGGCTTTACCTGTCGTTCCTCGCTGCTTCCGCCGTCCTCGTCTACGCTCCCGGCCCCGTCAACCTGCTCACGATGAATCACGCGCTGCGCGCCGGCTGGCGACGCGCGCTGCCGTGCGTATGGGGCGGCACGCTCGCCGTGCTGCTGCAGCTCGCGCTGACCGCGCTATGCCTGAATTCGCTGCTGCATGTCGACGAACGGGCGCTGACCGCGCTGCGCTGGGCCGGCGCCGCCTATCTGGTCTGGCTCGGCTGCAAGCAATGGCTGAGCCGCGCACCGGCCAGCGCGAGCGCGCACGCGCCGGCCGGCATCGTGCCGGCCGAGACCGACACCGGACGCGCGCTGTTCTGGCGCGGCGTCGCGACGTCGGGCCTGAACCCGAAGACGCTGCTGTTCTTCCCGTCGTTCTTTCCGCAGTTCATCAGTCCGCACGCCGAATGGAGCCTGAACCAGCAATACCTGCTGCTCGCGACGAGCTTCGCGCTGCTGTTCGCGGGCGGCGTCGCGTCGATGGCGCTGTTCTCGCACCGGCTGAGCCGCACCTTGCAGCGCCCCGCGCGGATGCGCGCGATGAACCGCGTGACGGGCGGCCTGCTGGTCGGGATGGGCGCGATCATGGTCGGCTGGAACTGAACCGGGCGGCGGCTTCGACGCATATGATCGGGCCCCGCGAAAAAGCAGCAAAACGCCGAATGCTTTAGGGTAGCGGCAGTTTGGTTGCCTGCCCGGACCGCCGGGCGATTGCATGAAGCACGTCACTACGCGCCTGCGGCGGCTGTTCGCGCCGATCGGCCTTCACTGGTATCTCGCCGTTCTGCTCGCGCTCGATGCGCTGATGGTGCTGCGCCCCGTCGTCGCGCACGCGAGGCTCGGCCTGCATCACGCATGGCTCGCCGATGCGCTGAACCTGGTCGACAACGCGGGCCTCGTCGTACTGCCGCAGATCGTGATCGCAGCCGGCCTCGCGACGATGGCTGTCGGCATCGTGCTGCGCGCCCGCGTCGCGTGGGTGCTGTCGATCCTGCTGCTGGTCGCCGCGGCCGCGCTCAGCGTGCTGGGCGGCTACCGCAGCCACGCGGTGTTCGTCTATACGGCCGTGCTGGCCGTCGCGCTGATCTATTACTGGCGGCATTTCGATCGCGCCAGCATCACCGCGAGCAGCCTGTTCGCGCTGCTCAGCATCGCGTCGCTGCTGATCTACGCGACCTTCGGCGTGCTGTATCTCGGCGACGAATTCACGCCGCCGATCCACGATCTCGCCACCGCCGTCTATTTCTCGATCGTGTCGATGTCGACGGTCGGCTACGGCGACATCGTCCCGCATTCGCCGACCGCGCGCCTGTTCACCGCGTCGGTGATCGTGCTCGGCATCACCGTGTTCGCGACGTCGATCAGCGCGGTCGTCGGGCCGGTGATCGGCGGCAATCTCAAACGGATCGTCAAGGGAGGGCTTTCGAACGTGATCCGCAAGCATCATTTTCTGATCGTCGGCGGCACGCCCGTCGCGCACGTGGTTCACGACGGGCTGCGCAAGCGCGGCTATGCCGTCACGGTGATCGTGCCGGCCGGCGTCGAACACGGCTATCCGGCCGCGACCGATCTGATCGTCGGCGACGCGACCGACCACGCGGTGCTGGAAAGCGCCGGCGCGACGACGGCGCGCGCGGTGCTCGCGCTGCGCTCCGACGATGCCGAGAACGCGTTCATCATCCTCGCGATCCGCGAGCTCGCGCCGTCGGTGCGCACGATCGCCCTCGTCAACCAGCAGCGCAACCTCGAACGGCTGCGCCTGCTGAAGCCCGACATGGTGTTTTCGCCGCAGCAGCTCGCGGGCGAACTGCTGGCGAGCACGCTCAACGACGAACCGGTCGACAAGTCGGTGATCTCGCACCTGCTGTTCGGCACCGCCGACGCGGCTTGAGCGGCGCCGGCCGGCGCACCGGCCGCCTGCAGGCCACGTATGACTTGAAGGTCGCCGAGCGCGACCATGGACGGGAAATTCAGCAGCGTATCGCGCCTCGGGAACCGGCCCACGCGTAACGCACCGAAGGGCGCGCCGCCGATCGGCGGTGCTGCCCCGCCATCGTGGCGCGCCGGCCAGCGCCCGCCTACTTCTTGTCCCCCGCCAGATCGATCGCCTTGTCCGATCCGACCGCGTTGCGCAGCTGGAATTTCTGGATCTTGCCGGTCGACGTCTTCGGCAGTTCGCCGAAGCGCACGACCTTCGGCACCTTGAAGCCCGCGAGCAACTGCCGGCAATGCGCGACGATCTCCGCCTCGGTCGCGCTCGCGCCCTCGCGCAGCTCGACGAACGCGCACGGCACCTCGCCCCACTTCGGATCGGGCATCGCGACCACCGCCGCGACCGCCACGGCCGGATGCCGGTACAGCGCATCCTCGACCTCGATGCTCGAAATGTTCTCGCCGCCCGAGATGATGATGTCCTTCTTGCGATCCTTGATCCGGATATAGCCGTCCGGCATCAGCACCGCGAGATCGCCGGTATGGAACCAGCCGCCGTGGAACGCTTCGTCGGTCGCATGCGGGTTCTTCAGGTAGCCCTTCATGCAGATGTTGCCGCGGAACATGATTTCGCCGAGCGTCTCGCCGTCGGCCGGCACCTGCGTCATCGTGTCCGGGTCGAGCACGGTCGCGCCCGCTTCCAGGTGATAGCGCACGCCCTGCCGCGCATTGAGCCGCGCGCGCTCGTCGTCGGACAGCTCGTCCCAGTGCGCCTGCTTCGCGCAGACGGTCGCCGGCCCGTACACCTCGGTCAGCCCGTACACGTGCAGCAGGTCGAAGCCGATCTCCTTCATCTTCGCGATCACGGCCGGCGCGGGCGCCGCGCCCGCGACCATCGCATGCACCTTGTGGTCGATGCCCGCGCGCAGCTCGGCCGGTGCGTTCGCGATCGCGCTCTGCACGATCGGCGCGCCGCAGTAGTGCGTCACGCGCTCGCGGCGGATCAGGTCGAACACCGTCTTCGCGTCGAACTTGCGCAGGCAGACGTTCACGCCGCCACGCGCCGCGACGGCCCATGGGAAACACCAGCCGTTGCAGTGGAACATCGGCAGCGTCCACAGGTAGACGGCGTGCTTCGGCATGTCCCATTCGAGGATGTTGCTGATCGCCGCGAGATACGCGCCGCGATGATGGTAGACGACGCCCTTCGGGTCGCCGGTCGTGCCGGACGTATAGTTCAGCGCGATCGCGTCCCATTCGTCGGCAGGCGGCGTCCACGCGTAGTCGGGGTCGCCGCCGGCGAGAAACGTCTCGTAGTCGACCGCGCCGCCGAAGCACGCGGGATCGGCCGGCATCGCGTCGGCGACGCTGACGATCTTCAGCCCCGGCACCTCGAGCGCCGCGCGATGCGCGAGCTCCGCATACTCGGTGTCGACGATCAGCACCTTCGCCTCGCCGTGACGCAGCATGAACAGCACCGACGCGATGTCGAGCCGCGTGTTGATCGTGTTGAGCACCGCGCCCGCCATCGGCACGCCGAAGTGCGCCTCGACCATCGCCGGAATGTTCGGCAGCATCGCCGCGACGGTTTCGCCGCGCGCGACACCCGCGGCGGCCAGCGCGCTCGCGAGGCGGCGCGCACGCGCATAGGTTTCGCGCCACGTGCGCCGCACGTCGCCGTGCACGATCGCCAGGCGCTCGCCATAGACTTCGGCCGCGCGGACCAGGAAGTCGATCGGCGTGAGCGGTACGTAGTTGGCGTCGCGGCGGCCGAGCCCGGCCTCGAACATCTGCGTCATGATCCTGTCTCCCGTGTTCTGCTGACCGGCGCGCGCCGGTCGCGTATCCAGCCGGGGTGCGCGCACCCCGAATCGTTTTGATGTGGTTCAATTGCCGACAGCCTAACGGGCGCTATTGTGAGCCGTCTGTCATCGAAACGACAGAGTGCCTTTCGAGCGCCTCGCGTTATCCCTATCCTCGCAAACCCGCATCCATGCACGACGACATCGCTGCCCCGTCCGACACCGCGCGTCCCGCGTCCGAACCGACGACCGAACCGGGCCCGCTGCCGCCGCCGTCCGTGCTGTTCGGCCAGTGCGCGTGGTTCCGCGCGCTCGCGCCCGAACACCGGGCGCTGGTGCTCGCGCAGTCGCGCGCCGAAGTGCGCGAGGCCGGCGACGTGATCGCACACCGGCTCGCGCCGTCCGAGTACTGGATCGGCGTGCATCGCGGGCTGCTGAAGCTGGCGATCTTCAATGCGTCCGGGCGCGGCTGCACGTTTTCCGGCGTGCCGTCCGGCGGCTGGTTCGGCGAAGGCAGCGTGATCAAGCGCGAGCCGCGCAAGTACGAGGTCGTCGCGATCCAGCGCTCGACCGTGCTGTTCGTGCCGGCCGACACGTTCCATGCGCTGCTCGACACCAGCCTGCCGTTTACGCGCTTCGTGATCCATCAGCTCAACAACCGGATGGGCGAATTCATCGCGTCGATCCAGAACAGCCGGCTGCTCGACGTCGATGCGCGCGTCGCGCAGGCGCTCGCGCAACTGTTCAACCCCGACCTGTATCCGGACACCGGCCCGTCGCTCGCGATCTCGCAGGAAGAGCTCGGCATGCTGGTCGGCGTGTCGCGGCAGCGAATCAACCAGGCGCTGCAGCAGCTCGAGAAGCGCGACGTGCTGCGGCTCGCGTACAACCAGATCGAGGTCGTCGATCTGGCGGCGCTCGCGCGGGTCGGCATGGAACAGATCTGAGCGCAGCCCGATGAGCGAAACCGACGCCGAGGCCGCACCCGGATCCGTTCCGGCAGACGGTTGCGCAACGGCGCATCCGCGCGCATTTCATCTGCGGAATCGCCGGCCGTCCGCCGCGCCCGAAACTGACAATTCCGCCAGTTTCGCGTCAGTAACCCGTTCCAGCTCGACGCCTATCATTCGGGTTCCCTTTACCGCCGCCTGACCACGCCTGCCCCGCTGCCTCCATGTGGATCGTCAACCTCGCGCTCAGGCGCCCCTACACGTTCATCGTGATGGCCATCATGATCGTGCTGGCCACGCCGCTTGCGCTGATGCGCACCCCCGTCGACGTGCTGCCGTCGATCAACATCCCGGTCGTCAGCGTGATCTGGTCGTACACCGGCTTCTCCGCGAAGGAGATGAGCGACCGCATCACGTCCGTGCATGAACGCTCGCTGACGACGACCGTCAACAACATCCAGCACATCGAGTCGACCTCGCTGCCCGGCATCGCAGTCGTGAAGGTGTATCTGCAGCCCGGCGCGAACGTGCAGACGGCGATCGCGCAGACCGTCGCATCGGCGCAGGCGATCGTGCGGCAGATGCCGCAGGGCGCGACGCCGCCGCTCGTGATCACGTACTCGGCGTCGAGCATCCCGGTGATCCAGCTCGGCCTGTCGAGCAAGACGCTCAGCGAGCAGTCCCTCGGCGACGTCGCGCTGAACTTCCTGCGCCCGCAACTGATCACGATCCCGGGCGCGCAGATCCCGTACCCGTACGGCGGCCGCACGCGCGTCGTCGCGATCGACATCGATCCGCAGGCGCTGCGAGCGAAAGGCCTGACGCCGGCCGACATCGTCAACGCGGTCAACGTGCAGAACCTGATCCTGCCGACCGGCACCGCGAAAATGGGGCAGACCGAATACCGGATCGACACCAACGCGTCGGCCGACACGATCGCCGACATCACGCACCTGCCGATCCGCACCGTCAACGGCGCAACGACCTATCTCGGCGAAGTCGCGTCGGTGCGCGACGGCTTCTCGCCGCAGACCAACGTGGTGCGCCAGAACGGCCAGCGCGGCGTACTGGTGTCGATCCTGAAGAGCGGCGACGCGTCGACGCTGAAGGTCGTGTCGGACCTGAAGGCGCTGCTGCCGAAGGTGATCCCGACGCTGCCCGAGGGGCTCACGATCACGCCGCTGTTCGACCAGTCGGTATTCGTCGGTGCCGCCGTGCAGGGCGTGATCCACGAAGCGCTGATCGCGGCCGTGCTGACCGCGATGATGATCCTGCTGTTTCTCGGCAACTGGCGCAGCACGCTGATCATCGCGATCTCGATTCCGCTGTCGATCTTCACGTCGCTGATCGTGCTGTCCGCGCTCGGCGAAACCATCAACATCATGACGCTCGGCGGGCTCGCGCTCGCGGTCGGGATTCTCGTCGACGATGCAACCGTGACGATCGAGAATATCGAGCGCCACCTGCACCTCGGCACCAACCTGCACGACGCGATCCTCGAAGGCGCGGGCGAGATCGCGGTGCCCGCGTTCGTGTCGACGCTGTGCATCTGCATCGTGTTCGTGCCGATGTTCTTCCTGACGGGCGTCGCGCGCTACCTGTTCGTACCGCTCGCCGAAGCGGTCGTGTTCGCGATGCTCGCGTCGTACGTGCTGTCGCGCACGCTCGTGCCGACGCTCGCGATGCTGCTGTTCCGCCCGCAGCAGGCCGGCACCGGGCCCGACCATGCGACCGGGCGCTTCGCGCGCGCGCATCACGCGTTCAACAACGCGTTCGAACGGCTGCGCGCGTGGTACATCGTGCTGCTCAGCATCCTGCTGGTGCGCCGCCGCTTCTACGCGACGTGCTTCCTCGGCTTCTGCGTGCTGTCGACGGGCCTCGTGTTCGTGCTCGGCCGCGACTTCTTCCCGAATGCGGATTCCGGCAACATCCGGCTGCACATGCGCGCGCCGACCGGCTACCGGATCGAGGAAACCGCGCGCCTCGCCGACCAGGTCGAGCGCGTGGTGCGCGAAATCGTCCCGCCCGACGAACTCGGCACGATCGTCGACAACCTCGGGCTGCCGGTGAGCGGCATCAACCTGTCGTACAGCAACACGGGCACGGTCGGCTCGCTCGACGGCGAAATCCTGATCGCGCTGAAGCCCGGCCACCGCGACACGCAGCACTACGTGCAGGCGCTGCGCGCGCAGCTGCCCGAGCGTTTCCCGGGCATCGAGTTCTTCTTCCAGCCGTCGGACATCATCACGCAGATCCTCAACTTCGGCCAGCCGGCCGCGATCGACGTGCAGGTGCTCGGCAACGATCTCGCGAGTAACATGGCAATCGCGAGCAGCCTGATGAAAAAGATCAGGCAAATCCCCGGCGCCGTCGACGCGCACGTCCTGCAGCGCAACGACGAGCCGACCCTGCTGGCCGACATGGACCGTACGCGCATGCAGCAGCTCAACCTGTCCGCACAGAACGTCGCGCAGAACATGCTGATCTCGCTGTCCGGCAGTGCGCAGACCACGCCGTCGTTCTGGATCAACCCGAAGACGGGCGTCCAGTACCCGCTGCAGATCCAGACCCCGCAATACAGCATCGCGTCGGTCGACGACCTGCTCGGCACGCCCGTGTCGGCGAGCGGCGCGGCAGGCACGCCGCTGCAGCTGCTCGGCAACCTCGTGCAGGTGCGCAGCACCGAGAATCCGGCGATCGTCACGCACTACAACATCCGCCCGGCGATCGACCTGTACGTGAGCGTCGAGGGCCGCGACCTCGGCTCGGTCGCCGGCGAGATCGACCGCATCGTGTCGGACGCGCGCGCGACGCTGCCGCGCGGCACCGACCTGACGATGCGCGGCCAGATCGAGACGATGCGCACGTCGTACGTCGGCCTCGGCGCGGGCGTCGCGATGGCGATCGTGCTGGTCTACCTGCTGATCGTCGTCAATTTCCAGTCGTGGCTCGACCCGCTGATCATCATCAGCGCGATGCCGGCCGCGCTCGCCGGCATCGCGTGGATGCTGTTCATCACCGGTACGCACCTGAGCGTGCCGGCGCTGACGGGCGCGATCATGACGGTCGGCGTCGCGACCGCCAACAGCATTCTCGTCGTGTCGTTCGCGCGGCAGCGCCTCGCAGCCGGCGCGCCGCCGCTCACCGCCGCGCTGGAAGCCGGCGCGACGCGGATCCGGCCGGTGCTGATGACGGCGCTCGCGATGATCATCGGGATGGTGCCGATGGCGCTCGGCCTCGGCGAAGGCGCCGAGCAGAACGCGCCGCTCGGCCGCGCGGTGATCGGCGGGCTGCTGTTCGCGACCGTCTCGACGCTGCTGTTCGTGCCGCTCGTATTCGGCGGCGTGCATTCGCGGCTGGCCCGCCGGCGCGAGCGCCGGGCCGCCGGACACTGACCCCTGCTACGCATCCTGACCGGTTGAATTCATGGAAGAGAAACATCACAGCACCGTCGGCATCCACGTGGACGAACACGGCATGCACCTGCCGCCGCGCGCGGCCGTGTCGCGGCGCGGACGCATCGTGCTGATCGTGATCGGCGTGCTGCTGGCGGCCGGCGCCGCGCGCACGATCGTCGTCAACGTGCTGAACCGCGGCCGGCTCGACGCGATCGCCGAGCAGAATGCGCGGCAGTACGTGAACGTCGTGCATCCGGTCGACGCGGCCACCGGCGGCCACCTGACGCTGCCCGGCACGCTGCGCGGCTATGTGGAGGCGCCGATCTACGCGCGCGCGAGCGGCTACCTGCTGCGCTGGCAGGCCGACATCGGCGCGCACGTGAAGCAGGGGCAGCTGCTCGCCGAACTCGACACGCCGGAGCTGAACCAGGAGCTCGCGCAGGCGACCGCGCAGCGCCAGCAGGCGCAGGCGGCGCTCGCGCTCGCGAAGACGTCGTTCGATCGCGCGCAGCAGTTGCGCCAGCGCGATGCCGTGTCGCAGCAGGAACTCGACGACCGGCAAGGCGCATTCAATCAGGGCACCGCGAATCTCGCCGCGGCCGACGCGAACATGCGCCGGCTCACCGAGCTGAAGGGCTTCCAGCGCATCGTCGCGCCGATCGACGGGATCGTCACGCAGCGCAACGTCGACGTCGGCGACCTCGTCAATTCGGGCAACGCGGGCCGCGCGCTGTTTACGGTCGTGCAGGCGGACCGGCTGCGCCTCTACGTGCAGGTGCCGCAGGCCTATGCGCAGCAGGTGAAGGTCGGCCAGCACGTGAGCGTCGCGCAGGCCGAGCTGCCGGGCCAGACCTTCGACGGGACGATCACGCGCACCGCCGAGGCGATCGACGTCGCGACGCGCTCGCTGCAGATCGAGATCACGCTGCCGAACCCCGACGGCCGGCTGCTGCCCGGCGCGTACGTACAGGCGACGCTGCCGATGACGCCGGTCGGCCGCCTGCAGATCCCGGCCAGCACGCTGCTGTTCCGCGCCGAAGGCCCGACGGTCGCGACCGTCGACGCGAACGGCCGGATTCGCCTGAAATCGGTCACGATCGTGCGCACGATCGGGCAGACGCTCGAAGTCGACGGCCCGCTCACGCGGAACGACCGTCTCGTGTCGAACCCGAGCGATTCGCTCGCGAACGGCGACCAGGTCGTCGTGTCGACGCCGGCCGCGAAACCGGCGTCCGCCGCCGCGGGAGCGAAGTCGTGATCGCGATGCACGCGCGCCTGCGCCCCGCCGCGCTCGCTGCGATCGTGACCGCCGCGGCCGCCGTCGCCGGCTGCACGGTCGGCCCCGACTACCGGCGCCCCGCGGTCGACACGCCGGCCGCGTGGCGGCTCGATCCGGCCGACGCGTACTGGCACCCGGCCGCGCCGGCCCGCGCACCGCTCGATCCGGCATGGTGGACCGCGTTCGGCGATCCGCAGCTCGACGCGCTGGAGGCCGAAGCGCTGCGCAACAACCAGAGCCTGAAGGTCGTCGCGGCGCGCTACGACCAGGCGAAGGCGACGCTCGCGTCGGTCGCGTCCGCGCAATACCCGGCCGTCGGGCTGAACGCAAGCGGCCAGCGCTTCAAGATCTCGGCCGACCGGCCGCAGACCAACTACGCGATGCCGAACCAGTCGACCGTGCAGAACGACATCCAGGTCGGCGCGAGCGTCAGCTACGAGCTCGACCTGTTCGGCCGCGTGCGGCGCACTGTCGAATCCGCGCAGGCGAGCACCGAGCAGGCGCGCGACGATTTCGCGAACGCGCGCCTGGTGCTGAGCGCCGATCTCGCATCGAGCTATTTCTCGCTGCGCGAACTCGACACCGAGATCGACGTCGTCAAGCGCTCGATCGACCTGCAGCAAAAGGCGCTCGACTACGTGACGTCGCGCCACGACCTCGGCGCGGTGTCGGGCCTCGACCTGCTGCAACAGCGCGCGCAGCTCGACGCGACGCGCACGCAGGCGCAGCTGCTGATCCAGCAGCGCGCGCAGGTCGAAACCGCGATCGCGACGCTGGTCGGCACGCCGGCGCCCGCGTTCTCGCTGCCGCCGCGCGTGGTGCCGATCAACGCGCCCGCGCTGCCGACCGGCCTGCCGAGCGACCTGCTGCAGCGGCGGCCCGACGTCGCGTCGGCCGAGCGCGCGATGGCCGCCGCCAACGCGCAGATCGGCGTCGCGCGCGCCGCGTATTTCCCGCGCATCGCGCTGTCGCCCGACATCGGCTGGGACGCGACGCGCTTCTCGGGCCTGTTTACGGTGCCGGCGCTGCTGTGGTCGATCGGCGCGTCGGTCAGCCAGCCGCTGTTCGAGGGCGGCAAGCTGAAGGCCGGCGTCGATTTCGCGCAGGCCGGCTATGTCGCCGCGCAGGCGAACTACCGGCAGACCGTACTCACCGCGTTCCAGGAGGTGCAAAATGCGGTGACGGGCCTGTCGGTGCTGGCCGAAGCCGCGCAGCAGGCGTCCGCCGCCGTCGACGACGCGCGCAAGCTCGTGTCGCTCGCGCAGGATCGCTATGCGGGCGGGCTGACGCCGTTCATCGACGTGCTGACGGCCGAACAGCAGTTGCTGACGAGCGAGCGGCAGGCCGTGCAGATCCAGGGCCAGCGTGCGGCGCTCGTCGTGTTTCTCGCGAAGGCGCTCGGCGGCGGATGGGACGGCCGCGCAACGGACGGCGCCGCGCCGTCCGAGGTCGCGGCGGCGGGCCCGCAGCGCGCCGCGGGCGTCAGCCCCTGACCGGTTACGCGGAGAACGGATCCGAACATGAAAGTGCTGATCGTCGAAGACGAACCGAAAGTCGTCGAATACCTGAAGAGCGGCCTGACCGAGGAAGGCTGGGTCGTCGATACCGCGCTCGACGGCGAGGACGGCGCATGGAAAGCCGTCGAATTCGACTACGACGTGGTCGTGCTCGACGTGATGCTGCCGAAGCTCGACGGCTTCGGCGTGCTGCGCGCGCTGCGCGCGCAGAAGCAGACGCCCGTCATCATGCTGACCGCGCGCGACCGCGTCGACGACCGCGTGCGCGGGCTGCGCGGCGGCGCCGACGACTACCTGACCAAACCGTTTTCGTTCCTCGAGCTGATCGAGCGGCTGCGCGCGCTGACGCGCCGCGCGCGCGTGCAGGAATCGACGCTGATCTCGATCGGCGACCTGCGCGTCGACCTGATCGGCCGCCGCGCGACGCGCGACGGCACGCGCCTCGACCTGACCGCGCAGGAATTCCAGCTGCTCGGCGTGCTTGCGCGGCGCAGCGGCGAGGTGCTGTCGAAGACGACGATCGCCGAGCTGGTGTGGGACGTGAACTTCGACAGCAACGCGAACGTCGTCGAGACCGCGATCAAGCGATTGCGCGCGAAGCTCGACGGCCCGTTCGCGGACAAGCTGCTGCACACGATCCGCGGCATGGGCTACGTGCTCGAGGCGCGCGAGGACGGCGACACCGAGAGGCGCGCATGAAACGCTCGATCACGCTGCGGCTGTCGGCGATGTTCGGCATCGTGTCGCTGCTCGTGTTCACGCTGGTGGGCTGCGGGCTGTTCGTGATGATGGAGCGCCAGCTGTTCGCCGAATTGCGCGCGACGCTCGACACGCGCACCAAGGTCGCCGAGATGATCGTGTCGCATGCGCTCACGCCCGAGCGCGGACGCCTGATGAAGGAGAAACTGGCCGACCTCGAACCGCCCGACGGTTCGACGCGCTATCAGGTCGACACGCCGAATTCGGACTTCCGCTTCGGCCATCCCGTCGACGGCGTGCCCGTCGGCGCACCGTTCGGCGCGTTCCAGCGCTACGCGCTCAACGACAGCAGCTACGACGTGATGACGAAAACCGTCACGGTGGCCGGCAGCGGCGCGCGGCCGACGCTGAAGCTGATCGTCGCCAGCTCGTGCGAACGCACGCAGCGGATGCTGCGCCGCTTCGGCTGGACGCTCGCCGCGCTGATCGCGACCGCGACCGTGGTCGCGCTGCTGCTGAGCCGCGCGGTCGCGCGCTTCGGGCTCGCGCCGCTCGATCGCCTGTCGCAGGACGCGGCCGCGGTGAGCCTCGCGAACCGCCGCCAGCGGCTGCATACCGACGCGCTGCCGGCCGAGCTGCGCGAACTCGCCGCGTCGTTCAACGGCGCGCTCGACCGCATCCAGCAGACCTACGCGCGGCTCGAGGCGTTCAACGCGGACGTCGCGCACGAACTGCGCACGCCGGTCAGCATCCTGATCGGCCAGACGCAGGTCGCGCTGACGAGCCGCGATCGCTCGGTCGACCGGATGCGCCAGACGCTGCAATCGAACCTCGAGGAGTTCGAGCGGCTGCGCGTGATCATCAACGACATGCTGTTCCTGTCGCGCAGCGACCGCGGCGAACGCGCGACCGACCTGAAGCGCGTATCGCTCGCCGACGAGGTGCAGCGCATGCTCGACTTCCTCGAAATCCCGCTCGACGAGGCGCAGCTGCGCGCCGAACTGCACGGCGACGCACGCGCGGCGGTCGATCCGTCGCTGTTCCGCCGCGCGATGACCAACCTGCTGATCAACGCGATCCAGCACTCGGCGCCCGGCAGCACGCTGCACGTGACGATCACGCGCCGCGACACGCTGGTCGACGTGTCGGTCGCGAACCCCGGCGAGCCGATCGATCCGGTACGGCGCTCGCACGTATTCGAGCGCTTCTACCGGCTCGAGGAAGCGCGCGCGAACAGCAAGGAGAACCACGGGCTCGGACTGTCGATCGTCAAGGCCGTTGCGGAGATGCATGGCGGCAGCGTGTTCGTCGCGTGCGCGGGCGGCATCAATACGTTCGGCTTCTCGGTGTCGACCGAGCCTTGCGCGGGCGGCCCGCTGCGCGCGTCCGATGCCGCCGACTCACCCGCCCCGGCCGCGCCGCCGGCGCGCGCGACGCGCGTGCTGCATCACTGACGCCGCTCCTGCTCCTGTTCATGGAAGGCGGCCGCGCGCCGCCGAGGGCAGTTTTCTTCAATACGCGTGCGTGCCGCGCCTTTAGTCTCCATGCGAGTTCAGACATTCGCATGGAGACATCCGATGAGCATGCTGGTTTCGATGGCCGCGTTCGCGCTGGCGTCGTCGATCACACCCGGTCCCGTCAACATCGTCGCGCTCGGCGCGGGCGCACGCTACGGGCTGGCCCCGAGCCTGCGCTACGCGGCCGGCGCGACGCTCGGCTTCGTCGCGCTGTTCCTGCTGATCGGCCTCGGGCTGCACGCGGCGCTCGCACACTGGCCCGCGCTGACGACGGCCACCCGCTGGTCGGGGATCGCGTTCCTGCTTTACATGGCGCTGCGGCTCGCGCTCGACGACGGCAGGCTGCCGACCGATGCGAAGGCAGCCGGCCCGTCGGCGGCGACCGGCGCGGCGATGCAGTGGCTGAATCCGAAGGCGTGGCTGGCCTGTGTCGCCGCGATGGGCGCGTATGCGTCCGACGGCGACCGGGCGCAGGTCTGGCAATTCGCGGCGCTGTACCTGGTGATCTGTTTCGCGTCGATCGCGTGCTGGTCGTATGCGGGCGCGTCGTTGCGGCACCGGCTCGCGAACGCGCGGCGCATGCGCGTATTCAACCGCGCGATGGCGCTGCTGCTTGCCGGCAGCGCGTTGTTGCTGCTCGATGTGTAGGCGCTTCCGTTCACGCCGATAACGGGCCGCCGCCCTGCCCGTCAATTCGCCGCGCAGCGATACTGCCCTGGCGTCGCCGCGGCGATCCGCCGGAATGCGCGCTGGAAATGCGCCTGGTCCGCGAAACCCGCGTCGAGCGCGACCTCGGCGATCGGCCGGCCGCGGCGCAGTTCCTTGCGGCCGTACTGCACGCGACGGTCGATCAGGAACGCATGCGGCGTCATCCCGTAGCGCGCGTTGAACGCACGAATCAGGTACGACGGCGACAGATCGGCCGCCGCGCAGATCGCATCGAGCGTGACAGCCTGGCGGCAGTGCGCGGCGATGTAGTCGGCCGCGCGCGCAAGCTTCGCGTTGTCGTCGCCGGGCCGCGCGGCGGGCGGGTCGCGATCGAGCGCGCCGTGCAGCTGCGTGAAGAATTCGACCGCCGCGCTCTCCTTGCCGAGCGCGTCGATGCCGGGCGACACGAGCGTGCGATAGAAACCGCCGAATTGTACGAACAGGTCGCGGCGCTCCGTCAACTTCGGCGAAAAGCCGTGAAAATCGGCGTTCGCGTCGCGCCCGAGCGAATGCTGCAGCCGCGCGAGCCACGGCACGTCCACGTACACCATCCGGTATGCCCACGCATCGGGCCCGTACGGATTGCATGCGTGCACCTGCTCCGGATCGATGATCACGAGCACGCCGCGCCCGACGTGCGCGTTCGTGTTGCCGTTCACGTAGGTGCTGGTGCCGCCGACGATCGCGCCGAGCGAAAACGTGTCGTGCGTGTGCTTCGCGTAGCAGATCGCGCGCCCGTCGTCGACGGTGCGCGCCTCGATGAACGGCAGCGCAGTGTCGCGCCAGAACGGCGACGGCATGGCGGTCTTGCTGGCGGAACGGCTCACGCGGCGGGCTCCCGGAACGGATATCGAACGCACACCGTACAAGACTGCGCGGCGCCGCGCAACCGGCGCACGGCGCTGCGCTGCCGACTCGCGCGGTTTCGCCTAAGCTTGGAGTTCCGGCCGTCGCGGCCAGCGCGGCGGCTTCCGTTCAACCCTCTCCCGTCAAGCTCATGCACATCGATCTGAAAGGCAAGACCGCGGTCGTCACCGCCTCCACCGCCGGCATCGGACTCGCGATCGCCGAAGGGCTCGCGCGCGCCGGCGCGCGGGTCGTCGTCAACGGACGCAGCGATGCGTCGGTGCAGTCCGCGCTCGCGCACCTGCGCGGTGCGGTACCGGGCGCGGACCTCGACGGCATCGCCGCCGACCTGTCCGGCGCGGCCGGCGTCGCGCGCATCGCGCAGCACACGGCGAATGCCGACATCCTCGTCAACAACGCGGGCATCTACGGGCTGAAGCCGTTCTTCGACATCGACGATGCCGAATGGACCCATTACTTCGAGATGAACGTGATGTCGGGCGTGCGCCTCGCGCGGCACTACATGAAAGGGATGCTCGAACGCAACTGGGGGCGCGTCGTGTTCATTTCGTCGGAGTCGGGGCTGAACATCCCGGTCGACATGATTCACTACGGCTTCTCGAAAACGGCGCAGCTGTCGATCGCGCGCGGTCTCGCGAAGCTCGCGGCCGGCACCCGCGTGACCGTCAACTCGGTGCTGCCGGGGCCGACGCTGTCGGAAGGCGTGCGCACGCTGCTGAAGGAGACGGCCGACGAAACCGGCCGCAGCGTCGAGGACGTCGCCGTGGACTTCGTGCGCAACCAGCGCGCCAGCTCGATCATCCAGCGGCCGGCGACGCCCGAGGAAGTCGCGAACCTCGTCGTCTACACGTGTTCGCCGCAGGCCTCGGCGACGACCGGCGCCGCGCTGCGCGTCGACGGCGGCGTGGTCGACACGATCGCGTAACGACGTTCACGCGACGACACGCGCGGGCGCATCGCCGCCGCAGTCGCTACGACGCATCGCCCTTGCCCGTCCGGAACCGGCCGCTGCGGTCGGCGTCCATGCACGTGTCGAAGCCGTACTGCGTGACGACGCCGGCCTTGTCGAACACGACGAAGTAAGGCCGGCGATCGTTGCCGTGCTCGAGCAGATAGTTGTAGCAGACGCCGCTGCCGTTGCGGACCATCCATACGCTGCGCGGGTTGCCGCCCGCGCGCACGACGGCCTCGCGCGTCGCGCCGTGCCGCGACGCGGTCTTCGGCAGCGGCATCCGCGAATAGGAGAAAGGCAGCCACGAGTCGAACCACGCGCAGCCGTGCAGCATCAGGCAGCTCGCCGCCAAAGACAGCGTCGCCGCGGGACGGGACATCGGAATCAATCGCATGCTGGGGAAACTCTGCTGCGCCATGCCGGCGCGACCGAAAGCCCCATGCTACTCGACCTTGGGGTTCGAATCGAAAAGAAATGTTGAGATCTGTGTGCGAGCGGGTGTCCGGCGCAACGTCGATCGGCATGCGTCGCGGCCGGCCCGACGGCTCGCACACGGACGATGCGCACGCCTTCCGGCCGTCGTGCCGATGACGCGCATCGGCGCCGGCGTCCATTTACGCGACCCATTCGGCCCACAGCATCGTCAGCACCGTCATCAGCGCGGGGCCGACGAACAGCCCGATCAGCCCGAAGGTCTCCGCGCCGCCGAGGATGCCGAACAGCACGAGCAGGAACGGCAGCCGCGCCGAACCGCCGATCAGCACCGGCCGCACGAAATGCTCGGCGACGAACACGACCACGAAGCCGGTCACGGCGACCACGACGGCCCAGGTCGTCGCGCCCTGCACGAACAGCCACAGCGCGGCGCCGCAGAATACGACCGGCGCGCAGAACGGCAGCATCGCGGCGACCGCCGTGACGAGACCGAGCAGCGCCGCGTGCGGCACGCCCGCCAGCGCATACGCGACGCCGAGCAGCGCGCCTTCGCCGAGCCCGACGACGACCAGCCCCGTCACCGTGCCGTTCACGGCGCCGACCATCCGTTCGATCAGCTGCGCGCCGTCCGCGCCGAACGCGCGCCGCGCGCCCTGCAGCAGCGCACCCGACAGCTTGTGCCCGGCGCGCAGGATGACGAACAGCGTGACCAGCATGAAGCCGAATTCGAGCAGCGCATGCGCGAGCTTCGTGCCGAACAGCCGGCCGAACGCGATGAACTTCTCGCTGTTGACGCCGTGCATCGCCGACGCCGCATGCAGCGGATGGCCGAGATTGGCCTGCCACCAGTCGGCGATCTGCGCCGAGCCGTACGGCAGCCGGCTGACGACGTCCGGCAGCGGAATGCCGTTGTCCTGGATCGTGCGCAGCCACACGCGCATGTCGTGCGCCTGCGCGATCGCCTGGGTCAGCGCGACGGCTACCGGCAGCACGACCAGCAGCGAGATCGCGACCGTGATGACGGTCGCGACGACCGTCGGCCGGTCGCGGAACAGCCGGTGCGATTCGAAGCGCTTCAACAGCGGCCACATCGCGATGGCGATGACGCAGGCCCATGCGATCGCGGGAATGAAGGCGCGGATCACCCACAGCGCGAGCACCAGCAAGACCGCGTACAGCACGGCGCGGGCAATCCGCTGGGCGCGCGGCCGCGCGGCGGAATCATCGTGAGACGGCGAAGCGTGTGCGCGCATGGCACCTCTGTCGAAAGAAAAATGGCGGTTCGCGCGGGCGAAATGCCTGCGCGAACCGCCATTCTATCCATCGAAACTCGGAACGCACGCCGCGGCGGCCGCGCGCGTCGTGCGCGCGCACCGCGAGCGGACGGCCGATGCGGCCGTCACGCGCGCTTCAAGCCGCGCGACCGGCCGTGTGTCGTCAGGCGGCCTTGTCGGCGACGCGATAGCGTTCGAGCCAGTGCGCATACGGCGCGGGCAGCGTCCACGACGGACGCTCGACGCCGAGCTGCTTCGCCGCGTAGTACGGCCAGTGCGGATCGGCCAGGTGCGCGCGGCCGACCATCACGAGATCGAGCTGCCGGTCCGCGACGACGCGGTTGGCCAGTTGCGGCGTATCGATCCCCCATGCGGACGACACCGGCAGTCCGGCCTCGCGGCGCACGCGCTCGGCGACCGGCGCGAGGAACGCGGGGCCCCACGGAATCTGCGCATCGGGCGTCGAGAAGCCGACCGACACGCTCAGCATGTCGAGCCCTTCCTGCTTCAGCCGCTGCGTGAGCGCAATCGATTCGGCGAGCGTCTCGTCGTCGCGACCGTCGTACTCGATCACGCCGAAACGCGCAGTCAGCGGCAGATGCTCGGGCCACACCTTGCGAACGGCCGCCAGCGTCTCGACAAGGAAACGGCCGCGATTCTCGGCGGAACCGCCGTATTCGTCGTCGCGCCGGTTCGAGTGCACCGAGAAGAAGCTCTGGCCGAGATAGCCGTGCGCGAAGTGCAGTTCGAGCCATTCGAAACCGATGTCGCGCGCGCGCTTCGCCGCCGCGACGAAATCGGCCTGCACGCGCGCGATGTCGTCGCGCGTCATCGCGTGCGGCACCTTCGGCAGATGCGCGCCGAACGGCACGGCCGACGGCGCGATGGTCTGCCAGCCGCGCGGGTCGCCTTCGGCGATATGGTCGTCGCCTTCCCACGGACGGTTCGCACTCGCCTTGCGGCCCGCGTGCGCGATCTGGATGCCGGGCACCGCGCCGGCCGCCTTGATCGCCGCGACCGACGGTGCAAACGCGGCAGCCTGCGCATCGGTCCACAACCCCGCGCAGCCCGGCGTGATGCGGCCTTCCGGCGACACGGCCGTCGCCTCCGCGATCACGAGGCCCGCACCGCCGCGCGCGATGCCGGCCAGATGCACGTGATGCCAGTCGTTGACGACGCCGTCTTCGGCGACGTACTGGCACATCGGCGGCACCGCGATCCGGTTGCGCAACGTGACATCCTTGAGTTTGAACGGTTCGAACAGGGCAGACATCCACGACTCCTTTGCTTGGTTCTGCGAAACGACTGGATGAGCCGCGATGCCGTTGCAGCGCGGCCCGATCCTGGGCGTCGCCGGGGCCTGCGCGCCCGACGACGGAAACGTGACGGCGCGGTCCCGCGCCGTGTGCTTACTGGTGGCCGAGCCTGGCGAGCAGCGCCTCGGCGGCCGGTTCCGACGAAGCGGGGTTCTGCCCCGTGATCAGCAGCCCGTCGGTCACGATATACGGCGCCCAGTCGGCGCCGCGCTCGAACTGCGCGCCGTTGGTCTTCAGCATGTCCTCGACCAGGAACGGCACCACTTCCGTCAACCCGACCGCGGCTTCCTCGCTGTTGGTGAAGCCCGTCACGCGCTTGCCGCGCACGACCGATTCGGCGGTTTTCGGGTCCTTCACGTGACGCAGCACGCCCGGCGCGTGGCACACCGCCGCGACCGGCTTGCCGGCCGCGAGCGCGCGCTCGATCAGGCCGATCGAATGCAGATCCTCGGCGAGATCCCACAGCGGGCCGTGGCCGCCCGGATAGAACACCGCGTCGTAGTCGTCGATCGACACGTCGGCCAGCTTGCGCGTCGCCGCGAGCTCCGCCTTGGCCGCCGCATCGGCGTCGAAGCGGCGCGTCGCGTCGGTCTGCGCGGACGGATCGCTGCTCTTCGGGTCAAGCGGCGGCTGCCCGCCGTTCGGCGACGCCAGCGTCAGCTCGACGCCCGCATCCTTGAACGCGTAGTACGGCGCGGCCAGTTCCTCGAGCCAGAAGCCGGTCTTCTTGCCGGTGTCGCCGAGCGCATCGTGCGAGGTCAGGACAATCAGGATCTTCATGATCGACACTCCTTTCAAATTGACGGGAACAGGGCCGCACGGCGCGGCAGGCTGGCGGGCGCAATGGCCGTGCCGGACGCCGTACCTGTCCGTTAGTCAGCGATCGCGCGTCGACGTGCGGCCTGCGGGCGTCGAAATCTGCGCATTGTCCGGTATTAGACCAGTCGTCTAGGCCGAGGCGCAAAAAAAGATGCCCAAACCTGGCCCGTCAGGCCGCGCTCGCGGGTTTCACGAATCGCCGGCTCCTCGACGGAATCATCAGCATCGCAGCCGCATGTTGCAGTTTCAGGTCCGCGCCGGCTGAACCGGTCCTGCCCTGTCGAGACAACGAATCCGCCTGTCAGCGCGCGGCTTCGTTGCATCACCGGGTCGGATGATAGCCTCGGATTAGACCGGTCGTCTAGTAAACGCGCGTTCGACCATGCGATCCGCATGGGTTTCCTGTCGTTCGGCATGCTACGGAGATATACGACGCGGAAAAGAATTGCAGCGGTCCGGCGATGCGCCTCCTCACCGCCGGATCAAACCGGCGCGGCAGCCGCAGCCCGGGCCGGGCCGGCGCGTGATCGCGCCGCCCGGTCACGCGGCCGCCGCAGCGCGAGGCAGCGTCAGAGCAGCCCCATCCCGCCCGACGCGATGATTTCGGCGCCGACGATGAACGCCGACTCCGGCGCGCTAAGGTGCAGCACCGTCGACGCGATTTCGTCCGGCGTCCCGAACCGGCCGACCGGCACCAGCCCGCGGATCTTGTCCGCCGTCGCGTCAAGCGTCGCCGCGTCGAGCCCGAGCTTGCCGTACAGCGGCGTCTGCACCGGCCCCGGGCTCACGACGTTCACCCGCACGCCGTGCGGCAGCAGCTCCGTCGACAGCGTCTTCGCGAACGAGTTGACGGCCGCCTTGCTTGCCGCGTAGACCGACGAACCCGGCATCCCGACATGCGCGTTGATCGAGCCGTTGATCACGATCGACGCGCCACGGTTGAACAGCGGCACCAGTGCCTGGATCTGGAAATACGGGCCCTTCACGTTGGTGTCGAATACGAGGTCCCACAGCGCCTCGTCTGTATCCGCGAACGGCCCAAGCTTCGCGACGCCCGCGTTGATGAACACTGCGCCGAGCCGCGCGCCGGCGGCGGCGATCGCGTCCGCAAGCGCGCGGGCGCCGGCAACCGTGCCAGCCTCGTTGCGAATCGCGATCGCGTCGGCGCCGAGCGCCTGCCGCGCGGTTTCGAGCGTGTGCGCATCGCGCCCGGTGATGATGACGCGCGCGCCTTCGGCCGCGAATGCCCGGGCTGCCGCCAGGCCGATCCCGCTGTTGCCGCCCGTGACGAGCACGGTTTTTCCTTCGAAGCGTTGCATGATGTTCTCCTGTGAACCGGTGATTGACCGTGAACACAGGATGCGCGCGCAGCCGGCGCGTGCCGTACGACGGGCGTGAAGCACCCGTTCGAAATCGTCGAACGAGTTTCGCCGACGCTGTCGACGGCTTGCGCACCGCAGCTTGCACGCCCCGCCCGATGCATGTAGGCTGCATATATGCATTCCGCATATATCGAGGCGAAGCGATGTCGAAGACCCACCGTGCCGAAAACCTGCTGGGCGTGCTTGCGCTGCTGATCGGCGACGAAATGAACCGGCTCGACGTCGCGGCCGCGCCGTCCGGCCAGACCGCGCGCGCGATGCTCAACGCGATCGCCCAGTACCCGAATGCATCGATCGAACTGATCCGCGATGCGGTCGACCTGTCGCATCCGGCCGCGGTACGCGCGATCGCCGCGCTCGTCGAGGCCGGCCTCGTCGACAAGCGTCCCGGCGCGGACAAGCGCACGGTCTCGCTCGCGCTGACGCCGGCCGGCCGCGCCGAGATGCAGCGGCTGCGCGACGCGCGCGAACAGATGCTGTCGCGCATCACGGGCCGGCTCGACGCGCACGAGCGGACGACGCTCGAGCAGTTGCTGATCAAGATCCTGTGGCACGAGACGCGCGATCCGTCGCATTCGATGCAACTCTGCCGCTTCTGCGACGACGGTCCCTGCATCGCGGCCGGCTGCCCGGTCGAATGCCGGGAAAACGGCGAACCGATGCCGTCCGGCAGCGCATCATGACTTCGCTCTGGCGCACCGTCGCGTCGCTGAACGCGGTCTCGACATGCGCGCAGATCGCGCAGTTCGGCCTCGGCTTCACCGTGTTGCCGGTCTGGCTCGCGGGCCGCGGACTCGCCGCGTCGCAGGTCGGCCTGTTCTCCAGCGCGCAGTTCGCCGGCATGCTCGCCGGCCTCGCGATCGCGCCGATGCTGCTCGCCCGTGTCGGCGCCAAGCGCACGGTGATGCTCGCGCTCGCGACGACGCTCGCCGGATTCGGCGCGATGCCGTTCGCCGGCTGGCCGCTGTGGATCGCACCCGGCGCGCTGATCGGTCTCGGGCTCGGCCTGCGCTGGATCGGCAACGAGACCTGGCTGTACGGGCTGGTGCCGCCGGAAACGAGCGGCCGCGTCGTCGGCGTGCACGAAGCGCTGATCGGCCTGGGCGGCGTCGTCGCGCCGGCGTTCGCCGCCGCGTCGGGTGTCGACGGCCGCGCAACGTTCGCGGCCGGCATCGCGTTTACGCTGCTGGCGGCCGTGCCGCTGACGGCGACCGCCTATGACCCGCGCACGCATGTCCGGGCACGCAGGCCGGACATGCGTGCCCCGCGCGCCCCGCTCGGGCCGCTGGTCGGGCTCGGCATGGTGGTGGCCGCCGTCGCCGGCTTATGCGACGGCGCGCTGTACGGCCTGCTATCGTTTTTCGCCGCGGGGCGCGGCCTGTCCGGCACGCAGGCGGCCACGCTGCTGATGCAGTTCGGCATCGGCGCCATCGCGATGCAGGTGCCGGTCGGCTGGCTCGTCGACCGCGCGGGACTCGCGATCGCGATTGTCGCGACGGCAGCCATCGCCACGGCAGCCGCGCTCGGGCTCGCACTCCCGACGCTGTCGCCGTGGGCAACCACGGTCGCGGCAATCGCGCTCGGCGGCGCGAACAGCGCGTTCCTGACGCTTGCGATGTGCGCCGCCGCGGCCGCCAACGGCGACGCTCCCGGACGCGCGATGCGCGTGATTTCGCTCGCGTTCGGTTTCGCGTCGATCGCGGGGCCGCTCGTCGCGAGCGCGCTGATGAAGGCGTTCGGCAGCGACGTACTCACGACGCTGCTCGCCCTGTCCAGCGCGATGCTGGCGATCTACGTGCTCGGCGTGCAGGCGGGACGCCGCGATGCGACACGCCCGCGGCTCATGCGCTGAAACAGGCCAGCCGTCAGGTCGGCGCGCCGACGCGCCGGATCTCCGCCCGATGCGCATCGTCGGTCACCCGCGCACGTCGATCCCGTCGAGCAACCGTTGCGCGAGTCTCGGCTCGCGCAGCCGCTCCAGCCACCATTGCAGCGCACGGCCGTCGCGCTCACCGCGCCACGCGACATACAGCACGTTCGGCCCGCGCGACTCGGCGGTCCGCTTCTCGACCAGCTCGCCGCGTGCCAGCAGCGACGCCACGCGCCCGCGCGGCACCCAGCCGACGCCGAGCCCGTCGCGCTGTGCGAGGATCTTCGCACGCATCGACGGCACCGCGAGCAACGGCTGCCCGCCCAGCAGCCCGTACACGCGGCCCGCCACCAGCCGCGACGAATCGGCGACGACGACCGCACGATGCGCGCCGATCGCGTCGCGCGACAGCGCATCGTCGATCGCCGCGAGCGGATGGCGCGGCGATACCGCGAAGACCCAGTCCATCACGCCCAGCTCGAACCATTTGAGCCCCGGAATCGCCGGCGGCTCGTTGGTCGCGCCGACCACCAGGTCCGCCCGGCCATCGCGCAGCGCTTCCCACGTGCCGCCGAGCACCTCGTGCGTGAAGCGCAGCGACACGCCCGATTCGAGCGCGTCGAACGCTCGGATCACCGGCAGCATCGTGTCGAACTCCAGCAGTTCGTCGCTGGCGATCCACAGCCGATCCTCCCAGCCGCTCGCGACCTGCTTCACGCGCCGCGTGAGCCGTGCGACGTCGAGCATCAGGCGCGACGCCTCGTCGGCCAGCAATTGCCCGGCCGGCGTGAGTTGCAGCCGGTAGCGGCGCCGGTCGAACAGCAGCGCGTCGAAGCGCGCCTCGAGCTGGCGCGCCGCGTGCGACACCGTCGACGGCGCCTTGCCGAGACGCGCGGCCGCACGCGACAGGCTGCCGGTCGCGCGGATCGCGTCGAGCAGTGCAAGTTCGTCTTCGGACAGCATGGCGTCGCTCCAGTCTCGGGATGTCGCGATCGTAAGGCAGCGGCATGCGGCGGTCCAATCGCCCGCGCGCCGGCCGGCGTGCGCGATGCCGTGTTCCGGCGGCCGTCGGCGGGTGGCCGATCGGCAAACCGACGCTTCCCCGCCGAATCGCGCCGCGTGCGCGAAGCCTCCCCGCCCCGACAATCCGGCGGCATACTGCCGGCATGCCGATCCAGGCAAAATTCCTCCAACTGAGGTAACCACTGCGATGGATATCGCCATCCGCATCGAAGGCCGGCACGACCTGAGCGGCCAGATCTTCCGCCAACTGCGCACCGCGATCGTCGACGGGCGGCTCGAAAGCGGTGCACGGCTGCCGTCGACCCGCGATCTCGCGAAGCAGCTCGGCGTGTCGCGCAAGACCACGCTCGACGCGTTCGAGCGCCTTGCCGCCGAAGGCTACCTGACCACGCGCGCCGGCGACGGCACGTTCGTCGCCGGCGGCCTCGCGCGCGTCCCGCATCGGACCGGCGCGTCGACGCCGTCGCTGGTCGAGGACGCGCCGCGCATCGACGCGGTCGACGCGCGCGCGCTGTGGCGCGAACTGCCCGACGGGCCCGCAATGCCCACGCCGCGGGAAACGCCGGGCTTCGACTTTCGCGGCGGCGTGACCGACAAGACGCTGTTCCCGTTCGATGCGTGGCGGCGCTGCCTGCACCATGCGCTGCGCCAGCAGGCGCGCGGACCCGGCCAGTACCACGACCCGGCCGGCGACCCGCAGCTGCGCGGCGCGATCGCACGCTACGTTGGCTTCAACCGCGCGGTCGCCTGCAACTGGGACGACGTGCTCGTCACGCAGGGCGCGCAGCAGGCGCTCGATTTGATCGCGCGCGTCGTCGTGCGGCCCGGCGACGTCGTCGCGGTCGAGGATCCCGGCTATCCGCCGGCCCGCGCCGCGTTCGCGTCGCTCGGCGCGACGGTGATCGGCGTGCCGGTCGATGCGCACGGCCTCGTCACGACGCGGCTGCCCGACGACGCGCGGCTCGTCTACGTGACGCCGTCGCACCAGTTTCCGCTCGGGATGCCGATGAGCCTGGCGCGCCGCGTCGCGCTGCTCGAATGGGCGCAGCGGCGGCGCGCGGTGATCATCGAGGACGACTACGACGGCGAATTCCGTTTCGAGGGGCGGCCGATGGAGTCGCTGAAAAGCCTCGACCGCACGGGCCTCGTCGCCTACGTCGGCACGTTCTCGAAGACGATCTTTCCCGAGCTGCGGATCGGCTACGCGATTCCGCCCCGCGCGCTGCGCGGCGCGCTGGCCAAGGCTAAGCAGATCGTCGACTGGCACAGCTGCACGCTGACCCAGGTCGCGCTCGCGCGCTTCATGCTCGAAGGCGATTTCGCGCGGCACCTGCGCCGCGTGCAGAAGCACTACGACGCACGCCGCAAGATGCTGATCGCGCACCTGCGCGGCGACCTCGCACCGTGGTTCGACGTGGTCGTGCCGAGCGCCGGCATCCATCTCGTCGCGCACCTGAGGCCGGGGCTCGACGAAGCCGCACTGGTTCGCGCGGCGCGCGCGCACGACATCGGGCTGTACGGGACCGCCGCGTTTCACGTCGGCGTGCCGGTGCGCGCGGGGCTGCTGTTCGGCTATGGCGGCATCGACGCGCTGCGCATCGATGCCGCGCTCGCGACGCTGGCCGCGCTGCTCGGCTCGGGAGCGGCGGGCGCAGCCGAACTGGTTACCTGAATTTTCAGAAAATTGGCCATTCTGAAAGGCCAATCGAATGCTTAAAGTAGGTCCTGTCGCGCCCCCGGGGCGCATCCACCGACAGAGGACCTGCCATGCAACCGCGCCTGAACTTCTATGCCGCCAGCCCGAACGCCATCAAGGTGATGCGCACTGCCGAGGACTTTCTCGCGAAGAGCTCGATCGAAAAGCCGCTCGCGGAACTCGTCCGCCTGCGCGCATCGCAACTCAACGGCTGCGCGTTCTGCGTCGACATGCACACGACCGACGCACGCAACGGCGGCGAAACCGATCGCCGTCTCGCGACCATCGTCGCGTGGCGCGAAACGCCGTTCTTCACCGCACGCGAACGCGCGGCGCTGGAGTGGACCGAGGCGCTGACGCTGATCGCCGACAACCACGTGCCCGACGCCGTCTGGGAAGCCGTGAAGCCGCACTTCAGCGACGAGGAGCTGTTCGACCTGTCGCTGCTGATCGGCACCATCAACTCGTGGAACCGCTTCGCGATCGCGTTCCGCAAGATGCCCGAGTAAGGCGGCGACGATGACCCGCTCCCTGCTCCGGCGCACGGCCCTTTGCACGGCGCTGTCGCTCGGCGCCGCGCTGCTGCCGGCCGGCGCGCACGCGCACGACGCGGCCGATGCCTTGCACGCGATCATGCGGCAGCCGGTGCCCGAGGCGCCCGGCAAGCTGGTCGTCGTCGCGACCGTCGACTACGCGCCGGGCCAGGCATCCGAGCCGCACCGGCATCTCGGCTCCGTGTTCGCGGTCGTGTCGAAAGGCGAAGTGCTGTCGCAGGTCGACGACGGCCCGCTGCGCCGCTACCGCGCCGGCGAAGGCTGGTACGAGCCACCCGGCTCGCGCCATCGGGTATCGCGCAACGCGAGCGCGACCGAGCCCGCGCAGCTCGTCGTGTTCGGGCTGACCGGCGAGCACGCCCCGCTGAAGTCGCCGATCGACCCGTAACGTCGCGCCGCGCGTGCGGACCGGTGCGGTTCGCACGCTTGAGCCGCTGCCTCCATGCCGGGCCTTGCCACGTCCGCGCCCGCCTCCTTTCGCCGCTTTGCTGATCTCGATCAATCCCGGCGAAAACCCTTCCTTGAAATTAACTAACTCATCAATTAGTGTGGTCTGCATGAGCGTGAAACCCACCGTCACCAAGCCGCGCGGGCGCCGCCCGTCGGTGGACGATTTCGACTTGCGCGACCACATGCTCGACGTCGCGATCGCGCTGTTTGCCGAACGCGGCATCGCGGCCACCACGGTCGCGCAGATCGCCGCGGCCGCGGGCGTCACCTCGGCGATGGTCCACTACTACTTCACGAACCGCGAACAACTGCTCGATGCGATCGTCGAGGAACGGCTCGCCCAGGCGATCGCATTCGTGTGGCGGCCGACCGACCGGCGCATCGACGACGATCCGTTCGCGCTCGTCGCCGAACTCGTCGACCGCTTCTTCGACGTGACGCACCGGATGCCGTGGCTGCCGTCGATCTGGCTGCGCGAGATCGTGCACGAAGGCGGGATGCTGCGCGAACGGATGCTCAGGCGCATTCCGCTCGACCATGTCGGGCGGTTCGCCGAGCGCGTGCGCGCCGCGCAGCAGGCCGGCACGCTGAACCCGGCGCTCGAACCGGCCTTCCTGTTCCATTCGATCATCGCGCTCGTGATGCTGCCGCTCGCGACCGCGAAGCTGTGGCAAAGCGCACGCGGGCTTCCGCCGATCGACCGCGACGTGCTGCACCGCCATGTCCGCGCGCTGCTCGGCACCGGGATGCAGCCGCCCGCCGCCAAGCCCCGCGCGCGGGCACGCACGCCGCGGAGGCCATCGTGAACGCGGCGCGCGCGTTGCCGCCCGCGCTGGTCGCGGTCGTCGCGCTGCTCGCCGGCTGCGGCAAACCGGCCGACCGCACGCCGACCTACCAGGGCTATGTCGAGGGCGAGTTCGTGTACCTGTCGTCGTCGCAGTCGGGCACGCTGACGCAGCTGTCGGTCGCGCGCGGCCAGACGGTCGCGGCCGGCGCGCCCGCGTTCTCGCTCGAGGCCGTCAGCGAGACGGCCGCGCTGCAGCAGGCGCAGCACCAGCTCGACGCGGCACGCGCGCAGCTGGCCGACCTGCGCACCGGCAAGCGGCCGCCCGAGGTCAACGTGACGAAGGCGCAGCTCGCGCAGGCCGCCGCGCAGGCGTCGCGGGCCGCCGCCCAGCTCGCGCGCGACGAGCGCCAGTACGCGGCGGGCGGCATCTCGAAGCAGCAGCTCGACGATTCGCGCACGTCCGCGCAAACCACCGCCGCGCAAGTGCGCGAGTTGCAGAACCAGGTCGACGTCGCGCGCCTGCCGGGTCGCGCGCAGCAGGTCGCCGCCCAGGCCGCGCAGGTCGACGCCGCCCAGGCGGCCGTCGCCGAAGCGCAATGGAAACTCGATCAGAAGCGCGTCGCCGCGCCGGCGGCCGGACGCATCCAGGACACGCTGTACCGCGTCGGCGAATGGGTGCAGGCCGGCAATCCGGTCGTGCAGATGCTGCCGCCGCAGAACCTGAAGGTGCGCTTCTTCGTGCCGGAGGCCGCCGTCGGCTCGCTCGCGCCGGGCCGCGCGGTCATGATCCACTGCGACGGCTGCGCGGCCGACGTGCCCGCGCGCATCACCTATGTATCGAACCAGGCCGAATACACGCCGCCCGTGATCTACAGCAACGAGAGCCGGACCAAGCTCGTGTTCATGATCGAGGCGCACCCGGCCGTCGCGGACGCGCCGAAGCTGCATCCGGGCCAGCCCGTCGCCGTGAGGGTGCCGTGAGCGCGCCGCAAGCCCCGTATGCGATCGACGTCGAGCGCCTGAACAAGCGCTTCGGCGACAAGCACGTCGTGAAGGACGTGTCGCTGCGCGTCGCGCGCGGCGAGATCTTCGGCTTTCTCGGGCCGAACGGCAGCGGCAAGACCACGTCGATCCGGATGATGTGCGGGCTGCTGACGCCCGACTCGGGCAGCGGCACCTGCCTCGGCTACGACATCGTGCGCGACAGCGCGCAGATCAAGCGCCGCGTCGGCTACATGACGCAGCGCTTCTCGTACTGGGAAGACCTGTCGATCCGCGAGAATCTCGACTTCGTCGCGCGCGTGTACGGGATGGCCGACCGCCAGGCGGTCGTCGCGCGCGCGCTCGACGGGCTCGGCCTCGCAAGCCGCGCCGACCAGCTGACGGGCTCGCTGTCGGGCGGCTGGAAGCAGCGCCTCGCGCTCGCCGCGTGCATGCTGCACGAGCCCGAACTGCTGCTGCTCGACGAACCGACCGCGGGCGTCGATCCGGCCGCGCGCCGCGACTTCTGGGAGGAACTGCACCGGCTCGCCGCGCAAGGCATCTCGGTGCTCGTCAGCACGCACTACATGGACGAGGCCGAGCGCTGCCACAAGCTCGCGTATATCGCCTATGGCGAACTACTCGCGCAGGGCACGTCGGCCGAGATCGTCGCGTCGCAGCGCTTGTCGACCCGCGCGATCACCGGCGAACGCCTGGCCGAACTGTCCGCGCGGCTGCACGCGATGCCGGGCGTCGACCAGACCGTCGTGTTCGGTTCCGCGCTGCACGTCAGCGGCCACGATCAGGCCGCACTCGACGCGACGCTCGCGCAGGTCGCGCGCGACCCGTCGCTGCGCATCGCGCCGATCGACACCGGGCTCGAAGACGTGTTCATCTACATGATGAGCCGCGCAGCCGGCCCGGCCGGCGGAGCATCGTCATGAGCACGTGGGCGCGCCTGCACGGCTCGTTCTCGGTCGCCCGCTGGTGGAGCATCGTGCTGAAGGAATTCCTGCAGCTGCGCCGCGACCGCGTGACCTTCGCGATGATCGTCGGCGTGCCGATCATCCAGCTCGCGCTGTTCGGCTTCGCGATCAACACCGATCCGAAGCATCTGCCGACCGCGGTGATCGTCGCCGATCCGAGCCCGTTTGCGCGCAGCTTCATCGCCGCAATGCGCAACTCCGCGTACTTCGACATCGTCGAGACGCTGCCCGACGAAGCGGCCGGCCGCGACGCGCTCGCGCGCGGCGACGTGCTGTTCGTGCTGAACGTGCCGGCCGATTTCTCGCGCCGGCTGCTGCGCGGCGAGCGTCCGTCGCTGCTGGTCGAGGCCGACGCGACCGATCCGGTCGCGACCGCGTCCGCGCTCGGCGCGCTGGCGGGCCTCGTGCAGCCCGTCGCCGACAAGGACCTGACCGGCCCGCTCGCGCACCTGAACGGCCGCCCGCCGGCGTTCGACGTCGAGCTGCACCGGCTGTACAACCCCGAAGGCATCACGCAGTACAACGTCGTGCCGGGTCTGATGGGCGTGATCCTGACGATGACGATGGTGATGATGACGGGCCTCGCGATCACGCGCGAACGCGAGCGCGGCACGATGGAGAACCTGCTCGCGACGCCGGTGCGGCCGATCGAGGTGATGACGGGCAAGATCGTCCCGTACGTGTTCATCGGGCTGATCCAGGTGTCGATCATTCTCGCGGCTGCGCGGTTCGTGTTCGAGGTGCCGTTCGTCGGCAGCCTGTTCGCGATCTACCTGGCCGCACTGCTGTTCATCGCCGCGAACCTGACGGTCGGCATCACGCTGTCGTCGCTCGCGCAGAACCAGTTGCAGGCGATGCAGCTCGCGGTGTTCTACTTCCTGCCGAACATCCTGCTGTCGGGCTTCATGTTCCCGTTCGCGGGGATGCCGGCGTGGGCGCGCTTCATCGGCAACCTGCTGCCGCTCACCTACTTCAACCGCCTCGTGCGCGGCATCCTGCTGAAGGGCGACGGCTGGGCCGACCTGTGGCCGTCCGTATGGCCGGTCGCGTTGTTCACCGTCGTCGTGATGGGCGTCGCGCTGCGCTTCTACCGGCGCACGCTCGATTAGGACCGCGCGATGAGGCCCGCCCCGCTCCGCCTGCCCGCCGCCGCTCGCGCGACCGCCATTGCATCGCTCGCGGCCGCGTCGCTGCTGGCCGGATGCGCGGTCGGTCCGGATTTCTACACGCCGGACGCACCGGCGACGCAACGCTACACGCGCGGCGCGCCGCCGCCGGCGACCGCAGCCGCTGGCGGCCCGGCCGGCGACGCGCAGACGTTCGCGCCGAGCGCGCATGCACTCACGCGCTGGTGGACGGCGTTCGGCTCCGAGCCGCTGAACCGGCTCGTCGATACCGCATGGCGCAACAGCCCGACGCTTGCCGAAGCCCGCGCGCGGCTCGACGAAGCGCGGCAGAACTACGTCGCCGAAGCCGGCGCGACGATGCTGCCGCGCGTCGACGCGAACCTGTCCGCGACGCGCGAGAAAGTCGATGTCGCCGCGTTCGGCCTGCCCGCCAGCGTGCCCAATCCGGGGCCGTTTACGCTGTACGACGCGTCGGTGAACGTGTCGTACGCGCTCGACGTGTTCGGCGGCAACCGGCGTGCGCTCGAAGCACTGCTCGCGCAGGTCGACTACCAATCGTATACGGTCGATGCCGCGCGCCTGACGCTCGCCGGCAATGTCGTCGCGACCGCGATCCTGCGCGCTTCGCTGGCCCGGCAGATCGCACTCACGCGCCAGCTCATCGCTGCGCAGGCGCAGCAGCTGCGCATCGTCGACGCGCGCGCCGCGGCAGGCGGCGTTTCGCAGGCCGATGTCCATGCGCAGCGCACGCTGCTTGCGCAAATGCAGGCCACGCTGCCGCCGCTCGCGACACGCGTCGCGCAGGCCGATCATCGGCTCGCGATCCTGCTCGGCACGCCGCCCGCCGAGACCGACCTGCCGGACCTGACGCTCGATGCACTCGCGTTGCCGCGTACCTTGCCCGTCACGCTGCCGTCGACGCTCGCGCGCGAGCGGCCCGACATCCGTGCGGCGGAAGCGCTGCTGCATCAGGCGAGCGCGAACGTCGGCGTCGCGACCGCGAACCTGTATCCGCGCTTCTCGATCTCGGCGGGCATCGGCTCGGAACGCACGCGCATCGCCGATATCGTGAATGGATTGAATATCTGGAACGTGGGCCTCGGCCTCACGCAGCCGCTCTTTCATGGCGGCGAGCTGCGCGCGAAGAAACGCGCGGCGCAGGCCGCGTACGACGCGGCATTCGCGAGTTATCGAGACACGGTGCTGCAAGCGCTGCAGCAGGTCGCCGACGCGATGCGCGCGGTGGAACACGATGCGGCCGAACTGCAGGCAACCGACATCGCCGCGCAGGAAGCGTCGGCGCGCCGCGCAATTGCCGGCAACCGTTACGCGTCGGGCGGAATCAGTACGTTCGACCTGCTCGACACGCAGCGGCAGGTACTGCAGACGGCGCTCGACCGCACGCGCGCGCAGGCCGATCGATTGACCGATACGGCGGCGCTGTTTCAGGCGCTGGCGGGCAATGGAATCGACGATGCCGCGCAGTCGCAGTGAATGACGGGACGGTTTGCGCGCGACCTGCGCCGCCCATGAAAAAACCGGCCCGAAAGCCGGTTTCTTCGATACCGCAGGAGTGACGCGGCGCTCGCGCGCCGCGCGACATCAGAAGCGGTGGATCAGGCCGACGCCGACGCCGATCTGGTTCTGCTTCGAACCTGCGCCCACGCCGTCGCCGATCGACGTCGTCGCGGCAATGATGCCGCCGTTACCGCCGATCGTGTTGCCGCTGGAGTGCTGGTAAGCCTCAAGCGCGTACAGGCCCGTGCGCTTCGACAGGCTGTAGTACTGCGACAGCGTGACCTGGTGGTACTTGGCCGAACTCGAGATGCCGTTCGACTGCGTTGCCGCCGTGTACGAGTAGCCCGCCGCGAAGTCCCACTGCGCCGATGCCTTCCAGTGCAGCACTGCGCCGCCGGTATTGAAGATCGCGGTGTTCGCGAAGCCCGAGTTCGCGCCCGGGATGTACTGGACGTTCGAGTACGACACCGAGATATCCCACGCCGGCGTGAACTGGTAGCCCGCCGTCACGGCCAGGCGTTGCTGCGCCTGTGCGAAGCGGTAGCCGTTGTTGATCGACGACACGGCCGGTTCCGCACCGTTGCCGCTCGAATCGAGGCCGTTCTGGACTGTCGAGTTCGCGCCCCACACGCCGCCGCCATACGTCGAGTTGTTGATGCGCTGGAAGCCGACCGCGACGCCTGCCGGGCCGTTCAGGTACTGGATCGCCGCGCTCCACGTCGAGCCGCGGTTCACGCTGCCCGGCACGCCGCCGAACGAGTACGAACCGCCGACCGTGAAGCCGTAGAACTTCGGCGACATGTAAACGAGCGAGTTGTTCGCGCGGTAGCTGGTATCCAGCGAGTCGATATCGCCCGGGTGCGCGCCGTAATAGCCGGTCAGCCAGGTCGTCGGGCTATACGGCGACAGCAGCGTGTAGTACGCGGTGTACTGGCGGCCGGCCGTCAGCGTACCGTAGACCGGGTTCGTCATCCCGACCCACGCCTGACGCGTGAAGATGCCGCCCGACCACTGCGACGTACCGTTGTTCGCGTTGAAGCCGGCTTCCAACTGGAAAATCGCCTTCGTGCCGCCGCCGAGATCTTCGCTGCCCTTCAGGCCGAAGCGGCTACCTGCCCAGATGCCGGTGGCCATCTGCACCTTCGAGTGACCGCCCGTGGTCGCGCCGGTTGCCGACGAGTTGTTCTGGTAGGCGATGGCGTTATCGACGATACCGTACAGGGTCACGCTGCTCTGAGCGTGGGCGGCGGTAGCGGCCGCAAGGCCGGCTGCCGTCATGGCGACAGCGACGCGCTTTTTCATTGATTCTCCGTCCTCAAAGATTGATTCTTTTCTGGTGTGGTCTTGTGACACATGTGCGAGTACATGCCGGCGCAATTCTGACGGATTACCGATTATTTCCCAACACGCGCAGTCGGTCATCGTATGATCGACGCAACGCGCAGGTTCACCAAATGGTTACATAACACCTGAAAACGCTTATGCGGCGGGCGTTTACGGCATTTCCCGGTGAAAACCCTAGCTTTACATTTTTACTGGTGCACGGCGACCGTCGGAAGTCGTCAGACGCCTTGCGGCCCGGCCGTCTTACACATGCATGACGACGGCGCGCGGCTGCGACGCAGGCAACCGCGCAGGATCGCTGACGATCGTGACACGCGCATTGCGGCAGCCCAAGCATCGTGCGGGCGGGCGGAAATGCTCGGGATAGCGAACGGGAGCGGCCCGACGAACGCGGGCCGAAGGGATGCGGCCGGCGCGGCGCGCCGGCCGGGAATTCAGCGCGATGCGGTGCGGGCGATCCGCGTTTCGACCGCGTCGGCGAGCGTCGAGATGCGCGCGCGGATCGCCGCATTCGAGCCGACCATCGCGAGCGACGACGCCATGATCCGATAGATGCGCTTGCGCGGCACCTTCGACGGCTGCGCCGGGTCGAGCCACGCGTCGTTCGCGGCCAGCAGTTCGAGCGTTTCGAGCCCGATCAGGATCGGCCACAGGCACGCCAGCCGCAGCCGCACGAAGCGGCGCGGGATCGCAAGCGTGTAGCGGCACGCGTCGCGATACTGCGCAAGCGCGACGCGCAGCAGGTCGAACAGCACGCCGCGCGCGCGCGCCGACGCGTCCGGCAACAGCAGGTCGGCCACGCCGAGCCCGTGCGCGCCGAGCACGTCCTCGGGCAGGTAGCAGCGGCCGATGCGCAGATCCTTCGCGCAGTCGCGCAGGATATTGGTCATCTGCAGCGCCTTGCCGAAGCGGATGCCCTTCTCGCGCATGTCCGGCAGGTCCCAGCGCCGCGCCGCCCGCGTATGCATGCCGGTCATGTCGGTCCAGAATTCGCCGACGCAGCCCGCGACCAGATACGTATAGCGGTCCAGCACGTCGCGCGCCGGCAGCGCCGCGACCCGCCCCGACTGCTCGTCGGGGAACGTGCGCAGGTCGAACTCCATCCCCGACGTCAGCGTCGCGACGACCTTGCGGATCGACGCGCGGTCCGCTTCCGGCTGCGCGCGCAGCAGCCCGAGCATCGGCGCCATCGAGCCGAGCAGCACGTGCTCGTGCGAATCGGTCTGCATCCGCGTCACGTCTTCCAGTGCGCGCGACAGCGCCGCGCCGTCGCCGAGCCGTTCGATCTCGTCGCGCAGGTCGGTCAGCAGCGCCGCGCGGCGATCGGGCGCGACGAGCGCCGTGTCCGCGATCGTGTCGGCCGCGCGCGCGAGCAGATACGCGAGGCCGACGGGGTCGCGCATGCCGTCGGGCAGCACGCGCAGCGTCAGGTAGAAGGAGCGGGAAACGTTCTTCAGCAGGTCGCCGAGCAGATAGGCGGGATCGGTACGAGTCGTCATGGGTCGGGAAAAATCGGCCGGCACGCGCGCCCGACGCACGCGGCGCCCGGCGCACGCGCCGGTCCGCGAGTCGCCGCACCGCCGCACGACGGGCGTCCGGCCCGGCGCGGCGATGCAAAAAGTCCCGCAAGTTTAGTGCATCCGGCGCGCGGGCCGCATACGCACACCGCCTTCCTCACAATAAACAAGAAAGGCGAAAGTAATACATATGTAATGATTCGATGCGACGATCGCGTCCCGTTCGATGCGTGGCGGGCCGTCGCGAACGCCGCGCCGCCGCAGCGACCGCCCTTTTCCGATTCCCGTTTCGAAGGTTTCCCGACATGCTCTTCAAGCGCCCGACCGCCGCCCGCCACGTTCCGCTCGCCTGCGCCGCCGCGTTCCTGCTCGCCGCCTGCGGCGGCGACGACACGCTCGTGGCCGACCCGACCCGGCCGATTGCCGCGAAAGTCCAGGTAGTCGGCCATCGCGGCGCGAGCGCGCTGCGTCCCGAGCACACGCTCGCGTCGTACCGCAAGGCGATCGACGACGGCGCGGACGTGATCGAGCCCGACCTCGTCGCGACCCGCGACGGCGTGCTGGTCGCGCGCCACGAGAACGAGATCTCGGGCACCACGAACGTGTCGGCGCTGCCGCAGTTCGCGGACCGCAGGACGACCAAGACGATCGACGGCGCGTCGCTGACCGGCTGGTTCACCGAGGACTTCACGCTCGCCGAGCTGAAGACGCTGCGCGCCCGCGAACGCATCCCGCAGGTCCGCCCCGCGAACACCGCGTACAACGACCGGTTCGAGATCCCGACCTTCGACGAAATCGTCGCGCTCGCGAAGCAGATGTCCGCGCAGACGGGCCGCACGATCCACCTGTATCCGGAAACCAAGCATCCGACCTACTTCCAGTCGATCGGCCTGCCGCTCGAGGACCGTCTTGTCGATGCGCTGCTGAAGGACAGCTACACGGCGCGCACCGCGACCGTCTACATCCAGTCGTTCGAGGTCGCGAACCTGAAGGCGATCCGCAACCGGATCGGCGCGAGCCAGCCGAACTGGAAGCTCGTGCAGCTGATGGACGAAGCCGACCAGCGCCCGTACGACTTCGTGAAGGCGAACGACACGCGCACCTACGGCGACCTGTCGACGCGCGACGGGATGCGCGAGATCGCGACCTATGCGAACGGCGTCGGCCCGTACAAGACGTCGATCATCGCGGTCGGCGCCGACGGCACGCTGCAGCAGCCGACGCAGTACGTGCGGCATGCGCACGAAGCGGGGCTCGTCGTGCATCCGTACACGTTCCGGCCCGAGAACAACTTCCTGCCCGCGTCGCTGAAGGACGGCCGCACGCCGGACGCGCGCAACACCGACGGTTCGGTGCGCGAGATCCAGGCCTACCTGCGCGCGGGCATCGACGGCTTCTTCACCGACGATCCGGCCGTCGGCCGCACTGCCGTCGATACGTTCAGGCGCTGAGCGGCAGCGGCGCGGTGTGCCGCCGCGCCGCCGTCGCCGTATCGCGCCGGCGAACGTCAGATCACGCTGAAGTGGTGCGTGCCGTCCCGCTTCAGCTGATCGACCAGCCCGTATTCCCAGTCGAGATACGCCTGCATCGCCGCCGCCGCGTTGTCGGTGCCCTCGTACGGCCGCCGGTAGCGGTCGACGCGCGGCGATGCGAGCCGCGTCTCGCCGCTTTCGAGCGGCAGGCCCGCATCGATCCAAGCTGCCGTGCCGCCGGTCAGCACCGCAATCTGCGCGGACGCGGGCAACAGCGCCCGCGCGTCGTCGGCCGCGAAGCGCGCGAGCAGGCTCGAACCGCAGGTGAACACGTAGCGCTGCGCGGGCGGGATCGCCGCGAGCGCGTCGCGCAGCTGCGCGCGCACCGCGAACCATGCGCCCGGAATGTGCCGCTTCACATAGTTGGCGCTGGCGGTCACGTCGACGATTGCAACGTCGCCGGGTGCAGCTTCCTTCAACCAGCCCGCCAGCGTCGCGGGCGACAGCTCGGTCGCGGGCGGCGGCGCAGGCACGTCGCGCGGCGGCTGGCCGGCTTCGGTAAACGCCGCGCTGCCCGCCGGCTCGACGACGCGCACGTCCCAGCCCATCTGCGCGAGCCACGACGCGGTCATGTCGGCGCGCACGCCGTCGTCGTCGGCGAGCACGATCCGCGCGCCGCGCACGGCCGCATGATGGTCGGTCTCCTGCACGAGCTGGCCGCCCGGCGTGTTGAGAAAACCCGGCAGATGGCCGGCCTCGTATTCTTCCGGCGTGCGCACGTCGAAGCGGTACAGCGTGCGGCCCGGCTCCTCGAGCGCCGCGACCTCCGCGAGCGCGATGCGCGGCACGCCGGCTCGCTCGGCCACCGCGCGCGCGGCCCGGCGCGCGTCCGCGCGCAGCGCCGGATCGATCTCGTCCGGAAAGCGGCGTGACGCGCCATGATCGAGCGTCTGGCCAGCGAGCGTCCAGCCGATCGTGCCGTTGCGCAGCGCGGCGACCGGATTCGGCAGCCCCGCGTTGACGAGCGACTGCGTACCGATGATGCTGCGCGTGCGCCCCGCGCAGTTGACAATCACCTGCGTCGCGGGATCCGGCGCGAGTGCGCGCACGCGCAGCACGAGTTCCGCGCCCGGCACGCTGGTCGCGGTCGGGATGCTCATCGTGCGGTACTCGTCGAAGCGGCGCGCATCGACGATCACGACGTCGGCCTTCGCGTCTATCAGCGCCTGCACCTCCTGCGCGGACAGCGACGGCGTATGCCGCTCGGCCTCGACCCATTCGCCGAACGACTTGCTCGGCACGTTCACGTCGATGAAGGTTTCGCCGCCCGCGGCGAGCCAGCCCGCGAGGCCGCCGTCGAGCAGCCGCACGTCGGTGTAGCCGAGCCGCGCGAGCGTTTCGGCCGCGCGCGGCGCGAGATCCTCGCCGTTCGCTTCGCCGTAGACGACGATCGGCGTGTCGCGACGCGGAATGCGCGTCCAGGCGTCGAGCTCGAGCTTCGACAGCGGGAAATTGGCGGCCCACAGCGGATGGCCTTGCGCGTACGGATCCTCCTCGCGCACGTCGATCAGCGCGATCTCGTCGCGGGCAAGCAGGCGCGCGCGTACTTGCTGGTACGACGCGGTGGGAAAACGTGAAGTGGAATCGGCGGAGAGCGTCACGGTGAGGTCGGTTGAAGTCGAGGAAAAGGAAACGGAAATGGCATCTTGAGCCGGCACGCGCGCGCCTGCAACGGGCGGTGCGTCATGCCTTCGCGCATCAAGCATTCGAATAGCCGGACACGAACGGCTTCACGGTGCCGTCGTCGAGGTACACCGCGCGCTCGACCTTGCCGATGTTCGCGCCGTACACGTGGATGCTGATCGATACCTGGTCCGCGAACGCGTTGGTCACGCGATGGATGTCGCCGATGCGCGGCGACACGGCCTCGACCTGGCCCGGCGCCAGCCGCGCCGCGTCGCCCGACGGCACGGGCCGGCCCGCTTCGTCGAGCCGGTACGGCTGCGACAGCTCGGCGCCGCGCAGCATCCCGATCAAGCCCCACACCGTGTGATTGTGGATCGGCGTCGTCTGGCCCGGCCCCCACACGAAGCTGACGACCGAGAAGCGCTCGCCGGGATCCAGATACAGCAGGTACTGGCGGTAGCGCTCGGGATCGGGCTGCGCGAACGCGTCGGGCAGCCAGTCGTCGTGCGCGACGAGCGCGGCGAGCAGCGCGCCGCCCTCGTCGAGGATGCGCGCCTCGTTCGCGCCGGACGCGAGCAACGTATCGAGCCCGTCGACGAACGGGCGCAGCGGCGTCTGATGCAACGAAAGCGTACTCATCGGCGGCCTCTTCGAATATGATGGATCGTCATGATGCACCTGAAATACCATGCAGAACAAACATGAAAATTAGCGATATCGACGCTTTTGCAGCAGTCGTCCGCTGCCAGACCCTGAGCCAGGCCGCGGCCGAGCTCGGGATGACGCAGCCCGCGATCACGCGGCGCGTGCAGAATCTCGAGGAAGCGCTCGGCGTGACGCTGCTCGACCGCAACACGAAGCCGCCGCGCCCGACCGACATCGGCCGGCAGGTGTTCGAGCAATGCCGCACGATCCTGCGCGAGGTCGATGCGCTGCGCGAACTGACGGCCGGCGGTCAGCCGCCCGCGGGCGAATTCCGCGTCGGGCTCACGCAGGGGCTCGGCGAGCTGATGCTGCCGGGCCTGATCGCGAAACTGGGCGCGCAGTGGCCCGCACTCGCGACTCAGGTGACGACCGCGTGGGGCGGGATGCTGGTCGAACGCGTCGCACGCCGCGAGCTCGATGCGGCGCTCGTGTTCCTCGCGCGCGAAATGATGCTGCCGCCGCAGGTCGACGGCGACCGGCTGCTCGCCACGCGGCTCGTCGTGGTCGGCCGCCGCGGCGACTGGCCGCGCCGCAGCTACCGGCTCGCCGACTGCCATGCGCGCGGCTGGGTGCTCAATCCGGACGGCTGCGGCTTTCGCGCGGGGCTGCGGCGCGCGCTCGACGCGCAGGGCCTGCCGATGCCGGTCACGCTCGACACGTACGGCCGCGACCTGCAGTTGCAGAGCGTCGCGAACGGCGTCGGCCTCGGGCTGATGCCGTTGCCGCTCGTCGAAGGCAGCCCGCTGCGCGAGGCGCTCGACATCGTGCCGCTCGCCGACTTCAAACCGCAGATCGATCTGTGGCTGCTGCGCCGCCAGGACGCGGCCCGCTTCGCGGCGCCGCTCGCCGCGATCGCCGCGCATGCGCGCACGGCGTTCGACCTGCCGCCGCAAACGCGCGACAAGGCGGCGTGACCGCAAACGACGTACACGCGGCGCTGCGATGTTCATCGTTGTACTGCCGCCGCCATGCGACGCGTGGCGGCACTGCCTCTCATGTATCGCCCGCATCTTCCTGTTCGACCGCCCCGCACGTACCCGCCTACGCTGCCGTTTCGCGCGAACGCGCCGCATCGAGCGCCGCCCGCCCCGCCGCAACCGCGATCGCATCGTCCTGCGGCGTATGCACGCGGCCGCACAGCACGTCGCGATAGTGGCGTTCGAGCGGATTGTGACGGCTTAGCCCGTGATTGCCCGACAGCTTCAGCGCCTGCTCGACCGCCCGGATCGCGTGTTCGGTCACGCTGCGCTTGACGAGGCCGCTCGTCGTGACCGCCGGCGGCGCGCCCGCGTCGGTGCGCGCGATGTGATCGTCGAGCAGCACGCGGTTCGCGTGCAGCCAGCCCTCGATCTCGCCGACGGACTCCTGCACGCGCGGCAGCGTCGCGAGCGGTGCGCCGAGCCCGCTCGGCGCGCGTGTCGTCAGGAATTCGACGAGCCAGTCGCGGGATGCGCGCGCGACGGCGTCGTAAAGACTGCCGAGCAGCGCCACCATCCATGCCTGCTGGTCGGCTTGCGCGTCGGTGTCCGCGTGGCTCGCGGCCGACACGGCCCACGCATCGGGTGCGCGCACGTCCACCGCGTGGTCGGCCGGCAGCCGCACGTCGTCGAACACGACTTCGTGGCTGCCAGACGCGCGCAGCCCCAGGTGGTTCCAGCTTTCGATCACGCGGATGCGCGGATCGTCGGCGTCGGGTTCGCGCGGCACGAGGAACACGCCGACGCGCGGCGCCGGCTCGTCGGTGCGCGCCCAGACGGCGAGCCAGCGCAGCGCCGGAATCCCGGTGCTGTACAGCTTGTGGCCCGACAGCCGCCAGCCGTCGCCGTCGCGGCGCGCGACGGTATCGGGCAGGCCGCCTCGCGACGGCGAGCCGAGCGCGGGCTCGACGCGCAGCGCGTTGATCAGCGCGCCCTGCTCGACCGCACTGCCGAACACGCGGCGCCGCAGCCGCTCGGGCCAGCGGTTGTCGGCGCGGGCGAGCGCGCGATGCTGCAGATACGTCATCGTCAATACCAGCGCGGTCGCCGGATCGGCACGCGCGACCGCCGCGACGATTCGGCTCGCCTGCGCGAGCGTCGCGCCCGCGCCGCCATGTTCGCGCGGCACGACCTGTGCGATCAGCCCAGCGCGCTGCAACCGCGCAAAATTCTCGTGCGGGAAACGGCCGTCGGCGTCGTTGCGTGCGGCATCGACGGCCAGCTCGGGCGCGAGCCGGTCGAGCAGCGCGGCGACGCGCGCGTCGTCGGCAGGCAGATGGCGCAGCAGCGACGACGGCTGCAACGGCGTCGGAACAACGGCGGGACTCGCGGACATCGGGACGGATTCCTTCGGCAATGCAAAAACGGACATCGAGCGGGCGGCAAACCCGGCGCGCTGCGCGCCGGCGCGTCACGCCCGATCGATCGTGAGCCCACAGCGTAGGCGCAACGCCACGCCGCCCAAACCATGCAAATCTGATATTCAAATCGGGATTGATTATTTCCATTCCGCATGATCGCGGCGGTAATCTGCGCTCCATTCCTGCCCGCAGCCGGCCCGTGCGCCGCATCGGGCCGCCCTCAGCCCCGGAGACCCAGATGAGCGTCGAATTCATCGGCATGATCCAGAGTCAGAAGCAGTCGGAAATCCATCCGCCGACCGGCAATGCGGTCGATCCCGACTACGTGCGCGATTTCGCCCGCGCGCACGAAACGGCCGGCTTCGACCGGATCCTCGTCCCGCATCATTCGACCGGCCCGTCGGCGACGCTGACGATCGCGTTCGCGGCCGCCGCGACCGAGCGCATCCACTTCATGCTCGCGCACCGTCCGGGCTTCACCGCGCCGACGCTCGCCGCGCGGCAGATCGCGACGCTCGACCAGTTCAGCCGCGGCCGGCTCGCGGTGCACTTCATCTCGGGCGGCTCGGACAGCGAGCAGCAGCGCGACGGCGACTACCTCGATCACGACGCGCGCTATGCGCGCACCGACGAATACCTCGGCATCCTGCGCCGCATCTGGACCGAAGACCGGCCGTTCGATCATGCGGGCGCCCATTACCGCTTCACGCAGGGTTACTCGGAAGTGAAGCCGTTCCAGCGGCCGCACGTGCCGATCTATTTCGGCGGCGCATCGGAGGCCGCGCTCGCGGTGGCCGGCAAGCACGCGGACGTCTACGCGCTGTGGGGCGAATCGCTGGACCAGGTGCGCGACCTGACCGCACGCGTGCGCGCCGAAGCCGCAAAGCACGGCCGGCAGGTGCGCTTCTCGGTGTCGTTCCGCCCGATCCTCGCGGCGACCGAGGATGAAGCGTGGGCGCGCGCGTACCGGATCCTCGACGAAACGCGCCGGCTGCGCGAAGTGGCCGGCCTCGGCGCCGGCGGCCCGCAGCAGAGCGAAGGCGCGCGCCGGCTGCTGGCCGCGGCCGAGCGCGGCGCGCGCGTCGACAAGCGGCTGTGGACCGAGATCGCGCAGCTCACCGGCGCGCGCTCGAATTCGACCGCGCTGGTCGGCACGCCCGAGCAGGTCGCCGACGCGCTGCTCGACTACTACGACCTCGGCGTGACGACCTTCCTGATCCGCGGCTTCGATCCGCTGGAAGATGCGATCGACTACGGCCGCGAACTGATTCCGCGCGTGCGCAGCGCGGTCGCGGCACGCGACGCGGCCCGCCGCGCAGCCTGACGCCCCACGGAGACCGACCCGATGTCCGCCGTTCTTTCTTCGCCCGTGCGCACCGCATCGGGCCTCGTGCTCGCCGAATCTCCGCGCCAGCATTTCTGGTTCGATCCGCCCGCGCCGCGCAGCGACGTCGCCGCCGAGCGCCGTCACCGGCAGGAGCGGCTCGCGGGCGCGTTCCGGCTGTTCGCGCGCTACGGTTTCGCGTCGGGGCTCGCCGGCCACATCACCGCGCGCGATCCGGAGCTACCCGACCATTTCTGGGTGAATCCGCTCGGCGTGCATTTCTCGCAGATCAAGGTATCCGACCTGCTGCTGGTCAACGCACGCGGCGAAACCGCGATCGGCAGCCGGCCGCTGAACAAGGCCGCGTTCGCGATCCATGCGGCGATTCACGACGCGCATCCGCAGCTGGTCGCCGCCGCGCACACGCATTCGACCTACGGCAAGGCATGGTCGACGCTCGGCCGCACGCTCGATCCGCTGACGCAGGACGCATGCGTGTTCTACGAGGATCACGCGCTGTTCGACGACTTCACGGGGATGGTCGTCGACACCGATGAAGGAGCGCGCATCGCGCACGCGCTGGCGAAGCCCGACGGCGGCACGCACAAGGGCGTGATCCTGAAGAACCACGGCATCCTGACGGCCGGCCCGAGCGTCGAGGCCGCCGCGTGGTGGTACATCGCGCTCGACAACGCCGCGCATACGCAGTTGCTCGCCGAGGCGGCCGGCACGCCGCAACCGATCGACCACGCGACCGCGCGTCACACGCACGGCCAGATCGGCGGGCCCGAAGGCGCGCTGCACGCGTTCGACAGCCTGTTCGCGCGCGTCGTCGCCGACGAACCCGACCTGCTCGATTGAGCATTCCTTCCGCATCAACGGAGACCAGACGATGACCCACTCGCCCGCCACCGCGCCGAACGATGCGCCCGACGACCGGCGCCGCCGGCTGTTGCGCGCCGCCGGCGCGGCCGCGCTCGCCGCGCCCGCGATCACGCTCGGCCGCAAGGCCTGGTCCGCGCCGCCGCTGAAGAAGCTGACCTTCGCGTGGAACCAGAACGCGTTCTGCCTGACGCCGATCGTCGTCGCGCAGGAGCGCGGCTTCTTCGAGAAGAACGGCCTGAAGGTCGACCTGATCAACTACAGCGGCTCGACCGATCAGCTGCTCGAATCGATCGCGACCGGCAAGGCCGACGCGGCGGTCGGGATGATCCACCGCTGGCTGAAGCCGCTCGAAGCCGGTTTCGACGTGAAGATCATCGGCAGCTCGCACGGCGGCTGCGTGCGGCTGGTCGGCGCGAAGGCAGCCGGCGTCACGACGCTGCAGGCGCTGAAGGGCAAGACGGTCGGCGTCAGCGATCTCGCCGCGCCCGGCAAGCATTTCTTCTCGATCCTGCTTGCGAAGAACGGCATCGATCCCGAACGCGACATCACGTGGCGGCAGTATCCGGCCGACCTGCTCGGCGTCGCGGTCGACAAGGGCGAGATCCAGGCGATCGCCGACGGCGACCCGAATCTCTACCTGCTCGAAAAGCGCACGAACGGCGCGTACACGGAACTCGCGACCAACCTGTCGGGCGAATACGCGCGCAAGGTGTGCTGCGTGATCGGCGCGCGCGGCGATCTCGTGCGCAACGACCGGCCGGCCGCCGCCGCGCTCGCGCGTTCGATCGTGCAGGCGACCGAGTTCACGCACGACAACCCGAACGAGGCCGCGACGGTGTTCGCGAAGTATTCGCCGAAGATCAGCCCGGACGACCTGCGCAAGCTGTACGCGACGCTGACCTACACGCATCATCCGACCAACGTCGACCTGCAGCAGGAAATCGCGTTCTACGCGGACGATTTCCGCCGCATCAACGTGCTGAAGAAAAGCACGGACCCGCAGCGCTTCGCGCAGCAGGTCTATGCGAACGTGCTGGGGTAACGCGATGTCGACGCTCGAACCGACCGCCTCGCCGCGCGCCGCGTCCACGCCGGCCCCCGCCCCCGCCGCTTCCCGCGCGGCCTGCACCGCGTGCGAGGCCACGCTCGCGGCCGAAGCGCGCCGCGCACGCAACTGGCCGACCGGCATCGTCGCCGCCCTCGCATGGGGCGCACTCGGCGCGGTGACGCGGCTGTGGCCGAACCGCGTCGTCGGCTTCACCGACTGGGCCTACACCGACACGTTCGGCACGGCCGCGTGGACGATCGCCGCGCTGCTGCTGGTCGCCGCGACGCTCGGCCACCGGCCGGCCGCGTCGCGCGCACGGCTCGCACGCGTGCGGCCGGCCGGGCCGTGGCTGGTCGCGCTGCCGCTCGCGCTCGCCGCGTGGGAAATCCTCACCGCGAAAACCGGCTGGCTGCCGACGCCGTTCTTCGCGCCGCCGCAGGCGCTGATCGAAGTCTACGTCGACGACTGGCCGCGCCTCGCCGGCAGCGCCGGCAACACGCTGAAGCTGCTCGCGCTCGGTTTCGCGTACGGCGTGTCGGTCGGGTTCGCGGTCGGCGTGTCGATCGGCTGGTCGCGCCGGATCGGCTACTGGGTCCATCCCGTGCTGCGCTTGCTCGGCCCGGTGCCCGCGACCGCGCTGCTGCCGCTCACCTTCTATTTCTTTCCGTCGAGCTATTCGGCCGCCGCGTTCCTGATCGCGCTGGCGACCGGCTTTCCGGTCGCGGTGCTGACCTGGTCCGGCGTCGCGAGCGTGAACCGGCAGTACTACGACGTCGCGCGCACGCTCGGCGCGAACGCGCGCTTCCTGGTGCTGCGCGTCGCGATTCCGGCCGCGCTGCCGCACGTGTTCGTCGGCATCTTCATGGGGCTGAGCGCGTCGTTCACGGTGCTCGTCGTCGCCGAGATGATGGGCGTCAAGTCCGGGCTCGGCTGGTATCTGAGCTGGGCGCAGGGCTGGGCGTCTTACGTGAACATGTATGCGGCGCTGCTCGTGATGGCGCTGCTGTTTTCCGGGCTGATCGCGCTGCTGTTCGCGGTGCGCGACCGTGTGCTCGCATGGCAGAAAGGAACCGTCAAATGGTAGGCGCCGCCGCTCTCGAACCCGTCGTTTCGACATCGCCGGCCGGCGCGCCGCCGCGCGGCGCACGCATCGACATCCGCCGCGTGAGCCACGCGTTCGACGGCCCCGGCGGTCCGCTGCCCGTGCTCGACGACGTGACGCTGTCGGTCGCGGCCGGCGAATTCGTCGCGCTGCTCGGCCCGAGCGGCTGCGGGAAATCGACGCTGCTGCGCCTCGTCGCCGGCCTCGACGCCGCGCGGCAAGGCACGATCGCGCAGGACGGCGCGCCGATCGAGCGGCCCGATCCGTCGCGCATCGTCGTGTTCCAGGATCCGACGCTGTACCCGTGGCGCCGCGTGCGCGCGAACGTCGCGCTCGGCCTCGAGGCGCGCGGCGTGGCGCGCGTCGCGCAGCATCGCGTCGACGACGCGCTCGCGCGGGTGGGGCTGCAGGACTTCTCGAACGTGTTTCCGCATCAGCTGTCCGGCGGGATGGCGCAGCGTGTCGCGCTCGCCCGCGCGCTGGTCAACGACCCGCGCCTGCTGATCCTCGACGAGCCGCTCGGCAAGCTCGATTCGCTGACGCGGCTCACGATGCAGGCCGAGCTGACCGCGCTGTGGCAGCGCGACGGCTTCTCGGCGCTGCTGGTTACGCACGATGTCGAGGAAGCGCTGTTCCTCGCGCAGCGCGTGATCGTGTTCGGGCCGCGTCCCGCGCGCATCGTCGCGGAGCTGCAGGTCGACCTGCCGTATCCGCGTCATCGCGGCGATCCGCGTCTCGCCGAGCTGCGCCACGAAGCGCTGCGGCATCTCGGACTCGATGCGAGCTGGTAGATGCGCGGTGCCGGATTCGTCGGTCACGTCGATCGCCGGGCCACGTCGCAACGGCCATTTCGCGCATGAATGCATCGCTGCTCTCCGACTGGACGCTCGCGTTCCTGCAACTGCTGTATCGCGCGCAGGCCGCACTCGCGCGCACGCTGCATGCGCTCGGCCTGAGCGGCGACGCCGACGGTCAGGCCGCATGGCCGTGGGCGCACCGGATCGCGCTCGAAACGCTGCGCATCGACGCGGCGCTGACGCGGCAATTCGCGTTCGCGTGCGCAGCGAGCGTGGTCGCTGCCGTGTTCGCACTGGTCGCGATCGCGTCGCGCAAACGCCGATTCGCCTGCGCGATCGCCGCACTGGCCGCCGCGTGGCTTGCGCCGTGGCCGCCTTCGTCGCTGTGGCTCGCGCCTGCGGTGCCCACCAGTTTCCAGCGCAACCCCGTGCCGTTTTCGGTCGCGAGCGTGATGCACGGCGCGCGGCTGTATGCGAGCCGCTGCGCCGCGTGCCACGGCGCGGACGGCCGCGGCGAAGGGCCGCTCGCCGCCACGCTCGCGCACTGGCCGCCGACCTTCGCCGGCACGCTGCTCGCCCGTCGCCTCGACGGCGAGCTGTTCTGGCGCGTGCGGCACGGCACGCGCGACGCACACGGCGCGCCGTCGATGCCGGGCTTCGCCGCGACGCTCGATCCGCAAGACACGTGGGCCGTGCTCGATTACCTGAAAGCGCTCGCGGCCGGCAGCGGCGCACGGGCGGAAGGTGCGTGGCCGGTGCCGGTCGCGCTGCCCGCGCTCGATGTGCGTTGCGGCCACGCCGCGCCGCAGCCGCTCGCGCGCTGGCGCGACGGACAGCGCGTGCGCATCGTTGCGCTCGCAACTGGTGCAGTGCCGCCGCCCGAGGATCCGCGCTGGCAGACGCTGCTCGTCACGACGCAGGGTGCGCCGATGCCGCCCGCGGCCGACGCGCGCGCGAACTGCGTCGCCGCGACGCCCGACGCGTGGCAGGCATTCGCGACGATCGCGGGCGTCGCGCCCGATGCGCTCGGCGGCACGCAGCTCCTCGCCGATCGCCGCGGCTGGCTGCGGGCGCGCGCGCTGCCGGGCAGCGCCGGATGGTCGGACGCCGACCTGCTGTGCCGCGCCGAGGCCGGCGCACAGCCGCCGCCGCGCACCGGCCCCGGCGATCGCGACCCGCTGACCGCACTGCTGCTGCGCGTCGACGCCGAACCCGTGCGCGACGTGCAGGCGGGCCTGCCGCACTGAATTCCCGAACCCGTTTTTGGACCGAACCGACTTCACGATGAATCCGACCCGACGCCATTTCCTCGCGCAGGCCAGCGCACTCGCCACCCTTGCGACCGTTGCTGCCGCCCCGGCCGCGCTGCACGCGCAATCCGGCACGCGGCCGCTGCTGCGCGCCGGCGACCAGAAAGGCGGGCTGCGCGCGCTGCTGGAGGCTGCCGGCGAACTGAACGGCCTCGCGTACGACATCGCGTGGACCGAGTTCCCGGCCGCCGCGCCGCTCGCCGAGGCGCTGAACGCGGCCGCCGTCGATTGCGGGCCGATCGGCGACGCGCCGGTGATCTTTGCGCTCGCGTCGGGCGCACGCATCAAGGTGATCGGCGCGAACCGCTCCGATCCGTACGGCACCGCCGTGCTCGTGCGGCCCGACGCGACGCTCAGGCGCGCGGCCGACCTGAAGGGCAAGCGCATCGGCACGACGCGCGGCTCGATCGGCCATTTCGTCACGCTGAAGGCGCTCGACGCGGCCGGCCTGCCGCCCGATGCGGTGTCGTTCCGGTTCCTGCCGCCGGCCGACACGATGCTCGCGCTCGCGACCGGCTCGATCGACGCGTGGGCGACCTGGGAGCCCTATACGGCGCTCGCCGAGACGAGCGGCCGCGCGCGCGTGCTGGTCGACGGCCGCGGCCTGTGGTCGGGCCTCAGCTACGTCGCGGCGACCGATGCCGCGATCGCGTCGAAGCGCGACGTGCTGCGCGATTTCCTGCTGCGCGTGGTCCGTGCGCAAACGTGGTCGTACCGCCACGTCGACACCTATTCCGCGACGCTCGCGCGCATCATCGGCATCCCGCCGGCCGCCGCGAAGCTGCAGTTCGAACGACGCCACACGCGCTGGCAGCCGATCGACGCGACGATCGTCGCCGAGCAGCAGCGCACCGCCGATTTCTACCTGAAGGCGGGCCTGCTGCGCCAGCCGCTCGACGTACGCGCGACGTTCGACCACGGCTTTCCGTTGTCCGCGTGACGGCCGCGACGCAACGACACAAACGGGTTCGGACCGTTCTGGCACAATCGCGCTTTGACTATCCGCGCCGCGCGCCGCCAGCGTCATGCCAGCCATCGCCGAACTCTTCGTCTATCCGATCAAATCCTGCGGCGGCATCGCGCTGCCGCGCGCGCAGTTGCTCGACACCGGGCTCGCGTACGACCGTCACTGGATGGTGACCGACGCGAACGGCCAGATGATCACGCAGCGCACGCACGCGCGTCTCGCGCTCGTGCAGCCCGCGTTCGACGGCGACACGCTGGTGCTGAACGCGCCGGGCATGCCGGCACTGCGCACGCCGCTCGAAGGCGATGCGTCGCCCGCCACGCCGAAGATGGCCGCCACCGTGTGGCGCGACACCGTCGAGGCGATCGACACCGGTGCCGAAACGGCTGCGTGGTTCAGCGAATACCTCGGCCTGCCCGCAAAGCTCGCGCGCTTCGCGCCCGAGTCGCGCCGCGCATGCAGCGCGAAATGGACCGGCGACATCGATGCGTCGACCCAGTTCGCGGACGGCTATCCGCTGCTCGTGATCGGCCAGGCGTCGCTCGACGACCTGAACGCGCGACTCGTCGCGAAAGGCGCGCCGGCGATTCCGATGAACCGTTTCCGGCCGAACATCGTCGTCGCGGGGCTCGACGCGTACGAAGAGGACTACGTCGAGCACCTCGACACGGACGCCGGCGGCGCGGCAGCGGTGCGGCTGCGTCTCGTGAAGCTGTGCACGCGCTGCCCGGTGCCGACGATCGACCAGCGCACCGGCGCTCCCGACCCCGCATGGCCGCACGAGCCGACCGACACGATGCAGACCTATCGCGCGCACCCGAACTACGACAACGCGCTGACGTTCGGCAACAACGCGATCGTCGTGCACGGCGCGGGCGCGTGGCTCGAAGTCGGCCAGCCGCTCGACGCGGAGATCGGCTTCGGCGACTGAGCGTGCTGACGGCGGCCCCCTGTCGCCGTCGCGATCGGTCGGCGGCCGGTCGCGTCGACATCGTCAAGTCGCTCAGGCTACTCAGGCCGCACGCACCGCCTCGCCGCTCGCCACCGGCAGTTCGACCGTGACGATCAACCCGCCGCCCGCTGCATCCGCCAGCACGACGCGCCCCTGATGCACGCGCGCGATCTCGCGCACGATCGACAGCCCGAGCCCCGTGCCTTCGACCGTCTGCGTCTTGCTGCCGCGATGAAAGCGCTCGAATACCGCGTCGCGTTCGTCCTCTGGAATCCCCGGCCCGTTGTCGATCACGTCGAGCCGCGCGTGCGCGCCGTCGCGCGACACGCGCACCGTGATCACCGCGCGATCGCCCGCATAGCGGATCGCGTTGTCGATCAGGTTGCCGATCATCTCGCCGAGCAGATCGGGCTGTCCGTGCACATCGACGTCGCCCTCGTGCTCGAAGCCGAGATCGATGCCGCGTGCGCGCGCGACGGGCGACCAGTCGAGCGTCACGCTGCGCGCGAGCCGGTGCAGCGCGACCGGCTGGTGCGCGACCGCATGACCGCTGTCCGAATCGAGCCGCGACAGCGACAGCAATTGCTGGACGATCTTCGCAGCCTGCCGCACCGCGCCGTTCACGCGCCGCAGGTGCACGTTCACGCGCGGCTGCTCGTCGGGCCGCAGCGCAAGCTCGACGCCCGCCTGCACGGCCGCGAGCGGCGTCTTCAGCTGATGGGCGGCATCCGCGAAGAAGCGGCGCCGCGCGACCTGCATCCGCTGCGTGCGGCCGATGTACTGATTGATCGAATCGACGAGCGGCGCCAGCTCGCTCGGCATGCCGCCCGTGTCGAGCGGCGTCGGATCGTCCTCGCTGCGCGCGGCGACCGTCGCCGACAGCCGGTTCAGCGGCCGCAGCCCGCGCCCGACGCCGAGCCACACGATCCCGAGCGCGAGCACGACCAGCAGGCCTTCCTGCAGCAGCGAGCCGGTCAGGATCTCGCGCGCGAGCGCCTGGCGCGCCTCGATCGTCTCGCCGACCATCACCCACACGATGCGCGTCTGCGCGGTCGGCACGTCGTGCACCGGCACGCGCAGCGCGGCCATCCGCAACCGCTCGCCGCGGTAGACGACGTCGTAGTAGCGCGTGACGAACAGCGCGCCGTCGCCCGCGTCGCTGCTCTGCGGCAGCGGCAGGTCCGGATAGCCGGTGACGGTGCGGCCGTTGTCTTCGCGGATCAGGTAGTAGATCTTGCCGCCGTCGCCGGACTCGAACATCTCGAGTGCGAGATACGGCAGGTCGACCTCGATTTCGCCGTCGTTGAGCCGCACTCCTTCGCGGATCGACTTCAGCGACGACGACAGCGTGCGGTCGAACGCGACGTGCGCGGCGCTCATCGCGCGCTGGTACGTGAGCCACGAATCGAGCGCGAGCAGGCCGAGCAGCGGCAGCAGCAGCCACAGCGCGACCTGCGTGCGGAGATTGGGACGGATCGTCATGCGCTGCGCCGCGTCGTCGTACATGGCGCATGCGCCGGCGCGGCCGACGGCCGCTTGCGAGCAGGGCCGCCGTTCATTCCGCTTTCGCTTCCAGCAGATACCCGAGCCCGCGCAGCGTGACGATCGCGACGCCGCTGTTTTCGAGCTTCTTGCGCAGCCGGTGCACGTAGATCTCGATCGCGTCCGCGTTCACCGATTCGTCGAGCCCGAAGATCTTCTCCGACAGCGTTTCCTTGTTGATCGCGCGGCCGTTGCGCAGGATCAGCACCTCGAGCACCGAGCGCTCGCGCGGCGTCAACGGCAGCGGTTCGTCCGCGAGCCGGAAGCTGCGGTCGACGCTGTCGTACGCGAGCGGCCCGCAGGCGACGCGCGAACGCTCGTGGCCGTGGCTGCGCCGGATCAGCGCGCGGGCGCGCGCTTCCAGCTCGGTCAGCTCGAACGGCTTCGCGAGATAGTCGTCGGCCCCGAGATCGAGTCCCTTCACGCGGTCCTCGACCGAACCGTGCGCGGTGAGGATCAGCACCGGCACCGGATTGCGGCGCGCGCGCAGCCGCCGCAGCACCTCCAGCCCGTCGAGCTTCGGCAGGCCCAGATCGAGGATTACCAGCGCGTAGTCCTGCGTGCGCAGCACGTGGTCCGCCGCCTCCCCGTCCGCCATGTGATCGACCGCGAAGCGCGCGGCGCTCAGCGCGTCGTTCAGCGACTGCGCCAGATTGGGGTTGTCTTCGACAAGCAGCACACGCATGGGGACCTCGGGAAATCCATGACACAAAGGACGCTATTGTGAACCGAAATGAAAGCGGGCTGAAAGTGCTCCGCAATTACCATCCGCTGCACTCGAACAACACACAAGCGTAACTGGAGGAAGACATGCCGTTCGTACCGAAGCACCTCGCCGCCGCGCTGGCGGTCGTCCTGGGCAGCGCCGCCGGCACGGCCGCCGCCCAGGTTCCGGGCGGGTATCCGGGTAACTACCAGGGCGTGATCGACGCCGCGAAGCAGGAAGGCCGGCTGATCGTCTACTCGACGACCGACACCGGCCTCGTTCGGCCGCTGATCAAGGACTTCGAAAGCCTGTACGGCGTCAAGGTCGAATACAACGACATGAACAGCACCGAGCTGTACAACCGCTACATCAGCGAGAACGCGGCGAGCAGCACCAGCGCCGACGTGCTGTGGAGTTCGGCGATGGACCTGCAGGTCAAGCTCGTGAACGACGGCCTGATGGCGTCGTACGACTCGCCCGAAAGCGCGCACGTGCCGCAATGGGCGCAATACCAGAAGCAGGCGTACGGCACGACGTTCGAGCCGCTGTCGATCGTCTACAACAAGCGGCTGATTCCCGAGAACGAAGTGCCGAAGACGCGCGCCGACCTGATCCGGCTGCTCACCACGCAGGCCGACAAGTTCAAGGGCAAGGTCACGACCTACGACATCGAGAAATCGGGCGTCGGCTTCAACTACCTGACGCAGGACGCGCACGTGAACGAGAAGGTCACGTGGGAACTGGTGAAGGCGATCGGCGCGACCGGCCCGAAGCTGCAATCGAGCACCGGCGCGATGATGGAGCGGATCTCGTCCGGCGAGAACCTGATCGGCTACAACATCATCGGCTCGTATGCGTACGCGAAGGCGAAGAAGGACAAGTCGATCGGCTACGTGTTTCCGAAGGACTACACGCAGGTCGTGAGCCGCCTCGCGACGATCTCGAAGAAGGCGAAAAACCCGAACGCCGCGAAGCTGTGGGTCGACTATCTGCTGTCGAAGCGCGGCCAGACGCTGATCGCGAACCAGGCGAACCTGTATGCGATCCGCGCGGACGTGAACGGCGAAACCTCGGCCGCGGGCCTCACGAAGGAACTCGGCGATTCGCTGAAGCCGATCCCGATCGGCACGGGCCTGCTCGTCTATCTCGACCAGTCGAAGCGGCTCGCTTTCCTGAAGCAGTGGCAGCAGGCGATCAAGCGCTGACCGACTGACCGACCGGCCGCCCGTTTCGCGGGCGGCCCTTCCCCTTGTTGACGTCCTGGAGGCGGCCATTCGGATGGCCGCAGGGGTACACGCATGCTTTCAACCCGCACACGCGGAACGGCGCCGGCCGTTCCGTCCACCACCGGCAGCGGCGGCACGATTCCCGCGCTGCCGGCCGGCAGCCTGCAGCCGTTCGCCGGCATGCTGCGCTGGATCGTCGTCGCGGTGCTGACCGTCGCGGTCGCGCTGCCGCTCGGCTTCATCCTGTTCCAGAGCCTGCTGTCCGCGCCGTTCTTCGACGCGAACAAGACGCTCGGCATCGAAGGCTTCCGCTTCATCTTCAGCGATCCCGACTTCTGGTCGGCCGTGAAGAACTCGTTCGTCATCGCCGGCGGGATGCTGTTCATCTCGATTCCGCTCGGCGGCATCCTCGCGTTCCTGATGGTGCGCACCGACCTGCCCGGCCGCCGCTGGCTCGAACCGCTGCTGCTGACGCCGGTGTTCGTGTCGCCGATGGTGCTCGCGTTCGGCTACGTGGTCGCGGCCGGCCCGGTCGGCTTCTACTCGGTGTGGCTCAAGGAACTGTTCGGCGTCGAAAGCGTGCCCTGGAACGTCTATTCGATCTTCGCGATCACGGTGATCGTCGGCCTCACGCACGTGCCGCACGTGTACCTGTACTCGTCGGCCGCGCTGCGCAACCTCGGCTCGGACGTCGAGGAAGCCGCACGCGTATCGGGCGCGCGACCGTTCCGCGTCGCGCTCGACGTGAGCCTGCCGATGACGATGCCCGCGCTGCTGTTCGCCGGCGTGCTGGTGTTCTTCCTCGGCTTCGAGGTGTTCGGGCTGCCGCTCGTGCTCGGCGATCCGGAAGGCCATCTCGTGCTCGCGACCTACCTGTACAAGCTGACCAACAAGCTCGGCGTGCCGTCGTATCACCTGATGGCCGCGGTCGCGGTGTGCATCGTCGCGATCACGTTCCCGCTCGTGCTGCTGCAGCGCCGGCTGCTGAAGACCGCGAACCGCTTCGTCACCGTGAAAGGCAAGGCCGGCCGCTCGACCGTGCTGCCGCTCGGCGTGTGGCGCTGGGTCGCGCTCGCGATCGTCGCGCTGTGGCTCGCGCTGACCGTGATCGTGCCGATCTCCGGCATCGTGCTGCGCGCGTTCGTGACCAACTGGGGCGAAGGCGTGGCGCTCGCGGAAGTGCTGACGCTGTCGAACTTCGTCGAGCTGTTCGAACAGGACAACCTGGTGCGCGCGATCGTCAACACGCTCGGCATCGGCGTGATCGGCGGCGCGCTCGCGATCGGCTTCTACTCGCTGGTCGCGTTCGCCGGCCATCGCCGCCACGACTGGGCAACGAAGCTGCTCGACTACCTCGTGCTGCTGCCGCGCGCGGTGCCGGGCCTGCTCGCCGGTCTCGCGTTCCTGTGGATCTTCCTGTTCGTGCCGGGCCTGCGCGAGCTGAAGAACTCGATGTGGAGCATCTGGATCGCGTACACGGTCGTGTGGCTCGCATACGGGATGCGGCTGATCCAGAGCGCGCTGCTGCAGGTCGGCCCCGAGCTCGAGGAAGCCGGCCGCAGCGTCGGCGCAACGCGCCAGCGCGTGTCGCTCGACGTGACGCTGCCGCTGGTGCGCTTCGGCCTGCTCGCCGCGTGGCTGCTGATCTTCATGATCTTCGAGCGCGAGTATTCGACCGCCGTCTACCTGCTGTCGCCCGGCACCGAAGTGATCGGCGCGCTGCTCGTGTCGCTGTGGGCGACCGGCGCCGTCGACCAGGTCGCCGCGCTTTCTGTCATCAACATTGCGATGGTCGGCGTCGGTCTCGGCGTGGCCCTGCGTTTCGGAGTGAAACTTCATGGATAAGCTCATCGTCGACGATCTGCACCTCAGCTACGGCGCCAACCCGATCCTCAAGGGCGTGTCGTTCGAACTGAAGGCCGGCGAAGTCGTATGCCTGCTCGGCGCGTCGGGTAGCGGCAAGACCACGCTGCTGCGCGCGGTGGCCGGCCTCGAACAGCCGTCCGACGGCCGCATCCAGCTCGACGACCGCGTGTTCTTCGACGGCGCGCAGCGCGTCGACCTGCCGGTCGAGCAGCGCTCGCTCGGCCTCGTGTTCCAGTCGTACGCGCTGTGGCCGCACCGCACCGTCGCCGACAACGTCGGCTACGGGCTGAAGCTGCGCCGCGTCGCGGCGGCCGAACAGAAGCGCCGCGTGCAGACCGCGCTCGACCAGCTCGGCCTCGGCCATCTCGCGGAACGCTTTCCGCACCAGCTTTCCGGCGGCCAGCAGCAGCGTGTCGCGATCGCGCGCGCGCTCGTCTACAACCCGCCGGTGATCCTGCTCGACGAACCGCTGTCGAACCTCGACGCAAAGCTGCGCGAGGAAGCGCGCGCGTGGCTGCGCGAGCTGATCGTGTCGCTCGGGCTGTCCGCGCTGTGCGTGACGCACGACCAGACCGAGGCGATGGCGATGTCCGACCGCATCCTGTTGCTGCGCAACGGCCGCATCGAGCAGGAAGGCACGCCGGCCGAGCTGTACGGCGCGCCGCGCTCGCTGTACACGGCCGAGTTCATGGGCAGCAACAACCGGATCGACGCGCGCGTCGCGGCAATCGACGGCGAATGCGTGACGCTCGCCGGCGACGGCTGGGAAATCCGCGCGCTCGCGCGCGACACGCTCGCGCCGGGCCAGGATGCGCAGGCCGTGATCCGTCTCGAACGCGTGCAGGTCGCCGACGGCCCCGGCGCCAACCGGCTGCAGGCCGACCTCGTCACGTCGATGTATCTCGGCGACCGCTGGGAATACCTGTTCCATTGCGGCGACATGCGGCTGCGCGCGTTCGGCCACGTGCCGCGCACGGCCGGCAAGCACTGGATCGAGTTCCCGACCAACGACTGCTGGGCATTCGCGAAAGCGGGCTGACCCGGGCGGCGGCCAGTGCGCCGCATCTGTTTCACCTCACCCACAAGAACCAAGGAGACACCGTCAATGAAGTCACGTTCCCTTCGCGCCGCCGTCCTGACCGGCTCGGCCGCCGTCGCCGGTCTCGCGGCCGGCGCCGCGCACGCGCAATCGTCGGTCACGCTGTACGGGATCATGGATGCCGGCATCGAGTACACGAACCACGCGGCACCGGAAGGCGGCAGCTCGGTCAAGCTGAAGTCGGGCAACAAGAACACGTCGCGCTGGGGTCTGCGCGGCGTCGAGGATCTCGGCGGCGGCCTGAAAGCCGTGTTCCGCCTGGAAAGCGGGATCGATCTCGCGAACGGCGCACTCGACGACGGCCCCGACTCCATCTTCGCGCGCCGCGCGACGGTCGGCCTGAAAGGCAAATGGGGCGAGCTGACGCTCGGGCGCAACTACACCGTCACCTACGACTACCTGCTGCCGTTCGACCCGATGGGTTATGCGCAGAACTACTCGTGGGCGACGTCGTCGATGGCGACCGGCGGCCGCAAGGACGGCATGTTCACGCGCTCGTCGAACGCGGTGCGCTACGACGGCGAGTTCAGCGGCTTCAAGTTCGGCGCGATGTACGGCTTCGGCAACGTGCCGGGCAGCGTGAAGACCAGCTCGAAATACGACTTCGCGCTCGGCTACGAGACCGGCCCGTTCGCGGCGGTGATCACGTTCGATCGGCAGAACGGCGCAGCCGACAGCGTGACGCCGGCCGACACGGTCAACTACATCCAGGGGATCCACGCAGGCTTGAGCTACGACTTCGGCAACCTGAAGACGATGGCCGGCTACCGCAACTATCGGCGCACGTATCACACGAGCGCCGCGAACCAGTTGAGCGACACGTACTGGGTCGGCGGATCGTACCAGTTCACGCCGACGTTTTCGCTGATCGCGGCCGTCTATCACCAGGACATCAAGGGCGGCACCGACGCCGATCCGACGCTGGTGTCGATGCGCGCGAATTACGCGCTGTCGAAGCGCACGGTGCTGTATCTGTCCGGTGCGTTTGCGATCGCGAAACACGACCAGAAGGTCGGCGTGTCGCGCGATTTCGCCGGGTATGGGACGACGCAGGTGGGGGTGACGGCGGGGATTCAGCAGCGGTTCTAACGACTCGCTTGACGACGCGAGCGACGGCATGCACGTCGCCCGTGCCTCCATGCGGTGCAGTCACTTGCGCAGGAGCGCCCCCCCCACTACGGCAATATGGCCTTGAATCGATCAAACCCGGTGGGCGGCAGCCTGATTTCTCCGTCATAGTCGACGGCGGTATCGAATATCAGCGATTCCTTGGTCCATATCAAGCGAACAGCATCCGGGTACGCGTACGTGCGCTCGGCAAGCAATCGCATATCGGAGGTCCGATAGAGCCGCAAAAGAATTCGCTCCCCTCCGAGGTACGCATATCGCGCGGTGTAGCGCCCCCCGTCGCCCCGGGAAAGTTCGGTGACGAACTGCGTCGCGCGTGCGCGTAAGCGAGCGTCCTTGTAGTAGACGCCGGCGCAGAACAGCAAGATGACAATTGCCAGAGCGGAACAGAGCGCTTTCATTCCCGACTTCATTCGTTCGAGGCGTCCCTCATGGCGCGAGAAGCTGTATAGGACGACGATCAGCAGACCTACCGTGATTCCGAGCAGGACGACGGCCGCGAGTACGATCATGCCGGCCGCTTGCACACCTATCGCCAATCCGTTCATTCGAAATGCACCGTTATGGGTTCGGCCAGCATGATCGCCTGTCGTCGGGAATGTGATGAAGTCACCGGCTCGATGGTGCCTCGCTTGTAATGGTCGACACAATCGAATCCCGAATGTAAGTCGTTCCAGCTCCGCATACAGGAATCGCACATACGCTCGTCCGTTCCGGGCGGAAACGCGCTGCCTGATGCATCTCGTAGACAAGCTAGCGGCGCAGCGTGACGCGCGCAGCATTGTTGACGACTGCAAACAGTGAACTCGCCATTGGGCGCGCGCCCGGCGCATTCGCGATCGCGAAGCACGTGCGCAAGGTCTACGTGTCGCGCGATTTCGCCGGATATGGCACGGCCCGGGTTGGCGTGACGGCGGGGATTCGGCAGCGGTGTTGACGCCCGATCGCTGTCGCGCGGGCGACGACACGCGCCCACGGCGCCGCACGGCGGTCAGCGTTCCGCTCCCATCGTGAACACCGTACGAACGGCACTGCTCGTATCGTTCCAGTGTTCGCCGACCGCCGACAGCGGCACCACGCGTGTGTCGAGCGTCAGCCGCGCGAGTGCGGCGGCGTCGAACACGCGGCGCGCGACCGAAGTCAACCGGGGCAGCGGCACGCTGCCGAGCCCGCTGCCCATCAGTTCGATTGCGGCGGCGCGCAGCACGGCGCCCGGCAGCGACACGTCCGCTCCGCCGATCGAGCCGATCTGCACAAAGCGCAGCGGGCGTCCCGCCGGCAGGTTCGGCGCGGCGCTCACCAGCAGCGTGCGCGCGGTATCGCCCCACAGATAATCGAGCACGACGTCGACGCCCGCGCGCCAGTGCGGTTCGAGCGCACGCGCGAGCGCGGCGGCGTCCTGCTGCAGCGGCACGACGGCATCCGCGCCGGCGTCCAGCAGCGCGTGCAGCGCAGCCGGGTTGCGTCCCGTCGCGATCACCGTCGCGGCGCCGAGGTGCTTCGCGATCCGCACCGCGAGGCGGCCCGACGCGCCCGTCGCGCCGTTGACGAGCACCGTCTGGCCGCCCGCAATGCGTGCGCGCTCGGTCAGCGCGGCCCACGACGACATCGCCGGGATCGCGATCGCGGCGGCCGTGACGTCGTCGAGATCGTCCGGCAGCGGCACCCATTGCGTATCGGGCACGATCGTGCGTTCGGCCATCGCGCCGAACGGCGCCGCGGCGCTGAAGAAGTAGACGCGCTGCCCGTCGTCGAGCCGACCGACGCCGTCAACGCCGACGACGGACGGGTAGCGCCCGTCGAACGAATAGTGCGCGCCGGACGCCCGCCCCTGCGCCAGCCGACTCAGCGCCGACGCCGTCACGTCGATCAGCCGGTGACCCGGCTGCGCGTGCGGCGCTTCGAATTCCGTAAAGACCGGACCTTCACCGCGCCCCTTCACGACTGCTGCCTTCATGTCGACTCCTCGAATCGGCTGATGTGAATACCCGGCTTGGGCACGCGTACGCGTGACGTCGCGGTGCCGCGCAATGGTCAATGCGCGTCGAGCCACGCGCGCAGCGCGCCATCGCGCACCTCGAGCACATCGAAGAGCCCGAGCGCGCGCAGCGCCGGCAACGCGTCGAGCACGTCCGCTTCCGCGCGGGCGCGTTCGGCCGTCGACGCATGCGGATCGGTCAGCACGCGCGCATTGACGAGAAACGCACCGACGGTGCCCTTGCGGATCGTCGTGTCGCCGGCGTCGATCCGGTCCTGATCGTCGGGAAGCAATTGTTCGGCTCGCATCGTTTGGCTCCGTGTCTTTGATCGACGCACACAATTTACGCGTGCGATCGATGTCGATCTCCGGTATAAGAAGCTCTAACACAATGAGTTTTGCAGCTGTCGCCAGCAGATGATGCAAGCGGCGATTTTCATGAACGCCTCGT
>NZ_CABVPP010000045.1 GCF_902499075.1 Burkholderia pseudomultivorans | reverse complement strand
CGTCATGCGGCGGCCCGCTGCCGCAACGCGACCGCGACCTGCCCGGCCCAGGCCGCGCAGGCCGCCGCGGCAGGATGGAAGCCGTCCGCGGCCATCAGGTGGCGCTCGAGCGGCAGCGCGACCTGCAGGAACGTGCAGTGCGGCTGCGTCGCGGCCCAGCCGGCGAGGGCCGCGTTGAGGCGCTTCGCGCGCTGCCCGAGATACCACGCGAGCGGCTGCGGCAGCGCCGGAAAGCGCTCCATCGGCGGCACCGCCGACAGCACCGCGTGCCCGACCTCGAAGCGCGCGGCGAGCAGCCCGACGAGCGCGGCCTGCGCGGCCAGCCAGCGGGCCGGCGACACGCCGCCCGTCACGTCGTTGACGCCGAGCGACGTGACGGCCGCGTCGAACGGCTCGGCCGGCTCGGCGGCGAGCCAGTCGACGAGATCCTGCGTCGTCAGGCCGGTGCGCGCGAGCAGTTTCCAGCTGACGCGATGGGTGGCCGCCAGTGCGCGCGCCAGTTGCCCGGCCAGCGCATCGGCCTGCGTCGCGACGCCGACGCCCGCGGCCGCCGAATCGCCGAGCACCAGCACGCGCAGCGGCGGGCCTTCGCCGGCTTCCCCGCTGCGCGGGCCGGCCGCCTCGGGCAGCCGCGGCGTGACGCGACGCACGTAGCGCCCCTGCGCGAACAGCAGCGGGCCGAGGGCGGCGGTGGCGAACGGGTATCCCATGGTGTCGATCCGGCGACGGTTGATCCGGGCCCCGCGCGAGCGCCGGGCCGACGAGCGCCTATTGTGGCCGATCCGCGCCCGGACGGGGCCGGATTGGCCGTCCGGCCAGGGTGAGGTGCGGCGCGCACGGGGCCGGATGCACACGCGGCGCCGTCCGGCGGCGTTCACGAAACGCGTGCCGCCGACGTGTTAACATGCGCGTCCTGCCTGCGCGTCCGCCTGCTTCGCAGGGCCGCCGCGCACGGCATCCTCCCGGCGTTCCGCCGTCAACCGCAACACCATCCGCCATCATGTCCGCAGGCCTCAATCCCGCTCAGAACGAAGCGGTGCGCTACCTCGACGGTCCCTGCCTCGTGCTCGCCGGCGCGGGCAGCGGCAAGACCCGCGTGATCACGCAGAAGATCGCGCACCTGATCGAAGCGAAAGGCTTCGAGCCGCGCCATATCGCCGCCGTCACGTTCACGAACAAGGCGGCCGCCGAGATGCGCGAGCGCGTGTCGAAGCTGCTCGAGGGCAAGACGCTCACCACGCCCGGCAAGGAAGGCCGCAAGGTGCCCGTCAACCAGCTCACCGTCTGCACGTTCCACTCGCTCGGCGTGCAGATCCTGCGCCAGGAGGCCGAGCACGTCGGCCTGAAGCCGCAGTTCTCGATCATGGATTCGGACGACTGCTTCGGGATGATCCAGGAGCAGATCGGCACCACCGACAAGGGGCTGATCCGCAAGATCCAGAACATCATCTCGCTGTGGAAGAACGGCCTCGTCACGCCCGAGGAGGCGATGACGATCGCCGCGAACGAGGACGAGCACCAGGCCGCGCTCGTGTACCGCAACTACGTCGCGACGCTGCACGCGTACCAGGCCGTCGATTTCGACGACCTGATCCGCCTGCCGACCGAGCTGTTCGCGAACAACGAGCAGGTGCGCGACCGCTGGCAGAACAAGCTGCGCTATCTGCTGATCGACGAGTACCAGGACACCAATGCGTGCCAGTATCAGCTGCTGAAGCTGCTCGCGGGCCCGCGCGCGGCGTTCACGGCGGTCGGCGACGACGACCAGGCGATCTACGGCTGGCGCGGCGCGACGCTCGAGAACCTCGCGCAGCTCGGCAAGGATTTCCCGAAGCTGCACGTGATCAAGCTCGAGCAGAACTACCGGTCGACGGTGCGGATCCTGACCGCGGCGAACAACGTGATCGCGAACAACCCGAAGCTGTTCGAGAAGAAGCTGTGGTCCGAGCACGGGATGGGCGATTCGATCACCGTCACGCCGTGCAACGACGAGGAGCACGAGGCCGAATCGGTCGTGTTCCGGCTGTCCGCGCACAAGTTCGAGCGGCGCACGCAGTTCCGCGACTACGCGATCCTGTATCGCGGCAACTTCCAGGCGCGGATCTTCGAGCAGGTGCTGCGGCGCGAGCGGATCCCGTACGTGCTGTCGGGCGGCCAGTCGTTCTTCGACAAGGCCGAGATCAAGGATCTGTGCGCGTATCTGCGCCTGATCGCGAACGCCGACGACGATCCCGCGTTCATCCGCGCGGTCACGACGCCGCGCCGCGGGATCGGCAACACGACGCTCGAGGCGCTCGGCTCGTTCGCGGGCCAGGCGAAGGTGTCGCTGTTCGAGGCCGTCTACATGGGCGGCATCGAGGCGCGGCTGTCCGCGCGCCAGGTCGAGCCGCTGCGGATGTTCTGCGACTTCATCCAGCGCCTGACCGATCGCGCCGACAAGGAGCCCGCGACCGTCGTGCTCGACGACATGATGGAGGCAATCCACTACGAGGCCTACCTGTACGATGCGTTCGACGAGCGTCAGGCGCAGTCGAAATGGCAGAACGTGCTCGAGTTCCTCGAATGGCTGAAGCGCAAGGGCACCAAGCCCGAGGCGGCCGAGGCCGTCGACGGCGAGGCGGAGGGCTTCCACAACGCGGACGGGCTCGGCGATACGGGCAAGAACCTGCTCGGCCTGATCCAGACCGTCGCGCTGATGTCGATGCTCGAAGGCAAGGACGAGGATCCGGACGCGGTGCGGCTGTCGACCGTCCATGCGTCGAAGGGGCTCGAGTATCCGCACGTGTTCCTGGTCGGCGTCGAGGAGGGCATCATGCCGCACCGCGGCGGCAGCGACGACGACGGCCCGATCGACAGCGAGCGGATCGAGGAGGAGCGCCGGCTGATGTACGTCGCGATCACGCGCGCGCAGCGCAGCCTGCATCTGAACTGGTGCAAGAAGCGCAAGCGGGCGCGCGAGACGGTCGTGTGCGAGCCGTCGCGCTTCATCCCCGAGATGGGTCTCGACGATGCGCCGCCGCCCACGCCGGAAGAGGCGCCGATGTCGCCGAAGGATCGGCTCGCGAGCCTGAAGGCGTTGCTGCAGAAGTGACGCGATAGCGGCGCCGCCGGGCGGGCATTGAACGGATACGGCGGCGAGAACCGGCGCGCGATGGCGCGGTCGGGCAAAACCAAAACGAAACCCCCGCGACGCACGTGCGTCGCGGGGGTTTTCTACGGGCCGTTGACCGGTCGCGCTTACTTCGCCGCGTTGACCATGTAATCGACGGCGGCCTTCACGTCGGCATCCGACGCGTTCGACCCGCCCTTCGGCGGCATCGCGCCCTTGCCGTGCAGCGCGTAGTTGTAGACCGTGTCCATCGAGTCCTTCAGGCGCGGCGCCCAGTCCTCCTTGCTGCCGAACTTCGGTGCGCCGAGCACGCCCGCGGCGTGGCAGGCCTGGCAGACCTGCGTGTAGAGCGCCTTGCCGGCCGACGCGGCGTCGGCGCTTGTCGGCGCGGCCGCGGGCTGCTCGCCGGCCTTCGGAATCGCAGCGATCGCGGCCTGCGCGGCGGCGATCTGCGCGCTTGCGGCATCGGCCGCGCCCGATGCGCCTGCCGCGCCGCTTGCGGCCTGCGGCGCGTTGGCGGCCGGCGCCGCCGGTTCGGGGAAGTTCGCGCCGTCGTTGTTTGCCATGTAGACGATCGCGCGGGCGATCTCGTAGTCGCTGACGTCGTCGGGGCTCGTGCCGCCGCGCGGCGGCATCGCGCCCTTGCCGGCGAGGGCCGTCTTCAGCAGCGTGTCGAAGCCTTGCGAGATGCGCGGCGCCCAGTCGTCCTTGTTGCCGAACTTCGGCGCGCCCGCGGCGCCCGTGCCGTGGCACGTCACGCAGACGGCCTTGTACACCTGCTCGCCTGTCTTGTAGGTGCGGGGCGCGTTGGCGTCCTTCACGTCGACCTGCGCGATCGGCGCGATGCGTCTGGCGACCTGCTCGTCGGACAGTGCGTCCGTGCCGGCGCCCGAACGGAACGCGTGGTTCGCGTAGGTGGCGAACAGGACGATGAGGGCGATCGGAATCGCGAACGACGCGATGATGACGGCAATCAACTGCCCGGGGGTTTTGACGGGAGATTCGTGGGGTGCTTCGCTCATACTTGCCTCGTCTCCGTGATTAGGAATTGTGAGCGCGGTGCAACGGCAAAATGGCAGTCCAATGAAGCACGGACGATTATAGACGGAACGTTTACATCACGGCGAGCGCCGCGATGGCGCGTGTTTACCCGCACGCAGCACGGTCCGGCGGGGATTCCACGGGCAAGGTGGACGCGTCATGGGAAACAGGGTATCCTTGCCGTCTTGTCAAATGTGGGCGATCTGTTTATTGGGGTCGCTTCACTGTCACAGGCGCCCGTAGCTCAATGGATAGAGTACTGCCCTCCGAAGGCAGGGGTTGCTGGTTCGATCCCAGCCGGGCGCGCCAAGCCTGATAAGGCTTTCAGCGGTTTCGCTACTTCATCGTTTCCCCCCGTTACAGTGAAATTACAGTTAGCCGGCTGCGGTCAGCAGTGTTTCCGGCGGCGCTGACACCGTTTCACGCGGCAGCTCGATCACCTGCGCGACCGGCAAATGCGGCTGCACCCACTGCGCCAGATGCGCCGCCGACAGGTGCGCGTAGCGCTGCACCATCTCCAGCGTTTCCCACCCGCCCAGCTCCTTCAACACCTGTAACGGCGTGCCGCGCTGGACATGCCAGCTCGCCCACGTGTGCCGTAGATCGTGCCAGCGGAAATCACGGATGCCGGCGCGCTTCAGTGCCTTGCGCCAGGCGGCGGTCACGGTCTGATACACCGGCCGGCCCTTGTAGACGAACACGCTGTCGACGAACTCGGGTGCGCGCCTCTTCGCACGCTGGCGCAACAGGACCGCGATCGCCGTTTCGGAGAGCGGCACCGTGATTGCCTTCTTCGCCTTCGCCTGGTCCGGGTGAATCCACGCGATGCGCCGCACGATGTCGACCTGCGACCATTGCAGCCCCGTCACGTTCGAGCGCCGCAGGCCGGTTTCGAGGCTGAAGCGTGCCATGTCAGACAGGTGCTCGGGCAGCTCGGCCAGCAATCGTTCGGCTTGCGCCGGCGTCAGCCAGCGGATCCGCTTCTGCACGGTTTTCGCCAGCTTCGTCACCGGCGCGCGATCCAGCCATTCCCACTCGACGGCTGCATTCAAGACGGCCTTTAGGACGCAGATCACGCGGCGCACGGTGCCAGCGCTAACGGTCTTGTCGGTGACGACGATGCCGCGCTTCGTGCGCACCACGCGTGGCTCGCGGCGCTTGGCGAGCGCGATCGCGTCGATACGGTCGCGGTCGATGTCCGCCAGGGCGACGCCGGACAAGTGCTGATCGAGCCAGCGCAGGTGCGTTTTCGACGTTTCCAGGCTCGGCAACCCTTCGCGATCACCGACATAACGGACAACCGCATCGTTCCAGGTGTAGCGCGGCTTGTGGCCGAGCTTCGCCTGGTTCCACAGCTCCACCTTCAGGCGGTCGTAGAACTCCTGGGCCTGCGCTTTGTTGCTGGTGCCAGTGCTTCCCTGTACGACCGGACCGCCGCCAGGCGGGGTGAGGCGGTAATACCAGTTGGGACTGTTACTGCGTTTATAGAGCGACATTTTTTAACTTCCTCCTGCTGATCGCCCTGCACAACTCGCGGAATCCATTCTCCGGCGAGGTAGCGCTGCAGGGCAACCGTCGAAAACATCCAGCGCTTGCCGACCTTGCGGCCAGGCAGCTCGCCGGCCTTCGCTTTCAGCCGCACCGTTTCGGGATGCGCGCCGAGCAGGGCAGCGGCTTGTTCCAGGTTCACGGTGTTCATCGGGCTATCTCCCGAGCGCGACGCGGCAGGGGGAGGGGCAAAACAACTCGTGGATTCGTGGTGCTCCCTGTCTTTCATGCGTAACTGACTGATTTTTAATGATTTCGCCTGCCATCATTTGCCATGAAAAACCCGTGGCAGCCCCTTCCGACTCGTGGCCTAAAAAATAGGCAGCGTCTGTAACTGATGGCAAAACGCACAAGACTCGTGGCGCTCGATTTCGACCTGTGCCTGCCTCTTCTTTGCTTTCTTTCTTCTTCTTTTTCAATGAATTAGAGAGAAGAGAGAAAGGGGCGGCGGCGGTCGGCGCGAAAACCGGACTAGTGGCAAAAACGCCCCGACTAGTGGCAAATGGAGAGCGACACATGGCGGCACTCTTCTCAACAATCAAAGACTTACGAGCGGACGCCCCCGAAAACCACGATTCGCGTGCGCTGCCTGCCCGTTCCCTGTGGAAAAGCTCGCCCGCGCGGCCCCCTTTCCTCAAGGTTCGCGCCGTTGCCCGGCCGTTTCGACTTGCGGGGGGTACGGGGGGAAGCCGACAGCACGGCGGCCGCGTGACGACGTGCGCCGATTGCTGCGCGCATCGACGCACGCACCACAAAACCGAATACAGGGCCGCTACGCGGCCGGAAATATGGGGGGAAGGGGTACGGCCGCGTGGCGGCCGCATCGGCTGAGAGGGCGTCATGCTCGGCCCCGCTGCTCGGTCGCGTCGGTCGCCAGGTCTTCACGGATGGACACGTGCAGACCGAAGCCCGCCAGACGGTCGAGCGAAATCGGCGTGAGGTACGGCACGCGGCGGGTGTAGATCCGGCGCTCGACCTCCTTCTCGCCGACCACGACGCCGGCGTGCTTGAGCTGCGCCTTGAACACGCGATCGGATTTCACGGGCAGGCCGTTCCATTTGTCGCGCAGCGCGCTCGTGTGGGCGATGTGGTCCATCACGTGGCCGGTGCGCAGCAGCAGGCAGAACTCGCCGTCGACGGTATCGAAGGTGAACGGGTGCTTGTAGTTGCCGCCGTCGATCTCCGACAGCACCGTTTCCATGATCCAGACCCACGGCTCGCGATCGGCGCTTGTCTCAGCGACGTGGCCGTTCATTTCGGCGAGCAGGTCGCGCGGGAAGTCGCCTTCGCTCGGGTCCATGCCGGCGAACTCGCACAGGTAGCGCCAGGCGAGCGCGACGGCCGCATAGTTGCCGGCCATCCGCTTCGCGCCGTCGTCCTCGCCGCTCGCGCGGCAGTTGGCCAGCGCCTTGTCGCGCAGCGTGGCGTAGTGGTCGTGCACGGTGCGTTTGTCCAGGCCGGCGAGGAATTCGAGCCACTGCCGAACCGGGAAGCGCGGCAGGTCGTCCGGCATCAACGGGCCGCGCTTGCCGGTCAGCGTCGTGCGCACGAGCTTGCCGAGCAGGCTGCGCACGGGCACGTCTTCGCCGGCCAGCATCACGGGCGCGCACAACAGGTATTCCGTCATGTCGGTGCCGCGGCGCGTGACGGTGTACTGGTAGTTCTCCTGCAGCAGGCCGACGGCCTTGTCGATCACGTCCTGCCGGCGCGCGGACAGCTCTTCCCATCCGACCGGGTGGCTGGTGTGGCTGATGCTGGTCAGCAGCCGGAACTCGGTCTGCAGCGACTGCCCGGAGAACATCGTGAACGCGAGCGAGCGCTCGAGCCGCTTGATGAGCGTCGACTTGCCGGCGCCCTTGTTCGCCTGGATGGTGATGTGCGGCCAGAAACCGAGCAGCGCCTTCAGGTGGCCGCCGAGCGCCCACACGAGCGGGATCGTCGCGGCGTTTTGCTTGAACGTCGCCTGGTACGCGGCGATGACGCGCCGTGCGTCGCTGATAGGGCCGGTCGGGAATGTCAGGTTGTGGTACGGGCACTGCTTGTCGGCTTCGGTGAAGTAGCAGTCCGGGCCTTCGTTGACGATCAGGCGGCCGTCGCGCCAGGCGAGCCCGACGAAGTTTGCGGCCTGGCGCGCGCCGAGGTCGGCGCCGCGCTCCAGGATGTTCACCATGCGCTTGAACGGCGCCGGCGCCCAGATCGGGCCGAACTTGCCCCATTGGTCGACGTTGTGGAGCTGGTCGTCGAGCATCACGCGGCGCACGAGCTGCGCGCCGTGGCGCGGCGCCTGGACGGACACGGCGAAGTAGACGGTGGGCGCCTGGTCGGCGTCGCCTGTCATCGTCGACGTCGCGCTCGCGACCGACACGCGGCTGATGCCGGCGATGCGGAAGCCGCACAGGTCCGTCATGACGGGCGTTTCGATGCCCGTGTCGTCGTTGCGGTCCATCTTCGTGATGTAGCTGGTGAAGTCGGGCCGCACGCGGAAGCGCCAGTATTGCGCGAAGTCGTGCGACGGCAAGAAGATGCGCGGCCGGCCGCGACGCGTGGCGTCGCCGGCGAGGCCAGCAATCAGCCACGGTTCGAGCTGGTCGAGTGCGCGCTGCAGTTCGGCCGGGCCGCGCAGTTGCAGATAGTCATTCACGTCGTTGATGGGCTTCTGCGTTTTCTCGCCGTCCGCGAGGTCGGCGAGCCAGTCGGCCTGGTCGACGAGGACCGCGCTGATGTTGAGCGCCGTAAGGCGTTCGTACAGCGCCCACGCCGCTTCCGGGCCGGGGCGGCGGCCGGCGCGGGGATGACCGTCGGCGAAGGGCTCGTCGTTGTCCAGGCAGATCACGACCTGTTTGCCGCGCAGGAACGCGAAGTCGATGCCGTCGACGTTCGCCAGGCCGCGCAGCGCGAGCGCCGCCGCGCCAGGCAGCGCGCAGGTGTCGATCGACAGCGCGTTGATCGCGCTTTCGACGATGAACACGCGTTTCGCCTTGTCGAGCCTGCGAGGATCCGCAGTCCAGCCGTAACCGGCCTTGTCGCCCTGGGTCTGCGTCTTGACGCCGCCGTTGAGCGCCGGATCGAGATAGCGCATGTCGACGGCGACGACGCGGCCGTCGCCCGGTGCGCGCACGATGAACGCAGCGGCCGGGCCAGCGTGGCCGACTTCGCCGGCGGCAACCTTCGAGCTGGTCCACGTGTTGAATCCGAGGGAGCGCGCGGCGATCGCGGCGTCAATCGCGGCGGCGGAAATGCCGCGGCCGCCGAGATAGTCACGCACCTGGTCGCGTTCGGCAAAGCACCGATCGGCGATGTACTCGACGGTCGTTTTCTCGCGGCGCTCGGCCGGCGCCGGCCGGTCGAGCGGAATGCCGTACGCGTCGTGCAGGTAGCGCACCGCGTCGGCGACGGTGCCGCCGCGCGCGTGGATGACCAGGTCGATGCACGAGCCGCCGACGTCGGCGCTGTGATCGCGCCAGCCGGTGCCGTGCTTCGGGTGGTTCACGTAGATCGACAGGGACGGGTTCTTGTCGTCGTGCTGCGGCGAGTGGTAGAGCGCGCGGTCGCCGCCGCGGCCGCGTTTCAGCCCGAGCCGGTCGGCGAGGTCGTGCAGGTCGATGCGTTGTTTCAGTTCGTCGATCGAGGCCATCGTTATTGCTGTTGATGCAGGGAGAGGGCGGCAGGGTTGCCGGATGTCGCAGGGCTGTCGACGAGCGCGCGGAGCGCGCCGGCAGACGCGGGGAAGGCGAGCGCCAGGCGGTCGCCGAGGATGCTGACGAACAGCGCGAGTACCGCGACGCGTTGCAGGCCGCCGGGTTCGTGGTCGAAGCGAAGGGCGTCCGCGGCCGCCGCGATGGAGGCCGCGAGCGCGGCGTCGTGTGGGGTAGTCGTGTGCGTCATGCTGCGGCGCCTCCGAGGATGTCGTGATGGTTCTGTTGCAGGCGCTGAACGGCATGCTGCAGCTCGTACCGCGAGGTCGTGGCCTGGTCGAGCATTGCGCGCAGGCGATTGCGGTTGCGCTCGACGTTCGACGTCGCGCTCGCGAGCGCGGCGGTACGCGTCGCACCGTGGCCGATGCGCAGGCCGGAGGCCAGGTGCGTGACGATCCACTTTTCGGGGTGGCCGTCGCGCACATGCGGCTCGGCGTGGATGCCGAACGCGGCGTCGGCGTCGTTCGGGATGACGACGTGATCGCCGGCGACGGTGCGCAGCCCGACCGTCGTCAGCAGCTCGTAGCGGATGGTGGGCTCGTGCTTCATTTGTCACCCACGCGGCGGAACGGACCAGACAATGGCCGCGACCAGCGCGGCATACGCGACGACCCCGATCAGGAAAGCGATCGCGCGGGCGTGTCGAACGTCGAACAGGCGCAGCACGTCGGCGGCAAGGCAGTAGACGCCGTAGAGGGAGAAGGAAAGCATCAGCAGCACGCCGATGCCGAAAACGTAGGGTTTCATGGTGTGGTTCCAGGTGAGTGCGCCGGCGGCCGGCGCGGATGGGTCAGTCGAAGTCGTTCGCGGCGCGGCGTTTCCTGTCGACGGCTGGCAATTCGGGCGCTGGTTCTCGATCGCGCCATACGTTCGCCGTGCATTCGAAGGCTCGGCGGGCGGCCGGGCACAGCGCGTCGAAATTCCCGACCATGCGCAGGCGGCGCCACATCGCGCGCAGGTCGAGGTCGGTGAGGGGCGCGCGCATCGGCTCAGTGCAAAACGATCGGTGTCAGGACGGGCATGCCGGCATCTGCGTCCCAATGGCAGCCCAGCACGTAGCCAAGGCGGCGGGCGGTGCCGACGAACACGAACGGGTCGATGTCGGCACGCCACAGTGCGCGCAGATACTCACGGCGCTTATCGAGTGACAGGCAGGCCGGATCGAACGGCATCACGACGGCGGCGGAAGCGAGGGTGGCCATGCTGATCTCCTTTTTTCAGGCAAAAAAAGCCCCTCGCGCCGGATAGGCACGATGCGAGGGGAAACAGGGGAAAGGGTTTAGCGCGCTAGACGGGCAGTTCGAGCTGCTGCTCGAGGCGCTCGCGCACGTTCGGCGAAAGCGGCAGGTTTAGCGACAGATTCGGGGTCGCGGAGGGCGACAGGGTGCGGGCGAACTCCATGTTCACAACGTAGGTGTGGCCGCACTCGACGTTGTTGCACTGGAAGGTGACTTCCCGGAAGGTCTGAGACATTTCGCGGCTGCTGCGCGCGGTAGCGCGCGTGCGGCAGTGCGGGCAGCGGTTCAGGATTCGCATGTCGGTTTACTCCGGACGAGATACAGGGCGCGGCCGCGGCCGTTTATCTGCTTGGCGGTGCGGCGCAGGCGCCGCTTGGCGAGCCACTCGGCCGTCGCTTCCAGGGACGGCAGGTTGTGCAGCACGCGCACGCGTTCCAGCACGTCGCGGTCGGCGTCCGAGAGGGAAATTTCCGTGCTGGTTTCGGGCATCGGTGGAGCTACTCATTGTTGGCGTTTCGGTGCCTTCGTTCAGGCGCCGGCGCGGTCCAGAATGGAGGTGTTGCGTTCGGCAAGTACGGCGGTCGCTTCGCGCATGACGATCTCGCGAATCAGCACGGCGAGCTGCTCGCCCTGATAGTTCGCGAGCGCCGTGAGAACGGCCTGCTCGTAGTCGTCGAAGCGGACGGTGTGCTTGTTGTTGCGGACGCGTTTCGGATCGGGGTACATGCAGGCTCCTCAATTCACGAGCGGACGGAGCGGGAACGGGGAATGGTGCGGAGATGGCTTGCGCCGATACGGATCAGCTCGCGCGCCATGCTCGAAATCGAGCGATTGCGCTGCGCGGCGAACTGTTCAAGCTCGTCACGTTCGGTGGATGTCAGTCGGACGTAGACGGGCTTGTCCGACAGGGTGCCGCGTGGCGATCGGCGCGGGCCTTTGGCGGTGGTCATGGTCGGTATACTTTGGTTGTTAGCCTTGCGTTACGGTAAGGCTAGTGTAATGAGCAAAAAACGTCTCGTCAACGATATCAGGAAATTTATGTCTCAAGTGGGGAGTCGCTTGCGGGAAGAGCGCTTGCGGATCGGACTGAGCCAGGACGAATTTGCCGCTGTAGGCGGCGTCACTCGGCGTTCACAGTCGGCGTATGAATCGGACGAGCGGTCGCCCGATACCAGCTTCCTTTTGGCACTGCGCTCGATCGGGGTCGACATTGTCTACGTGCTGACCGGCGAGAGATTGGAGGCGGGGCGCCAGAGCGGTGAGCGGTCAGAAACAGACGCAGAGGAGGCCGAGCTCGTCGCCGTATATCGGCAACTCAACGAAACAGGTAAAGCGACCCTGCAGTCGTTCATTGGTAGCGTTCTAAATCAGGCCGTCATGCTCAAGGCCGGCGCGCCACAGCGCGCTAAGCGCCTGCCGGAAAACCGGCGCGCAGCGCTCGACGAGCGCACGGCCGAAAACGTCGATCGCGCCATGGCTGAAATCGAACGGTTGCGTGCCGAGCGCGCTGCGAAGGACGTGAAGAAGTAGCCCACCCGTAATCCGCGCGCGGGTCATTCGTCACACAAACACTGTATATCCATCCAGTATTGAGTTAGCATCCTGAAAGCCGGCGATGCTGGCGACGCGGGGGTATCCCGAGGCAACCGCGTCGTGTTGGGTGCCGCCGGTTCGTGAACGTGTTTGTGAGGGACCAGAAGAATGAGCATCAACATGAAGCACAGCAGCGGCACGGTGATGGCCGCCGATCGTCACGTCGACATGCGTCCTCTTGTGATGGACGGAGCGCGGTTCTGTTCGGACCTGACCGAAAGCGAGCGCGTTGACGCACGCGCCGCGATCGACGACGCCATGCAGTCGGTCGGTCAGGTGCTCGAAGCTGCGCTTCAGGTGATGGGAAATCTGCGCACGGCGCGAGCGGCACTCGTACGGTACGATGACGGGCCGCCGGTGCACGCGGAAGCGCGGCAGGCATAGGTCGCGCTCACCCTATCGGCTCGATGCCGCTGTGTTTCTCCTGTACCATTTTTCCCTGCTTTCACAATTCATACAGATACATTGCGGGGAATTAATGCAGGACTTGCTGGAAACGTTCTGGCTGGAGCTACTCATTGCGGCCTGTGCCGTGCCGATTCTGATGCACCACATTCGCGCGGAGCAAATGGCCAAAATTTGCCAAAAATTCGGTATCCCAAGGGGTACGTCTTACCGTGCGATGGTGTTCAATCCGAGGTATTGGCATCTATGGACGCAGCGCCAATGGGCGGCGTTCATCAAGAGCCGGAAGTAGCTCAAGCAATCAGAAGCCCGCTGCCCGCGGGCTTTTTACTTTCCGCCCTTCTTGAAGTGCGACCGGTGTCGATCGGTCGTCGGATCGTCGCGCATTTCGAGGTCGAGCGCGGTTGTGAATCCGCCGTCGCCGTCGATGGTGTGCGTTGCCCTCTTCACCAGCCACGCGGTCTCGTCGATTTCCGGCTTGAACCCGGACACCGTGACCGGCATTTCCGGGAATAGATCCGCGCGGCCACGCGCGAGTGAATACCGCATCGTCGCTTGGCTGCGCTGCATGCGCTTGAACTCGGCTTGCGCGGCAGCTCGCGCCTCGGCTTCGTTCGCATAGTCTTCGGGCAGCACTTTCACGTTCTTGTTGTTTTCCCCGCCCACACTCACCGATTTCCGCTTCGCCTTGCCGTTCGAATGGTAGTGTGCGCGCACGGCCGCATAGTTCTCCCGCTCGGACACGTGATATGCGTGCTCGTCTCCGCTCGCACGCGTCAGATTTAACACATGGAAAACTTTCCCGCTGACGGTCCTGCCGGTGCCGATCGGCGTGAACAGCAGCCGCAAATCCTTGACGTTCATCACGGCGTCGTAGCGTTTCGCCAGGCGCGTCAGAAACGACATATCGCTTTCGTGCGTCTGGTCGATGTGCGCGATCACGATCTTCGCCAGCGTGTCAGCGACGGCCGGCGTCAGCTTGTAGCGGGCGGCGATCGCGCGCACGATCGAGCCGATCGTCTGCTTGTGCCAGCTCTTCTCGCGCCGCTCCTGCATGCCGTTCGACATCGAGGCCGAGCGAGCGCGTACGGTCAGCGTGTCGGGTGCCCCGCTATGCTCGAACTCGGTCACGACGAACGTACCCTTGTCGACGAGCTGCTCGCCGGCCCAGCCGATGGACACCTTGATTTCGTCGCCGCGCTTCGGCAGCGCCAGGTCGCCGCGCGAATCGTCGAGCACAAGGTCGACGGTATCGGCGTCGTCGGAGCGAGATTCCGTGAGGGTGAGCGATTCGAGCCGCGGCAGGAACCGCCGCGAGATATCGCGGCCGCCGAGCGTGATCCGGTAGTCGGCCATGGGTTCGACGCGCTCGATGCGGCGCACCACTGCATTCGACTGATCGATTGCGCGTGTCGTCATGCTTTCGTCTCCGTCTCCGCTTCGGCGTCGCCGTCCGACTCGTTGGCCAGCGACGCTTCCTGCTCGATGCGCAGCGCGTCGTCGTCGACGCATTCGAGCGTCAACGTGAATTCGATCCGGCGCGCGGCACCTTCGCGAGTGAAGTAGCGCCGTGTCTCGTCGAGGCCCACGATGAGGTATGCGCCGTAGACGGTCCCGAGGCCGTCGACCAACACGTACGCTTCGCCTACGTTTGCCATCTGGACGAGCTGGTCGAGCGACGCGCTCGTACCGATTTGATCCGGCGCGATGAGGCCGTCGAGCGTGATGACATCGTCGCCTTGCCCGGTGTACTGGCGCGCATCGCGCACGCCGATGCGCGACTTCTTCGGATGCTTCCAGTTCCGGCGCCGCTTCAGCTCGTGGAAGGGGGCGGTGGTCAGGCTGAACACGAATTGATCCAGCGACAACAGCATGAGTCGGATTCTCCCTATATGTCAGTCGGAGAGGCGCGAACCGGCGCGCGCACGCTGCGCGCGTTCGCGCCGATCCAGCTCGGCGGCCACGGCGCGCGCGATGGCGCGCGGATCGTCGCCGGCCTGCGGGTAGATATTGATGACGATCGACGCCGGCGCGGAAGCCGATGCAGCCGATGCTGCGATCGGACCGGCGGCCGCGATCGGTGGGCGGCGATCGATCGGCACGGGCGCATGCACGATCGGCGCGGCCGTCGACAGCGCAGGCGTCCCGAATCCGGCAACGGCGGCTGTCGCGAGCCCGAGCGCCGCGCGCGCGACGCTGCGCTGCTGGCCGGACATGCCGAGCGCCGCACCTTCGCCCACGAAGCCGCCTAGCTCGGCGAAGACGCGGCTCGGGCTGTGGATGCCGAGCTTTTCCTTGAACCACGTGACAGTCGAGTTGGCGACGTTCGTGATGGCCTCCTTCACGGCGCCGAGTCCGTTCCTGATACCGTTGACCAGGCCGGAAATGAGATTGGCCCCGAACTCGGCCATTTTCGCGGCGACCTTAGCGGCCACGACGATGATGTTCGCGAGCCATTCACCGAAGCCCCGACCGGCGTTGCTGGCCTTGTCGAGACTTTCCTTGCTGGCGTCGACTGGCCCCAGCAGGCGGGTAATCCAGTCCCACACGCCCTTGATGGCATCCATCAGCCAGTTGAATGCGGGTCTGAGCGGTTCGAACATCGCGCCGAGCACGCCGAACACCCGACTGAAAATCGGTGCGAGCGGTCGCAGACCTTCGGTCAAGCCTTGCCAGAAGCCGGCGAAGAACGCCTTGATCGGCTCCCAGTATCGAACGATCAGCAGCGCGGCCAGCGCGATCGAGGTGATGACGAGGCCGACCGGGCTCACGAGCGCGACGCGACCGACGAACATCAGCGTTTGGGCGAGCCCGCCGAGCGCGGCGCCGACGCCGTTGATTGCACCGACCGCACCGCCCTTGATGAGACCGCCGGCGCCCTTCAGTGCGTCGACCGACATACCCGCGATGCCGCGGCGGCCGGCATACTGCCGGGCAGCGGTCCAGCGGGAGGCGACGGCCGTGCGCGACGCGGCCGCCTGCGCGGCGACTGCGCGCCATACCTGTGTCGTGTATTGCCGTGCTGCGAGCAACCCGTTTTTCATCGACGAGACTGAGGTACGGCCCCACTGCGCGACAGTCGATACGGCCGCGCGACCTGCGGCCGGAATGCCTTCCCGCAGCGTCCGCGCATAACCGAGCAACGTTGTCCAGGCCGCGCGCGGGGACGAAGCCGACCAGGCGCTGGCCAGTGCGGAGCGCATGCGTGCGGCGGTCCCGCGCGCGGTGTTCCCGACGACCGAGAATCGGGACGCAGCACCCGACAATTTGCCGAAGCCTGCGGCGCTCGCGCCGAGCGTGCGCGCCAGGAAACTGCCCTGGATGCCGAGCGTCGCCATGCTGAAACGCACAATCGCGAGCGGCCCAAGGATGCCCGCGAGCACGATCGTGAACGTACCCATCACGACGAGCAGCGCGGCGAACGCGGCGAGCACGGACAGAATGACTTTCGCCGCGGCGCCGTGGCGCTGGATCAGATCGATGAGGCTGCCGAGAATCTCGCGGGTCTTGTCGAGTGCCGCGTTGTACAGCGGTGCGACGCGCTCGCCGATCTCGCGGCGCAGGTCGCGGCCCTTCGCGAGCAGGTCGTTTTCCTTGCCCTGGGTTTGCTGCGCACCGAGCTGCGCCGCTTCGTCGATACCGTATGCGCCGTGGTTGAGCTTTTCGTTCTTGTGAATCTGTTCCCGCTGCATGTACATGGTCGAGAACAAGTTCGCGGCCGTCCGGTTGGTGAAGATCGTCGAAATCATGTCTTTCACCTTGTCCGGATCGGTGATGCCCTTCTTCGCCATCTGCGGGAGCAGCACCTTTTCCAGCCATTCGAGCGGCGACGCCTTGAACAGATCGCCGCCGAGCAGTGCGCCCGGCTTGATCCGCTTGATCATCCCGATCTTGTTGTACTCGACGTTCTTCTTGTCGACCAGGCCGAGATTCATCATCTCCTGCGCCGCGCGCACGGTGGTCTTGCCCTGGTAGACGTTGCTGTACGCAGACATGAGGCCCGTGCCGACGCCGTGGCCGCCCATTTCCTGAATCAGCGGTTCCATCTGGTAATAGAACGCGTCCTGGCGCATCTGCTTCGCGGCGACGCCGCCGGTCTGGATGAAGTTGCGCCACTCGTCGCCGCCGACACGGCCGCCGGTTGCCGACAGCACCTTCTGCACCATGTTCGCTTCGTTCTTGAACGTTGCTTCGTCTTTCGTGCCGCCGCGCAGCTCGATCACCTTCAGCATGTTCATAAACTTCTCTTCGTTCGCGTGCGCATCTTCGGCACCGAACAGCGCTTCGTTTGCGAACTTCATCTTCGCGAGCGTCGGCATGACCATCTGCGCGTGGTGCTCGTCCGCGAAGATCGACAGCGCGTCACGCATCAGCGTCATGTTGTCGGACGTGCTGACACCCATCATTTTCATCGCGCGCACGTACTTCTCGGCGTCCTGCGTTGCCTGGTCGCCGAGGCCGAGCGCCGTGATGCGCGCGCGCTCGTTCGTCATCTTCTTCGCTTCGTCGAGCGTGCCATCGAGGCCGCCGAGTACGCGCATGCCGGTCGAGCGGGCGGCATAGCCGCCGATCGCCATGCCGCCGGCGACGCCCTGCATCGCTTGCATCTTGCCGCGCGCTGCGGCGAGCTTCTTCTCACGTTCCGACATGGCTTCGAGCTGGCGCGTCTGCGCCTGCATCGTGGCCGTCGTCGCCGCGATGTTCGTGCGCAGCGCGCGCTCGTGCTGCGCGAGGTTGCGTGTCTCGATGCCAGCCTGCGACAGCCGGCCGCGCATCTCGTCGACGGCGGCCGTCTGTTTCTTCTGCTCCGCGCGAAGCCGCGAGGCCGCCTGACGCGCGCGCGCCAGATCGTCGACCATTTTCCGGGTCGGCGGACCGAACGCGTGCAGCGAGCCGGCGAGCGCCTTTACGTTGGATTGCGCCGCGCCGAGCCTCTTCGTGGTGTCGGCGAGCCCGGTGCGCATCTCACGGAACGAAGCGACGGCCTTCTGCTGCTTGCCGAGTTCGGCAAGCTCGCCGCGCGTCGCTTTCAGTGACTGCGCCAGCCCCTTGTTGCTGTTCAGCATGTTTCGCAGGGGCTTCGTCCAGTTGTCGACCATGTCGAACATGACGCGCAGTTTCAGGGCGTTGTCCATCGTTACTCGTGTCCGCTACGTATCCGGGCGCGCTCGCGCCAATCCATCAGCTCAGAAAGGGAGTAGTCGTCCATGTCGCGCGGTGTCCAACCGAACACCGTCGCGACATCGGCCATCGCGTCCTCTACGCGGTCTGGGATTCCATGCTCGCTTTCAGCGCCTTCGGCATCAAAAAACCGGCGAAGATACCCCCCAATGCCACGAGGTCGGCTGGGTCCATCAACGTGACGTCCATCTCGGTCAGCGTCGGTGTGCTGATGCGCGGCAGTACCTTGCGCAGCGCATCCACGTCGAGATTCACGAGCGCAGCGAGCGACGTGCCGCGCAGTGCGCCGGCGGACGGCTTCGCGAGCGTCACGTGCGTGATGGTCTGTTCTCCGCGCACGATCGGCGTGTCGAACGTGTGCGTGTTCGGGGCCGGCGCCGCGATTCCGGCCGTGGCGGTGTCGGCGAGGGTGTGCGCGTGAGCGCTGTGGGAGTGGCCGGGATCGTGGAGCGGGTGAGTATGCTGCCCCAGTCCATCGTGACGGACCGCGTGCGCGTGGTTGCCGTCAGCGGACGCGCTGTGATCGTGTTGGCCCGTCGCCGAAACGTTGTGTTGATGCATGGTCGATTCCTTGTGTCGATGTGAAGCGATTGAACTTGCGCGCAGCTCGCGGGCTATGGATTACAGGCCGATTGCTTTGCGCAGGCCGGCGAGCAGGTCGTTGCCGTTGATGCGCTCGATCATGTTGATGAAATCCATCTCGATCAGCTCCTGGCCGTTGATGGACAGCTTGTAGTAGCTCGCGGCAGTCGTGACCTTGAAATCGGTGTCCTCCTTCGGCTTGCCGGAACCCATGTCGATTTCCTTGTGGCGGCCGCGCACGACGATTTCGACGGAATCGTAGGTCTTCGAATCTTCGCGCTGGTAGCCGCCGGAGAAACGGAGTTGCACGCCATCGTGCGTGGTGATGCCGTACATGCGAACGACGTCCTCCATGAAGCCACCGCACGTCCATTCGAGCTGGATCGCTTCCTGGCCGAAGTCGATCGGAATCGGGCCGCTCATGCCGCCGCCCTGGTAATCCTCCATCTTTCGCGACAGCTTCGGGAGCTGGATTTCCTTCGTCTCGCCGACGAAGTTGGTGCCGTTGTGAAACAGGTTGAAGCCTTTCAGCTTGCGGGGCATACCCATGTGTGTGACTCCTGGTTAGGCCGACACGCGCGAGGCGAAGTCGGCGAGATAGCGATCGGTGATGCGCTGGCGCAGCTTCAGGTTTTCGAGCGGCGGCACGGGCGTGTAGTCGTAGTCGATGTACATGCCACCCGACGCCAACTCGTCGGTCGTGTTCGGCTCCGGGTCGTACCAGGCGCCGCCGCCGATCAAATAGCCGTTCGAAATTCGGCCGCGATACCAAGCGTTGATGTTTTCGATGATGTCGCGCGCGAGCGACGGATTGAGCGGCCCGTCGACGACGCCCATCTGTGCTTCCGCGACGGTATCGGCGATCACCTGCGCGGAGCGCGTGTAGTTCTCGAAGAAGAACTTGCCGTCCGCGTCGCACGTGCGCGAGCCCCAGAAGCGGAAGCCGTTCCGGTTCACGAGCGTCGTGACCTGGTTCTCGTTCAGATAGCCGGCGTCCGTCGCCGGGTCTTGAAGATCCCACGACACGTCCGCGCTGATGCCGGTCACGCCGTTGACGACGACGTTCGACAGAGTCTTGTGCCAGCCGATGTCGTTGTCGATCTTCGCGCGCAGGCCCGCGGCGATCGCTGGCGCCGGGATGGTGACGGTCGAACTCGTCACGTCGTCCCAGCCGAGCCAGTCCGGCCAGATCACCATGATTTCGCGTTGGCCGAATTGCTTGCGGTACGCGACCGCCTCTTCCTTCGTCTTGCAGCCATGCGCGGCCACGTAGGCGAACGCGCGCAGCGATTGCGCGACCGTCGCGAATGCTGCCGCGACGGGCTGCGTGTCGAGGCCGGGCGCGGCCAGGATGCGCGGCTTCACGCCGAGCTTTGCCTGGGCGGCCAGCAGCGCCTTCATGCCGGTGTATTTGCCGTCCGGCGTGACGGTGCCGACGACGTTCGAGGTCGTCTCGTCGGCATCCTTGCCTTCGGCAACGCGCACGACGACCGTAACGGGTTTCGTCTGCTTGCCGATTGCGTCGAGCGTGCGGCGCAGCGTGCCTTTCGTGCCGGCGCGGCCGATGGCGGCGATGACGTTCGTCAGCAATACCGGCGTGTCGAGCGGGAACGTCTCCGCGTCGGCGTCGGCGCCGGTACAGACGATGCCGAGCACGGCCGTGGAGATCGTGCGAATCGGCCGGCCGCCTTCGTTGACTTCGATGACGCGTACGCCGTGGTGGTAATCCTGCGGCATGGTGTGCAGCTCCTATGTGTAGACAGGTGAGGGGAAACGGGAGCGAGCCCGCGAGATTCAGTTTTCCGTTGCCGACGCGTCGGACGCTGGTACATCCGCGGGCGGCGGCACGTAGGGTGTCGGCGTGGCAGGCCATGCGATGGCGTCCGGGAATGTCTCCGCGCTGATCGCAGACACGAGTGCCATCTGGTAAGCGGACCAGGATTTGAAGTAGTAAGCGGCTTCATCGTCGAGCAGACCAGCGGCGTATGCGTCGGCCTTGCCGGCGTTTGCACGACGCGCGATGTCCATGAGCCGTTCGAATTCAGCCATCGCCGCTTCGAGCGTCTCGCGTTCGATCAGTTCAGGGGGCACCGCCCAGGTGCCGTCAATCCATGCGTGACGCGACGACGGTCGCGGCTCGGTCGTGAGACCGAGGTCGTCAGGCGTCTTGCCGGCGACGGCGATTTCGACAGGCTCGCCGGTATCCGTGCGATAGCAGAGGCGACCGCGGAAATCGGGCAGCAGGAACCAGGCGCCGTCACGGTAGAACGGCCAGGTCGTCGGCGTGCGCGGCGGCGGTGCATCGAGCGTCGCCGATGCCGGGATGAGCCAGCGTTCATCGTTGCGCGGATCGGCGTCAGGCTGGCCGCTGCTCAGGTATTCGCCGGTCGACGGGCTGTAGTGGTGAATCAGCATGTTTCGAGGTCAGTGAGTTAGTAGGCGCGGATCATCGCGAGCAGCGCGACGTTGCGCGGTCGCGCTTCGTTGCCGCCGTCCGCGTTGACGGTGATGCCATGGCTGTGACGGCCGGCGCCGCCGATTCCAACGTTGTGGCCGTGAATGCCAGCGTCGTCGAGCCAGATCCCGGTGCCGGCGCCTTCGGTGCCGTGCATGTCCTGGCGGTCCCAGTTGTACGGTCCCCAGCCTTGTCCGTAGGACGTTGCGACGACACCGACACGACCCATCCGCACGCCGTGTGCGTGGCCGGGGTCGTGGAGCGGGTGGTTGTGCTGCCCTTGCGCGTCCGTCCACGCTGAGTGAACGTGGTCGCCGACTTCGCTGGCGCTTGCGCCGTGCACGTGCGAACGGTTCTGGTCGCCCTGGTATGAGCCGATCGCGCGCTGTGGGTCAATGTCATTGCGGCCGTCGGCCCAACAGCGGATGAATTCACCGCGCATCTCGGGCAGGCGGAAGGTTGTCGTGCCGTCACCAGTGGAGAAGCAACCCCAGCGACCGTTTAGCCAGTCGGCTTGTGACACGAGTGCGCCGCTTGCCTGCGCGTACGCCCACAGTGCCGGGTAGTCAGCACGCTTCAGCTCGGCGCCGTTCAGCTTCAGGTAACCCGCTCGCACGCCGGTGCGCGCCTCCCAGACAATCTGGCCAACCTGCGAATTCAGGATTGCGGCCGTTACCCACGCCGAGGTGACAAGCTTGTTGGAGTTGTCGCCGGCTGGCGGGGCGCTTGCCGCGACCATACCGCCGACGTTGAGAAGGACGGACGAGTCGTCTTTGGCAGGTCCGACCATGACGCGGCCGCCTTGCGGCATCAGTTGCATTGCGCCCAGGCTATAGCTCGACGCGCGGCTGACGCTGATTGCTGTCTGCGAGTTCGAGTACGCGTCGTTCACTGTGCGGAGCGTCAGCGAACCATCGCCTCCCGTCATCAGTTCCCAGGTCTTCTGGTCGGCGGGCGCACCGTCGCGCCGCAGATGAATGGAGGTTTGACCAGAGCCGCCACCGTTCGACGCAACAAGCGCGCCGGCCGAGTTGACGCCCTTGACCGAGCCACGCACCGCCAGCGCAGACGAACCGTCGTCAGGCGCACCGGCAACCTGTACGCGTCCGCCGGCGGGTACGAGCGCCAGAGAGCGAATCGCGGTGCTCTTGTTCTCGCGCGTCGCCGTGAGAAACGGGATACCGCGTGTCCACTGGTCGTCGACGGCGCGCATGTTGAACTGCGATTCGTTGGACTGCATGTCCCACATCTTCATGTCGACGTCGGCGTTCGCGCACTTCAGGACAACGTCGCCGCCCGTGTTGGCGCCGAGGATGACGCCAGAACCGTACGACCTCGCCGTGCCCGAGCCCCCCGCGAAGTAGCCGACGCCGGTAACGCTCAGGTTTTTGCTGATTCCCACGTCACCGCCGAGGCGTGTCCCGAGGCCAGTTCCGTCGATCGTCACGTTGCCGTTGATCAGCGACCATTGGAACGGGCGGAAATTGTTGTACTTCCCGAACGGGTCGCCCGCGTCCGTCGACATAAGCCACGCGTCGCGGTTGTCATTCCGAATGAACGCGCCGTAGTCCTGGCTCACAGCGCGAAGCTGGCCGCCGCCGGCCGTGTCGATACCCATGCTGATCACGCCGTTGCTGGCGGAAATCGAGCCCTTCGCCTGGATGATGTCCCGGCCGTTGTCTTGGGTCGTACCGAACAACGTCCGGCCCGATGTGCTGATTCGAACGCGCACGACAGCGCTCGTCGAACCGCTAGCAACGGTCGAAAAGTCTAGGGCAGCGGCGCGCGAAGTCTTGGCGAATCCCGATTCGGCAATGGCCTGGATTCGCGCCCCCGGCACGATCCGCTCGCCGTCCGAACCGGCGAAGTCGACACGGCCGAGCTCGTCGCCCGCGGCTACCGCGGCTTGCTCGCCGACTTTCGTGCCGCGCGACTTGCCGAGGTTGAGCATCGCACCGACCTGATCCGCGCTGAAGCGCGCGTTGTTCACGGCAGCGTCGCCGCCGGTTCCCGCGTTCTGAATTCCAGCGCTGTCCGACGAACCGACCAGCATCGTGTTCGTGAGTCCGCGCCAGATTTGCCCGCCGAAGCGCGCTGCACCGCTGACTTGGAGCTGCGCCGGCCCGGTCGCGTACGTGCCAACCCCGAGCAGGAATTCACCATCCTTGGTTAGCACGGCCTTCGTCTGCCCCAGGACTTGCATCCAGATCGCGACGACGCCGCGGCTCGGTTCGGCATTGTTGACGTCGCTCGTTGCACTGAGCACCAGGGGTTTCGCATTGTCCAGAGCGGATCGCGATTCGATTACGTTTTCGTTTCTGGTCGTGGCGCTCGGCGATGCGCCGATCATGATCGTCTGCGGATGGCCGTCAGCATTCGCGCGATGGACTGCGAAGGCATACCCTTCGGTGCCTTCCGGCATGACCTGCATCGCCGTTTCACCGTCGTCGTACAGCCGCTTGCCGACCAGCGTCCGCCCCTGCGGCGTCACCGCGACGCGCTGGACGTTTCCAGATGTCAGCAGTAGTTTTCCCGCGGAGCCCGGCCCTACTGCCATGTCGCCGTCGCTCGTGAGGTAGAAGCGTCCGTCGTCCGTGTGGGCGCGCCCGGACTTTGCGTCCGGCCCGAAGTACGTTGTACCGGTCGTGCGCGAATTGCCAATGGCCTGCAAGACGCTGGAACCATCGTCGGGAATTGCGTCGGTGCCTTTTGCGATCTTGATCGGTCCGGTGAAGCGGCCGCCGGTGAACGGCATGTAGCGCATCGCTGCGCCCTTCGGGGTGACGATGCGCGTGTCGTCGATACCTGCGTCGACTTCGGCCTGCGTCGCCAGTTCGGCGACGCCCTTACGTTCGGTCGTCGCGGGCGGATTCAGGAACGTCGCGGGGCCGAACTGGAGCTGCGCAGCGTCGATCGACGCGAACACGATATCGCTCGCGAGCAGCAGCATCGCGGTCGGCGATTTTTCGAGAATCGGTGTGTTCTGCACGTAGACGCCGAACAGCACGCCGTTGTCCAGGTACAGGCCGTATGCGTACAGCGAATACCGGTCGTTCGAGTCGTCCTGGATGACGACATGCACGGTGTCCGGCGAGACATTTTCGCCGCCAAACGTCGTCACACGTTTTCGCTCGTTCGGCAGGGTCTTCATACCCTTGTCGAACGTGAACGCAGCCGTGCCGAGACCGATTTCGACGACTCGGCGTGCGACGGTGCCAGTGTTGCCCGCTGCGACGAGCGCAGCGCGGCCGGCGTCGGTGATATTGATCAGGTTCCCAGCCATGTTCAGGTATCCGAGAGGGACAGGCGGCAGTAGATCGCCGCGCACGCGCCGGCGCCGACGCGTTGCGTTCCGGTCGCGCCAAACCCCTGTTTGAAAATGTAGTGCGCGGTACCGCGCTTTGCGCGATCGACTTCCGCGCGTATGTCGGCGACGTATTCGGCCGTGGCCGGCACGCCGTCGCGAGTGCCGACCGTGAGCACGATTTCGAACGTGCCGGGCTTGCCGCGCGGGGTCATCTCGAACCATTCGCGCATCGCCACGTTCGCGCCGAACGACGCGCAGACCTGGCGCACGGCTTCGGCAGTGCCCTTGATGCGCGCAATGCGGATCGCGGTCTTCACGCGCGCGCGCTTGACCTGGTCGGGCCAGTAATCCTTCCATGTCTCGACGCCGACGTGCCAGGCGAGCCACGGCAGGAACGCCAGCGGGATTGCGTCCGGGTCCATCAGCGTGCCGATGTCGACCGGGATGCCGCTGATTCGCGCGTTGGTCTCTGCCAGGCGCCGTTCGAGCGCGGTCGCGTTCGGCGGCAGCAACGAGGGCATCGGCTTATTCATCTGCGACCCCGCCGTCGATCAGTTCGATTCCTGTGCAGTACGGCGCCTGTTCGCCCGTTACGGTGACGCCGCCGGTCGGCGAGTCGAGCAGCACCTTCTGCACGCCTGCGACGCGCATCGCCGCATGCAGGCCGTCAACGGTCACTTCCATGCCGATGCGGTGCATGTCGGCGGCGAACTTCGCCGTGCGCTTCTTCGCTTCCGCGAGCGCCACGGCGCGATCCGGGCCGGAGAAGAAGCGCAGCGTCGAGCGGATCGCGTAGCGCACGATCTTCGCGCTCTGCACGATCACTTCGTCGGTCTGCGGCCGCTTGCCTTCCAGGTTCTTCTTTACGATCTCGATCAGCTCGTCGCTCGCCGTCCCGTCGCCTTCGCGCGACAGGATCGTGACGACCATCACGCACGGCTCTGGGCTGAACGCGGCGGCAGAGAGCACGCGGCCATCGGCCGAACGCGCATGGAACACGTACGCCTCTTCAGGACCGGCGACGGAGAAGCCGCGCGGCGCGAGCTGCACGCGCTCGCGCAGGCTGTCGTCATCTTCGTAGACCGGATCGATGCCGTTTTCAGGGTCGCCGGCGGATACGACCAGACGTTCAACATCGAAGAGGGCCGCGATGTGTTCGAGCGTCGTGCCGCGTGCGTACGCGAGCAGGATGCCGCGCGCCTTGTCGTTGATGAGCTGGCGCAGCAGCACTTCGCGATACGCGTTCTCCTGCAACGAACGGGTCAGCGGTTCGGATTCGAGCGCGAGCGTGGCCGCGATCTCGGCGCGCTGATCGGCCGGATACAAGGAAATGAGTCGCGCTTTGCGTTCCGCGAACACAGTTTCGAAGTCGAGCGGGTCGACGATATCGGGTGCCGGCAGTTGCGACAGGTCGATCGGTGTCGTTCTCATGCCGCGACTCCGTTCGACACGGGCACGCGCAGCGATACGGGTTCGTCGCGCTCGTCGGTCCATCCTTCGATGTCGATGAGCTGCTCGCCGGCGAATGCTGCGTCAGCATCGGCCACGAGCTGCACGCGGGTGACCGTCAGCCGCGGTTCCCACCGCATCAGCGCGGTCGCGGCGGCCGCATAAAGGCGAATGCGCGTCGCGCCATTGGTCGGCGCGTCGATTAGGTCGGGCAATTCCGAACCGAACGAACGGCGCTGGATGCATGAGCCGAGCGGGGTCGTCAGAATCCGGCCGACCGACTGCGACAGGTGGTCGACGCCTGAAATCGCGCGACCGGTGACAGCGTTCATGCCCTTCATGCGCCGCTCCGAATTGGTTTCGAGGTGCGCGCGAATTCGCCCTGCGCCTGGTGCGGGTGCTCGATGAGGCTGACGCCGCCGGCGGTCACGTCGCCCGTGAAGTCGGCGCGGCCGTTGATCTTCATCACGGCATCGCCGTCACCGCCCTTGCCGGTCATGCCGGATTCGAAGGCAAACGGGCCTTTCACGGTCAGCGATTTCGTCACGGTCGCGTCGCCGTCGAGCAGGATGTGTTCAGCTTGCACCGTCGCGTCCTTCGTCTGCACGACGACGGCGCCCGGTGCGACGACGCGCACGGTTGCGCCGTCCGGCAGCTCAGCCGTCAGCGCGTGCGCCGCATGGTCGTAGCTGATGCGTGCGCCGTCCGAGTAGACGCGGGTGTGGGTGTTCGGGGAATTGTCCGGTGCCGGGGCGGCGTCCGAGTAGATCCCGCGCAGTGCGACAGCCTGTGCGAAGTCGCCCATTGGGCCGAGCAGTACGACCTGCTCGCCCTTCGTCGGCGGCAGCCATTCACGCGTGCCGCCGGCTGCCGGCGAGAGCCAGGGAATCCAGTTGGTTTGCAGGCCGTCGTCGTCGGACTCGCCGACCGCGACGCGGCAGAGGCCGGCGCCGTGATCGACATCGAGAATCGAGCCCTTGCGCACGGCGTTGCGTGCCTGACGTTGAATTTCATTCGCATCCATGCCGACCATGTTGCCGGCCGCCCGCGCGTGACGCGAGCGAAGGCAAATGTCGTGCTCGCGGGTACAGCATGCTCGTCGCGCGCGCGCGCACACGTGCGTCGACAATCGGCATTACACGCTCGATGACGCATCTCGCAACGTCGCGCGCACCCCTTTCACGCTGCCTCTGAACCATGACGATTCACATTTCCGACGCCGCGCCCGCGGCCGACATTACCCCGATGCTCAACCAGCTCCATCGCGTCGACGCACTCGCCTTGGCGCGCACGCTACCGGATCAGTCCGTCGACCTGGTATTCACCGATCCTCCGTACGCGTCGGGTGGCCTGCACCTGTCCGCGCGAACGCGCGCGCCGAGCCGGAAGTACATCAACAGCGACACGAAGGCGGTCTATACCGACTTCGAAGGCGACAACATGGACCAACGCGCCTGGTCGTTCTGGTGCCATGCCTGGCTGACCGAGTGCCGCCGTGCGATGAAGCACGGTGCGCTGCTCGTTTGCTTCATCGACTGGCGCCAGCTCGCAACGTTGACGGACGTGGTGCAGGCGGCCGGCCTGACGCTGCGCGGCATCGCTGTATGGGACAAGACGCCTGGTCGTACGCGGCCGCGTCGAGGTGGGTTCGCGCAACAGGCCGAATTCATCGTATGGGCGAGCCGCGGGCCGATGAACGAAAGCGACGTGTACCTGCCTGGCGTGTTCCCGACGCGCCTGACGCTTCCGAAGCAACACGTCACGGAAAAGCCTATCGAGCTGGCGCGCGACGTGGTGCGCCTGGTGCCGGATGGCGGGGTCGTGTGCGACCTGTTCGCCGGTTCCGGGACGTTCCTGGTCGCGGCACGCGAAGCCGGCCTGCAGTGGGTCGGATGTGAGACGAACCAGGCATATCACACGATCGCGTCGATGCGCCTGGCCGCCGTGAACGATTCAGCGGTTCAGGTAGCGTAGCAGCCGGTCGCGCACGAGCTCGCGGTCGGCCGTGGCAAAGCCGAGCACGACGCGCACCGGATACTGTGCGAGCGGGCCGCCCGGCTCGACGGGGGCTTTCTGGCCTTCCTGGTGGACGCGGACGATGCGCGAGAGGCGGTCGTCGAAGCCGATGGCGAGCCCCGTGTCGTCGACATCGATCCTCAGATAACGGGCGGTACGCAGCTTGCGGAACATCGCCTGCCGCTTTATGCGGCCGACCTTGCCGCGCAATCCCTTGCCGCCCTTCTTGATCTTGCGCGGGACATAGGCGCTGCCGTCCGGGTTCTGCTGCGCGGCAACGCGTGCCTGTTGCGCGCGGCGCATGTCTCGCCCCAGCTCGCGGAATAGTCGCCGACGAGCTGCCGGCGCGAGCTTCGCGAGCAGCCCGCCGGCCCACTTTTCGAGCGCACGCAGATCGTCGTCCATCACGCCACCCAATGCTCGGCCGCGTCGTCGACGTGTTCGACCGTACGGCGGCCGGCGTGGTCCGTTCCGACCACAACGCTTTCGGTCAGCTTCAGCTTGATCGAGAGGTCAACCGCATCGTTCGCGAGGATGTCGGCGATGAACGTCATCCCGTCGCGGCGCTGGTCGGCGTTCGTCACGAGGTCGGGCTGGTTCGCGCGCGCCCATTCAACGACGGCGATCATCACATCGTCGGCGCTGCCGATGAACTCGCGGATCAGGATCTCGCACTCGTACCGGTATTCGAATGACGGCGTGCGCGTGCCGGTTGCCACGATGTGGCCGTCGTTGATGAAGACGGCGAGCTGGTCGGGCGCTGCGGCGAGCTGCGGGAGCGCGGCGACGAGTGCGGCACGTAGGCTGGTTGGTTTAATCATGGGCGGGTGCGTGTGTCTTCGCCTGGCAGGCGGCAATCATGTCGACTTCGGCGGCACAGCGAGCCCATGCCGCCCGCGCGGCGGTCAGTGCGTCGCTCAGATCACCGTTCGTCTGCGGGTGTGCCGCCGGCAGAGTGCAACGCGTCACCGCTGCGCACGCGTTGAGCGTAATCGTCGGCGCCGGTGAGGGCGGGGCTGCTGTGCAAGCGCACAACATCGTCAGGCAGGCGAGTAACGGCCCATTCGCGGACGGCTTCGTTCTCATCGATGAGTTTCCGGAGTTGCGATTGATACGCGGCAAGCGTCGCGTCGACGGCGACGCGCGTGCGGTCCAGCTGCGCGCGCTGTTCGTCTTTCTCACGGGCATCGGTGAGCAGCCGGCCAATGATGGCGTCGCGCGCATCGATGCCCTGTTTCGCCTGCCGGGCGGCATCCTGCGCCGTCGCGAGGCGTCCCTGCAGCGCGCGCACATATTGCGCGCCGGCGAACGACGCGACGAGCGCCGCGAGCGCCAGCCAGTAGCGAAGGCTCGGCATGGTCACGCGGCCGCCTTCGTGCCGGCATATCGTTCGTATGCCTGGGCGAGCTTCGCGTCGTAGAGGTTGCGCGCATAGTCCGCGCCGTTGTAGCCCTTCGCGAATGCAGCCCACTTCCGATTCTTCAACGCCGTGCGCAGCGACGAGTCGGAGGCGACGAACCGCACAAACGCGTCGAGCTGTTCGCCTTCGCTCGTCTCCATCCGGGCAACGAACTCGTCGATGCTCGAGTAGCCCAGGCGTTCCCAGTGATAGCCCATCACCTGAAATGAGCCCCAGCTCGCCGATTCGTACGCGATAGCCGCATCGATGCGCGCGGCGGTGTCGAGTCGCACATATTCGGCTGCGCCGCCCTGGTATCCGCCCGGCTTCGCGCTGACGACGTTCGGAAAGCGCTGCGCTGCGCTCGCTGCGTCGACGGCACGCTTCGCCGCGACGAGGCGGTTGTACATCACGTGCCGCTCGAAGAGAATCACGGGCCGGCCGTCCGCCAGAAAGCCCGAGCCGCGTGACTCGACTTCGTTGACGGCGCGCACGCATGCCGGCGAGACACCGAGCTTGTCTGAGGCGCGGACGATGTCCGCTTCGGTCAAGTGCTTGCGGTCGCGCTGGCCGGCCGACAACACGGCATAGGTGTTCGGGCCGGCGATTCCGTCGACGACGATTCCGGCCGCTGCCTGCAACGCCTTCACGGCCTGCTCGGTCGCTTCGTCATAGAGATGCGTGACGTCGATCGGATAGCCGGCGCGCACGAGCCGTTGCTGCAGCACGCCGACTTCGGCGCCGCGACTGTTGAAACGAAGGGTGTTCATGCTTCGTTGCTCCGGAGAAGGCGCGCGACGTTGCCGCGCGCGAGGTAGACAAACAGGGCCAGCAACACGGCCTGCGCGGCCTGGAAGAAGCCGACCGGCTTCGGGTGAATGAGCAGCTCGATCGCCGAGCCGCCGGAGATCGCGACGATCAGCCAGGCGGTCCAGGCGACGTGGGAGCGGTGCCGCGCGCCGTTCTTGCGGTAGGTCAGCACGCGCAGGATGACGGCCACGTGCGCGGCGAGCGCGACCAGGGCAAACGACAGGTGCATGTCATTTCCCCCTGCGGATCAGCGCGCCGAAGTCGATGTCTTTCACGCGCTCCATCAGCGTCAGCGTGACCGTGATGACGAGGGCAGCGGCGAAGAAAGCGGCGACGCCCGACGAGCGAACCGGCACGATGTGCGTGATTTCCGGCGCGGCCAGATAGCCCATGACGAGCGAGATGAGCATGTACGCGGCGCGGCGGCCGATGCCGAGGTCTTTCGACGTGACGACGACGAGCGCCGCGCCGGCGAATGCGCCGATCAGCGCGTCGCCGTCGATGCCCGGCGCGATGCCGGCCAGGCCGATCGCGGCGGCCAGCGCTGCGGCGGTAGTGGTGTTCGGTTCAGCCATCAGGACAATTCCAGGTCAGTCAAACAGTTGCAGGAGGGGTTTCGTCTGCTCGATCGTGTTCAGCTCGGGCATGTCGACGACGGTTCCCATCGGCAACACGACGCCCAGCTCGGCGAGGCCGGGGTTGGCTTCCAGGACCGCTTCCACAGTGCCGGCCGTGCTGGCGTAGTAGCGCCAGCAAAGGGCGTCGAGCGTTTCACCCTGAAGCGCGGCGACTTTCATCAGATCAGCTCGACGGTCGAGCGTGCGGCGCCGAGGATGTCGCTGATTGCCCATCGCGCGTTGCGGCGCGACTCGTCGGCGGTCACGGCCAGCTCGGTCGCCACCTGGCCGCCGCTCTTCGTCGAATCGAAGCCGCGGTATTTCTCGGTCACGTCTGCGTGCGCCAGGTGATAGACGGCGCGCCGGTAGCGGTACGCGAGGACGGACTCACCGTCGACGCGCTCGGCCGGCACGTCAGCGAGCGACGCGGCGCCGGCTGCCCGCTGTCGAGCGCGCCACGCGCGCAGCTCGTCGTTGACGGTCAGCATCGCGTCGCGCGCGGCATGGGCCAGCCGTTCGCGCGTCACGGTGCCGTCCAGGCGCATCGCGTCGCGCAGCGCTGACAGGTCGATGTCCGGAAAGAATCCGTCGTTCGTCAGCGTGCCGTCGATCGGCGACGAGGCGACGGCGGGCGCAGCAGTGGCAACGAAACTGTTCATGGTGAATTCGGGATTGATGGCGGTGGACCGGCGCACAAGGTCCGTTACCGTCAGGCGTTGGGCCTGGGCGCCGGTGCCGCCATGCCGGGGTGGGCTCTTTACGTGCCTTCGGCGCCGTCGCCCTGACGGCCCGTGGCTTCGATCAGCTTCGAGAGCCGATCGATGTCTTTTTTGACGCCGACGCGGTCGTTCAACGATAGCGCGCGGCGCAGATAGTCGAGGGCGCGCGGCGGATCGGCTTCCTGTACGGCATAGCCGAGCGCCTTGCAGAGCTTCGCGCGCACCTGGTCGTGCATGTCCGCGTCGGCCGTCAGCTCGTCGACCAGCTCCAGGCTGGCTGCGTCGAACGTGCTTCGCTCCAGGAACGCGGCCAGCGCGGCATCGGCGAACTGCTCGGCGACGACGGACGCGAGCGACCGTTCGAACTGGTCGGGTAGCGCGAGGCCGTGCGTGAGCGCGTACGCGGCGATCGCGAGCGCACCGTCGTAGTCGCCGGCGTCGATGCGCCAGACCATGATCGTCACGAGTACGTCGTCCTGGGCGCCGCGGCCGCCGTTCAACACGCCCGCCACGTAGTCGGCGTACTCCGGCAGCAACTTCCGCTTCAGCTCGACCTTACGGGCGACCGACTGCACGCCCTTCAGGGCGCGGCGGTCGGCCGCGAGCTTCGCGAGCATCAGCTCGTAGGGCGTCGCGCCGGCCATCGTCTGACCGGGCGCCGTCGCGGCCGCCGCGCGGGCGGCCGACACACGCGCGAAGTGCGCGCGAGCGGGCGTGTTGATCGTCATGCCGCCACCAGCTCGATGTTTTCCGCGACGCAGCCGCACCCGAAGTCTTCGACGACATACGCGTCGTTCGAAGATTCGTAGTTCTCGATTCGGTCCCGCTCCGGTACTTCCTTCAACGTGCGCCGGCGTGCGCCTTCCTGGTAGTAGATCGACAGGTTCGACAGCTTCGTCACCATCAGTGCGCGCTTCGGGAAGAACGGCACACGCACGGCCGGCAGGTTGCCGATGCGCTTCTGGCTGACGATCAGGTCGGCCGCGAGGCGCTCGGTCGGTGCCTGAGTCGCATTGACGATCGGGAAGTACTTGTCGTGCAGCAGCTCGCGGCCGCAGATCACGACGAGGCTCGTGTCTTCCTGGAACCACGGATCGATCATCGACGACACGATGTCCATCACGAGTGCGTCGATGTTCTCGTAGTCGCCGGCCTTACCGACGAGCACCTTGCCGGCTTGTTTCGTGCCTTCGTGCAGCACGCGCTGCGCCGCGCGCTCGCGATACTGTTGCAGCCAGCCGATGTTCACGTCCTGCAACAGTGGGTTCGCAGCCTTGTCGGTATCCGCCGCCGCGTGCACGCCGTTCCAGCCGATCATGATCCGATCGAGCGCGGCCTGGTTCACGATCACGTCGCGGATGCGCTGCTGGAAGTCGGGGAACTTCGCCCAGGCGTCGAGCTTGCGGTACGGGATGGCCGTATCGTAGTCGGTCTTCTCGCAGCGGTAGCGGTTGCTGTCGAGTGCGGTCGGGTCGACCGGCTGGCGCGCAGTTTTCGTGGTGTCGGTGCGGCTCGCAATCGGACCGGACACGGACAGGCCGAGCTTTTCGCCTTCCAGCTCGGTTACGGGCAGGATGTTGATGCTCTTCAGGAACGCGCTCGATTCCTGGATTTTGGTTTCGAGCGTCTGCTGGACGGACGGTTCGACAGCAAACTTGTGCGACACGTCGTCGGTGTCGTTGAGCTTTGCGATTTGCGCGGCGTACTTCCGGTACGCCAGACGCGTTTCCTTCTTCATGGGGTGGGTTCTCCGGGGTGTGGGCGTGGACGGGTCAGCAGTCGGTCACGAGCTCGCCAGTCGAACCGGTCGACGGCTGACGCCGTGGCGCGCCGTTATCGGTTGCCGACAGCTTCGCGGTCAGAGCTTCGACGGCGGCGACCGCTTCGTCGGCGCGCTTCTGTGCGGCGGTGAGGTCGACGCGCAGCGCGGCGATGTCGCGGCCCTGCTGGCTGGCGAAGCCAGCGACTTCTTCGACGGCGCGGCGCACGTCAGCGTCGCGCTGGTCGTCGGTCGTGCGATTGCGCGCGAACATGCCCTTCACGATGGACAGCAGGCTCGTCGATTCGGGTTCGCTTTCGAACTCGATCGACGTTTCGCACGCGGCCGAGAACAGGTTGTTCGAACGGCGCGCCGCGAATTGCAGTGCTTCGGTGCCGAGGCTCGCCGGGTCGTCGGTCGCGGCCAGGCCGACCAGATACGCTTCGCCGATGTCTGCGAAATCGGGATTGACTTCGATCGACGTGAAGATCTTCTGCCGCTTCTTCGACAGCGTGACCAGATCGTCGGTCGGGTCGATTTGCGCATACAGCGCCATCTTCCCTTTCAGCGGACCGTCTTCGATCTCGGTTGCCTTCAGTGCGATCACGTCGCCGTACGCGCCGAAGGGGTTCGTCGCCGAGAGCGGCGCCCATCCCTTCAGGTGTTCGATGTTCAGTCGTGCGCCGTACAGTTCGCGGTTGTAGTTCTTCGCCATCTGCGTGAGCCATTCACGCTTGATTTCGCGACCGTCGACGGTCGCACCTTCGACCGCGACGCGGAAAAATTTCGTCTTGTTGGTTGCCATGGATTGAGGTCGAACCGTGGTTGAGTGAGCGTGGTTCTCATGTTCGACCTTCACGCGTCACGGCTCAACGAACGGCGTGTGTTGCCCGCATGGGTACGCAGTGCTCCGCGTGATCGCGCGCGCGCGTCGCCCTACGCTTGCCGCATGCTCGAAACGACAGACTCAATTCAACGCGAAACGAACGTGCGACAAATCGCGCGCTCGCTCTACTGGCAAGGCTGGCGCATCTCGTCGATCGCGCGGCATCTCGAACTGAAGCCGGCGACCGTGGCATCGTGGTGCCGTCGTGACAAATGGAAGGAGGCGACGCCGATCGAGCGCATCGAGGCGGCCGCCGAAACGCGCTTGATGGTCCTGATCGCGAAGGACAAGAAGGACGGCGCGGACTACAAGGAAATCGACCTGCTCGGCCGGCAGATCGAGCGGCTCGCACGCGTGCAGAAATACGGGGAAACGGGGAAGGAGAGCGACCTGAACCCGAACATCGCCGCGCGCAATGCGGGACCGAAGCGTAAGCCGCCGCGCAACGAAATCAGCGCGGAACAGGAAGAGCGGATCGTGAAGGCGTTCCGCGAATCGTTGTTCGACTATCAGAAGGTCTGGTATCGCAACGGCGATCAGCAGACGCGCAATATCCTGAAGTCACGCCAGATCGGCGCGACCTGGTATTTCGCCCGCGAGGCATTCGTCGACGCGCTCGATACCGGTCGGAACCAGATTTTTCTGTCGGCCAGCAAGGCACAGGCGCACGTCTTCAAACAGTACATCGTGCAGTTCGCGCGTGACGTGGCCGACGTGGAACTGACGGGCGATCCGATCATTCTGCCGAACGGCGCGACGCTGTACTTCCTGGGGACGAACTCGCGCACCGCGCAGTCGTATCACGGCAACCTGTATTTCGACGAATATTTCTGGGTGCCGAAGTTCCGCGAGTTGAATACCGTTGCGTCGGGCATGGCGATGCACAAACGTTGGCGGCTGACCTACTTCAGTACGCCGTCGAGTACGACCCATGAAGCTTACGCGTTCTGGAGCGGCGCCGATGCGAATCGCGGGCGCGCGCCTGGCGATCGTATCCAGATCGACACGAGCCACGAAGCGCTCGTGCGCGGCATGCTGGGCGCAGACGAGCAGTGGCGTCAGATCGTTACCGTACTCGATGCGATCGAGGGCGGCTGCGACTTGTTCGACCTGGAGAGGCTGCGGCGCCGGTACAGCGCCGAGGCTTTCGCGAACTTGCTGATGTGCCAGTTCATCGACGATTCGGTGTCGGTGTTCAAGCTGGCCGAGCTGCAGCGCTGCATGGTCGACTCATGGGAGGAATGGGCAGACGACTTCTCGCCGATGCTGCTGCGCCCGTTCGGCTATCGTGAGGTGTGGGTTGGCTACGATCCGGCACTGACCGGCGATTCGGCCGGTCTCGTCGTCGTGGCGCCGCCGCGTGTCGAGGGTGGGACGTTCCGCGTGCTCGAACGTCACCAGTTCCGCGGCAACGACTTCGAGGAACAGGCTGCGGCGATCGAGCAGATCACGCAGCGCTACAACGTCGGCTATATCGCGATCGACACGACGGGCATGGGGCAGGGCGTCTATCAGCTCGTGCGCAAGTTCTACCCGGCGGCCGTCGCGTTGAACTACTCGCCCGAGGTGAAAACCCGCCTCGTGCTGAAGGGGCAATCCGTCGTCCGCAACGGACGCCTGCAATTCGACGCAGGATGGACCGACCTGGCCGCGGCGTTCATGGGAATCAAACAGACCATGACGGCGAGCGGCCGCCACGCAACATACACCGCGGACCGCAACGAAGAGACGGGCCACGCCGACCTGGCGTGGGCGTGCCTGCACGCGATCGACCGCGAGCCGCTCGCCGGCGGCGATATCAATTCTTCATCTTTCACGGAGTTCTATTCATGAGCAAGCGCCGATCGCGCGCGCCGCGCACGTTCGCGGCCGCGCCGGATTCGGGTGCCGCCGGCGCAGCGCCGGCGCGCGCCGAGGTCTTCACCTTCGACGATCCCACGCCCGTCATGAACCGGGCCGAGATTCTCGATTACGTCGAATGCTGGTCGAACGGCGATTGGTTCGAGCCGCCCGTCAGCTTTGCCGGCCTGGCGAAGTCGTTCCGCGCGAGCACGCACCACAGCTCCGCGCTGTACTTCAAGGCGAACGTGCTGGCGTCGACGTTCCGGCCGCATAGGTGGCTGTCGCGGCATGCGTTCGAGCGATGGGCGCTCGACTTCCTGACGTTCGGCAACGGCTACCTGGAACGCCGCCGCAATCAGCTCGGCGACACGCTGCGGCTCGAACCCGCCCTGGCGAAATACACACGGCGCAAGGCAGATTTCAGCGGCTTCGTGTACGTGAACGGCTGGCAGGACAAGCACGAGTTCGAGCCTGGCAGCGTGTTCCAGCTCATGCGACCGGACATCAACCAGGAGGTGTACGGCCTGCCCGAATATCTCAGCTCGCTTCACTCGGCCTGGCTGAACGAGTCGTCGACGCTGTTCCGGCGGAAGTATTACGAAAACGGCAGCCATGCCGGTTTCATCCTCTACATGACCGATGCGGCGCAGAAACAGGAGGATGTTGACAACATGCGCACGGCGTTGAAGAACGCGAAGGGGCCGGGCAATTTCCGCAACGTGTTCATGTACGCGCCGGGCGGGAAGAAGGACGGCATCCAGCTCATTCCGGTGTCCGAGGTCGCGGCGAAGGACGAGTTCTTCAACATCAAGAACGTGACGCGCGACGACCTGCTTGCCGCGCATCGCGTGCCGCCGCAACTGCTCGGCATCGTGCCGAGCAACTCGGGCGGGTTCGGCACACCGGACACGGCCGCGCGTGTGTTCGGCCGGAACGAAATCAAGCCGCTGCAGGCCCGCTTCGCCGAGCTGAACGACTGGCTCGGCGAAGAGGTCGTGGTGTTCGACGATTACGAGATTCCGCCGGCGCCGGCGACCGTGTAGCGCACACGGCGATTCGAAGTCATGCGGCAGGGCCGCGCACCGGGCAACCGGGCGCGGCCTTTTTTTGCGTCTGGCGCCCGCGCGAATAGAGGCGCTACAGCCGGTTGGCCGGCGCGGGGTAGTTCAGGGTCGGACGCCTTGCTGCGAAGGGCGCGCGGAGGCTGTCGTGTGGCCGTGGCCGGCATCCGGGGGATGGGGGATGGGGGGAGGGGATGCCGGCCTGCGCTGCGGCCGCCGCTGCGCGGTCCCCTCCCCGCCTGCGCGCTTCGCTTGGCAGGGTGGTTTTTGTGCACTCGGCCGACCAGCTCGGCGGCCCTTGTGGTGCGGGGTTCTGGGCGATTCGCGGCGCGCGGAAATCGTGCGTTTTGGTGCGCAGCGATGCGAATTCATGCGCGCAGTTGTGCCCCCGCCCCACCTGCCCGCAAATACGAACGGCTTTTATGCACTCATGCGCTGGGCGCTACGGACCGGCCGACGTGGTCCGCGCGATGGTCGACGGGGCGATTTTGTTATGCAGTTTTATGCACCTTGGTTATGCAGCTCTAGCCTATGTGAAGCGAGGTGGAATGTGGGCGGAGCGGAGATTTTATTCGTCAAGCTCGAGATTTAGTTGCTCGTACGGTGGCACGTCGGCAACTGCTCTGCGATATGCCCTGTACATCAATTTCGGTGCGTCATCGTTATCGGTGGCGTGAATCATGTAATACATGACCGCGCCATTTGCGCCGCTGCGTTGGTATATCGGCCAAGCGTACGCGTATTTGTATCCCAGCTCGGTAAGGAAGCGGTCACGCATGAGATCGCGAAGGGTATCTTGGCTCACACCCTTGAGGTTCGGCCAATCATCGCGGCCCCACCACGCCTTAACGTCGGCAGCGCCCGCATCGCCAGTTCCCCCGAGGGCGCGATGAATCCATTTGACCGCTAGAAAATAAAACAACTCGATTTTTGAGCTTTGCTTGTGGCGAGCCAGTTTTTGTACCGAGGACCAGTGACATTCAAAGGTGCGTTGGTCGAGTAAAGCGAAGGTTGCCTCGCGTTCAGTGATCGTGCCGCCGTCTAGGATTTTATCGATTTGTACGTTGAAATCCCCTGGGAGTATTTGAATGCTGCGTTTTCCTACCCCGCTTTCATCTTCGGCCAACTGGCGCAGGGCAGACACTTTCTCGTCGTCGAGTTCGCATAGAAAAAAATGTCTCAGCCACGCCGGCCGGCCCTCCAAGACTAGCTTTGCTGACCATGAGTGGGGTACGTCTGGTTCCTGGGGGCCGGAGAACCCATCTATATATGTTCCGTGCTTCGTAACATAGACGAAATACTTGAGATACAGTGCGATCAGTTTTGCTTTATGCTCGGTCCATACTGGAGCCTGCAAGCCTTGAAATTGAATCTGATTGATGCCTGCTTCGACTTCCGCAAGTGAAGGTAGTGGAAGTTCGTCGAAAAGCGGACTGGTCTTCTCGTCTATCTCGTATCGTCTATATTTCATGCTTGTGTGTCCGGCTCAGGGAATTGATCCCATGTGCGACCCGCGAGGTGGCGGCCAGTTGCATGCTTTCCGAGTTTATACAATACGATCGGTTGATGATTCGAGTCAATCATCTCGACAAATTGAACGGCCTTTCGATCTGCTGCCGATTCCGGTCCCCAGTGCCCCCATTGCTTGAAGTGAAATGCCGTGCCCGATTCAAGGCACTGATCACGCAATGATTCGGCCCATTCTGGATTCATCGGGCGCGCCTTGGAGCCAGATTCGCCGCCAGCGATGACCCAATGCAGGCCCTTCTTTTCGCCCGGTGCGGACAGCCATTTCTGTAGATTGAGTGGACCGAGAAGGGGCTCGCAGGAAACGAAGCGAACGCGCGCCGGGATCTTCAGCAAATGAGGAATGCGTTCCTTCGCCCACACTTGGTTTTCGGCTGTCGTTCCTAACCAAATATTAGACGGCCATTTTCGCTTCCACGGAACCATGCTTTTAACCAATTCGGGCCGCTTAGTTAGGAGTAGCCAATCAAGGGACGTGGTCTCTTCAATGATCGGCCAGAGACGTTCCCTCCAAGGATTGAGCTCGTCGCGGTCCTCAAACAAGTCAGCCATCGATGCGCAGAAAACTCGGCGTCTTTCACCTTTGGCTTCGGCCGCCTTGTTCCACTTGTACGGCTCCCGCCAGTGTGCGTCAGAGAAAAATCTTCGCCCTGCAGCGTCGCCCCAAAGATCTAAGCCCAAGCGTTGAGCCCAACTGTCCGCGTAGCAGTACTTGCATGCAGGAGAGACTCGGGTACACCCCCACCAAGGATTGAATGTGTGGTGAGTCCATTCTATGCGGCTGTCTTGTCCCACGGGTGATCCTCCCGACTTCAGAACGCACGGTACATGTTCCTGAGTCGTGCGACGAAAATAGGGATTGTGACACGCCGCGCCAGCGCCTTGGGAATTTGCAACCGTGAAGGTGTGTTGATGGTATGAGGGTGGAGCGACGGACTGACGATCCACCCCAAAAACTAGAGCCCGCTATTTAGACCATTGCGGTACAGGAATTGCTTGGAGTAACGCGCATCCAGCCAAGCATAACCAAATTTCGGATTGCATTTTCAACAGCAAGCCTTTTTTGATCTGTATTCCAGGAACGCTTCCAATCTACGATAAAGTCCACCAACTTTGATTCCTCGACCGCCTCATTCGGTGAACTCTTAATCTGTCGGCTGGCATACAGTACGGTTAGCACTTCTTCTGCTTGTTCGGTCGACTTGATTCGGCTAAATAGGTCAACGGCTTTGTCGATCTTCTTCCTGTTTAGCTCGATTTGTTCGGCATAGTTTTTCGCCTCGCGTGCGAATTGAGGGGTTACTCGCATCGCAATCATTCTGCCTAATTGTTCTTCTTGAAGCCAATTCTTATTCGCAAAGACGTGAAGCGCTTTGCCTACATCTTCCGAGAATGGGCCGTAACTACCTTTTCCAAAGGTGAATCCGGTCGGAATTCCCATTTCAGTGGCGATGTAGCAGATTTTTTGGAAAATCGTTCGTCCGACTGGATTGGCGTACGGCTGACTCTGGAGCTCCCGTAGGATTTCGATCAGCACCGCCCATTCGGGACGAAACGCGTCGGCCTTCCGGCCTTTGCCTTCAAGCGACATTTGAGTAGGGGCGCTAAGAAATGCCTCTGTCAGCTCAGACTTAGGCGTTCCATAAGGAGCGTACAATTCCACGTCAACTTGCAAAGATCGGAATTTTCGATAAATCATTGGCGCGACTTCTGACCAGTCGAGACCACCATTACCGCAGCCGAGCGGGGGCATGGCGATGCTTTTGATGTCCCATTCATCAACATGTGCGACCAAATAGTCGAGTCCCTTCTCGATCTCGCTCAGACGAGATGGAGAGCGCCAATGGTCTTTCGTTGGAAAGTTCAGAATCTTTAATCCAGAAAGATCGCTATAGATGTACGGCCGACCAAGGCGGACCTCGTGGCGATCACATCTGGCTTTATAGTCATCAAACATCGCGGGAAAGCGGCGCTTAAATTCTTGTGCGACCCCCTTTCCCATAATTCCTACGCAATTAACCGTGTTGACCAAGGTTTGCGCGTCGCTCTCGAACATATCGCCAATCATTGCCTTGAACATGAGCGCGAACTCCTCGTCAGAAAAAAAATAGGTCTGCATTGATCACAACTGGCAGCCCTTGAGCAACGTTTCCGACCGCACTAGCTGCAGCCTTATCTCGTGCATATGCACCAAAAATGAACGCCTTCTCTACGCGATGCGGCACCAATACCTCCGCACACTTTGCAGCTTTTTTGCGCCAGAACGTGACCTCATCGGGGTCACGCCAGTCTTGAGCGTAGATACGATCGTAGTTTAGCCGGTCCATCTGACTAGGAGACAAGAATCGGGCCCAGTCGCTTGCCGCGTTTTGGTCCGAGATCACGGTACCGGGTACTTCGAGTACATCGGTAGAGATTCGTAAGACGCAGAGCTGCCCCGTCTCGCCCCTGCGCTTGAACATCATCGGATTGCGCGCATGAAAGTACAGGTTCGCGTACTGGTGCAGCCTGAGCCCCTGCGGGACTTGCTTCACGTCCCGTTTTTCTTGGACGGGCTGCATTGCCACGGAATGGTGAGGCAGCTTGGCGGCTAGTTCGTACGACACGATGCCGTGGTTAGACACCGAAGGCAAATTCGCAATCGGCATGATGCAATGGAATTCAGTAACCCGGTGGTCCATGGTGACGTTTGTTGCAAACCGTGACGCCGTTGGAGGGCCGCCACTTCAGCTGCTTGGTGTGGCCGCAAGCAGCTACTTGAAGGTGTGCGGTGTGGTTCGTCTCCTTAAGGGCCGGAGCGATGTTATGGGGCACATTTTATCGTGCCTAGATGCCTCGCATACCCGAGGAAGTACAGTGAAATTACAGTTGGGCGAGCCTGGCCTAGCCTTGATTGAGCTTGATTCACCTTGGTTTTGCAGACCGCGAGTCGCGCAAGGTATTGATTTATAAGGGAACGTGGTGCGCTGACAAAACTCCGAAGGCAGGGGTTGCTGGTTCGATCCCAGCCGGGCGCGCCAAATGGCCTGATCAGGCTTTCAGCGGGTTCTCCGCATCGTTGTTTCCTCACACTGAAGTACATCGTCGGCCGCACTGCAGCCAAACGTGAAGGCGCGACCGCCCGAAAGTGAAGCGGTTGCGTCGAACCCAGCACGATGGTGACCGGATGAGCACACCTACCCCGATTCAGTACATCAACGGGCCGGACGGCGAGCCGGCCTTCGTCGTGATTCCGTACGCGGATTACATCGCGCAGCGGGACAACGCGCGCAAGGTAATTCCGCACGAAGTCGTTACCCGCTCGGTGTTCGACGGCAGCACGCCCGTGCGCGCGTGGCGCGAGTATCTCGGGCTGACGCGCGCCGAAGTCGCGCAGCGGCTCGGCATCAGCCGGGCGGTCTACGCGAAGCGGGAGAAGCGCCACAAACTGCGCAAGTCGATGCGCAAGAAGATCGCGGCCGCGCTCGATATCGCGCCGGGGCAGTTGATGTTCTGACGGTGGTCGGCGTCCGGCGCGCATCGCGGTGCGTCGCCGTTGCGTGAGCGCGTTGTGCGAGAATCGCCCGCAACGACAACTCAAGCGACGATCGCGGCGGCCGTCCGCGCATCGCGCCCACGCCGATGGCCTCCATCCTGTCTTCCCCGATCGCCGGCGACATGCCGGCCGACTCGCAGCAGGCGCTGCTCGCGCGCCTGAACGCCTATTCTCCCGACGACCCGCATGCGCCGCTGCCGTACAGCCGGCGTCTCGCCGAGGCCGAAGGCTGGTCGCACGACCACGCGCTGGCCGTGATCGACGAATACAAGCGTTTTGCGTTCCTTGCGCAGGCGGCCGGGCATCCGGTCACGCCGTCGGTCGCGGTCGACGCCGCATGGCATCTCCATCTGCAATACACGCTCGAATACTGGGACGTGTTCTGTGCCGACGTATTGCAGGCGCCGCTGCATCACATGCCGGGCACCGGCGCGCCGGACGAGGCCGGCGTGTACGAGCAGCGCTACCGCGACACGCTCGACAGCTATCGCCGGCTGTTCGGCTGCGAGCCGCCCGAATCGATCTGGCCGCGTCCCGCGCGTTCGCGCGCCGACGCCGGATCGTCGCGCGCGGACGGCGGCGCGGCCACAAGCGCGGCGGGCGAGCGTGAGGCCGCGGCACCCGCGGCGCGGCGCAACTGGCGCGACCGTCTGCCGAAGCTCGTGTGGCCGGCGGCTGCCGCCAGCGTCGCCGCGACCTGCGCGTCGGCGCAGGACCTCAACGTGCTGAACTACACGGGGCCGCAGTTTCTCGCGTTCTATATCCCGGCCTGCATCGTCGCGCTGCTGCTGATCGTCGGTTTGCAGCAGATCGAATACCGCTGCCGGCGCAGGCGCGTATTCACGCGCGAAGCGATGCCGGACCTGAGCGCCGAGCAGGTCGCGTATATCGCGGGCGAAGAGACGCGGGTCGTGCAGGTGATGACGCTGTCGCTGATCCAGGCGGGCGCGATCGACCTGCGGACGGCCGGACGGCTGGGCGCGCGCGTGAAGCTCGTCGATCCGGCACGCGCCGGCGACTACGCGGACGAATGCGAATGGCTGGCCGCGCAACCGGGCGGCGAGGTGAGCTTCGGCGCGTTCCGCCAGCTTCTTGCGTCTCGCGCGGCCAAATACGCGGATGCGGTGCGCCGGCGCGCCTGGCTTTGGGCGCCAGGCGAGATGCGCACGGCGCGGCTGGCCGCGCGCGCGATCGTGCTGGTCGTGCTCGGCACGGGCATCGCGAAACTCGCGGTCGGGCTCAGTCGCGGGCGGCCGGTGCTGCTGCTCGGCATCAGCATGGCCGTGTTCGCGATCGCCTACGGCATCATCGCGGAGCGTCTGACGGGCTTCGGGCGCGGCGGCCTGTCGGTCGGCGGGCAGGCGACGCTCGATGCGCACCGCAACGATCGCCACGACGAACGCAGTACGCCGGACGATTTGCTGTGGGCCACCGCGCTGTTCGGCGCGGGCGCGCTGGCCGGCACCGTGTGGGCGATGTATGCGAGCGCGTTGATGGAGCCGCCGCCGCTGATGGCGGCCGCGATGCGCGCGGGCGGATCGACCGGTTCGTCGTTCGGCAGCGACTCGAGCGATTTCGGGGCGAGCTGTTCGTCGTCGAGCTCGTGCAGTTCCAGTTCGTGCGGGTCGAGTTGCGGCGGGTGTTCGTCGAGTAGTTGAGTCGTTGGGGCAGGGGGCTGCGGATTGCGAGCGGTGTAGCGATGCGCACGGCGAGCCAGAGCGCCCGCCGAATCGGCCGGATAAAAAAATGCCCGCGCAAGGCGGGCATCGAGTCGAACGAGCACGCCCTCACTTCGGCGTGTAGTGGTTGTTGTCCTTGGGTGGCGCGCGGCGTCGGGCGGCGCGCCGGGCAGCGTCACAGGCGCGCCATGTCGTGGTATTCGCCAACGGCCTGCACGCGGCCCATCGCCGCGTGATATTCGTCGGCGAGCTCGCGCTGCGCGAGATGCGCTTCGGCGAAGATCCGCTCGTTGCTGGCCTGGATGCGGCGAATCGCGGCGAGGCCTTCCGGCGGCTGGTTTGCCGTCAGCGCCATCACGAGCGGCGAGCGGACTTCCGCGAGGCGCGCGGCTTCCGCCCAGTCGGCCATCGACGCGGCATGTTCGATGTCGTCGGTGAGCGCGTTCAGCCGCCCGATCAGTTGATGCTGGTCCATGGTTCGCTCCGTCCGCGCCGCTTACTTGTTGTTCGACAGCGCGCCGGCGCTGTTCTGGCCGCCGAACAGCTGCGTCAGGTACTGCGAATTGTTGTTCATCGTCGCCATCAGCGTGTTGAGCGCGGTGAATTGCGCCTGGTACTGGTTCGTCAGCTGCGTCGCGTAATCCGACAGGTTCGACTGCTGCTGCGCGATGCTCTTCAGGTCGGCATTGAGCGCGGTCGTCCGCAGATCGATCAGGCCGCCCGTCTTCGTGAAGTTGGTGATCGCCGTCGACATCTGCGCGCCGACGCCGTTCGTCGAATTGAACAGCGCCGCGACGCTCGCCGGGTTGTTCTGCAGCGCGGTATTGAGCTTGGTGCTGTCGGCCTGCAGCGTGCCGTCGGCCTGCAGCGTGATGCCGATCGACGATAGCGTGAGCGTCGAGCTGCCGCTCTTCACGCCGGTCGTGACGAGCGACGCGAGCGTGTTCTTGATCGTGTTCAGCGTCGAGTCGCCGAGCAGCGGGCCTTGCGTCGTCGCGCCGGAGGTGAACTGGGTGAGCGTACCCATCGTCGTGACGAGTGTGTTGTAGAGGCTCACGAAGTTGTTGATGGCCGTCGCCTGCGACTTCGTGTCGGGCGCGACCGTCAGCGTTTGCGCCTGCGCGTCGCCGACCGCGGCGGACGTCAGGTTCAGCGTGACGCCGGCGATCGCCGAGGTCACCGTGTTGGTCGAGCTCGTCGCGCTGATGTTGTTGATCGTGAATGCGGCGTCCTGGCCGGGCGTGCTCTGCGACCATGCGGCGTTGCTGTTCGCGGACGTGTAGGTCGACGGGCCGCCGTTCTGGCCGGGAACCGACTTGACGCCGAGATTCGACAGCCCGGCGTCGCCGCTCAGGTTGCTGACTTCGACGCTGATCGTGTTGGCCGCGCCGGTCGTCGACGAGCTCAGCACGAGGTGGGCGCCGTCGGTGCCGGTGACGACCGTCGCGGTGATGCCGGGGTTGCCCGACGCGCCGTTGATCGCGGCCGCGATGCCGGCCACCGTGTTATTCGAGCTGTCGATGTTGACGGAGAACGACTGGCTGCCGAGCGACAGCGCGAGCGTGCCGCTGCCGAGGCCCTTGGTCGGGTCGGTGAAGCCGACCGACGACAGCGCCTGCGCGGACGCGATCCGGCTCACGTTCACGTTGTAGGTGCCGGCGACTGCGCCCTGGCCGGCCGTCGCGGTGAGGCCGTTGCCGCTGGGCGTCGCGGTGAAGGTGCTTTGCAGCGTGCCGTTGGTGAGCGTGGTCAGGCCGGCCTGCAGCGCGCTCAATGCGGACGACAGCGTGCCGTACGCGGAAATCTGGGTGTTGTCGGTGGTCTGCTGCGCGGTGAGGGCGGAGGTCTGGCCGGCGGTTTTCGCGTTCACGAGCGCCGTCACGAGGGAGTTGACATCCATCGTCGTGTTGCCGGTCGAGCCGCTGATGATCGACTGCGCGGCTTGCTGAAGCGCACTGTTTGCGCTGGCGCTGGACGTGTTGGTGTTGACGGTGGACATATGATGGCTCCGTGCCCCGGACGAGCGATGTGTGTGGTTATCGGTTGCGTGTTGCGTGAAGGCCTGGGTCTGTTGCGATGCAGCCGGTTATCGATTCGCCGACGCCAAAGCGCCCGGGGCGCCGCGCGATGGTCTGCGCGATGCCCCGGGCGTGACGGCGGGAAGCGATTACTGCAGGAGCTTCAGGACCTGCTGCGGCAGCGAGTTCGCTTGCGCGAGCACCGAGATGCCGGCTTGCTGCAGCACCTGGGCCTTGCTCAGGTTCGCGGTTTCCTGCGCGAAGTTCGCGTCCTGGATTTGCGACTGGGCTTGCGACAGGTCGTTCGATTGGGCTTGCTGCGTCGTCGCGATGGCCGTGAAGCGGTTTTGCGCGGCACCGAGGCTTGCCTGGATGTTGTTCACGGTGGCGAGCGCATTGTCGATCGCCTCCATTGCCTGATTGGCGCCAGAGGCAGTGCTGATGTCGATGTTCGCGACAGCCGGCGGGTTGTTGTTTTTATTGATCAGCTCGGTCGGATTGCTGCCAGTCGTGACGCTTGCCGGTACGGCGAAGCCAGTGCCGGCGCCGGCAAGGACCCCCGTCGCCTGGATGCCGTTGGCAACAGTCGTGGTGTCGAGCACCGCATCGATCGCGGTCTGCTGCTGCGAAGTGTCGCCGGGCTTGGAAATATTCGCTGCGACGGTCGGATCGGCGCCATTCAGCGCAAATTCAAAGCCGCCCGAACCGTCGGCATAAATTTGAATCGACGAGATCGCCGCAGTGCCGGTACCGGTATATGCGGTACCGTCGGAATTGAGACTGAGGCCGGTGAGTTCGCCCAGCTTGGTGCCTGCCGTATAGTCGGTTCCCGCGTGCTGGGTAATGTTATTCCCGGTGATCGTCGCGAGATTGGTGGCTGCTGCCGCCGCACTTGCACTTTGCGATGCCGCAGCCGTGTTCGTCGGGGCATACGCGGCGAGGGCACCCTGGGGCGTCAGCGTGAGCGGCTGCGGGCTGGCTGCATTGCCGGTCGTTCCTGCAGCGCTTCCGAACAGCGCCGTCTGGGCCGCCGAGCTCAACGCCTGGTTATTCTGATCGGTGAACGTGAAGCCACCGTTGCCGTCGGAAAGGACGTTGATGGACGTAATTGTTGACGTCGTACTGCCAGTCGGTGCCGTACCCGTGGCCGCGTCGAGATTGAGGCCGGTGTACGAGCCGAGCGTAACGCCCTTTTGCGGAACGGCGCCGACGCCGGCACTTGGGCCTGCGCTGAGGGACGCAGCCGAGAGGCTCTGGGACAGGTTCACCGAAATAGTCTGACCGACGTTCGCGCCGACCTGGAAGCTGACGTTGCCCGCCGACCCGTCAAGCAGGTTCTTGCCGTTATAGTTCGTTTGCGAAGCGATACGATTCACTTCGGCGATCTGCTGCGTAACTTCTTCTTGCAGTGCTTGCTGGTCAGTCTGCGACAGCGAGCCGCTCGAAGCCTGCACCGCGAGCTGGCGGATACGCTGCAGGCTCGACGTGATCTGCGACAGGCCGCTCGATGCGGTCTGGATCATCGACACGCCGTCGTTCGCGTTCGACACGCCCTGGTTCAGGCCGTTGATCTGCGTCTGCATGCGGGTCGAGATCGCCAGGCCTGCCGCATCGTCGGCCGCGCTGTTGATGCGCTTGCCCGACGACAGGCGGGTGATTGCCTGCGACAGGGCGTTCTGCGAGCCATTGAGGTTTTGCTGCGCGACCAGCGAGTTGATGTTGCTATTGATTCCGAGCATGGAAATTCTCCTGTTTAAGCCGAAAGCCCTGGAAAGCCGTTTTGGCGTCGGCGGAAGCACTCGTTCATTGCTGGCCGCCTCAGAGCAGGATTTCGGCGTCCCAAAACAAAACTTGAGGGCCGTGCTGAGATTCGGCCCGATTTTTTGTCCTTCTTTGTCATTTCGGACATACCCGGCGCGAGTGGCCCGATAAACAGGGGCGGAAGCCTGCTCGGCACGACGTTGAGTGGACGCCCGCCCGCAATCGACAAAAGGGTGGTTTTATCTGTGATTCCCTGCTATGATGGTGGGCTGAATTGAGATTTCTGTCACGCCTTTGCCGTTTTCGGCATGTCTGCTGGCAGTCAAACGCGGCGCTGCACGCGGCTGTGAAGCGTACTCGCGGTGCTTTCCGCCTCTCTTTTCCGGCCTCCGAGGCCGTATTTCCGCTCGTTTCGCCTGTTGTGGGGACGCCCGGATGGCCGGTGCGTGGCGCTTGGCCGCTACGTTTTTGACCGTTTAAGCAATTTAGGAACGACATGACGACGATTCTTCTGAAGGAAAACGAGCCGTTCGAAGTGGCGATTCGCCGCTTTCGTCGCGCTATCGAAAAAAATGGCCTGATCGCTGAACTGCGTGAGCGCCAGTCTTACGAAAAGCCGACCGCAGTCCGCAAGCGCAAGAAGGCAGCAGCCGTCAAGCGCCTGCACAAGCGCCTGCGCAGCCAGATGCTGCCGAAGAAGCTCCACTAAGCGCTTCTGACGGTTCGCCGCGAAACGGCGGAGCGTGCTTCGAAAGAAGCCGCTCCGCCGTTTCGCTTTTGTGGTCCGGGAAAAGCGAGCCGGAAAAGGCAGGCATCTTCGACCGGTAAGGCGCCGCGTTCGGCAGCGGTGCCGCCGCACGCCGAACGCCCGCCTTCCCACCCCCGCCTGGCATCCCGCCAATATCAGAAATCGACCTTCGCGCTCACGCTCACCGTGCGCGGATCGCCCGGCTTCACGTAGTCGGCGTACTGATATTCCCAGTATCGGCGGTTCAGCACGTTGTCGATCGACGCGCGCAGCGTCAGGTCGTGGCGGCCGATACGCGTCAGATAGCGCGCGCCGGCATTGACGACGAGAAAGCCCGGTGCATCGAGGCCGCCGGCCGCGCGCAGCGGCGTCGCGCCCGTGAATTTCGCGTCGACGCCGAGCGTCAGGCCCGGCACGCCCGGCACCGCATAGCCGAGGTCGCCTGCGAACACGAAGCGCGGCGCGCCCGCGACGCGGTTGCCGTTGTTGCCGATCCCGTTCGCATACCACGTGTCGAGCACCATCGCGTCGACGCCCGCGGTCCAGCGCGCGCCGAATTTCGCGCGCGCGCCGACTTCGAGCCCCTGGATCACCGATTTGCCGTCCTGCACGTAGACGTTCTCGGCATTCGCGTACTCGGCGCTGCGCTCGATGCGGAACAGTGCGGCCGTCGCGCTCCAGCGCGCGTGCTCGCTCTTGATGCCGAGCTCGTACTGCTTGCTGCGCAGCGGCTTGAGTACTTCACCGGCGTTCGCGTAGACGTCGCCGACGCGGCTGCCGGGCTCGAGCGATTCGGCGTAGCTCGCGTAGGCGGTGGTCGTCGGCGCGAGCTTGACCATCACCGCGAAGGTCGGCGTCACGACGCCGTTCTGGCTGTAGCCGGGATCCTCCGCGCCGCTCGGCTCGAACGAGCGCTGCTCGTAGTTCATGTAGCGCACGCCAGCGAGCACCGACCAGCGCTCGGTGAGCTGCACGGTGTCGCTCGCGAACAGCGATTTCTGCGTGATCTCGCTGGTGCGGTACTGGACGAAGCCGTGCGGGCTCGCGTAGCGGTACGGATTCGGCGAATAGAGATTGCCGGTGCCGAGCGGCACGTACACGCTGTTCGCCGAATAGTCGTTGGTCTGTTTCTGCCACGACGCGCCGAGCACGATCTGGTGGCTGAACGGACCGGTGTGCACCTTGCCCTCGACCATCGCGCGCCACTGGCTGAAGCGGTTGTCCTCCATCCCGACGTAGCGGCTGTCCGAGTAGTCGCCGGCTGCATTCTCCAGCGACAGCGTACTTTCGTTGCGGTCGCGTCTCGACTTGCTGTAGCTGTACGCGACATCGAGCTGCCAGTCGGGCGCGAGCTGGTACTGCAGCCCGGCCGTGTAGAGCTGCAGGTTCGTGTTCAGGTACTGGTCCTGGCCGCCGAGGTTCGTCGTGCCGCCGCTGATCGTCGGGGGCAGCGCGCCGCCCGGATAGCCGCCGACGAACAGCGACGGCGTCTGGCCGGACGCGCGGCGCTCCTGGTATAGCGCGCCGAACGTCACCGACAGGTCGCGCGTGAGGTTCGCCTGCAGCGCGAGCGACACGGTATCGCGACGGAGGTTGCCGTCGTTGTACGTCTTGCCTTCTTCATGCGTCGCGTTCAGCCGCGCGCCGAACATGTTGTTCGGCCCGAAGCGCTGGCCGAGATCGACGTGCTCGGACCACACGCCGGTGCTGCGATAGCCGACGTCGACGCTGCGCACCGGTTCGGCCGTCGGCTGTTTCGTCACGTAGTTGACGACGCCGCCGGGCGTCACGAAGCCATACAGAAAACCGCCGAGCCCTTTCAGCAGCTCGACGCGCTCAAGCTGCTCGTACGGCATCGTGATGCCGTACGAGATGAACGGCAGCCCGTCGATCTTGTAGCCGTTCTGCCAGTCGAGCTGCATGCCGCGCACGGTCATGTAGCTGGCCCACGCGCTGTACGCACCGCTGTTGTCGGACACGGACGCGTCGTTCGCGAACACGTCGCCGAGCTTGTACGGCTGGCGCGCCTCGAGTTCTTCCGACGTGACGATCGTCGTCGAGAACGGCGTGTCGAGCTGGCGGCGTGTGCCGAGCGCGCCGGTCGAAATCTCGTCGGTCAGGTGCTGTGGCGAATCATGCGCAGCCGTGATGTTCAGGGCCGGCAGCATGGTCGAGTCGGTGGGCGTGTCGTCCGCGTGGGCGAGCGACGCGACAAGGCAGGCGAGCGCCGCGGCCAGATGGCGCGGGCGGAACGGAGGGTGGGCAAGGCGGGTGGTCATGGTATCGAATAAAAATGCGAGTAAGAATCATTCGCATTGCGTTAAAATGTCGCGCATCGTATCAAAACCCAGACCAAGCGCAACAATTCCATGCCGCGCGCAAGGGCATCCGGCCCGCGCGCCGCGTCGGCAGGAGCTTGTCGCGCAACGCCCGACACCCGATGATCCCTGTCCGTTCGTTCATTCCGGGCCGCCGTTCGAGCCGGCCCGCTTTCGTTTCCGCGTGCGCGCGATGAAGACGTTCGTGCGACCGCTGTTCGTCCGCCTGCATCGCTGGTTCGGTCTCGCCATCGCGTTGTTCCTGTTCGTCGCCGGGCTGACCGGTGCCGTGATTGCGTGGGACCACGAACTCGATGCTGTGCTGAACCCGGATTTCTACGTCGCGCGCAGCGGCGCGAAGCCGCTCGATACGCTCGCGCTCGCGGATCGCATCGAGGCCGCCGACCCGCGCGTGCAGTTGAGCTACCTGCCGCTCGCCGTCGAACCGGGGCATACGCTGCAGGCGGGCGTGATGCCGCGCGTCGACCCTACGACCGGCCAGCCGTATCCGCTTGATTTCGATCAGATCGCGGTCGATCCGGCGACCGGCGTCGTGCAGGGGCGCCGCGAGTGGGGCGCGCTGTCGCTGGCGCGGCTCAACCTGATGCCATTTCTCTACCGGCTGCATTACTCGTTGTTCCTGCCCGTGTACGGCGGCGTGAACTTCGGGTTCTGGGTGATGGGTGTCGTCGGCATCGTGTGGGCGGTCGACAGCCTGATCGCGCTGGTGCTCGCGTTTCCGAACCTGAAAAGCTGGCGCAAGTCGCTTGCGTTTCGCGTGCGGCGCGGTGGCTATCCGCTGGTGTTCGACCTGCATCGGTCGGGCGGCGTGTGGGTGTGGGGGCTGCTGCTGGTCGTCGCGGTCACGTCGATCTCGATGAACCTCGGCAATCCGGTCGTGCGCCCGCTCGTGTCGCTGTTCTCGCCGCTGGCCGAGACGCCCTACACGAATCCCGAGCATTTCCCGCCCGCGTCGGCGGGCAGCAAGGTGCTGCCGCGCGCGCGGATCGTCGAGCTCGCGCGTTCGGCCGGCCGCGCGGCGGGGATCGCGGCGCCGCCCGGCGCGCTGCTGTTCGCGCCGGCGATGAATGTCTATGCGGTCGGCTTCTTCGCGCCCGGCAACGACCACGGCGATGTCGGGCTCGGCAACGCGTGGCTCTACTGGGACGCGGTGACCGGGCAGCCCGTCGCCGCGCAGGTGCCGGGACGCGGGTCGGCCGGCGACCTGTTCATGCAGGCGCAGTTTCCGCTGCATTCCGGGCGGATCGCCGGCGTGGCGGGCCGCATCGCGGTGAGCGTGCTCGGGATCGTCATCGCGATGCTGAGCGTGACGGGCATCTGCATCTGGGTGAAAAAGCGCAGCGCACGCGTAAGAGCCGGACGGGCCGGACGCAGCACGCGGCCGGGTGTGCCGGGCGCGTCTCGGGTGGTGCGCTGAGCGTGGCGGGCGGCGGGCGCAGGCGCGCCGCCGTCACCCGGCCTTGCGCCGCCGCGCCGGCTGCTTGCCGGCGAGCGCCGCGCATTGCGCGTGACACGGGCAGCTCGTCTCGTGATCGTTGACCATGCCGGTCGCCTGCATCAGCGCGTAGCAGATCGTCGAGCCGACGAACTTGCAGCCGTATGCCTTCAGCGCCTTGCTGAGCGCGTCGGAGCGCTCGGTCGACGCGGGCGCGTCGCGATACGACTGCCACGCATTCTGGATCGGCGTGTGATCGACGAACGACCACAGGAATTGCGCGAGCGATCCGTGTTCGTCGCGGATCCGCTGCACGGCGCGCGCATTGACGACCGCGGCTTCCACCTTCGCGCGGTTGCGCACGATGCCGGGATTCTCCAGCAGCTTCTCGATGCGCTTCGGCGTGAAGCGCGCGACGGCGTCGACGTCGAAATCGGCGAAGGCTTCGCGGTAGCCGGCGCGCTTGTTCAGGATCGTCGACCACGACAGCCCGGCCTGCGCGCCTTCGAGAATCAGCATTTCGAACAGGTGACGATCGTCGTGCGACGGCACGCCCCACTCGGTATCGTGATAGTGAGCGTCCGCTTCCGTTTTTACCCAGTTGCATCGCTGCGACATCGTGTGCCCCGTTTCCCGTATCGATTCGATCGCGCCAGCATAGCGGAAGCCCCGTTCGCGGAACAGCCGGCCGAACGGCAGATGGGCGCGCGGCGCCGATCCGGTTAAGCTTGGCGCCTGTTCGAATCAGCGGGATCAACGCATGACGGCATTACTTTTTGCGATCGGCATCGACGGCGGCGGCACCGGCACGCGCGCCGTGCTGGCCGACCGGCACGGGCGCGAATTTGCACAGGGGCGCGGCGGCCCGTCGGGGCTCGGCCTCGGCATCGAGCGCGCATGGGCGTCGATCGGCGCGGCCTGCGCCGACGCATTCACGCACGCGGGACTCGCGTTCGACTGGTCGCAGTGCGCGCTCGGCTGCGGGCTCGCGGGCGTCAACAATGCGGCGTGGCTGGCCGCGTTCCGCGCGCAGGCGCCGCTCGCCGCGCTCGCGATCGAAAGCGATGCGTATACGACGGTCGTCGGCGCGCATGGCGGCGCGCCGGGGCTGATCGTCGCGCTCGGCACCGGCAGCATCGCGGCGGCGCTCGACGCGGGCGGCGTTTGCCGGATCGCGGGCGGCTTCGGCTTTCCGTCCGGCGACGAGGCGAGCGGCGCATGGCTCGGCATGCGCGCACTCGCCTACGCGCAGCAGGCGCTCGACGGTCGCGCGCCGCGCGATGCGTTCGCGCAGGCGCTGCTCGCCGAAACCGGCGCGCAGGATCGCGACGCGCTGGTCCAGTGGTCGTGCGACGCGAACCAGACGGTCTACGCGCGCCTCGCGCCGCTCGTGTTCGCGCACCGTTCGCATCCGGTCGCGGCCGCGCTGATCGCGCAGGCCGGCGAGGAGATCGGCAAGATGATCGATGCGCTCGATCCGGAAAGCGCGCTGCCGGTCGCGCTGTGCGGCGGGCTGGCCGAGCCGCTGGCTCCGGCCGTACCGGCGCGCCACGTCGCGCGGTTGCGCGCGCCGCTGGAGGACTCCGCGCACGGCGCGTTGCGGCTCGCGCTGCAGGCGTTGCGGGCGGCGGAGGGAGGTTGACGGCGGCTGACAGCGGCGGTTTCGGCCGAGAGTGGGCGCGGCTTGGCCTCGACGGCCGACACGGCCGGGCCGGCCGCCGAGGCCGGTTGTCGACCGGAGCGGGTTGATGAGCGGCGGCCAGGGGATCATCGGCACAATTCGGTGGACCGATCCATCGCAGACGCGACGGCCGACGGCCCCGGCGGCCCGGCGATCTGGCGATCTGGCGATCCGGCGATCCGGCGATCCGGCGATCCGGCGATCCGGCGATCCGGCGATCCGGCGATCCGGCGATCCGGCGACCGGCGACCGGCGACCGGCGACCGGCGACCGGCGACCGGCGACCGGCGACCGGCGACCGGCGACCGGCGACCGGCGCAAGCCGATCGACTGGACCGGCCCACCGGGAACCGGCAACTGACCGGAGCGATCTGGCGCCCGGCGAAACGCGATCGCCCCGACCGACCGGATAACAGGCAACCTCCGACCGACCGCCGCCCCTTCCCGCCAACCACCAAACACCCACCCCCGCACGACGTTAAAATGGCGATTCCGCAGACCTATGCGCGTCTTCCGCCCCGTCCCATGTACAAAGTCATCGCCACCGATCTCGACGGCACCCTGCTCAACAGCGATCACCAGCTCGATCCGTACACGATCGAGACCGTTCGCCGGCTCGACCGCGACGGCCTGCAGTTCGTGATCGCGACCGGCCGCCACTACGCGGACGTCGCAGGCATCCGCGACGTGCTCGGCATCCGGCCGTACCTGATCACGTCGAACGGTGCGCGCGTGCACGCGCCCGACGACACGACGATGCACGCGCAGGACATCGATCCGGCCATCGTCCGCGGCCTCGTGCAGCCGGAAGTCGCCGGCGCGCACGGCCGCGTGATCGTCAACCTGTTCACCGACCAGGGCTGGCTGATCGATCGCGACGCGCCGCACCTGCTCGAATTCCATCAGGACTCGGGTTTTCGGTACGACGTGATCGACATGGCCGCGCACGACGGCGCCGATATCGCGAAGGTGCTGTACATCGGCGATCCGGCCGATCTGGCGGTGGTCGCCGAGCAGATGCGGGTGCGCTACGGCGATGCGCTGTATGTCACGTACTCGCTGCCCGACTGCCTCGAGGTGATGACCGCGAACGTGTCGAAGGGGCGCGCGCTGCGCGCAGTGCTCGGGCGGCTCGGCGTCGACGCAGGCCACTGCATCGCGTTCGGCGACAACATGAACGACATCGATCTGCTCGAAACCGCCGGCCACGCGTTCATGATGAACAATGCGAACCCCGACCTGATCGCGCGCCTGCCGCATATCCCGCGCATCGGCAACAACTTCGACGCGGGCGTCGCGCGGCACCTGCGCACGCTGTTCTCGCTCGAGGACAAAATCGCCGCGTCCTGAGCGAGCGCGCCGACACAATGAAAAACGGGCGCCAGCGGCGCCCGTTGAAATGACTTGCCTCGGATCTTGTTCGACAGCGTGAGGCTCGCTGCTCTGCTCGCGTGACCCCGTAGTGTTTTATTCGCTTGTGCGAGCGGATGCCGGCAGCAGGTCGACGGCGTCGTCACGCCCCGCGACCAGCGGATAGATGATCCCGGCCAGGATCGCGCCGATCAGCGGCGCCACCCAGAACAGCCACAGCTGGCCGATCGCGTCGCCGCCGACGAACAGCGCCGGGCCGGTCGAGCGCGCCGGATTCACCGACGTGTTGGTGACCGGAATCGAGATCAGGTGAATCAGCGTCAGGCACAGCCCGATCGCGATCGGCGCGAAGCCGGCCGGCACGCCGCGCTTGTCGGTCGCACCGAGGATCACGAACAGGAAGAAGCCCGTCATCACGACTTCGCAGATGAACGACGCGCCGAGCGAGTAGTGGCCCGGCGAGCGGTCGCCGAAGCCGTTCGTCGCAAAGCCGCTGCCGACGACGTCGAAGCCCGGCTTGCCGGTCGCGATCAGGTACAGCACGAACGCGCCGAGCGTGGCGCCGACGACCTGCGCGACGATGTACGGCACGAGGTCGCGAGCCGGGAAGCGGCCGGCGACCGTCAAGCCGACGCTCACGGCCGGGTTCAGATGGCAGCCGGAAATATGGCCGATTGCGAACGCCATCGTCAGCACGGTCAGGCCGAAGGCCAGCGCGACGCCGGCAAAGCCGATGCCGAGGCCCGGGAAGGCGGCGGCCAGCACGGCGCTGCCGCACCCGCCGAGCACCAGCCAGAACGTGCCGAATACCTCTGCAGCGAGCCGCTGAGAAAGATTCATGTAAGGACCTCGTTCAAGTGGATTGAAGACAAACCGGCGGAGGCGATACATTTATCCATCCCCCGGAATTGGTCTGGATTATAGGAAATGAATCGAGGCAGGGAGGGTCAACGATTGTTAAATTTGAATGGCCGGGGAATCGGCTTTATTAGAATAAGTCCGCATTCTCGATATACGCGAATCGGTTAAAAATGCCTGCATTTATTTCGAAGGACACGGTGGCAGTGCGGATAGCGTAGCGGGTGGCCGTGTCCCGGCGGATTCGCCGGGGCCGCATCATGGAAAAAGGGGAGTCGAAAAATGTCTCAATACGCGAAACTCAAGGCGCAGATCGCCGATTTGCAGGCTCAGGCGGACGAGGTGCGTCGTCAGGAAGTGGCGGCCGTCATCGCGGACGTCCAGCGCATGATTGCCGAATACGGGCTGACGGCCCAGGACCTGGGATTCGCGGAACGAGCGCGACGCGGCCGTCCGCCGAAAAAGGCGCCGCTGCCGCCGAAATATCGCGATCCGAAGACGGGCGCGACATGGAGCGGCCGCGGCAAGCCGCCGAATTGGATCGCCGGCAAAAACCGCGACCGTTTCCTGATGGAATGACTGAAAGGGAAAAAGAAAGAGCCGCATCGACGATGCGGCTCTTTGGTTTTTAAGCGCGCCGATTTCGGCGCGACTTTTACAGAATATTTCCTGACATATTTCGGCGTCAGGCACCGGCAACCCGGCGCAGGGCCGGTTGCCGCGTCGTCGCGCAAAGCGATTCGTAGGTTTCGACATAGCGCTGCGCCATCGCCTTCGAGCTGAAACGCGTATCGAAACGGGCGCGAATCGCGTCGCGCGACAGGCTGTCGATCCGGTGCAGCGCGCCGACCGCGCCCTGTACGTCCTCGACGATGAAGCCCGTCACGCCGTCCTCGATCACTTCCGGCACCGAGCCGCGGTTGAACGCGACGACCGGCGTGCCGCAGGCCATCGCCTCGATCATCACCAGGCCGAACGGCTCCGGCCAGTCGATCGGGAACAGCAGCGCCTTCGCGCCGGACAGGAATTCGGGCTTCTGCGCCTCGTTGATCTCGCCGATGAATTCGACGTGCGCCTGGCCGAGCAGCGGCTCGATCACTTCCTTGAAGTAGTCGGCGTCGGCCTTGTCGACCTTCGCGGCGATCTTCAGCGGCAGCCCGCTTTGGGCGGCGATCCGGATCGCGGTATCGACGCGCTTTTCGGGGCAGATCCGGCCGAGGAACGCGAGATATTCGGGCTTCACGTCCTTGCGCGGCGTGAGCAGCGTGTCGGGCAGCCCGTGATAGACGGTGCCGGCCCATGCGGCCTGCGGCAGCGGCTTGCGCTGGTTGTTCGAGATCGACACGACCGGCGCGTCGGGGAACGCGTCGAACACCGGCTGCAGTTCGGGCAGGTCGAGGCGGCCGTGCAGCGTCGTCACGTACGGCACGTCGAGGCGCGACATCAGCGGGAACGGCAGGTAGTCGAGGTGGAAGTGCAGCACGTCGTACTCGTGGGCGACGCGGGCCACCTGTTCGAGCAGGCGCATATGGGGCGCCATCGAATCGCGGATCGACGGATCGAGGCGCAGCGCGCGCGGCCAGGCCGCCTCGAGGCGGGCGGAGGTGACCGAATCGCCGCTGGCGAACAGCGTCACGTCGTGGCCGAGGTCGACGAGCGCCTCGGTGAGGTAGGACACGACACGTTCGGTGCCGCCGTAGAGTTTCGGCGGGACGGCTTCGTAAAGCGGCGCGATCTGGGCAATGCGCATGGACGTTCTCCTGTGTGGATCGGCGTCGGCGCGTGGCGCCCGTTTCCGATCCGGAACCGGTTTGCGGAACCTGCCGGCGGCACCTTCTGCGGTGCGTGGCCGGGCCCTCGAACAGGGTGTGCGGGGCGCCGGGCGGCAAGCTGCGGGGCGGGCCGGCACGGCTCGCGCCGCCGCCCATTGGAGTTCATTATCGGGATCGGCCTGCGGGGTTCGAGTGTTTTTTCAAACACTTAAGGCTTGTTACACGATGAAATACGCAAAAACCCCGAGAAATAGTGCGCATAAACACGCGCGGCCATAGTAATAAGAATTGTTGCGCCAGCGTGAAAAAGCACTATAATTTTTACCGATTCATCGGCCGGCAGCCTTGCCGGACGGCCTTCCCCGGCATAGCGGCGCATCCGGCGCCGAATTCGCCCGCCATTTTCCTTTCCATTGCTCGCTGTCATCGACCTTGTCGGAAAAATTCCTACACGGTTTACAGACAAATCCTGCACGGCATACGCCACTTCGCTGATACCGGCGTAAATCCCGTTTAGCCAAAATTCGCGTTGTAAGACTTATAAAGATGCCGACGGCGTGCCGAGGGCGCGGCGATCGAGCAAACGTTTTCATAACACGAATGGCCAAGGCAGTGCATTTTCAAACGGGGGAATCATGAGCGCGACCAGCGAAATGCTCGGTGAGATCAAAGAGGTCAATCTGTCGTACCTGCTCCTCGCACAGCGCCTGCTGCGCGAAGACAAAGCGATGGGGATGTTCCGCATGGGCATCTCGCAGGAGCTCGCCGACGTATTGTCGAACCTCACGCTCGCGCAGACCGTGAAGCTCGCCGCATCGAACCAGATGCTGTGCCGCTTCCGCTTCGACGATCACGCGCTGCTGTCGTCGCTCGCCGACAAAGGGCGCAGCGACGTCGTCACGCACGCGCACTCGGCCATCCTGATGGCCGGCCAGCCGGTCGAAAGCGTCCGCTGATCCTTTTCCGCCCTGCGTTTGCCCCGGCGCGCCGCGTCGGCGGGCGACGCATGCGCGCGGCTATCCGAACGAACAACGACACGCGAACGGTTATCACCATGGCAAGCAAAAGCGTCGTGGTCGAGGTGAAGGAAATCACTCTCGCCATCGAACTGATCGAACTGGGCGCCCGGCTGCAGTTGCTGGAGGCGGAGACGAGCCTGTCGCGGGATCGTCTGATCAAGCTGTACAAGGAACTGAAGGGCGTCTCGCCGCCGAAGGGGATGCTGCCGTTCTCGACCGACTGGTTCATGACGTGGCAGCCGAACATCCATTCGTCGCTGTTCTACAACATCTACCGGTTCATGCAGGACCACGGCCGCTGCGAGCCGATCCAGGCGATCGTGAAGGCGTACCGCCTCTATCTGGAGCATGTGTCGCTGTCCGGCGACGAGGCCGCGCTGAGTCTCACGCGCGCGTGGACGCTGGTGCGCTTCTTCGATTCGGGGATGCTGCAGACGACGCCGTGCACGCGCTGCGGCGGCCATTTCGTCGCACACGCGCATGATCCGCATCAAGGTTTCGTCTGCGGCCTGTGCCAGCCGCCGTCGCGCGCGGGCAAGACCCGCAAGGCCGCCGCCGCCCGCGCGGAACTGGCCGCCGCTGCCGCCTGAGCCCCGCCGGGCGGCCTTCGCGCGGGACCCGCGACGGCGCGGCCGGCGTCGCGCGACGCTTGCGGATTGCTGGTAAACACCGTCCGGACGCCGCCGCGCGAGCGCGAAAGTTTTCCTGCCGACTGCCGTAAACCACTTAACGGCGGCCTCCCCGCCGGTCATTCGTGAGGGACAGGCAGTGCTGATTATCGTAGGAACACTCGTGACGCTGTTGTCCGTCTTCGGCGGTTATGCGCTGGCAGGCGGGCATCTGGGCGCGCTGCTCCAGCCCCTCGAGATCCTGATGATCGCGGGCGCCGGCGTCGGCGCATTCATCCTCGGCAACGGCATCAAGACCATCAAGGCGACGCTGCGCGTGCTGCCGACGCTGTTCAAGGGCTCGAAATACACGAAGGACGTGTACATGGAGCTGATGGCGCTGCTGTACGTGCTGCTCGCGAAGGCGCGCAAGGAAGGCACGCTGACGCTCGAGGCCGACATCGACGATCCGGACAAGAGCCCGATCTTCACGCAATACCCGAAGATCCTCGCCGACCGCCACATCGTCGAGTTCCTGACCGACTACCTGCGGCTGATGGTCGGCGGCAACATGAACGCGTTCGAGATCGAGAGCCTGATGGACGAGGAGATCGAGACGCACCACGTGGAGGGCGAAGGCCCCGCGCACGCGCTGATGCGCGTCGGCGACGCGATGCCGGCGTTCGGCATCGTCGCGGCGGTGATGGGCGTGGTCCACACGATGGCATCGGCCGACAAGCCGCCGGCGGTGCTCGGCGCGATGATCGCGCAGGCGCTGGTCGGCACGTTCCTCGGGATCCTGTTGTCGTACGGGCTGATCGGGCCGCTCGCGAGCCTCGCCGAGCAGCGCGTGGCGGAGTCGACCAAGATGTTCCAGTGCATCAAGGTGACGATCCTCGCGAGCCTGAACGGCTACGCGCCGGCGATCGCGGTCGAGTTCGGCCGCAAGGTGCTGTTCTCGACCGAGCGGCCGTCGTTCGCCGAGCTCGAAGAGCACGTGCGCCGCGTGAAGGCGAAGTGACGCGGAGCGGCCGATGAGCAAGAGCAAGGATCGCGCGATCGTCGTCAAGCGGGTGGCCCCGCAGAAGAAGGGCCATCACGGCGGCGCATGGAAACTCGCTTACGCGGACTTCATGACCGCGATGATGGCGTTCTTCCTGCTGATGTGGCTGCTGAGCGCGGTTACGCCGGTGCAGTTGAAGGGGATCGCCGAATACTTCAACACGCCGCTGAAGGCCGCGCTGTTCGGCAGCGGCGACCGCAGCTCGCAGGACTCGAGCATCATCAACGGCGGCGGGCGCGACCTGTCGAGCGTCGACGCGGGCACGCTGCGCCGCACCGACGGCACGACGGCGCTCGCCGAGCGCGTCGCGAAGCCGGTCGACGAGGCCGCGCAGGCACAGATGCAGGGCGCGCTCGAGCGGCGCGAGCAGGCGCGCCTGCACGACCTGCAGATCAAGCTGATGGCCGCGATCGAGGCGAACCCGACGCTGCGTCAGTTCAAGCAGCAGATCCGCATCGACTCGACGCTGCTCGGGCTGCGCATCGAGATCGTCGATACGCAGAAGCGGCCGATGTTCGCGATGTCGAGCGATCGCGTCGAGCCGTACATGCGCGACATCCTGCGCGAGATCGGCAAGACGCTGAACGACGTGCCGAACCGGATCGTCGTCCAGGGCCACACCGACGCGGTGCCGTATGCGGGCGGCGAGGGCGGCTACAGCAACTGGGAGCTGTCGGCCGACCGCGCGAACGCGTCGCGCCGCGAGCTGATCGCGGGCGGCATGGACGAGGCGAAGGTGATGCGCGTGATCGGCCTCGCGTCCACGCAGAACCTGAACAAGGCCGACCCGCTCGACCCGGAAAACCGCCGGATCAGCGTGATCGTGCTGAACCGCAAATCCGAAGAAGCGCTGATGCGCGACGACGCGACGACCACCACGCTGTCGGCCGACGCCGCGGGCTCGAAGCTGCTTGCGCAGCAGCTCGCCGGCCCGTCGCCGGCTGTGCGGGCGGCGCCGGCCGCGCTCGCCGCATCCGCGCCGAAACCCTGACGTTGACCCGATTCGAGACCCCGATGAAACGACTTTCACGCGCACTTCGTCCGTTGCCGACCGACAGGGCGGCCAGCCTTTCCGCGGCAGCCCGGCGGAGGTTCGCATGATCCGGACCATTCTCGCGATCGACGATTCCGCGACCATGCGCGCGCTGCTGCAGGCGACGCTCGTGCAGGCCGGCTACGACGTGACGGTGGCGCCCGACGGCGAGGCCGGCTTCGACCTCGCCGCCACGGTGCCGTACGACCTCGTGCTGACCGACCAGAACATGCCGCGCAAGAGCGGGCTCGAGGTGATCGCCGCGCTGCGCCGGCTGAGCGCCTATGCGGACACGCCGATCCTGGTGCTGACGACCGAGGGCAGCGACGCCTTCAAGACCGCCGCGCGCGACGCGGGCGCGACCGGCTGGATCGAGAAGCCGATCGATCCGGCCGTGCTGGTCGAGCTGGTCGCGACGCTGTCCGAGCCGGCCGCCACCTGACATGAACGCGATGCATCCAACCGGTAACCGGGCATGACTCTCGACATCACTCAGTTCTACCAGACATTCTTCGACGAAGCGGACGAGCTGCTCGCGCAGATGGAGCAGCTGCTGCTGAACCTCGACGTCGGCTCGCCCGACCCGGAGGACCTGGCCGCGATCTTCCGCGCCGCGCATTCGATCAAGGGCGGCGCGGCGACGTTCGGCTTCACCGCGCTCACCGAGACGACGCACATCCTCGAGTCGCTGCTCGACCGTGCGCGCAACCACGAGCTGACGCTGACGAAGGAGATGGTCGACGCGTTCCTCGAGACCAAGGACGTGCTGTCCGACCAGCTGGCCGACTATCGCGCGAGCGCGGAGCCCGACGCGGCCGCCGCCGCGGCGATCTGTGCGAAGCTCGAGCGGCTGAAGGCCGAGAGCGGCGCGGGTGCGCCGGGAGAACCCGCCGCACCTGCCGAACCCGCGGAAGCGGCGGCACTGGTTCCCGCAACGCAAGCCGCACCTGCCGCCAGCGAGCGCGTGCCCGATCATGTTGTCGAGCAGGCCGTCGCGGCCGCACATCCGGCTGCCGACCGCGCGCCGTCCGCCGCGGCCGGCGACGGCGGCCCGCACCTGAAGATCACGCTGTCGGGCGTCGACGCGAAGGACCAGGCGCTGCTCGTCGAAGAGCTCGGCAATCTCGGCCGCATCGTCGGACGCGAGGCGGCGGGCGCCGATCTCACGCTGTGGCTCGAATCGGACGTGCCGTCCGACGACATCGTCGCGGTGTGCTGCTTCGTGATCGACGAAAGCCAGATCCGCGTCGCGCACGGCACGGCGCCGGCCGCGCAGCCGGCCGCCGCGGCGCCGGCGCCAACGGTCGCGGAAGCGCCCTCGGCCGCGCCGCAGGTCG
>NZ_CABVPP010000044.1 GCF_902499075.1 Burkholderia pseudomultivorans | reverse complement strand
CGGACGGCCCGTTAAGGCGGGAGGCGACCATTCCATCTATTTAGCGGAAACGCGACATCTGAACTTGGGACCTACACCAAAACCATCGATAATCAGCATTATGTAAAATCAATAAGACAGCCACCGAATCCAGCCCATCCTCCGCCCGCCGACGCGAAAAATCCGCATCCGCCGACACAAACAGCCTCCACCGAGCCGCTTCGCCCGGCAATCAAACGGCCGCCGGAATCCATTCAAGCGACGATGTGCATCCCCACGCGCACCCGGCCGACGCTCACGACAACATGCCCTGCATCTTGTGCGAAAAATGCGCGCGCTCGGCCGTTTCCATCAGCGCCAGGAACTCGTCCTGCATCATGTGGATCAGCGCTTCATGGTCGCCGGCCTCGAAATAGACTTCCGGCTGCTGAGCGAGACGCTCCTCGAGAAACGTCTTCATCCCGTACGCCATGCAGACCGGCGGCAACGCGCCCATGTCGCAATCCTTGAACAACTCGCGCAACTCGATTTCCCTGGCGAGCACGAGATGACGTCCCGTCTTCACCCAAAGATCCGACAGGCGCACCGCGTGCGTCGTCGGCAGCACGGCGGCGACGTAGCCCTCGTCGTCCTCGAGCAGCACGGTTTTGGCGAGCCGGTCGCCGGGAATATGTGCGGCGGCGGCCGTCTCCATGCTCGTATGGCTATACGGGTGGTACACGACTTCGTACCGCGATGACTTCTGGCGCAGGCAATCCTGCAGGGTGGCTGACACCATGGCACACCTCGTCTGGACGAATCGGGCGAACGAAGTTCGCACCGGATTCGTTCAGCATAGGTCGCATTCGGACCAATGGAAAACGCGACAACGCCGCGTGGTTCCGATCCCGTTTCCGGCGCGCCGGCGAAGCCGCGCAAACCCCTGAGTCATCGGCAAAAAGCCTGTTTGCCGCCCCTCCTTCCTGTAGACAAAAAAGAGTTCCCCCTCGGCTTTTCCATAAACAACCCAATAATCGAGCGGACGAAACGCCGGTAGACCGTTAGTTGCATTTGCAGAATACGAGCATTCGATGAAAATGCAGCAAATGCCCGATTCAGCCACGCGTTTGCGTCCGATTCACGGTGTCCTATACTGAGCGCGACACCGCGCCGGCACACCGACACCAGGAGAAACCATGCATTACCAGTTGATCTACGAACTCGTCGACGATTACCTGTCGCGCCGCGAGCCGTTCCGCGCGCAGCATCTCGCGCTCGCGCAGGCCGCGACCGAACGCGGCGAACTGGTGCTCGCCGGCGCGCTGGTCGATCCGGCCGACCAGGCCGTACTGGTATTCGAAGGCGACTCGCCGGCAGCGGCCGAATCGTTCGCGCGCGCCGATCCTTATGTGCAGAACGGCCTCGTGAAATCCTGGCGCGTGCGTCCGTGGCGCGTGGTCGTCGGCAAGCACGCGCCGCGCTAGGCGGGCGGGCGGCTACAGCCACCCTGCCCGCTTGAACCGCCACCACAACGCGAGATCGGCGCCGAGCATCACGGCGATGCAACCGTAAAAGCCGTATTTCAGATGCAGTTCCGGCATGTTCGCGAAGTTCATCCCGTAGATGCCGGCAATCATCGTCGGGATCGCGAACAGCGCGGCGAACGAGCCGAGCCGCTTGGTCACCTCGTTCTCGGCGAGCGAGATCATCCCGAGGTTGACCTGGATCGCCGTCACGACCATTTCACGCCGCCCTTCGATCGTCTTCACGATCCGCTGCAGATGGTCGTACACGTCGCGGAAGTAATTCTCCATGCCGCTGCAGACCTGCGGAATACGCCCGCCGGTGAGCTTCGCGAGCGGCTCGATCAGCGGCGCCGTGTGCTGGTACAGCATCACGAGCCGGCGCTTCAGCGAGTAGAGATCCTCGATGATCGCGCGCGACGACGCCGGCGTCGCCTTCGCGAAGATGCGGTCCTCGAGTTCCTCGAGTTCGTTGCCGAGCGTTTCGAGGATCGGAAAATAGCGGTCGACGACCTGGTCCATCAGCGCGTAGAACACGAACGCGGAGCCTTCCCGCAGCAAGTGCGGTTCGCGCTCGCAACGCTTGCGCACTTCGCGGAAATCCTGCTCGGTACGGTTTCGGATCGACAGCACATAGTTCGGGCCGACGAACACATTCAGTTCGCCGACCTTGAATTCGTCGTCGTCGTCGAGCTCGACCGTATGCAGCACCGCGAACAGCGAATCGCCGTACTCTTCGATCTTCGGACGCTGATGGCCCTTGCGGGCATCCTCGAGCGCGAGTTCGTGCAGTCCGAACTCCTCGCCCATCAGCTCGATTTCCTCGGGCGTCGGGTCCTTCAGCGCCACCCAGACGAAACACTCGGGCTTCGACACGTAGTCGCTGATGGCTTCGATATCGATGTCGGCCAGCTTGCGGCCATCCTGGTAAGCAGCACAGTTGATCAGCATGGTATCCGTGATGTTGCCGTTTTCGCGCCAGTTTACCGGTTTGCCGCGCGTCGATCTGTTCCCGTTGGTAACGGGCGGCCCGGCTTGCGCGCCGCGCCGATATTGGTCATGATCGGACTGCGTGCGCCGCAGCACGCGCACAGCGCACTTCGCAGGCTCGCGGCCCGGCCGCGCGGCCCAACCGCCAAGGAGACAGACCTATGTGGTATTTCGCGTGGATACTCGGCATCGGCGTGGCGCTCGGCTTCGGCATCATCAACGCGATGTGGCTCGAAGCCGAAGTGTTCCCGCGCGACGGCAAGCGCGTCGACACACCGCGTCAGGGATCGGGGAGCCGCTATTCGTGACGCATCTGGTGTTTTTCTGCGGCCACGCCGGCACCGGTAAGACCACGCTCGCGAAGCGGCTCATCGTGCCGCTGATGCGCGCAACCGGCGAGGCCTTCTGCCTGCTCGACAAGGACACGCTGTATGGCCGCTACAGTTCGGCCGCGATGGGCGCACTCACGTCGGACCCGAACGATCGCGACAGCCCGCTCTATCTGCAGCATCTGCGCGATCCCGAATACCAGGGCCTGCTCGACACGGCCCGTGAAAACCTCGCGCTCGGCATCAGCGCGATCGTCGTCGGCCCGCTGTCGCGCGAAGTCCGCGACCGGCGCATCCTCGATCGCGCGTGGCTCGGCATCGGGCCCGACGTCGCGCTGACGGTCGTCTGGGTGCATACGTCGGAAGATGTCGCACACGCACGCATCGTCGCGCGCGGCAACCCGAACGACGCGTACAAGCTCTCGCACTGGGACGAATACCGGCAACGCCGCTTCGTGCCGACCGGTCATGAATGCGACGGCATCGTGATGTTCGACAACACCGCGCCGGCCGATGCGGACGTCGACGCGCTGCTGTACCGCATCGTGCCGCCCGCCCCGCAGGCGACGATCGTCCCGCCGCTGCCGGCCTGAACGGCACGGCGCCCTTCCCTTCGGAATCGTCCCGCGCATGAAAAACGCCGGAAGCGCTGCTTGCGCTTCCGGCGTCGCACGGCCCTCGTTTGAGCGGATGCGTCGTCAGGCGACCGCGTGCACGCGCTCCATCGTGCCGCCTTCGTACAGCTTGCCGAAGCGGTTCGCGAGGAACGCCTTCAGCGACACCTTCTCCTGCGGAATGAAACCGCTCTGCGGCAGCTTCTTCTCGCGGAACAGGTCGAGCACCGCGCACATCGCGCCGGCCGTCGTGATCTGGATCGCGCTCATCGGCATCCCGAACACGTCCTTCGCGAAGATCTTGCGCGTGAACACGTCCTGCACCAGCTGACCGTCCTTCACGCCCGTCACCGTAATGAACACGAGCACGACGTCCTGCTTGGTCGACGGCACCGCGCGGCGCATGATCGACTTCAGCGTGTCGCGGTCGCTCGACAGGCGCAGGTCCTCGAGCAGGAACTGCACGAGATCGCGGTGGCCCGGATAACGCACCGACTTGTAGTCGAGCGTCTCGACCTTGCCCGACAGCGTCTCGCACAGCGTGCCGAGGCCGCCCGAGGTATTGAACGCTTCGTATTCGGTGCCGTCGAGCGAGAAATGCTCGAGGCCTTCGAGCGGCTGCACCCACTGCTTGCGGCCGTCGCGGATCGCTTCGCACGGCTGGCAGTATTCGTTGATCAGGCCGTCGACGCTCCACGTCAGGTTGTACTTCAGCGCGTTGGTCGGATACTCGGGCAGCGCGCCGACGCGCATCTTCACGTCGCGCACTTCGCTGAAGCCGTTCACGAGCTCGTGCGCGGCGAGACCGATGAAGCCCGGTGCGAGGCCGCACTGCGGCATGAACGCACGATCGGAGCCTTCGGCCAGTTCACGGATCGCGTGGGTCGCGCGCACGTCTTCGGTCAGGTCGAAGTAGTGAACGCCGGCAGCCTTCGCGGCGGCGGCGACGTTGACCGCGAGGTAGTAAGGCAGCGCGTTGACGAGCGCATCGAAGCCCTTCACGGCTTCGCGGATCGCAGTGGCGTCGGCCGAATCGACACGCTGCGTCGCGATGCCTTCGCGCGACAGCTTCGCGAGCGCATCCGCGTCGCGGTCGAACGCGACGACTTCGTAGTCGCCCGTTTCACGCAGTATGTGAGCAATGGTGTGGCCGATCAGACCTGCGCCGACGATGGCGATTTTCATGCGCTTATCTCCTGATAATGGGTTGCTGTTGTGTACGGCGTCGAGCCATGAACACAGTTTAGGGACGCGCAAAATCAGTTCCAAGACGAAGAATGATGCGAAACGACCGATATTTTCGACGAAATGACGATACATTTCGTCGAAACGGCGAAATCGTCTAAAAATCGTGTCATCGTCCGGCGCGAAACGGACGTGCGCCCGCCCGCCGCGACCTGCGGAGCGAGTCGAGAGAAGGAGAAAACCGGAAAAACGCCGAAGAAGAATCGCACGACGACGTCACCTGCGACGTCGACCGTGCCGCATCATCCGCCGATCGTCCCGCGATCGATCTTGCGCGACAGGATGATCGACGTCGTCGTGCGTTCGACGCCTTCGAGCGTACCGATCTGGTCGAGCAGATCGTTGAGCCGTTCCGGCGAATCGGCGCGCAGCCACGCGACATAGTCGTATTCGCCGCTCACCGCGCACAGCAGCTGCACTTCGGGCACGCGGTCGAGCTTGCGCAGCACGTCCTTGCCGAACTTCGGCGCGAGGATGATGCCGACATACGCATAAATGCTCGCGTCGAGCACGTCCTGCCCGAGCCGCACGCTGTACCCGGCGATCACGTTGGTGCGCTCGAGCCGCGCGATGCGCGCGACGACCGTCGTGCGCGCGACGTCGAGCTGGCGCGCGAGATCGGCGACGCTTGCGCGCGCATCGGCTTGCAGCAGCGCAACGAGTTGCCGGTCGAGATCGTCGAGTTGGTCGAGACGGGGTGGACGCATGAGGCTGGGTCGGCGCGTGTGGCGCACCGGCGAAATGGAACGTGACGCGATGATAGCGCCGAACGGCAGTACGCCCAACCGCCTACACGCCGTCGTGCAAGGGCGTCACGCGGTTCGCAAAAGATGCCTGCGTTGCGTCGTGTCGTCGCATCGCCGGCGCGACGCATCGGCCGTCCGACTCGTCGCCGACGCACGGCCGGCGCGGCCTCGCCGCCCTGCATTCCTTTCAATTTCGATTCGTTTCGGATGTAAGCAAGTGTCGCATTCGCTGCCGCTTTCCACGCAACGTGCTACTAATAGCGGGCGACGCGAGATGCGCGCTCGCGGCAGTTGCCGCCGCGCCCGCTCGCACGACACCACCCCGGAGAGCCAACCATGAAGAAAATCTCGCTCACCCTCGCTACGCTCGTCGTTGCAGCCGGCGCGTTCGCGCAGACCCCGGCGTCCGCTCCGGCCACGACGGCCGCCGCATCGGCGCCGAGCGCCGAGCAGCGTGCCGCCCGTCACGAAGCGCGCATCGAGGAACGCATCAAGTACCTGCACGACCAGTTGAAGATCACGTCGGCACAGGAACCGCAGTGGAAGACGTTCGCCGACACGATGCGCGAGAACGGCGACACGATGGGCCGCCTCTATCGCGAACGGATGGCGAACCACGACGTGTCCGCGGTCGACGACATGAAGCAGTACGCAGAGCTCGCGCAGGCCAACGCCGACGGCGCGAAGAAGCTGGCAGACGCATTCGCGCCGCTGTACGCGAGCTTCCCGGCCGACCAGAAGGCGCTTGCCGACACGACGTTCCGCAACTGGCTGCACCACGGCGGCGAACATCGCGGCAAGGGCAAGGGCCACGCGAAGGGCAAGGAAGGCAAGGCAGCCGCCGCGCCGGCCGCCAGCGCGCCCGCGCAGCCCTGATCTCCTGCCCTCCGACGCGGCGTCGCGCGGCCCATCCGGGCCGGTCGGCGCCGCGTTTCCCGTCCGGCGAACGGCGCCCGTCACACGGCGCGCCGATTTCGGGATAAGCTCCCGGCTTTTCCCGCACTTCCCCGCCATGCTCGAACTCAAGCACATCGATCTGCATACCGACCCGCAGGCGCGTCGCGTCGTCAAGGACGAGACCGTCACGGTCGCTTTCGCGGACGCCGACGGCGAACTGATGAGCCTCGAAGGCCCGAACCGCTATGTCGCGGGCGACGCGTTGATCACGGGCTCGACCGGCGACCGCTGGGTCGTGTCGCGCGCGCGCTTCGACGCGAAGTACCTGCCCGCCGATCCTGCGCTCGCGCACGGCGCACCGGGCGCTTACCGGAACCGGCCGGCCGTCGTGCTGGCGCGCCGGATGGACGAGCCGTTCACGATCGCACGCTCGGAAAACGGCGACACGCTGCGCGGCGTCGCCGGCGACTGGGTGATGCAGTACGCGCCCGGCGACTACGGCGTCGTGCAGGCGCAGCGCTTCGCGCAGGTTTACCGCGACGCGTGAGCGGCCGCGCCGGCAACGCGCCGGCGCCGCGCATCACGCGAAGTCTTCGTCGAGTTCGAGTTCCGCTTCGCGCTCGACGGCCTCGCCGGCCGCATGTCGCTCCTCGAGCGAGCCGAGCATCGCTTCCGCATACGCATGCAGTACCGCATGGCTGCGCGCGCGCTGCATCGGCTTCAGCGCCAGATAGCGCGCGAACGCGGCCGGCGCGATCCGCACGTCGAGCGTCATGCGTTTCGGCGTCGCGCCGAAACGCATCGCGAGCCACTGCACGGACAGAAAGCGCCCGCGCGCATCGCTGCTCTCGACAAAGCGCGTCTGTTCCGGAAAGAGATCGCAAATCACGCGCGCGAGCGCGTCGAATTCAGCGCTGTCGCATTCGATCAGATAATCGTCCATTTCGTCCCCTGCTTCGCGGTCGCCCGGCATCAAACGGCCGTGCGCGACGGCCGGCACGTCTTCACCAGCGCGACGATCAGCAGCGCAGCCAGCATGAAATACACGGCCTCGACCCATGCGGCCGACAGCACGCGCACCTGGTAAAGCAGCGCCGGCGCCGCCGCGAGCGCATGCAGCACGATCGCCAGCGGCAATACGCCCGCACGGCCGGCGCGCACGCCGCGCCACACCAGCACCGACAGCGCGAGCTGCAGCACGAAGGACGCGCAGCGCTCGAGCAGCAGCAATACGATCGACGGCATCGACAGCGTCGCCAGCATCATGTGCAGCCGCACGACGGTGTCGGCCGGCAAATCCGAAAGCTGCGCCTCGAACTGGCCGCGGCTCGCGAGCCACGCGAGGTACGACCATTGGCCCCACACCAGCACGCCGACGAACCACGCCTCGGCGCCGCCGTGACCGATCCCGTAGCCGATCCCGCGTCCGTCGCCGGCCGACGGCCCGTAGCGGCGCGCCAGGAACCGCATCCCGAGATAGCGGCCGACTTCCTCGAACACGGCGGTCGCGAGCGCGCTGTACGCGACGAACGCGAGCGGCTGCGTGAGCCAGCCGCCGGCCGGCGTCTGGCTCAGCACGAGCCCGTGGAAGGCGCGTTCGACGATCATCGCGAACAGCGTGAAGACGGCGACGCCGACGATCGTGTCGCGGCGGTCGAGCGCAAGCGGCTTGCGCAGATAACGGAAGAGGACGAGCGGCAGCAGCGCGATGATCAGCGTGGCGGCAATCAGCGCCGCCAGCGTGACGGGAGCGACAGTCATGTATTTCCTTGTTCGGGGCGGCGCACCGGACGCGCCGCGTGCCCCGAATGATACTCAGCTTGCGGTCGACGCGCGCGCGATCAGCTCGCCCGGCAGCATCGCGACGCGCACGTCGCCGGCCGCGCCGTCGATGCGCTCGTGCACGAATTCGACGGCCTTGTAGCCGATCTCGTAGGTCGGCTGACGGATCGTCGTGATGCCGATCAGCTCGGCCCATTCCGGATCGTCGATCGACAGCAGCGCCGCGCTGGCCTGCCATGCGGCGCCGAAACGCGCGCGCAGATGGCGCGCAATCGCCAGCGCGACCGGCGCGTTCGCGGCGAACAGCGCCGCGCGCACGCCGCGTCGCGCGGCGTCGTCGATGCGGGCGTCGATGTCCGCAAGCGCCGCATCGGCCGCGTCCGGCGCGTTCAGGTCGAGCACGACCGTCGACGGCACCGGGCGCCCGCGCGCGGCCAGCGCCGCACGGAACGCGGCCTCGCGCACGCGCCGCGAGCTGACGTGCTCGAACGGCTGCACGACGAAATGGATCGCGTCGAAACCGCGCTCGATCAGGTGCGCGAGCGCCGCCTCAATCGCGTCGGCGTTGTCGAGCCCGATCAGGTCGGCCTCGAAGCCCTCGACCGTGCGGTCGACCAGCACGGCCGGAATGCCGCCGCCGCGCAGCGGACGCAGCACGTCCTCTTCGGCGCCGAGCGCGTTGACGATCAAGCCTTCGACGCGGTAGGTCGTGAGCAGCTGCAGGAAGCGGCGCTCCATTTCGACTTCGTTCGCCGCGTGACAGATCAGCGGCATGTAGCCGAGCGCGTGGCACGCGGCCTCGACGCCCTGCAGCACTTCGACGGTATACGGATTGGTCAGGTCGGCCACCAGCATGCCGAGCAGCCGGTTGCGGCCGCGCTTCAGGCCGCGCGCCATCTGGTTCGGCCGGTAGTTGAGCCGCGCGATCGCCGCCTCGATCCGCTGGCGCAGATCGGCGGACAGCACGTGGGTCTCGCCGTTCAGATAGCGCGAGACGCTGGTCTTGCCCGTGCCGGCCTCGCGCGCGACGTCGCTGATCGTCGCCGGACGCTGCGTGGAAGGTTGCAAATCGGTCACTGTCGAGCCTCGCGACGTACGATCCGCGCCGCTTCGTGAGCAGACGGACCATTGTTGTTGGATACGAAAGCCACTGGCGGACTCCTCTGTCGATCGGGTCTCGACCGGAACCGGCGTGTCAGCGCATGGCTCCGGCCGCCTGCAAGGCTGTCGGCGCTTGCGCGCCCGCTCCGTCCCGTGCCCGGACGCCCGACCGCCCCGCGGCCTGACGCCGCCGGGCCGGTCGCCGGTCGCCGCCGGCAGCCGTGCCGGAGCATTGCTGCGACGAGCGGGCGATCATAACGCAGCCTGCCCTCCGGCACCAAGACCATCGACTCTAGCGGCGCCGGCCTCCCCGCACGGCGCGCGCCCGCGCACCACGCGTCAGCGCCGTGCGAGCACGTCGGGATTGACGAGATTGGTGCGCAGCGTGCCGGCCAGCGCGCCGACCAGGTTTTCCGCCGCGCAGCGCGCCATTGCGTGGCGCGTCTCGTGCGTCGCCGAGCCGATATGCGGCAGCGCGACGACGTTGCTCATCCGCAGCAGCGGCGAATCGGCCGACAGCGGCTCCTTCTCGAACACGTCGAGCCCCGCGCCGCGGATCGTGCCCGCGCGCAGCGCGTCGATCAGCGCGGCCTCGTCGACGACGGGCCCGCGCGACGCGTTGATCAGGATCGCGCCGCGCTTCATCTTCGCGAATTCGGGCGCACCGATCAGGTGACGCGTATCGGGCGACAGCGGCACCTGCAGGCACACGAAATCCGACTGCGCGAGCAACTCGTCGAGCGTCACGCGCCGGGCGCCGTACTGCGTCTCGGCTTCGGCATGCGCCGAGCGGTTCGTGTACAGCACCCGCATCCTGAAGCCGAGCGCCGCGCGGCGCGCGACCGCGCCGCCGATCCGCCCGAGCCCGACGATGCCGAGCGTCTTGCCCTGCACGTCGGTGCCGTACAGGTCGGGGCCGATGCTGCGATGCCAGTGGCCGGCCTTGACCCACTCGGCCAGTTCGACCACGCGCCGCGCGGACGCGAGGATCAGCGAGAACACGGTATCGGCGGTCGATTCGGTCAGCACGTCCGGCGTATGCGCGAGCACGATGCCGCGCCGCGTGAGGTCCGCGACGTCGAAGTTGTCGTAGCCGACCGAAATCGTCGACCACGCCTTCAGCCGCGGCGCGCGGTCGAGCATCTGCGGCGTGATCTTCAGGCTCGCGCCGATCGCGCCGTCGACGTTGCCGAGCGCATCGGCGAGCGCGTCGGCGCCGTCGGCCGGCACGACGTCCGCATGCTCGCGCAGATACGCGAGAACGTCATCGGGCAGCGGCTTGTACGCGACGATACGGGGCTTCATCGTTTCATTTTCCTTGCAGCGGCGCGGCGAGCGAATGCGCATCGCGCGCCTGGGGTTTGACGGACAGCGTGAGGATCACCGCGGCGACCAGCGCGGCGCTCATGAACGCATACGACGCGACGGGCGACCCGGTCGCGCCGTTCAGGTAGCCGACGAAATACGAGCCGACGAACGAACCGAGTGCACCCATGCTGTTGATCAGCGCCATCGCGCCGCCCGCGACATTCTTCGGCAGCAATTCCGGCACGATCGCGAAGAACGGGCCGTACGGCGCATACATCGCGGCGCCCGCGACGACCAGCAGCGCGTACGAGATCCAGAAATGCGACGAGCCGAGCGCGAACGACGCCGCGAACGCGGCCGCGCCGATCAGCAGGAACGGCCACACGAAGCCGCGGCGCGAGCCGACCTTGTCCGACGCCCACGACGCGGCGAGCATCGCGATCGTCGCCGCGAGATACGGCAGCGCGGACAGCCAGCCGGTCGCGACCATCCCGAGCGCGGAACCGTTCTTGACGATCGACGGCAGCCACAGCACGAAGCCGTACACGCCGATGCTCCAGCAGAAATACTGCGCGCACAGCTTGATCACGGCCGGCGAGCGGAACGCCTCGCCATAGTTGCGCACCGGCTTGATCGCCGCCTGCTCGGCGGCAAGCGTGGTTTCCAGGTCGCGCTTTTCCTGCGCGCTCAGCCACGGCGACTGCGCGGGCTTGTCCTGCACGAGGAACCACCAGCACACGGCCCAGAGGATCGCCGGCACGCCTTCCGCGATAAACATGTGGCGCCAGCCGAATTCGTGCACCAGATAGCCGGACACGACCGACATCCACAGCACGGTGACCGGGTTGCCGAGGATCAGGAACGTGTTGGCGCGCGAACGCTCGCTCTTCGTAAACCAGTTGCTGATGTAGATCAGCATCGCCGGCATCACGGCCGCCTCGACCACGCCGAGCACGAAGCGGATCGCCATCAGCGACGGGATATTGCTGACGATGCCCGTGAGCGCCGCGCAGCCGCCCCACAGCACGAGGCTGACGAACACGAGCTTCTTCACGCTGCGGCGCTCCGCGTAGATCGCGCCGGGAATCTGGAAGAAGAAGTAGCCGAGGAAGAACAGCGCGCCGATCAGCGACGACAGGCCCTTGCCGATCCCGAGGTCCTGGTTGATGCCCGCCGCCGACGCGAACCCGTAGTTCGCGCGATCGAGATAGGCGAGGCTGTACGTGATGAAGACGATCGGCATGATCGTCCACCAGCGGCGGGGTGCGAGATTGCTTGCCATCAGAGTGTCTCCTTTGTCGATCGGAGCGGATGCTTCAGCTGCGTCGACCGGGTGTGATTGCTTCATGCGTTCCGTGTCGCCTGTTGCCCGCGCACGAAAACCGGAACCGCGGGTCTTGCAATGCCGGCCGTTCAGTGTGCGGCGGCGGTTTCCTCGATGCGCTCGGCACGCTGGCCGGCGCTTTCGAGCCGGTCGAGCGCCGCACGGGTCGGCAGCCCTTCCGAATCGCCGATCACCTGGATCGCGAGCGCGCCGATCAGGTTGCCGCGCGCGACGGCCTGTTCGACCGCGCGGCCTTCCAGCAGCGCGCTGACCACGCCGACCGCGAAACCGTCGCCGGCGCCGACCGTGTCGACGACATTGTCGACCCGCTCGCCCGCGACCGTGCCCTCGCGGCCGTCGGCCGTCCGGTAGTACGCGCCTTCGGCGCCGAGCTTGATCACGACGCCGCGCGCGCCCTGCGCAAGGTAGAAGCCCGCGATGTCGGCCGGTGATTCGCGGCCGGTGAGCTGCCGCCCTTCGGCCAGCCCGGGCAGCACCCAGTCGGCGAGCGCCGCCAGCGCGTTCAGCGTGTTCGCCATGACCTCGGCCGACGGCCACAGCGTCGGGCGCAGGTTCGGGTCGAACGAAATCGACTTGCCGGCCGCGCGCATCTCGCGCGCCAGCTTGAATGCGAGTTCGCAGGACGTCGCCGAGATCGCCGGCGCGACGCCGGTCAGGTGCAGATGGCGCGCGCCGAGCACGTAGTCGGCCACATAGTCGTCGCACGACAGATGGCTTGCGGCCGAGCCCTTGCGGAAATATTCGACGGTCGGATCGCTGCCGTCGTCGTTGCGCGACTTCAGCTGGAAACCGGTCGGATAGCGCGGATCGACGGTCACGCACGACGCGTCGATACCTTCACGCGCGAGCGTGTCGAACACGTAGCCGCCGAACGAATCGCGACCGACGCGGCTCATCCAGCCGACCTTGAAACCGAGCCGGGACAGGCCGATCGCGACGTTCAGGTCGGCGCCGGCGATCCGCTTCGTGAATTGCGCGGCGTGCGCCAGATGACCGGGCTCCGTCGCGACGAACATCGCCATCGCTTCGCCGTAGGTGACGACATCGAGTGCTGCTTGCATCGTTGAATCCTCCGTATCTGTCCTGCGTCACGCGCTCGCGAGCCATGCGACGCGCCGGCGCGCATCGCCCGCCAGGTCGGCCGCATCGAACGGGAACTCGATGCCGCGCGGCACCTGCCGCGGCAGCGCCGCGAGCACGCCGGTCACGAGCGGATCGTGCGGCGCCGGCGCCACCGCGAAGCGGCGCGCGCCCTCGCCTTCGACGGCCTTGCAATGAATGTATTCCACATGCGGCGCGAGCGCCTGTGCGCATTCGAGCGGCGCTTCGCCCGGCCACTGCCAGTTGCCGATGTCGAACGTCATGCCGAGCGCATCGGCCGTGCCGGACGCGGCCAGCGCGTCGAACAGGCCGCGGAACTGCGCGAACGCGCCGCCGACCGGCAACTGGCCGTTCTCGACCACCACGCGCGCACGCGCACCGCGCGATAACGCGGCGATGTCGGCCGCATGCGCGTCGCCGGCAAACCCGCCGAGCTGGAACTTCACGAAGCGCGCGCCGAGCGCATCGGCTTCGACGAGCGTGTCGCGCAGCGCGTCGGCGTCGAGCGCGCCCGACTCCGTGTACAGCGAGGCCGGCGTCGAATAGACCGACCACAACCCATGGCCGGCCAGTTGCGCGCCGAGCGCGGCCAGCGCCTCGGGCGCTGCGTCGGCGTCCGACGCGAACAGCTCGCGCCGGATCTCGAAGCCCGCCGCACCGGCGGCCGCGACGTCCGCGACGAATGCACTGTGGCCCGCCTGGCGCACGCGGTCCATCCCGAATGCGCTCGCCACGATCACGATGTCTGTCATGTTGCCCTTTTACTTCCGGAATGGAACCGGTTCCATTTGCTTGAGACGGATGGTGCGCTTCGCGTCAGGCACGCGCCATAGAGGAAATCCCTAGGATCTGCGGAATGGAGCCCGGCCGCGCGATGCGCCGTCAACGTGCCGCATCGCGCGTGCCCGGGCCGTGCGGCAGCCCCCTACCCGGCAGCCTGCGCAACGCTCATTTCGAGGAACTGCGCGGCGACCCGCGACGGCGCGCCGCCGTGCGGCACCAGGATCGAGAAATGGCGCGTGAGCGGCGCCGGCGCGAGCGAGCGCGCGACGAGCGCCGCATCGTCGTGGCGCAGCGACATCGCGGACACGAACCCGACGCCCATGCCGGCGCGCACGGCCTCCTTCACGGCCTCGACGCCGGCGATCTCGAATGCGACGCGCATCGGCGCACTCTGCTGCGCGAACGCCCGCTCGACAAGCTGCCGCACGGCCGAGCCCTCCTCGCGCAGCACCAGCGGATGCGCGGCGAGCGCCGCGAGCGTGACGCCCGAAGCATGCTCGGGCGCCGCGAGCGGATGCGCGGCCGGCACGATCGCGACGATCTCGTCCTCGCGCCACGCATGCACCGCGGTGCCGGGCGGCAGCGCCTCGCCGGGCGGCCCTTCGATCATCGCGATGTCGAGCGACGGCAGCGCGGCGACCACGTCGGCCGTGTTGCCGCTCATCGTCTGGATCGTCACGCGCGGCGCGCGCGGCTGGAACGCGGCGATCAGGTACGGCAGCAGGTAGCTCGCCGGCGTCGTGCTCGCGCCGATCCGCAGCGTGCCGGCCTCGAGGCCGCGCACCGCGTCGCGAAACGCGCGCGCCTGCGCGAACGTGTCGCGTTGCGCCTTCGCATACTGCGCGAGCTGCTCGCCGACCGGCGTCAGCCGAATGCCGCGGCCGTCGCGCTGGTACAGCGGCTCGCCGAATTCGTCCTGCAGCAGCCGCAGCTGGCCGGACACGGCCGGCTGCGACAGGTGCAGCGCGACGGCGGCATGGCTGATGTTCAGGTGCTCGGCGACGGCGGCGAACGTTATCAGTTGATCCGGGGTCATGGGGATAAATTATCGGCTTTCCGGATAGTTTACGTCACAAATCACAATTTTTCATATCGATATAACGAAATTAGGATTACAGCATCGCAACACGCTCCTCACGGTGCTTCCATGTCCACTGCTCCGACTCCCCCTCTCAGCCACGCCGCGCCGTCGATGCGCGGCCAGTTGAACGGCGTGCTGTTCGTCGCGCTGTTCGCGGCGGCCGTCACGAGCCTGTCGCAGCTGCCCGCGATCGCGGGGCTCGGCCTGTCGCCGCTGATCGTCGGGATCGTCGCGGGCGCGCTGTACGGCAACGCGCTGCGCGACGGCATGCCGGCGAGCTGGGCGGCCGGCGTCAATTTCTCCGCGCGCAAGCTGCTGCGCATCGCGGTTGCGTTCTTCGGGCTGCGCGTGAGCCTGCAGGAGATCGCGCAGGTCGGCCTGCCGGGCCTGACCGTGTCGGTGCTGGTCGTGGTCAGCACGCTCGCGATCGGCACCTGGGCCGGCATGAAGCTGATGAAGCTCGACCGCGACGCCGCGCTGCTGACTGCGGCCGGCAGCGCGATCTGCGGCGCGGCCGCCGTGCTCGCGTTCGAGTCGACGCTGCAGTCGAAGCCGCACCAGAGCGCGATGGCGGTCGGCAGCGTCGTGCTGTTCGGCACGCTGTCGATGTTCCTGTACCCGATCGCGTATCACGCCGGGCTGCTGAACCTCGATCCGGCCGGCCTCGGGCTGTTCTTCGGCGGCACGATCCACGAGGTCGCGCAGGTGGTCGGCGCGGCGAGCGACATCAGCCCGCAAGTCGCGCATATCGCGACGATCGTCAAGATGACGCGCGTGATGCTGCTCGTGCCGGTGCTGCTCGTGCTCGGCTGGTGGCTCGCCCGCTCCGCGCAAACGGCGGCCGGCGGCGCGCAAGGCAAGCGCAAGGTCGCGGTGCCCTGGTTCGCGCTCGGCTTCCTGGCGTTCGTGATCGTCAACTCGCTGAACGTGTTGCCGGCCGACGTCACGCACACGCTGAACGTACTCGACACGTTCGCGCTGACGATGGCGATGACTGCGCTCGGCATCGAGACGCGCGTCGCGCAGATCCGCGCCGCCGGCCCGCGCGCGCTGATGACCGGGCTGATCCTGTACGTCTGGCTGATCGCCGGCGGCTACGCGATCACCTGGGCCGTGCAGCACTGGCTTGGCTGAGCCGCACGTCCGCGCCGCCTCGAACGCCGCGCCCGACGGGGATCTCCCGCGGGCGCGGCGCAGTGCTATGCTTCGCGTCGTTTTCCATCGCCCCCTTGCAGCCGTGCTCTCGTTCCTGCTGAAGCTGCGCACCCGCGCCCGAACGCTGCTCCGCCTGTCGGACGCCCATACGATGCTGATCTGGTCGGCGATCGTCGGCGTCGGCGGCGCTTTCGCGACCATGGCGTTTCGCGAAGGCATCGACCTGATGCAACACCTGATCTCCGGGCGCAGCGGCAGCTTCGTGCAGATGGCGAAAAGCCTGCCGTGGTACGTGCGCTTCTGGCTGCCGGCCGCCGGCGGCTTGCTCGCCGGCTGCGTGCTGCTGCTCGCGACGCGCGGCGACAAATCGTCCGGCAAGACCGACTACATGGAAGCCGTCGCGCTCGGCAACGGCATCGTGCCCGTGCGCCAGAGCCTGTGGCGCAGCGTGTCGTCGCTGCTGACGATCGGCAGCGGCGGCTCGATCGGCCGCGAAGGCCCGATGGTGCAGCTCGCCGCGCTCGCGTCGTCGCTGGTCGGCCGCTTCGCGCACTTCGACCCGCCGCGGCTGCGCCTGCTTGTCGCGTGCGGGGCCGCGGCCGGCATCACGTCCGCGTACAACGCGCCGATCGCCGGCGCGTTCTTCGTCTCCGAAATCGTGCTCGGCACCATCGCGATGGAAAGCTTCGGGCCGATGGTCGTCGCGTCGGTCGTCGCGAACATCGTGATGCGCGAGTTCGCCGGCTACCGGCCGCCGTACGAAATGCCGGTGTTCCCGGCCGTCACCGGCCCCGAGGTGCTGCTGTTCGTCGTGCTCGGCGCGCTGTGCGGCGTGCTCGCGCCGCAGTTCCTGCACCTGCTCGACGCGTCGAAGAACCAGTTCCGGCGGCTGCCGGTGCCGCTGCCGGTGCGGCTCGCGCTCGGCGGCCTCGTCGTCGGCGTGATCTCGGTGTGGATTCCGGACGTGTGGGGCAATGGCTACAGCGTCGTGAACAACATCCTGCATTCGCCGTGGACCTGGCAGGCGCTTGTCGCGGTGCTGGCGTTCAAGGTGATCGCGACCGCCGCAACCGCCGGCTCGGGCGCGATCGGCGGCGTGTTCACGCCGACGCTGTTCGTCGGTGCCGTGTTCGGCTCGCTGTTCGGGCTCGCGATGAATGCGCTGTGGCCGGGGCACACGTCCGCGTACTTCGCCTATGCGATCGTCGGGATGGGCGCGTTCATGGCGGGCGCGACGCAGGCGCCGCTGATGGCGATCCTGATGATCTTCGAGATGACGCTGAGCTACCAGGTCGTGCTGCCGCTGCTGGTGTCGTGCGTATTCGCGTACTTCGTCGCGCGTGCGACCGGCACGACCTCGATGTACGAGATCACGCTGCGCCATCACCAAGACGCGGCGGAACGGCTGCGGCTACGCACCACGCAGATGCGCGAGCTGATCCAGCCCGCGCAGACGGTCGTGCCGCTCACCGCGAGCGTCGCCGACATGACGCGCGTGTTTCTCGAATATCCGGTGAAGTATCTGTACGTGACCGACGACGCGGGCCGCTTCCGCGGCGCGGTCGCGCTGAAGGACATCACGTCCGACCTGCTCGACAAGCGCGACACGACCGACAAGACGGCCGCGCACTACGCGCACACGCCGTTTCCGCTGCTCACGCCGGACATGCCGCTCGCGACTGCGCTCGAGCGCTTCATGGCGTTCCAGGGCGAACGGCTGCCGGTGATCGAGAGCGAGGCGGAGCCGACGCTCGCCGGCGTCGTCTACAAGACGTCGCTGCTCGATGCGTACCGGCGGATGACCGGCGAGCGCTGACGGACGCGACGCACCGCTTGCCGCGCGGCGGCAAACCGTTCAGTCCGGCGCGCGCCCCAGCACGACCCACGAGAAGAAACCCGCGAGCACGGCCTCGGCCGCCTCGGCCGACACCTGCTGCGGATCGGCCGTGTAGTACGCCTGCACGCCGTCGCACAGGCTCATCAGCCCGAGCGCAAGCGTCTCTGCCGGCAGCCGCAGCGGCGTGCCCGAGCGCTCGGCGAACGCCCGGATGATTTCGGCCATGCGCGCGCGCGTTTCCAGCAGGAACTGGTTGAACTGCACGCGGAACTTCGCATCGCGCGCCGCCTGCAGCTTCGCTTCGACCCACAGCAGGAAGCAGCGGTCGTCGACATGCATGCGCCGGTAGTACGCGAGTGCGGTCGCCTCCATCTGCTCGCGCGTGCCGCCGCCCTCGAAGATCTGCTTCAGATCATCCTGCACCGATACGTGATCGCGCTCGAGCAATTCGAGCAGCAGTTCGGCCTTGCTGCGGAAATTCGAATAGAACGCGCCGCGCGTATAGCCGGCCGCCGCGGCAATGTCCTCGACGCTCGCGGCGACGAAGCCTTTCTTCAGAAAAATCGACTGCGCAGCATTCAGCAGACGCTCTCGCGTCTGGTCCTTGCTCTGCTCCCGTGTCAAGCGCTTTGGTTTCATGGCGCGCAGTCTAGCACCCTTTTCCTTTCGGATTCATCTTTGCATTCGGATACAGCTGTGTATTAGAATTCGCCACAGTTTCCGAATCATGTTGTCCGGCTGTCCGTGCGCGCCCGTGCCGGCGCCGCTCGGGGCAGGTGCGAACCGCGCCTGCCGGCCTCGCTCCGCTCTCCTCTCACCTGGGGGTTTCGTGAATCGCTCCGGTTCCCGCGCCGCGCTGCTGATCGGCGCCGCGCTCGTCCTCACCGCCTGTCACCCGAAAGAGTCCGCGCCGCCCGCGCCGCGCCCGGTCGTCGCGCTGCCCGCGCACGCCGACGGCGCCGCGGCCGTGCGCACGCTGCCCGGCGAGATCCAGCCGCGCTACGCGACGCCGCTGTCGTTCCGCATCGCCGGCAAGATCGTCGAGCGCAAGGTGCGGCTCGGCGATACGGTCAAGGCCGGCCAGGTCGTCGCGCTGCTCGATCCGTCCGACGTCGAGAAAAACGCCGCGAGCGCGCAGGCGCAGCTCGACGCGGCGACGCACAGCCTCGCGTTCGCGAAGCAGCAGCTCGACCGCGACCGCGCGCAGGCCCGCGAAAACCTGATCGCGACCGCGCAGCTCGAACAGACCGAGAACAGCTACACGTCGGCGCTCGCGCAGCGCGACCAGGCGCAGCAGCAGCTCGCGCTCGCGAAGAACCAGCTCCGCTACGCGACGCTGGTCGCCGATCACGCCGGCGTCATCACGGCCGAGCAGGCCGACACCGGCCAGAACGTGTCGGCCGGCCAGGCCGTCTACCAGCTCGCGTGGGCCGGCGACGTCGACGTGGTCAGCGACGTGCCCGAAGGCGCGCTCGCGTCGCTCGCCCCCGGCCGCACAGCCACCGTCACGCTGCCGTCGCTGCCGGGCCGCCCGTTCGCCGCGAAGGTGCGCGAAATCGCGCCGGCCGCCGATCCGCAAAGCCGCACGTACCGCGTGAAGCTCACGCTCGCCGCGCCCGATCCGGCGATCCGCCTCGGCATGACCGCAAACGTCGCGTTCGACGGCGCACCGGCCGCCGGCGACGCGCAGCCGATCACGCTGCCCGCGACCGCGCTGTTCCACGACGGCCCGCATCCGGCCGTGTGGGTCGTGCGCGCGAAGGACGACACGCTGGAGCTGCGCCGCGTCGACGTCGCGCGCTTCAACGAACGCACGGTCACCGTGTCGCACGGGCTGCAGCCGGGCGAGCGCGTGGTGCTGCAAGGCGTACATACGGTCAGCGCGGGCGAGAAGGTGCATCCGATCGCGCCGCTGCATCCGGAGGATTTCGCTTCATGAGTCCGTCTCACGAAGAAGGCCGCTTCAACCTGTCCGCGTGGGCGCTGCGCCATCAGGCGCTGGTCGTCTACCTGATCGCGCTCGCGACGCTCGCGGGCATCCTCGCGTACACGCGGCTCGCGCAGTCCGAAGACCCGCCGTTCACGTTCCGCGTGATGGTGATCCGCACCTTCTGGCCCGGCGCGACCGCGCGGCAGGTCCAGGAACAGGTCACCGACCGGATCGGCCGCAAGCTGCAGGAAACGCCGGCCATCGACTTCCTGCGCAGCTATTCGCGCCCCGGCGAATCGCTGATCTTCTTCACGATGAAGGACTCGGCGCCCGTGAAGGACGTGCCCGAAACCTGGTACCAGATCCGCAAGAAGGTCGGCGACATCGGCTACACGCTGCCGCCGGGCGTACAGGGGCCGTTCTTCAACGACGAGTTCGGCGACGTCTACACCAACATCTGGACGCTCGAAGGCGACGGCTTCTCGCCCGCGCAACTGCACGACTACGCGGACCAGCTGCGCACCGTGCTGCTGCGCGTGCCGGGCGTCGCGAAGGTCGACTATTTCGGCGACCCCGACCAGCGCATCTTCATCGAGGTGAACAACGCGCAGCTCACGCGCCTCGGCATCTCGCCGCAGCAGCTCGGACAGGCGATCAACGCGCAGAACGACATTTCCTCGGCCGGCACGCTGACGACCGCCGACGATCGCGTGTTCGTACGCCCGAGCGGCCAGTTCGACAACGTCGCCGCGATCGCCGACACGCTGATCCGCATCAACGGCCGCACCTTCCGGCTCGGCGACCTGGCAACCGTGACGCGCGGCTACGACGATCCGCCCGTCACGCAGATGCGCGCGAACGGCAAGGCCGTGCTCGGCATCGGCGTGACGATGCAGCCGGGCGGCGACGTGATCCGGCTCGGCAAGGCGCTCGACGCGGAGTCGAAGGATCTGCAGGCGCGGCTGCCGGCCGGGCTCAAGCTCACCGAAGTGTCGAGCATGCCGCACGCGGTATCGCACTCGGTCGACGACTTCCTCGAAGCCGTCGCCGAAGCGGTCGCGATCGTGCTGATCGTGAGCCTCGTGTCGCTCGGCCTGCGCACCGGGATGGTGGTCGTGATCTCGATCCCGGTCGTGCTCGCGGTGACCGCGCTGTTCATGTATCTGTTCGACATCGGGCTGCACAAGGTGTCGCTCGGCACGCTGGTGCTCGCGCTCGGGCTGCTGGTCGACGACGCGATCATCGCGGTCGAGATGATGGCCGTGAAGCTCGAACAAGGCTACAGCCGCGCGCGCGCCGCCGCGTTCGCGTATACGAGCACGGCGTTCCCGATGCTGACCGGCACGCTCGTCACCGTGTCGGGCTTCCTGCCGATCGCGCTCGCGAAGTCGAGCACCGGCGAATATACGCGCTCGATCTTCGAAGTCTCGGCGATCGCGCTGATTGCGTCGTGGTTCGCGGCGGTCGTGCTGATCCCGCTGCTCGGCTATCACCTGCTGCCCGAGCGCAAGAAGCACGCGCACGAAGCGCACCTGCCGGACGACCATGAGCACGACATCTACGACACGCGCTTCTATACACGGCTGCGCGGCTGGATCCGCTGGTGCATCGAGCGACGCTTCGTCGTGCTGCTGATCACGGGCGCGCTGTTCGTCGTGTCGCTGCTGGGCTTCTCGCTCGTGCCGCAGCAGTTCTTCCCGAGTTCCGACCGCCCCGAGCTGCTGGTCGACCTGCGGCTGCCCGAAGGCGCGTCGTTCGCGGCGACGCTGCGCGAGACCGAGCGCCTCGAGAAGGTGCTCGACAAGCGGCCCGAGATCGATCATTCGGTGAACTTCGTCGGCAGCGGCGCGCCGCGCTTCTACCTGCCGCTCGACCAGCAGCTGCAATTGCCGAACTTCGCGCAGTTCGTGATCACCGCGAAATCGGTCGACGATCGCGAAAAGCTCGCGAGCTGGCTCGAAACCACGCTGCGCGACCGGTTCCCGGCCGCGCGCTGGCGGCTGTCGCGGCTCGAGAACGGGCCGCCCGTCGGCTATCCCGTGCAATTCCGCGTGAGCGGCGACGACATCGCGACGGTCCGCTCGATCGCCGAAAAGGTCGCGGCGACGATGCGCGGCGACGCGCGCGCGGTCAACGTGCAGTTCGACTGGGACGAGCCGGCCGAGCGCTCGGTGCGCTTCGAGCTCGACCAGAAGAAGGCGCGCGAGTTGAACGTCACGTCGCAGGACGTGTCGAGCTTCCTCGCGATGACGCTGTCCGGCACGACCGTCACGCAGTATCGCGAACGCGACAAGCTGATCGCGGTCGACCTGCGCGCGCCGCAGGCCGATCGCGTCGATCCCGCGAAGCTCGCCGGCCTCGCGCTGCCGACGCCGAACGGCGCGGTGCCGCTCGGCTCGCTCGGCCGCTTCACGCCGACGCTCGAATACGGCGTGGTGTGGGAGCGCGACCGCCAGCCGACCATCACCGTGCAGTCGGACGTGCGCGCCGGCGCGCAGGGCATCGACGTCACGCATGCGATCGACGGCAAGCTGAACGCGCTGCGCGCGCAGCTGCCGGTCGGCTACCGGATCGAGATCGGCGGCTCGGTCGAGGAAAGCGCGAAGGCGCAGACCTCGATCAACGCGCAGATGCCGCTGATGGCGATCGCCGTGTTCACGCTGCTGATGATCCAGCTGCAAAGCTTCTCGCGTGTGCTGATGGTCGTGCTGACCGCGCCGCTCGGGCTGATCGGCGTGGTCGGCACGCTGCTGCTGTTCGGCCAGCCGTTCGGCTTCGTCGCGATGCTCGGCGTGATCGCGATGTTCGGGATCATCATGCGCAACTCGGTGATTCTGGTCGACCAGATCGAGCAGGACATCGCGGCCGGTCACGGCCGCTTCGACGCGATCGTCGGCGCGACCGTGCGGCGCTTCCGCCCGATCACGCTGACGGCCGCGGCCGCCGTGCTCGCGCTGATCCCGCTGCTGCGCTCGAACTTCTTCGGGCCGATGGCGACCGCGCTGATGGGCGGCATCACGAGCGCGACCGTGCTGACGCTGTTCTACCTGCCTGCGCTGTATGCGACGTGGTTCCGCGTGAAGAGCGGCGAGCGCGACCCGCAGGACGGCCCGCCGCACGACGACGGCACGCCGCCGGCCGCGCCGTCGGGAGCCTGACCATGACCTTGACGATGAACCTGAAAATCCGCGCCGCGCGCACGCTCGCCATCGCGAGCCTCGCCGGCCCGCTCGCCGGCTGCGCATGGTTCGCGCCGAGCGGCGAGCCGCCGGCGATGCCGTCGCCGGCCCATTACGGCGCCGCGCCGCAAGTCCAGCAAACCGTCGCCGCGCACGGCGTCGCGCAGCAATTCGAAGTCGGCGCGCAGCCGGTGCCGGACTGGTGGAAACAGTACCGCTCCGACGCGCTGAACGCGCTCGTCGACGAAGGGCTGCGCAACAGCCCGACGCTCGGCGCCGCGTCGCACTCGCTCGATGCCGCACGCGAGCAGTTGCGCGCGCAGATCGGCAGCTCGCTGCTGCCGTCGATCGACGCCGGCGGCCAGGCCGCGCGCCAGCGCGCACTCGGCGTGCCGATCCCCGCGCTCGGCGCGCCGACGCTGCTGTACGACACGTTCGTGGGCCAGCTGCAGGCGAGCTACACGATCGACCTGTTCGGCGCCGCGCGCTTCGCGAACCGCGCGCTCGCCAAACGCGTCGATGTCAGCGCGTTCCAGCTCGAATCCGCGCGGCGCGCGCTCGCGGCGAACATCGTCACCGCGTCGATCACGGTGGCCGTGCTCAATGCGCAGATCGACACGACCGAACGGCTCGTCGCACTTGCCAATGACCAGGCGCACGATGCCGAACGCCGCCATGCGCTCGGGGCGGCGTCGCGCAGCGATGCGCTGAACGCGCGGCAAAGCGCCGACACGTTCGCGGCCAGCCTGCCCGCGCTGCGCCAGCAGCGCGACACCGCGCGCCATGCGCTCGCGGTGCTGGTCGGCCGCACGCCCGACCGACCGCCGGCCGATCTCGCGCTCGCCGACCTGCATCTGCCGGAACAGGTGCCCGTCGTCGTGCCGTCGGACCTGCTGCAAAGCCGCCCCGACATCCAGGCGGCCGATGCGGGGCTGAAGGCGGCCGCGGCCGAGGTGGGCGTCGCGACCGCGCAGCTGTTCCCGCAACTGTCGCTGTCGGCCGCGATGGGCAAAGGCGGTTTCAGCTGGCCGACGATGCTGTCGGGCGCCGGCGCGATCTGGAACATCGGTGCGTCGCTGAGCCAGCCGATCTTCCACGGCGGCGCGCTGCTCGCGCAGCGCCGCGCGGCGAAGGCGACCTACGAGGCGGCAGTCGACCAGTACCGGCAGACCGTGCTCGCCGCGTTCCAGAACGTCGCCGATTCGCTGGCCGCGCTCGAGCACGACGCCGAGGCGCTCGACGCGATGTCGCGCGCGGCATTGTCCGCGCGCGGCGCATACGACGACGCGGCCGCCCGCGTGCGGCTCGGCGCGCTGCCGCCGTCGGCCGCGCGCGCGAGCGAGCTGCAGTACCGCAACGCGCGGCTCGACGAGATTCGCGCGACCGGCGCGCGCTTCGCGGATACCGCGCGGCTGTATCAGGCAATGGGCACGCCGCCGGTCGACCGGGACGACCACGCCGGCAAGTCGACCGGCGACCGTTCGACCGCCGCCACCGGCAACGAAGCGCGCGCCGCCACGCCGGACGCCACGCCTGCGCCGCAATAAATTGCAGTAAGCCGCCACCGGCCGGCGCTTCGATCGGGCGCGCGCGGGACACCCCGCGCGCGCTTTTCGACCTTCCGCTTGACCCTCACGTAGCGTAACGTTCCAGACTCCAGTGTGCGCCCCAAACGGAGGAACGAATGCGACTGAAAGTGGGAGAACTGGCGAAACGCAGCGGGCTGACCGTCCGCACGCTTCATCACTATCACGCGATCGGCCTGCTGACGCCTTCGGCGCGCGCCGACAACGGCTACCGGCTGTACGACCGCGACGACATCGCCCGGCTCCACCAGATCCAGGCCCTGCGTCGCTTCGGACTGTCGTTGACCGAAATCGGCGATTACCTGAACCAGCCCGACGCGCCGCTCGTCGATCTCGTCGCCAGGCAGATCGCGTCGCTCGACCGTCAGCTTGCGCAGACGACGCAGCTGCGCGAACGACTCGTCGGCCTGCACGCGCAACTCGCCGCGGGCACCGAGCCGGAGCTGGCCGATTGGCTCACCACACTGGAGTTGATGACCGTGTACGACAAATATTTTTCCGCAGCAGAACTGGCAAGCCTGCCGATGTACCGCAAGAGCCAGACCGGCGACCCGGAGTGGATCGCGCTCGTGGCCGACGTGCGCGCGCTGTACGATGCGGGCGTGCCGCCCGAGGACGAACGCGTCCGCACGCTGGCCGACCACTGGATGACGCTGCTCGTGCGCGACACGAACAACGATCCGCGGCTGCTCGCGAAACTGAATCTGATGCATGAACGCGAACCGGCGATGCAGTCGCAGATCGGCATTTCGACCGTATTGCGCGACTACGTGCTGAAGGCCGTCGCCGAAACCAAGATGCAGGTGTTCGAAAAGTACCTGGCGCCGGACGAGATCCGCTTCATGCGCGCGCACTACGGCGAACGCGCGATGGAATGGCCGCAACTGATGGGCGACGTGCGCGACGCGATCGAGGCGGGCGTCACGCCCGATTCGCCGCAAGGCCGCGCGCTTGCGCAGCGCTGGCTCGACCTGTTCCGCGGCTATGCGGGCGACGATCCGGCCACGCATGCGAAATTCCGCGCGGCAATGGCGAACGAACCGGCGCTGGCGAAGAACGCGTGGGTCGACGACACGCTGCTCGGCTTCATTCGTGAGGCGATGGCGCAGCTTGCGCCGGCGCGCTGAACGGCGACGCGTCAGGCAGTGATGCGCGGGCGGTATGGCGCCGCCCGCGTGCGTCGGCCGGGCCGTCCGGGTCCGGCCGACGACAACCGCCATCGCGCAATGCTCTTTCACGGCATCGACCTCGGACGAGACGCTTCACGCCCCCTGCCGATGCGCGGCACGGCCAGCCCCGCTCAACCGCCGCGCGTGCCCAGCCCGAGCGCCTTCAGGCGCCGGTACAGCGTGCGCTCGCTGAGCCCCGTGCGCTCGGCCAGCGCCTTGCGCGTGCCGGTGAACGCGCTCGCGATGCGCACCAGTTCGTCATCGGTCAGCACGCTCGTCGCGGCGGCGCGATCCGGCTGCGCCGCCGCCATCGCGACGAGTTCGGCCGGCAGATGCTCGACGCGGATCGCGCCGTCGTCCGCGAACAGGCAGGCGCGTTCGAGCACGTTGCGCAGCTCGCGGATATTGCCCGGCCACGCATACGCATCGAGGCACGCCCGCGCACGCGCGGTCAGCACGAACCGGCGCGCCGCCTCGCCCGCACCGGCGCGCGCGTTGGCGATGCGTCGCAGGATCGATTCCGCAAGCAGCGCGACATCGCCGCGCCGTTCGCGCAGCGGCGGCAGCGCAATCGGAAACGCGCTGATCCGGTAGTAGAGATCCTGGCGGAACCGGCCGTCGTCGATCATCTCGCGCAGCGGCTTGTGCGTCGCCGCGACCAGCCGGAAATCCGCGCGCAGCGCCTCGACGCCGCCGACGCGCCGGAACGTGCCCGACTCGATCAGCCGCAGCAGCTTGACCTGCATCGGCAGCGGCACGTCGCCGATCTCATCGAGAAACAGCGTGCCGCCCTGCGCGGTTTCGACGAGGCCCGGCTTGCGCTGGTTCGCACCGGTGAACGCGCCCTTCTCGTAGCCGAACAGTTCGCTTTCGAACAGCGTCTCGGCAATGCCCGAACAATCGACGACGACGAACGGCCCCAGCGCGCGGTCGCTCGCTTCGTGCAATGCGCGCGCGAACAGCTCCTTGCCGGTACCCGATTCGCCGAGCAGCAGCACCGGCAGCATCGACGGCGCGACGCGCTGCAGCGCCTCGAGCGCCGCGTTGAACGGCTCGGAGCCGCCGACCAGCCCTTCCGCGCTGGGCTGCGCGGACGCGCTGCGCACCGTCGTCAGCCGCTCGACATAGGCGATCACGTCGCCGTGCGCATCGAAGATCGGCCGCAGCTCGACGTCGACGTGCTCGGGACCGCGCGGCGTGTGATGGATGTGCAGCACGCGGTTCAGGCTGCGCGACTCGCGCGCCTGCTTCATCGGGCAATGCTCGCCAGCCTGGTCGCACGGCACGTCGTAGTGGTGGGAGACCTGGAAGCAGTGCCGGCCCACATGCTCGACGCCCGCCACGCCGAACTGGCGCCGGTACGCGTCGTTCGCGGCGAGGATACGGTAGTCGGGATCGACGACGATCATCGGCTGCGGATCCTGTTCGAGATAGGCGACGAGCGCGCGCACGTCGGGCGCGAGTTCGCGCGGCGAAACGGGAACGATCGGGATGGTGTGGTGCGGGTTCATGAGCGGCTCGGCGACGATCTGCCAGTTTGGCTGCCAATTCTGCCATGACACTGCCAGATGTGGCAGTTCGCGCGCTCGGCGCGTCGCCATCTACGCCCGCGCACCGCTGCGTTTTCACCGAAAACCCGAGCCAAATCAAGTCCCTGGCGCGCCCCGCCGACATCGCGCGACGCGCTGGCACGCTTCTTGAAGAGCATGTCCCCGATTGCCGATGCAGAACCCGATCGAGGACATTCCCGTGACCCATGCCCCCGCCCTGTCGGTCGAAGGCTTTTTCGACCCGGCGACCCACACCGTCAGCTATCTGCTGCTCGATACCGAAAGCCGCGCGTGCGCGCTGATCGACAGCGTGCTCGACTACGACCCGAAGTCCGGCCACACCGGCACGGCCAGCGCCGACCGGCTGATCGCCCGCGTCGCCGAGCTCGGCGCGGACGTGCACTGGCTGCTCGAGACGCACGTGCATGCCGATCACCTGTCGGCCGCGCCCTATCTGAAGGAACACGTCGGCGGCCGGATCGCGATCGGCGCGCAGGTGCTGCGCGTCCAGCAGGTATTCGGCGGACTGTTCAACGCCGGCCCCGGCTTCGCGCGGGACGGCAGCCAATTCGACCGGCTGCTCGACGACGGCGACACGCTGGCGCTCGGCGCGCTGACGATCCGCGCGCTGCACACGCCGGGCCACACGCCCGCCTGCATGACCTACTGCGTCGACGACGCGACGCAGCGCGCGGCCTTCGTCGGCGACACGCTGTTCATGCCCGACTACGGCACCGCCCGCTGCGACTTCCCCGGCGGCGACGCGCGCACGCTGTACCGCTCGATCGCGCGCGTGCTGGCGCTGCCGCCCGACACGCGCCTGTACCTGTGCCACGACTACCAGCCGGGCGGGCGCGACGTGCAGTACGTGACGACCGTCGCCGAGCAGCGGCGCGCGAACGTGCACGTGAAGGCAGGCGTGACGGAAGACGATTTCGTCGCGATGCGCACCGCGCGCGATGCGACGCTCGACATGCCGGTGCTGATGCTGCCGTCGGTGCAGGTGAACATGCGCGCCGGCCATCTGCCCGAGCCCGAAAACAATGGCGTGCGCTACCTGAAGATCCCGCTCGACGCGATCTGAGCGCCGCCGCCCCCAACGGAGAACCCCGACATGTCCATCCGCAAGCTGACCGACACGCTGTCGGTCTCGCCGCAGATCGCGGCGGCCGACCTGTCCGCGCTTCACGCGGCAGGCGTACGCGCCATCGTCTGCAACCGTCCCGACGGCGAAGGCGCCGACCAGCCGACTGTCGCCGAGATCCGCGCGGCCGCCGCGCCGCTCGGCATCGACGTCCATTACCTGCCCGTCGACACCGGCAAGGTCACCGACGACCAGGCCGCGCAGTTCGGCGCGCTGGTCGCTTCGCTCGACGGCCCCGTGCTCGCCTACTGCCGGACCGGCACGCGCTCGGCCACGCTGTGGGCGCTCGCGCAAGCGGGCCTGCGCCCGCTGAACGACATCGTCGCGACGGCCGCCGCGGCCGGCTATGACCTCAGCGCGCTCGCGTCGCGTCTCGCACAGGGCGGCCGGCGCGCGGCGCCGGATGTCGAAGCGCGGCACGACATCGTGATCGTCGGCGCCGGCGCGGCCGGCGTCGCGGTCGCATCGAGCCTGCTCGCGCGCGATGCTTCGCTCGATATCGCGGTGATCGATCCGGCCGACGTCCACTACTACCAGCCGGGCTGGACGATGGTCGGCGCGGGCGTGTTCCGGCCCGAGACGACCGCACGCGAGATAAGCGCCGTGCTGCCGCGCGGCGTGCACCGGATCCGCGCGGCCGTCGCGGCCTTCGAACCCGATGCGCACGCAGTCGTGCTCGACGGCTGCCGGCGCATCGGCTACCGGAGGCTCGTCGTGTGCCCGGGGCTCAAGCTCGACTGGCGCGCGATCGACGGCCTCGCCGACACGCTCGGCCGCAACGGCGTCACGTCGAACTACCGCTACGACCTCGCGCCGTACACGTGGGAACTCGTGCGCGCGTTCCGCGGCGGCAATGCGCTGTTTACGCAGCCGCCGATGCCGATCAAATGCGCGGGCGCGCCGCAAAAGGCGATGTACCTGTCGTGCGACCACTGGCGCCGCGCCGGCCGGCTCGGCGCGGCGAACGTCGAGTTCCTGAACGCGGGCGGTGCACTGTTCGGCGTTGCCGACTACGTGCCCGCGCTGATGGAGTACGTGAAACGCTACGACATCGGGCTGTCGTTCGGCCACAACCTCGTCGCGATCGACGGGCCCGCGCGCCGCGCGACGTTCGTGCGCGCGTTGCCCGAAGGCGGCACGGAAACGGTGGTGCGCAGCTTCGACATGATTCACGTCGTGCCGCCGCAACAGGCGCCCGACTTCGTGCGCGCCAGCCCGCTCGCCGATGCGGCCGGCTGGGTCGACGTCGATCCGGCGACGCTGCGGCACCGACGCTTTCCCGACATCTTCGCGCTCGGCGACGCGACCAACACCACCAACGCGAAAACGGCAGCGGCCGCGCGCAAGCAGGCGCCGGTCGTCGCGCACAACGTGCTCGCGTCGCTCGGCCGCGCGCTCGGCGACGCCGCGTACGACGGCTACGGTTCGTGCCCGCTGACCGTCGAGCGCGGCAAGATCGTGCTCGCCGAATTCCTGTACGGCGGCAAGGTCGCGCCCACCTTCCCCGCGTGGCTGATCGACGGCAAGCGCCCGTCGCGGCTCGCGTGGCTGCTCAAGGAACGCATCCTGCCGCCGCTTTACTGGAAGGCGATGCTCAAGGGCCGCGAATGGCTCGCGAAACCCGCGATCGCGCGCTGAGCGCCGTCGCGTTCGACCGGATCACGTCATGCTGATTTCCCTGGTACTCGGCGGCTTCGTCGGCGCCGTGCTCGGCCTCACCGGCGCGGGCGGCGGCATCCTCGCGGTGCCCGCGCTCGTCGTCGGCATGAGCTGGCCGATGCAGCAGGCGACGCCCGTCGCGCTCGTCGCGGTGGCGGGCAGCGCCGCACTCGGCGCGCTCGAAGGCTTCCGCCGCGGGCTGGTGCGCTACCGCGCGGCGCTGCTGATGGCGGTGGCCGGCGTGCCGCTCACGACGCTCGGCGTGCGGCTCGCGCACGTGCTGCCGCAGCATGTGCTGCTCGCGCTGTTCGCGCTGACGATGCTCGTCGTGGCCGCGCGCCTGCTGCGGCAGGCGCTGCGGCCCGCGCCCGGCGGCGTGGAGGCGTCGCCGCTGTGCGTCGGCCGCGTGAATCCCGATACGGGCCGGCTCGTGTGGTCCTGGCCGGTCGGTGTCGCGCTCGCGTCGACCGGCGCGATGACGGGCCTGATGACGGGCCTGCTCGGCGTCGGCGGCGGGTTCGTGATCGTGCCGATGCTGCGCAAGTTCACGAACGTGTCGATGCACGGGATCGTCGCGACGTCGCTGATGGTGATCGCGCTGGTCGGTACCGGCGGCGTGTTCGCGACGCTGGCATCCGGCACGCGCGCGCCGCTCGACGTCACGCTGTGGTTCACGGTCGCGACCGCGCTCGGCATGGCCGCGGGACGCGGCGCGTCGCGGCGCCTGGCCGCGCGGCACGTGCAGGCGGGGTTCGCGGCCGTGCTGGTGTGTGTCGCGCTCGGGTTGCTTGTGAAAGCAGTGTTCGGCGCGTAAAAGAAAACGCCCGGCCCGACTGATCGTCGGCACCGGGCGTTTGCACTTTCTCGACTGCGCGCGCGTCAGGTCGCGAACCCCGCCATCCGCTTGCGCTCCTGGCGCAGCATCACGAAGTTCGCGATCACGACGCCGGCCGTCACCGCGATGATGAACAGCGTCGCGAGCGCGTTCATCTCCGGGTTCAACCCGAGGCGCACGCGCGAGAACACGACCAGCGGCAGCGTCGTCGAGCCGGGGCCTGACAGGAACGCCGACAGCACCAGATCGTCGATCGACAGCGTGAACGACAGCAGCCAGCCGGCAATCAGCGCCTGCGAGATCAGCGGCAGCGTGATCGAGAAGAACACCTTCAGCGGCGTCGCGCCGAGATCGAGCGCCGCCTCTTCGAGCGACGGGTTCAGCTCGCGCACGCGCGACTGCACGATGATCGCGACGTACGAGATGCACAGCATCACGTGGCCGAGCCAGATCGTGAAGATCCCGCGCTCGGCCGGCCAGCCGATCCACTTCGCCAGCTCGATGAACAGCAGCAGCAGCGAGATCCCCTGGATCACCTCGGGAATCACCAGCGGCGCGTTGATCATCCCGCTGAACAGCGCGAAGCCGCGAAAGCGTCCCATCCGCGCGAGCACGAAGCCGGCCCAGGTGCCGATGATCACCGACGCGAATGCCGTCAGCACGCCGATCTTCAGCGACAGCCACGCGGCCGTCAGCAGCTCGTCGTCGTCGACGAGCGCCGCGTACCAGCGAAACGAGAACCCCGACCACACGGTGACGAGCTTCGACTCGTTGAACGAGTAGACGATCAGGCTGATGATCGGGATGTACAGGAACGCGAAACCGGCGAACAGCGCCGCGAACTGCAGGTAACGATTCGGCTTCATCGACGGCGGCCCTCCTGCTCCTTCGCCTGGAAGTGCTGGAACATCGCCATCGGCACGAGCAGCAGCAGCACCATCGCGCAGGTCACGGCCGACGCCATCGGCCAGTCTGCGTTGTTGAAGAACTCATTCCACATCACGCGACCGATCATCAGCGTGTTCGCGCCGCCGAGCAGCTCCGGAATCACGTACTCGCCGACCGCCGGAATGAACACCAGCAGGCAGCCCGCAATGATGCCGTTCTTCGACAGCGGCAGCGTGATCTGCACGAACGCCTTCCACGGCTTCGCGCCGAGGTCGTACGCGGCTTCGAGCAGGCGCAGGTCCATCTTCACCAGGTGCGCGTACAGCGGCATCACGAGGAACGGCAGGTACGAATACACCATCCCGATGTACACCGCGTAGTTCGTGCGGTACAGCTCGATCGGCGTATGGGTCAGCCCGATCCACATCAGGAAGTTGTTCAGCAGCCCGTTGTTCTTCAGGATCCCGATCCATGCGTACACGCGGATCAGGAACGAGGTCCAGAACGGCAGCATCACGCCCATCATCAGCAGGTTGCGGGTCGCGGGATTCGAGCGCGCGATGTAGTACGCCATCGGATAGCCGATCAGCAGGCACAGCAGCGTCGTGACCGCGGCCACCCACACCGAGTTCACGTAGGTCGCGAAATACAGGCTGTCCGTCAGCAGGAACGCGTAGTGCGACAGGTTCAGCGCGATGTGCACGACGCCGTCCGCGTACGACGCGAGTTCCGTATACGGCGGGATGCCGAGCTGCAGCTCCGCGAAGCTGATCTTGACGACCAGCACGAACGGCACGAGGAAGAACAGCACGAGCCAAGTGAACGGTCCGGCGACCACCGCCGTGCCGCCCGTCAGGTTGAAGCGCCGCACCGGCCACGCGAGCAGGGACTTGAGCGCGCTCATGAGGTCAGCACCACGCCTGCCGTCGCGCTCCAGCGCACGTAGATCTCGTCGCCGAGCGCCGGCGTGTCGAGCTCTGAAATCGCGAGGCTCGACACGTTCGCGACCACCGTCTTGCCCGCGTCGAGCTTCACGTGATACAGCGAGTAGCCGCCCATGTACGCGACGTTGGTGATCGTGCCGCGCGCCCAGTTGAACGCGCCTTCGGGCGGCTTGCGCGTGAGCGCGATCCGCTCGGGGCGCACCGACACCGTGACCGGCATCCCGAGCGGGCCCGAGATCCCGTGACTCACGTACAGCCGGCTCGGCAGCTCCGGCGACTCGATGTAGACATGATCGGGCTCGTCCTCGACGGTCACGCCGTCGAACAGGTTCGTCGAGCCGATGAACTCGGCCGAGAAGCGGCTGTTCGGATATTCGTAGACCTCGTTCGGCGCGCCGATCTGCACGATCTGCCCTTCGCTCATCACCGCGAGCCGGTTCGCCATCGTCATCGCCTCTTCCTGGTCGTGCGTGACCATGATGCAGGTGACGCCGACCTTGTTCAGGATGTTGACGAGCTCGATCTGCGTGCGCTGGCGGATCTGCTTGTCGAGCGCGGACATCGGCTCGTCGAGCAGCAGCAGCTTCGGGCGCTTGACCAGCGAGCGCGCGAGCGCGACGCGCTGCTGCTGGCCGCCCGACAACTGGTGCGGCTTGCGCTTCGCGTACTTGCCCATCTGCACGAGTTCGAGCGCCGCGGCGACACGCTCCTTGATCTCGGCCTTCGGCGTGCCTTCCTGCTTCAGGCCGAACGCGACGTTCGACTCGACCGTCATGTGCGGGAACAGCGCGTACGACTGGAACATCATGTTCACGGGCCGCTTGTACGGCGGCATCTGCGCGAGATCCTCGCCGTCGATCAGGATCTTGCCCGACGTGACCGTCTCGAGACCGGCGAGCATCCGCAGCAGCGTGGACTTGCCGCACCCCGAACTGCCGAGCAGCGCGAACAGTTCGCCCTGGCGCACGGTCAGGTTGACGCTGCGTACCGCTTCGGTCTCGCCGAATTTCTTGACGACGTCGATGATCTGGACAAAGCGCTCGGCGCGCGCGTCCGCGCTCGACGACGCAACGATGGACCGCGCGCCCGTGGCCGGCGGACTCGACTGGCTATTCATGATGTGCTGCTTCTCTCCTGCGTTTGAACGAACAAAGCCCCCGGGGACACCAGGGGCTTCATGACTGCCGGCTTCACTGCGGCTCGCGTCAGCGGCCCGACTTCAGCTCGGTCCACAGACGCGTCTGCAGACGCTGGATCTCGGGCGGCAGCGGCTTGAGCAGGAACAGGGTCTTCACGACGTCGGCCGGCGGGTAGACGGCCGGATCGTTCGCGACGTCGGGCCGCACGTACTTGCGTGCCTCGGCATTCGCGCTCGGGTAGTACACGGCGTTCGTGATCGCCGCATGCACCTTCGGATCCTCGATGTAGTTGATCCACTGCAGCGCGGCGTCCTTGTTCTTCGCGTCCTTCGGAATCGCCATCACGTCGAACCAGACGGGCGCACCACCCTTCGGAATGTAGTACTCGATCTTGTACGGCTTCTTCGCCTCGATCGCGCGATGCTTCGCGATCACGACGTCGCCCGACCAGCCGAACGCGAAGCAGATGTCGCCGCCGACCAGGTCGTTGATGTAGCCCGACGAGTTGAACTGCGTGATGTACGGACGGATCTTCTTCAGCACGTCCATCGCGGCCTTGTAGTCGGCCGGGTTCGTGCTCATCGGATCCTTGCCGATGTAGTGCAGCGCCGCCGCGAACATCTGGTCCGGCGCGTCGAGCACCGACACGCCGCAGGTCTTCAGCTTCGCGAGGTTTTCCGGCTTGAACAGGATGTCCCAGTTGTCGAGCGGCACCTTGCCGAGCGCCTGCTGCGCCTTGGTCAGGTTGTACGCGAGGCCGGTCGTGCCGTACGCCCAGGGCACCGAGTACTTGTTGCCCGGGTCCGCGCCGGCGACGAGCGCCATCAGCTGCGGATCGAGATACTTGAGGTTCGGCAGCTTCGACTTGTCGAGCGGCGTGAAGATGCCGGCGGCGATCTGCTTGCCCGCGTAGTTGCTGGTCGGCACGACGATGTCGTAGCCCGAGCTGCCCGTCAGCAGCTTCGCCTGCAGCGTGTCGTCGCTGTCGTAGTTGTCGTAGCGGACCTTGACGCCGGTTTGCTTCTCGAAGTTCGGGATCGTGTCCTTCGCAATGTAGTCCGACCAGTTGTAGACATTGAGCTGCGTATCCTTCGCCGCTGCCGCCGATGCGCCCACGCACAGCGCGAGCGCTGCGAACCGGCCGACTACCTTTGCTTTCATCCCGTTCTCCCTTCGGCCGGACGCGTTGTCCGGCTGCCGTCTGCCTCGTCATGGCGGCGCGTCTGGTCGCTCCGCCCCTCGAAAACCCCGAAAACTACCATCATTCGCGTTCCGTCACAAAAAAATCATGGCGGTGTCGCGCAAACGGAACAGATTCCCGCCGCCGGCCGGTACGGCCGCCCGTGCGGCGGGGCATTCCGGGGGAAATTCTATCGGGTAATCGACGGCTGTCCACCGGGAAAATCGTGCGCCGGCGAAACCGCCCGCGCGGGTCGGACAGGCGCCCGCTCCGGTCCCGCTCGCCGCGATGCATTAAAATGGCGCGCTGACGACTCTCTCTGCTTGAACCCTGCCGATGGCCTCCAATCTCCACGACCTGCCCGACAGCCCCTGCATCGGCGTGTGCTCGACCCTGTTCGACGAAGTCTGCAAGGGCTGCGGCCGCACGGCCGCCGAAGTGTCGAACTGGGTGTTCATGAGCGACGACGAAAAGCGCGCGGTGTGGGAACGCATCAAGCGCGAAGGCACCGCGATGCGCTTCCAGTACGACAATCTGTAAAAACCACTGCACAAAAAAAGAGCGGCATGCAGACTGCCATGCCGCCAACCCCAACTCTATTCGTTTGCTCTCGCGCGCGAATCTAGAACTTCATCCCGACGCCCACGCCGACGATCAGCGGATCGATGTGCAGCGTGCCGATGCCCTTGTCGCCGAGCGTCGCATCGGTGCTCATCCAGATCTTCTTGACGTCGAAGTTCATGAACACCTTCTTGGTCACCTGCACATCCACGCCGAACTGCAGCGCGGGGCCGAAGCTGCTCTTGTTGATCGACACGCCCTCGCCGCCGACGTTGAGCCCGTTGTTGTAGAAGTACGTGTAGTTCAGGCCCGCGCCGACATACGGCCGCACCTTGCCCGCGTGATTGAAGTGGTACTGCAGCAGCAGCGTCGGCGGCAGCACGCCCACGCCGCCGAGATTGCCGAGGCTCGACGTCAGCTGATGCCGCGACGTGCCGAGGATCAGCTCGACGCCGAGGTAGTCGCGGATCATGTACGTCAGATCGAGCTCGGGCACGATCGCATTGTTCACGCCGACATTGATCGCGCCCAGCGTATCGCTGCCGCGCTCGTTCGGCTGGATGCTGATCGCACGCAGCCGGACCAGGACGTCGCCCTGGTTGATCCCCTCCCCCGGCGACGCCGCGTGCGACAGCGACGGCATCGCGGCGAGGCTGGCCGCGACGGCCGCGGCGGTGACACAGTTTCGAATCGTTTTATGCATGGTACGGCCCCCCAAAGAATGGTTCCATTCTCGCTGTAGGGTCTTTTGGTGATCTTGATATCGGTCAAGCCAGCGTAAACGTGGGACGGTTTGCCGCAGGCTCCGGCGCACCGCCCGTCAGCAGCAGATCGAGCAGATCGCGCACGCTGCGGATCGCACGGCCGAACGGCAGCGCTTCGCGGCCGCGGAAGAACAGGCCGTTCGCGACGTCGCCGCGCAGCGCGGCCGCGAGCCGCGTGTCGATGCAGAAGTGGCCGAACTTCTCGATGCCGTCGCGCAGCCCGCACACGCTCAGGCATTCGAGCGCGGTCGGACAGCGCTGCTTCAGCGCGCCGAGCTTGTTGCGAATGCGCGTCTCGTTGCGCAGGTAGCGGTCGAGCCACGGCGTCTTCACCGCGCGCGCGGGCAGCCCCGTCACGCTGACGAACTCGACGATGTCGTCGGGCACCGCATCGGCCAGCACGCGCTTGAAATTCGGATGCGCATCGCCCTCCTCGGTCACCGCGAACGGCGTACCGACCTGCACGCCGTTTGCGCCGGCCGCGAGCGCCGCGCGCACCGCATCGTGACTGTTGATCCCGCCCGCCACGATCAGCGGGATCGCGTCGCGCGCGAGACCGAGCGATGCAAAGACCTGCGCGGTTTCGTCGAGCACGCGCGCGAAATCGAAGCGCTCGTCATGCATGTCGTCGAGCTGCGTGACGCCGAGATGGCCGCCCGCATGCGCGGGATGCTCGATCACGATCGCATCGGGCAGGCGCTCCTTCCTCATCCATTTCTTCAGCACCAGCGCAATGCCGCGACTGTCCGACAGGATCGGAATCAGCGCGATGTCATAGCCCTGCGTGAGATCGGGCAGGTCGAGCGGCAGGCCTGCGCCCATCACGATCGCGTCCGCGCCCTCGTCGCACGCGACGCGCACGTAGTCCGCGTGCGCGCTGACGGCCTTCATCACGTTCACCGCGATCATCCCGCGCCCTTCGGCGTACGTCTTCGCAAGACGGATCTCGCGCGCGAGCGCTTCGAGGTTCGCGGCTTCGAGCGTCGCACGGTCGGGTTGCGCGCGACAGCGCGCGAGCAGGTCCGTATGGTGATGGCGCAGGTCGATGCTCGCGATCGTGCCGACCGCGTTTTCGCGGGCGACGCTGCCGGCCAGGCGATGCGCGGAGATGCCGACGCCCATGCCGCCCTGCACGACGGGCAGCAAGGAGCGGCCGCGAATCGTGAGCGGCGGGAAGGAAGTGCGTACGGTCATCTGAAACCTCGTCGGAACATCGGAACCGCGATGATCGACGATTCACCGATGCGCACCTTGACGGCCGTCAACAAAAAAAACGGCACGCGAGCGTGCCGTTTCCGCATCGTGATGCCCGACGCCGTCAGGCCGGCTTCGCGGGCTTGAGCTGCATCGACTTGTACTCGAGGTACTCTTCGAGCCCGTATGCGCCGTTCTCGCGGCCGTAGCCCGACTGCTTGTAGCCGCCGAACGGCGCGGCCATGTTCCAGGCGCCGCCGTTGATGTCGACCTGGCCGGTGCGGATGCGGCGCGCGACCCGCATCGCACGCTCGTCGCTGCCGGCCCACACCGCGCCGCCGAGCCCGTACGGCGAGTCGTTGGCGATGTGCACGGCGTCGTCCTCGTCGCGGTACGTGATGATCGACAGCACGGGACCGAAGATCTCTTCCTGCGCGATCGTCGATTTCGGATCGACGCGGCCGAACACGGTCGGCTTCACGAAGAAACCCTTGTCGATGCCGTCCGGCAGGCCGGTGCCGCCCGTCACGAGTTCCGCGCCGTCGTCGATCCCGCGCTGGATGTACGACTGCACGCGCTGCTGCTGCACCGCCGACGCGAGCGCGCCGAGGCGCGTCGTCTCCTGGCGCGGATCGCCCGGCACGTAGGCTTCGGCCGCGGCCTTCGCGAGTTCGCGCGCTTCGTCGTAGCGCGCTTCCGGCACGAGCATCCGCGTGTGCGCGGAGCAGGTCTGGCCTGCGTTCAGATAGCACGCGTTGACCGTGCCCTTCACCGCCGCCGCGAAATCCGCATCGTCGAGAATCACCGACGCCGACTTGCCGCCCAGTTCGAGCGCGACACGCTTGACGCCGGCGGCCGCCAGTTCGGCCACGCGCTTGCCCGCGCGCGTCGAGCCGGTAAACGACACCATGTCGACGTCGGGATCGCTGGCGAGCACCTCGCCGACGACCGGGCCATAGCCGCACACCAGGTTGAACACGCCGGCCGGCAGCCCCGCTTCGTGAATCGCTTCGGCAAGCATGAACGCGTTCAGCGGCGCGATCTCGGTCGGCTTCAGCACGACCGTACAGCCTGCCGCGAGCGCCGGTGCGACTTTCAGCGTGATCTGGTTGAGCGGATAGTTCCACGGCGTGATCGCCGCGACGACGCCGACCGGCTCGCGCACGACCAGCGAATTGCCGACCTGCGCCTCGAATTCGAACGACTCGGCGAGCTTTGCGTACGCATTCCAGTTGTAGATCGGGCCGCCGACCTGGATCGCGCGCGACAGCTTGATCGGCATCCCGACCTCGCCGGTGATCGACTGCGCGAGTTCCTCGCTGCGCGCCTGCAGATGCTCGGCGATCCTGCGCAGATAGCCTGCGCGGGTCGCGGCCGGCGTCGCGGCCCATGCGTCGAAGGCAGCCCGCGCAGCACGGATCGCCGCCTGCGCGTCGGACGGCTGGCCTTCCGGAATCCGGCCGATCACGGCCTCGGTGCCCGAGTCGATCACGTCGATCGTGCCGGTGCCGGCCGGTTTGCGCCATGCGCCGTCGATATAGAACTGGTCGTAGATTTTCATCGTCGTTCCTGTCTCCCGGAAAACGAACATTCTAGCGAGTGCGGTGCGGCGACGCGATGTCGACGGGCCGTTGCATACGGCGGAACGCTTGCCGGGCGCGGGCGGCGCGCGATGCCCGGACGATTCCGGCGCGCCGGCGCGACATCCGCACCATTCCGGGTGCGCCGCATGGCCCGCATCGTGCTATGTTTTTACTATCGATGCCGGCTTCCGCGGCTGCGCCGCCCGGCATCGACGCCTTTCGTGAGCGCTGCCATGACCGACGCACCCCATACCCTCGGCTCGCACGACCGCCTGGAGCTGCTTTGCTGGCTCACCTGCGGCAATCTCGGCGCGTTTTACCTCAACGAATCCTGGCCCGACGCGACGTTCCAGGTGCAGGCCGCGCACCGCTGGCTCGATCGTCATCAACGGCAGGCCGACTGGCTCGCGATCGCGAAGCTGGCCGCGCTCGCGCAGGACATCGCGAAACGCCATGCGAGCTTCGTCGATGCGACATGGGCGCGCGACGCGGTCGAGGAAATCGTCGACACCGACGATCTCGACTACCGCGCGAAACTGGTGCAGTGGGTGTACGACGACTGCTGCAAGGCGCTCGCGGACAAACGGCTGGCCGACTGAGCGCATGCGCCGGTGCGCGGCGTCACGCGATCGGCAGCCGCTGCGTCGACTTCAGCTGCCGCAGCGACAGATTCGAGCGAATGCTCAGCACGCCCGGCAATTTGCGCAGCACCCGCTCGACGAAGTGGCTGTAGTCGTCGAGATCGGCCGCCACCACCTGCAGCAGGAAATCCGCCTCGCCTGTCGTGTTGTCGCAGGCGAGCACGTTCGGGCTCGCCTGGATCAGGCGTTCGAACTCGGCCGTCACCGCCTCGCTGTGCTGCGTGCAGACGATCTGCACGAACGCCATCACGCCGAGCCCGAGCTTTCTGCGATCGAGCCGCGCATGATAGCCCTCGATCAGCCCCGCTTCCTCCAGGCGCCGCAGCCGGCGCCAGCACGACGTCTCGCTCAGCGAGAACGCTTCGGCAAGCCGCGCATTCGACACGCGCCCGTCCTGCTGGAGCATGTCGAGCATGCCGCGATCGATCCTGTCCAGTTGTTCCATGAAAGCTCCTTGCAGCCATCGCGCGATGCTCGCAAGGCTATCTCAAAAGGATCCGGTTCTCAATCGAAAAACGAAAGATAAATCCGCGCCGGCCCGGCTATATTGAAAGCATCGTTCGATACAGGAGGAGATGGTGAAAGCAGTCGTTTATGAAGCGTTCGGCGCGGCACCGCGGCTGATGAACGTCGACGATCCGACGCCGGCGCCCGACGGCGTCGTGATCGAAGTGAAGGCGACCGGCGTATGCCGCAGCGACTGGCACGGCTGGATGGGGCACGATCCGGACATCGTGCTGCCGCACGTGCCGGGGCATGAACTCGCCGGCGTCGTCGTCGCGGCGGGCGCGGCGGTCACGCGCTGGAAGGCCGGCGACCGCGTCACGGTGCCGTTCGTCGCCGGCTGCGGCCACTGCGCGGAATGCCATTCGGGCAACCAGCAAGTGTGCGAGCGGCAGTTCCAGCCGGGTTTCACGCACTGGGGCTCGTTCGCCCAGTACGTCGGCATCCACCACGCGGACCTGAACCTCGTGCGGCTGCCCGATGCGCTCGATTTCGCGACCGCGGCGAGCCTCGGCTGCCGCTTCGTGACGTCGTTCCGCGCGGTGGTCGACCAGGGCCGCACCTCGGCCGGCCAGTGGGTCGCGGTGCACGGCTGCGGCGGCGTGGGCCTGTCGGCGATCATGATCGCGAATGCAGTCGGCGCGAACGTCGTCGCGATCGACATTTCGGACCAGGCGCTCGCGCTCGCACGATCGCTGGGCGCGGCGGCGACCGTCAATGCATCGCAGGTCGCCGACGTGGTCGACGCGGTGAAGGACATCACGCGCGGCGGCGCACATGTGTCGCTCGATGCGCTCGGCCATCCGACCACCTGCTTCAACTCGATCGGCAATCTGCGCCGGCGCGGCAAACACGTGCAGGTCGGGCTCATGCTCGGCGAGCACGCGACGCCGGCCGTGCCGATGAGCAAGGTGATCGCATACGAACTGGAGATCCTCGGCAGCCACGGAATGCAGGCGCACCGATACGACGCGATGCTCGAGATGGTGCATGCCGGCAAGCTCGCACCGAGCCGGTTGATCGGCAAGGAAATCAGCCTCGGCCAGTCGATCGACGCGCTGATGAACATGAACCGGTTCGAAGGCGCCGGCGTGACGGTCGTGACGGATTTTTCGGGCTGAAGGCGGCTGCTCGGCGCGCGATGGCGTCGTTCGGCATCGCGCTGCCCTCTGCGTACGCGCGCGACGACTCGACGCGCGCGTACGGTACGCGCGTGCGACTTACAGCAGCGATTTCGCCTGCGACAACACCTTGTCGCAGATCTGCTTCGTGACCTGCTGCTTCAGGCCGCCGCCGCTCAGATCGAGCTTGTTGCCGTTGCCGGCATCCAGGATCCCGCTGGCGCCGCTGCTGTAGCCGCTGTCGGACGACGCATTGCCGCCGAGCTTGCCGAGCAGCGCGTCCTTCACCGACGACGCGCTGCCGGATGCGCTGCCGAGATAGTTGTTCTGGATGCAGAACTGCAGCACGCCCGCGACATTGCCGGTACTACCCGGCATCAGCGACGAGCCGCCACCGCCCAGCGCACCGCCGAGGCCGCCGAGATTGCCGAGCGCGCCGCCGGCGCTGCCGCCCGAATCGCCACCGCCGCCAACCTGCTTCAGTACGTCGCCGAGCTGCGCGTGGGCCACGGAAAACGGTGCGAGCAATCCGATCAGCGCGCCGGCAACGGTCGCGCGGTATAGACGTGCATTCATGTAAAGCCTCCCGGGTTGTGACTGCGTGAGTGCGGTCAAGCGCATTCAAGGATACGCAATCGATCCGGGCATGACAGCCCCTGTACGCGATTTGAAATGTCAGACATCGTGATTCCGCGGGAATTTGACAATGGTTGACGCGGGACGGGGGCGGCATCCGGTGCGTGCATTGTCCTCGCCGCATACGCCGGCCGCCGGACTCGGCCGATGTCCGTTGCGGATCGAGTCGGTCGAATGACGATGTGCGACCCGAAGCACTTCCAGCAGCTACGCGCGGGTGTCTGGCCACCAAAGCAAGAAGGCCCACACCGGCAATCTGCCGATGTGGGCCAATCGTGTTTGCGGCGGTCTCGCCTTACGCGTTCCGTTCAGATGCCCCTAGCGGGCCATGCCGCGGGACAGTCCAGAACACTGAAAGATGGTCCTGGCACAAACTCAGCAAATCAATCCTGCCCCTGACTCGCCAGGAAATCCTCATAATTCCCGCCGAAGTCGTTCAGCGTGCCGTCCGTCTTCACTTCGATGATCCGGTTCGCCAGCCCGCTCACGAACTCGCGGTCGTGGGACACGAAGATCAGCGTGCCTTCGAACTTCTCGAGCGCGATCTGCAGCGACTCGATCGACTCCATGTCCATGTGGTTGGTCGGCTCGTCCATCAGCAGCACGTTGTGGCGGCCGAGCATCAGCTTGCCCCAGATCATGCGGCCCTTCTCGCCGCCCGACAGCACCTTCACCGACTTGCGGATGTCGTCCGCCGAGAACAGCAGGCGGCCGAGCGTGCCGCGCACCATCGTCTCGTCGTCGCCGTCCTGACGGTACTGGTCGATCCAGTCCATCAGCGTGATGTCGTTCGGGAATTCCTCGTAGGTGTCCTGCGGCATGTAGCCGACGTTCGCGTTCTCCGACCACTTCACCGTCCCGTGATCGAGCGCGAGATTGCCGAGCAGCGCGCGCAGCAGCGTCGTCTTGCCCGCGCCGTTCTCGCCGATGATCGCGATGCGCTCGCCCGGCTGCACCGACAGGTTGAAGTTCTGGAAGATCGTGCGGTCGTACTTCTTCGTGATGTCTTCCGCGACCACCGCGATGTTGTGCAGCTTCTTCTCGAACTCGAAGCGGATGAACGGGTTCTGGCGCGACGACGGCTTGAATTCCTCGATCTTGATCTTGTCGATCTGCTTCGCGCGGCTCGTCGCCTGGCGTGCCTTCGACTTGTTCGCCGAGAAGCGGCGCACGAAGTCCTGCAGTTCGGCCACGCGTTCCTTCGCACGCGCGTTCGCGGCGGCCTGCCGCTCGCGCGCCTGTGCCGACGCCAGCATGTAGTCGTCGTAGTTGCCCGGCCAGACCTTCAGCGTGCCGTAGTCCATGTCGGCCATGTGCGTGCACACCGAGTTCAGGAAGTGACGATCGTGCGAGATGATGATCATCGTCGAGTTGTACTCGTTGAGCGTGTGCTCGAGCCAACGGATCGAGTTGATGTCGAGGTTGTTGGTCGGTTCGTCGAGCAGCAGCACGTCCGGCTTCGAGAACAGCGCCTGCGCGAGCAGCACGCGCAGCTTCCAGCCCGGCGCGACGTCGCGCATCGGGCCGTTGTGGAACTTCTCCTCGATGCCGATGCCGAGCAGCAGCGCGCCCGCGCGCGCCTCGGCGTCGTAGCCGCCGTATTCGGCGAACTTGCCTTCGAGCTCGGCCGCGTGCATGTAGTCGTCGTCGGTGGCTTCCGGGTTCGCGTAGATCGCGTCACGCTCGGTCATCGCAGCCCACATCTCGGTGTGGCCCATCATCACGACGTCGAGCACGCGCACGTCTTCGTACGCGAACTGGTCCTGGCGCAGCTTGCCGAGGCGCACGTTCGGCTCCAGCGCGACGTTGCCGGCGCTCGGCTCGAGGTCGCCGCCGAGGATCTTCATGAACGTCGACTTGCCGCAGCCGTTCGCGCCGATCAGACCGTAGCGGTTGCCCTCGCCGAATTTGACCGAGATATTCTCGAACAAGGGCTTCGGCCCGAATTGCATCGTGATGTTGGCAGTAGAAAGCACGGCAGGTCCCGTTAAGAGAGAAATCGACGGAAAACCGCGTATTTTAGCAGGTGTCGGAGAAACTGCCGACCGCACCGTTCCGGCCCCGCCAATTTACCGGCCGAGCGCGGCGCCCAGCCGCGCCCGCGCGCACCGTCCGCCGCCCCGCCCGTCGTCACTTGCCGGCTTTCGCCGCCGCCTTCTGCGCCGCCTTGGCGTTCATCTGCCCGAACAGCGCCGAACACGGCACGTCCTTGTTGTTGCTCGGCGCGATCAGCGGAATCAGCGCCGCGAACGGGTTGATCAGCCCGAGCCCGACCATCGCGCCCGCGCGCAGCGCCAGCGCGCCCGCATCGACGCCGACGTCCGGATTCTTGAACGTGCCCTTCGCATACAGCGGCGAGCGCAGCGAGAAGATCCGGAAGCCCTTCGTATGCGGATGAATCTTCAGGTTCAGCGTTTCGTCGCGCAGGCTGATCGGACCGTCGACGTTGATCAGCGCATCATCGGTGTCGAGCGCGAACACCTTCGGATCGAGGATGCCGTTGGTCGCGACGAAGTCGATCGCCGCGCAATTGATCTTCACGTCGTTGTTGCCGAACAGCTTTTCGTAGACGACGTTCGCGACGTTCAGCCCCGCGGCCTCCATCAGCAGGCGGCTGATGCGGCCGTCGGTCACGAGCGCCTTCACTTCGCCGTTCGACGTCGCGGCAAGCGCGGCGGGCGAGTTGCCGGTCGCCGACAGCGACGCGTCGCCGTTGATCTCGCCGAGCGCGGACTGCATGACCTTCTGCGTCGGGAACAGCTGCTTGAGCTTCAGGTGCCGCGCAGCCACCGTGAAGCGGCCCTTCAGCGGCGCGCCGCTGCCGTCGAGATGCGCGGTCGTCGCGAGCGTGCCGCCCGCGACGCCGAACTGCAGCGGTTCGAGCGACAGCACGCCGTCCTGCATCACGATGTGCGTGTACAGGTTGGTGACCGGCAGGTTCGCGCTCTTGATCAGCTTGCGGCCCGTGAACTTCACGTCCGCGTCGAGCGCGCGCCAGCGATCGGTGCGGAACGTCTCGACCGGCAGCACACGGCCCGGCGGCTGATGCGTCGTGTCGCCGCGCTTGGCCTTGCTGGCAGCGGTGTCCGCGCCGATCACCGGCGCGAGGTCGGAGAACTGCAGCAGGTTCGATACGAGTTCGCCGGACAGCTTCGGCCGCGGCTGAAGTTGCGCGTAGGTGAGCGTGCCGCCGAGATCGCTGCCGCCGACGCGCCCGTTGAAGTTCTCGTAGCGGAACGTGCTCGCATGCGGCTTGAAGTTGCCGATCAGACGCCCTTCGGTTGCGTAAGGCGGCGTGTCGGGCAGCGTAATGCCGGTGAGCGCATAGAGATGCGACATCGACGTGCCCTGCAGCCACAGCCGCAGGTCGAGCGCCGCGAGATGCATCGGATCGGTCAGCGTGCCGACGATCGCGAGCCGCGTATCGCCCGCCTTCACGTCGGCCTGCAGCGGGAACGGCTGTGTCGCGTTCTGAACCGCGAGCACGCCGCCGATCTTGCCGGTGCCGTTGATCGGCACGTTCTTGTAGCGGCCGTCGACCTTCAGCCCGAACGCGTACGTGGGACCGGCCGGCTTTGCGGCAGGCACGGCAGCGCCGCTTGCACCGGATGCTGCGGCAACTTTCGATGCGGGCGCCCCCTTCGACGCGGACGAAGCCGAAGCCGCCGAAGCTGCCGCACCCGCAACCACCGACGACGCGCCGCTCGCCGCCTGCGCCGCCGACGCGCTCGACGCGGCCTCGGCATTCGCCTTCGCGCTCAACTGCGCGGCGCCGCGCTTGCCGACGCGCTGCGCGGACGCCGCGCGCGACGTCTGCTCCTGCTCCTTGAGCACGTCGCCGAGCGGAATGGGCTGGCCGAGCGTATCGATCGCGACCGTCAGGTCGGCCTTCGTGATCGCATCGCGATACGCGACGGTGCCTTTCGCGAAGCCGAAGCTGTCGAGCCGCACCTTCCACGTCGATGGCTGCGACGATTGCTTGAACTGGAACGTCCACGTGTTGCGGCCGTCGGCGAGCCGCTCGAGGTCGATCGCGGGATTGACGACGTCGATGGACGGAATGACGATCTCGTGCGCGAGCAGCGGCAGGATTGCGAGATCGAAGTGCGCGGCATCGAGCGTCGCGAACTTCGGCGACTTCGCCCAGTCGGGGTTGCCGATCTCGATCTGCGTCGCGGAGAAGCTCGGCCAGGGCACCCACGCGCGCCAGCCGGTCTCGCCGTCGGGCCGGCGCCAGCCGACCTTGATGTCGCCGTTGATCGCGAACGGGCGGCCGAGCGCGGCGCTCACCTGTTCGTTGACCCACGGCTTCGCGCGGTTCCAGTCGAACGTGAAAAGAAAGACGCCGGCCGCCGCGATCAAGACCGCGACGATGCCGACGATCCATGCAGCCGATTTGCCGATGGCCCGGGTAAGCGTCATGGCGGTTCCGTTGTTGTTCTGCAAGTAGCCGCGCGATGCCGGGCCGCTACGTGGACAGACGGCGCACGACACCCGCGCGAGCTTTTCAATAGGTATTATGACGCACGCGCCGACACTGCTCCGGCACATTAACGCTTTTTTTCATTTGTGACATGACCGTCCCCACCGGCCTCATCGACGCGCAGCACATCACGCGGCGCGACGCGACCAGCGGCAAGACCCTGCTCGCGCCGACCGATTTCAGCCTCGCGGCGGGATCGAGAATCGCCGTCACGGGGCCGTCGGGGTCCGGCAAGAGCGTGCTGCTGCGCGCGCTCGCGCTGCTCGACCCGCTTGACGGCGGCCACATCCTGTGGCGCGGCGCGCGCATCCGGCGCAGCGCGATCCCGCGCTACCGGCGCAGCGTCGCCTATGTCCGCCAGCGACCCGCGCAGATGGACGGCAGCGTCGAAACGCAGTTGCGCTACCCGTATTCGCTCGCGATCTATCGCGACGTCGCGTTCGATCGTGCGCGCGCCGAAGCGCTCGCCGCACGCGCGGGCCGCGGCGCCGATTTCCTCGACAAGCGCGCGAGCGAACTGTCGGGCGGCGAAGCGCAGATCGCCGCGCTGCTGCGCGTGCTGCAGCTCGATCCCGACGTGCTGCTGCTCGACGAGCCGACCTCCGCGCTCGACCCCGACTCGACGCGCGCGATCGAGGCACTGGTCGGCGCATGGTTCGACGCGGCGCCCGATGCGCGCGCCTACATGTGGATCTCGCACGACCCGGCCCAGGCGGCGCGAATCGGCACCACGCGGATGATCATGCAGGCCGGCGTGCTGCACTCAGCCCATCCGACGGAGGCCGCCCGATGAGCCCCGCGCTGCAGGACCTGAGCCTCGTCGACGTCGGCATCGCCGCGGCGCTGGTCGCGATCAACGGCGCGATTTCGGCGGCGCTGTCGCTCGGGCTCGGCCGCAAGCTCGGCCTCGCCGCCGTGCGCACCGTGGTCCAGCTGCTCGCGATCGGCTACGTGCTCGGCTGGGTATTCGGCCATCCTCACTGGTATGTGGTGCTCCCGCTCACCGCGCTGATGACGCTGATCGCCGGCTTCGCCGGCGCGGGACGCGGCAAGCACACGTATCGCGGCCAGCGCGTCGACAGCATCGCGTCGATCTGGTGCAGCAGCTGGTTCGTCGCGGCAATCGGCCTGTTCGTCGTGATCCGCATCCATCCGTGGTACGCACCGCAATATGCGATCCCGATCCTCGGGATGATCCTCGGCAATACGCTGACGGGCGTGTCGCTCGGCGTCGAGCGGATGATGGAGGAACTCACCGCGCGCCGCGATCGTGTCGAAACCGCGCTCGCGCTCGGTGCGACGCGCTGGGAAGCCGCGCAGGATGCCGCGCGCCAGGCCGTGCGCGCAGGGATGCTGCCGACGTTGAACCAGATGGCGGTGGTCGGCGTCGTCAGCCTGCCGGGGATGATGACCGGCCAGGTGCTGGCCGGCCAGTCGCCGCTGCAGGCGGTGCGCTACCAGATCGTGATCATGTTCCTGATCGCCGCGGCGTCGGCGCTCGGCACGGTCGGCGCGGTGCTGATGACCTATCGCCGGCTGTTCTCGGCCGACCACCGCTTTCTCGCGTCGCGGCTCGAAGAGCGCGCGACCTGACGGGCGGCACGCACGTTGTGCGCGCAACCGGCGTCACGCCGGGCCGCGCACGACGCTCAGTGCTTGATCGACAGCGTGACCTTGGTGCCGTCGCTCAGCGTGACCGACTTCGAGCCGCCGTTGGTCGACAGCGACAGCCACTTCACCTGGCTCACCGACACCACGTCCGGGCATTGCAGCGACTTGCCGCCGGCCGTCACGGTCCGCGTGCCCTTCGGCGCGGCCGCCTGGAAGCTCATCTGCACGTTCGCCATCCCCTTCGCGTCGACCGACGGCGCGAGCCGGACCTGCGTCTGGCGCACCATCGCGCCGTTCGCGTCGCGCGGCAGGTTGTCGGCGTTCGGGCAGCCGTCCGGCATCGCGACCGCGCCGCCCGGCGGCACCGACTTCCAGTTGAAGTCGTCCGTCTCGCCGGAGCGGATCTTGCGGGTTTCCTGCGTATTGCCGAAGGTCTTCGAGTCGACCTTGACGGTGTAGTCGAGCTGCCCGGTGCCGCCGCCCTTCAGGCTGCCCTTGACGGGCGGCGCGGCGAACACGCTCGCGCTGACGCAGGCCGCCGCGAACACGACCGACCACGATGCGGCGACTGACAAGCTGCGTTGGCTCATGCTGACCTCCTTGGTATACGGCGGCACGCGCGTGCCGCGCGGTTATCGATGCATGATGCGTTGCCAGTCTACCGCCAAGCGGCACCGGATGCGTTGCGAACGCATCGGGTGTTACCCCGCTTGCGTTCGCGGCGATGCGTCCGTACGTGCGACGCCGGTTCAGAAACCGCTCAGTACCAGCTTGCCGATCGCACGCCCCGCTTCGAGCCGTTGATGTGCGCGCCGCAGGTTCGCGGCGTTGATCGTGCCGAGCTGCTCGCCGAGCGTCGTGCGCAGCGTGCCGCCGTCGACCAGCCGCGCGACCTCGCCGAGGATCCGGTGCTGCTCGATCATGTCCGGCGTCTCGAACATCGCGCGCGTGAACATGAATTCCCAGTGAAACGCGGCGCTCTTCGCCTTCAGCAGTTCGACCGGCACCGGCTTGGCATTCTCGACGATCGTGCAGATCCCGCCCTGCGGCCGGATCACCTCGGCCGCCGCCGGGAAATGGCGGTCCGTGTCGTTGAAGATCAGCACGTAGTCGACGTTCGAATGACCGGCCTCGCGCAACTGCGCCGGCAGATCGCCGAAATGGTCGACGACCTGGTCCGCGCCGAGCGCGCGCACCCAGTCGGCCGATGCCGGCCGCGACGCGGTCGCGATCACGTGCAGCCTGCCGAGCGTCTTCGCGAGCTGGATCGCGATCGAGCCGACGCCGCCCGCACCGCCGATGATCAGCACCGACTTGCCGGCGTCCGCGCCCTGCGGCGACACGCCCAGCCGGTCGAACAACGCTTCCCATGCAGTCAGCGCGGTCAGCGGCAGCGCGGCCGACGCGGCGAAATCGAGCGTGCGCGGCTTCAGCGCGGCGATCCACTCGTCGACCGTGTGGAACTCGCTGTTCGCACCGGGCCGCGTGATGCTGCCCGCGTAGAACACCGCGTCGCCGGGCCGGAACAGCGTGACGTCCGCGCCGACCGCGACGACGGTGCCGGCCGCGTCCCAGCCGAGCACGCGCGGCGCGTCCTCGACCTGCGGCTTCGGCGCGCGCACCTTGGTGTCGACCGGATTCACGGAAATCGCCTCGACCTTCACGAGCAGATCGCGCGGGCCCGGCACGGGCTGCGGCAGTTCCACGTCGAGCAACGCCTGCGGGTCGTCGATCGGCAAATAGCGGGTCAGTCCAACGGCTTTCATCTCGAACCTCCTTGATCGGAAATCGGCGGGCCGCAGCGCGGCCCCATGACTGCCATCGTAGGCCGCGCGATCTTTCGAGAAAACCGCTATATTTCCTGAAACATTTTCAGGAATTTCCAAATAATGTCGTCCGACCCACCGATCCCGGCGCCCGACAAGCCGCTCGACCTGCTCGACGTCGGCTTGTTCGTGCGCGCGGCACTGCTCGCGAACGTAACGGCCGCCGGGCGCGAGTTCGGCGTGTCGGCCGCGGTCGCCAGCGCGCGCATCGCGCAGCTCGAGCGCCAGCTCGGCGCGCGGCTGCTGCACCGCACGACGCGCCGCATCAGTCTCACGCAGGACGGTGAAGTTTTCATGGCGCGCGCCGCCGCGCTGCTGTCGGCCGCCGACGCCGCCCGCGCATCGGTCGGCCACGGCCGCAGCGAACCGTACGGGCGGCTCAAGGTGTCGATGTCGTCGTCGTTCGGCCGCCAGCACGTCGCGCCCGTGATTCCCGCGTTCCTGCGCCGCTATCCGTCCGTGTCGCTCGACCTGCGACTGTCCGACGAGCTCGTCGACCTGGTCGACGAAGGCTACGACGTCGCGATCCGGCTCGGCGCGCTGAAGGATTCGACGCTGGTCGCGCGCAAGCTCGCCGTGAACCGCCGCGTGCTGTGCTGCTCGCCCGCGTATCTCGCGGAACGCGGCACGCCGCGTCATCCGGCCGATCTGGAGCAACACGAGTGCGTGATCCTCGGCGACCAGCGCGACTGGTCGTTCGCGACGCCGCAAGGGCCGCTGACCGTGCGGGTCGGCGGCCGGCTCGTCGCGAGCAACGGCGAGGCGATCCGCGAAGCGCTGGTCGACGGCTTCGGCATCGCGATCAAGTCGACCTGGGACGTCGGCCCGCTGCTCGCGAGCGGCGCGCTCGTGACCGTGCTCGACGACTACCCGTTCGCGGAAGACGTCGCGATCTGGGCCGTCTACCCGAGCCGCGCACACGTGCCGCTGAAGACGCTCGCGTTCATCGCGTTTCTGGCCGAACATTTCAGCGATCCGCCGTACTGGGATCGGGACGACGCGCGATAGCGCGGCGGCCTCGCGCGCGGCCCCGACACGGCGAGCCGAACGCGGCGCGCAGCCAAACGGCTACAATGTCGCGTTCGCGACGCGACCGCCCGATACCGAACGGGGCCCGCGTTCGCCGGCGGCCGCGCTCCGGCCGCGCACGCGTTTCATTCGCTTCCAACCATCCCGTCATGACCCAGAACCTCGTCATCCAGAGTCTCGCGCCGCTGTCGGACGCGCATCGCAAACCGCTGCTCGCGCTGTCGCGCGGCACCCGCATCGTGCAGACCGACGACCACGCGCTGCGCATCGAAGACGTCAGCCCCGCGCAGCGTCCCGACATCGATGCGTATTGCGGCACGCACGCGCTCGACTTCGCGTTCGTCGAGGCCGGCCGCACGCTCGGCGACTTCGGGCTCGTCGTGATGGACATGGATTCGACGCTGATCACGATCGAATGCATCGACGAGATCGCCGATTTCTGCGGGCTGAAGGAACAGGTTGCCGCGATCACCGAAGCGTCGATGCGCGGCGAGATCCGCGACTTCAACGAAAGCCTGACGCGCCGCGTCGCCTTGCTCGCGGGGCTCGACGCGGCCGCGCTCGAGCGCGTGTACGACGAACGGCTGCAGCTGTCGCCGGGCGCCGAGACGATGCTCGCCGGCGTGAAGGCGGCCGGCCTGAAGACGCTGCTCGTGTCGGGCGGCTTCACATTCTTCACCGAGCGCCTGAAGGCGCGTCTCGGCCTCGACTACGCGCACGCGAATACGCTCGAGATCGTCGACGGCAAGCTGACCGGCAAGGTGCTCGGCGAGATCGTCAACGCCGACGTGAAGGCGCGCATGCTGCGCGATACGTGCGCATCGCTCGGCATCGCGCCGGATCGCGCGATCGCGATGGGCGACGGCTCGAACGACCTGAAGATGATGGCCGAAGCCGGCCTGTCGGTCGCATTCCACGCGAAGCCGGTCGTGCGCAACGCGGCGACGGTCGCGTTCGATCACGTCGGGCTCGACGGTCTGCTGCGGTTGTTCTGACGCGCCGAAGCGCACCAAGAAAAACGCCGGCGCGATGGTGCATCGCGCCGGCGTTTGTTTTTTCGGCAGACCGGATCAGCCGAGCGCCGCCTGCATCGCGCGCTCGATGTCCGCGCGCAGGTCGGCTTCGTCCTCGAGACCGACGTAGAACCGCACCAGCGTGCCGCGATGCGGCCAGTCAGGACGCATCGACGCGACGTCGTACGGCATCGCGAGGCTGCATGCGCCGCCCCAACTCCAGCCGATCGCGAACAGTTCCAGCGCCTCGACGAAGCGGTCGACCTGCTCCGCGCTGTAACGCGCGTCGAACACCACCGAGAACAGCCCGCCCGCGCCCGTGAAATCGCGCTTGAACGCTTCGTGCCCCGGACAATCCGGCAATTGCGGATGCAGCACGGTCGCGATCTCGGGCCGCGCCTTCAGCCACTGCGCGAGCGCCAGCGCGCTGCGGCTGTGTGCGTCGAAGCGCACCTGCATGCTCGGCAGGCTGCGCAGCACGAGCGAGCAGTCGTCGACCGACACGCCGACGCCGCAGCGCATCCGCGCGAGCTTCAGCCGCGCGTGCAGCTCCGCGTTCGCGGTGATCGTCGCGCCCATCAGCAGGTCGCTGCCGCCCGACTGGTACTTGGTCAGCGCCTGCACCGAGATGTCGACGCCGTGCTCGAACGGCTTGAACGCGAGGCCCGCCGAATAGGTGTTGTCGATCGCGGTGACGATCCCGCGCGCCTGCGCGGCCGCGGTGATCGCGCGCACGTCGGGCACTTCCATCGTCACCGAGCCGGGCGCCTCGATCCAGATCAGGCGCGTGTTCGGCTGGATCAGGTCCGCGATGCCGGCGCCGACGAGCGGATCGTAGAAGCGCGCGGTGACGCCGAAATCCTTCGCGAGCCAGTTGCCGAAATCGGCGTTCGGACCGTACACGTTGTGCGGTATCAGCACGTCGTCGCCGGCTTTCACGATCCCGAAGTAGACGTTCATGATCGCCGCGAGGCCCGACGGCTGCAGCAGCGCATGCGTGCCGCCCTCGATGTCGGCAAGCCGCTGCGCGAGCGCGAGCGAGGTCGGCGTCGCGTGCAGCCCGTAGCGCCACTGGTTGTCGTTGCGCCAGTCGAGCCGGCGCATCGTCGCCAGGTCGGGAAACACGACCGTCGACGCGCGCGCGACCGGCGGCACGAACGAACGGAAGCCTTCCGGAATGACGTCGTCGGGTTGAACGATACGGGTTTGCAGCGTGCGCTTGGGAGTGGATGCAGTCATGACGGAAAGCCGGGCAAACGGCCGTACGGTTGCGGAATATGCCGGTAGATTAGCCAAAACCGGCGCGTTTGGCCCGGTACAATGCGCGCCACGCGCACCGAGCCAGCACGGGCTCAGTCGTCGGTGCGCAGGTTCACGATGCCGCCCACCGTTTCGATCTCCTGCACGCGACCGTCACGCACCTGCAGCGCCGCGCGCTTCGCCGGCGCCGGATGCAGCACGACCGGCTGGGGATCCGATTCGTCCGAGTTCATCCGGTCGGCCTTCAGGTCGCCCGTCGCGTCGAAGCGGCCGATCCACACGCCCGTGATGTTGGTGCCGTCGTTCGACTCCTCGATTTCGAGCGTGTCGCCGTCGCGGTCGCCCGCGAGCAGGATCACCTCGCCGGTGTCCGCGAACTGGTATTCGCCGTGCACGCCTTCCTCGTCCGTCTTCGGGCCGAGATGCACGACGATCGGCCGGCCGCCGAGCGTGCCTTCGTAGCGCGGCAGGCGCGCGAATTCGGGATTCGGTCGCAGCGGCCGCGCGGGCGCCGTATCGTCCTGCTGCTGCGCATCCGGCACAGCCGCCGGTGCCGCGACCGCAGCGTTCATCGCGACGCCCGCCGCCAGTACGGATGCGACAACGAGCACCCGTTGCCATTGCGGATATCGACCCACGTTGTATTGCTCCTTGCTTCAGATTCGCTCGTCAATCGCAGCGATGCGCGGCCTGCCGCCGAGTTGCCGCGGCGGCGGGGACGCGCGCGTCAACCCTGCATCAGGCGCGCGACCGCGTCGCTGCGCGGAATCGGCGCGACCGCGCCGTAGCCCGTCGTCGACAGCGCCGCCGCCGCGTTCGCGTAGCGCGCGGCCGCGAACGGATCGTCGCCGGCGACGATCCGCGCGACGAACGCGCCGCCGAAGCAGTCGCCTGCGCCCGTCGCGTCGACCGCCTCGACCGCGAAGCCCGGCACGACGCGCCGCTCGTGCGGCGTCGCGACATACGCGCCTTCCTTGCCGAGCTTCAGCGCGACGACCTGCGGCCCGTGTTCGAGCATCGCGTCGACGATCGCGTCGCGGTCGTCCGCGCCGGTGAGCGCGGTGACGTCGTCCCAGCTCGGCAGGCAGATGTCGGTCTGGCGCAGCGCTTCGCGCATCACCGCGCGGGCGCGCGGCAACGGCCACAGCTTCAGACGCAGATTCGTGTCGAAGCTGACCTTCGCGCCGCGGCTGCGCGCATGGTCGATCGCCACGAATGCGGCGTCGCACGCGCTCGTGCTGATCGCGAGACTGATGCCCGACAGATGCACGGCCTTCGCGGCCGCCAGCGCGTCGAGCGGCAGATCGGCCGCCGCATAGCGGCTCGCGGCCGAGCCCGCGCGCAGATAGTCGAACTGGTGACCGTCCGCACCGTGCGTGACGAAATACACGCCGGTCGGCGCCGTGCGATCGATCCGGACGAAGGTCGTGTCGACGCCTTCGGCGCGCCACAGATCGCCCAGCAGGCGGCCGAACGGATCATCGCCGACCGCCGACACGAAGCCGGTCGACGCGCCCTGGCGCGACGCGGCGATGCAGAAGTTCGACGTGTCGCCGCCGAAGCCCTGCAGAAACTCTGCGCGACCCGGCTGCGACTGGTTGAATTCGATCATCGCCTCGCCGAGCGCGAGGATCTCCGGAAATGCAGCGGCCATCGCTCAGACCTCGCCCCACAGGTCGTGGCCGTCGGCGCCCGTGATCTTCACGGACACGAAATCGCCGACCTTGTAGCGCTTCGACGCCTTCGTCGCCGGCTCGATGTACACGACGCCGTCGATCTCCGGCGCGTCCGCCGCCGTGCGGCCGATCCCGCCTTCGGCGCTGACCTCGTCGATCAGCACCTTGACGGTCTTGCCGACCTTGCGCTCCATCCGCTTCGCCGACACTTCCTCGGCGACTTCCATGAAACGTGCGCGGCGTTCCTCACGGACGTCGTCGGGCAGCGCGCCGTCGAGTTCGTTCGCGCTCGCGCCTTCGACCGGCGAATACGCGAAGCAGCCGACGCGATCGAGTTCCGCCTCGCGGATGAAGTCGAGCAGCGTTTCGAACTGTTCTTCCGTCTCGCCGGGAAAGCCCGCGATGAACGTGCTGCGGATCGTCAGGTCCGGGCAGATCTCGCGCCACGTCTGCACGCGCTCGAGCACCTTCTCCGCGTTCGCCGGGCGCTTCATGCGCTTCAGCACTTCCGGGTGCGCGTGCTGGAACGGCACGTCGAGATACGGCAGCACGTGGCCCTTGAACGGACCTTCGGCCATCAGCGGAATGACTTCGTCGACGCTCGGATACGGATACACGTAGTGCAGGCGCACCCACGCGCCGTACTGCGCGGCGAGTTCGCCGAGCGCGGCGACCAGATCGGTCATGCGCGTCTTGATCGGCTTGCCGTTCCAGAAGCCCGTGCGGTACTTCACGTCGACGCCGTACGCGCTGGTGTCCTGCGAGATCACGAGCAGTTCCTTCACGCCCGACTTGAACAGGTTCTCGGCCTCGAGCATCACTTCGGCGACCGGGCGCGACACGAGGTCGCCGCGCATCGACGGGATGATGCAGAACGTGCAGCGGTGATTGCAGCCTTCGGAAATCTTCAGGTATGCGTAGTGACGCGGCGTGAGCTTGATGCCGGCCGCCGGCACGAGATCGACGAACGGGTCGTGCGGTTTCGGCAGATGCGAATGCACGGCCTGCATCACTTCGCCGACCGCATGCGGGCCGGTGACGGCGAGCACCTTCGGGTGCACTTCCTCGATGAGGTTTGCGCCGCTTGCGCTCGCCTTCGCACCGAGACAGCCGGTGACGATCACCTTGCCGTTTTCGGTCAGCGCCTCGCCGATCGCGTCGAGGCTTTCCTGCACGGCTTCGTCGATGAAGCCGCAGGTGTTGACGACGACGAGGTCGGCGCCGTCGTAGGTGCCGGAGATTTCATAGCCTTCGGCACGCAGTTGCGTGATGATCTGTTCGGAGTCGACGAGGGCCTTGGGGCACCCGAGAGATACCATACCTATACGCGGTGCCGGAGAATGAGCCGGTGATTTCTGTTGAGACATCTGGAGTGTGGGGCGTGGCAGCAAAAGCGAGAGTTTACAGCTATTTACGGTTCAGCGACCCAAAACAAGCGGCCGGCGGCAGCATCGATCGGCAGCTTGAGTACGCGGCCCGCTGGGCGGCCGACAACGAGATGGAGCTTGATGCGTCCCTATCACTTCGGGATGAGGGCCTGTCGGCGTACCACCAACGCCATGTGCGGCAAGGCGCGCTCGGGGTATTCCTGCGCGCCGTCGAGGACGGGCAAGTGCCGGCCGGGTCCGTGCTGGTCGTCGAGGGTCTGGATCGATTGAGCCGCGCTGAGCCCCTGCAGGCGCAGGCGCAGCTCGCCCAGATCGTCAACGCCGGCATCACGGTCGTGACGGCCAGTGACGGGCGCGAGTACAACCGCGAGCGCCTCAAGGCGCAGCCGATGGACCTCGTATACAGCCTGCTGGTGATGATCCGCGCGCATGAGGAATCCGACACGAAGAGCAAACGGGTAAAGGCGGCGATCCGCCGCCAGTGTCAGGGCTGGATCGCAGGCACATGGCGGGCCCCGGTCCGCGTCGGCCGAGATCCGCACTGGGTCCGCGAAACGGATAGTGGGAAGTTCGAGCTCGTCGAGGATAGGGCCGCAGCCGTGCGACTCGTCATCGAGATGTTCAAACAGGGGCATGGCGCGGTTCGGATCGTGCGCGAACTGGCCGAGCGTGGGCTCAAGATCACGGAGAGCGGGCGCACCGCGTCGTCCCACCTGTACAAGCTGCTGGCGAACAGGATGTTGATAGGTGAGAAGTCGGTCGAGGTCGACGGCGAATCGTTCCGGCTCGACGGCTACTACCCAGCCCTGCTGTCATCGGCCGAGTTCGCGGATCTCCGATATCTCGCGGAACAGCGCGGCCGACGCAAGGGCAAGGGTGAAATTCCGGGTGTCGTGACCGGCCTCGGCATCACCTACTGCGGATACTGCGGCGCGGCGATCGTGGCGCAGAACCTCATGAGCCGCAAGCGCATGGCGGACGGGCGCCCCGCTCCGGGTCACCGCCGGCTGCACTGCGTCACCTACAGCCAAGGATCCGGCTGCAAGATCAGCGGGAGCTGCAGCGTCGTGCCGGTCGAGCGCGCCTTGATGCTCTATTGCTCCGACCAGATAAATTTGACACGACTGCTCGCAGGGGACTCCGGCACTGCGGCCCTGGCCGCGCAGTTGGCTAGCGCACGCCAACGCGTATCAGAACTCGAGGCGCAGATTCAGCGGGTCACCGACGCGTTGCTGCGTGATGATGGCGACGCACCGGCCGCAGTCTTACGCCGCGTCCGCGAGCTCGAGAGTCAGCTTGCGAGCGAGCGCCGCGACGTTGACTCGGTCGAACATCACCTTGCCGCGTCGGCGTCCAACGTAGCTCCCGCTGCAGCGGATGCGTGGCGGGAACTCGTGCACGGCGTCGAGCATCTCGACTACAATGCGCGTTTAACGGCTCGGCAACTTGTAGCCGACACGTTTTCGCGAATTGTCATTTACCAGTCTGGATTTCGGCCAGAGGTCGATCACGGCGCGATCGGTGTCGTCCTAATCGGGAAGCACGGAAACACTCGCATGTTAAACGTCGATCGTCGCACTGGAGAATGGCGCTCGGCAGAAGACCTCAAATTGCCTGGATTTGCAACTATCCCGCTTCCGGCATAGCTGAAGCCAAATTACACGTAAAAATGCAGTCACCCTTCGACAAAAAGGGGCGACTGCGCAAGCGGGTTTGCACTGACCCATCCCCGTGCTACTCTGCCGCCACGCCACCGCACATCGATAAGCGCCATGCCCAATTCCAACGAACCCGCTCGAGACTCGGCGTCGAATGGAGCTAACAGCCAGCAGATGCACGCTGAGACCATGGAAACCAGTGGTCCCGACGATATTGAGATCGCCCCGACCAAACCCGAATCAAGTGCACCGGCCTCGGTTGCCGAAATCATCCGCGCACTGAGCTCGACGTCGCGCAAAAAATATGAAGGGGGGAAATTCCCTCAGCGTGTCGTTGCGGTTAGCTTCATGTTTCACGACTTTACAAACATCGACGCAAAGGGCGTTGTATTTGAAGGATGCAATTTTAAATTTTGCATCTTCAATGGGGCATATTTTAGAAAATCGAAATTCAAGAATTGCGATTTCACCGGCGCAAAGTTCAAAGATTGCAATTTTCGCGACAGCATTTTATCCGGCAGCAAATTCGACTACTGCCAATTCAGCAATACACTAATTTCGACCAAGGAGTTGCTACTGAATTCTCCAACCTGGCTGAACGTTAGACGTGAATTCATGATGTCATTACGTAAAAACGCAGAGAGCGTCGGGGACATCGAATCCGCCAAAATATTTATACGGGAAGAACTTAAAGCGGCTCGAAAATACTGCCAAGAAGGATGGCGACATCAAGGCTCGTACTACAAAGAGAAGTACCCAAATCTCTCGGATAGAATAAATTTATTCTCCAAGGCCCTCGGATATGGACTCGATTGGCATTTCTGGGGACACGGAGAGTACCCGAGCAAGCTTGTTAGATTCATTCTAATAACACTATTTATTTCAGGAGGGATCACGCTTGCACTCGACGATCGCATCTCTCTTAGCGCAACACCAGTAAGCACTTTCATATCCACGTACGGTCAATCGACAATTGCAGCGACGTGTACGTTCCTGGGAGTTACCCCGGACCACGGACTACCAATTGTGCCCGAGCCGCTTCGAATTGTTCTCGCTTTCTCAAGGTACATTGCTCTCGGATTTTTCACCAGCTCATTGTTTCGACGGCTATCGAGGCGCTGATCCATGAGTCAATCAAATACACAACGAAGCACAATTATTGATGTCAGACTGTTCGGCTCTGCCGCCAGAGGTGACTTCGACAAATCGAGCGATATTGACGTACTTGTCATATCAAACAAAGGAAAACCCAACACGAAATCACTAGAGCAATTCCTCGCAGAACAATTCAAAGGCACCGTTGACATCTCGATTTACAGCATCAAGCGACTGAAATCGATGTTTCGCGAAGGACATCTATTTTCGTGGCATCTCTATTGCGAGTCCCATCACCTCGGGTACATCGGAACAACCGACATAATTGCAGAGCTAGGCTCCCCCAGCCCCTATAAATCTGCAAGCGAAGACATTGCAGAGTTACTGGATTTACTCGAAACAGTAAGGACCGAGGTACAAGACAGCAACAATTTAACTTTTGAAGCCGGTCTCATTTACGTTTGTCTCCGCAACATTGCTCTTTCCGCGTCCTGGTGCACTGGCAATGGCATTAAGTTTGGGCGAAATTCACCGTTCGAGATCACTACGGGCAACTTGAGCTTCCCAATCTCTCGCGCGGACTACGACGTACTGGTAGCATGTCGCCATGCATCGACGCGAGGTACGATAGCAACCGTACCGTCCCGAGAATGGGTGATGGAGCAAGCAAATGCGAGCCATCAATGGGCGTCTGACGTAAACAAGTGGATTCTGGAGTGCAGAAAATGTCAACCAAGCGCCGGTTTCGCGACCGCGTAGCAGTCGAGCGCGAAGTCTTGCACCTCGTCAATCGACCTCTGTTCGGCCCCACGGAGCTGTGCGGCCTGACGGCAAACGCTATTGGATCATGGGCGCGCGCAGTCGCAAAGAGCGGGCTGTCGCAGCGAGTAGTGGACGACTTGGAGCAAGCGCTACTTGAGATCTCCGGGCGTTGCCGCCTAAACGCCGACAAAAGTAGAGATGTATTCGAGGACGGTGAATTAGTCCCTCGGGGCACAGTGGAGTCATGTGTCGCAGAGTTACATCAACAAATTGAAGCTCTCGAGGCCGGCTGCAAATTCAAGGGCCGGGTTTAGAGAGAGCAGCAGACTTCATTCGCCACGCGCATGTCATTTTGGCTCGGCGGTCATATCCTCCGCCGGATAAAGCTGGAGCAACGCCCGCGCGGCCTCCGCGTTCGATGTCGTCAGCCATTCCTCCCAGTCGTCCGGTCGCAGGATCACGACTGAGCGTTTCTCCTCGTTCGGTTTATGCATCCGGGACATGATGGGATGCGCGTCAGCGTTGACCGTAATCATTGACATCACGTTACGCTGGGCACCATCAGGGCTCGCCAACGTGCGCCAGATGCCGGCGACGCACATCGCAGGCAGGTCGGCTACGCTGATCCGCTGCCACACGCATGGTCCGAGCACCCAATCGCCATTTGCCGCTTGTCGAGCGTCCGGATATGAAGGCTCAACAACCGCTAGCGCCGGAATCAGGCACCGACGGCCATCGCGCCAAGTAGGCCCGTACAGAGGCGACTTTCCGAGGTTGTCGTCGCGCACGTTCATCGTGCTGCGCATGATCGGCGGCTTCCGCCCCTGCTCTTTCGCCTTTTCGATGTCGGCCTTCTGCAGCGCGCGCGGCCAGAACCCAAAGCCGGCTATCAACGGCTCAAATTGCCCGTCAACGTAGCCAACGATCGGCGCATCGTAGTCCTCGTAGATCTCCGGCTTCCAAGGTGTCCATCGGTACAGGTCGCGAAAATTGTTGATCTTCAGCTCGTTCAGACCTGGATCCTCGCCCGGCGCCACGTAGTTGGTGCACATCGCCGTCCCCAATTTTTCGCCTTGACGATTCCATCTTACCGCGCAGTACACTGTGTTTTTATACAGCGGTGCCGCCGTGATCAAACCGGAGTGGGCTTACATATGGGAGTACCGGTTTCCTGCGGAGAAGGAGTGGAAGCGTACGCCTACGGAACTAACGGAACATGAGCTGGAATGGTGGATCGAGGCAGTCTACGATCCGATCCTGGAGCCACAGACGAGGCCCATTGAGAGCACGCGGATCGATCGCAATCGTGTACCCCTCAGAGATCGGCGCGTCAAACTCAAACCCAGGATGCCCGAGTTTGATGCTCCCAGTGACGCCGAGCTTCGCGCGTTATGGCGCGAATACACCGACCTCAAGGTACGTTGGTTGATTCTTGAGATTCTGGCGCTCCGGAAATCTCTGGATGCGATTCAGGATTGGTTCACCTACGTCGACAAGAACGTCGCGGATCGCGGGAAGCTTGGAGGCGCAAATGGGCAACTCCAGGTGTTGCGCCACCTTCTCCGAAAGGAACGGGCGCGCGCCGGGATGATATGACGCGGCTGTGGCATCGTGAACGCAAAGTGAGGGAGGACACCATGGGCACGATCATGGACGAAATCCGCGATTCGGAAGACGACGACTGGATCGGCATCGCGGCCGCTCACGATCGAAAGGATATGGGGTCGCTCCGCGCCTATCTGCAATTGCAAGCGAAGGCCATCCCAAAGCACCACGAGATCGTCACCGTGACGATCCTGATGCGAGCGTCGCACCTGAAGCCCGACGTGCGGCTGCCGCTGTTGGTGGTCGAGCATTTTGATCCGGGCGATTCTCCGGACCCGCGCGCGCTGTATGAAGACGGCGACGTCAAGGTCGAGAAAACCACTGTCCAATGCGACTCTCACATTTTCGACGCGTTCAGCGACTTCACGATCGAACTCAAGCGCCGCGGCTACTCGGCCGAAACGCTTCGGCCATGGCCAGTGTGGCCCGACGCACCTGAGAATTGAAACTGGCGGACTCAAGTATCGAGCCTCCATGCCGATATCGCATCTGTGAAGGAAAGAAAAGCGGCTGTACGAACCTCTTGGTTCGACAGTCTCAAGTTGACAACGCCGGAACCATCACAGTGCAAACGATTTACGACCTCAACATCGGCGATCACGTTTACGTGCCGCGTCGCGGCTACAATCATCACGGACTGTATATCGGTGATGGAACCGTCGCGCGCTACGCTATGCGCTTCGACGGCGATGCGACGGGGCGCGTCGAGCTCGTCAGCCTCGAGCAATTTTGCCAAGGTGAAAATGTCAACGTCCGCGCTTACAGCAGTCGGCGCTTTGGCCGGACTATGAGCGTGTCACGCGCACTCATGCGCCTGAACGATAAGTTCTCCAACGTCGTGCTCAACGACTGCGAACACTTCGTCACTTGGTGCATCAAAGGCCTGCACTGGAACAAGCGAGCCGAGAACGCGATATACGAAGCAGCGAGCTATGAGCTGTACCGTCTCTCGGCGCCCGTGCTCAGAGCGGCTCAAGCGCTCGAATTGCACGCGGAAGAAGTCATTTCCAAAGCGACCGGCATGCTTGTCCAGCGCATCGCGACCACGATGGCCCGCTTTGCCGCCAAGGCATTGGAACATTCCGCCCTCAAGGGCGCATCCCAGTTGATCAACAAAGGCCTGGCCGCGGTCGCTAAGATCACTGGCGTCACTATGACCGGCCCACAGTTCGCCGTAGCGGTAGCCGCTTTCACGACGTGGCAGCTCTTTGACACGGTCACGAACATCAAAGGCGGCTCGAGCATACCGGCGTACATCAAATCAGTGGTCGGCAACGTGATTACAAAAGTCGTCGAAACCGCGAAGGGATTCTTGCGCCGTGCAATCGATGCTATCAGAACTCTAGGCACCGACGCGTGGAACAGTGCGCGCAATGCAATAGGCGGCTTCTTCAACTGGGCGTTTGACAAACTCGCGTTCTGGTAAAAACACCCGGCAGACGGCTAGATCGACCGGGCTGGCCACCACCGATTGCCGGGAAGGCTAAAGTCTGCGGATTAATCCACAACCTTGTCCTTTCCGATTTTCAAGGCATCGTAATCGGCCTGGCACTGCTCACCGGCAATTCCCCGCTCGTCGTAAGCGGCTCGGCCGGACCGTTTCCCGATGCTGATTTTTCCAATGCATGATGGGTGCGTTTAGATTGCCGGAGCCA
>NZ_CABVPP010000043.1 GCF_902499075.1 Burkholderia pseudomultivorans | reverse complement strand
ACCGGTAACTCGAACGTAGGCACAATTGACGTGGTCTTCGCGCAGGTGGAGCGAATCCATATCAATGAGGACTTTGTTACGCGCGAGGGCAAACTCGATATCCCACGCATCCGGCCGCTGGCCCGGCTGGGCTACTACGACTACACCAGCGTCACCGAGGTCTTCGAAATGCGGATCCCGAACGCCAGCGAGGAGGAAGCCAATGGGCTCGAAGGGGCGGCTGGCTGAACATCGCTCGAAGATATCCGCGCGCCATCGGCCAGCGTGAGGTGGGCGAGGTGCTGCCGACTTCCGTGCGCGACACCACAAAGGCACGGAGGGAGCTACACGCAGCGTTCTCGTGGAGCTACGTTTCGGCGTCCACTGTGATGCCGACGTTCGAATGACCGTTGCCGCGGTGGAACCGGCGCCAGAACTTCCGGCCAATAGGGCTCAGGAGTGCCCCTTTTTGGCTATTCTCTGCCGGATACGGATGTCGCGCCTCGCCCCAGCGGTCCTTTCCCTGATTGCGCGGTTGATCAATGCAGAGTGGGCTCGTTTGCGAGACAGCAATGCTTGTACTTGCGGCCGCTGCCACACGGACACGGTTCGTTGCGCCCGACCTTCGGCCCCTCCCGACGCATGGGAAGGTGAGCCGGCATGCTCGCAAGCGCACGCCGGTGAGGCTCGAAATAACGGTAGATATGGGTCAGACTCCCGATCATCGTCTGAAGCAGTTCCTCGCGCTTTTCGGAAGGAATCGGCGGAGGTCGCATCTGCGGGTCGGGGTCATTCTCGTAATGCAGCATCATGATCCGCAGCATGGGGCCGCCGTGATCCTCGTCATCGATGAGCTCGCCCCAGCTTGCCGGGCGTGTCTGGACGCCGCGCATGAAGCCGTGGGCCCAATCGTTACCGGGTGCGATGCCATCGTCTCCTTCGAGCAGCACGGGTAGATACACGTCCGGTTCCCCCAAGGTATGGCGCAACTCGGTCGCGATCGTGTTCCGGTGGCGCATGAGCAAACCCATGATCTGGGCAGCCTGCTCGTCGCTCTCAAAAGCAAAATTTTCACCCCATATATCGGGCAGATATTCGCTTGGTGGCACCATGTCGGGTCCACAGATCAACGCCGCAAAGTAGCCGTCGAGCATTTCGATGTTCATGGCGCTCGGACCAATGGCATCGAGAAATCGAGAAAGGCGAGCGAACTCGCCATCGGTAAGCGGCTGATCGGTGGTCTGGTTCACAATAGGCCTGTGCGTTCGTGGGCGTTCAAGGGAGGGGCGGCACGCCGCTTCCTGGCGAAGCGGGGTGATCGAATCGACCGGCGCCAGCCGGATTCGCTTTGCCGATCGATTATATGCCGTCGGCCTCGCCTGGTATCGCCTCGGGCTCGATGTCGCCTGATGTGGATTGGGTCGCACGCGGAGTGGACAGTTGAGTCTCCGGTACGGGGCGCAGCGGCCTGAAGGTGCCGGCCGGCAGCTTCTGACTTTGCCGCCACACATAGTCGCCGGTCAGGTTGACGTGTTCCCATCCCAGCGGCGAAAGATAAGGCAGCAAGGCGACGTCGACGGGCAGCCCCCTCGCATGCATCGCCTGCACGGCGCGCTCGAGATAGACTGTGTTCCACTGTACGATTGCGGCGGTGACCAGATTCAGGCCGCTGGCGCGATAGCGCTGGGCCTCGAAACTGCGGTCCCGGATTTCGCCGAGCCGGCAGAAAAACACCGCCCGGGCGAGCGCGTTGCGCGCCTCGCCCTTGTTCAGGCCGACATGCACGCGGCGGCGCAGCTCGACGTTCTGCAGCCAGTCGAGGATGAAGAGCGTGCGCTCGATGCGGCCGATCTCGCGCAGCGCGAGCGCGAGGCCGTTCTGGCGCGGATAGCTGCCGAGCTTGCGCAGCATCAGCGAAGCCGTGACCGTGCCCTGCCGGATCGAGGTCGCCAGCCGTAAAACCTCCTCCCAACTTCGCTGGATGTGCTTCTCGTTGTACGTATCACCGATCATCGCTGCAAGCGCGGGATAGTCTTTCACGCTGCCGGGCACGTAGAGTTTCATGTCGTCCAGATCGCGGATGCGCGGCGCGAAGCGGAATCCGAGCAGGTGCATCAGCGCGAAGACATGATCGGTGAAGCCGTTGGTGTCGGTGTAGTGCTCCTGAATGCGTAGATCCGACTCGTGGTAGAGCAGCCCGTCGAGCACGTAGGTCGCGTCGCGAACGCCCACGTTGACGAGATTCGGATAGAACGGCGCATACTGATCGGAAATGTGCGTGTAGAACATCCGGCCCGGCTCGGCGCCGTACTTCGGATTGACGTGCCCGGTGCTCTGCGCGCGCCCGCCGGCGCGGAAGCGCTGGCCATCGGATGATGAGGTCGTGCCGTCTCCCCAGTAAGTGGCGAACGGATGGACGTGCTGGGCGTTGACGAGTTCGGCCAGCGCTTGGGAATACGTCTCGTCGCGGATGTGCCACGCCTGCAGCCATGCCAGTTTTGCGTAGCTCGTGCCTGGGCAGGCCTCGGCCATCTTCGTGAGGCCGAGATTGATCGCATCCGCGAGGATCGTCGTGAGCAGCAGCGTCTTGTCCTGGGTCGTCTCGCCGGTCTTCAGGTGCGTGAAGTGCCGGGTGAAGCCGGTCCACGCGTCCACCTCCATCAACAACTCGGTGATCTTCACGCGCGGCAGCATAAGCGCGGTCTGGGCGATTAGCGCCTCCGCGGCGTCCGGCACCACTGCATCAAGCGGCGTGATCTTCATGCCCGAGTCCGTGATGATGGCATCGGGCAAATCGTTGGCCGCCGCGAGCCGGTTGACCGCTTCAAGCCGCTGCTCGAGCAAACGCCGTCGCTCCGCTAGATATCGCTCGCAGTCGGTCGTGATGGGCAGCGGCAGCAGGTTCTCCTGCCGGATGGCCTCGAATTTTTCGGCCGGCAGCAGATAGTCGTCGAAGTCCTTGTACTGGCGGGAACCCTGCACCCAGATGTCGCCCGAGCGCAGAGCGTTCTTCAGCTCCGACAGCGCGCACAACTCGTAGTAGCGGCGGTCGAGGCCGGCATCCGTGAACACCAGCGGCTTCCAGCGCGGCTTGATGAACTTGGTCGGCGCGTCGGCGGGCACCTTGCGTGCGCCGTCGCTGTCCATGGCGCGTATCGTGTCGATGGCTTCGAGCACGTCGGCGGCCGCCGGTGCCGCGCGCAGTTTCAGGACCTCGAGGAAGGCCGGCACATACCTGCGCAAGGTCGCGTAGTGGTCGCCGATCTCGTGCAGGAAATCGAACGCCTCGGGCTGGGCCAGTTGCTCGGCCTCAGTGACGCTTCGGGTGAAAGCGTCCCACGACATAACGGATTCGATGGCCTGGAACGCATCGCCGCCGTCCTCCTTGGCCTTGAGCAGGGCCCGGCCCAGTTTCCCGAACAGCCTCACCTTGTCGTTGATGGCCTTGCCCGAGCGGTGGAACCGCTCCCGGTGCTTCTTCTTCGCGGTGTTGAAGAGTTTCCCGACAATGCGATCGTGCAGTTCGACGATTTCGTCCGTGACCGTCGCCGTCGCTTCCATCACGATCGCGGCAAGTGTCGCGTGCCGGCGCCGCGGCTCGAATTTCCCGAGGTCGTGCGGCGTCATCTGCCCGCCTTCCCGGGCGATCTTGAGCAGCCGGTTGCGGTGGATCAGCCGGTCAAGGCCTGCCGGCAGATTGACGGCCTGCAGCAGCTTCAGGCGATCGATGTGTTGCAGCATCTGCCTTGAGCTCGCCTTGCCTGGTGGCTGTCGCAGCCAGGCGAGCCACGTCATGCGGCCGTCGGCACGGCGCTGCAGCAACCGGTCGAGCCGTTGGCCGTGCTCCTCCGAAAGCGGCTCCGTCAGTATCCGATAGATCTGGCGCGTGGAGCGCGTGATCGCCTCGGCGCAGATGCGCTCGATGACCGCTTCCCTGGGCAGCAGGATGGTCTGCCGGCGCAGGTGCTCAACCAGCGCCTGTGCGAGCACGATGCCCTTGTCCGTCTGCATCGCCAGGCCGACCAGCGCATGCACCGCGGTGCGATAGTGCGACAGGTTGAACGGCGACAGGCCGAGCTGCGCACGCAACTCGAGCAGGTGTTCGCGGCGAGTTTCCTCGCGCTTCGCGTACTGGGGCCAGCACGCCGGATCGATGCCCAATTGCTGGCCGATCCATTGCAGCATGGCGAGCGGAACCTCCGTCGCTGTCGACCATCCCTGGCCCGGATAGCGAAGCAAACAAAGCTGCACGGCGTAGCCGAGACGGTTCGCGTCACCACGCCGCTGACGGATCAAAGACAGATCGGGTTCGCTGAACGTGTAGTGGCGAATCAGGTCGTCCAGCTCCTCGGGCATGGCCAGGAGGCTATCGCGCTCCGATGCCGACAAGATCGAGCGGCGTGGCATGAGGCTCCTTGAAGAAGAAAGGCAAGCGGTCAGTTCCAGCCGAGCCGGTGACGCGTCTGCGTGGCGTCGTGCCGCGCATCGTCCTCCGCATGCAGGTACACGCTCGTGGTCGCCAGCGACGCGTGCCCGAGGTTGTCGCGCACGAAACGCAGGTCGACCTGCCGATCGGTCATGTGCGAACCGGCCGTATGCCGGACCCAATGCGCCGAGGCGCTGGCGAGCTGATCGGCCTGCGCCTGCCACTCGGGGCCGCGCGCGCGCAGCCGCGCCGCGGCCAACGCGAAGACTTCCTTGACGATCTGGTGGATCGAGCCGCGCGAGAGCGGCTTCTCGTGGCCGATGAGCGGCAGTAGCAGCGGCCGGCGCTCGCCCTGGTACGGCGACGGCGCCAGGCCGTGCGCGCGGCGGTACCGGGCGAGTTCGGCAATCAGTTCGTCGGTGGCTGGCACCAGGCGCGGTTTATTACCTTTGCCGAGCACCTCGATCCACCAGCGCTCGGCGCCGGTGGCATCACGACGGCAGCACACGGCGCCCATCGGCGTGCTGGCGATCTCTGTCGCGCGCAGGCCCGCCAGGTACAGCACGGTGAACAGCCACCGGCAACGCGCTGCGTGCAGCCGCTCGCGCTCGGTACCCACGGGCAACGTCTCGATCGTCGTCTTGACCACGCCCCACCACTCGTGGGTCAGATAGCGCGTCACGGCCGGTTTCCGCGCGACGCCCCGACGCCGCGTGAGTGAGAGGGGATTGCCGGCGAGGTAGCCAGCCTCAACGAGCCAAGCAAACATCGCGTTGAGAATCGTCATCGCATGCCGTACGCTGGTTGACGACAAAGGACCGGCAAACGGCCGCCAATCCGGCGAGGCGCGGCCGGGTTTTTTGCGGGCCGTCATGATCCAACGCCAGGACGGTTGCGGATCGGCCACGAAGCGCTGGTAGACGAGCAGATCCTCGTGCGTGAGCGACGACAACGGCTTGCCGTGCTGGATGACGGTCCACAGCAGCAGCCGCTCGGCTTCCTTGCGATAGGCAGCGAGCGTGCCCGGCGTATCGGTGTACCTCGCGAGCCATGCTGCAACGGCAGCCAGATCGTCGGCGGCGCCGACGTGCCGAACGGCGCTGCGCGCCCGGTTGACGCCGGCCGCCCCCGAGAGGTCGGCCGGAATGCGCAACTGCTCGATGGGCCGGGCAGGACCGTCGGGCGGAACGACGGCAACGGGGTGGGTCATGGGTGTGACGCGTTTTACGGGAGCAGTGTGCAGTATAGTCCAGACAGAAGCGCATTTATGTCTAAAGTTTGGCTACATTCTCAAGATAATTCGCATTTTACGTTGTATTATTTTCAAAACTTCACGCCACTCAACCTCGTCTCATGACGCCCGATCCCACTGCCACTCTCGACGAACAAGCCCTGCTGGCCGACATCGCCGCGCTGCGCGGCCGCTGCGCCGACACACGGGAGCTGTATCGCGAGGTCTGCGCGCTGCTCTTCTTCCGCTACGGCGTGACGCCGACCGCGAACAAGCTCTACAGCCTCGTGCGCAAGGGCAGCATGAGCACGCCTGCCGACGTGCTCAACCGGTTCTGGCAAGACCTGCGCGAGCGCACGCGCGTGAAGATCGACCACCCGGACCTGCCCGACGCCGTCAAGCAAGTCGCGGCCGAAGCCGTCCTCACTATCTGGCATTCGGCCTCCGAGGCGTCCGCCGCCGAACTGGCGGCCCTGCGCGCCGAGACGCGTCACCAGGCACACGAAGCCGAAGTCGCACGGGACCGGGCTGCGGCCGAAGCCGAGGCCGCGCGGCAGGCGGCCTCGTCCACGCAGGTCCAGCTCGAGGCGGTTCGCGCCCAGCTTGCGGAAAGCGGAGACGCGCTGGCCGCCGAGCGCCAGGCTCACGCGGCAACCGACGCGCGCCTGCAGGAAGCGCTGCGGCGGGCCGAGCGCGCCGAAGCCGAAGTGGACGTCACGCGAAGGCTTGTCGACGGGCTGAAAAAAACACCCCCCGCTCGTGGAGCCGCGCGCGCCAAGGGCTGAGCCGCCTTAGCGTACGATTTTTTCCGAATTCTGAAGCCACCCCAGGTAGCGATACACGATTCCGTCATGCCGGAAGCGGCAGCGAACTCGTCCAACGGCGAATTAGGGATCGAATACCCGGAAGGGACTTCAGGATCGTGGCATTTGACAATGGCTGGAAACTCAGTCGGAGGATAGCTGACGATTATTGAATCGTATTAACGTGGCCGGCGCGCGGCAAACTATTCGTTGTCAAAATCCACATTCAATCAACGAGTTACGATCGTCTAACGGCTAATAGTATTCAGATGCATCGGTCGTGTCCGGCCGCGGCGACTTCCGGCGGCGGATCGTCAGTGATCGCCGCAAACGACCAGAGATCGTCCGAGCCGGGGATCTCGGTGCGCGTCCACAAACAAGCGACCTGCATGTGCTGCCGGGGCGTCGGATCAAAGCGCAGCACGACGTTCCGCTCGTCGCGCTTCACGTTCTCGAAAAATGCGTCGACCAGTATCAGCCCGTGCGAGAACCCGTATACCTTGCGCCACGCCGTCGACAACGAATCGACGCGCGCATTGTAGGTGCCGGGCTTTTGCCTCTCATCGCGCTCCGTCCATCCAGGCAGCCGGCACCGATAGCGCATCGGAACGATCACGCGCTTCCCATCGAGCTCAATCAACACGGGCGCATACCAGCCAGGGAAAATTCGCGAATCGCGCTCCTGTAGGTCGGCCCGGCGAAGATCCTCAAGGCCGCGCATCGCCGCTTCGATCTTGTCGGTGGCGATTCGAACGTCCTCGCTGGCGGCCTTGGTGACCTTCGCGGCCAGCTTTTTCTCCGCGGCCGCGAGGCGCGCCCGCTGCTTAAAGAGCTCGGATTCAAGCTCGCTGGCACGGTGAGTGCGATACGCGAAGATCGCCGCCGAAATCTCGTCGTCTCCAGCTGCTGCAATCGCCGCGTCGACTGCTTTCGGGATCTTGATGTCGCCGGACGCTGCGCGCGCGAAATACAGGCGCCTGAAGGTTTCGATGTCCATGTCGGCGCCGTAGCGGCGCACGTATTCGCGGTAGTTGGCTTCGACCTTAGCGGAATAGCACATCGACGTCTCCAGTCAGCTGCGGCATCAAGGCAGGTTACAGCAAGTCCCAGATCGCGATAAACACCGGACGATGAGCATCCCGTCGCGCGAGAGAATCGATCTGGACTGTGTGACGTTTGACGTGGCGCCGCGTCTTACGACTCGCCGGGCCACCACGGCTTAGGGGCGCGATCTATCCGATAGTCGTCGAGGTTCTTCCCGACCAACCATTTTGGACGGGGGCCGAATCCGGACCATTCCTTACCCGTCGACGGGTCGTAGTATTTTGCCGCAGTGCGGCGTTTACGCGGCTTGCGAAATCCTGCAGCCAGCAAAAGCTCCTCCTCGGAGATGCCGTATAGCGCGACCTGCTCGCGAATGGCGTCCAGTGCGGCACGCTTCTCGTCGCGCTTCACCTCCGCGAGTCGGGCGTTCACTTCACGCAATTGGGCCTGAAGTGCCTCGATATCCGTCAACATGTCGTTCATCGTCTGGTGGAAAACCGCAGGATGGTAGCCGAGAACAGCGGGCACTGAAACGGCGGCGAATATCGCGTTGCTCGGCCGACAGTGCGATTAGAGTGCGGTATGATCGGTGGAACATCTACGTTCCATTTGACTGTGAACCATGCGAGAAATAGACGTGCTCTACGGCGAAGATGCGCAGGCGCTGCGCAAAAAGGCTGGATTGACCCAAATGCAGCTTGCCGCGCGATGGGGCTTGACGCGCCAACAAATCGGTCGGTACGAAAAGACAGGCCAGGCGGTGCCCATGAAAGAGGCCGACGCATATCGTGGGCTGGTGCTGACGCTAAAGTCAAATGCAACATAGATGTTTCATTTGCGGCTAATCGGTTGTACGATTGGCCTCATGATTCCGGCACACGAGCCGATAATCAAAACGACTACTGGGGAAATACGACCCAACGGAAAACACGATTCAGGATGAACAATTTCATACTCGGCATCGCTTTTGCGAACGCTCTGCCAGTTCCTTTCGCTTTGATGCTATTCGCGGCGCTCAGCGCTGCATTTAACGTGATTCTTGGACGGCACAAGGTGATTTCCGGTGTGGCTTTACTGCTCCTGCTAGTGACCGTGCATACGGCCAGCCTTGCGCTCGGTGCCGCTGGCTTGGTCCTGTCTTTGCTCGCTCAGTGCATGAACATGTCGGAGCCCGACAAAGCAGTGCCCGCAGCCGGGCATCCAACTGAATCGGAAAACGCCGGCACGCCGGCATCGAAAAAAAGAGGGGAATTTTGATGGTACTGCAAGCGCTTGGGGTAGCCGTAATGCTGATCGTCACTTTCCAGATGACGATGCTCATCTGGTCGTCGGAGACGTCGCTGAGTGCGGCCTATGTGGCCAGTTGGCGGAAAACCGGAACTGTCTTGACCCACCTTTTCCAGATTCAGGCCGGTCCCGGCCGGCGGTTCGGGATCGTTGCATTCGGCTTGGTCGGCTTCTACGTCGCGATCGCAGCTGCAATTGAAATCGTCGCGCCGCTCGGCCACTGACCTAGTGCAAAACATCAACGTGAACCGGAAACACCGAATCCTGAAGGCGTTTGCCATGACGTTCATCGCCGTGGAAATGTTGTCACTGTTTCTTGCGCCGATTCTCACGGCCGTTCGACCGGAGCTTTCGCTAGGCTCGCTAGTTTTAAACCTGATCGTCGGCGGCGCCTGCGGTGCGGTGCTTGGGCTGCTGTTTGGTATCCAGCAAGCGATTACAGCGTCCACACCAAACGGCAAAGTCTGGTACGACTACATCTAAGACCCAGGAAAACGGAGGCGCTTAAATGACGCAGACATACGATGAGAAACAGGTGCGCGAATGGACGGCGGAACTGACCCGCTTGGCGGGTCAGATCGCCGCGGCAAAGGGCGTTCCGAGCGCAATCGTGATGATCACCCCGCGTGACGAGGGCTATGAAGATGTTGTGCCCGAGCTGATCGCCGAGGACGCCTTGAACGTCCATACGTACGGATGGCCGGAAGGTTTCGAAATCGAAATTCTCAACCAAGCAGGCTAGGAAAAGGCGCGATGATGGACGTCAAGCGAAGTGATTTTGACGGTGCAGTTCGGAAGCTGCTCGGCGCCGAGGCCTACGAGAGCACGGTCGTGCTCCCCCAAGCGTCAATCCCGGCGCAATGCGATGCTGTTGCGCGGGCCATGCTTCTTGGCGAACTCGTGTCCGACGACGGAGAGGCGATCGGGATCGTCCGCCTTATTGCGCAACGGCTGATGCGCGGCGTGGGCGCTCACGGCCTCATCAGCGACTAGGAAAAAAAATACATGCCCTCGACACTTGGTTCCAATCACATCCTGCCATCCTCGGATCTCTTAGACCGCTTGGCGCCTGCATATGAGCCGTGTGCGGGACTGGCGGGTGGATGCCGAAACAAGGTCTCTTGGGCGCCGGAGCGGGGGCATGTGCCGCGTGGATATTGTGGAGCAATCGGCGAGTTGGCTGAGGTCCGTCTCGTGCTCGTGATGGCAGAACCGGGTGATCCTCACCGCTCCGAGTCGCATATGGATGACGGCTCTGCTCGTGGGCGCCAAGAATCGGCTGCTCGGTATGCCTGGCAGGCTTTTGAGACGGGTAAGGACCTGTTTCATCGGCGCGTGCGCGAGCTGCTCGACGCGTGTTGGCCAAGTGTGGATTTTAATACCCAGATGCGGTGGACTTGGATCACTGACTCGGTGTTATGTTCCGCAAGCAAGGAAGGCGGATCAGTGCCGATCAGTGTTGTACGCGAGTGTGGAGGGCGTTTTCTGCACGCGCAGTTGGCTATGTTTCCGAATGCCATAGTTGCCGCCTTGGGCAATAAGGCAAAGGAGCGGCTGCGATCGTGTGGAGTGCGTGAGTTTTTCGCTGCAGGGGCGATCGCCCCTCCTGGCTGCAATTTTCCGGCTAATAGGGCTTCGCATGAACGCCTCGCGGCTTATGTTCGAGCAAGATTCCCCGTATAGGAAAAGATGATGTCCTTCGATTGCCAGTCCTGCGGTGGCTGGTGCGCATACTCCCGCACTAGGCTCAAGTTTCTCGAAGAGGACACATGCGATGGCAATCCTGGGGGATGTGCGATTGTGAGACCGGCCGGATGAAGTGCGATGGCGATCGTTGTGTCGCTCTGGCTGGAAAAATCGGTCAGCGGGTCTCACGAAGCGATGTGCGGGAGGGTATTTTCTGCTCTGTATCAGGTCGCCGGCGACTATGGCAATGCCGTTTGTGCTAAGTTGCTCGATGTGAGAGAGATCGGCAACAGCACAAACAAGTCGTAGAACTTCGGAAAACAACGTGACCTTCGTCAATATCTTGATCGGTATTCTGGCTTTCCTGATCGGTCTGCTGAGCCGCCGAACCTGTCCGCATTTTTGTGGGCGAGGCGATTGAACAACGCGTTATCCACGTGCCTGCGTAAATCGCTCGCCGAACAGGATAGCAAACTGGTTCATTGCTGATTTCCAGTCGAACGCGGACCGTACGGTCTTGGCCAGTACGTTGCGTAGCGCCAGCCAGAGCAGCTTGATGGCCGCCTCGTCGTTCGGGAAGTGACCGCGCGTCTTGATGATCTTGCGCAACTGCATGTTCAAACTTTCTATGGCGTTCGTAACCGGCATGATATAGCCGGTGCCTCGCGTTCCCGCGCCGAGCGGTTTGAGCGTATGGTGTGACCATCCGGGACATGGGGCACTGGGGAGCACTTCGGGTGGGCAGGCCGTTCCTATACGATGAGCCGCGAGCTCGTGTTAGTAGTTGGCCGCCCCTGCGACCCGCCCGGTTGCGCTGCGAGCGCGAATCCGTAGTTGTCGTGCTGTCCCACCGGCTCCCAACAGTGATCTGAAACGGGAGACGGTTATGCGAATCGTAGGGTTAGATGTGTCGCGCTCCGTGGCCGAGATCGCGTACCTGGAGGATGGCACGCTGCATGCAGGCGGCCGCACCGGGTTGCGGCGCGATGAACTGGAGCGCTTTGCGGCCAAGCTGCGTGCCACCGATCATGTGGTACTCGAAGCGACCGGCAATACCACTGCCATCGTCAACGTCTTGCGCGCGCATGTCGCACGTGTGGCGATTGCCAATCCATTGCAGGTTCGGCTAATTGCCGAAGCGCGTGTCAAGACGGACAAGATCGATGCGGCCGTGCTGGCGCAGCTGTATGCGAGTGGCTTTCTGCCGGAAGTATGGATGCCGGACGAGCGCACGCTGGCATTGCGTCGGCAGATCGCGCGCCGTTCACAGCTGGTGCGGCAACGTACACGGCTGAAGAACGAAATTCACGCAGTCCTGATTGCACACCTGATCGAGCGATGTCCCGCGACCGATCTGTTTGGCAAGAAGGGGCGTGCGTGGCTCGGTGTTCAACCGCTGCCACTGGATGAACGACTGGGTGTTGAGCAGCGACTGCGCGAACTGGACCGCCTCGGCGACGATCTGCGCGAGGTGGAGCAAGCGCTCGCGCAAGTGACCATCGACGATGCGCGATTGCGCGTGATGCTAACGATCACTGGCGTGAACACCACAGTGGCGATCGGACTGCTATCGGCCATCGGCGACATCGCACGGTTTCCGAGTCCGGAGAAGTTGGTGAGCTACTTCGGTCTCAATCCATCAGTCTATCAATCCGGTCCGGCACCGGCCAGGCATGGCCACATCACCAAGCGCGGGCGCTCTTATGCACGGGCGATGCTGGTCGAAGCCGCTTGGGGTGCCACGCAAGCGCCCGGCCCGCTGCGCGCCTTCTTCCTGCGCGTGCGCGATCGCCGCGGCCAGCAAATTGCCGCCGTCGCGACTGCTCGCAAACTCGCAGTAATCGTATGGTATGTGCTGACACGCGGTGAACCGTTCGCGTGGGATCGCCCGGCGTTGACTGCGCACAAACTGCGCGCGCTGGAACTGCAGGCCGGAATGCCGGCGCAGCATGGCTCGCGCAAAGGTTCGGCTGCGGCCTACAGTCTGAAGAGTGTCCGTCAGCAAGAGCGAGCCGTGGCTGAGCAGTCCGAGCGAACCTATCAAAGACTGTTTAACCGGTGGAAGCAGTCGCGCCCCAAATCAGACAGCGCGCCGATACGGTGGCCGGAGGCGCGAACATAGCGAATGAGCGAAGCGCGGTGCGGGACTTGTGCATTTCATCCGTCGTATATACAATTTTCCGGATGTCAGGCGCGAAGGCGTAGAACGGAATCACCTGATCCCAGGCTCGGCGCCAGAGGGCGGCAATCGGGGGGTATTTCGTACCCCACGGGCTCGTATCGAACGCATCCAGCGCCACGGCAGCGGCTTCGGCCGACGGCGCCCGGTAGACCTCCTTGAGCGCCGCTGCAACCGATTTCCTGTCTTTCCAGCTGGCAAAGTCCAGCGAGTTCCGGATCAGATGCACGATGCAGGTCTGGACCGTCGTTTCCGGGAACACCGTGTTGATCCCTTCCGGGAAGCCCTTCAAGCCGTCGACCACGGCGATCAGAATGTCCTGCACGCCGCGCAGCTTCAGGTCGTTCACCACCCGCAGCCAGAACTTGGCCCCCTCGGTCTGCTCGATCCAAAGGCCCAGCACGTCACGTGTGCCGTCGCGCCGCACGCCCAGCGCCAGGTAGATCGCCTTGTTGCGCACGACGCCTTCGTCGCGGATCTTGACGCGCAATGCGTCGAAGAACACGACCGGGTACATCGGCTCGAGCGGCCGCTGCTGCCATTCGCGCACCTCATCGATCACGGCATCGGTCACAGTGCTGATGAAGTCCGGCGATACTTCGATGCCGTACATCTCCAGCAGGAAACCCTGAATCTCCCGCACGCTCATGCCGCGTGCGTACATCGCGATGATCTTGTCGTCGAAGCCGGTGAAGCGTCGCTCGCCCTTGGCGATCAGCACCGGATCGAAGGTGCCTTCGCGGTCGCGCGGAATCTCGACGTCGAGCAGGTCATCGTCGGTCGCAATGCGCTTACGGCTGGTGCCGTTGCGATGGTTCGTGCGGCCAACCGGCTTGGCTTCGCCCTTCTCGTAGCCCAAGTGGTGGGTCAGTTCGCCGCCCAGCGCGCGCTCGAAGATTGCCTTCTTGAGCGCCGCGAGCCGCTCGTTGATCGTCGCCCGATCCAGCGTGCCGGGTACCAGTTGCTTGATGAGTTCCGGGTCTAGGTTCAAGCCCTTGCCCGGCTCAATCGTCACTTCTTCCTTGCGTTTGCGTGGCATAAAGTGGCTCCTTGGCCGTCAGTTTATGCCTCACACACAAAGATTCGGATAGGCTCCACCAATCGCCACAATCAGGTAGGGGCTGCTGTCCGCCGGTGCATCGGTCGCCTCTCTGCATTATGGGTGTGCCGAGCCCGACACATTCATTTCCCATCCTAAAAAGGCGAGCCCTTTTTGGCAAGAGCCCGCGCGAGCGTGCCCGTGGCGCAGCTCGCCTTATCCCATCGAGAGCGCCACGGCCAGTAGGGCGCGTACCAAACATGACCTTAGCCCGCAAAACTGTCCAATTTGCAAGTGGAAAAATTCCGACCGGGACGAATACTGGTCCAGTGGTCAGTCGGGAACCACGAGCATGCGCTACATCTTCTCCTTTACCCCCGTTCGGACAAGCCACCAATTGATTGGATAGCTAGTCGCAAATCCGGCCAGCATCGCGAGCTGCATCGCGAACCAGAATTCGGGGCTATCCACCGGTGCGATCCCGCCGTACATGCGACCTAGCCAAAGAAACTGGATTACCGCCATAAGTCCATACATGCCGATCTGCCACGCCATTATCGACATAATGTCGGCTTTGAGCGCTGCCCGGAGTCCTTGGCGCATCGAAAGATGTCGCATCGGCTTGATGGTGAAATACTGGAAAAGGATGCCGAGCAGGAAGGCTAGGATGAAGTCGGGGATCCAGACCGCGAACGTTTTCTCTGCAAAGAGAGAATGCCATCCGAACCACACCGCCAGACTGGGAAATAGAAACGCCAGCCATTCAGCGAGAATGTCGCCGAGGGCGCAGCCGGCGCCGCAATGACTCGTTCCCTTCATCACGATCACCGGGAAAGAACCGGCGGAGTTGCCATTCCCGTCTCTCGGGATATTCCTTCCCCAGGCGTAGTAGCTGGTGAGCCAAAGGATGGTTCCAAAGAGCGTGGTCAATGGCCATACGAGATTCATAATCCATGCTTTTTGTGGATGCTTCACTTCATCTGCCGCCACCACGCCCGCACATGCCATGCCAAGACCAATCCAAGCAATGGATACAGCATGTAACCAGAATGGAAATTTGCCTGCATTCATCACTTACCCCGAAAAGTAGACGAGTACGCTCCGCCGGAGGACCTTGGCGAGTTGGATGCTAGGGGCAGCAACGCGTATTCCTTGTCGAGCGGTATTGCGGCGGAGGTCGATCGTCGCTGTAGGCGTGGTTTCGGCCGAGCACGTTCCGACGAATATTTTTCACGCGGCAAGACATTGAATGAGCGGATCGACGCATTCCATGGGCGCGTCGTGCCTGCGGAATGGCGCGAATTCGGTCCACCACGCACCCGTGCCGGTTGATAGCCGGGGTACTAGCGAGTTACGCGGAACGATGCACGAGGAAGCCGCGCGCCGCAGTTGCATGACAGTGCGTACTGAACGATCACCACCTGAAGCGATCACCGACCAACCTAGATCCTACGTCCCAACCGTTCGGGTGATAGGTGATGCTGGGGATGTAGACCGGGACGGACGTCAAATCGCTTGCCGCCGGATGCTGGACGTCCGGGATGATCGCCGGCGATGCCCGCGGGTTGCCCACATGCAGTATATTTCGCGCCGGAGCCGTGATGCGGCCGGGGCTTCCCGCATGCAAGCCGGTTGAACGAGCGGGCTGTACGACGACCATGGCGATCAGCAGCGTTATTGAAATACCGTCCACTTCTCCTCACCAATTCACGTTGATAGGGTCGGTCCACGCAGCAACAGGAGTAGAGATTGATGAAAGCACTTTGCACTACCCGCTATGCGCGCCTATATTTTAGGTCACGTGATGACATGATTCCAGAAAACTACCCGTGTTTCTGGAGTTCGTAATGGCAGCAGGTACTCGAAAAGCGACCACAAGCGTCACGAAACATGACCTTGAGCAGCTGTCCGAATTCCGCTACCGGCTGCGGCGTTTCCTGCGTTTTTCGGAGGAGATTCTCCATGCCGAGGGGCTCACGCCGTTGCAGTACATGCTGATGTTGCACACCTGCGCGTTTCCGGACAGATCATGGGCGACCGTGGGCGAGATTGCCGAGCGGCTGCAGGCGTCGTCGCATGGTACGGTGGCGCTCATCACGCGCTGCGAGGCAGCGGGGCTCGTCCGGCGCCAGACGAGCGAGCAGGATAGACGGCAAGTGGAGATCCATCTGACGGAAAAAGGGGCGGAATGCTTGCGCAAGGTGGCAGCTTTGCACAAGTCGGAAATTCAGTCGTTCGGCTGGGCATTCCAAGACGTCACCGATACCAACTGAGCGCGCGGCAGGGAAACGCGCGGATTCGCCGGGACGGCCGAGATGCATCGGTCGTCGCGACAACAAGCAGGGACGAACGAACACACACGAACACACACGCAGCAGGGGGAGGTCGTTTGCAAGGAGTCGCTTATGAGCACGACCTCGAGCCTCAATCTGGAAGGCAAGCTCCGGCGTGACGCCGGAATCATCGGGCTGTTGTTCGCCAGCACGACCAGCATGGTCGGTTCCGGCTGGTTGTTCGGCGCCTATCACGCATCGCGCATCGCCGGCCCGCTGAGCATCGGCAGTTGGGTGCTGGGCGCGATCATCATCATGCTGATTGCGTTGTGCTTCGCCGAGCTGGCCGCGATGTTTCCGCGCAGCGGCGCGCTGGTGCACATGAGCCATGCGAGCCACGGCGTTGGTTTGGGCCGCATCTGGTGCGGTCTCCTGTTTCTTGCCTACGTGCCGGTCCCGGCAGTCGAGGCGGAGGCGATCGTCACCTACGCGAACAACTATCTCCCCTGGTTCATCCAGCCCGGAAGCGCGGGCTTGCTGACGGCGATCGGTTTCATGGCCTGTGCGGGCCTGCTCGGGATCATGGCCCTGCTGAATCTGATGGTGATCCGCTGGCTGTTGAGCGTGAACTCGACCATCACGTGGTGGAAGATCCTCGTACCGCTTCTGACCATCGCCGGCTTGCTGACCACCAGCACGCACTGGGGCGTGCTGCAGGCGGCGCCCGACAGCTATCACCTCTCCGGGATGTTCACCGCGTTGCCGGCTGCAGGCATCGTCTTCAGCTATCTCGGCTTTCGCACGGCCATCGACCTGGGTGGCGAAAGCGCCAATCCGCATAGAAACATTCCGCTCGCGGTGATCGGTGCGGTGCTTCTCGCAGCCGTCATCTACATCCTGCTTCAGATCGCGTTCATCCATGCGCTCGCGCCGGCCGACCTGACCGCGGGATGGAACCATCTCAGCTTCAAGGGCGAGATGGGGCCGTTCGCAGGGCTCGCCGCGACGCTCGGCATGGGGTGGATGGCAACGCTGCTTTACATCGACGCATATGTGTCTCCTGGCGGAACCGGCCTGATGTATGTCACGGGCGGCTCGCGCATCCTGTTCGCAGCAGGTGAACTGGATGCGGGCCCGCGCATGCTGACGCGACTCAATGCCAACAAGATCCCGTGGGTCGCCGTACTGATTATGTGGGCAGTTGGCGTGCTGTTCCTGCTGCCGTTTCCGGCTTGGCAGCAGATGGTGAGCTACATCACGTCGATTACCGTTCTCACGTACGGACTGGGACCCGTCGCGCTGCTGGTCCTGCGACGCAACATGCCGGATCTGCAGCGACCGTTCCGCATGAGCGGAGCCGGGTTGATTGCGCCGATCGCCTTCGTCTGCAGCAACCTCGTCATCTACTGGACCGGCTTCAAGACCAACAACTTCCTGTTCTCGCTGGTCGCAATCGGCTTCGTCCTTTACGCGCTACACCATCACGTCGTCTTGCGTCGCAGCGCGCGAGATTTTGGCTGGAATCATATCGCGTGGTTGCTCCCATGGTTCGGCGGGCTTTGGTTGTTGTCCTGGATGGGCGGGATCGGTGGCGGCCTTGGCGTCATCGGATTCGGCTGGGACATTCTGCTGGTCGCCGTGTGGAGCCTGGTGGTACTTGCGCTGGCCATGCGCAGTGCGCTCGATGCCGGCGAAACGTCGGAGATGATGGGGCGGATGAACGAGACCAGTTGAAGGATCCACCTACTCGACAGGAACGGAAGCCATGACATCGGGATCGACAGGAGGAGAAGAAAAACCGGTCGGTGAACTCGCAGCAATGCGAGTGGAAACCGGGCGAGTCCAGCGGTTGCCGCAAATCGAGGACGACACGTCACCGATCGACATGTATCGCCTGAGCTGCCTGGGTATCCTGGTCGGTGTCGTCACTGGAATCGGGGCCGTGGCATTCCGCGGCTTGATCGGCTTCGTCCACAACGCGTTTTTCCTCGGCCGGTGGTCGGTCTCATATAACGCGAGCGCCTTTACGCCGCCTTCCGCATGGGGAGCGTTCGTCATACTGGTGCCGGTCGTCGGCGGCCTGATCGTCACCTGGCTGGTCGGAACCTTCGCGCCGGAAGCGAAAGGGCACGGCGTGCCCGAGGTGATGGACGCGATCTATTTCAAGCGCGGCGTGATACGCCCGGTCGTCGCGATCGTGAAATCGCTCGCGTCCGCGTTCGCGATCGGCACCGGTGCAGCGGTTGGCAGGGAAGGGCCCATTATCCAGATCGGTTCGGCACTCGGCTCGACGCTGGGGCAGGCAGTCAGGATGACCGCGGGCCAGCGAATCACGCTGGTGGCAGCCGGCGCGGGCGCCGGGATCGCCGCGACATTCAATACACCGATCGGGGGCGTCCTGTTCGCGACCGAACTGATGATGCCGGAGATCAGCGTGAATACCTTCCTTCCCGTCGCGCTGGCAACCGGCACGGCGACCTTCGTCGGACGCCTGTTCTTCGGCAGTGCGCCGGCGTTTTTGGTGCCGGCCCAGTTGGGCGCGATTCCCGATCGTCCGGGCAGCGTGCTGACGCTTCTGCTGTACGCTGCACTTGGTATTCTCACGGGTGCCGGCGCCGCGCTTCTGACTCACGGGCTTCATTTTTCCGAGGGCTTGTTCGAGCGCATCCACGGACGCTACGCACGCCACGCGCTTGGCATGTTGATCGTCGGGTTGATGATCTATTTTCTGATGCGGGTCGCAGGGCATTACTACGTCGAAGGCGTGGGCTATGCAACGATTCAGGCACTGCTTTATGGTCAGCTTGGCGGTAGTCTGTTTCTGATCGCGCTTGCGCTCTGCAAGACCCTTGCTACGTCAGTTAGTCTTGGCTCCGGCTCCTCCGGCGGCGTCTTTTCTCCGTCGCTGTTCATCGGGGCGGCATTGGGTGCGGCGTTCGCCGCATTCGTGCAGGCCGTGCTGCCCGCCGCGCCCGTGAGTGCACCCGCGTTCGCAATGGTCGGAATGGGGGCGATGGTCGGCGGTGGAACCGGCGCGGCGATGACCGCGGTCGCGATGATCTTCGAGATGACCCGCGACTACGACATCGTGCTGCCGATGATCATCGCGGTTGCGGTCAGTCTTGCGACGCGGCGCCTGCTTTGCCGCGAAAGCATCTATACGCTCAAGCTGGTGCGTCGCGGTCACGTCATTCCGAACGCTTTGCACGCCAACATGTTCCTCGTCCAGAACGCGGCGCAAGTGATGGAGACGGATGTACTCGTGCAGGACGCGGACGTGCTCTTCCGCGATATTCTCGGCAATCTCGACGGGCCGCCGTTCCGCCACGTAGTCGTGACGCGATCGGGCCGGATCGAAGGCGTGCTGCGCATCAATACCGGCTTGCGCCGGGCCATCTCGCACGATCATCCATCGGTGACGCTCGGTACGCTCGCTCAGCACAATTTCATCGTGGTCGCGCCGACTGACGCGGCGTCCGACGTGATCAGCCAGTTGCGCCAGAAGCACGCAACCATGGCGGTCGTGGTGAAGGGCCCCGAACTGGAAGGCTCAGTGGAAGTGGTCGGGGTGATCGCCAAGGAACACATCGCGGACGCAGTGGCGAGCAGCATCAGGATCTTTCCCGAGAACCGGCACGGAACCGGGCGCGGCCTGCGGCCTAGACCGCGGCATCGCGACAGCCACACACCAACACGGGGCGAAGCGCACGCCGGCAAGGAGGTTCGCCATGAAACTGGGTGTTGAACTGGCTGTGCTGCGTCGGCGGCTTGCGGTCGCCCTGCATCTCGATGAATGGAGAGAGGTGTTGGCAGGCAATCTGGAAGACGGGACGAATGACGATCGCGAGTGGGTCATCGTCTACAGAACGGCCAACGGATACTGTTGTTTTTATCGCGGGAGGCCGGTCGAGTTCGGCGAGTTCTCCGATGTCCAGTCGTGGTCCGCCGAGATGGATGTTCGACCGTACTTCATGGGCTTGTGATCACGATATCGATGACGAACAGGCCCTGTCTGGAAATGCGTGGCGGGGCGGATCCCCACCACGGAGGCGCTCATCGATAGACGATATCCGCGCGCCGATTCTGCGACCATGACGCTTCGTCGTGACCCAAAGCGACCGGCTTCTCCTTGCCAAAGCTGACCGCCTCAACCTGTGAGTCAGGTACGCCGAGCGCTTCCAGCGTGCGAAGCACGGCCTGCGACCGGCGTTCGCCCAGCGCGAGGTTGTACTCGCTGGTGCCACGCTCGTCGGTATTGCCCTGGATCAAAACGTGTCGGCTTGGATGAAGGCGCAGATAGTCGGCATGCGCCTGCAGCAGCGACTGGTATTCGGGCTTTACTTCATAGCTGTCGAAATCGAAATAGATGCTGCGTTTCGCCAGCGGACTGTTGGGGTTGTTCAATTCGTCGGCCATGGTCGACGGTGTTCCGATCGCCTGACCGTCTGCCGTGTTTTGATTCATCATGCCGGCGGTGCCGGGTGTCTTCGTTGCGGAGTGACATCCGCCGAACAGCACGAGCACCAACACTACTGCATATCGCATCAAGCCTTTCATCACTGGTCTCTCGAAAGGGGCGTCCGATCGAACGGAATGGGTCGCAGATCAACGAAACGGGCGCGAGCTCAACCTCCCGGGGTGCAGTGCATCGCGCGCGTATCTGTTGGTGAGTGACGGTCTTTTGTAAATGAATTGAACGGTGATTTGAAAGATTTCGGCATCGTATTGCCACTGCGGCAGCCCATATCAACTAGAGTAGGAGAAATGTCACATCATGACTAGTCGGCATGTTACGATGCGGAAATTCTGCGGAAACGTGAGTTCCGATGTGCTCCCTCAGCTCGCTGAACTCGACGTCCGGTCGTCCTGATACGAGAGGCCGGGTCGAACTTCTTGAACCCGGCTGCCTAGCTGGGTTTTTTTCTCCGTTGTTCGGTCTGTTCGGTAAATTGCGTCAACGATGTCCCAGTCGTCCACCGTATCTTCCCGCATGACTGCGCCCGAATTGCGCGCGACCACGTCGCTCGCGGCGATCTTCGCGCTGCGCATGCTCGGCCTGTTCATGATCATGCCGGTGTTCTCGGTCTACGCGAAAACCATCCCGGGCGGCGACAACGTGCTGCTCGTCGGTATCGCGCTCGGGGCCTACGGCGTCACGCAGTCGCTGTTCTATATCTTCTACGGCTGGGCGTCCGACAAGTTCGGCCGCAAGCCGGTGATCGCCACGGGCCTGGTGATCTTCGCGATCGGCAGCTTCGTCGCCGCATTCGCGCACGACATCACGTGGATCATCGTCGGCCGCGTGATCCAGGGGATGGGCGCCGTGTCGTCCGCGGTGCTCGCGTTCATTGCCGACCTGACCTCCGAGCAGAACCGCACGAAGGCGATGGCGATGGTCGGCGGGTCGATCGGCGTGTCGTTCGCGGTCGCGATCGTCGGCGCGCCGATCGTGTTCCACTGGGTCGGGATGAGCGGGCTGTTCGCGATCGTCGGCGTGCTGTCGCTCCTCGCGATCGGTGTCGTGCTGTGGATCGTGCCCGACGCCGCGAAGCCCGTGCACGTGCCCGCGCCGTTCGCCGAGGTGCTGCACAACGTCGAGCTGCTGCGCCTGAACTTCGGCGTGCTGGTGCTGCATGCGACGCAGACAGCGCTGTTCCTGGTCGTGCCGCGCCTTTTGGTCGACGGCGGGCTGCCGGTCGCCGCGCACTGGAAGGTCTACCTGCCGGTGATGGGGCTCGCGTTCGTGATGATGGTACCGGCGATCATCGTCGCGGAAAAACGGGGCAAGATGAAGCCGGTGCTGCTCGGCGGCATTCTGGCTATCCTGCTCGGCCAATTGTTGCTCGGCAGCGCACCGCATACCATTCTGATTGTGGCGGCGATCCTCTTCGTCTACTTCCTCGGGTTCAACATCCTGGAAGCGTCGCAGCCGTCGCTCGTGTCGAAGCTCGCGCCGGGTTCGCGCAAGGGCGCGGCCACGGGCGTCTACAACACCACGCAGTCGATCGGGCTCGCGCTCGGCGGCATCGTGGGCGGCTGGCTGCTGAAGCACGGCGGCGCAAACGAGGTGTTTCTGACATGTGCAGGTGGAGCGGCGGTGTGGCTTGCGATCGCGATCGGCATGAAGCCGCCGCCGGCGCGAAGCTGAGCGATCGGGATATCGTCCAATATTGAAGAAGCTGACAAGTGGGTAGGGGGAGACCGATGATTCGCATTTCCGCGCTCGCGGACCGCCGCGCATTGCTGCACGCACGGCGTCTGTGGCTTCACTATGGAGTGTTCTGGCTGGGTGCGGTCGCCGTAGGCCTCGTCGCGGTGCTTTATGCGAAGCTAATCGATTTTGGTTATGCGGTGTTCCTGGGCTACGCGGTTCGGCACGCGTGGCTGCCGCTGATTGTCACGCCGATCATCGGCGCGTTGACGGTCTGGTTGACGCGGCGCTTCTTCGATGGTGCGGAGGGAAGCGGGATTCCGCAGGTTATTGCAATGCTGCACGCGCCGGGCAACACGGGTGCCCGGTTGCTCAAACTCAGGATCCTAGTCGGCAAGATCCTCGTTTCCTTCGGGGCCATTCTTGGCGGCTTCACGATCGGTCGGGAAGGGCCGACGATCCACGTGGGCGCCGCGCTCATGTTCAACCTGCGGAAATTCTATCCGCAGCGGTTTCGCGCGATCCGACCGGGCGTGCTTGAGCACCGGCTGGCTCTTGCCGGTGCGGCAGCGGGGCTTTCCGCCGCATTCAATGCGCCTCTCGCAGGGGTCGTGTTCGCGATCGAGGAACTCATGCGAAGCTTCGAGCAACGCACGAGCGGCGTCCTAATCACGGCGATCATCTTTGCCGGTATTGTGTCGCTCGGCATTCAGGGCAACTACGTTTATTTCGGCACGATCGACGTAGGGGCGCACCTTCCCCAGTCGTTGGCGCTCGCGGTCGTCCTCATTGGGATAATTGCGGGCGTTATGGGCGGAATCTTCTGCTGGTTGTTGCTCAATACACGACGCTGGATGCCGCGAAGGCTTCAGGATTTCCGTGTTGGCCAACCGGTACTGTTTGGTGCAGCGTGCGGGCTGGTCATCGCGGTCGTCGGCGTTGCGACCCACGGCCATACGTTCGGCAGCGGATATGCGGAGGCCCGCGGCATGCTCGAGAGCCACACTGACGTCAGCGTCCTGTACCCGGTGTTCAAGATGGTTTCGATGATCGGCTCCTATCTGCCTGGTGCGCCGGGTGGCCTGTTCGCACCGTCTCTTGCAATCGGCGCGGGGATCGGCAATACGTTGCACATCCTGTTCTCAGGAATGCAGCTACAGATGCTGATTGCGCTCGGGATGGTCGGCTATCTCGCCGCGGTCACGCAGAGCCCGATCACGGCATTCGTCATCGTCATCGAGATGATCAACGGCCATGCGCTGGTCATTTCGCTGATGGCCACCGCGCTGATTGCCAGCCGCGTGTCGCGATTCTTCGCTCCGCCGCTGTATGAAGCACTTTCGACCCGCTACTTCCCAGGGTCCCCCCAATGACTTGGAGACGCCATCGGTCCACGGAAAGAATTATGATCCACCTCGTTTACCTCCACTTATGAAAGGCCTGCTTATCCTCGTCTCAGCGTCCGTGTTTCTGTTTGCGTATGCGGCAGGATCCAGGGCTGATCAAACGATTCCCGAGTACTATCGCTACCTTGCGCGCATCAACGTTCGCCCGGCCGTCATCAAGTGTGTCGCGGAAATCAACCGATGGATCAGGACATCGGTGCAGTACGACATGTTTATCGCGCCCGATGGGCGGTTGCTGAAGGCTAAGGTTCGCGCCTTTCGCGCGATCGAGGGAAGAACGGCTCGCGGACCGTTCGTGGACTCGATGGTGACCATTCGTGCCTCAGCGCGCCTTCGACCCAGCGGTGCATGGATTCCCGTGTCGGCCAAGTGCAGTGCCTGGCGTTCGCACATCGTAGGTATGACAATAAAGCCATTGGAAACGCAATGACCGGCTTACTCGTACTGCGTGCTTCATCAGCTTTGCGCGGCGCGGAATGCGACGACTTATGATCCTGCATCGGGCAATCGGGATGATTGCGCACGCACCGGTGAGAAACTTTGTGTGCCGGGCATTGCCAAACTCGATAAAGGCCGAGTGTTAGGGTGAGGAGCTGTTCGCTGAAACAGCCCGCTTTCAACTACAAGCGAGGGTACAACAGCATCGGGGACGCGAGGATGATCGACAAAGCAGAGCCAGCATCAGAGGGACCGTCTGGTATCAAAAGTGGTGTGACTAGCCCAGAACCGAACCTTGCGGAATTTCAGTTCCTATCGGTGGTCGAGTCCGTCCCGGACTACGCAATTTGTCTCCTCGATCTCAGCGGGACGATCAGGACATCGAATCTGGGTGTCGAATTGATTTGCGGCTACACGGCGCAGGAAGTAATCGGACGAAACTTCGCGTGCCTATTTCCAGCCGATGAAATTGAGGCGGGACTGCCCGAGCGTTGTCTAAGAGTCGCGGCGAGCGACCATCGATTCGAGACGGAAGGCTGGCGCATGCGCAAGGACTGTTCCCGATTTTGGGCGCATGTCACCATTACTCCACTCCACGGCGACAATGCTCAGTTGTGTGGATTCGTCCAAATAATACGAGACATTTCTCTTCGCACGCATCTTGAGAAAGGGGATGCATTTGCGGATGGCTTCAATCGGTTCATCGCAAAGCTGGGCCATGAATTGCGGAACCATCTTGCTCCGCTGCGCTATTCAGCCGCTGTTTTCCAGAGTATTTCTGGACTCGGTCATGAGTTGTCGCTATGCCGAGATTCGATTGACCGTCAGGTCAGGTTGTTGACCCGCATGGTAGACGATCTTGTGGATGCCGCCAATGTTGCCGCCGGTGAGATCCTGCTGAACGTTGAGGTCGTGACGGCACGCGAAATCGTGACACTTGCAGTGGAACGCACCCGAGGGAAGGCAGGCGACCGGGGACTGCAGTTCAACCTCGACATACCAGCCGACGAAATCGTATTGAATGGCGATAGACTTCGGCTGACCCAGGCGCTTTGCAACCTGCTTGACAACGCTGTCAGATTCTCCCCTGTAGGCGAAAGAATCGATGTCGTCGTGCGAGCCGATGGCGGCAAAGTCGCTATTCGTGTGGTGGACTTCCGCCTCGGGATCTTGCCCGGTGCGGGCGATTCTATCTTTGATATGTTTGAGCAACAGGGCATGTCGGTGCCGGCCCAACCGGGTGAGCCAGGGTTCGGTTTGGGCCTCAGCGTTTCCCGCTCGCTGGTTAGGTTACACGACGGCTCTGTTCACGCTGAAACCGCCGGTCCTGGACGAGGCACCACGGTTACTGTTCTATTACCGACTACGCGTGCTGCGTGCGACCAAGTATCCGCTGCCGAGCATTCCATACCTCCATCCTCAGCGCCGCTTCGCATCGTTGTGGTCGACGACAATCGCGATTCGGCGGATTCACTTGGTGTCCTGCTGCAGATGAAGGGACACGCCGCACGCGTCGCCTACTGTGCAGTCGAAGCGCTAGCGTTGGCACGTGGATTTCGACCACATCTGATGTTGATGGATCTCTCGATGCCAGATGTCGATCGCTTTGGGCTCCTATGCCAAGTCCGTTCTTCGGACGAGCTTGCGGAGACTGTTTGCGTCGCTGTGTCGGGACAAACGGGCGCGTCAGACCGGGAGCGTACCCGACGCGCAGGCTTTGACGACCACCTCGGGAAACCGGTCGAAATGCAAGCGCTTGACGCTGTTCTTCTGCGCGTCGCCTCCGGCAGGACGCGTTCCGATGGAGAGCGTCAGTAGGCCGGAACCCGCTACGGCGAGCCAGCTACGGGAGGGACTCTCGGCTGCACACGTCGGACCGAATCCGCACTTACGCACAAAGGTGATGAACAAAGCCTCTCCGCGCCTCGAAGCTGGAGAGCGGTGTTCGATAAGCGCGCGTTATGCCATGTGCAACCAATGCCGTTTCTGCGCCTGCGCATTGTCTAGTCAAACGCCCTCAGCAATAGCGTATTTCAACGCATTCCAAGCGGAACAGGGCTCTGCGCCGTCGCCGCCGCGACATTTCCCTGAACGAGCGTCGTGTTTGGGGAACTATTCGACGGATGAGACGACACAAAATGCATCGACTTCCGGAAACTCTCGATCTATATCCACGGATTGCACTCAAGCGGGGAAGAGCAATGAGAAGCTGGTTGGACCTTAATGCATTTATGGGGATTGCGGCGATTGACTGGGTGTACGCGCTTGCAGCGGCTGCGGGAAGCTACGTCGCTCTGGCCTATATGCTGAAGTTCATTACGGATCGCCTTGCGGCTCTTTCGATACGTACCAGTACACAGTACGACGACATGCTTGTGGAGGTGCTGCGCCGCACACACAAAATCTTCCTACTGGCCGCCGCCATACTGATCGGCGCGAAATTCCTGCCGTTACCAGAGCGCTGGGGAAACCGACTCGATCACCTTTGGTTCCTCGTGGTCGGACTGCAGCTCGCGCTCTGGGCAAGTCGCGGGGTTGGCATCTGGACCACAAGACGACTGGATGCAACGGGTACCCTTGCTCACAATCCGGTGATGACCACGATGATCGCCTGGGTCCTAAGGGGGGTCTTATGGTCTGTGCTATTGCTCGCGATCCTGGCCAACATGGGCGTGAACATTACCGCGTTCGTTGCGAGTCTCGGTGTGGGCGGCGTCGCGGTTGCATTGGCAGTTCAAAGCATCTTGAGCGATTTGTTTGCATCGCTGGCGATCGGTCTGGACAAACCTTTCGAAATCGGCGATTTCATCGTATTCGGCGACGTGGCCGGCAGCATCGAGCACATCGGGTTAAAGACGACCCGCATTCGAAGTCTGAGCGGTGAGCAGGTTGTCTGTAGCAACACCGAACTGCTCAAGCACACGATTCACAACTACAAGAGGATGGCTGAACGCCGCATCCAATTTTCTTTTGGTGTGACCTATGACGCGACCCCGGACACATTGCGGAGGGTACCGGGAATCGTGAAAACTGCGGTCGAATCCGCTGGCAACACCCGCTTCGATCGCGCGCATTTCAAGGGGTTCGGGGACAGCGACCTAATCTTCGAAGTCGTGTATTACGTTACGGACCCAAGTTACAACGTCTATATGGATGTTCAGCAAGAGATCAATCTGGACCTGATGGACGGACTCACACGCGCTGGACTCGAATTTGCGTTCCCCACTCGAACAGTCCACGTCGTTGGCCTCGAACGCGACGAGAATCGGGCGACTGCATTGTAAAGGGCGCCGATGTGCCGCCACGTGCGCGGTCTGCGTTCATGGATGGTATGGCCGCAGCCTTCCCTCGCGGGTTCAAGATGTTCCACATTGGTCACAGGCAAATTGCGTACTTGGGTCGTCCGGCACGACGTTCAAAATCCTCATCACGTCGTACCCGATCCTCGAGAAAACGGGTCCGGACACTGCCCCGCCGAAATGTGACCCTTTGCGCGGCCGATCGATCGATACCGCAATAATGACGCGTGGCGCTTGTGCGGGAATCATGCCGACAAAAGAAGCACGGTATTCGTCGCGATTGTACCCGCGGGATGTCCAGCGGTAAGCGGTGCCCGTCTTGCCAGCTGCCGTATAGCCCGGGATTGCAGCAAGGGGGGCTGTGCCGTCGGCCGATATGACGGCCCGCAACATCTGTCTGACCTGCCGGGCGACCTTTGTCGAATAAACGCGGTGACCGCGTACAGCCGATCGGCTCCGAATATAAATCGTCGCGGGAACGAATACGCCGTCGTTCGCGAACACCGAATACGCCTGCGCGAGTTGGAGCAAAGAAGCTGACAGTCCGTACCCATAAGACATCGTGGCCTGCTCAATGCGTCGCCAGGTCCGGTATGGACGCAAGCTTCCCGATGTCGTGCCTGGAAGACCGGTGTGTGGCGGTTTCCCGAGTCCAACCGCTCGAAAGTTCTTCCACATTACCTGAGGCGACATCATGAGCGCGATCTTTGTCGTGCCAACGTTGCTCGACTTCTGTATGACTTGCGAGACAGTCAATGTACCGAAGTTCTTGTCGTCGTGAATGACAGCATGATCGAGGCGCAGGCGCCCGCCATCCGTCGGGACAATCGTACTAGGCGTGACGACGCCTCGTTGCAATGCCAACGCTATAGTCAATGGCTTGAGGACTGAGCCTGGCTCGAAGACGTCGGTGGCCGCACGATTGCGGACGTGCATGCCTTCGCGGGCAGAGCGCGAGTTGGGGTCATATCCCGGCCAGTTCGCCATGGCGAGAATTTCGCCGGTATGCGCGTCGATCACAATCGCGGAGCCTGCTTGTGCACCGGTCCGCTGCACTGCATTCTGAATGGCCTTGAAGGCCGCATATTGGATCGAGCGGTCGATCGACAGCCGAATATCACGCCCGGGCCTCGGAGGGGTGAAAGCCAGCGAGTCGATGACTTCGCCGCGTGCGTTGCGCAATACGCGACGTAGACCGTCCGTCCCCGTAAGAATTGCGTTCTCAGCGCGCTCGACGCCTTCTTGACCCTTGCCGTCGACATTCGCGAAGCCGGTCACGTGTGCCGCTATCGCGCCTTCCGGGTAAAAGCGGCGATAGTCGCTTTCGGCATGAAGCCCCGGAATATCGAGGCGGATGGCGGCTTGCGCGATTGCAAGTGGGACTTGCCGCTGAAGATAGGCGAATGAGCGATGGTGCCGATACGCCTGCTCGATGCGACTGCGCTTGATGCCGAGCAGAGCGGCCACTGCGGCAAGCTTGCGGTCGGAGAGTGGGGGCACGTCGCGCGCATCCACCCACAATGCACGGGTCGGAAGGCTCATTGCAAGAATCTTGCCATTGCGATCAAGAATGCGCCCACGCGCGGCATGCACCGTGAAATCACGGATTTGGCGAATGTTGCCCTGAACCTGGTAGAAGCCGTCATTGATGCATTGCACCCAGAAGGCCCGCGCGATTAATGCGAAGAAGGCAACGCCAAATGCGAGTCCCAGCACTGCCGATCTGGCCCGAAATCGGGAGTCGAGACTATGGTTCAATACTTCGGATCTCGTGCTGTGTGAACTGTGTCGCGCAATCATGACCGAGGGACGGGCCGCGTGCTGCCTTCGCTCGGAGGCGCTTGGAGATGAAGACACTCCCGCACCATCTGCGAGTAAAGTGGATCCGCGCGGCGTTGCCTGAAGTACTCGACGAGCGAATGACCTCCGTCCGGCATGATCCGCACCCCCACCGGCACGCCATTAAAGAACGACTTGGCGCGCAATGTAATTTCCCCAGCGGACTCGCTGCGACCCAACTGGCGCGTGCTCTGCTTCCAACGGCGCACAATGCAGTTCGCGACCTCGGGCGCCGACATGTTCGCCCTTGCCGCGAACACGGGGGATAGAGCCTGAACGCCGTCACGGCGTGAGCACGCGATGAGCAGCATGCAAATTCCTCCAGCAATTGCCAAATGCCAATTGCTCATTGGTGTTCTCCCCATGCAACTAGACAGAGGTTGCACCGTCGGTCAAAATTGGTCACAGTGTGACATAAAAATGGTGGGGAGCGTTGCATTTCTGACCGGAGACTAGGATTTCGAGAGGGGCTTGATGCTCAGTGCGCGATGGGCAACCGATATGGCCGCCGCTTCAATCGTCGCTGACGTGCGGCGCGATGTAGCAGCTTTTGGCTGACCGTGATCCTTCAGGGCTCAGGTGGCACCTGCGAGACCAGAGGCGTTCGGACTTGCTGTTCCGGCTGCCTAAATGCGGAGGATGAGAGGCAAGGAGACGAGTTTTCTCCTTACCAACAACAAACATCGGGGTAGCGGACGTCGTACCTGAATGCGCTTCTCTCTCGTAATCGAGGACGCTGCCGGCAACGACATCCGTTGACTGACTTTGACTGGTTTGCGCTTGAATTCGGCGCCAACGAGTCTGCGTCGGCTGGGTGGAGCACGTCGCTCCCCGGGGATTGGAGACCAGAATGTTCGAGAGAATTCTTGTCGCGCTCGACAGAGGGCGTGCTTCTCGATGTGCATTGCACAAAGCTGTAGATATAGCGCGCAGCGCGAACGCGAAAGTCACGGCTGTATTTGTACTTGATCACCATCTCACTGCGGTAGATGTACTTCGTGATATCAGTGAAGAGAGGATCTTTCGCCTCTTCTTGCACGAAGAAGCGGAGAACGAACTGCGATATGCGCGCAAAATGTTCTCCAGCAATGGTGTCAAAGGCCGGACCTCGATGATTGACACCTCGGGTGAGTCTGTAGCGGATGCGATCTGTCGCGCTGCAATCACGGAAAATGCCGACCTCGTAGTGATAGGTCATCGTGAGCCAACGGCGTTCCAGAAGATCTTCGGCAATGTCACCTCGAAGGTCGTCAAAAAATCCGACGCTTTCGTCCTTTTAGTCAGCGAAGGGGAGGAGGATCATATTCGAGCAGGGGCATCACGGTAGTGGTCGGACTTGAGGTTATCTCGATCCATCAGAGTTGGCTGATCTGGTAACTGGCCTGTTCGCCTTTGGCTGCGTTCTCGAAGGCGTACAGATGGCGTTGCCACCGTGCTGAAGGTGGTTGGTCCGCGTATTCATTTTCCGCCGGGCTCCGCTGGGCTGTCGATTTGGGAGGGCTTCGCGGTGCCATTTCACTTGTGCTCGCGCTTCTTCAGGCTCATGGGCCGGTGCGGGCTCGTGATGAACATTACCTACGTCGTGGTCGCATTTTCCGTATTCACCCAAGGGGCCACGGTGGGATTGCTCCTGCGCAAACCGACCTCTCCGCCGCGACGGTCAAACACGTAAAGCCGACGAGGTTAGCGTTTGATGGCCGCGCGCAACCGCCTCACGTCCTGCTCCGACACCGGAGCCGCACGGTTGCCCCATGCGCCGCGGACATAGCTGACCACCGCCGCAATTTCGCTGCTAGTCAGCGAATCGCGCATTGCTGGCATCCGTTGTACCGGCCCCGACTTGCCGGGTGCGGGCCGTGTGCCTTCAATCACGATTCGAATTGTGCTGGTAGGATCGGCCGCGAGCACGATCGAATTGCCATCGAGTGGTGGCCCGTGGTCGCGGACGCCCGTTCCTTCGGCACCGTGGCACCGCGCGCAGAAGCTCGCAAACACGCCGGCCCCCGGCGCTTGCTGACCGCCTTCGGGGCGCGGCCCGGCCGGCGTCAGCCGCGGCACGCCAACACCCAGCGGATTCGTCGCGGCAGTCCGTTGTGCGGGCAACGATTTTAGGTACACGGCGATTGCACGACGGTCGGCGTCGGTCAGCAACGTGGTACTTTCGCCAACCACCGGCGCCATGGCACCGAACACTGCGCCGCGTTGCGCGTGACCGCTGCGCAGGAACACGGCGATATCGTCGGCGGACCAGCGTCCGAGGCCGTCCGTGTCCGCGCCGGTCAGGTTCGGCGCGAACCAGTGGTCGTTGACGCCGCCGGTCAGGAACGCGGGGCTGCGCTCGTCGTAGCCGCGTTCGTTGTAGGCGGGCCCGCGCGGCGTATGGCATGCGCCGCAATGGCCGAGCCCCTGCACGAGATACGCGCCGCGATTCCATTCCGCTGACTGCGATGGCTGCGGCGCGAACCGGTCGCGGTTCGCGAACAGGAGGCTCCAGAGCCCGAGCGCCCAGCGCTGGTTGAACGGAAACGGCAGCTGCGTGAGCCTGGCCGCGTTCGGGGACGGCGCGACACCACGCATGAAATACGCATACAGCGCGCGGACGTCGTCGTCGCTCAGGCGGGCGAACGACGGGTACGGCATCGCCGGATACAGCCGGCTGCCGTCCGCGCGCACGCCGCGCCGCACGGCGTCGTCGAATTCGCGCAGCGTGTAGTGACCGATCCCGTGCGTCGGGTCCGGAGTGATGTTCGGTGCATAGATGGGCCCGAACGGCGAATTCACCGGCTGGCCGCCGGCGTACGGCGTATGATCGGCTGCGTCGTGACATGCCGAACAGTCACCGGCAAGCGCGAGGTAGCGGCCTCGCGCGATGGTTGCTGCGTTAGCGCTCGCTGCAGCGTCCGCGCCTCCACCGTCGGACGCCGGCCGGTCTTGCTGCCGGCCGTCGCATCCGGCGAGTGTGGCGCACAAAGCAAGTGCGAGCGCAATGGCCGCGCCGCGACGCGTGCTCGGGTGCGTACCGGATCCGGTTATCGCCATTGACTGCAAGGCCCCACGAAAGCGGTAACGATCCCCGTGAATACGAGCCCGATGACGAAGCGGCGCGACGAGCATCCCGCAGCGGGCGAGGAATCGCGTGCTGTCGTCGCGCGTCGAGGCCTGCGTGTTCGCATCATGCGCGCTTTGCCACGTGCGCGCGAGCCATGCGGCGAACGCGGCCGCCAGCGCGAATGTGCCCGCGGCGATCAGCGCCAGCCACACGCCGACGTGCGACCAGCGAGGCACGGCCTGCGCGACGCCGAGCGGATAGCACGCGGTCGACGCGAGCGTCTCCGACGCGAGCATCTGCGCGAACCACAGCGCCGGTGCGCCGATCAGGCCGGCCGCGATCGCGAGCAACGGAGTCCACGCGTGTCGTGTGCCGTTCATCGCGCGCTCCTGAGCCAGTACGGCGACACGTACAGCGCGGTGAAGATGAACAGCCACACGAGGTCGACGAAGTGCCAGTAGAGCCCGCCGACGGTGAGCGCGACGCGCCGTTCGCGACCGAAGAAGCCGGCGGCGGTCCAGCCCGCGAGCAGCGCGAGGATCACGAGGCCGGCCGCCACGTGCGCAAGGTGAAAGCCGGTGATCGTGAAGTACAGGCTGCCGTAAAGGTGCGTGGTCGGCCCGTACGGATGGTCGCGCCATTCGTGCAACTGCACGAGCGTGAACGCGATGCCGAGCACCAACGCGACGGCGAGCGCGCCCACCGCATGCGGCCGCTTGCCGGCGCGCACCGCGCGCTCGGCGAGCCATACGAACACGCTGCTCGACAGCAGCACGGCCGTGTTGCCCGCCGCGAGGCCGATCTTCGGCATTCCTTCGGGCGGCCACGGCGCGGCCGATTGCGACTGCAGGTAGAAGTAGCAGAACAGCAGATAGCCGAACAGCCCGGCCTCCGTGACGATCAGCGTCAGCACACCCCACCAGCCGCCCGCGCGCTCGCCGTGGCTGCCGACCGGCAGCGGCTCCACGCACGCGGCCGGTGCGGCCTCCGGCACCGTGGCCGACGGCGGTTCGTCCGGATGCAGGCCAGCAGCGGCCGACGGCGCCTGCGTGGCGTCGCGACCGGGCAGGCGCGCACGCTGCCCGAGGGTGCGCCGCGGCCACAGCCACACGACGATCGCGATCGCGCAGCCGGCGGTGGCCGCGCAGACGAGCGTGGGCGAGCGCGCGAGCATCGCCGCGAACACGGCGGTGGCGACGAGCGCGAGCACGAACGGCACGCAGCTGTCTTCGGGCATCTTCAGGATCGCGCTCGGCTTCGCGGCGAGCGGCGTGACCGCGAGCGCTTCGCGGCCGTCCGCGAGCCGGTAGCCGATCCGCAGGCTGGTGCGCGCCGGATCGTCGTGGGTTTCCCACAGCGGATGCCGCGATGCGACGAGCGGCAGCACCGCGAAGTTGTATGCGGGCGCGGGCGACGCGACCGACCATTCGAGGCCGGGCGCGCCCCATGGATTCGCGCCGACGCGCGCGCCGCGCCACGCGCTGACGAGCGCGTTGACGACGAACATCACGATGCCGATGCCGAAAACGAACGAGCCGACGGTGGTTAGCAGGTTCGACGTGTCCCAGCCCATCCCGGCAGGATACGTATAGATGCGGCGCGGCATGCCGAGCAGCCCGGAGATATGCATCGGAAAGAAGCCGACGTTGAAGCCCGCGAGCACGACCCAGAACGTCAACTTGCCTAACCGCTCGTTCATCATGCGCCCGGTGAACTTCGGGAACCAGTACGTGATGCCGCCGAGCACCGGAAACACGTTGATGCCGAGCAGCACGTAATGCAGGTGTGCGACGACGAAGTACGTATCGGTCAGCTGCCAGTCGAGCGGCACCGCGGCGGTCATCACGCCGGACACGCCGCCGATCACGAACATCAGCACGAAGCCCGCGAAATACAGGAACGGCGTGCGGAATACCGGGCGTCCGGTCCAGATCGTCGCAATCCATGCGAACACAGCGACCGCGCTCGGGATCGAGATCAGCATGCTCGCCGCGCCGAAGAACGCGAGCGCGAGCGGCGCGATGCCGGTTGCGAACATGTGGTGAACCCACACCTCGAAGCCGATCAGCATCGTCGCGACCGTCGACACCGCGACCGCCTCGTACGCGACGAGCGGCCGCCGGCAGAAGGTCGGCAGCGCGTCGGACACGATCCCCATCGCCGGCAGCACGACGACGTAGACCCACGGATGCGCGAACATCCAGAACAGGTGCTGCCACAACAGCGGCCGCCCGCCGTTCGCGACGTCGAAGAAGTGCGTGCCGGCATTGCGGTCGAGCCACAGCAGGAAAAAGGCGAGACTGACCGCCGGGACGGCGAGGAGGTTCGCCACGGACGCAGTCAGCGTGCCCCACACGATGATCGGCAGCCGGTCGATCGACATTCCGTGCGCGCGCATCCGCAGCAGCGTGACGACGAAGTTCGCGGCGCCGCCGGTCGTCGAGATGCCGAGCAGGATCATCCCGAGCGCGTAGATGTCGATGTTCGCGCCGGCACTGTAGTCGAGTGACGTGAGCGGCACGTAATTGAACCACCCGCCGTCGGGCACCGCGCCGAGCGGAAAGCTCGCGTACAGGAACAGCCCGGCGAACAGGAACGCCCAGTACGAAAATGCGTTCAGGCGCGGGAACGCCATGTCGCGCGAACCCAGCATCAGCGGCCACAGGTAGTTCGCGAAACCCGACAGCACCGGCAGCGCGTACAGGAAAATCATCGTGACGCCGTGCATCGTAAACAGCGAGTCGTATTGCGCGGGCGTGAGCACAGTCGCATTGGGCCGCGCGAGCTGGACGCGCATCACCAGCGCCTCGACGCCGCCGAGCAGCAGGAATGCGAATGCGGTGACGATGTAGCGCAGCCCGATGCGCTTGTGGTCGACCGTGCCGAGCCAGCCGAGCCAGCCGCGCTCCGATTCCCACAGCTCGGCGAGTTCGCGCTCGTGCGCGGAGCCCGGCGGCGCTTCGCCGAGCTCCGGCACGCGGCTGAGCGGCGTGGGCGTGTGGTGAGCAACGGCCATCGTCATTCTCCGTTTAGTGCAGCGTGGCGAGATAGGCGGCGAGATCGTCGGCGTCGCGCGGCGCGAGCGCGAACGACGGCATCAGCGTCCGCGGCTTGATCTGCTGCGCCTGTGCGATCCAGCGCCGCAGGTTGTCGGGCGTGTTGTCGAGCGTGCCGGCGGCGAGCAGCCGGCGCGAGCCGAGATGCGACAGGTCCGGGCCGGCGTCGCCCGCCGCGTCGGTGCCGCGCACCGTGTGGCAGCCCGCGCAGCGCGCGGCGAATACGCGCTGGCCGCGCTGTTCGGCGCCGGCTGCCGGAGCCGGCGGCGATTGCCGCTGGGCGGCGAGCCACGCGCGAAACGCATCGGGCGACTCGGTCACCACTTCGAACGCCATGTGCGCATGCTGCGCGCCGCAGTATTGCGAGCATTGCCCGCGATAGACGCCGGCGCGATCGGCCTGCAGCCACTGATGGTTAATCTGGCCGGGGATCGTCTCCGTCTTGCCGGCTAGTTGCGGCACCCAGAATGCGTGGATCACGTCGGCGCTTTTCAGTTCGACCGCCACGGGTTCGCCGACCGGAATATGGATCTCGTTCGCGGTGACGAATGCAGTGCCGCCCGCGTCGTCGGGATAGCGGACGGCCCACCACCAGTCGTGCGCGGTCACGACGATCGTGAGCGCGGGCGGCCGCGGCGGCAAGGCCACGGTGCCGAGCACGCGCAGCATGTAGACGAGCGCGCCGAACAGCAGCACGACCGAGATCGCGGAGCCGACCGTCACGATCGCGAGGCCGCTGTCGTGGCCACCGCCGGCGCGCGTGCGGCGGCGAAAGGTCGCGATCAGCAGCAGCACCGCGATCGCGATGCACACGAACGTGCACAGCGCCAGCAGCGCCCAGCCGAGCACGAACACCGGCCGCGCAGCGGGGCCCGCCGCATGCGCGACGTATGCGAGCGGCAACGGGCCGGCCGGCGCGCTCGACGGATCGGACACGGACGCGGCGTGTGCGAGCACCGGCGCGACGGTGCACGCGGCGACGGCGCTGCGAACCGTACGATGTGCTTTCAGGAGCGGCGGGGCGCGCAATACGACTCCTTGCCAGATTCGGCAGCAGGACGACAAACCATGTAGAGGAGCAATTCTCGTGCGCGTTGGGCTGCGGTGCGTACAACGTGGCGCTACGGGCGCAACTTTCTGTTCGCTACAACTGCCTTGTAAATTTGGCGGTTGTTCATGCGCCAAGCGGATTGCCCCGGCTGCGCGACGGGCGGCACGTCACTTGCTGCGACGATCAAGATTCTGCGCGCCGCGTGCGACGGCGCGACGGTGTGTAGGCAACCTTGTAAAGAACGGGAGGAACTCATCGTGAAGACCGTCGCGATTACCGGCGCGAGCGCCGGCGTCGGCCGCGCGACCGCCCATGCGTTCGCGCGCTGCGGGGCCAAAGTCGCGCTGCTTGCCCGCGATCCGGGGGCGCTGGAGGACGCGGCGAGCGAAGTGCGCGCCTATGGCGTCGACGCGCTGCCCGTCGCCGTGGACGTCAGCGACGCGGCGGCGCTCGATGCGGCAGCCGAACGTATCGAGCGCGAACTCGGCCCGCTCGACGTGTGGGTCAACAATGCGATGGTGACGGTGTTCGCCCCGTTCGGCGAGATATCCCCGGAAGACTATGCGCGCGTGACCGACGTCACCTATCTGGGCTGCGTCAACGGCACGCGTGCCGCGCTCGCGCGGATGGCCGCGCGCAATCGCGGCACTATCGTGCAGGTCGGCTCCGCACTCGCATACCGGTCGATCCCGCTGCAGGCGCCGTACTGCGGCGCAAAGCACGCGATCCGCGGCTTCACCGACGCGCTCCGTTGCGAGCTCCTGCATGCGCGCTGCCGCGTGCGCGTGACGATGGTGCAGTTGCCCGCGATCGATACGCCGCAGTTCGACTGGGCCGAATCGAAGTTGCCGCACGAACCGCGCCCGGTCGCACCTGTCTACGCGCCGGAAGTCGCGGCCGACGCAATCCTCGACGCCGCACGGCATCCGGGCCGCGAGCGCTGGGTGGGCTGGTCGTCGCTGGCCGCGATCGTCGCGAATGCGCTCGCGCCCGCCTGTTTCGACCGCTATCTCGCATATACGGCCGTGCGCGGCCAACAACGCAAGACGCTCGCCGGCCCGCGCGAGTCGAACCTGTGGCATACGGTGCCGGGCCGTCATGCGACGCGGGGCGCGTTCGGGGCCGAAGCACGCCGCACCGGCGCGGAGGCCGGGCTCGGCACAACCCGCGCGCTCGCGTATGGGGCGATTGCCGCGATGCTCGCCGCCGCGTGGGTCGCCGCGCGCAAGATCGACCGGTGAGCGCGATGCGCATCGAGGACCACGCGCTGATCGGCGACGGCCGCAGCGCCGCGCTTGTCGCGCTCGACGGCAGCATCGACTGGCTGTGCTGGCCAGACTTCGATTCGCCGCCATGCTTCGCCGCGCTTGTCGGCACGCCGGACAACGGTTGCTTTCGCATCGCGCCGCACGAGCCGGCCGCGCGGGCGACGCGCCGCTATCTGCCTGGCACCGCGGTGCTCGAAACGCGCTTCGAAACCGCGTCCGGGTGCATCGTGGTCACTGACTGGATGAGCTGGAAGGCGCCCGATCCGTGCCTGATCCGCAGGGTGAGCGGCGAGCGCGGGACTGTCGACATTGACGTCGATCTCGGCGTGCGCTTCTACTACGGCAGCGCGTTGCCGTGGTGCCGCCGCTTGGGCCGTCGTTGGCGGATGATGACGGGCGGCGATGCGATGTGGCTCGACACCGACGCGAAGCTCGACGTGCGGAGCGACCGGCTCGTCGGCACGCACCAGGTCGCGGCGGGCGCACGCGTCGATTTCTGCATCAGCTACGCGCGCTCGTTCGATCAGCCGCCGGCCGTGCCCGATCCGCATGCGTCGCTGCGCGACACGCACGCGTTCTGGCGCGTCTGGTCCGATTGCAACGCCGCCCGAGGCCCGTATCGCGATGCGATCGAGCGCGCGCTGATCACGCTCAGGCTGTTGTCGAGCGTGCGCACCGGCGGGATCGTCGCGGCGCCCACCAGTTCGCTGCCCGAGCGCTTCGGCGGCAAGCGCAACTGGGATTACCGGTTCTGCTGGTTGCGCGACGCGAGCTTCACGCTGCGCGCGCTGGTGCGGTGCGGCTACCGCGACGAGGCCGCGAAGTGGCGCGACTGGCTGGTGCGCGCGATCGCCGATCATCCGTCGCAGCTACAGGTGCTGTACGCGGCCGACGGCGGCCGCCGCGCGGCCGAGTGGGAGGCCGAGCACTTGGCCGGATACGAAGGCTCGCGGCCGGTACGCTTCGGCAATGCGGCGGCCGACCAGGTGCAACTCGACGTGTACGGCGAGGTGCTGGGCGCGTTGTACCAGGCGCGCCGGCAAGGGCTGCCACCCGACGACGACGCCTGGATGCTCGAACGGCGGTTGCTCGAACACCTCGAGGCGATCTGGCGCGAGCCGGATGAAGGCATTTGGGAAGTGCGCAGCGGCCAACATCAGTTCACGTCGTCGAAGGTGATGGTGTGGACGGCCGTCGAAAGCGCATACCGCTCTGCCAAGATGTTCGGCCATCACGCGCCGCTCGATGCCTTGCAGCGCTGGGCCGATGCGGTGCGCACCGACGTGCTGGCGCGCGGCTACCACGCGAAGCTCGGCCGCTTCGTCGACCGCTACGACGGCGAGGGGCTCGACGTGAGCCTGTTGCTGATTCCGCTGACGGGGATGCTCGATGCGTCCGACCCGCGCGTGGTTGCGACGGTTGCCGCGATCGAGCGGGAGCTGATGGAGGACGGGCTGCCGTTCCGCTATCGGCCGCAGCATTTCGCGGACGGCTGCGAGGGCGACGAGGGTGCGTTCGTCGCGGCCGGTTTCTGGCTCACGCAGGTTTACCGGATGCAGGGCCGCGACGACGATGCGCATGCGCTGTTCGAGCGGCTGCTGCGGCCGCGCAACGACGTCGGGCTGCTGGCGGAGGAGTACGACGTGCATGCGCGGCGCATGTGCGGGAATTTTCCGTTCACGCTCGCACACGTCGGGCTCGTGAACGCGGCGCTTGCGTTGCAGGGCGACGGGCGCGACGACGTCGATATCGGCTGACGCGCCGGCCCGCGCCGCACGACCGGAAAGTCGCATCGTGCGGTTCCGGCGAGCTGTTCGCTAGGACTCCTTCTTGCCGCCGTTGCCCGGCAGCACGGCCGACAGCACCTGTCGCGCCGTCTCGACGATCACGTTCGCTTCGCGCGGGTCGCCCTTCATCAGCGATTCGGCAAAATGCTTGGCCTGCTGCAGCGTCACGTGCGGCGGCAGCGGCGGCACTTCCGGATCGCTCTTGACCTCGAGCACGACGGGGCGGTCGGATGCGAGTGCCTCGTCCCACGCGGCACCGAGCTGTTCCGGATCGTCGACGTAGATGCCCTTCAGCCCGAGCAGCGTCGCGAAGCGGTAGTACGGCACGTTCGGTATCTGCTGGGACGCGTCGAGTTTCGGGTCGCCTTCCGTCACGCGCTGTTCCCACGTCACCTGGTTCAGATCCTCGTTGTTCAGCACCATGCAGATCCAGCGCGGGTCCGGCCATTGCCGCCAGTACTTCGCGACCGTGATCAGCTCCGCCATGTTGTTCATCAGCATCGCGCCGTCGCCGACCATCGCGATCACCGGGCGTACCGGATACGCGAACTTCGCGGCGATCGCATACGGTACCGCCGCGCCCATCGATGCGAGGCCGCCCGACAGCGAGCCCATCATTCCGCGCCGTATCATCAGGTCACGCGCATACCAATTTGCGCAGGATACCGAATCGCTCGTCAGGATCACGTCGTCGGGCAGCCGCGGCGACAGCTCGGTGAATGCGCGTTGCGGATTCACGCCGCGCCCCGGGCTCGCCTTCGCGGCCGCGCGCGCGGCGAGCGTCTCGTGCCAGTCCGCGTTTCATTTCGCGATCTGGTCGCGCCAGCCCGTGTCCTGCCGCTCCTTCAGCAGCGGCAACAACGCACGCAGCGTTTCGGCACTGTCGCCGACGAGGTTGACCACCATCGGATAACGCAGGCTCAGCATGTCGGCCTTCAGGTCGATCTGCACGCCGCGCGCCTGGCCTTCCTTCGGCAGGAATTCCGAATACGGGAAGCCCGAACCGACGACGAGCAGCGTGTCGCATCCGGTCATCAGCTCGTAGCTCGGCTTGGTGCCGAGCAGCCCGATCGAGCCGGTTACCCACGGCAGGTCGTCGGGCAGCGCGGCCTTGCCGAGCAGCGCCTTCGCGGCGCCCGCGCAGAGCCGGTCGGCCACCGCGATCACCTCGTCGGTCGCGCGCAGCGCGCCCGCGCCGACCAGCATCGCGACCTTCTTGCCGGCATTGAGCACATCGGCCGCGCGCTGCAGATCGTCGGCGTACGGCACGACCTTCGGCGCCGTATAGCCGACGCCCGAGTGCACGGTGCCATGCGCGCGCTTCGGCGGCGCGTAGTCGAGTTCCTGCAGGTCGTTCGGCAGCACCAGCGCGGTGACGGTGCGCGCGCCGACGGCGATGCGTACCGCGCGATCGACGAGATGGCGCACCTGGCCCGGCACGACCGCAAGCTGGACGAATGCGCCCGCAACGTCCTTGTAAAGGGCCGGGAGATCGACCTCCTGCTGATAGTGGCCACCGAGCGCCGCGCGCGCCTGCTGGCCGACGATCGCGAGCACCGGCATGTGATCGAGCCGCGCATCGTACAGGCCGGTCACGAGATGCGCGGCGCCGGGGCCGGAGGTCGCGACGCACACGCCCAGCTCGCCTGTAAATTTTGCATGCGCGGACGCCATGAAGGCCGCCATTTCCTCGTGGCGTGCCTGGATGAATTCGATCTTGCCCCCGGCCCGGCCGAGCGCGCCGAAGAAGCCGTTGATGCCGTCGCCCGGGTAGCCGTAGATGCGGCGCACGCCCCAGTCGTACAACCGTTCGACGATGAAATCCGCCACTGTTGCCATGCCGTTTCTCCTTGGTTCCGGATGAGCCGTGGCGAGGCGGCCGCGCAAAGCACGTGCCGCGCCGCGTGCGCCGGGCACAGCGATTGCACGCGACGTCCGCAAGGAAAAAGCAAGCTGACCGGAGCGCAACGATGGCACTTTCCGCCGCGCCGGCGATCGACGACGTGCGCGCCCGCGCGTACCGCGTGCCGACCGACCGGCCCGAAGCCGATGGCACTTACGCGTGGCACGCGACGACGATCGTCGTCGTCGGCATCGACGCGGGGCCGGTGACCGGCCTCGGCTATACGTACACCGACGCGAGCGCCGCGTCGCTCGTCACGTCCATGCTGGCGGACGTGCTGCGCAACCGGCCGCTCGCGGACATCCCGGCCGCCGTCGATGCGATGTGGCGCGCGGTGCGCAATATCGGGCGCGGCGGCATCGCGGCGACCGCGATCTCCGCACTCGACAACGCGCTGTGGGACGCGAAGGCCAAGCTCGCCGGCGTGCCGCTCGCGCTGCTGCTCGGCCGGATGCGCGAGCGCGTGCCGGTGTACGGCAGCGGCGGCTTCACGACCTACGACGATGCAACGCTCGCCGCGCAGTTCGACGGCTGGCGCGGCGAAGGCGTCCGTGCATGCAAGATGAAGATCGGCGTACACGATGCGTGCGATCCGTCGCGCGTGCGCGTCGCGCGCGACGCGCTCGGCCCCGACGTCGAGCTGTTCGTCGATGCAAACGGTGCGTATGCGCCGCGCACCGCGCTCGCGTTCGCGGAGTCGGTCGCCGATTGCGCGATCCGCTGGTTCGAAGAGCCGGTCAGCAGCGACGACGTCGAAGGGTTGCGGTTCGTGCGCGAACACGTTGGCGCGCGGGTGGACGTCGCGGCCGGCGAATACGCGTACACGCCCGACGATTTTCGGCGCCTGCTCGAACGCGGCGCGGTTGACGTGCTGCAGGCCGACGCGACGCGCTGCGGCGGCATCAGCGGGTTTCTCGCGGCGGCCGCGCTCGCCGATGCGCATCACGTCGACGTGTCCGCGCATTGCGCGCCCGCGCTGCACCGGCACGTCGGTTGCGTCGCGCCGCGCATGCGCCACATCGAATGGTTCCACGATCACGTGCGGATCGAACGAATGCTGTTCGACGGCGCACCGGTGCTCGTCGACGGCGCGCTCGAGATCGACACGGCGCGCCCTGGCCTCGGCCTCGAACTGCGCACCGCCGACGTCGCCGAATTCGCAATGTGAATGCTCCCGGAAAATTCCGGCGTCACGGCGCGTCATCATCAACAAGGAGGACCGATGCGACCCCCCCGACACCGCGCGGACGAGCACGACAGGTTGATGACCGATGCCGCGCGGCTGCTGAACCGCAGCGCGCTGCTGCTCGCCGGATCGGTGCTTGCCGACAGCGGCATCGAGCACTATCGCGGCACGTTCCATAATCGCGCGATGATCGCGCCGCTGGCCGCGTCGACGCTGTCGGTGCTCGCAAGCGTGCACGGTCACGCCGACGACACGCCCGAACGGCATCGTCTGCGCGACGCGGTGCACGTCGCGTCGGCGGCGGTCGGTCTCGCCGGGTCCGCGTTCCATCTGTACAACGTGACGAAGCGGCCGGGCCGGTTCAGCTGGCACAACCTGTTCTACGGGGCGCCGCTCGGCGCGCCGTTCGCGCTGCTGTTGTCGGGCCTGCTCGGCGCGACGGGCGAGCGGCTGCGCGCGCGTCCGGCCGACGCGCCGCGTCTCGCGGGCCTGCCTGCGGGCCGCGCGCTGGCCGGGCTGGTCGCGGCCGGGCTCGTCGGCACGCTTGGTGAAGTCGGGTTGCTGCATTTTCGCGGTGCGTTCCAGCATCGCGCGATGTTCGTCCCGCTCATCGTGCCGCCGATAGCCGCACTGAGCGCCGCGCGGATCGCGACGTCCCACCCGTGCGGCGACCGGTGCTTCAGCCGCTGGTGGATGCGCGCGACGGCCTTGCTCGGCTTCGTCGGCGTCGCGTTCCATGCGCGCGGGGTCGCGCGGCAAATGGGCGGCTGGCGCAACTGGTCGCAGAACGTGTTGTCCGGGCCGCCGCTGCCGGCGCCGCCGAGCTTCACGGCACTCGCGATCGCCGGCCTCGCCGCGACCGCACTCGCCGAACGGGAGGGACGATGAAGCGAGCCAGCGACGACGCGGTCGCGCTGCCGCGCTTTTCCGGCTACGACGTGCTCGCGAAGCGCGACACGCCATCGTGGAACGACGCGACCCGTCGTGCGATCGACGCGCGGCTGCGGGTCGCCGCGACCGCGCCGCGCCATTTCGATGCCGAGCAGTACGCGACGCTCGGCGCGCTGTGCGACCGCATCGTCCCGCAGCGGGAGGGCGGCTCCGGGACGGTGCCCACCGCCGCACTGATCGACGCCCGGCTCGCGACCGACGAAGGCGACGGCTTTCGCGACGCGCGTCTGCCGCCGTTGCGTGTCGCGTGGCACACGGGCCTCGCCGCGCTCGACACGATGGCGCGCCACGCGTACGGCCGGCCGTTCGCGTCACTCGCCGAGAGCGACGCCGATGCATTGCTGCGCGCCGTCCAGCAGGGGCAAGTCGACCGCAAGGTCGAAGCCGCATGGGCCGGCATGGACCCGCGGATGTTCTTCTCGAAACGCGTGCTGATGGACATTTGCGGCGCGTACTACAGCCACCCGTTCGCATGGAACGAGATCGGCTTCGGCGGCCCGGCGAGCCCGCGCGGCTACGTGCGGATGGATTTCAACCGGCGCGATCCGTGGGAAGCGAGGATGGACGGGGAGGGCGATCGCGATGGACACTGATTCGCTGTACGCCGGCAAGCCGCGCGGTTGCGACGGCCGCGCGCCCGATCCGTTGCGCGTGGGCGGCTGGTCGCCGATGCGAATGTTCCGCGACGACGAGCCTGTCGACTTCGTGATCGTCGGCACCGGCGCGGGCGGCGGCACGCTCGCGTGCCGGCTTGCCGAGCATGGTTTTTCCGTCGTCGCGCTCGATGCGGGCGCATGGTGGCGGCCTCTGGAGGAATTCGCCTCCGACGAATCGCACCAGCGCAAGCTGTTCTGGACCGACGAGCGGATTTGCGACGGCGCGAACCCGCTGACGCTCGGCACCAACAACAGCGGCCGCGCGATCGGCGGCAGCACCGTGCACTTCGCGATGGTGTCGCTGCGCTTTCGGCCCGAATGGTTCCGCTCGCGCACGCTGCTCGGTTACGGCGTCGACTGGCCGCTCGACTGGCGCGAGATGTGGCGCTACTACCGCGAAGTCGAGCAGGCGCTGAAGATCAGCGGGCCGGTGAACTATCCCTGGGGACCGCCGCGCCCGCGCTACCCGTACCGCGCCCATGAACTGAACGCGGCCGCGCTCGTGCTCGCGCGCGGCGCCGAGGCGCTCGGCATCGACTGGACGCCGACGCCGCTCGCGACGCTGTCCGCGCCGCGCGGCCGCGCGCATCCGTGCGTGTATCGCGGCTTCTGCATCGCCGGCTGCGCGACCAACGCGAAGCAGAGCGCGCTGGTCACGTGGATTCCGCGCGCGGTCGCGGCCGGCGCCGAAGTGCGCGACCTCGCGATGGCGTTGCGGATCGACGCGCAAGGCGATCGCGTGACGGGCGTGCATTACCGGCGCGACGGCCGCACGCATTTCCAGCGCGCGCGCAACGTCGTGGTCGCCGGTTACGCGATCGAGACGCCGCGGTTGCTGCTGCTGTCCGCGACCGGACGCCATCCGCAAGGCCTCGCGAACAGCTCCGGCCTGGTCGGCCGCTACTTGATGGCGCAGCTGAACCAGGCATCGTGGGGGACGATGGACGACGAAGTGCGCTGGTACAAGGGACCGCCGTCGCTGTCGATCACCGAGCACTGGAATTACGCGGACGAAGGCAAGGATTTCTTCGGCGGCTACTGCTGGATGAGCCAGGGGCCGCTGCCGATCGAATGGGCGCGCAAGGTTGCCGCGCGCGGGCTGTGGGGCGACGCGCTAAAGCGCGAGATGGCGCGCTACAACTTCCAGGCGGGGCTGAAGATCGTCGGCGAGACGCTGCCGCGCGAGGACAACCGCGTAACGCTGGCGGACGAGCGCGACGTGTTCGGGCTGCCGGTTGCGCGCGTCACCTATTCGTACGACGACAACGATCGCCGGATGATCCGTCATGCGTTCGCGCAGATGGACCGGTCGCTCGAAGCCGCCGGTGCGCGCGACATCTGGCACGAGGAAGACGACACGTGCCACCTCGCGGGCACGGTGCGGATGGGCGACGATCCGGCGACGAGCGTCGTCGATGCCGACTGCCGCAGCTGGGACATTCCGAACCTGTGGGTCTGCGACGGCTCGGTGTTTCCGACGGTCGGCGGCGTCAACCCGTCGCTGACGATCCAGGCGATCGCGTGCCGCACGGCCGACCGCATCCGCGCGCTCGTCGCGCGCGGCGAGGCGCATGCGCGCGCACGACGCCGATAGGGTCAGCCGCAATGCAGCATGCAGTACCGCTTTCGGGGACTATCTGATTGAGCGAGAAGTACAGCTCTTCGCCGAATTTGACGTCTTCGCTTTGCTATGTGCGAGCGTCCATGCATCGTCTACGGCACGTCATGTGCATCACTCAGAGACCTGCTGCAATTGCCATCTCCCATTGTCTATCGGCAGACTCCGGATCGCTATGGCCCGCGCGGAGCCATTGATGAAATTGCGCAATAGGTGACGTAACAGACGTTCTCCCGGATCTTAGCGGCAGAGGAGATATGGCGTGGTCGGACACCCTGGCGGCGGACTATGCCGGCCCATGTTCGTCCTGACCGATCAGAAGTTCGATCGGCGACAGGAACATGTAACGTGGCACGTCGAGGTTCTGCGGTGCTGGCTTGTCGCGGAATACCCGTCCGGCGAGATCGTAGGTCGAGCCGTGGCAGGGACACAGAAAGCCGCCTAGCCAGTTATCCGGTAGGTTTGGCTGAGACCCTGGTTGAAACCGAGGTGTCGGCGTGCAACCGAGGTGCGTACAGACGCCAACCACGACCAGAATGTTCCGATGGTCGGCTCGCGAGCGAAAGGTGTTTTGGCAATAAAGCGGCAATGGCATTGAGAAGGCGTGGCGCGAGTCAGGATCAGCGACGAGCGGAGTCGCCGTGATGACGCTTTCAAGCATGGCCGGCGAACGGTCGACGATGAATACTGGCTTCCCGCGCCATGCAACGGTCAACATTGCGCCTTCGGTCAAGCGACTGATGTCGACCTTGACTGGTGCGCCGGCGGCCAGCGCATTGGCGGGGGGTGTCAGGGAATCAACGAAAGGAATGGCGGCCGCGATGCCGCCGATGCCGCTCGCGACGGATGTCGCGATCAGCCAACGGCGGCGCTTAATGTCGGGCCCCACCGGCTCGGTCGGATTCTCGTCCATGTCGACTCCTTCGACGCAGCTGTCTTTCATGCTTTCCGGGTCACTGCCATGCCCGACACCTTGGCCGAGCAGATGGGGCCGGCTCCCGGAGGTCGAGCTACATTGTCCAGACGAACACCGAGTGAGCATGCGACGACTTGCGTACGTCGACGCTTCGCTGCATGGCCTGCCCCTTATAGCTGGCCGACACGGTATAGCGCCCGTCGGGCATCGAGACGAGCAGGAATGGCCCGGTGGTTCGCGTCGAGAGCACGGTCTTGCCATGTGCATCGACGATCTTGACCGGGACATCGGCCAAATAGTCGTTCCCGCTGCTCGTATGCCCCGCAAACTCGAGCACGAGCGGATACTTGCCCATTTGCTGTTTGATTGCAGCCGATTGATCACTACCGATGCCGCCGGATAGATAGGTCACGTTGCCAGCGTGTTCGGGCTGCGGCAGTGATGCCTGCTCGGCGGAAAACGCGTCATGGGCGAACACGGCAATCGTCACGGCGACGACGCCGAGCGCTGTTCTGGACGAGTACTTCATGACTGACTCCTTGAATGTGCGCCATACCGAGCTGCCGGCAGCGAAACATGCTCAACCTGCGTCCGTGGCTGGATTGTTTGGCCGCATCGGCCGGAACGCCTTGGCAAGCGGGGGCGTCTCCTCCTTCGCCGAGACTCCGAGTTGTCCATGCACGGCCTTGCCATGCAACTTCAACTGGCGTTCGACCTTCATGGCCTTGTCGATGGGTATCGCAAAGGCGAGACCCTGATACACGTTGCCGTCGTCCGGAGGTGGCGCTTCGATACCGACGACTTCACCCTTGAGGTTCAGGAGCGGACTACCGCCGTCCCCGGAGTGTTCCGTAAGATCGGTCTGGATCAACGGAACGTACGATTGATCGGGAAGCAGACGGGAGAGGTTGCTGACGATACCTTTGACGATCGAGGTTCCCAGCCCGTAGGGCGAACCGATCGAGGCGACCCATTCGCCGGCCTTGAGCATCGCAGGTGATCCGATCCGGGCGACAGGCAGACCCGTCGCATGAATATGAAGCAGCGCGACACCGCTCGCCGGATCGCTGCCGATCAACCGTGCGTGGTACGTTTGCCCGTCGGCGAGGGTAACGGCGATCCTCGATGCGCCCGCAACGTCGCCGGCATCGGTGAGGATGTCGCCGTCCGACGAGATGATAAAGCCGCTGGCGTGCCGCTGTGCCAGGGCACCGTGATCGGTGCCGGGTGGGGCTGAAAATTCCTCGAAGAAGCCGAGGAACGGCGCGTTCGCGCTGCCGGGCGGGGGCCATAATTGCTGCACACTCGACATCGCGTCGATCTTGTACACCTTGACGGTCACGACGGCGGGACCGTCGATTCGCGCCATGTTCTCGAAGTCGGACACGATTCCCGGGTAGGCCGTGAAGCCCGGGCTTGTGGACAGAACGGCCTGCGGAGCTCGTGTCGCCGTTGCAGGCGACAGCGATCCTTTCGCCATGCAACTCGCAGACACTGCCGCTATGGCCAGACTGGTAAGCGCGATACGCTTGAACCCGATGATTGCCATGACTACGCTCCCATCGCAGCGTGCCGAATGCACCGCGTATAGCCGCCCACAGGGCTATTTCATGACACGACGATTCCACCGTAGGTCGCCAAAATTAAATTTTGCTTAAAAGGCTGGAATCAGCGTGCCGTTGAAAGGAACGTGCATTGCGGCTTCTCGAGCGGCGAGGTGGTCAAGGCCCCGCAGGCGAGAGCCCGCGCCCACGCAGATCAATGAACAGAGCAATGATCGGCAAAAAAGCGGTTTCGACCGCAGAAACGGCGAAGCGCTACTCAGCCATCCCCAATGAACGTCGCATGCGGAAAGGGCGAACATCCGGCCCGCTTCCTCCAGGGTCCTGATGGTGGCTGGAAGGCGCAACATTGGCTTCACCCTACCGGCAGTATGGCATTCCTGTCACACTGTGACCTTTCTATTTCGGCGCGCGGCAGCACACCGTTCGGCCGGCCATCGGATCGATTGACATGACGTTTTTCCACGCGCTGACTGCGTTGATCGTCCTGGCGGCATTGGGCTGCTACGTCAATCATCGCGTTTTCCATTTGCCGCCGACGATTGGGGTGATGACGATCGCACTGGTGGCAACCGTCTTGCTCGTCATATTGGGCGAATTCGGCGCAATCGACGTGACGCGCTTCACGCGGCTGATACCCGAGATCGACTTCAGCGAACTCCTGTTTCACGGCTTCCTGCCGTTTCTTCTGTTTGCCGGCGCGTTGCATGTCGATTTTCACGATCTCCGACAGGTGAAGTGGACAGTCGGCGTGCTCTCGACTGTCGGCACACTGATCTCTACCGTGTTCGTCGGTACTGCGTTCTGGTATGCATCATGGTGGCTGGGCGTACGGATCGGCTTCATCTATGCGTTGCTGTTCGGCGCGCTCATCTCGCCTACCGACCCAATTGCCGTGATGAGCATCATCAAGAAGGCGGGTGCTCCAAGGGAATTGGAAACCCGAATTACCGGGGAAAGCCTGTTTAACGACGGCGTGGGTGCGATCGTTTTCCTGACGCTTCTGAGTATCACAACTGCGGCTCGCGAACCCGGTGTCTTCGACGTAGCCTTGTTGTTTCTCCAACAGGCGGTCGGTGGCGCCTTGGCAGGATGGCTGGCTGGGTGGATCGTATCCCGTCTTGTCGCAGGTATCGACAATCATCACGTCGAGATCCTGCTATCGATCGCGCTCTGCATGGGATCCTATGCGTTGGCGGAACTTGGCCGCGCATCGGGCCCGATCGCGGTGGTCGTGGCCGGGCTGTTCGCCGGCAACCACCGGGCGATGAAGACGGTCTCCGGCCAGACGGGGGAGTATCTGAGCATATTCTGGGAGGTCGTCGACGAGATGATGAACAGCGTGCTCTTTCTGCTGATTGGACTTGAAGTCCTCTCAATCCATCAGAGCCGAACGTATTTGATGGCCGGAATGATCGCCGTCTGCTGTGTGCTGGTGGGGCGTACGGTCAGCGTGGCCATTCCGCTCGGGGTGATCGGTCTGCGGATCCGGTTTCCGAAAGGCACGACCAGACTGATGATCTGGGGGGGCTTGCGCGGTGCCATCTCGCTCGCACTCGCGCTTTTGCTTCCCCGTGGGCCCCAGCGGGAGCTGATCGTGACCATAACCTACGTCGTCGTCGTCTTTTCCGTACTGACTCAGGGCACCACGTTCGGATGGCTGTTGCGGAACTTAACATCGCCGCCCGAACCGACCATTACGGCACCGTAGCGATTCATGAAGCGGGCGTCCCCTCGACGGTCGACAATTCGACGATTTCGGCAGTGATCTGTTCCTGCCTCAAGCGGTGATAGTCCCGGTTCAGCCGCTGCGCTGTGTCGTCGATATTGCGTTTCGCCGCGATCATCGCGCGCATTCTCGCTTCGTTCTCCGCGGCGAACGACAGAATGATGGCCTCGCATACCTGGGTGTAGACGTATTCCTCGGCCAGTCTTTCCTGCAGTTGTTGTATCGGGAGCGTGACGACAGGCGGGAAGGGCCGTCTGGCCGGTTCGAACCGCCGGAAATCGAACGGCAGCAGCGAAGTCGACTGTACAGCCGATTCGCCAGCCGCTTGCGGCGCTCCGTGGACGAGCGTGACGTGCGAGGCGTTACCGTGACGCAGGCAGCCGTAAAGCGCATCGATGATCCTGGCTGCGAGATCGGACACCATATCGGCGTGACCGATCATTTCCGACGACCAGGTGACCGGCAGATTGAGCGCGTCGGCAGCGGCTCTTGCACGATCACCTACGACGAAGTACTCGACGGCAACATTCGCAGGCGCACAAATCGACTGGAACACGCGTTGGTTGTAAATGCCCACGAAGCCGTGCTCCGCGCCGATGACGATAAAGACGTGAGTGTCGGCCGGAACGGGCGGCTCTCGGTTTTCTGATGGGCATTGGGCGGCAATGCCCATTGCGTCCGCGATCGCAAGGCCGATCAGGTCGGCGCAAGCCCGGATGCCCGGCAGGCGGGAGAGCGCTTCTCGCGTCCGTGTCGCTGCGATACCGCGCATCGCACTTACCACGGATCCCAGTTCGCGGACCGTACCCAATCGATTCTGGACTTCGTCGAGCCGATTGCTCATCGACCGCTCCTGATTTCCGCGGACTGCGGAATGAGGTCGTGGACAATGCGAACAAGCGCCGTTCGGTCGTCGGATGACACTTTTCCGCCGGCAAGGAGGATTGGCCCCAATCTTGTCGCGATGCCGGTCGAATCTAGACGGGCGGGAAGCGCGACTCGCACGGCAGCGATCGTCGACAGTGCACACGCATCGAATACACCGTCGGCCAGCGCAAACAGCAACGCAATCTCGCCAACCGGGCGTAGCGGCGCAAATCGCGGCTGCGAAATCAATGTCCGAATACGCTCTCCACGAGCGATTTGCGCCTTGATCCTCGTGTCGCCGAGACCGCCGAAGCGCGTGAACATCTCGAGCTCGAGAAACTGTGCATAGTCGAGCCGCAACCTTCCCGAGGCGGCTCTCAATGCCGGCAGTTGTGCCTTGCCGCCAACCCGGCTGATGCTGAGTCCGACATCGATCGCGGGGCGCTGGTTGGCGGCGAACAAGTGTGCATCCAGCACGATCTGGCCGTCGGTAATCGAGATCAGATTGGTCGGAATGTATGCCGCCAGGTTTCCGGCGTCGGTTTCCGCAATGGGGAGCGCGGTCAACGAGCCGCCGCAGCGTTCCACGGATAGCTTGGCGGCACGCTCCAGCAGACGGGCGTGCAGATAGAAGATGTCGCCCGGATACGCTTCGCGCCCCGGCGGATCTCGTGCAAGCAATGCCAGTTCCCGATGGGTGGCGGCATGCTTGGTCAGGTCGTCGATGACGACGAGCGCATGCTCGCCCCGATCCCTGAAGTACTCCGCGATGCTGAACGCTGCAAATGGGGCAATCCATTGCAGGCCGGGCGGATCTGCCGCCGAAGCGACGACGAAGATGCAGCGTTCCGGTGCACCGTGCAGCCGAACCGCATCGATCACGCGCTCGACCGCGGTGGCCCGCTGACCGATCGCCACGTAGACGCAGATCATGTCGGAATGTTTCTGGTTGACGATCGCGTCGACCGCGATGGACGTCTTGCCCGTTGCGCGATCGCCGATGATCAGTTCGCGCTGCCCGCGGCCGATCGCGAAAAGCGCGTCGATCAGGAGAATGCCCGTTTCGACCGGTTGAGAGACCGGTGCGCGTTCGATGATCGACGGTGCGGCGCGTTCGATCGGGAGGGATAGCTTGCATTTCGGCGGCTGTCCGCGATCGAGCGGCCTCCCGAGTGGGTCGACGACGCGTCCGAGCAGGTCCGGACCTACCGGAACCTCAACCACGCAGCCGGTGCCGGATACGCGCGTGCCAGCGGCAATGCCGCTGCTGTCGTCGAGCAGCACGCAACTTAGCGTGTCGACGTCCAGCTTGAGCGCGAAGCCGTACTGTCCGTCCCCGAACTGCAACAGCTCGTTCAGGCGAACATGCGGGAGGCCGCTAACCTGTGCGATGCCGTCAGCGATATGCTCCACGCGCCCAACCGATTCCGCCTGCGGCGCAAGATTCAGCGACGCCAGCACGGCTCTGCCGTCCGTCAGCCATGCGTCGTCGGAGTCGTTATGCACGTCGTTCGTCGCCACGGGAGATGAGTCCGCTTCTCAGGGATTCCAGGCTATGTCGAAAACTGTTTCGCACGATCAGGTGAGGTGCGACGAGCTCGAGTCCCGCGATCAGGGTGGGATCGACTTCGGTTCGAATGCAGAGGGTGTGGCCCGATGCTGTCGCGAGCATCGAGCGGCAATGAGCCAGTTCGTCGTCGTTCAACGTGCGCGGGGCTATCAAGCGCAACGTTTCGCCTTCGCGGCCGAGGCAAGCGCGGTCCTCCGCGGGCAGGGCACGGACTGCGTCGGCGAGCGGAGCAATGAATCCCTCTACCAGCGTGCTCGACGGGAGCGTCGCAAGCAACCGCGCCGCGATGTCGACGGCAAACTGGCCGGCCCGCTCGGCATTGGCACGCAGCGCGTCGTCCTTCATTGCCGCAGCTTCAGCCTCAGCCGTCTTTCTGAGCATATCGGCCTCGGCGTGCGCATCGGCGAGCAGGGTCGCCTTGAGGCGCTCAGCCTCCGACGCCACCGCACTCAATCGATCAAGACGCTCTGCATCCTGCGCGGCGCTTTCCCTTGCGGCTTTGTCGCGATCCTGCCGCGCTGCATCGCGGGCAGCCGACGCCTCTTGCAGGAGGCGTGCGGCGGCCTGCTGACGATCCGCCATGATCTTGGCGACCGGCTTGAACAGCAAGCGCGACAGCAGCCAGATCAGGACGAGGACGTTGATCGTCTGGAAGCCGAGTGTCCACCAGTCGATTCGCATGGCTAACGCCTACTTGATAAACGGATTGGCGAACAGAACGAGCAGGGCGACCACGAGACAGTAGATCGCCATGGTTTCGATCATGGCCAGACCGACAAACAACGTCCGCGAAATCGTGCCTGCCGATTCCGGCTGACGCGCCAGCGCGTCCATCGCGGCCGCGACGGCGCGACCTTCGGCCAGCGCCGGCCCAATCGCGCCGAATGAAACGGCAAGGGCTGCCGCGACGATGCTCACCAGCTGAATCCAGTTGCTCATGATGCTCCTTGCCGTGGATGCGGCGTGGCTGCGCGCTCGTCGCCGAGCGCAGCGCCGATGAACACCGCCGCGAGTACCGTGAAGATGTACGCCTGAACCGCACCTGTCAGCAGATCGAGCGCCATGAGCGGGATCGGCACTAGAAGACCCGCGAGCGACAGCACGATACCGATCACGAACACGCCGCTCATGACGTTGCCGAACAGGCGCACGACCAGTGAAAAGGTACGGGTTATCTGTTCGACCAGATTGAGCGGAATCATGATCCAGGTCGGTTGAGCGAACGAGGCGAGATAGCGGGCGAGCCCGCGTTCGTGGACGCCGTAAAACACCGTCGACGCGAACACGACGGCTGCGAGGGCCGCATCAGTTTCGAGATGAGCGGTAGGCGGTTCGACGCCGGGAATCAAGCCGGACCAATTGGAAGTCAGGATGAACAGGAACAACGTTCCAAGCAAGGCGCGGCAACGTGCGGGGTCGATTTGCATCGTGTCCTGCAGCTGGCTGTCGAGCGCGGAGACGAACAGTTCCACCGCCGTCTCGAGTTTGCCCGGGGTCAACGACAGTCGCCTGCGCATCGCGGCCGCGGTGACGGCGACGAGCGCCATCAGGGCCCAGGTGGTTGCGACCGGCGTCGACACTGGAATCGCCCCGATGCGAAGCAGCGGTTCGGTCATGAGCGGTGAATGCATCATGACGAACCTCCCGGCAAGCGGATCATCGCGCGGCGAGCGAGCATGATGCCGGCGAGGCCGCTCAGCAACGCAACGTATCCGATATGCGCCAGACCGAACAGCACCAGGGCGAGCGTGCCGAAACGAACGAGATGCACGATTATGGCGATGCTGATTGCATCCCTGACGTACCAGCGCACATTAGCGAGTAGCGACGCAAAATAGGCGAACCCGACGACGCCACCGGTCACGCCACCGGCAGCCATCTGGAGGGGAATCGACAATGAATGGACCGGCACCACGTTTCAGCTCCCTGGGCCCTGGCGATGCATCCAGCGCCACGCGGACCACAAACCGAATGCAGCGCCCAGCATCAGTAACGGCGCGGAGAAAAACACGCCGGTATGAAAATGTCGGTCGAGCCAATGGCCCGCCCAGAGTGCCAGCAAGGCCGGAATCACGATCATCCAGCCAAGCATGCCGATCTGCCCCAGTCTGGAGCCCAGTGTCGGCTCCGGTACATCGCGCGCCTGCCGGTCTCTCCGGACGGCGCGTTGCGTGGTTTGCTCGAGTACCCCCGCGACGGGCTTGGGCGCTTTCACGTCCTGGTCGCGCGGGGCAGGAGCGGGTTTTCGTGAATTACCGGCCATGACCGTTGCCTTCATTCGTGCCATCCGCATGTCCGGCCGCAGCCGGAGTGCCGGGGCGCAAGTACTTCAGCACCTGCCGGATCGCCTGGGCATTGAGGCGCGTTTGCTCGACCCGCACTCGGCGGGCCGCATCGGTTCGAGATTCGCGGGCTCCCCGGACGCGGGTTTCGAGCGTCTCAAGCGCGTCCCCGAGTTCGCCGTCACGACACGCGATATTGATGTCTTTTCCGTTGACGACTCGCAACACGCCACCGCTTACGGTGCAAAACCTGCGCGTGCCATCCGCGGTGCGCCAACGCATGACGCAGGGCGACAGCACGGTGAGAAAATCCGCATGTCCGGGCAGAACACCGAAACTGCCGGTCGCATCCTCCGCACGGAAGGCAAGGACATCAGGTGCGTCGACCAGCATCCCGGCGGGCGTCGCGATGGTCATGTGAAGCGCCGTGCTCATGACGTTTCCCGCTCCCGCTCGCGTGCTTCGTCCAGCGTCCCGAGCATGTACAGCGATTGTTCCCGCCAAGCGTCGCATTCGCCGTCCAGAATCGCGCGGCATCCTGCAATCGTGTCGTCAACCGCGACGGAGCGGCCGGGCACACCCGTGAACGCTTCGGTGACGGCGAACGGCTGGGTCAGAAACCGCTGCAGACGGCGGGCCCGGCCGACGATCCTGCGGTCATCCGCTCCCAGTTCCTCGATGCCGAGCAGCGAGATGACATCCTGCAGTTCCCGGTAGTGCTCGATCGTGCGCCGTACATCCGTTGCGATCTGAACGTGTTCGGCGCCAACCACCAGCGGATCGAGCAGGATCGACGACGAGGTGATCGGATCGATCGCCGGATACATGCCTTCGGCGGCCATTGTGCGGGACAGAACGACCATGCTGTCGACGTGCGCGGCGATGGTCGTGACTGCAGGGTCCGTGAAATCGTCCGCCGGAACGTAGACGGCCTCGATCGCCGTGATCGAGACGCCGCCGACGGATACGATGCGCTCCTGCAACGCCGCCACTTCGGTGGCGAGCGTCGGCTGATAGCCGACGCGTGACGGGAGTCTGCCGAGCAATCCCGACACTTCGGCGCCGGCCTGGACGAAGCGGAATACGTTGTCCATCAGGAGCAGCACGTTCTGGTGCTGCTCGTCGCGAAAGTACTCGGCCACAGTCAGGGCGGTCAGCGGAACGCGCCAGCGCGCTCCCGGGGGCTCGTTCATCTGACCATACACGAGCACGGTCTTCGGCAGCACACCGGAATGCTGCATGTCCACCAGCAGTTCGTGGCCTTCTCGCGACCGCTCCCCGACGCCGGCGAACACCGAGATTCCCTTGTATCGCTCGACCATCGCATGAATCAACTCCATGACGAGGACCGTCTTGCCCACGCCGGCACCGCCGAACATCGCCGCCTTGCCGCCCCGCGCGAGAGGGGCAAGGAGATCGACGACCTTGATGCCGGTCGCGAAGATGCCCATTGCGCTGTCCTGTGAGGACAATGCAGGCGGCGTTTGATGGATGGGGCGGCGCTGCACATCGACCGGAAGCGGTTCGCCCCGATCGCCCGGCGTGCCCATCACGTCGATCAGTCGACCGAGTACGGCATTGCCGACCGGAACCGCGATCGGCTGACATGACGCTTGCGCCGACGCGCCTCTGGGCAATCCGCTGGTCGACTGCATAGCCAGTGCCCGCACGGTCCTCTCATCGAGGTGGGCTTGTACTTCCGCAACGATCGAACCGCCGCCATCGACTTCGATCGAGATCGCGGTGTCCACCGGGGGTAGTGTCCCTGCCGGGAACGCGAGATCGACGACGGCGCCGCGCACCGCGACGACGCTTCCGGGAAGCTGCGGGCTGGAGACATTGGCGATCGTGGCGGTATTCATCGGTTTTCGTCGCTGTTGGGGGGCACCCGTGCACCGGTCATCGCCGTACGAGTCCGCGTCACTGGCAAAAGCCACGAGCCAATATTTACCGCGATGCATCCTGTCGACGATTGATCGTGATCAAGGGGCCTGTCGCCGAGCTGGCTGAGAGGTGGGAGTGGGGATGGGGTTGTTCACGCCAAAACTCCACCGATACCCGGCAATGTGCGCCGTGCAAGCCAGATTGACGCACATCAACGAGCCGGTGCGCTCGTCACCTAATCTCGATATTGGAAACGCAGACAAGCGCCGGCTATTGGCACATGACTGAAACAGGTGCGAGGAGGCTGACAATGCACGCCATTGACGTCATGACACCCTCGGTCGTTTCCGTGAAACCGGATATGAGCGTTCAGCAAACGGCGGCGCTTCTCGTCGAGAATGGAATAAGTGGCGCGCCCGTGATCGACGCGAATGGACGGTTGGTCGGGATGATCAGCCAGTCGGACCTGGTGCGACGCGTGGAGATCGAAACGGACAGGCCACATCGCGCCTGGTGGATGGAACTGCTGACTGCCCGCAGCGACGATGCCGCCGCCTATGTGAAAACGCATGCGCATCTCGTCAAGGATGTCATGACGAAGCACGTCGTCACTGTTCAGGAGATGACGCCGATCGACGAGGTGGCCCGTATTCTCGAAAAGCTGCACATCAGACGCGTTCCTGTCGTGCGCGGCAATGAGGTGGTGGGGATCGTGAGCCGCGCCAATCTGGTTCAGGCACTCGCGATTTCGCCGTCAGCGCCGAACCTGCAACAGATCCTCAGTGACCGCGAGATTCGAGGGATGTTGTTGGCCGAGATCGCAGGCCGAAAGTGGAGCTTTCCCGGCCGAAACGTGATCGTCAAGAACGGAGTTGTCCATCTGTGGGGGTACTATGCCTGGGCACCGAACGAGGTGCAAGCGATGCGCGTCGCGGCAGAGGGAATCCCCGGCGTCAAGGGTGTAGAAGATCACACGGGCGTATTGCATTCGGATGCGTAGGACGAGAAGCAGCGACTGTGCGTAGAGCGCGAGCCGGATTGACGTCGCATGGGAGGGCCACGGTTGCTTTGAGCCTCTAGAGAATTGCTCGACGCAGGCTCTCCGTCGGTGAAGGCGTTGCACTTATCCTTGCAGCCACGAGACCGGAGTTGCCTGGTCGCCGTAAGCTACATTGCTGGCTTTAGCCGATATCCTCCGCTTGAGTTTCATGCTGGCCGGCGCACGTCGACCACGGCAAGATGCGGGGAAGAATGTTCTCCGTCCGGATCACCCGATGCGCCAGTGCCCCGAGTATATGGACGCCGACCAATGCGGCAAGTCCATATGCCGTCAGTGCGTGCAGTTCGCCTAGCCACTGCGACAGGGCACGACTTTTCGGCGCTAGCGTTGGCAACGAAAAGAATCCGAAGCAACTGGCCGTATGCCCGGCGGCGTTCGTCTTCATCCATCCGAGCAGCGGGATGACAAGCATCAGCACATAAAGCAGGCGGTGAACTGTGCGTTCGACGAGGCGGGCCGCCGTGCCGGCTGGATTGATCGACGGCGGCAACACGCGTCGCTTTCGGACCCGATTCCCGAGACGAACCAGTACAAGGCCGAGAATGACGATGCCGATCGACTTGTGCAGACCGACGAGATCCTCGTTGTCGTCCAGCAGCAGGCCAACGATCAAGTTGCCGATCAGCGCGATGGCCAGCAGCCAGTGCAGCATGCTTATCGACAGTGGATAGCGGGTGACAATTTTCATGACGGGAATATCGTTTCCGTGGCAAAAGCGTGGTCGGCCGCAGTCAGCCGAGCAGATCGTGATAGTGCTTCTTCGTGCCGTTGATTCGTCGTAGCGCCTGCTTGGCGGCTGACAGATCGTTGGCCTGGATCGCATGGTCGACTTCGGCCAGTTGACCCTGCAAGGTGCGCATCCCTTCGTCATAGGTCGGCTGGTCATCACGATACTTCTGGCGGCTAGCCCGTTGCGCATCGCTTTCGAGCTGGCCCATATAGGCTTTCATTTCGGGAATCGTCTGGCTGTTCGCCGCACCTTGCATCGCGTGCTTCATGTCCCGCATCAGCGTCTTGATCTCGCCGGCGCAGGCCGGCGCGGCGGCCACGGAAAGCAGCACGGCCAGCGCTGCGCAGAATCGGAGTCGGAGCAACGGACTGTTCATGGTCATAATTCGGTTGCGAATATCGGTGACGCGACCTTATGGTGCGGACGTTAACGAATTCTTAAGGACCGAAATTATCTGCGCCCGTCTTGATGACCGCCCGTTCCAGCGGTTATCGTGCGGCAAGGGACGGCATGTCCGGAACTGACAGGAACACGACGCCATGCGGGTGCTACTCGTGGAAGACGACAAGCTGATCGGAAGCGGGGTGGAAGACGGCCTGATCGATGCAGGCATGACGGTCGACTGGGCGCATGACGGCAGGCAGGCCCAGCTCGCGCTCGAAACCACGCCGTATGATCTCGTCGTGCTCGATCTCGGTCTGCCCCGCATGTCGGGGGTTGAATTGCTGGACTGGCTCCGCAAGCGCCGCGACCATACACCGGTGCTCGTCATGACCGCGCGCGATACGGTGGCCGACCGCGTGAGCGGTTTGAGCGCGGGTGCCGACGATTATCTCGGCAAGCCGTTCGACCTGATCGAGCTGATCGCCCGCTGCCGGGCGCTCGTGCGCCGTTCGCAAGGCCGCGGCACCGACACGATCGAATATGGCGACCTGACGGTCGACCCCGCGTTGATGACCGTGACGAGAGGTTCCGAGCGAATCGCCCTGACATCGCGCGAATGCGCGTTGCTGGTCGAATTGATGGCGAATCAGGGCCGCCCGCTCTCACGTGCGCAGCTCCAGGACAGCCTCTATGGCTGGAACGAAGAAATCGAAAGCAATGCGATCGATGTGCATGTGTCGAATCTGCGCAAGAAATTGGGCACCGATCTGATCCGGACAATCCGCGGTGTCGGATACGTGGTGGAGAAGGCATCGTGATGCGCTCGATCCGGCAACGACTCACCTTGCTCGTGTTGTCGGGAGTCGTGGTGGTCTGGGCGTACTCGCTGGTGTCGAGCTACCGCCAGGCGATTCACGAAGCGGAGGAATGGGACGAAACCCGCATCGAGCAAATTGCCAGGGGGCTGACCGCGCTCGATGCCTCCGATCTCCCGGTTTTTGCGGACATCGCGCTCGGTTCGTCGGAAGACGACGACGGCGACAATGATGCGGCGCCGCGGATGCTGTACCAGGTCAGCGACGCCGGCGGACGCATCCTGGCCGCCAGTCCGGGGCTTGACTCGCTCGATCTACCGGTGTTTCCCGCTGCCGCATCGAGCCCGGCCCGGTTCGGCAATCCGAAGTGGCACGCGTATGTGCTGACCGATGCCGCGCGCGGCCGCACCGTGCGTATCTTCGAGCAACGCACGCACCGATCCGACTTGTCCGCGGAAGTAGCGCGCCGCGTCGCACGGCCGCTCGCATTCGCGTTGCCCGTGTTGGCGGTGTTGATCTGGCTGGCGATCGGACGCAGCCTGACACCTCTGCGGACGCTGTCCGAGGCGATCGAGGCACGTTCGCCCGACAGCCTGGACGCAATCGGCACGAATGGCACCCCTGACGAAGTGCGGCCGTTGGTCGCCGCACTTAACACATTGCTGCAACGTCTGCGCGGCTCTCTCGATCGCGAGCGTGCGTTTACGAGCGACGCCGCACACGAGCTCAAGACCCCACTCGCCGCGCTCAAGGTTCAGGCACAGGTCGCGCTCACGGCGCGCGATCCTGACCGTCAGCGGCGCGCCATGCAACGAGTCGTCGAGGGCGTCGACCGAAGTACGCATCTTGCGGACCAGTTGCTTGCACTGGCACGACTCGACGAGACGGTACCGATGCCTGGCGAGGACATCGATATCGCGCGCATCGTGCAAGCCTGTATCGACGACCACCAGGCGCGCGCGGATCGCAAGAGGATTGCGCTGAATTCGCGTGTCGACGGACCAGTCATCGCACATGTGCCATCGACGTTGGTGCGTGTCTTGCTGGACAACCTCGTCGATAACGCGATCAAGTACGGGCGCGAGCAGGGGCGCGTCGAAATCGCGTCGTGGCGCGATGCCGGCGCCATCGGCCTCCAGGTACAGGACGACGGGCACGGCGTCTCGGACGAAGATTTGTCTCGATTACAGGATCGCTTCTTTCGCGGTGCGGACCATGAAGAAAGCGGCAGCGGACTGGGGCTATCCATCGTTTCGCGCATCGTGACCAAACTTGGGGGTAGGTTCATGTATATCGATGGGCTCGACGGAAAGGGGTTGGGCGTTCGTGTCGTGTTGCCCGCATCGGCTTGATTCGGCATCCATGGTATGAGGTTCGCCGTTGCTTCTCGGGCAGGGTAGGCAATGCGCAGCGCTTCCTGAACGCACGCGCCGTCATGATTTCAGTCGTTCCGTGTCGATCGGCTAACTTCGGACCTGGCGGCGTCATGTCTAATGCGCTCAAGGACGCGCAGTTAACATTGCCTTCATGTTGAGCGGGGCATGCTGGCATTACGGCAGAAGAGGCTTCCTTGGATGCCGACCCTGTTCATTGGAGGTTGAAATCATGAAATTCGCTATCGGTACCATCATATTGGCCATGGGCATCGCTCCCATGTTTGCCTCGGCAGGTCAGTCGAGTGGCGCCTTGACCAGGGCGGAAGTTCGTGCGCAGCTCGTACAGATCGAGCAAGCCGGCTATAACCCAGCCAGAAAGGACATCCATTATCCGCGGTCGATCCAGCAAGCCGAGGCACGCATCCGGTCTTCGGAATCGAGGCACGCGGATGCGTCCGGATATGGGCCCGCGCAGCCGTCGGGATCTGACTCGGGGGCAGCAGTCCAGAGCCACGCGTCGGCACGTTCGTTGTACTTGCATCATTGACGCGACGTACATACCATCGCTCTGTCATCCGGTGAGGTATTCACGATCGAACGATAATTTCGCCGCTCAATCGCTTCGTTCGCGGACGTGTTTACATGCAGCCGTGCCCCGCAGGGCCACACATGAAACATCGCGAGTAGTCAAAAAAATAACCCGATGTTGAACCGGGTCAAACGAGAGTCGTAGCCGGGAGGGCCAACAAGATTGGGGGGGACCGCAGTCAATGCCGCGGCTGCTGGCACTCGGCGTGGACGATGCAAATAATTTTTGGCGCGATGTGAGTAATCGTAGCCATCTCCGATAGACCAGATTGACACACAATACTTGAGGCATCCTTAAGTACAATCTGAAGCTCATTTCGGATACGGAATTAAGTTGACATAAATCTATTTTATCGGTGATTTCGATAGAACCGCGCTATTGTGTCCGACACCATGCACGGATACCGACCACCTTAGTTCCAAGCCACAAGAACCGCGGAACCGTGACCGTCTCGACCGACAGGACGTCAAGGCCGTCACGCGCGATCGCAGAATTTAGCGCCTCGATCGCTGCATTGGTCTGCGACTCTGGCCTGTCGGCATCGAGTTGGAAGAACGGAATTTCGATCACGCGGAAGGTCATTATTTCCCTCACTCAAACTTACTAAAAGTGCGAATAGCGCCGTACGATGCGATCGCGGCGCATACGCAGCGCTTCTAGGGGTCCTTTGATTTCTATGCGCTTTTCCGGTTAGACGCCTTTAAGCCTGGCAAGGCTTTGCCTTGTGGCCCCAAAAAATGATTCCAACAAAACAATGGGTTAGTGTCTACCCTTCGCTAACGAAGCAGAAGGCATCTCCAGACGTGACCGCGTTGAAGATGAGCGGTCCCTCGACCGGCGGCGCCAGTACACCCCGTCGTTAGGCGCTCCGACTGGTTGACGGAATGGGGTTGTCGGCCGCGATGCTCGGTAAGATCCGCTTTGCGTACAGTGACACGGGAAAATTGAAGGTGCCGCGCAAGTTGATGCCCTCGATATGAGTGGGGGCGATTCGCCGGAGTTGCTCGGTCGCGATCGGTTGCCCTCGGCGAGCTTCGATGTTCTCCAGGGCTCGTTGCATGTGGGTGGTGTTCCAAGCCATCAAGATGTTCGAGAGCAGGGTCAACGCCGATGACACTGCCGCGAGAGATTCTTGGCGCCGAGCTAGCTCCACCGGAATGCGACCGATGTGAATTGCGCGTTGCACGGTATGCACCGCTTCTCCCCGATTCAGGGCATGTTGCAACTCCGACCGGAAAGAGGCATTGGTGAAGTAGTCGATCAAAAAGATACTTCTGAATAAGCGGCCGATCTGAACGCCGCCATCGTACACAGCCTGCCCTCGAGCAGCTGATCCGAATCTGGCAATCGCTTCGACAGCCGTGCATTGACCAGAGCGAATCGATGCGGCGATCCTCACGAATTCGTCCCACACGTCAACGATGAGACCGAGTCGGACGTCCCGATCCGTGACCCCTGCGAGCCGCGCCGGTATCGCCTGACTGCGAGGCACGTGTAGACGTCTGTCACGAAGGTGTGACAGGCGAGGGCATAAATCAAAGCCAAGTGCCCGGGACACTCCCATCGCGAAATCGGTGTAGCCGTGGGTATCGACAGCGAGCTGAGCGATGTCCTTGGTAGCGTTTTGCCGGACGACGCCCTCGATTGCTGCACCTGCCTGCCGCTCATTCAGGACGATGGGTTGGTCGTAGAAAATGCCCCAACGATCCAGCACATGCGTGTACATCCCGATGGATGCAGTCCGGCGACGTGGATCCGCTCGCGCTCGCCAAATCGTCCGGGTTGTCTCCAGCGACATCATGTCGGACGATGCTAGATCGGCTCGCCCCCAGTGGGC
>NZ_CABVPP010000042.1 GCF_902499075.1 Burkholderia pseudomultivorans | reverse complement strand
TCGTTTCTTCTTCATTGGCATATCCATGGCTTTTACACCTCATGATATGCCCCGCCCACGAAATCACGGATAGGTCCGAATGCCGTGGGACACGCGGGTGTACCTCTCCTCAGCTTTGGCGGCTCGCGGCCGCTCCGGCATCGGAATGACATGCGCGAGTGCCATGTCCGGTCCTTAATCGGCACACGACGCGGTGTCATCCATACCGAGCACCCATCGAAGCGCGTCAGCGCGAGCGCCTGCGGCCCTCTCCAGCTCCGCGGTGATCTGCTTTCGTGTGCGCATACGCGGAGCAGCGTCGCCCGTCAGTGCTGCTTTCTGCGCGCGCGCCCTCTCATGACCTTCCTTGCCCTCCGCCGCGGCCATGACAGCCTGGACCTTTTCGCGCTGCTTCTCCGGCGTCAGTTTCGCGAGCTTCAACGCATTCGACACGGTGATCTGGTCCGCCTCGAGCGCATCACGCACGGCAGCCGTGCAGTCGAGCAGCTTCAACTGCTGACGAACGGTCTGGACCTCGACGCCGAAGAAAACGGCGACGGTGTCTTCCGTATGGCCGACGTCGATCATGCGCGCCATCTTCTCCGCGCGGTTGATCGGCGAGTCCTCTCTCCGGATTTCGTTGGTGCTGACCATCACAGCAGTGAACGTCCGGCCACCGTCATTGATGAACTTCTGCGGAATGGCCGGAATCGTGATCGGCGGCTCGCCGGCGGCAACCAGTTGTCGGTTCAGCTCGCGAGCGTTGATTACTCGCCCACGTCCATCAACTACGAGGTTCATGCCGGTTTCGGGATCCTTGTAGAACAGCACTGGTTCGCGAACGCCGATAGCACGGTAGTTCAATACCGTTTTGGGGTTCGGCTCCTGATGCACGCGCCGGTCGTACAGCGGATGTGCCGGATCCGTGACCAATTCAAGATCGTTGGGGTCCATCGCGAGCGCAGTTACCTTGCTCTGCGCGCCATATGCTTCAACGGAACTTTTTGCCACGTTTACCTCCTGGAGAGAATTTAGGCCGCCAGGACGTCGGGCGGCGGATTGCGATCCGCGAAATCGGAATCGCCAGGTGATCTGGTCGAACCGTCCGCGCGGTGCCAGCAGTACAGCGAGCCGCGCCGATGCCAGAACCAGTAGCCAGCGCATGTGCACGCCATCAGACGGGTATTGCGCTTCTGCATCCACGCGTCGATTCGAAAATCGCGCCGGCCGCAGACGTTGCATTGCGGCTGCCGTACGTACTCGTCGGGACGCTTCTTCAGCACCCGGCGCGTTTCGCAATGTCGGCAGCGGCAATGGAAGCGAGCCATTTCAGTGACCGCACGGCACCGAGCCGTCAAGGGATTCGAGCGCACCGCACGACAAACACCTGCGCGGATACGTCGGGTGTTGGTTGGGGTCGCGCACAATGCGCTGAACTTCGCTGGACAGGGCCGTTTTCCGCTGCTGCGTTTCGGTCGATTGGTTTGTCTGCGTGGCTTCCATAAATTTCATGTTATTAGGACTTCTAAACCTAGGCAGAAGCGCTCTCCGTCGAAAACGCTTTTGCCGAGGCCCGTCGCTTACATCACCAGCGGCCGCCGCACTCCCCGAAACCTTCCCGTGCGCAGTGGCAGTTCACGCCCACCTTGCTCATCGTCGACAACCCGTCCAGGTACTCACGCGAGACGACGCGCAGTTCGAGAACATTCAGCCCCGCGTCAATTTTGTTGATCGGAACGCCGAGGTTCCCCGACAGGAATCGGCTTACCTGCGAATCGTCCCAGCCGAGCGCGTCCGCAACCGGCCCGCGGCTGCGCGGATCGCTCAGCGCTTCCCGAAATGCCCGCTCGATGCTCGGCTTCCGGATGATCTCAATCGTGCTCATAGCAACTCAACTCCGTTCAAAACTGATTGAATGACCTTGAAGGTCGAATTTTCTAAACTTCAAGCATCGGATCTCGATGCAAATCGGACTATGGCGAGAGTTCCGGCCCTATCTGTAGAATTAGCAGTTCTCACACAACCATTCCGATACGGGGAACCCTCATGATCACAGAGCGCTTCAAAGCGACCGACAATGCAGGAAAGGTTTACGAAGTCGTTGTTTTGCAAGACGAAATCGATACCAGCGACCTCGATGGCCCCAGCAGCATGTTGGGAATGAAGGAATTTCGCTTATCAACCGGTGAAGCACTAAATCGCATTTCTGAGAACGTCTTCCGTGTCCTCAGATCGGGTATCGAAATCACTCGCGTTTAATCTCCGGCGACGATGTACCCGCGACTAGTCGAGCTCATCGTCGTCACCTCCACTTCCTTTCCGTACTTGGACGACAGATGCCTCCACAGGGCAATTTCAACGGTAGCCGGAACCGCAATGCTGTCGACCAGGATTTCGGCTCCTTCGAGTCGAAAGACGTTGTCGGGCGCTGCCAACTCCAGCCGTACCGACGGCTGGCGACCCGCTGTAGCGGTCAAACTGAGGCCGCGCACGCACCGACTGATATCCACGCCGTCAACCTCGACATTTCCGAGACCGACGCCGTCGACGCAGATCGTCACTGCGCTTTTCAATAATCCAGCCATGAATAAAACCTCCGTGGAGATCCGCAAGATTGCGGACGACATCGAACAAGTGCTGCGAGAGCACGACCTGGCGACTCCCGATTCAACCGCGATCGCCGCTCTTCAGCTGCACGCCTCTCGCCTCAGAGCTCACTGCAACTACTGCGGCGAAAAGGCGGGAAAAATCACAACTCTTGCGAGCATGTTCTACAGTGCACGGAAGCATCAGTCTCATCGAGGGGGCTCCGACGGCGTCTGGAGTGACATGCACTCCAATCTTGATTCAATCCGATCGTGGGCGTCGGTATGGGAACAGCAGGGTAAGTGACCGTTCGTAAGGTCGTTCTGCTCCGCCAGTTCCGGCCAGATCAGGTGCCAATCGGTTGGTCGCAAATCTCGTCGTGTAAGCGCAGCGGCCGTTGCCTTCTCGATGGCCACACATCGCTCTGGAGAAATGGGCCTCCTCTTTTTGACCCACTGACAGATAAGTCCCTGCGACACCCCGAGAAGACGAGCGAATGTCGCCTGTGAGATGTTGTGCTCGTCGAGATAGGTAGGAATGTCCATGGCGAAAATGTAGCAGCGCTACATCAAAAAATCAAGCCACGCTTCACCAACAAAGAAATAGCATTGCTATATGAAGATTTGGACCACTGCCGAAGAGGCAGAACGCCTAGGGAAGAGGTTTCAGGGGGTCAATCGGAAGGAGTTCGCGACTCGACACTCGATCCCTGGAGGCGACAACATGATTTACCAGCACCTGACGGCAAGGCGGCCCATCAGCCGCGAAGCTGCGGTCGCATATGCGCGCGCGTTCAATTGCGGGCTCGAGGAAATCAGCCCGCGTGTCGCCCAGGAAGTACTTGAACTTGCCGCATTGATCGGAGACGCCGGCAAGCTCAAAGATGCGGCACCTGCCCGCAAAAAAGAATGCCCTGAACTTCGTTCAGAGAGCCGCGCCTTGATCGAGGCCATCACCAAGGCAGACATTGACGGGTTGGCACCAGAAGCGTTCAACGTCCTTCGCGAGACGCTCAGGCTTTTTGGGAAAGGGACTTCCGGTCGAGATGATCCGTTTGATGTGGAAGCCCCATCCCATTGATCGGGGTTAGGTTCCAGTCGTACATCAGCGCGTGACGTCGACGCTCAACCACGCCCGTCGTCATTCCCCGTGCGACAACTCCCGGTCCCTGCAGTTCGGTAAGCCAATCATGTGTGCCCCCGCTGCAACGCTCCAATACGCGGACCAACAAACCTATCCGGTCTGCCACTCCACACCTAGTCACGATTGCTAGGTCTCCAGGCCTACATCTAAGTCGGCTCGCCGTAATGTCTGGTTTCACCATCGTTTCGCTAACCCTCAGCCAAATCACTGTATATGCGTACAGTAGTTTAGCGAAGGTTGCTGGAATCGAGCAACAAGATCCCACAGAAAAATGGGCGATCATCGAACGGTGCCGCCCTCTGCGTCATCATCAATCTTCCAAATCCAATTCGACTTGATCGCCGAACAGCGTGCTCACGTGTCGCTCGTACTCGCTCCTATTCTTCGAGATCCGTGCAATGCCAAGCAACTGCCCCAAGTGCGTCCGCAATGCTCGGGTTCCCACCTCGGAAAGAAACTGATGCAGCTTCTTCGTTCTGTCACCGCTCTTCACTTTGCTGGCAACGAGCATATCGCGCAGCTTCCCGTTGCTTCTCGCCAATGGAAAGTAGACGTGGTCCATGGTCAACGTTTTGAATTCCCATGGCCGGCCGCGGCCGAATTTCGGCAGTTTGTACAGTCGATACCACTCACTGTAAAGCTGGGGCGGGAACTCTTTCTCGTATTCCTTTGCCTCGTCCTGGACGAACTGCTTAAACGCTGAAATGACCTCTTCCCGCTTCGCATCGTAGCCTGCAAGGGCATACACCAACCCCTTGATGCCCGCCTTGGCGGATGCGTTAAGAATGACGCGTGCATTGACAGCCAAATGCGACTGATTCTTCGCAAGCGCGCCATCTTCGTCGGCCTTCAAAATGGCCTTGCAGACGTCAATCAATAGCGTAACGTCGTAACCATTGACGAGTGAGGGCGGAATCTCCGCGCCGCCGGAACCCCATTGAAATTTAAGGGGATTTTCGATTTTTTCCAAGAGCTCCGCGCCGAGGTATCCGGCCATTACCTTGCCGTCTGCGAAGCGTGGAAACGCGTTACCGCGCGACGACAAGCCGAGTGCCATAGCCATTCCTGTCTGGCTGATAACCGCCGTCTTTTGCGCATCATTCAGGACATAGCATTCGACGTCGATCTCGAACTCGTCCTTGAAGTTGCCTTTGTGCGTCGCTTGCGGCGGCTTCTCGCCCCATCGTGCAACCGCGGCCCTTTTCGCGATCAAGCTGCGTTCGTCACTGCTCAGCGATGCGGCACGCGCCATCCCTCCTTTTGCGCGCCCTGTCGCCTTGGCAACGGTCTGAGTTTTCTTTGCCGTGACTGACATGCAAGCACTCCAATGGTTAGTGTGCTTGCATAATATGCGGCCCCTTTTTATTTTGCAAGCACATTTTACATTGGATGCTTGCATTTCTTTGGTATAGCAGTCCCGCGCTCCCGGCATGCCAAACATAGCAACGCTATTGCAATTCTGATGAAGCGTTGCTATATTTCAACCAACGCAGCACGGAATGCTGCGCCACCGCCCGCCCGGGCGGTCGATCTTTAAGAGTGCTAGTGCGCCGGGACCGCAGTACAGGGAGCAACCGGCCGGCTTCATGGTGTAGTCGAGAAACGGGGTAGCGCCCGACACCATCGACTTTCAAGAGCGCGCATTCGGTCGCGGATAGTCCGCACCCATCAACCCAGCGCAGCAGCACCCTACCGAGTGCGCGCCCTTGAGAGTTTCGAATAGCACTGAGTGAGGGTGCCTCAAGCCGGCGCGGCGGCTCTAAATAGCCCGTAACTGCATTGGTCTTCCCACGGCGGAGCCGAGGCGCCCTCCCTGAGTGCTGTTCAGCGACTGCCCTGATCGAATCGCATTGATCTTCAGTGCCATTCCGTGAGCGCAGTCCGGCCTCCGGAGCCTTAGCCGGCCTCAATTAATTTCGGATACCGAATTATTACGGCGCTACTTGTCAGGGTCGGTCGTGGCGTTTTCTCCGCTGCCCTCCTGCTCGTCGCTGCGTTTGATCTTGGTATGTAGGCAGAAAGCGAAATCACCGACCAACGCGACACCCAGGGGGAACCACGATGCAACGCGGACGGATCACTGAATTCCTGTTTCACAACGGCGACCGCTTCGTCGCGCGCACGGACATGCCGGGGGTGCGTATCGGAATGGTCGGCAGCACCTGCTTCGAAATACCGGCAGGCCACGCGTATTACGACCGTGTTTGCGAAAGCGCCAACGCAGTCGACGCTGAAGAAATGTTCGAGGAACTGTATGCCGCACTGATCGCCTGACCAACCCCGCCCGCTACAGGAAAACGACCGTGGAAACAATCACCCTCACCACTGCTCAGCGCAATGCAATCCGCACGGCAATTCTTGCAGGCGCACTTGCCGAGCGACAGGCAACGCTTCGTTTGCTGATTGCACAGAACGAGCAATACGTCAGCATCGCCAGCGCCTACGAATGCGAACTCGATGATTTGCTCGCGGCAGCGCGCGCCGTTACTACCTGAACGACCGGTCCAGCGATCTGAAAAGAATCGCTGCGCTTCAACGAGGGCGGTTGCGAGCGACCAACACGAGTAGGAAAAGGACGCGGCGACGTGTCTGGTGTTAGAGCACCATGCACGCCCCGCACCCGCAGCACACACTGCGAATCCGGCAAGGCCACGTCACCCCTGCAGAGGCGGACGAAGGCTATCACGGATAGACCCGATTTTCCAATAGATGCAACCAACTCCGATCATTCCCTGGCTCGGTGGAAAACGCCGCCTGGCCGACAAGTTGATTCCACTTTTCCCGCCACACGAATGCTATGTCGAGGCGTTCTGCGGCGGTGCTGCGCTCTACTTCCTGCGGCCAGTGCCGGCACCCGTCGAGGTCATCAACGACGTCAATGGCGAGCTAGTCAATCTGTACCGCGTCGTGCAGAACCATCTTGAGGAGTTCGTCCGCCAGTTCAAATGGGCAATCAGTAGCCGGCAAGTGTTCAAGTGGCAGCAAATGACCCGGCCTGAAACGCTGACCGACATTCAACGGGCGGCCCGTTTTTTCTACCTGCAGCACCACGCGTTTGGCGGGAAAGTCGCGGGTCAGACATTCGGTACAGCCACGACTGCACCATCCGTCAACCTGCTGCGGATCGAGGAGCAGCTTTCCGCGGCGCATTTGCGCTTAGCCGGAACGCATGTCGAAAACTTGCCCTGGCGCGAATGTGTCGAGCGCTACGATCGGCCACACTCGTTCATCTATCTCGATCCGCCGTACTGGCAAACAGAAGGTTACGGCGTGCCTTTCGAGTTTGAGGAATACGAGGCTATGGCTGCAGTGATGCGCGGCGCCCGCGGCAAGGTCATGGTTTCGATCAACGAACATCCGGACATCCGTCGGGCCTTCGATGGATTCCACATGCTCGAGCTAGACATTCGCTATTCCGTTGCAAACCGTCACGGCCCGACGAACTCCAGCGGCGAGTTGGTGGTTACAAACTGGACGCCAGGGGTAATGGACAGCCTGTTTTAGTGGCTGACCCGAGCCGAACATCGCGACAGCATCACAGCAATAGCCACTCCACCTGATCGAAAGACCGGACAGCGAAGCCGCGCTGCCGTCCGATTAGCTGCACATCAAGCGCGCATTGATGGAACCCGAAAACGATATCGAGAGACCAATGGATCATCTACAGCCCTCAGTCCAATCGCCAGCACTTCGCGCTCCGAGCGATAACACCCTGCTTGCGTCCTGCGATCACCTTCACGGGTACGTCACCAAGGGAAGCGCCGTAGCAATCGCCTGCGGGATCGCCATCGGATGCGTATGGTTCCTCTGCGTTGCGTACCGTGCGGGGGTGCTCACGTGGCCATGGTGAAAGTCTGGGTGGGCGCGCTTGCAGCTACAGTCGTGTTCCTCTGCCTGCAAGCCGTACTAAGCGAGCGTGCGGAGCAACCCCGCCAGCCACCCTCGAGGTCTAGCGATTCTCGTCAGGCTAATACGTCGAACCCTGATTTCCGAAGAGCCGCCCTCAGTTCCTCGAAGCTCTCGTACCGTTGTGCATCGTAGAAGAGATACAGGAAATAGCCATCGCGCTGCCGAAATGCCATAGGTAGCAAACGCAGATCTTGAATTTCGTCGAATCCGTACTTGGCAACCAATGGCCTCAACTCGTCGCCCTCCGGCGCGTAGCGGAAAGCGACACGCGTCAGACCCAGCTCGTCATCCGTGACCCAGCCTCTCTCCAGCAAGCCCTCGGCGAAGGCCTCGAAACGATCAGCTCGGTCCAGCAACTCGATAACTGAAATATTCTCGCTCGTCATTTCGGCTCTTTGCACGCGTGTCTCTGACGTGACGCCTCTCATTCGGGCGCACCAGTTGGGACTTTGAATCGTAGCACGCCCCTTCCCCCAAACCGCGCACTTACCGTTGCCTCGGATGCGCGGTTTCTACTTATGGGCGGCCTGTTTGGCGCCCTCCTTTTTCTAGTTCCGGCCTTAACGGCAGGTGCTCGGCAATCGCGACGTCGTGACGTGCGAGCCGAGCATCCGCCATTGAGGCTCTATCTGTAGAGGATGCGAATGAAGCGTGACCTGATGACCCTGCCGCTCGGCCTCGGCAGCGAATTAATCGTCGACAACTTCGCTGGTGGCGGCGGTGCAAGCACGGGCCTCGAACGTGCCTTCGGCCGGCCGGTCGACATCGCGATCAACCACGATCCCGAAGCGCTCGCGATGCACGCGGCGAACCATCCGCACACCACGCACTACTGCGAAAGCGTGTTCGATGTCGATCCCGTGGCGATCACGGGAAACCAGCCGGTCGGCCTTGTCTGGCTCTCGCCGGACTGCAAGCACTTCAGCAAGGCGAAGGGCGGCAAGCCCGTCTCGAAGAAGATCCGCGGGCTTGCATGGATCGCGCTGCGCTGGGCCGCGGCGGTGAAGCCGCGCGTGATCATGCTGGAGAACGTCGAGGAATTCGTGACCTGGGGGCCGCTCGGCGCCGACGGCCGGCCGTGCCCGAGGAATCGCGGCCGCACGTTCCGCTCGTTCGTGAACGCGCTCACGCGCCACGGATACCGCGTCGAGCACCGCGAGCTGCGCGCTTGCGACTTCGGCGCGCCGACGATCCGCAAGCGCCTGTTCCTCGTCGCACGGCGCGATGGGCTGCCGATCGTCTGGCCGACGCCGACACACGGCGATCCGAAAAGCGCGGCCGTGCGCGCCGGCGCGCTGCTGCCGTGGCGCACCGCGGCCGACTGCATCGACTGGTCGATCCCCTGCCCGTCGATCTTCGAGCGCGATCGGCCGCTGAAGGACGCGACGCTGCGCCGCATCGCGCGCGGAATCATGAAGTTCGTCGTGAACAGCGCCAATCCGTTCATCGTGTCGTACTACAGCGACGAGACGCGTTTCCGCGGCGCGCCACTGGACGAGCCGCTCGGGACGACCACGATCGCGAATCGGTTCGCGGTCTTCGCGCCGACGATCATGCACATCACGCACCAAGGCGATGACCGCACGCGCGCCGCCGATGCCCCGCTCGCGACCATCACGACGGCGAAGCGCGGCGAGCAGGCGCTCGTTACAGCGCACGTCACGAAGTTCCGAACGGGCAGCACTGGCAGCGCAGCCGACGAACCCATGCATACCGTGACAGCCGGCGGCGACTGCGCGCGGCCAGCCGGCGCCGCACACGCAATGGGCGTCGTCGCCGCGACGCTGGTACAGACTGGATACGGCGAACGGCCCGGCCAAGCGCCGCGCGTGCCAGGCGTCGACAAGCCGCTCGGCACCATCGTAGCCGGCGCGGCCAAGCACGCCGCGGTGACTGCGTTCCTCGCAAAGCACTACGGCGGTCACGAATCACCCGGTGCATCGCTCAGCATGCCGACCAGCACGATCACGACGCAGGATCATCATCACCTGGTGACGTCGAATCTCGTGAAACTGCACGGGACGAGCCGCGACGGCCAGTGGACCGACGAGCCGCTGCACACGATCAGCTCGGGCGGCACGCATCACGCCGAGGTGCGTGCGTTCCTGATCAAGTACTACGGCGAGGGCGGCCAGTGGCAGGACGCGCGCGAGCCCATGCACACGATTCCGACGCGCGACCGCATCGGCCTGGTCACGATACGCGGCGAGGACTATGCGATCGTCGATATCGGCATGCGCATGCTAACACCGCGCGAGCTGGCCCGGGCGCAGGGCTTCCCCGACAACTATGTGCTCGGCCCGGTCGTCAACGGCAAGCCGCTCTCGAAGTCGGCGCAGGTGCGCATGATCGGCAACAGCGTCTGCCCGGACGTCGCGGCCGCGTTGATCCGCGCGAACTTCTCTCACGAACAGCAACTCGCGCACGCAGCGGCGTGATCGGAGGCACAAATGCAAACTGCGGAAGTGAAAGCGGCGCTGCGTGCGCGCTTCTGCTCGCCCGAATGGGCGCTCTTCTTCGAGGTGGCCGACGCGACCGGCGCACGCCATAGCCGCTGGGCCGACGCCGTAGCGATGAATCTGTGGCCGTCGCGCGGTCTCGCGATCCACGGTGTGGAGGTGAAGGTCAGCCGATCCGACTGGCTGCGCGAACTAAAGGCCCCGTCGAAGTCGGCGCCGGTACAGCGCTACTGCGACCATTGGTGGATCGTTGCGCCGGCCGGCGTGCTGAAGGACGGGGAGCTTCCGCCGACGTGGGGCCACTACGAGGTGAAGCCGGGCGGCATTCTGCGCGAGCTGGTCGCCGCGCCGAAGCTTGAATCGGAACCGGTTACGCGGCAGTTCGTCGCCGCGATGATGCGCCGCGCGAGCGCTGCCGACGAAGACGTGGTGCGTGCAGCCGTCGCTACGGAGCTGCAGCGTCTCCGGGACGAGGACGAGAAGCGCGTGCAGCGCGAGATCGAGGCGCGGACGAGCGAGTTGAAGGACTTGCGCGAACAGCTGGCAGAGATCGAACGTGTAAGTGGCGTCAAGATCGGCCGATGGGGCAACAGCGAAGAGATCGGTCGGGCGGTAAAGGCAGTTCTTGCCTCGGGTGTGTTGCGGTCGTATGGCGGAATCGCCGCGCTGCGCGAGAAAGCGCAATCGATTCTCACGCATTGCGACGAGGCGCTCGAGCTATTCCCGTCGGCGGAGGTCGAAACCAAACAGGTGCCCGAATGACCGTCTACGTCGACGACATGTACCGGTATCCCGTCGGCAAGATCGGCCGGATGAAGATGTCGCACCTCATCGCTGACACTACCGAGGAACTGCTCGCGACAGTGCGCGAGATTGGCGTCAATCCAAAGTGGATCCAGTACGCCGGAACACGCAATGAGCACTTCGACATCGCTATCAGCAAGCGCGCCGCCGCGATTGCTGCAGGCGCGATCCCGATCACATATCGCGAATGCTGCGCGATGAACACGCGTCGGCGCGTGACGGGGGCCCTCGGCGCGCCGTCAGACGCGCTGCGTTGGCTTGAGCAATTCATTGCTGATCGCCATAAGGCGCGAGCGGCCGCGCCGACCACCGAATCAGACCAGCGCGATTGTGTTGCGCCTACTGGAGGAAAACGATGAGCGCCCACCGACCTGCCCACGCCGAGATACTCGCGACCTTCCAGCCCGGCAGGGTCTACGAGCCCACGGCCGTCGCGGCGAAATTCAAGCCGCGCGGAGCGCAGCTGAAACCCACGCTCGAAGCGCTCGTCGCAATCGGCCAACTGAAGCACAGCCTGCGCAAGCACGGGTCCCGTGTCTGTCCTGGCTATACACTGCCGAGCGATTCGGACCTCGAAGCGGAGGCCGTCGGCGCGACGATCGCCGGCCGGCAGTACGCGCGCGACTGGAAAACGACGCTCACGCGGTACGACCGCGCAATGCAGACCCGCGCGGAGCTTTGCATGGCAGCGAGGACGCGATGAGCGAGAACACGAAAATCGAGTGGTGCGACCATACGTTCAATCCTTGGGAAGGCTGCCAGAAGGTAGGCCCGGGATGTGACCACTGCTACGCAGAGACGCGCAACGCGCGCTTCGCCGGCGGCACTCCCGTAAACTGGGGCCCCGGCGCACCGCGCCGCCGTACGTCTCCGGCGAATTGGCGGAAACCGCTCGCTTGGGAATCGGCGCACGCCGAGTTCTTCGCCGCGCATGGCCGGCGTCAGCGTGTGTTCTGTGCCTCGCTCGCCGACGTTTTCGACAACGCCGTTCCGGATACGTGGCGCGCGGACTTGATCGATCTGATCTGGAACACACCTCATCTCGACTGGCTGCTCCTCACGAAGCGCATCGGCAACGCCGGGCCGATGATCAACCGCGCGCTCAAGCTCGCGGGCCGTGGGATCAATACGCAGTGGCCGTGGTCGAATGTCTGGCTCGGCGCGACGATCGTGAACCAGGCCGAGGCTGACCGCGACATCGAAAAGCTGCTCATGACGCCGGCGCACCGCCGATTTTTGTCCATGGAGCCGCTGCTTGGGCCGGTCGACCTTCGAGGCTGGTTCGACCCAACTGGCGTTTGCTGCATGCAGGAAATGCAGTCCTGCGCCGACTGCCCTGCCGACGCGCCATGGATTCACGGACCGACTACCATGTACGCGGGGGACGGGACAGGTTACAGCTCACCCGAAATCGACTGGGTAATCGTGGGTGGAGAAAGCGGCGCCGGCGCGCGCCCGATGCATCCGGCATGGGCGCGCGATCTACGCGACCAGTGCGCGGCCTACGGCGTGCCCTTCCTGTTCAAGCAATGGGGCCAGTGGATCGACCACGATCAACCCGGCGTCGACATGGTCGGCAAGGTGCATTCGCCCCTTCACGAATGGCCGGACGGCGTCCATTCCGTTCGCCTTGACAAGCGCGCCACCGGCAGACACCTCGACGGCCGCACGCACGACGAATTCCCGGGGGGAGCGTGATGATGCGATTACTTCGCCGGCAACCCTTCGAAGTCGTACTCCGCGAAGATCTTTGCATCCGTGTCCGCGAGCACGCCACGCGCCTCAGGCGGCCCTTCGATATAGATCCCGCTCGCATGCTCTGCCTCAATCCCCTTCGGATAGAAGTGGACATGCATTTCCCTCGTATATTGCGGATGCTCGCGCATGCGTTCGTTCACCATTTCGATGTATTGGACGCGCGTCAAACTTGGCTTTGCCATGCCGGCCTCCGTAGTTGCTTTTCAGGAATCCTAGCATGACCGAACGCCCTATCCTTTTCAGCGGCCCGACGATGCGTGCCATCCTCGAAGGCCGGAAGACGCAGAGCCGTCGGATCGCGATACCGAAGCGCTGTTGCATCGATTTCATCGGCGGCGGCCCGAAGGATGGCCCGGAGTGGAACGACCCGGCATGCTGGGGGTTCGAGGACGCAAACACCGGCGTCTGGTGGTCGCTGCGCAGCGACGATCAGTGCCGCCAGTTGCCATGTCCGTATGGTCAGCCTGGCGACCGACTGTGGGTGCGGGAGACGACCTACGACGTCGAACGGAACGGCTACGTCGGACCGGTCTTCGTCGAGTCCGACGAAGGCGCGCACGTGGCGGCATGGGGCTGGGGTGAACCGAACGATCCCGATTACATCGAGCCGTACAAATTGCGCAAGCGCCCCGCAATCCATATGCCGCGCTGGGCGTCACGCATCACGCTTGAAATCACGGCCGTGCGCGCTGAGCGCCTGCACTCGAGCGGCGAGCCGGATGCACGAGTCGAAGGCGTGACGATAGCAGACCATCACCTGCGCGGGTACCGCGCCGACGCCTACCGGCCGCCGAGCATCCGCGCCTTCCACGAACTGTGGGACAACCTGAACGCCACGCGCGGGCATGGCTGGGATACGAACCCTTGGGTGTGGGTAATCGAATTCAAGCGTATCGGCTAAGCCACTCTTCCGAAAATTTCTTCGCGTAGGCGACGGCCTCGGCCTCTGTGTCGAATTCGCCAAGTTTCCGGAAAGCAGCCTCCCGGCTGAAGCCCAACTTCGTTACCTCGACCTGGGCGGCATACCTACCGCCCTCAGTCAGGCGCGGCTCGCAGTTCATCTCGTACCCGCGCATCACAAATTTCGTCTGCATTGCATCAACGCTTTTTTGATACAGAGGGATCGTAGCATGGCCAAGAAACAACCAACCAGTCGCAAAGCACCTATGCAAGAAGTGCTCGTTCCGTCAGCACTTTCAAGCGCAATTACGGCAATCAGTTACGAAGGCTTGAGCATCGCCACACCGACCGGCGAAACCGCCACACTTGCGGTGGTCGACGAAAAAGGCAATGTCATCGAGAAGGGGCCTGCCGTGGCCCGAGCCGTCTGGGACGTTGCAATCGCCGCATATCGGAATTTTCTTACTGGTACCGGCCACCTCCGCGTCCTGACGAAGCCGACAACTTTCGAATCATGACGTCGCCCCATCTGGAAGCGTGACTTGCAGATACTCTATGTTCAACTTGAATTGAGCCTGTAGTCGTTCGATGAATTCTCGCGTAGCGCTGTCGAGATCGGGCTCACCAACTGCGAACAGCTTCACCGGATCAAGGCCGCCACGTCGATACCCGTACTCAAGCAGTTGCCCCATGGCTTGCCGAACCACTTCCGCTGCCGAACTTGCGATTTTGGTTTCGTAGAGGTAACAGCCTCCGCCAACCGGATATACCACTGCGTCAGCATACCCCCCAGTTCCAGTTCCACGCTCCATCCAGACACGATCCTGCCCATGTTCTTTGACCAGTAACTTATACAAGGCCGCTTGAATTTCGTTGTGCCTCAATAAGATCTTGCGTTGCGTCTCAGGCACATGCTGAAACGCAATAGTGGAACGTTTTCGATATTGCGGCGCACGTGTCGAGGTCGACCGCGACTGCACTTGGTCAGCGACGAACCACGGGAACATGTTGCGAACCAATACATCATCGCGAAACACCTCGAGCCGGTCCAAATGGTCAACCAATGATCGCGCGCGTACTGCCCAGCTTTCCGACTCGGGAACGGAAAACTTCGTGTGTGTCGCAAACCACTGCAACGCAGCATCGTGGCTAGGTGCGTCGACAGTTGTGTGATAGTGGTTTGGATGTATTCCCGCGAAGACCCGCCGTATCAAGAGCCGCGGCACTTTTGCGATTCGGCCGCCCGCCCGCCAACGTTCGGCCCGCTTGACAATGTGATCGAAATTCTCTGGAGAGCCATCTTTCTGCACATCGCTGATGATCTGTACCAACTCCTCTCGCAAGCGATCGGGATCCCCTGATTGCAGCATGCCTCGCCCTGCATCTGCGATAGAGTTATCTCGCGTCATCCACAAGATATCGAAAAGATCTTCGTGCGCCCCGCTCGATAACGCCGTCGCGATCGCCTCAGTAGTCTCTCGATAACGCGGCAACCAATCCTGCTGGAACCGATTGTCCGCGGCGAGAAACCCGCTTAGAAAGGCTGCGACCTCACCGTCCGGAACGACAGGCGCTAACGTTCCGCCATAAAGTTGTGTAGCGCGTTCGCTCATAGACTCTTCCCGTAGCAACACACACTTCTGTCATGCTGATCCGATAGCAGCGAACCGGTCAAGGTTTCTCGAACGCACCACCGAGGCCTTCGAAGGTGTCTGCGGCGCTACAATAGTCGTCGCGCAGGTAACGCTTGTAACTCCACGGAAATGAAGTCTGGACGCACCTATTCGATCTAGAAAGGCCGCAGCCGTGTGCCCCAATTGCCGCCGGGAACTGCACTACGGGCAAAATTCCAAGATGCTCGTTGTGAAGCTCTATGAGAAATCTCGCGACTCAAGCGTCCGTAGTCGTCGGAAATAGTCCCCGCCAGGTAGGCACGTCCGGCACACCATTACCGAACCGCTAGCCCCCGAGATGGCCACGCTGAATCTGAGACGAGCAACGTGAAAATCCTTCAGGGATTGAGCGTAGTGGCGCCGGCCGGCAATCCCGCAACGCTCGCCGTCGTCAACCATCACGGCAAAATCGTTGAGGGTGGCGCGAGTGCGATGAGCAGGGTTCGGGACGTCGCGATTCGGTGGCATCGCAATTTCCATATCGGCAATGGGCGCCTGCGTGTGCTGACTCAGCCGCCCACCTCGAGGATCAAATAAACAACGACGCCTTGAGGCGTCGTTGTTTATCAACCTACCCACTACTGTCCGACTTTATTCGGCGCTCCGACTTTATTTGGCGCGTCGCTGCCAAAATGCATCGACGGAAGTAATAATTCACCATGCCATGAACGGGCAGTAACATTTGAGACCATTTCACGAATCGTCCCATAAAGCATCGAAGCACCATTAACCACCACGACATCTTGGCGGCGGGCCTCATCCGGAAACGCTTTAGTCACTACATTAAAATACCCAACGCACTTAACATCGATTCGATACGGTGCGACCTTCCCCTCTACCCCTAACAATCGAATGCCCATTGTCAGGACGTACGGTTGAATCTCAACCGCCTCTCCCTCGCCGTTGACGTTCGGCGTGAGCGGATCGACATGCCCATGCCCTAACTCCAACTGAAACTGAACGCCAGTAAAGTCATAGGGCCCTTCGGTTCGAGGGTGCGGCTCAGCGATTTCTGGCGATGTTGCAGGCTCAATGAATACTTTTAGAAACCTGAAGTTCACCAGTTGGAGTGGACTCAATTCCATTGCTTTACGCTGCCGCCTTTAGAACTTGGATCGATGTGGTGAGGTTTCCAAACTTGACGTGTTGTGATCCCTTAGAAGAGTCCCACGACCACGCTGACGTTGCTGTCGCCTGTTTACGAGTCACCTCAAGCGTTTTCGTTTCAGTTTCAGACGCCTTCGTGTGGCTCGCATACTTGCCTGCTTCCCAAATATCAAATCTCAGCGTCTCGAAAACTATGTCTCGAATTGTCTGCAAGTCACAATGGGACGCGATTCCTCTCGCCTGAATATTTTGCGCGGCGTAACTGACAAAGGGACCTATGTGCTTTTCGATCGCGTCAACTTTTCCTGCAATCCACGCGTACTGAAACAGCGTTGGCGGATATACATCACAGACTCGAAGTGCTCTATCCATCGCAGTGGATTGCGCAACGTCGTCCGATTCGTACTTTGAGAACGCGACCGGCCCACCGCCGAAAATAGCGGCCGCATCATCCTGCCGAAGATCGTACTTGGCGCGAATTGCAGCGACTTGCTCGCCGGTCAGCAAGCCATTCGCCTCTTTACGGAATTTTGCGACAGCTCGCTTGTTTGCACGCGCGGACTCCTTGCCAACGACCTCTGACTCGCAGTGGTCGCAAACCTCCATCCGCACATCGATCATGGCCGACTTGCCGTTTTCAGTAAACTCCTCAGCAGAGTGCGTCAGGTGGAGTTGGCCCTCTCCACAAATGGGGCACGGCCCGAGATTTGATTTCATAGAAGATGTCTAGTTGCTAGTGTGGCAAGAGATGGTGATGACAACGTTCCCCGTCTTACCAATCGCAAATTTGACGAAGTAATCGCAAGTCAGATCGCGACGCGCGAACTCGTTCCATTCGGTCCGCCGAAGTGAGTATGCGTCGCATGCTGCCCACGGCCCCGTGGGCTTCCCCTGACACCACTCAGAGTCGATGTAGCGTCCGTGCACGATAGCCTCCCGGATGAGAGCTGCCACATCGTCCAAGTCGAAGCCCAGGTTTGCAGCATCTTTGGCGCAGTCCTTAGTCCAGAGCGCGACTTTGCCGGCCGCCAAGAGCGGCTCCAAATCATCCAAGCTGTAGAGTGGTCCGCCGCTGATCTTTCGATCTTCCCCCGGCTCCGGAGGCGGCGTCCCCTGCCATTTTCCTACGTTTGTTCGATTATTTACCATCTTGGTAAGTTCCGCAAGAGCAATGATTTTTGGCTCGGCGGAAAATTTTGCGCCGCTGAGGCTAGCTCTGGTGACGAAAATCTTACCTTATGATCAGAGAACCCAGAAGTGGCGCCGTCGTACCCTTCACCCTACCGTCTGGTAGCCCCGAGCGTACCGGGGGTACGAATGTATACTTCAGATATCGTTCGGGCAGCCAAGGCTGACGAAGCCTACTTTGGGGGACTGGGACATCTGGAATGTGGGGGCGTGGCAGCAAAAGCGTGAGTTTACAGCTATTTAGGTTTGGCGAGCCAAAAAACGGCGGCTGGCGATCATCGGGCGCGAGCGGCAGCCGGCCCGGCGTCGAACCTCTCTCGGCCGAGATCGCGCCAGAGAGCGCTGTCGCCCGAAACAGGGTCGATCACCGCACCACATCGCGCCAATGCTCCAGCCCGGGAATCCCTTCCGTGAGACAGCGCCCCACACTACGGCCCCGATTTACACGCCGCACCGCCGAAAACCCGTACCACCGCCGAACTAATGAGAAAATCGAGGTCTTTGATCCCTTCAACCCACCACTCCGGGGTTCGCATGACCACCCACATCACGATCGAATTCACCGACCAGGCAGCAGAAGCCATCGACGAGCAGACCAGCACCAGCTTTTCATACGACCAGGGCGCCCACGTGCCGCAACCCGGCGATTTCGTCGAGCTCGAGCATTCGCAGCAGACGTTCCTGGTAATCGGCCGCGTGTTTTCGCTCAAGGCCAATTACAGCGCCGTCAAGCTCGTGCTCGACCTGCCTCCCGCGGATGACGATCACGGCTTCGATCCGGAATCTTGATCCGCCATTCCTCGGCGATGCCTTCGTAACGAGCCTGCCGAAAAAACAGGCCCACGGCGTCGAACGCTCACGGAAACGTCGCCGCAGTCAGACACCGCTCGAACCACACCGCATCGTCCCCGTCGCCGATCGGCCACATTTCCGCATCGAGCTGCGGCAAGCCGGCCGCCGGCGTGGGGGCATGGCTGTCCGCATCGGACGCCGCCGCACGCGTCCAACCCGACCGCGCCCCACCGTTATCGCATGCCTGCGCATGCGCTTGCGCCTCGCAGAACGCGACCGGGCGCGCCTTCCCGCCATCGGCCGCACTGACCGCGCGATACTGGTAGACCGCACCGGTCGCCCAGTCCTCGCTCTGGCTGCAGACCCTCGCGCGATGCTGCACGTGCACCGCGCCGAAACATGCATACGAAACGTGCGAGCCGCTGGCGTCGAGCGGAATGAAATCGCAGCTTGCATCGAAGCCCGTCAACGGGCCGCCCGTATATTTCGCCAGCCACCGGCGTTCGGCCTGCGCACGCGCGATCAGCCCTTTATCGGAGCGATCGGCCAGTTCGGCGGTCCGTTGATCGATCATCTTGCGCACTTCGGCGACAGCCAGCGGACGACCTTCGTAATCGGCGTCGAGACGATTGTTGCGTGCCGCGAGCCAGCGGCGCTGGCTGCGCATCAGCATGTCGCGGATGCCGGCGTCCGGCGCGACCTTCAGCACGTCCGCATAGGCGGCATTCATCCGCGTATCGGCAGCCCGTAATCCGGCATTGCCGCAGATGCGCTTTTCGATGACCTGCGCAGCCTTCGCGCAGTCCATCGCGAAACCCGGCCCGGCGATACCGATACCCAGCACGAACATCGCTGCCCGCCCGGCCATCCTGACGGCCGGCGCCAATCGAATCCCTCGCATGTTTGCTCTCAGTCGGTTCGTTATTGTTCGAGCGCGGCGTCGACGCTCTTTTCATTTCAGGGGTGCCGCCGCGCGCCCATCGCTGTACCTGCGGCGCAGGCATTATCGCCGAAACGTCCGCGCACCATCGGTGCGGCACGCGCCGGCCTGCGTTCTGATGCGAAGGGGATATCGATCGATGACCTGCCAACGGTCAGGCCCGCGCTGCTGCAGGCGCGGGCATTCGGTGCCGACGGCCATGAACGGCCGTCGGCGATGGCTTCCGGCGGGCGGCGGCGGCCGCTCACGTCGTCGCGCTCAAGCACGCACCGACCGCATCGCGCCGCCCCGCCCCGCCTCACGACACCGGCCATCCGACGGCGCGCGCCGCCGCGGCCGGCACCGCGAAATCGCTACTTCTTCTCCGGTTCCGACGTACCCGGCTGCTTGAACGGGAACGTGCTGAACATCGACTTCGCCTGGTTCTGCATCTGCTCCTGCATCTGCACGAACATGTTCTTCGACTGCTCGATGTAGCTGGTCATCATCCCTTGCATCATCGGCGCCTGCATGTTCATGAACTGCGACCAGATCTCAGGATTCATCGCATTGTTGTCGTACAGGTTCTTCGACTGATCGGCAAGCTTGTGCTGGATGTCGATGAACGCCTGGATGTTCTTTTCCAGGTACGTGCCCATCATGCCCTGCATCGCATGGCCGTAGAAGCGGATGATCTGCGACAGCATCGACGACGAGAACATCGGCACGCCGCCGCTTTCCTCTTCGAGAATGATCTGCAGCAGGATGCTGCGCGTCAGGTCTTCATTGGATTTCGCATCGACGACCTTGAAATCCTCCTGGTCCAGCACGAGTTGCTTCACGTCGGTAAGCGTGATGTACGTGCTCGTCTCGGTATCGTAGAGCCGGCGGTTCGGATACTTCTTGATGAGCCGTTCGGCCGTCTTCTTTGTAGTAGTCATGTAACGCCTTTGAGTGCAGCGTAGCGCAAGTGACGAATCCCCGCCTCCCGAAACCGGGTGGCGGGGCGCTTCGGAAACACCAGGCCGCGCGGCTGTCCGATCCGCGCAGCCAGGGAGCTCAGCCCATGTGCAGGCCGCCGTTCAGCGAGAAGTCGGCACCCGTCGCGAAACCGGAATCGTTCGACGCGAGCCACGCGACGATCGAGCCGATTTCGTCCGGCCCGCCAAGGCGGCGAACCGGGATCGTCGCGACGATCTTCTCGAGCACGTCCGGACGGATCGCCTTCACCATGTCGGTGCCGATGTAGCCCGGCGACACGGTGTTGACCGTCACGCCCTTCGTCGCGACTTCCTGTGCGAGCGACATCGTGAAGCCGTGGATGCCGGCCTTCGCGGTCGAGTAGTTGGTCTGGCCGAATTGCCCCTTCTGACCGTTCACCGACGAGATGTTGATGATGCGGCCCCAGCCACGCTCGACCATCCCGTCGATCACCTGTTTCGTCACGTTGAACAGGCTCGTCAGGTTGGTGTCGATGACGGCAGTCCAGTCTTCATGCGTCATCTTGCGGAACACGACGTCGCGCGTGATGCCCGCGTTGTTGACCAGCACGTCGATTTCGCCGACTTCGGCCTTGACCTTGTCGAACGCCGCCTTGGTCGAGTCCCAGTCGCCGACGTTGCCTTCCGACGCGATGAAATCGTAGCCGAGCGCCTTCTGGTCCTCGAGCCATTTCACGCGACGCGGCGAGTTCGGGCCGCAGCCTGCCACCACCTTGAAGCCGTCTTTCGACAGGCGCTGGCAAATGCTGGTGCCGATGCCGCCCATCCCGCCCGTTACGTAAGCAATTCGCTGAGACATAAATCTCACTCCATTTTTTGGTTTCGAGAGTTGCCGAAGCCCCCTCTGACTTCACGCGGCGCCGGCCGGTGCTGCAAACCGGCCGGCGCCGGGATACGGTTGGCCGGACAGCCGCTTACGGACGCTCGACCGCGAGCGCGACGCCCATCCCGCCGCCGATACACAGCGACGCCAGCCCGCGCTTCGCATCGCGCTTGACCATCTCGTGCAGCAGCGTCACCAGGATCCGGCAGCCCGACGCGCCGATCGGATGACCGATCGCGATCGCCCCGCCGTTCACGTTCACTTTCGACGTGTCCCAGCCCATCTGCTTGTGCACCGCCAGCGCCTGCGCCGCGAACGCCTCGTTGATCTCCATCAGGTCCAGGTCGCCCGGCGTCCAGCCCGCGCGCTCCAGGCACCGGCGCGATGCCGGCACCGGGCCCATGCCCATCACGCTCGGATCGACGCCCGCGTTCGCGTACGCCTTGATCCGCGCGAGCGGCGTCAGCCCCAGCGCCTCGGCACGCTTGGCCGACATCACCAGCACCGCCGCCGCGCCGTCGTTGATCCCCGACGCGTTGGCCGCCGTCACCGTACCGTCCTTCGCGAACGCCGGCTTCAGGCCCGCGAGCGATTCCGCCGTCACGCCGTGGCGCACGAACTCGTCCGTCTTGAACTGCAGCGGCTCGCCCTTGCGCTGCGGAATCGACACCGGCACGATCTCGTCGTCGAAGCGGCCGGCCTTTTGCGCGGCCTCGGCCTTGTTCTGCGACAGCGCCGCGAACGCGTCCTGCTCCTCGCGCGTGATCCCGTATTCCTTCGCGACGTTCTCCGCCGTGATCCCCATGTGGTACTGGTTGTACACGTCCCACAGCCCGTCGACGATCATCGTGTCGACCAGCTTCGCGTCGCCCATCCGGAACCCGTCGCGCGAGCCCGGCAGCACGTGCGGCGCCGCGCTCATGTTCTCCTGGCCGCCCGCGATCACGATGTCCGCGTCGCCCGCCGCGATCGCGTTGGCCGCCAGCATCACCGCCTTCAGGCCCGAGCCGCACACCTTGTTGATCGTCATCCCCGGCACCGCGCTCGGCAACCCCGCCTTGATCAGCGACTGGCGCGCCGGGTTCTGGCCCGAGCCCGCCGTCAGCACCTGGCCCAGGATCACTTCGCTCACCTGCTCGGGCTTCACGCCCGCACGCTCCAGCACCGCGCGAATCACCGTCGCGCCCAGCTCGGGGGCCGCGATCTTCGCCAGCGAGCCGCCGAATTTGCCGACCGCGGTCCGCGCGGCCGATACGATCACTACGTCCGTCATTTTCCTTTCCTCCAGGCCCGCGCGACACGGCGCATCGCTACCAGCCCTGTTAAAAAAACCGCGGCGCACCGGACAGCGTGCGCCGTCGTTCAGCTTTCGTCAATCGCGCTGCAATACGTAGCGGCCCGGCGCCGGCTCGATCACCGGGAACTGCGCGGAGCCCGGCGCGGCAGGCGGCGCCACCTTGCGGCCGCCGTACTGGTCGAGCCATTCGACCCAGGTCGTCCACCAACTGCCCGGATGCTCGGTCGCACCGGCGAACCAGTCGTCCGCGTCGGCGGGCAGGTCGCCGTCGTCGACCCAATAGCTGCGCTTCTTCTTGGCCGGCGGGTTGATCACGCCGGCGATATGCCCGGACGCGCCGAGCACGAACTTCAGCGGGCCGGTCAGGATCGACGTCGACGCATAGGCCGTCTGCCACGGCACGATGTGATCCTCGCGCGATCCGTAGATGAAGGTCGGCACGTCGATCCGCGACAGGTCGACCGGCTCGCCGCACACGGTCAGCGCGCCCGGCACGCGCAGCTTGTTCTCGAGATAGGTATTGCGCAGGTACCACGCATACATCGGCCCGGGCAGGCTCGTCGAGTCGCTGTTCCAGTACAGCAGGTCGAACGGCGCCGGCGTGCGGCCCTTCAGGTAGTTGTCGACGACGTAGTTCCACACGAGATCGTTCGGGCGCAGGAACGAGAACGTGTTCGCGAACTCGACGCCGCGCATCAGCCCCGGCGGCGTGCCGTTCTTGCCGCCGATGGTCTGCTCGCGCATCTGCACGTGCGCCTCGTCGACGAACACGTCGAGGATGCCCGTATCCGAGAAGTCGAGCATTGCGGTCAGCAGCGTCATCGACGCGGCCGGATGTTCGCCGCGGGCGGCCAGCACCGCGAGCGCGGTGGCGAGCATCGTGCCGCCGACGCAGAAGCCGAGCGTGTTGATCTGCTCGCGACCGCTGATCTGCTGCACGGCGTCGATCGCCGCGAGCAGCCCTTCGTTCATGTAGTCGTCCCACGTCTTGTGCGCGACCGACGCATCCGCGTTGCGCCACGACACGAGGAACACCTGATGACCGTTCGACAGCGCATGCGCGACCAGCGAATTCTCGGGCTGCAGATCGAGGATGTAGAACTTGTTGATGCACGGCGGCACGATCAGCAGCGGCCGCTCGAACACCTGGTCCGTTTTCGGCGCGTACTGGATCAGCTGGATCAGGTCGTTCTCGTAGACGACCGAGCCTTCGGTACACCCAAGGTTCTTGCCGACCACGAACTGCGATTCGTCGGTCTGCGAAATCTTGCCGCGCTGCATGTCGCCGAGCAGGTTCATCATCCCCTGCCGCAGGCTTTCGCCCTGCGTCTCGAGAATCGATTTCTGCGCATCGGGATTGAGCGCGAGGAAGTTGCTCGGCGCGGCGGCGGCCGTCCATTGCTGAACCGTGAAGCGGATGCGCTCGCGCGTCTTCGGGTCGGTCTCGAGCGCGTCGGCCAGTTCCTGCAGATAGCGCGCATTGAGCAGATACCACGCGGCCGCGAACGCATGCGCGGGCGACGCCTTCCACGCGTCGCCGCTGAAACGGCGGTCCTTCAGCTCGGGCGACTCCAGCTTCGCGGCGACGGCCTGCTGCATCAGCGTCATGCAGTCGCGCGCATAGTCGGCCTGCAGTTTCTGAAGCCGTTCGGGCGGGATCGCCGCGGCCGGCAGCTTCAGCCCCGCGAACGGCGACGCGGCGCCGCCGAAATCGGGCATCGACGGCACCTGGAACGGGAACGAGGTCGGGAACTGGAATGTCGCGAACGGATTCACCGCGGCCGATGCGGTCGCGGCGCGCGCCGGGTCCGCAAAACCGCGCCACGCGTTCACCCACGCCTCGAACATCTGCTGCATCGGCTGGGCCGCCGGACCGAATCCCGTGCTGCCCGCGGAAGTGCCCGCCTGAGCGGACGTCGACGAATTTTTCGATGCTGTCATTACCTGCCTTACCGGTGATTCCTGAGCGTCAATCGTGAAATCCTGCTCGCGGCGCGGCATGCCGGCTGCGAGCCGGGCCGTCATGTCCTGGAGAGGCGTCTCCAGATTCTGCCGCAGTGCGGTATTTTTATCATTATCGTTTTCCCCATGTGAAGCGCCACATCAAACCACTGAACATTTCAGTCCGGAGATAATCCACGTGCAACAGGCGGGACAAGGCTTTCGGAGAAACATAAAACATTTTGATTGACTTGACTCCGCGATTTTTCATTCGCTCGCGCATACGACGCCGCCGTGTCGCATCAATATCGAGATAACCCGATTTCGCAACGCAGCAAAATGCGCCCGCATGCGCGATGCGGTCAATCGGCCAGCCAGATCGCCGCGGCCATGCGGCCCGTGACGCGATCGCGCCGGTACGAGTAGTACCGCTCGCGTTCGGCGACCGTGCAGGCAGTCCCGCCGCTCACGTGCGCGACGCCGGCGCGGGCAAGGCGCAGGCGCGCGAGCGCATACAGATCGGCGAGAAACTTGCCGGGCGCGCCGTCGATCGCGACGAACGCACGCCGGGTTTCATCATGCTCCGACTGCGGGGCTGTGTCGAGAAATGCGTCGCGCACGTCCGCGCCGACCTCGAACGCCTGCGGGCCGATCGCCGGCCCGAGGAACGCATGCAGCTCGCGCGCGTCGCCGCCCGCGAGCGTCGCGACGCGTGCCGCGGTCTGCTCGACGATACCGGCCGCGAGCCCGCGCCAGCCCGCATGCGCCGCGCCCACCGCGCGCCCCTGCGCATCGCAGAGCAGCACCGGCAGGCAATCGGCGACCATCACGACACAGACGGCATCCGCCCGGTCGGTCACGCTCGCGTCGGCCTGCACCGGCGCCGTGACGGCAGACGCCGCCGCAATGACTTCGTCCGCACGCACGATCTGCGCGCCGTGAACCTGCTCGAGCCACGCCGCGTTCGGCTGGCCGACCAGCGCGAGCAGCCGCGCACGGTTCTCGGCGACATGCGCCGGCTCGTCGCCCGTATGCAGGCCGAGATTCATCCCGCCCGGCCACGCTGCGCCTTCCTGCCAGCGCCCGTAAGGGCCCTCGCTGACGCCGCCGTTGCGCGTCGTGATCAATGCGCGCACGCGCGGCGACACCTGCCAGTCGGGCTGCACGCAATCCTGCCAGGTCAGCGGGCTCGGCTTCGTCATCGGCACTCAATCCTCCTCGTCGTCCGCGTACGACCCATCGTCGTGGTATTCGCCGCCAAAATCGTCGTCATAGCCACCGTCATCGTCATCGAAATCCTCGTCGTTCCGCCCGAAGCCGAGCGCCTCGACGAGCGCGTTCATGTCGTCCGGCAACGGACAGCGCCACTGCATCGCCTTGCCCGTGACCGGATGGATCAGGCCCAGCCGCCACGCATGCAGCGCCTGCCGCGCGAAACCGTCCGGCAGCGCCGCGACCGAGCGCTTGCCGCGCGCGCGGCCGTACACGGGGTCGCCCAGCAGCGGATGCCCGACATGCGAGCAATGCACGCGGATCTGGTGCGTGCGGCCGGTTTCGAGATCGCACTGGATCGCGGACACCGGCTGACGTTGCCACACGCATGTGTCAACCGTGCGGAAATGCGTGCGCGCGGGCTTGCCCGACGCGCCGGTGACGACGGCCATGCGCGTGCGTTCGCGCGGATCGCGGCCGATCGGCGCGTCGATCGTGCCGTCCTCGGGCATCATGCCCCACACGAGCGCGAAATAGCGGCGCTTGACCGTGCGCGCCTGCAGCTGGCGCACGAGATCGGTCTGCGCGGCGAGCGTGCGCGCGACCACCATCAGGCCCGAGGTTTCCTTGTCGAGCCGGTGAACGATCCCCGCGCGCGGCAGGCCGGCCGCCGCGTCGCCGTAGCGATGCAGCAGCCCGTTGAGGATCGTGCCGCTCCAGTTGCCGGCGGCCGGATGCACGACGAGGCCGGCCGGCTTGTTGATGACGACGAGCGCGTCGTCCTCGTAGACGACGTCGAGCGGCACCGGCTCGGGTGTGAACGCAAGCTGTTCGGGCAGCAGATCGGGCACCAGCTCGATGGTCGCGCCGAGCGGCACCGGCTGGCGGATCTTCGCCGGTGCGCCGTCGACGCGCACGCGCTGCGCATCGATCCAGCTCTGCAGCCGGCTGCGGGAGAATTCGGGGAACAACTGGGCAAGCGCCTTGTCGAGTCGTTCGCCGGCGAGCGACACGGGCACTTCGACGACGCGCGGCGCGTCGTCGCCGGCCGCGGACGGCACGCCGGGCGGCTGCAACGCGTCGCCGGTCAGATCGTCGTCGAGGGAATCCCCGGAGGCAACGTCGGCGGGCCGATCGCTTGGGCTATAATCTTCGCGATTTGGCTTGCCCTGCGGGGCATTCTGCGAACTTGAACGGGTCATTTAGACTGGGTCACCGAGACTTGAAGCTAGGACATGCGAGCATGATGAATTCGACCAAACGCACGGCCAGAACCGTCGCCGCCCGGGCTGCGGCGGTAGCGGCCGCGGCCCTCATCGCCGGCTGCCACGGCTTGCCGCAGAAGCAGGACGAGACGGCTACCTGGTCGAACAACAAATTATACTCAGAGGCCCAGGACGCGCTGTCCGGCGGCGACTGGGGCAAGTGCGCGAAATATTTCGAAGCGCTGCAGGGCCGCGATCCGTTCGGTCATTTCGCGCAGCAGGCGCAGATCAACGTCGCGTACTGCAACTGGAAGGACAACGAAGCGGCCGCCGCCGACCAGGCCGTCGACCGCTTCATCCAGCTCCACCCGGATCACCCCGATATCCCGTACGCGTACTACCTGAAGGGGATGATCCACTTCAACGACGATCTCGGGCTGTTCGGCCGCTTCTCGGGCCAGGACATGAGCGAGCGCGATCCGCAGGCGCTGCGCGAATCGTACGACGCGTTCAAGGTCGTCGTCGATCGCTATCCGAAGAGCAAATACGCACCCGACGCCGCGGCGCGGATGCGCTACATCGTCAACGCGCTCGCGTCGCACGAGGTGCATGCGGCCGACTACTACTACCGGCGCGGCGCGTATGTCGCCGCGATCAACCGCGCGCAGCTCGCGATCAAGGATTACAAGGGCGCGCCGGCGATCGAGGATGCGCTGCACATCATGATCCTGTCGTACGGCAAACTGAACCAGCCGGAACTCGCCGAAGACACCAAGCGCGTGCTCGCGGGCACGTTCCCGGACAGCCCGTATATCACGGGCCATGCACGCCCCGGCACGAAGAAGTCGTGGTGGCAGTTCTGAGCGACGCTGCATGCGGCAACGCCCGCGCCAATAAAAAACCCGGCCTGCGAGCCGGGTTTTTTATTGCCATCGGTTGCCATCGCATCGACCGCCGCCGGCGACAGACAGCGCGGCGGCCGCCGCGCGCCGTCACGCGCGATTGCCGGCGCGATGCTCGTCGAAGAAGTCCTGCACGACCGCAATCTCGCGCGTGCGCTTGAACGGCGGCAGGCTTTGCCAGATGCGGCGCCCGTAAGGCTTGTCGACGAGCCGCGTGTCGCAGATCATCAGCACGCCGCGATCGGTCTCCGCGCGGATCAGCCGCCCCGCGCCCTGCTTCAGCGTGATCACCGCCTGCGGCAGCTGATGCACGGCAAACGGGCTCAGCCCCTTCTTCGTCAGCGCATCGAGCCGCGCGGCCAGTACCGGATCGTCCGGCGGCGCGAACGGCAGCTTGTCGATCACGACCAGCGACAGCGCGTCGCCGCGCACGTCGACGCCTTCCCAGAAGCTCTGGCTGCCGACCAGGATCGCGTTGCCATACGCGCGAAACCGATCGAGCAGTTCGGTACGGCTCGCATCGCCCTGCACGAGCAGCGGCGTGTTCCAGCCGCGCGCCTCGATCACGTCGCGCAGCTTCGACGCGATGCGGTCGACCGCGCGCAGTGTCGTGCACAGCATGAACACACCGCCGCCCGACGCCTCGATCGCCGGCAGCGCGGCATCGAACACCGCGTCGGTAAATGCCGGCGACGACGGCTGCGGCAGGTTGCGCGGCACGTACAGCAGCCCCTGCGACGGATAGTCGAACGGGCTCGCGAGCGTCATCGAGCGCCGCGAGCTGAGGCCCATCTGCGCCGCGTAGTGCGTGAAGTCGCCGCGCACCGACAAGGTCGCCGACGTGAAGATCCATGCGCGCGGCACGCCCGCGCGCTGCTTCGCGAAGATCGGCGCGACCGACAGCGGCGTCTCGTGCAGCTGGACCGTATGCGCGAACACCTCGACCCAGCGCACCTTCTCGTTCGGATCGCCGTCGGCCGCCGCACCGTCGGCCACCGACGCGTCGGCTTGCGCGGCCGCTTCGGCAGCGCCGGGCGCGACCCAGCCCGCGAGCAGATCCTGCAGTTCGCGCGCGCGCCGCAGGCACGCACCGAGCGATTCCGCACGCTCGGCCTGGCTCGCCAGCGCCGACGCGAGCGCGTCCAGCGCCGCCTCGAGCGCATCGAGCGCACCGAACATCGGATGATCGTCGCCGAGCTGCGCGAGCGACATGCGCACGATCTGGTCGTTCGCGAACGCGAGACGCAGGTCGCGCGCCGCGCGTTCGAGTTCGCCGCCGAGCTTCACCCATTCGACCGCATCGCGCGCGTGGCTGAGGCCCTCGGCCACCGTGTCGCGGGCCAGTTCGAGGATCTGCGTCGTCGACAGCGTTTCGCCGAAGAACAGCGTCGCCGTCTCCGGCAACTGGTGCGCCTCGTCGAAGATCACCGTGTTCGCATTCGGCAGCAGCTCGGCCATCCCGGTATCGCGCAGCATGATGTCCGCGAAGAACAGGTGATGGTTGACGACCACGACGTCGGCCTGCTGCGCCTCGCGCCGCGCCTGCATCACGAAGCACTCCTTGTAATGCGGGCATTCCTGGCCGAGGCAGTTGTCGCGCGTGGACGTGACCATCGACCATACGGGCGCCGTTTCCGGCACGCTGGCCAGCTCGGCCTTGTCGCCGCTCTTCGTGATCTTCGCGAAGCGGATGATTTCCTGCAGATAGGCCGTGTCCTGCCGCGACGGCAGGCGACCGTTGTCGGCCGTGCGCTGCAGGTAGTAATGGCACAGATAGTTCGCGCGCCCCTTGAGCATCGCGACCGTCACGGGCACCGCGAGCGCATTGCGCACGGTCGGGATATCGCGCTGGAACAACTGGTCCTGCAGGTGTTTCGTGCCGGTCGACACGATCACCTTGCCGCCCCACAGCATCGCGGGCACCAGATACGCGTAGGTCTTGCCGGTACCCGTGCCGGCCTCGACGATCAGCGTGTTGTCGCCCGCGTCGCCGTCGGACTCGGCCGCCGCGGCGGCGTCCGCGCCCGGCTCGGCGGTTTTGTCGCCTTCGCCGAGGCGGCGCGCGGGCCGTTTGCGGGTTTCGAAGATCTCGGGCTCGGGCATCCGGCGCGCGGACGCCTCCATTGCGGACGCGACGGCGCGCGCCATCTCGATCTGCGACGTCCGGGGCCGATAGCCGTCGAGCGCGCGCGCGAGCAACCCGCCTTCGCCGAAGATCGTGTCGAGTTCGTCGACGCGCTTGCGGCTCAGCTCGAAGGTGCCTTCGGGCGCACGAACGCGCCCGGCGGACGACGCGTCACGCCGGGCATCGGGGGTGGCTTCAAGCGGTGAATTCAAGGCAAGCGTTCCTGTGTCCTGCGCCCGGGCGGCGCCGGCGCTTGCCAGGCCGCGCTCAGGCGCGCTTATCCGGTTCGAGCTGCGATTGCAGCAAAATGATTTTGTCCTTGGCCGCCAGCTTTTCCTTCTTCAGCCGGTGCAGCGTGATGTCGTCGATGTCGGAGTGCCCTTCCTTCAGCTCGATCTCCCGAGCGAGCTGCTGGTGCTGCTCCTGCAATGCAGCCAAACGGTTGTGCAATTCCTGCTGCTGTTCCGTGTGACGGTTTTGCATACCTGCCTCCTCATCGAAGCGGCGCGCCGACTGGCGTGCCGACGCGCACGAGACTGATTCCGGATCAATCCAACACGTTACTGCCCCTGCTGTTGCTGCTGTTTGGCCTTCTCGGCCGCTTCCTGCTGACGCCGCTCGACGTCGGCCTTGTGCTGCGCGGCCTCCTTCTGCTTCTGCTCGTAGCGCGCGGCGTTGTCCGCCCGCTCCTGCGCCTTCTGCGCCGCCTGCTGGTGCGCCTGGTCGAGCTTGCGCTGGAAATCGGCCTGCTTCTGGTCGTACGCCTGCTTGTTCGCCGCACGCTGCGGCCCTTCCGCGCCGCGCTGCGCCTGCTTCAGTGCATTCTGCTCCTGCTTGTCGCGGAACGCCGCCGCATTGGCCGCGTCGGTCGCCGCGCGCTGCGGCGCTTCCGCTGCGTTCTGCGCCTGCTTCAGCGCAATCTGCTGATCGCGCTGCTGCGCGCGCACCGCACGCTGCTCGTCGTCGAGCGCGAGTTGCTCCTGGTGGATGCTCGCCCGCTCCTCGCGCATCCGGTCGCGTGCATTGTCGAGACAGTGATTGACGAAAAACTTGCTGTAGCAATCGTGCTCGGCCACGGCATAACGATAATCGTTTTCTGCGGAGCGTTGATTGAGCACTTTTTGACGGGCGTCAAAATCCTGCGCGGGACCGGCCGCGACGGGCGACGACGCAGCGGCGTCCGGCGCGGTGACGGCCGAGGCCTGCGCGTACGCGCCGGACGGCCCGACGGACAAAGCCGCGGCAAGCGCTGCGCCGAGCGCGACGAGAGAAAAGCGGGAAGTTGGCAACGTCGTAGGAAAGCTGCGGGACATGTGTCAAATTCTATCACCGCCGGCTGGGCGCTCCGCCATTTATGGCAAAATGCCCCGCTTCACCCACCCGCGGCATCAGGTCCGGCGGGCCCGCCATGCAGCCCGCCGCGCCGGGCATGCCGGCCCGCGCCGCGATTTCAGCAGGCAGAAGCTCATCAACGACATGACGGAAACCGTAGCACTCAAGATCGTACAGCGCATCGCCACCGAACTGTCCGTCCAGCCGCGCCAGGTCGCGGCAGCGGTGCAACTCCTCGACGAAGGCTCGACCGTTCCGTTCATTGCCCGGTATCGCAAGGAAGTCACCGGCAACCTGGACGACACGCAACTGCGCCAGCTCGAAGAACGCCTCCTGTATCTGCGCGAACTCGAGGATCGCCGCGCGGCGATCCTGTCGAGCATCGACGAACAGGGCAAGCTGACCGACGAGCTGCGCGCCGCGATCGACGCGGCCGACAGCAAACAGGTGCTCGAAGACCTTTATCTGCCGTACAAGCCGAAGCGCCGCACGCGCGCGCAGATCGCCCGCGAGGCCGGCCTCGAGCCGCTCGCGCAGGCGCTGCTCGCGAACCCGCTGCTCGACCCGCAGGTCGAGGCCGCCGCGTACGTCGACGCCGACAAGGGCGTCGCCGACGTGAAGGCCGCGCTCGACGGCGCGCGCGACATCCTGTCCGAGCAGTTCGGCGAGACGGCCGAGTTGCTGGGCAAGCTGCGCGACTACCTGAGCAACCAGGGCGTCGTGTCGTCGACGGTCGTCGAGGGCAAGGAAAACGAGGAAGGCGAGAAATTCCGCGACTACTACGATTACGCGGAAACGTTGAAAACCGTGCCGTCGCACCGCGCGCTCGCGCTGTTCCGCGCCCGCAACGCCGGCGTGCTGACGATCAAGCTCGGCCTCGGCGAAGAACTGGACGCGCAGGTGCCGCATCCGGGCGAAGCGATGATCGCGCGCCATTTCGGCATCGCGAACCAGAATCGCCCGGCCGACAAGTGGCTGTCCGACGTATGCCGCTGGTGCTGGCGCGTGAAGGTGCAGCCGCATATCGAGAACGAACTGCTCACGCAGCTACGCGAAACCGCCGAAGCCGAAGCGATCCGCGTGTTCGCGCGCAACCTGAAGGACCTGCTGCTCGCGGCCCCGGCCGGCCCGAAGGCCGTGATCGGTCTCGACCCCGGCCTGCGCACGGGCGTGAAGGTCGCGGTCGTCGACCGCACCGGCAAGGTGCTCGCGACCGACACGATCTACCCGCACGAGCCGCGCCGCGACTGGGACGGCTCGATCGCGAAGCTCGCGCGCCTCGCCGCGCAGACGCAGGCCGAGCTGATCAGCATCGGCAACGGCACCGCGTCGCGTGAAACCGACAAGCTCGCGAGCGAGCTGATCGCGAAGCACCCCGAACTGCGCCTGCAGAAGATCGTCGTGTCCGAAGCCGGCGCGTCGGTCTATTCGGCGTCCGAACTCGCGGCAAAGGAATTCCCCGACATGGACGTGTCGCTGCGCGGCGCCGTGTCGATCGCGCGCCGCCTGCAGGATCCGCTCGCCGAGCTCGTGAAGATCGAGCCGAAGGCGATCGGCGTCGGCCAGTACCAGCACGACGTGAACCAGCGCGAACTGGCCCGCTCGCTCGACGCGGTCGTCGAGGACTGCGTGAACGCGGTCGGCGTCGACGCGAACACCGCGTCCGCCGCGCTGCTCGCGCGCGTGTCGGGGCTGAACGCGACGCTCGCGCGCAACATCGTCGACTACCGCGACGCGAACGGCCCGTTCCCGTCGCGCGAGCACCTGCGCAAGGTGCCGCGCCTCGGCGACAAGACCTTCGAACAGGCAGCCGGCTTCCTGCGCATCAACGGCGGCGAAAATCCGCTCGACCGTTCGTCGGTGCACCCGGAAGCCTATCCGGTCGTCGAACGAATGCTGGCCAAAATCAGCAAGCGCATCGACGACGTGCTCGGCAATCGCGACGCGCTGTCGGGCTTGTCGCCGAGCGAGTTCGTCGACGAGCGCTTCGGGCTGCCGACCGTGCGCGACATCCTGTCCGAACTGGAAAAGCCGGGCCGCGATCCGCGCCCCGAATTCAAGACCGCGACGTTCCGCGAAGGCGTCGAGAAGGTGTCGGATCTGGTGCCGGGCATGACGCTCGAAGGCGTCGTGACGAACGTCGCGGCATTCGGCGCGTTCGTGGATGTCGGCGTCCACCAGGACGGCCTCGTCCACGTGTCCGCGATGTCGACGAAGTTCATCAAGGATCCGCACGAAGTCGTAAAGGCCGGCCAGGTGGTCAAGGTCAAGGTGCTCGACGTCGACGTGAAGCGCCAGCGCATTTCGCTGACGATGCGCCTCGACGACGACGCGGCGCCCGGCGCATTGTCGTCGCGCGGCGGCCAGGATCGCGGCAATGCCGCGCGCGGTGCAGCCCGCCCGACGCGTTCGCGCGAGCCGGAGCCGGCCGGCGCGATGGCCGCGGCGTTCGCGAAGCTCAAGCAGCGCTGAGCCGGCGCAGGTCGCCCTCAAACGCAAAGCCCGCCGTCCGGCGGGCTTTTTTACTGCTGCGGCGGAATCGGGGAAGGCGGGAAAGGGACACACCGCCGAACCGACGCGCCGGCCGGCACGTCAGCCCGGCCCGCGGACGGCGCTCAGATCTCGATCTTCGTGCCGAGCTCGACGACGCGGTTCGCCGGAATCGCGAAGAAATCGGTCGGCTTCGCGGCATTCTGGTGCATCCAAGCGAACACGCGCTCGCGCCAGATCGACATGCCGGGCAGCTGGGTCGGCACGACCGTTTCGCGCGCGAGGAAGAACGACGTGTCCATCAGCTCGAAGGTCATGTCGTGCGTGCGGCCGAACTCCTCGAGCACGGCCTTCACGTCCGGCGTCTCGTTGAAGCCGTATTCGGCCTTCACGATGTACAGGCCGCCGCCCGCATCGCGCGCGCTCAGCCGCTTGTCGTCGCGCACATACGGAATGTCGCGCGTGACGAAGGTCATGAACAGCGTGCGCTCGTGCAGCACCTTGTTGTGCTTCAGGTTGTGCAGCAGGCTGACGGGCACGAGCTTGTCGTTGCCGGTCAGGTAGATCGCGGTGCCCGACACGCGGTGCGGCGGGTGCGCGAGCAGCCCCTGCAGGAACGGCTCCAGCGGAATACCGTCGGCCGCGGTGCGCTCCTTGACGATGTGCCGCCCCTTGTACCAGGTCATCAGCAGGAAGAACAGCAGCGCGCCGATGCCGAGCGGCAGCCAGCCGCCCTGCGCGACCTTCAGCAGGTTCGCGCCGAAAAAGCCGAGATCGATCGTCAGGAAGACGGCGATGATCGCGCCGACCAGCAGCCGGTTCCAGTTCCACACCTTCACCATCACGACGCAAGCGAGCACGGTCGTGATCACCATCGTCGCCGTCACCGCGATGCCGTATGCGGCCGCGAGGTTGTCGGAGCTCTTGAAGCCGATCACGATGCAGAGGATCACGAACAGCAGCAGCCAGTTCACGACCGGCACGTAGATCTGGCCGATCGCCAGTTCGGACGTGTGCAGCACTTTCATGCGCGGCACGTAGCCGAGCTGGATCGCCTGCGAGGTCAGCGAATACGCGCCCGAGATCACCGCCTGCGACGCGATCACGGTGGCGACCGTCGACAGGATCACGAGCGGCAGCAGCGCCCATTCCGGCGCCAGCAGGAAGAACGGGTTCTCGATCGCCTTCGGGTTCTGGATCAGCAGCGCGCCCTGGCCGAAGTAGTTCAGCACCAGCGACGGCATCACGAGCCCGTACGCGGCGATGCGGATCGGCTTCGCGCCGAAGTGACCCATGTCCGCGTAGAGCGCTTCGGCGCCGGTCAGCACCAGCACGACCGAGCCGAGCACGACGTAGGCCTGCAGCAGGTGATCGGCCATGAACGACGCGGCGTAATACGGGTTGATCGCCGCGATGATGCCCGGCACGCGCACGATGTGATATACGCCGAGCGCCGCGATCGCGACGAACCACAGCACCATGATCGGGCCGAACAGCTTGCCGACCGTCGCGGTGCCGTGGCGCTGGATCCAGAACAGCGCGATCAGGATCACGATCGTGATCGGCAGCACGAGATGGGTCAGTTGCGGCGCGGCGATCTCGAGCCCTTCGACCGCCGACATCACCGAGATCGCCGGCGTGATCACCGCGTCGCCGTAGAACATGCACGCGCCGAAGATTCCGAGCGCCATCAGCGCGCCCGCGACGCGGCCCTTCGAATTGAGCGGCCGCAGCGACAGCGCCATCAGCGCGAGCACGCCGCCCTCGCCGTTGTTGTCGGCGCGCATCACGAACAGCAGGTATTTGACGCCGACCACCAGGACGATGGCCCAGAACAGCAGCGAGATCACGCCGAGAATCGAGGATTCGGTCAGCGGAATGCCGTGCGCCGGACTGAACGCTTCCTTGAGCGAATACAGCGGGCTCGTACCGATGTCGCCGAACACCACGCCGATGGCCGCTATCGCGAGCGCCCGCAGCGAGTGTTGATGCGCCGAATGCGGCGCGTGGGCTGCTGCGTCGGTCGAGTGGATCGTGTCGTTCATATGAAGCGTAATAATCGGGTCCGGATTCGGACAAAACGAGCGCTATTCTACCCGCGCACCCACGAAAAGCCGTCCTGCGCTGTTGCCGCGAAGCCACGTGATCCATGCCGCGGATGCAATGCGCCGCGAGCTGTGGCAGGCCTGCCATCATAGCCGGGGCCGTGCCGTCTGCCTATCGGGCCGCCCTGCCGCCGGCGTGACCGCCAATGAAAACGGCGCCGCAAGCGGCGCCGTGCAAGGCTTTCTTCGACGATACGAGGCGCTTTATGCGCCCGAACCGTCGCGCTGCGCGCGACCGCGCTTGATCCACGCCTCGAGGTTGTGCGGGCGCACCGTGTCCCACTCCTCGAACGGCTGATGGATCCACGGATTCGTCGGCAGGAACTGCGTGTGGTAGTCGGGCTTGACCTTCGAGCAGCCCTTGTACCAGAGCACGGCCGAGCGCACCGCCGTGACGGCCGGATAACGCTCCTTCAGGTGCTCCTGCACGCGTGCGAGCGTGACGCCGGAATCGACCAGATCGTCGACCAGCAGCACGTTGCCCGCAAGATTGCCGCGCGTCATCGTGATGTACTGCGCGATATCGAGTTCGCCCTGCTCGCGGCCGGCGGCTTCCCGGTACGAGCTCGTCGCGAGGATCGCGAGCGGCACGTCGTAGATGCGCGAGAGCTGATCGCCGACACGCAGGCCGCCGCGCGCGAGACACAGGATCTGGTCGAACTTCCAGCCGGATTCGTGCACCTGCAGCGCGAGCAGTTCGATCAGCCGGTGATATTCATCCCAGCCGACCCACAGGTTCTTGTCGTCGTTGCGCGGATCAGTCATCAGATCGGCGGCCGTCATCGTATGTTGCTGCGTCATCTGGAAATTACACCTTGAACGGATGGCGAAGCAGGATCGTTTCGTCGCGGTCCGGGCCCGTCGACACCATGTCGATCGGCACGCCGGCCACTTCCTGGACGCGGGCCAGGTAAGCCTGTGCATTGGCCGGCAGCGCGTCCCACGCCTTGATGCCGACCGTGCTTTCCTTCCAGCCGGAGAACGTTTCGTACACGGGCTCGCAGCGTGCCACGTCGGCCGCGCCGCGCGGCAGGATGTCCACGTCCTTGCCGTCGATCTTGTAGCCGACGCACAGCTTGACCTCTTCGAGGCCGTCGAGCACGTCCAGCTTCGTCATGCACAGGCCCGACACGCCGTTGATCTGGATCGAGCGGCGCAGCGCGGCCGCGTCGAGCCAGCCGGTACGGCGCGGACGGCCGGTGACCGAGCCGAATTCCTTGCCGACGTTCGCGAGCGTGACACCGACCTGATCCTGGCGCTTCGGGTTGTCCGCATCGTACAGTTCGCTCGGAAACGGGCCCGAGCCGACGCGCGTGCAATACGCCTTCGTGATGCCGAGGATGTAGTTGAGCTTCTGCGGACCGACGCCGGCGCCGGCGGACGCCGCACCGGCGACGCAGTTGCTCGACGTGACGAACGGATAGGTGCCGTGGTCGATGTCGAGCAGCGTGCCCTGCGCGCCTTCGAACAGCAGGTTCTGGCCCGCATTGTTCGCGTCGTACAGACGGCGCGACACGTCGGCCACCATCGGCTTCAGGCGATCGGCATAGCCGAGCATCGTGTCGAGCGTGGCCTGGAAGTCGACGGCCGCGCCGCCCAGGTACTGGGTCAGCACGAAGTTGTGGAAATCGAGGTTTTCGCGCAGGCGATCGGCGAAGGTCTTCGCGTCGAACAGGTCCTGCACGCGCAGCGCGCGGCGGCCGACCTTGTCTTCGTACGCCGGGCCGATGCCGCGGCCGGTCGTGCCGATCTTGCCGGCGCCCTTGCGCGCTTCGCGCGCCTGGTCGATCGCGATGTGGTACGGCAGGATCAGCGTCGTGGCTTCGGAAATGAACAGACGGTCGCGCACGTTCACGCCGGCTTCTTCGAGCTCGCCGATTTCCTTGAACAGTGCTTCGGGGGACAGTACGACGCCGTTGCCGATGAAGCAGGCGACGCCTTCACGCATGATGCCCGACGGAATGAGGCGCAAGATCGTCTTCTTGCCGCCGATGATGAGGGTGTGGCCGGCATTGTGGCCGCCCTGGAAACGCACGACGCCTTGAGCGTGGTCCGTCAGCCAGTCGACGATCTTGCCCTTGCCTTCATCACCCCATTGAGTCCCCACGACGACGACGTTGCGCCCGGGAGTCACATTCACTGCGCTGGCAGACATGTTGATTCGTTAGCTGGTTAAAAACGTATTCTACCTATGTTCGCGGACGATTCCGAATTTTTCCGTTTCGCGTCAACGATATGCACGTCGAACGCGGCCCGCGAACGCCTGTTTAACGGGGCTCGACCACCCATGCGCCGTTGCGCTCGACGAGCGAACGGTCGCAGGCGAACTCGTCGAGCACGTGGTCGTGGCCCGGCAGCGCCTGGATCACCACCTCGCCCGCGTCGCGCAGCGCGGCGACGGCGGCCTGCAGCGCGTCGTCCTGCGCCCATGGCGCGAGGATCGCGGTGCCGCGCGCCTCGACCGGCGAAATCCGCGCAAGCTCGCGCAGGTCGAGCGAGAAACCCGTCGCCGGGCGCGCCCGGCCATATGCCTGGCCGACGTGGTCGTAACGGCCGCCGCGCGCGATCGCGTTCGGCACGCCGTCGATGTACGCGGTGAACATCGCACCGCTGTGGTACGCGTAGCCGCGCAGGTCGGCCAGGTCGATCGCCACTTCGGCGCCCTTCGCCCGGGCCGCGAGCTGCGCGAGGTCGTCCAGCGCGCGCGTGATCTCCGGCAGCACCGGCAGCCGCGTACGCGCCTCGTCGAGCACGCTCGCATCGCCGTACAGGTGCGGCAGCGCGCGCAGCGCGGCACGCGTGTCGGCGCCGAGATCGTCGGTCAGTTCGTTCAGGAGCGGCACATCCTTGCCCGACAGCGCGTCGTACAGCGCCTCGCCGCGTTCCGCGGCCCGCGCGTCGCGCGCGAGCAGCGCCGCGAGCACGCCGGCATGACACAGGTCGAGGCGGATGCGCGACAGCCCGGCGAGATGCAGCGCGTCGAGCATCAGCTGCTGGATCTCGAGGTCGGCTTCGAGCCCGGCATGGCCGTAGATTTCCGCGCCGATCTGGATCTGCTCGCGCGTCGCATGCAGCCCGCGCGGACGCGTATGCATCACGTGGCCCGCATAGCAGAGGCGCGTCACGCCCTGACGGTTCAGCAGGTGCGCATCGATGCGCGCGACCTGCGGCGTGATGTCCGCGCGCAGGCCGAGCGTGCGCCCCGACAGCTGGTCGACCAGCTTGAAGGTGCGCAGGCGCAGATCGGCGCCGCCGCTCGTCAGCAGCGACTCGAGATATTCGAGCAGCGGCGGCATCACCATCTCGTAGCCATACGACCGGAAGCGGTCGAGCAGCCTGCGGCGCAGCTCCTCGATCTTGCGCGCTTCCGACGGCAATACGTCGGCGATATTCTCGGGAAGTAACCAGGTCGACATCGGTACGGTCCTACGACATGAAACGGCGCGCGCCATGCGCGCCGCAAGATGAATCGGCAATCGGAATCGGGCGGGACGGACGGCGGGTGCGCCGTCCGGGATCAGGTGGCGAGCAGCAGCAGCACGAGCCCGAGCGCCATGACGATCAGCCCGCCGATCCGGATATGATGCGGCGGCCGCTCCGCTATTCTACGAAACGTGTCGCGCCAGGCGACAGGAAACACGAAGGGGAACGCCCCCTCGATGATCAGCATCAGCGCTACTGCGAGCAACAACGAGCCAGCCAGGTCCATGCGAGCGACGGCGCCGCTCGACGCGGCGCCCCAAGGTCAGTGTTTGCGGGAAGCGGGTGCGGCCGGCGCGGCGGCACCGCCCGTCGGGCTGCGCATGAAGCGGAAGAACTCGCTGTCGGGGTCGACGACGATGACGTCGTTGCGCTTGAACGTGTTCCGGTACGCCTGCAGGCTCGCATAGAACTGGTAGAACTGCGGATCCTTGCCGAACGCATCGGCGGCGATCGTCGCGGCCTTCGCGTCGCCCTCGCCCTTGATCGTCTGCGCGGACTTGTACGCGTTCGCCAGCACGGCCTGCTGCTCGCGTTCGGCATCGGCCTTGATCTGCTCGACGTCGGCTGCGCCCTCGGCGCGCACCTGTGCGGCCTGGTCGCGCAGTGCGCCGATCATCCGCTGGTAGACGGCATCCGTCTGCGCGGCCGGCAGGTCGACGCGCGTGAGCTGGACGTCGACCACGTCGACGCCGAACCCCGCCGCGTTCGCACGCGCCGCGTCGCGCGCCGCATCGGCGATCGCCGGCTGGCTGCCGAGCGCATCGTCGAGCGCGCGCTTGCCGAATGCGTCGCCGAGCGCACTCTTCAGCGCGCCGGTCAGACGATCGGTGGCGACCGCCGGGTCGCCGCCGGTGGCGGCAAAATACTTCATCGGATCGCTGACGCGGTACTTGACCGCATACGCGACGAGCAGGTCGTGCTTGTCCTGGGTCGCGAGCTGCAGCGGATCGGCCGGCTCGAGCGACTGCAGCCGCGTGTCGATCAGCGTCGCCGTCTGCAGCGGCGGCGGCAGCTTGAAATGGACGCCGGGGCCCGCGAGTTCCGGCTGCGCGCCGTCGCGACCCGACAGCACGGCCGCATGGCGCGGATCGACGGTCAGCACCGTCGAGGACGCCGCGAAGGCAACGATCACGATCGCGACGACGAGCGCAATGATTCGGTTCATGTTCTGCGCTCCCCGTTACTTCAGATCGTCTTCGCGCGACCGGCTGCGAAAGCCTTCACGCGATCGCAGCGCATCGCCGCCCGATGCTGGCGCCGCGACTGCCGACGCCGCGCTCGCAGCCGCGCCGGACGCCGGCGCAGCCACCGCTGCCGGCGCCGATCCGGCGTCCGGCGCGGACGCACCGGCGGCCGGTGCCGCGGCGGCCGATGCCGCGGCGTTTTGCCGCCCCTGCTCGACGAGCTTGTCGAGCGGCAGGTACACGACGCTGCCCCCCTTGTTGCCGACGAACACCTTGGTCGTGTTCGAGTAGATTTCCTGCATCGTCTGGAGATACATCCGCTCGCGGATCACCGCGGGTGCCTTCGAATACTGCGCATAGACCTGCTTGAAGCGATCGGCGTCGCCTTCGGCTTCCGTGACGACACGGTCCGCGTAGGTCTTTGCCTCGTCGATGAGCTTCGCGGCATCGCCCTGCGCCTTCGGCAGCAGATCGTTCGCATAGGCCTGCGCGGCGCGCTTCGCGGCCTCGCGCTCGTCGCGCGCCTTGGCCACTTCGGCATACGCCGCCTGCGTCTGTTCGGGTGCCGCGACGCTCTGCATCGTGACGGCCGTCACCTCGAGCCCCGACTGGTAGCGGTCGAGGTCGCGCTGGATCGCAGCGGCAAGCTGCTCGCGCATCGCGTCGCGATCCTGGTTCAGCAGGTCGGCCGCGCTGCGCGTGCCGACGATCGCGCGCACCGCCGCCTGTGCGGCCTGCGACACGCTGCGCTCGGGATCGACGCTGCGGAACAGGTAGTCGGTGGCGGAACGGATCCGGTACTGGACGATGAAGCGCACGTCGACGATGTCCGCATCGCGCGTCAGCATCGCCGATTCCTTCACGTTCGCGAGCCGCACGACGTTGTTGCGGCCGATCTCGATCGAGCGGACCTGCGTCGTGTCGACGATCTCGTGCGACGCGAACGGATACGGCGCGCGCCAGTGCACGCCCTGGCCGACGGTGCCGTCGAGCTTGCCGAACTGCAGCACGACGCCGGTCTGGCCTTCCTGTACGACAAACAGCCCGCTACCGGCATAGACCGCGATCAGCACGCCGATCACGATGCCGACGCCGATCCGCGCGGCGCGGCCGTTGTCCGGACGGAAACCGTTGCCGCCCTTGCCGCCGAACAGGCCGCTCAGGCGCCGGTTGAAGTTGCGCCACATCTCGTCGAGATCGGGCGGACCGTCGCCGTCGCCGCCGGGCGGACGCTTCGATTCGTTCGCGCGGGGACGGGATCCGTCCTTGCCGTTGCCATTGCCTTCGCCGCGTCCCCAGCGGGGATCGTTGATCGACAGCAAGGCGCGCATCCGCCGCCAGGTACTCCGCTCGTTGTATTCGTTCACCAGAGTTTGTTCACCAGATTAGACGCCGGCGAACCGGCCGGGACCGGTTAGCGCCCGTGTTCGGAAATCGTGTGGTCTTCGTGTGGTTCAGCGGGCGCGCCGTCGAGCGCGTCGTTGGGTAACGTCGCGCCGGAAAGGTGTTCCGCGGAGGCGATCTCGGCGATGGCGGCACGCAACGCATCGAGACCCTGACCGGTGCGCGCGCTCAAAAAGACGCGCGAAATATTACCATACTCGTCCCGCTCGACCGCGTCGCCGCGGGCCGCCAGCTCGGGCACGGCGTCGATCTTGTTGAACACCAGGACCTGCCGGATCGTGTCCGCGCCGATCTCGTGCAGCACGCCGTTGACCTGCTCGATCTGCTCGAGCCGGACCGCGCTCGACGCGTCGACCACATGCAGCAGCAGATCTGCATGGATCGTTTCCTCGAGCGTCGCGCGAAACGCCGCGACGAGCTGGTGAGGCAGCTCGCGGATGAAGCCGACGGTGTCCGACACGACGATCTGGCCGACCTCGTCGCCGAGGTACACGCGCCGCGACGTCGTATCGAGCGTCGCGAACAACTGGTCGGCCGCATACGCCTGCGCTTTCGTCAGCGCATTGAACAGCGTCGACTTGCCCGCGTTGGTGTAGCCGACGAGCGACACCGACATCGTGCCGCTGCGCGCGCGCTGGCGCCGCTGCGTACTGTGCTGCCGGCGCAACCGGTCGAGCCGCGACTTCAGCATCTTGATCCGCTCGCCGATCAGCCGACGGTCGGTTTCGAGCTGCGTTTCACCGGGGCCGCGCAGGCCGATACCGCCTTTTTGCCGTTCGAGGTGGGTCCACGCGCGGATCAGCCGCGTCGACAGGTACTGGAGCTGCGCGAGCTCGACCTGCAGCTTGCCTTCATGGCTGCGCGCGCGCTGCGCGAAAATGTCGAGGATGAGGCTCGTCCGATCGACCACTCGCCGATTAAGCGCCCGCTCCAGATTGCGTTGCTGCGCCGGCGCCAGCGCGTGATTGAAAATGACGATGTCGACGTCGTGGGCTTCGCAGGCGAGCCGCAATTCGTCGGCCTTGCCGCTGCCGATGAACATCGCGGCATCGGGACTGGCCCGGCGGCCTGTGAGGGTGACGGCGGGATGGGCCCCCGCGCTGGAGGCGAGAAGACTGAGTTCTTCGAGACTGGCCTCGAAATCGGTCTTGCCGAAATCGATGCCGACGAGCGCTGCGTTGATCAAATTATCGGGTGTCAAGATAAGGCGGCTGGCATCGGTCGCTCGCGGCGACCGGATGCCGGCCGCTGCAATGGGTTAGGACGAGGCTTCCGCGTCCGGGTGGAAATTCACCGGGCGCGCCGGCACGACCGTCGAGATGGCGTGCTTGTAGACCATCTGGGTCACCGTATTACGGAGCAACACGACGTACTGGTCGAACGATTCGATGTTCCCTTGGAGCTTGATGCCGTTGACGAGATAGATCGAAACGGGAACGTGCTCCTTGCGCAGTGCGTTCAAAAACGGGTCTTGTAACAATTGCCCTTTGTTGCTCATGGCGTACTCCATCTTTTTTTGCAGGTTGATCTGGATTGGCGACGAAGAAAAAGAGATCCGGCGCCAATCGCTACACTATAGCCGATTTTGCCTGCCCCGCCCGGGCCTCGGCCATGCGGCCGAGCCATTGCGGGGCGTGCTTCAGCCCTTGTCCGCGTACGGGTTGTTCGACGAACGGAACTCTATGCGCAATGGAGTCCCGGTCAGGGAGAAAGTTTCGCGGAAACGGTTTTCCAGGTAACGCTTGTAGGTTTCGGTCACCGCGTCGAGCGCGTTGCCGTGGATCACGATGATCGGCGGATTCTGGCCGCCCTGGTGCGCGTAGCGCAGCTTCGGGCGCACCGGGCCGCGACGGCGCGGCTGCTGGAACTCGACGGCCTCGATCAGCGCGCGCGTGAGCTTCGGCGTCGGCAGCTTCGCCATCGCGGCGGCATATGCATCGTCGACCGAGCGCATCAGCGCGCCGATGCCGGTTTTCTTCGCGGCCGAAATGAAATGCGACTTCGCGAAGTCGAGGAATTTCAGCTTGCGGGTCAAATCCGCTTTCGCGCGCTCGCGCGCGTGCTCGTCCAGCCCGTCCCACTTGTTCACACCGATCACGAGCGCGCGGCCCTGCTCGACGACGAAGCCGGCGATGTGCGCGTCCTGGTCGGAAATGTCCTGCTGCGCATCCAGCAGAAGAATGACGACGTTCGCGTCGGAGATCGACTGCAGCGTCTTCACGACCGAGAACTTCTCGATCGCCTCGAACACCTTGCCGCGGCGGCGCAGGCCGGCCGTATCGATCAGCGTGTATTTCTTGCCGTTACGCTCGAAGTCGACGTAGATCGAATCGCGCGTCGTGCCCGGCATGTCGAACGCAATCACGCGGTCCTCGCCGATCAGCGCGTTGACGAGCGTCGACTTGCCGACGTTCGGCCGGCCGACGATCGCGATCTTGATGCCGCGCGACGGGTCGTTCTCGTCCTCTTCTTCCGGCTGGTCCGCGTACGCGACCTCCAGCGCCTCGTTGATCATGTCGGTCACGCCGTCGCCGTGCGCGGCCGAGATCGCGCGCGGATCGCCGAGCCCGAGTTCGTAGAAGTCGGTCGCGACCGCCGTGTACTTCATCCCCTCGGCCTTGTTGACGACGAGGAAGATCGGCCGGCCGGTCTTGCGCAGGTAGTCGGCAATCGTCTTGTCCTGCGGCGCCAGCCCGTTGCGGCCGTCGACGATGAACACGACGACGTCCGCTTCCTCGACGGCCTGGCGCGTCTGGCGCGCCATCTCGTGCAGGATGCCGTCCTTCGCGACGGGCTCGAAGCCGCCCGTGTCGACGACGAGATACGGCCGCTCGCCGACGCGCCCTTCGCCGTAATGGCGATCGCGCGTCAGGCCCGGCAAGTCGGCCACCAGCGCATCGCGCGAGCGCGTGAGCCGGTTGAACAGCGTGGATTTCCCCACATTGGGGCGCCCAACGAGGGCAATGACCGGTTTCATCTGTGTTGTCTACGGTGAAGCGCAGCAGCGGGAGGCCCGCTGCTGCGGGCGGCTGCGCTGAATGAAAATATCACGAATTCGCGCCGCGCCGGATGCGCGCGCCGGGCGCGCGGTGCGCGCCGTCATGTTTCGTCTCGAACTGCCTTTCAAATACCGAGCGGCCGGGAACACCGGCCGCCTTCATGTCGCACGCCGCGCTGCGCGGGACCAGCCCGCCGCCGCGCGGCTGCGCGTGTTGCGTATCAGCGCGGACGGAAGCCGTACAGGCCGCCGTCCTTCGTCTGCACGACGAGCGTATTGCCCGCGAGCACTGGCGCTGCCGTGATCGCGCTGCCGTCGGTCTTCATCCGCGCGATGAAGCTGCCGTCCTCGCGCGACAGGAAGTGCACGAAGCCCTTGTAGTCGCCCATCACGACCGCATGGCCGAGCAGGTACGGCACGCCGACGTCACGGCTCTTCAACTGCTCGTTGCGCCACAGCTGGTTGCCGGTGGCCGCATCGTACGCCGTCACGACCGACCAGTCGTCGCCGCCGGCGACCACCGAATCGTCCTGCGCGAGGCCGCTGCGGCTCGAGAACGGCTTTTCCCACAACGGCCGGCCCGAGTTCGCATCGAAGCAGCCGAGCTGGCCCTGGAACGTCACCGCGCAGGTTTCCGCGCCGACCAGCGTCGGCGGACCGCTGACGTCGTTGATCCGCTCGACTTCGGTCACGCCCTTCGGGAACGACACCGGCGCCTGCCAGAACGGCTCGCCGGTCTGCAGGTTGATCGCGACAAGCCCGCCGCCCGGGAAGCCGGCAAGCACCGCCGCATCGCCCGCGAAGGTCATGCCGGCCGACACGCGCAGGTTCAGCGGCACCGCGCGGTTGCGGTAGGTCCACTTCTGCTCGCCCGTCTGCGCGTTGAACGCGATCACCTGGCCGTCGATCGTGCGCACGATCACGAGGCCGTTGCCGACCAGCGGCGGCGAGAAGATCTCGCCCTGCACGGTCGTCTTCCACAGTTGCTTGCCGTCCGGGCCGAGCACGAACACGCCGCCCTTCAGCGCGCCGACCGCAGTCAGGTTGCCGTCGCTGCCGACGCCGGCCGACAGGTCGGAGCCGACCTTCGTGCGCCACAGCGTCTGGCCCGTCTTCGCGTCGATCTTCTCGACCGAACCGTTCTCGCCCGCCGCATAGACGGCGTCGCCCACGGCCACCGGCGAGAACAGGTAGCGTCCGCCCTTGCCGACGCTCGCCTTCCAGACCTGTTGCACGTCCATCACGGGCTTGAACTCGGTGAGCGGCGTCGGCACGCGGCGCGCATCCTTCGACGACGAGCAGGCCGCCAGTGCAAGGACAGCCGCCGCGCAGGCAACGGGCACAGCGTAACGTTTCAGCAAATTCATCGGTTAGCGAAGCAGAGTTAAGAGGTTGAGGGGGCCGCGGCTCAGCCGCCGAGCGCATCCAGCTTGAACTGCACGAGCTGGCGGGCCGACTGGTCGTCCTTCGACAGGCTGTCGAGCGCGAGCTTGTAGGCCGCGCGCGCGTCGTCGGTCTTGCCTTGCGCGGCCAGCAGATCGCCGCGGCGATCTGCCACGAGGCCCTTGAAGGCGTCCACCGGCGTGCCCGACAACAGCGCGAGCCCCGCGTCGTACGCCTTTTCGTCGAGCAGCAGCGATGCCAGACGCAGCTTCGCGATCTGCTTGTACTCGTCGTCCTTCGCGTGATCGGCGGCCCATTGCAGCTGAGCCTTCGCGCCGGCCGCATCGCCGGCCGCATACAGCACCTTCGCGGCCGACAGCGCCGTCATCTGTGCATACGCGGTGCTGCCGTACTTGTCTTCCATGTCGGCGGCCGCGCGGGCCATCGTCGCCTTGTCGTTCGCGGCGGCGGCCTTCTGGACCTGCTCGTACAGCCCGGATGCCTCGGCGGCCTGGCGGCGCTGCCAATAGTTCCAGCCGTTGAAACCGGCCGCGACGACGAGCGCCACGAGCACGATCCACGTGGTGAGGTTGCCCCAGCGTGCCCACCACGCCTTGAGACTTTCAATCGATTCTTGTTCGTCGTGATAACTCATCGGCGAGCGATTCCTTCCTGTTCAGGCCTTTCTTGTCGAGCGAACGCCAGCGCGATCAGTCGTCGCCGTCTTCGGCGGATGCAACCATCGCATTGATTAGGAATTCGGTCAAGCTTTCGACCGGTACGGTCTGCTGAACGTTCTTTTCCCCGTCTTCGCCCGCACCGCGCAGCGCCTTCACGCCCACCGTGCCGTTCGCGACCTCCTCTTCGCCGAAGATCACCGCGAACGCGGCGCCGCTCGCGTCGGCCCGCTTCATCTGCGACTTGAAGCTCGCCGGGCCGCCGTCGGCGCTGCAGTGGAAGATCACGTCGAGGCCCGTGTCGCGCAGGCGCTCGGCCGCGATGAACGCCTGTTCGCGCGCGGCTTCGCCCTGGTGCACGACATACACGTCGACGCCTTCCTGCTCGGGCGCGAGATCCTCTTCCTTCAGCAATTCGAGAATCCGCTCGATGCCCATCGCCCAGCCGCATGCGGCAGTCGGCTTGCCGCCGAGCTGCTCGATCAGCGGATCGTAGCGGCCGCCGGCCGCGACCGTGCCCTGCGCGCCGAGCTTGTCGGTCACCCACTCGAACACGGTCAGGTTGTAGTAATCGAGGCCGCGCACGAGACGCGGGTTGATCTTGAACGGGATGTTGTTCGCCAGCAGCAGGCGCTGCAGCCCTTCGAAGTGCGCGCGCGATTCGTCGCCGAGGAAGTCGATCAGCTTCGGCGCGTTCTGCGCGATTTCCTGCAGCGCCGGATTCTTCGTGTCGAGCACGCGCAGCGGGTTCGTATACAGGCGGCGCTTCGCATCCTCGTCGAGCACGTCGACGAACTGCTCCAGATACTTGATCAGCTCGACGCGGTGCGCGGCGCGCTCTTCCGCGAGGCCGAGCGAATTGATCTCGAGCTTGATGCCGGTCAGGCCGAGGTCGTCCCACAGGCGCTGGCACATCATGATGATTTCGGCGTCCGCATCCGGACCCGCGAAGCCGAGCGCCTCGACGCCGACCTGGTGGAACTGGCGGTAGCGGCCGCGCTGCGGACGCTCGTGACGGAACATCGGGCCGATGTACCACAGACGCTTCGGACCGTCGTACAGCATGTTGTGCTCGATCGCCGCGCGCACGACCGCCGCGGTGTTTTCCGGGCGCATCGTCAGGTTTTCGCCGTTCAGCGCGTCGGTGAAGCTGTACATCTCCTTCTCGACGATGTCCGTGACTTCGCCGATGCCGCGCGTGAACAGTTGCGTGTGCTCGACGATCGGCGTGCGGATGTTCTGGTAGCCGTAGGCGCGCAGCAGCGATTTCACGGTGGCTTCGAAGAACTCCCACAGGCCGGCATCCTGCGGCAGGATGTCGTTCATGCCCTTGACGCCCGTGAGCTTCTCGATCTTGCGTTTCTGTTCAGTCATCGTGTGTGTGGACGAATTAGTTCAGGGCCGCGGCGCGGCCGTAGTTGCGTGCGACATAGTCGCTGACGATCTGCTGGAATTCCTCGGCGATCCGCTCGCCGCGCAGCGTCTTGACCTTCTCGCCGTCGATGAAGACCGGCGCTGCCGGGTTCTCGCCCGAACCCGGCAGGCTGATGCCGATGTTCGCGTGCTTCGATTCGCCCGGGCCGTTGACGATGCAGCCCATCACCGCGACGTTCATCTTCTCGACACCCGGGTATTCCTTGCGCCACACCGGCATCTGCTCGCGCAGGTAGGTCTGGATCTGCATCGCGAGTTCCTGGAACAGCGTGCTGGTCGTGCGGCCGCAGCCGGGGCAGGCGATCACCATCGGCGCGAACGAGCGCAGGCCCATCGTCTGCAGGATTTCCTGGCCGACCACGACCTCGCCGGTGCGCGGCGCGCCCGGCTCGGGCGTCAGCGAGATGCGGATCGTGTCGCCGATCCCTTCCTGCAGCAGCACGCCGAGCGCCGCGGTCGACGCGACGATGCCCTTCGAGCCCATGCCAGCCTCGGTCAGGCCGAGGTGCAGCGCGAAGCCGCAGCGGCGGCCGAGTTCGCGGTACACGGCGATCAGGTCCTGCACACCGCTGACCTTGCACGACAGCACGATGCGGTCGCGGCCGAGACCCAGCTCGACCGCGCGCTCGGCCGAACCGATCGCCGACTGGATCAGCGCCTCGTACATCACGCTCTGCGCGTCCCACGGCTGCGCCCGCGCGGCGTTCTCATCCATCATGCGCGCGAGCAGGTCCTGGTCGAGGCTGCCCCAATTCACGCCGATCCGCACCGGCTTGTCGTACTTGATCGCGGCTTCGATCATCTGCGCGAACTGCGTGTCGCGCTTCGCGCCCTGGCCGACGTTGCCCGGATTGATCCGGTACTTCGACAGCGCCTCCGCGCAGCCCGGATAGTCGCGCAGCAGCAGATGGCCGTTGTAATGGAAATCGCCGACGAGCGGCACCGTCACGCCCATCCGGTCGAGCTGCTCGCGGATCGCCGGCACGGCGGCCGCAGCCTCGGGCGTGTTGACCGTGATGCGCACCAGTTCGGAACCCGCGTTCGCGAGATCCTTGATCTGGATCGCGGTGCCGATCGCGTCGGCCGTGTCGGTATTCGTCATCGACTGCACGCGCACCGGCGCGGCACCGCCGATCGTCACGAGCTGGCCGCCCCAGCGGACATCCACCGCATGCGACACGCGGCGCGGCGCATGCCCGCCGAACACCGGCTCGGTTGAACAAATCTGACTGCTGCGTGGGGATTGAGCTTCGGATTGCATCGATAGATCCATTTACGCGGAATGCGCCGCAAGGCGGCGCATGAATTGAAAAAGCGCCGTGCCGTCACGGCCTGCCGGTATCGTCGACAGGCCTTCGCCACGGCGCTTGGCGTCAGGGCAACGTGAACCGCGCCACATTACCCCGCGCTGCCGAATATTTTGCCGGATCGACGGGCTTTCCGTCGAACGCGATCGCGTCGAGGCCCGCCTTGTTGCCGATCGTGACCTTGAACGGACCGTCGCCGGCGACCTGCTTCGCCTCGCCGGCGTGCACCAGCCCGGAGAACAGCTCCTTGCCGCTCTTGTCGCGCACGCTGAACCAGCTGTCCTGCCTGACCTTCAGTTCGATCATCGACTGGCCTGCCGCGACCGCGACGCTCGCCGGCTGCGCGGCAGCGGCAGCGCTCGCCACCGTCGTCGTTGCCGTCGTCGCGACGACCGGCCGTGATGCGTCCGCCGTCGCGGCCGGCGCCGGCGTAGCCGACGCAACGACCTGCGGCGCCGCTGCGGACGTCGCCGCCGGGGCCGGAACCTCATTCGCCGGTGCCGTTGTCGTGCCGCTCGCCGCCGCCTCCTCGGCGGAAGCCGCCGCCGGCGCGCTCGCGACCGACGCATGCTGCGCGTCGCCGCCCTTGAAGCGCGCGAGCCAGCTCGGCGAATCGCCGCCAGTGTGCCACATCAGTACCGCGATCGCCGCGATCACGACGATCGCGGTGCCCCACAGCCACGGATGGTGGCGCGACGAGCCGCCGAGCGGAATCGACACGCGGCCGCGCGGCAGATCCGCCCCCGACGACGCCGGCATCGACAGGTCGACTTCCGGCACCCCGCGCTCGCGGCGCAGCGCCTGCGCGAACGGCTCCGGATCGACGCCGAGCATCTTCGCGTAGCTGCGCACGACGCCGAGCGCAAACGTCACGCCGGGCAAATGGCTGATGTCGCCGGCCTCCAGCGCCCGCAGCTTCGGCGGTGCGACCTTGAGTCGCGCCGATACATCCTCGACCGTCCACCCCTTCGCTTCCCGAAGCTGCGCCAGCCGACTGCCCACCGCCACCAGCGATTCCAGTCCCGCCGGGGCCGGCTTCGCGGCATTCGTCTCTGCGCCGTTTGACGGCTGCGGCTCACTCATCCTTGTCCTCGCGTCGATTCTTCTTCACTGGCGGGCCGCACCGGCTCCACCGGCCCGCGCCCGCAACTGTTCATGCCATGTACGGCGCCGAAGCACCGCGACAGATCGCTATTCGCGTGTTGTACCGCAAAAAAGTCCGGGCATCCCCGTCAGACCGCCCGGACCTCGATGATTTTTCCCGCTGCGCCCGTTCGTTCCGCGAGGCGCGTGCGGTCCTTCACCGCGCCGGCGAGCTGGCCGCACGCGGCGTCGATGTCGTCGCCGCGCGTCTTGCGCACGGTGGTAACGACGCCCGCGTCGATCAGGATCTGCGCAAAGCGCTTGATCTGTTCCGGCTTCGAGCGGATGAGACCCGACTCCGGGAACGGATTGAACGGGATCAGGTTGAACTTGCACGGCACGTCGCGCGTGACGGCGAGCAGTTCGCGCGCATGCGCTTCGGTGTCGTTGACGCCGTCCAGCATGCAGTATTCGAAAGTAATGAAGTCGCGCGGCGCGACCTTCAGATAACGCTGGCACGCGGCCATCAGCTCGCGAAGCGGATGCTTCTTGTTGAGCGGCACCAGCTCGTCGCGCAGCGCATCGTTCGGCGCGTGCAGCGAAACGGCCAGCGCGACCGGCAATTCGGCGCCGAGGCGGTCCATCATCGGCACCACGCCGGAGGTCGACAGCGTGACGCGGCGGCGCGACAGGCCGTACGCGTTATCGTCGAGCATCAGGCGCATCGCGGGCACGACCGCGCTGTAGTTCAGCAGCGGCTCGCCCATGCCCATCATCACCACGTTGGTGACCACCCGCTCGGCCTTGCCGTTCGGGCCGGGCGCGCGACCGAGCGACGCACGCAAGGCAAACTCGGCCATCCGAAGCTGGCCGATGATTTCAGCCGTCGACAGGTTGCGGGAGAAACCCTGCTTGCCCGTCGAGCAGAAGCGGCAGTTGACCGCGCACCCGGCCTGCGACGACACGCACAGCGTGCCGCGCGTCTCTTCCGGGATGAACACGGTTTCGACCGCATTGCCGTTTCCGACGTCGATCAGCCACTTGCGCGTGCCGTCGGCGGAAACGTGATCGCTGGCGATCTCCGGCATCGAGATCGTCGCGCGGCCCTTGAGCTTTTCTCTCAGGGACTTCGCGAGATCGGTCATGCCATCGAAATCGCCGGCATTGTACTGGTGGATCCAGCGCTGCAACTGCTTGGCGCGGAACGGCTTCTCGCCGAGACTGCCGCAGTACGCGACAAGACCCTCGGCATCGAAGTCGAGAAGATTGACGGAAGTTTCGCTCGTCATGATGTGCTGCCTTGCCGCGTGCGCTGAATCCTGCCTACTTGCTACCAGCCGGGGCTTAGCGCGAGTAAACGTTCATTTCCGGGAAGAAGAACGCGATCTCGACCGCAGCCGTTTCCGGAGCGTCCGAGCCGTGCACGGCGTTCGCGTCGATGCTGTCGGCGAAGTCGGCACGGATCGTGCCCTTTTCCGCCTTCTTCGGATCCGTCGCGCCCATCAGGTCGCGGTTCTTCAGGATCGCGCCTTCGCCTTCCAGGACCTGGATCATCACCGGGCCCGAGATCATGAAGTCGACGAGGTCCTTGAAGAACGGACGCGCCGCGTGAACCGCGTAGAACTTCTCGGCGTCGGCACGCGACAGGTGCGCCATGCGCGATGCGACGATCTTCAGGCCGGCGCCTTCGAAACGGCTGTAGATCTGGCCGATCACGTTCTTTGCCACCGCATCCGGCTTGATGATCGACAGGGTGCGCTCGATTGCCATAAAAACTCCAAAAAATTAAGAAGTTACAGGTTCAAATGAATCCGCTATTGTAGCACGATCCCGTGTATCATTGCGATTGAACCCTTACACACATGAAAGGTTCCAAATCCCTGTGTTTTGCGCCGTGCGGCCATTGAAACCTCGCGGCGCGGAACGTATCTTAGCCATAGCTGCTCCGGTTTGCTGCGCCGCACACCGCGCGCGCCGAACCGGCCCCGGACGCCCATGCGTTCAATGTTAGGAGAAACCATGAACGACTATCCGTACAATTTCGGCCGCGGCGGCTCCGTCACCACCGCCGAGGTTCGCAACCGCGTGCTGCGCAACACGTACTGGCTGCTCGCGCTGTCGATGGTGCCGACGGTGCTCGGCGCGTGGGTCGGCGTCGCGACGGGCTTCTCGCTGTTCGCGGCCACCAGCCCGATGATGAGCCTGCTGGCGTTCTTCGCGATCGCATTCGGCTTCATGTTCGCGATCGAGCGGACGAAAAACAGTGCGGCCGGCGTATTCGTGCTGCTCGGCTTCACGTTCTTCATGGGCCTGATGCTGTCGCGCCTGCTGAGTTTCATCCTCGGCTTCTCGAACGGACCGTCGCTGATCATGCTCGCGTTCGGCGGCACCGGCATCATCTTCGCCGCGATGGCGACGATCGCCACCGTCAGCAAGCGCGATTTCTCGGGCCTCGGCAAGTGGCTGTTCATGGGCGTGATCGTGATCCTGCTCGCATCGGTCGCGAACATCTTCCTGCAGCTGCCGGCGCTGATGCTGACCGTGTCGGTGCTCGCGATCGCGATCTTCTCCGCGTACATGCTGTTCGACGTCCAGCGCGTCGTGAACGGCGGCGAGACGAACTACATCACGGCCACGCTCGCGATCTATCTCGACCTGTACAACGTGTTCACGAACCTGCTCGCGCTGCTCGGCATCTTCGGCGGCAACCGCAACTGACCTTCGCGGCACCTCATGAAAAACCGGCCCGTCACGGCCGTTTTTTTTACGTCCGCCGCCGCCCGCGTCGCTCAGTCGCGCTCGAACAGCGCGATCGATTCGACGTGCGACGTATTCGGGAACATGTTCACGACGCCGGCGCCCTTCAGCCGGTAGCCGGCTTCGTGCACGAGCAGGCCCGCGTCGCGCGCGAGCGTCGACGGATTGCACGACACGTAGACGATCCGCTTCGGCAGCGGACCTTCCCCGCTCTGCGCGATCTCGGCCAGCGCCTTCGACACCGCGAGCGCGCCTTCGCGCGGCGGGTCGATCAGGAACTTGTCGAAGGCGCCGAGCGCGCGGATGTCGTCGGCGGTCACCTCGAACAGGTTCCGGCATGCGAAGGTCGTATGGCCGTCCACGCCGTTCTCGCGCGCGTTCGCGAGCGCACGCGTGGTCAGCGCTTCGCTGCCCTCGATGCCCATCACCTCGCGTGCGAGCCGCGCGAGCGGCAGCGTGAAGTTGCCGATCCCGCAGAACAGGTCGAGCACGCGGTCGTCGCGCGCCGGCGCGAGCAGGCGCAGCGCGCGGCCCACCAGCACGCGATTGATCTGGTGATTGACCTGCGTGAAGTCGGTCGGCTTGAACGGCATCCGGATGCCGAACTCGGGCAGCGTGTAGTCGAGCGGCACGTCGAGCGGATAGAACGGCGTCACCGTATCCGGCCCCTTCGGCTGCAGCCAGAACTGCACCTTGTGCTCGTCCGCGAACGCGCGCAGCAGCGCTTCGTCGTCCGCGTTGATCGGCTCCAGCACGCGCAGCACGAGCGCGGTGACCTGCGAGCCGACTGCCAGCTCGATCTGCGGCATCCGATCGCGGATCGACAACCCTTCGACGAGACGGCGCAGCGGCACCAGCATCGCCGACACGTGCGGCGGCAGCACCTCGCAGCTCGTCATGTCGGCGACGTAGCTGCTCTTCTTCTCGTGGAACCCGACCAGCACGCCGCCCTTCTTCACGACGTTGCGCACGGTCAGGCGCGCCCGGTAGCGGTAGCCCCAGGACGGCCCATGGATCGGCGAGTACATCGTCTCCGCGCGCAGCTTCGCGAGATGCCACAGGTTGTCTTCCAGCACGCGCTGCTTGATCGCGACCTGCGCGCGCATGTCGAGATGCTGCATCGAGCAGCCGCCGCAGGTGCCGAAGAACGCGCATTTCGGCTGCGTGCGCATCACGCTCGGACGCAGGATGTCGACCACCGTCGCCTGCTCGTAGCTCGGCTTGCGACGGTAGCTCGAATAGGTCACGCGCTCGCCGGGCAGCGCGCCCTCGACGAAGATGACCTTGCCCGGCTCGCCGTCCTCGTTCATCACGCGGCCGACACCGCGCGCGTCCATGTCGAGCGACTCGATCTCGAGAATCGGGGCGACGCCGGGCTCGGCGGGCACGCTTTTCAATTTGCGCGCAGAAGTGGGGACGGCTTCAGACACCAGCTTTTCCTGACAAACGTTGAAGAAGGCGAGATTGTAGACGAAGCTTGCAGGTGAAGGACCGCCTCATCCGATTTGCATGAGACCCGAGTCGGCGCCGATACGCAAGACCGGCACGGCAGCACGACAGGAGATGCGCAGATGCGACTGATCGACTGGAACATTCAATGGGGTCGGGACGCGGACGGCGTTGTCGACCTCGGCCGCACCATCGCGGCCGCCCGCGGGCTCGCCGACTTCGACGTGCTGTGTCTGCAGGAAGTCACGCGCGGCTTCGGCGCGTTGCCGGGCGGGCCCGGCGCCGACCAGTTCGCCGAACTGGCGGCGCTGCTGCCCGGCTATACGATCTTCGACGCGATCGGCGCCGACCTGCCGCCCGCGACACCCGGCGCGGCGCGCCGCCAGTTCGGCAACGCGATCGCGACGCGGCTGCCGGTCGGGCGCGTGCTGCGCCAGCTGCTGCCGTGGCCGGCCGACGCGAGCGCGCCGTCGATGCCGCGCGTCGCGCTCGACGTCGAAGTGCATACGGCGTCAGGCACGCTGCGCGTGGTCACTACCCATCTCGAGTTCTACTCCGCGCGCCAGCGGCTCGCGCAGGTCGACGCGCTGCGCGACCGGCATCGCGAAGCCTGCGCGCACGCCGATCGACCAGCGCCTGCCGAGAACGCCGCCGGCCCGTTCAGCGCGACGGGCCAGCCGCGCGATGCGATCATCTGCGGCGATTTCAACAGCGCATTCGGCAGCGACGCGTACCGGCGCCTGATCGAGCCGATCGACGACGCGCCGGCGTTCGTCGACGCATGGGTCGCGCGCCATCCGGGTCGCACGCCGCCGCCGACGGCCGGCGTCTACGATACGGCGCAATGGTCCGACGGACCGCTTGCATGCGACTTCGTGTTCGTGACCGAGACGCTGCTGCCGCGCGTCGCGCGCTGCGAGATCGACGGCGACGTGCGCGCGTCGGATCACCAGCCGATCGTGCTCGAGCTGAACTGACCGGGCCGGCGCGGCCGGCTTCGCGTTATGCGTCGAACGCGGCCAGATACTCGGCCCAGTGCGGCGCAGCTTCCTGCGCGAGCGCGTTCTTCACGAGCAGGATCTCGTCCGCATACTCGTTCTGGGTCAGGCCGCCGCGCATCAGCTGGAACCGGCAATACAGCAGGTACGTATTGACGACATCGGTTTCGCAATAGCTGCGGATCTCGTCGATCCGCCCGTCCTGGAACGCGGTCCACACCTGGCTGCCGTCCATCCCGAGCTTGCCGGGAAAGCCGCACAGCTTCGCGAGCGCGTCGAGCGGCGCGTTCGCGCGCGCCTGATACATCGCGAGCACGTCCATCAGATCCGTATGCCGCGAGTGATAGCGCGAGATGTAGTTGTTCCACTTGAAGTCGCGATCGTCCTCGCCGAGATCCCAGTAGCGGGTCGCGGCGATTCCGTGCACAAGCGCACGGTAATGGAGCACCGGCAGGTCGAAACCGCCGCCGTTCCACGACACGAGCTGCGGCGTGTACTTCTCGATCACGCGATAGAACGACTGGATAAGCGTCGCCTCGTTGTCCTGCGGCGTACCGAGCGAGCGCACGCGAAAACCGTTGTTGTCGCGAAACACGCACGAGATCGCCGCGACGCGCTGCAGATGGTGCGGCAGGAAATCGCTGCCGGTCTTCTCGCGGCGCGCGGCGAACGCGTGTTCGGCCACCGCGGCATCGTCGAGCGTCGCGGGCAAATCTTCCAGACGGCGAATGCCGTCGACATCGGGAATCGTCTCGATGTCAAAAACGAGAATCGGTGTCATCAGTTACAGAACGGCGTCCTTGCGCACGCCATTGGAGGCGAAGAACCGCTTGAGGCGCACCAGCGCTTCCTGCTGGATCTGCCGCACGCGCTCGCGCGTCAGCCCCATCTCGTCGGCCAGCTCCTCGAGCGTCGCCGGTTCGATGTGGTTCAGCCCGAAGCGGCGCTCGATCACATGCCGGTGCTTGTCGGACAGCCGCGACAGCCACGCGCGCGTAAGCGTCTCGAGCTCGCGGTGCTGGACTTCGGCGTCGGGCGACTGGCTCTGGTCGTCGGGCAGCAGGTCGAGCAGGCTGCTCGCGGGATCGAGATCGAGCGGCGCGTCGAGCGATGCGGTGTGCTCGTTCAACGCGAGGATGTCGGTGACTTCCTCGGCGGTCTTGCCGGTGAGATAGGCGATGTCGTCGATGCTGGCTTCGCGGCGCTCGGCCGCCTCGCCCGTCGACATCGAATTCTTTTCGAGGTGGCGCTTCGCGCGCAGCACCTGGTTCAGTTCGCGGATCACGTGCACCGGCAGGCGCACGGTGCGGGCCTGGTTCATGATCGCCCGCTCGATGCTCTGCCGGATCCACCACGTCGCGTAGGTCGAGAAGCGGAAACCGCGCGTCGGGTCGAACTTCTCGATCGCGTGCATCAGGCCGAGGTTGCCTTCCTCGATCAGGTCGAGCAGCGGCACGCCGCGGTTCAGATAGCCCTTCGCGATGCTGACGACGAGCCGCAGGTTGCGCTCGATCATCACCTGCCGCGCCTCGAATTCGCCGGCCTTCGCGAGACGCGAATAGCGCTGCTCCTCCTCGACGGTCAGCAGCGGCTTCACGCTGATGCGGTTCAGGTAATGTTGGATCGTGTCGGCCGTGAGTTCGGCCTGCAGCAGCGCGCGAAAATCGTCGACGTCGGGCGCCGCTTCCGCGCGCCCTTCGCGCTCGTCGTCGCCGCCTTCCGTGTCGGCGTCGCGCGCTTCGAAATCTCGCTCGTTGTCCGCGACGTCGTCTTCGTCGTCCGTCGAAGCACCAGACCGTTCCACCGATGCTTGCGTGGCGCGACTGATCTTCTCAGAATCGGCTTGCGGAGCTTGGCGCTTCGATTTCGGCATGGTCGTCTCGGTTATTGAGGCGGCAAATACTTCAGCGGATCGACAGGCTTACCCTGCCGGCGAACCTCGAAATGCAGCATCACGCGGTCGGAATCGCTATTCCCCATCTCGGCGATCTTCTGCCCTTTGGTGACCGCGTCCCCCTCTTTTACCATCAAAGCGCGATTGTGTGCATACGCCGTGAGGTAAGTTGCATCGTGCTTGATGATAATGAGGTTGCCGTAGCCGCGCAGGCCGTTGCCCGCATAGACGACACGGCCGTCCGCCGCGGCCTTCACGGCCTCGCCGGCCGACCCGCCGATATTGACGCCCTTGTTCTTCGCGTCGTCGAAACCGTTCAGCACCGGGCCGCGCGCGGGCCACGCGAACGTCACGGGGCCGCTCGGCGCGGCTGCGGTGTCGCTCGACGCGGAGGCCGCTGCCGGCGGCGTGACCGTCGAGGCCATGCCGGCGGCAGGCGCTGCCGGGCCGCTGCTCAGCGGTGCGGTCGCGACGCCGGCACCGGCGATCGGTGCGGTGGCCGGCGCGCCTGCCATCGCGGCACCGCCCGGAGGCGCGACGCGCAGCAACTGGTCGACTTCGATCTGATTCGGGTTGGCCAGGTTGTTCCACGCGGCGATATCGCGATAGTTCTGCCCGTTCTCGAGTGCGATCCGGTACAGCGTGTCGCCCGGCTTCACGCGGTAGAAACCCGGGGGCGGCGGGCCGAGCGGCACCGCCGGCTGCGCGCTGGCGGTCGTGCCGAGCGAACCGGAGCGGTCGACGACGGGCGCATTGTCGAGCCGCGTCGCACAGGCGGCCAGTAGCGTGGAGAATGCAGCCACACAGATCGCGCGCTGGGCGAATGTGAGCGGTTCCCTGGAACGGTTGTTTTGCATCGCGCGCAACATACTCATCGGTTTCAAATCACTCCGGATTTTAAAGGGACAAAGAAAACGCGATCAAGCCGGGACTCTCGCCATTGCGCGTGCGCGACGCGCTCGACGAGCGTGAGCACCTGGGGCTGCCCGCTCTGCGCGCCGACCGGCGCGATCAGGCGCCCGCCGATCGCGAGCTGCTCGAGCAGCGCCTGCGGCACGTCGAGCCCCGCCGCCGCGATCACGATCGCGTCGAACGGGGCCGCAGACGGCAGGCCGACACGCCCGTCGCCGTAGTGCAGACGGATGTTCGGCACGCGCAGCGGCCGCAGGTTCAGCTTCGCGCGCTCGTAGAGCGGCTTGATGCGTTCAATCGAATACACGTCGCGCGCCACATGGCTCAGCACGGCGGCCTGATAACCGCAGCCGGTGCCGATTTCGAGCACGCGCTCGAGGGGGCGGCCGGCCATCGCGAGCTCGATCATGCGCGCAACGACCGACGGCTTGGAAATCGTCTGCTGGTGGCCGATCGGCAGCGCCGAATCCTCGTAGGCCTGCGTCGCGAGCCCCGGATCCACGAACAGGTGGCGCGGTACCGCGGCCATCGCCTCCAGCACGCGCGCGTCGGTCACGCCGTTCGCGCGCAAGCGTTCGACCATGCGCTCCCGCACGCGTTCCGACGTCAGCGCGAACGCGCCGGCCGGCGCGACGCCCGGCGCAGCCATGGGCTTCGGCGCAGCCGACCTCGGCGCGGCCGGCGTCGGCAGCGCGGCGCGGATCGCGGTCGGCTTCGGCCCGGTCGCGGGCTTCGCGGCGGCGCCGGACGAGACCGCGCGCGGCGCGCCCGGCTTCGCCGCAACCGGTTTCAGCACGGCCGCGGGTTTGTCGGCAGCCTTCGGCGCGGCGCTCCGTTCACCGGCCCGACCGTCCGACTTGCGTGGCGCTCGCTTGAGATCTTCGAGCGCGAGCGGAAATCGCTTCGCGCGCTCGCCGCTCATGAAGCCCGCCCTCCGGCGCGCGCCCAGTCGCGCGTCGCGGGCAGCATCTGCGTATGCGTGAGATCGAGCTGCAGCGGCGTGATCGACACGAAACCGTTTGCGACCGCGTGGAAATCGGTGCCCTCGCTCGCATCGAGCGCCGCGCCCGCCGAGCCGATCCAGTAGATCGGCTCGCCGCGCGGGTCGGTCTGGCGAATCACGGGCTGCGACGGGTGACGCTTGCCGAGGCGCGTCACCTTCCAGCCCTTCAGTTCGCCGTACGGCAGGTTCGGGATATTGACGTTCAGCAGCGGCTGGCCCGGCAGCGGATGCGCGAGGTAATGCTCGACGATTTCGGCCGCGACGCGCGCCGCGTCGGCGAGATGGGCCCAGCCCTTGTCGGCCAGCGAAAACGCGATCGCCGGCAAGCCGAACATGATGCCTTCGGTGGCCGCCGCAACTGTCCCCGAATAGAGCGTGTCTTCGCCCATGTTCTGGCCGTTGTTGATCCCCGACACGACGAGGTCCGGCTTCGCATCGGCCATCCCGGTCAGCGCGACGTGCACCGAGTCGGTAGGCGTGCCGTTCACGTAGAAGAAACCCGTACCGGGCGCGCGCTGCACGGACAGCGGCCGCGACAAGGTCAGGGAATTCGATGCGCCGCTGCAGTTCTGCTCGGGCGCGACCACCGTGAGTTCGGCCAGCGGCCGCAGCGCTTCGTCGAGCGCGGCAAGACCCGGGGCGAGATAGCCGTCGTCGTTGCTGAGTAGGATTCGCATCCGGCGATTGTAACCGAGGAAAGATGGCGCGCGAGCGACAGTCCGGCGGCCGCCGATGCACGCGCGCGCAGCGTGCGCCGCCGCGTTGCGCGGCGGCGTTCGGTGCTCAGATCGCGCCCGCTTCGCGCAGCGCGGCGATCGCCTGCGCGTCGTAGCCGAGGCCGCGCAGCACCTCGTCCGTATGCTCGCCGAGCTCGGGGCCGAGCCAGCGCGTTTCGCCCGGCGTGCCCGACAGCTTCGGCGTGACGTTCGGCAGCGGAATGTCGGTACCGTCGGCCAGCTTGAAGTGCTGAATCATCTGCCGGGCGGCGAACTGCGGATCGGTGAACATGTCGGCAGCGCTGTAGATGCGCCCGGCCGGCACGTCGGCCGCGTTGAGCACGTCGAGCGCCTCGTCGATCGTGCGCGGTGCGAGCCATGCGGCGATCGCGTCGTCGATCTCCTGCGTGCGCGGCACGCGCCCGTCGTTGCGTGCGAGCGCGGGATCGTCCGCGAGATCGTCGCGGTCGATCGCCTTCATCAGCCGCTTGAAGATCGGATCGCTGTTGCCGCCGATCACGATGCTGCCGTCGCGGCACGCATAGGTATTCGACGGCACGATGCCCGGCAGCGACGCGCCGGTGCGCTCGCGCACCATCCCGTACACGCCGTACTCGGGCACCACGCTTTCCATCATGTTGAACACGGCTTCGTACAGCGCGACGTCGACCACCTGCCCCGCGCCGCCGTTCACCTTGCGGTGGTGAAGCGCCATCAGCGCGCCGATCACGCCGTGCAGCGCCGCGATCGAATCGCCGATCGAGATACCGATGCGCGGCGGCGGCAGGTCCGGATAGCCGGTGATGTGACGCAGCCCGCCCATCGATTCGGCGATCGCGCCGAAACCGGGCCGGTCGCGGTACGGACCCGTCTGCCCGTAGCCGGACAGGCGCACCATCACGAGGCCCGGATTGTCGGCGGACAGGACGTCGTAGCCGAGCCCGAGCTTCTCGAGCAGGCCCGGGCGGAAATTCTCGATCACGATGTCGGCCTCGCGCGCGAGCTGCCGCGCGATCGTCTTGCCGGCCTCGGCCTTCAGGTTCAGCGTGACCGATTTCTTGTTGCGCGCCTGCACCGACCACCACAGCGACGTGCCGCCCTGCTCCGGGTGGAGCTTGCGCCACTTGCGCAACGGGTCGCCGCCGTTCGGATCCTCGATCTTGATCACTTCCGCGCCGAATTCGGCGAACAGCCGCGACGCGAACGGCCCCGCGATCAGCGTTCCGAATTCGAGCACTTTGACGCCCGCGAGCGGGCCCTGGCTGGTGCTCATGTGTCTCCCTGACATGAGGAACGGCGCCGCCGGCGGGCGGCGCCGGCAATTACATCGTGCGGCGATCGAGCATCGCGCGGGCGATCGTGCCCGCGTCGACGTATTCGAGTTCGCCGCCGACCGGCACGCCGCGTGCGAGGCGCGTGACCGCGAGCCCGCGCGCCTTCAGCGTCTGGCCGAGGTAGTGCGCGGTGGCTTCGCCTTCGTTGGTGAAGTTGGTCGCAAGCACGACCTCCTTGACGATCCCGTCGGACGCGCGCCGCACGAGGCGGTCGAAATGGATTTCCTTCGGGCCGATTCCGTCGAGCGGGCTCAGCCGGCCCATCAGCACGAAATACAGCCCGCGATAGGTCATCGTCTGCTCGAGCATGATCTGGTCGGCCGGCGTCTCGACGACGCACAGCAGCGTCGGATCACGCTCCTCGTCGCTGCAGACCTCGCAGATCTGCGCTTCGGTGAACGTATTGCACTTCTCGCAGTGCTGCAGATGCTCGGTTGCGAACAGCAGCGAGCGGCCGAGCCGCTCCGCGCCCTCCCGATCGTGCTGCATCAGGTGGTACGCCATGCGCTGCGCGGATTTCGGCCCGACACCGGGCAGCACGCGCAGCGCTTCGACGAGCGCGGACAGAGCGGACGGCTGTTTCATACGGCGACAGAAAGCGGAACGGACGCGGCGCTCAGAACGGCAGCTTGAAGCCCGGGGGCAGCGGCAGGCCCGAGGTCATGCCGCTCATCTTTTCCTGCGACGTCGCCTCGGCCTTGCGTACGGCGTCGTTGAACGCGGCCGCGACGAGATCCTCGAGCATGTCCTTGTCGTCCGCGAGCAGGCTCGGGTCGATCGATACGCGGCGCACTTCGTTGCGGCAGGTCATCGTCACCTTGACGAGGCCCGCGCCCGACTGCCCTTCGACTTCGATCTGCGCAAGCTGCTCCTGCATCTTCTTCATGTTTTCCTGCATTTGCTGCGCTTGCTTCATCAGTCCGGCGATGTTGCCTTTCAACATGGGAATACTCCTTCTTGATCGTGTGAAAACCGGCACGCGGCGCGTGCCGGCCAATGGGTGGGGGCGTGATTGTGCCCGTCCCGGCGCAATTCGTTCAATGCAGCGTCGGCGGCGCGCCGTCCGACGCCGCATCGGCGAGCGGACGCACGGAGCCTTCGACGATGCGTGCGCCGAAATCGCGCACCAGCTGCTGGACGAACGGATCGGCGTGAATCTCCTGCTCGGCTTCGCGCTGGCGCGCCGCGCGGGCGGCCGCGTCGAGCGCCGCCGCGGTGCGGCGCGCGGGCCCGACCTCGACCGTCACGTCGACGGGCTTGCCGAGCGCATCGGCCAATGCAGCCTTCAGCTTCGCGACCTGGGCGGCATCCGCGTACTGCGGGACCGGCACCGACAATTTCAGCGTCGTCGCGTCGACGGCCGTCAGCTCGCTGTTGAACGCGAGCTGATAGGCGACGCCCTTGAGCGGCAGCCGCGCGGCAAGCGCCGGCCATTCGCCGTCGAAGCCGACCGGATCGAGCGCGATCGCGGGCGGCAGCGGACGCGCATCGACCGGTGCGGCCGGCCGGGCTTCCGCCGGCGCGACGCGGACGTCGTCGGGGCCGCTGTCGAACACGGGAACGAAGCCGTCGTCGGGCGGACCGCCGAACATTTCGTCGGCGCTGAGCGGCACGTAGTCGTCCGGCGGGATGTCCTCCCACGGCGGCGGCGCGTGGCGCGTATCGGCGCTGGCCTGCGGCGCGCGAGCGGCAGCGCGCGGCGTCGGCACCTGTACGGCCGGACGCGCCGGCGCCGGCTTCGCG
>NZ_CABVPP010000041.1 GCF_902499075.1 Burkholderia pseudomultivorans | reverse complement strand
CGCGGCGGTGGTCGACCAGGACGCGAACGCGCAGGCGGCGCGCGCGGCGAACCGCGCGACCAACCAGGTATCGGGGCAGGGGTCGACCGCACGCCGCTTCACGCCGTCCGCGCAGGCCGGCGGCGGCGCACCGGTGCCGGGCGGCCAGCCGCCGGGCGCGGTGCCGGCGATCCAGCCGCAGTTCCAGTTCCACCGTCCGCCGCAGCCGAACGTGTCGAACGAAGCGGCGCCGCCGGTCGGCCCGCAGGGTTCGGACACGCTGCAGAACCAGCCGCTCACCGCGCCGGCCCAGTCGCAGTAAGCGGCCGGCGTGCGGAACCGGGGCGGCATGCGCCGCCCGTCTTTAGATTTGTCGTGTAGAAAGCCATGAAGATTGCGATTGCCGGTGCCTCGGGCCGAATGGGCCGGATGCTGATCGAAGCCGTTCTCAACGATGCCGACGCGCAGCTCGTCGGTGCGCTCGACCGCGCCGGTTCGCCGTTTCTCGGCCAGGACGCCGGCGCGTTCCTCGGCAAGGAAACCGGGATCAAGCTGACCGACGATCTCGACGCGGTGTTCGCGCAGGCCGACTACCTGATCGACTTCACGCGCCCGGAAGGCACGCTCGCGCACGTCGAGGCCGCGCTGCGCCACGACGTGAAGCTCGTGATCGGCACGACCGGCTTCACCGCCGAGCAGAAGGCCGTGCTGCAGGCGGCGGCCGGCAGGATCGGCATCGTGTTCGCGGCGAACATGAGCGTCGGCGTGAACGTCACGCTGAAGCTGCTCGAGTTCGCGGCGAAGCACTTCTCGCACGGCTACGACATCGAGATCATCGAGGCGCACCATCGTCACAAGGTCGATGCGCCGTCGGGCACCGCGCTGATGATGGGCGAGGCCGTCGCCGGCGCGCTCGGCCGCTCGCTCGACGACTGCGCGGTGTACGGCCGCCACGGCGTGACGGGCGAGCGCGATCCGTCGACGATCGGCTTCGCGGCGGTGCGCGGCGGCGACATCGTCGGCGACCATACCGTGCTGTTCGCCGGGATCGGCGAGCGCATCGAGATCACGCACAAGTCGTCGAGCCGCGTGTCGTATGCACAGGGTGCGCTGCGGGCAGTTCATTTCCTGTCGGCGCACGGTGCCGGCCTGTTCGACATGCAGGACGTGCTCGGCCTGCGCTGACACCATGAGGGACCCCCGATGGCCATCCCCACCGGCGTAGTCCACTATCTCGAAAGCGGCGATGCGATTACGCACGCCGTCGCCTACGTACTGCTGGCGATGTCCATCGCCAGCTGGTGCTTCCTCCTGATGAAAGCCTGGCTGCTGGTGCGCGCGAAGCGGCAGGGGCCGCGCGCGCTCGCGGCGTTCTGGCACGCGCCGTCGCTCGATGCCGGCATCGCGGCGCTGAGCGGCGCCGATCGCGAGCGCGTGTTCGTGCCGCTCGCCGAAGCCGCGCGCGACGCGGCCGACGCGCACGATCCGGCCGCGCTGGGCGCGCGCGTCGAACGTACCGAGCGCGTGTTGCGCGCGCTGCGCCACGCGATGCTGCGCTCGCAGCGGCGCCTCGAGTTCGGCCAGGTGCTGCTCGCGTCGATCGGCAGCACCGCGCCGTTCGTCGGGCTGCTCGGCACCGTGTGGGGCATCTACCATGCGCTCGGCAGCATCGCCGCAAGCGGGCAGGCGCAGATCGAGAACGTCGCGGGGCCGGTCGGCGAGGCGCTGATCATGACCGCGTTCGGGCTCGTCGTCGCGATTCCGGCCGTGCTTGCGTACAACATCCTCGGGCGGCTCGTGCGGCAGCTCGCCGAGGAACTCGACGGCTTCGCGCGCGACCTGCACGTGTTCGTGTGCGCGCAGGACGCGTGACGCGCGGGAGGAGCGACCATGGCATTCGGCGGACTCGAGCACCACAAGACTTCCGCGCCGATGGCGGAGATCAACATGACGCCGCTGATCGACGTGATGCTGGTGCTGCTCGTGATCTTCATCATCACCGCGCCGCTGATGACGCACGCGATCCGGCTCGACCTGCCGAAGGTCGCGGCGAACGTCGCGCGCGACACGCCGCAGTCCGTCACGCTGTCGATCGACGACGCGGGCAAGCTGTACTGGGACGACACGCCGGTCGCGCTCGACGCGCTGCCGGCGCGCTTCCGTGCCGCCGCCGCGGGCGGCGCGCCGCCCGAGCTGCGGCTGCGCGCGTCGCGCGCGACGCGCTACGACGTGATCGCGCAGGTGATGGGCGACGCGCAGGCGGCCGGCCTCACGCGGATCGGCTTCGTGACCGACATGCCGGCGGCGGGCGCTGCCGCACCGGCGAGCCGCTGAGCGGAACGGGCAGGCAGCGCGCCGCGCGATCCGGCGCCCGCCGCGAGACCGGCCGTATGGGCCGGCGCGGACGGTATAATCACCGTTTTTCCCGGTTGGCGGATCTTTTCAGGTAACCCGGAATTTTCCAGGCTGCCCGGGCATGGCCCGGGTTACCCGGAAAATCTTCGGAAACCGTGGGCAGGCGCGGCCACCGCGAACCTGCCCGGCCGCCGGGCCAGCACGACTTTCGATCCACTCCGCGCGCGTCGTCGCGCCGCTTAAAGCCTAGTCCGAACCACACCATGCACGAGAGATACGTACCCGCCGACGTCGAAGCCGCCGCCCAGGGCGACTGGCGCGCAGCCGATGCCTACAAGACGCAGGAAGACGCGAACAAGCCGAAGTTCTACTGCGTGTCGATGCTGCCTTACCCGTCCGGCAAGCTGCACATGGGTCACGTGCGCAACTACACGATCAACGACGTGATGTACCGCTATCTGCGGATGAACGGCTACAACACGCTGATGCCGATGGGCTGGGACGCGTTCGGGATGCCGGCCGAGAACGCCGCGATGGCCAACGGCGTGCCGCCCGCGAAGTGGACCTACGACAACATCGACTACATGAAGGGCCAGATGCAGTCGATGGGCCTCGCGATCGACTGGTCGCGCGAGATCGCGACCTGCAAGCCCGATTACTACAAGTGGAACCAGTGGCTGTTCCTGAAGATGCTCGAGAAGGGTATCGCGTACAAGAAGACGGGCACCGTGAACTGGGATCCGGTCGACCAGACCGTGCTCGCGAACGAGCAGGTGATCGACGGCCGCGGCTGGCGCTCGGGCGCGCTGGTCGAGAAGCGCGAGATCCCGATGTACTACCTGCGCATCACGCAGTACGCGGATGAACTGCTGAACGATCTCGACGGCCTCGGCTGGCCCGAGCGCGTGAAGATCATGCAGCAGAACTGGATCGGCAAGAGCTTCGGCGTGAACTTCGGGTTCCCGTACGAGCTCGACGGCGAGAAGCAGCTGCTGCGCGTGTTCACGACGCGCGCCGACACGATCATGGGCGTCACGTTCTGCGCGATCGCGGCCGAGCATCCGCTCGCCACGCGCCTCGCGCAGGGCAAGCCGGAGCTGCAGGCGTTCATCGACGAATGCAAGCGCGGCGGCGTCGCGGAAGCCGACATGGCGACGATGGAGAAGAAGGGCGTCGCGACGGGCTTCACGGTCACGCACCCGCTGACGGGGGAGCCGGTCGAGGTGTGGGTCGGCAACTACGTGCTGATGAGCTACGGCGAAGGCGCGGTGATGGGCGTGCCGGGCCACGACGAGCGCGATTTCGCGTTCGCGAAGAAATACGGCCTGCCGATCAAGCAGGTGATCGCGGCCGAAGGCCAGACCTACTCGCTCGACGCGTGGCAGGAGTGGTACGGCGACAAGGACGTCGCGGTCTGCGTGAACAGCGGCAAGTACGACGGCCTCGCGTACGGCGCGGCCGTCGACGCGGTCGCGGCGGACCTGAAGGCGGGCGGCTTCGGCGACAAGCAGGTCACGTGGCGCCTGCGCGACTGGGGCATTTCCCGCCAGCGCTACTGGGGCACGCCGATTCCGATCATCCACTGCCCGTCGTGCGGCGACGTGCCGGTGCCCGAGCAGGACCTGCCCGTCGTGCTGCCGGAAGACCTCGTGCCGGACGGCTCGGGCAACCCGCTCGCGAAGTCCGAAGCGTTCCTGAACTGCACGTGCCCGAAGTGCGGCGCGGCCGCGAAGCGCGAGACCGACACGATGGACACCTTCGTCGATTCGTCGTGGTACTTCTCGCGCTACACGGCGCCGGACGCCGAGACCATGGTCGACGCGCGCACCGACTACTGGATGCCGATGGACCAGTACATCGGCGGCATCGAGCACGCGATCCTGCACCTGCTGTATTCGCGCTTCTGGACCAAGGTGATGCGCGACCTCGGCCTCGTGAAGTTCAGCGAGCCGGCGAAGAACCTGCTCACGCAGGGGATGGTGCTGAACGAGACGTTCTACCGCGAGGATGCGGCCGGCAAGAAGACCTGGTACAACCCGGCCGACGTGACGGTCACGCACGACGACAAGGGCCGCCCGGTCGGCGCGACGCTGAACGCGGACGGCCAGCCGGTCGTGCTCGGCGGCATCGAGAAGATGTCGAAGTCGAAGAACAACGGCGTCGATCCGCAGGTGCTGATCGACCAGTACGGCGCGGACACCGCGCGCCTGTTCACGATGTTCGCGGCGCCGCCCGAGCAGCAGCTCGAGTGGTCGGGCGCGGGCGTCGAAGGCGCGAGCCGCTTCCTGCGCCGCGTGTGGAGCTTCGGCTACGCGAACCGCGAAGGCCTCGCCGCGCGCGCGGGCTTCGACGCGGCCGCGCTCGGCGAAGCCGACAAGGCGCTGCGCCGCGAGATCTACAGCGTGCTGAAGCAGGCCGATTTCGACTACCAGCGCCTGCAGTACAACACGGTCGTGTCGGCCGCGATGAAGATGCTGAACGCGATCGACGGCGCGAAGGGCGCGACGCCCGGCGTGCTGCGCGAGACGTACGGCGTGCTGCTGCGCGTGCTGTATCCGGTCGTGCCGCACGTGACGTTCGAGCTCTGGAAGGCGCTCGGCTATGCGGACGAATTCGGCCCGCTGCTCGACGCGCCGTGGCCGAAGGTCGACGAGGCCGCGCTCGAACAGGCGGAGATCGAACTCGTGCTGCAGGTGAACGGCAAGGTGCGCGGCGCGCTGAAGGTCGCGAAGGACGCGAGCCGCGAGGCCATCGAGGCCGCGGCGCTCGCCGACGACGCGTTCGCGAAGTTCGGCGAAGGCAAGCCGGCGAAGAAGATCGTCGTCGTGCCGGGCCGTCTCGTGAACATCGTCGTCTGACGGCCGCCGGCCGTCGGGTGCACACAGAAGGAGCGAAGGTGATCCGCAGATCGTTTTTGATGCTCGTCGGCAGCGCGGTCGCGCTGTCGGCATGCGGTTTCCAGTTGCGCGGCCAGCAGGACTACGCGTTCAAGCGCCTGCTGATCGCGGGCGCGCCGGCGGCCGTGTCGGCGCGGCTGACGCGGCTCGTCGAGGCCGGCAGCGACACGAAGATCGTCAAGTCGCCGAACGACGCCGACGCGGTGCTGCGCATGTGGGAGTCGCGCGGCCAGAATACGCTGACGCTCAACCAGTACGGTTCCGCGCAGGAGTACGCGCTGTTCTATACGCTGAACTACACGCTGACGAGCAAGGACGGCACCGTGCTGATCCCGCCGAGCGCGATCGCGCTGAACCGCGCGATGACGTACAGCGACCAGTACACGAACGCGAAGGCGCAGGAAGCCGACATCCTGTACGGCGACATGCAGAACGACGCGGTCGACCAGCTGATGCGGCGTCTCGCGATCGTGCATTCGCTGACGCCGGCGCCGGAGGACGTGGTGCCGGGCGTTGCGCCGCGCGCGCCGCTGCCGCCGCCGCCGCTTTGATCCTCGGCGCACGCACCGATGCAATTGCGACTTGATGCACTGGAGCCGCACCTCGCGAAGGGGTTGGCCGGGCTCTACACCGTGTACGGCGACGAGCCGCTGCTCGCGCAGGAAGCGTGCGACCGCATTCGCGCGGCCGCGCGCGCGGCCGGCTTCACCGAGCGTTCGGTGCATACGGTCGAGCGCGGCTTCGACTGGAGCGTGCTGCTCGGCGCGACGCAGGCGATGTCGCTGTTCGGCGAGCGCCAGCTGATCGAGCTGCGCATTCCGTCGGGCAAGCCCGGCAAGGAAGGCGCCGACGCGCTGAAGACGCTTGCCGCCACGCCGAATCCCGATGCGCTGATGCTCGTCACGCTGCCGCGTCTCGACGCGGCGACGCAGAAGTCCGCATGGTTCACCGCGCTGTCGAACGGCGGCGTCGCGCTGAAGATCGATCCGGTCGACCGCGCGCAGCTGCCGAACTGGATCGGCCAGCGGCTCGCGATGCAGGGTCAGCGCGTCGCGCCCGGCGACGACGGGCGGCGCGCGCTGCAGTTCATCGCGGAGCGCGTCGAGGGCAACCTGCTCGCCGCGCACCAGGAAATCCAGAAGCTCGGACTGCTCTATCCGCAGGGCGCGCTGTCGTTCGAGCAGGTGCACGACGCCGTGCTGAACGTCGCACGCTACGACGTGTTCAAGCTGAACGAAGCGATGCTCGCCGGCGACGCCGCGCGGCTCGCGCGGATGATCGACGGGCTGAAGGGCGAGGGCGAGGCGATCGTGCTCGTGATGTGGGCCGTCGTCGAGGAACTGCGCACGCTGCTGCGGATCAAGCGCGGCGCGAACGCCGGCAAGCCGCTGGCGACGCTGCTGCGCGAGAACCGCGTGTGGGGCCCGCGCGAGCGGCTGATCGGCCCCGCGCTGAACCGCGTGTCCGAAGCCGTGCTCGAGAAGGCGCTCGCGTTCGCCGCGAAGCTCGACCGGCAGGTGAAGGGCCTCACGGCCGTCACGCCGGGCCGCCGCACGCAGGACGAGCCGCCGCCCGATCCGTGGGACGGGCTGTTCCAGCTCGCGATGACGGTCGCGGGCGCCCACGGCGAGCGACCGCCGACCGCGGGTCGCGTGCGGCGTTAAGTCCCGTTCGGGCCTTCAGCGCGCGCCGGGCAACCCGCATACAATGCTTCGAAAAGTGGGGCCGCCCCACGCTTTCTCCACGAATTCACGCCGCCGAGCGCGGCTCGCTTCTCGAGTCACATGATGGATATCGATCAGTACATGACCGACCTGGGCCGCCGCGCCCGGCATGCTTCCCGTGCGATGGCGCGCGCCAGCACGGCCGCGAAGAACGCGGCGCTCGAAGCCGTGGCGCACGCGATCGAACGCGATGCGCAGGCGCTGAAGGATGCGAATGCGCGCGACGTCGCGCGCGCCCGCGAAAAGGGGCTCGATGCAGCGTTCGTCGATCGCCTGACGCTGTCGGACAAGGCGCTGAAGACGATGGTCGAAGGGCTGCGCCAGGTCGCGTCGCTGGCCGATCCGATCGGCGAGATCGGCAATCTCAAGTTCCGCCCGAGCGGGATCCAGGTCGGCCAGATGCGCGTGCCGCTCGGCGTGATCGGCATCATCTACGAATCGCGCCCCAACGTGACGATCGACGCGGCCGCGCTGTGCCTGAAGTCGGGCAACGCGACGATCCTGCGCGGCGGCTCCGAGGCGCTCGAATCGAACACCGCGCTCGCCAAGCTGATCGGCGAGGGACTTGCCGCGGCCGGCCTGCCGCAGGATGCGGTGCAAGTCGTCGAGACCGCCGACCGCGCGGCGGTCGGCAAGCTGATCACGATGACCGAATACGTCGACGTGATCGTGCCGCGCGGCGGCAAGAGCCTGATCGAGCGCCTGATCAACGAGGCGCGCGTGCCGATGATCAAGCACCTCGACGGCATCTGCCACGTGTACGTCGACGATCGCGCGGATCTCGACAAGGCGCTGACCGTCTGCGACAACGCGAAGACGCATCGCTACGGCACCTGCAACACGATGGAGACGCTGCTCGTCGCGAGCGGCATCGCGGCGAAGGTGCTGCCGCTGCTCGGCAAGGTCTATCGCGACAAGCAGGTCGAACTGCGCGTCGACGCGGCCGCGCGCGCCGTGCTTGCCGAAGCCGGCATCGGCCCGCTCGTCGATGCGACCGAGGACGACTGGCACACCGAGTATCTCGCGCCGGTGCTCGCGATCAAGGTCGTCGACGGGCTCGACGCGGCGATCGAACACATCAACCATTACGGCTCGCACCACACCGATGCGATCGTCACCGAGGATTACGACCGTGCGATGCGTTTCCTGCGCGAAGTCGATTCGGCGAGCGTGATGGTCAATGCGTCGACGCGCTTCGCGGACGGCTTCGAATTCGGCCTCGGCGCGGAAATCGGCATTTCGAACGACAAGCTGCACGCGCGCGGCCCGGTCGGCCTCGAAGGGCTGACGTCGCTGAAGTACGTGGTGCTCGGGCACGGCGAAGGCCGGCAGTAACGTAGAACACAAAGCACAAAACGAGGCGCACAACCGATGGCAATGCTCTGGGTCAAGACGTTCCATATCGTTCTGATTGCCGCGTGGTTCGCGGGGCTGTTCTACCTGCCGCGCATCTACGTGAACCTCGCGATGGAGACCGATCCGGCTGCGGTGCGGCGCCTGCTGCTGATGGCGCGCAAGCTGTTCCGCTTCATGACGATGATCGCGGTGCCGGCGCTGGCCTGCGGGCTGTGGCTGTGGCTCGTGATCGGCATTGGCCAGGGGCAGGGCTGGATCCACGCGAAGGTGACGGTCGTGCTGCTGCTGGTGATCTACCACGCGTACTGCGGGCATCTGCTGAAGGTGTTCGAGCGCGGCGAGAACCGCCGCACCGACAAGTGGTATCGCGTGTTCAACGAACTGCCGGTGCTCGGCATGCTGATCGCGGTCGCGCTGGTCGTGATCAAGCCGTTCTGAGCGAATGCGCTGGAGAACCCGCCGGCGGCGCGGCCCGCTTGCCTGTCATTGCGCAACGGCGTCCCTCGGGGCGCCGTTTGTCGTATACGACGCCGGCGGCGGCTAGTCCTTCGCGCCGTCGTCGATCCGGCGGCGCGTGATCGCTTCCTTCGCGCGGCCGACGCGCTCCATCAGTGCGGGGCCGCGCGACAGCGCGACGCCGACCGCCAGGATGTCGCCGATCGCCAGATGCGACATCCGCGACGTCATCGGCGAGAACACGTCGGTTTCCTCGGCGATGTTCGATGCGAGGCTGACCGTCGCGAGCTTCGCGAGCGGCGAATGGCTGTGCGTGATCGCGACGACTTTCGCGCCGCATGCGAGCGCCGCGCGCGCGGCGTCGACGATGTCGCGCGTGCGGCCCGTGTTCGAGATCGCGACGACGACGTCCTGCGGCCCGAGCAGCGCGGCCGACATCGAGAACGTATGCGGGTCCGAATACGCGACGCTCGGTACGCCGAGCCGGAAGAACTTGTGCTGGATGTCCTGCGCGGCGATGCCCGAGCCGCCCGCACCGTAGAACTCGATGCGCGATGCATTCGACAACAGCGCGATCGCCTCGGCGACGCTGCCCGCCGACAGGCTGTTGCGCACTTCGATCAGCGCGCCGATCGTGCGGTCGAACACCTTGCCGATGATGCCGGGCGCGGGCTCGTCGGGCTCGACGTCGCGATACACGGACGACACGCCCGGCGCGACGCTCTGCGCGAGCCGGATCTTGAATTCGCGAAAGCCGCTGCAGCCGAGCGCCTGGCAGAAGCGCGCGATGGTCGGCTGGCTGACGCCCGCGCGCGTCGACAGTTCGGTCATCGCGAGGTCGAGCACCTCGCGCGGCGCGGCGAGGATGTAGTCGGCAAGCTTGCGCTCGGACGGGCGGAGTTCGGCGCGGATCGCTTCGATGCGGGGCAGCATGGGACGGCAGATGGAAATCGGGTTCGGATGAGCGAGTGTATCGCAATCGAATTGTAGAAAATCTACATGAAAATACTAGCGGGAATAGACGATCTTCCTCGCGACGGTCGTCACGCTCATTAGGGTTTTCACTAGTTATAGCCTTGATGCTGGCGGGAATGAGGGTTGCGGCCGGTTCGATCTGCATTGCGTGCTTGTAGTTTTTCTACTAGACTGCCTTCGTTCGGTCGACGCACTCGACCGTCCCCACGATTCCAACCGCCGGCGTCGGCCGGCATACAGGAGCGCCCAGCATGACGTCGCTGCATCCCACCCTGGCGAAGGTCACCGAACGCGTGATCGCCCGCAGCCAATCGACCCGTTCCGCCTATCTGCAGCGCATCGACGGCGCGCAGGGCAAGTTCCCGGCGCGCGGCGCGCTGTCGTGCGCGAACCTCGCGCACGGTTTCGCGGGGCTCGAGGGCAGCGACAAGTTCGCGATCAAGGCGATCCGCGAGCCGAACATCGGCATCGTGTCCTCCTATAACGAGATGCTGTCCGCGCACGCGCCGTACAAGGATTTCCCCGACATCATCAAGGCCGCCGCGCGCGAGAACGGCGGCGTCGCGCAATTCGCGGGCGGCGTGCCGGCCATGTGCGACGGCGTCACGCAGGGCAATCCGGGGATGGAGCTGTCGCTGTTTTCGCGCGAGGCGATCGCGATGGGCACCGCGATCGCGCTCACGCACAACATGTTCGACGCGGCGCTGTGCCTCGGCATCTGCGACAAGATCGTGCCGGGCCTGCTGATCGGCGCGCTGCAGTTCGGCCACCTGCCGACGATCTTCGTGCCGGCCGGCCCGATGACGAGCGGCCTGTCGAACGACGACAAGGCGAAGATCCGCCAGCAGTTCGCGACCGGCCAGGTCGGCCGCGACGCGCTGCTCGAAGCCGAATCGGCCGCGTATCACGGCCACGGCACCTGCACGTTCTACGGCACCGCGAACAGCAACCAGATGCTGATGGAGCTGATGGGGCTGCACCTGCCGGGCTCGGCGTTCGTCCACCCGCATACGCCGCTGCGCACCGCGCTGACGGCCGAAGCCGCGCGCCGCGTGCTCGACCTGACGGTCGAGCGCGGCCAGTACACGCCGATCGGCCATGTGGTCGACGAGAAGGCGATCGTCAACGGCATCGTCGCGCTGCTCGCGACGGGCGGATCGACCAACCACACGCTGCACCTCGTCGCGATCGCGCGCGCGGCCGGCATCCTGATCGACTGGAACGACTTCGACGAGCTGTCGGCCGTCGTGCCGCTGCTCGCGAAGATCTACCCGAACGGCAAGGCGGACGTGAACCATTTCCATGCCGCGGGCGGCGTCGCGTTCCTGGTGCGCAACCTGCTCGAAGGCGGGCTGCTGCACGAAGACGTGACGACGGTCGCCGGCAAGGGGCTGTCGCACTACACGAAGGAGCCGAAGCTGCTCGACGGCAAGCTGACGTGGGTCGACGGCGCGGCCGAAAGCCACGACACCAAGGTGCTGCGCGGCATCCGCGACCCGTTCCAGCCGGACGGCGGCCTGCGCCTGATGCAGGGCCGGCTCGGCCGCGGCGTGATCAAGATTTCGGCGGTCGCGCCCGAGCACCGCAAGGTGACGGCGCCCGCGATCGTGTTCGATTCGCAGGAAGCCGTGCAGGAGGCGTTCGATCGCGGCGAGCTGAAGCGCGATTTCGTCGCGGTCGTGCGCTTCCAGGGCGCGCGCGCGAACGGGATGCCCGAACTGCACCGTTTGACGCCGCTGCTCGGCGTGCTGCAGGATCAGGGCTTCCACGTCGCACTCGTCACCGACGGGCGCATGTCGGGCGCGTCGGGCAAGGTGCCGGCCGTGATCCACGTGTCGCCGGAAGCGCTGCTGGCCGGTCCGATCGGCAAGGTGCAGACCGGCGACACGCTCGTGATCGACGCGGAAGCCGGCGTGCTCGACATCGAGATCGACGACGCGCAATGGGCGGCGCGCCTGGTCGCGCAGCCGCAGCATCAGGCCGACAACGAAGTCGGGTTCGGGCGCGAGCTGTTCGGCGTGTTCCGCGCGGCGGCCGCACCGGCCGAGCAGGGCGCATCGGTTTTCGGGACGCTGGTCGGCGAGACGGCCGCCCGCGTCGCCGCGTAATTTCAAAGGTTCAAGGAGAAGCATCGATGAAGACGATTGGCGAAATCGTGAAGCTGGGCCCGGTGATTCCGGTGCTCGCATTCGACTCGGTCGAGCAGGGCGAACACGTGTCGCGCGCGTTGCACGCGGGCGGCGTGAAGGTGCTCGAGATCACGCTGCGCACGCCGGCCGGCCTAGAGGCGATCCAGCGTGCGAGCCAGCTCGCGGACGACATCGTCGTCGGCGTCGGCACGATCACGAAGCCCGAGCACTGCGAACAGGCCAAGCGCGCGGGCGCGAAGTTCGGCGTGTCGCCGGGCCTGACGAAGGAACTGCACCTCGCGTCGCTCGACGCGGGCCTGCCGCTGCTGCCGGGCGTGATGACGCCGAGCGACATCATCCAGGCGCTCGACTTCGGCTACGAGATCGTCAAGTTCTTCCCCGCGCAGCAGGCCGGCGGCGTGCCGATGCTGCAGGCGTTCCACGGTCCGTTCCCGACGCTGAAGTTCTGCCCGACCGGCGGCATCTCGGCCGATACCGCGCCGAATTTCCTGAAGCTGCCGAACGTCGTGTGCGTCGGCGGTTCGTGGCTTACGCCGAAAGCCGCGCTTGCCGTGCAGGACTGGGCCGAAGTCACGCGTCTCGCGCAAGCGGCCAGCCAGCTGCCCCGCTAAGGCTTGTACGAAACGGCAGTTTCACCCTCGGAAGACGAGCGCTTAGTGCTTGTTTTCCGAGGGTTTTTGCTGATGGAACCGGTTCTATCCGCGCGCCGTAAAGATAAGTAAAATTCAGCGTCCCGACCGGCAGGGGTTCCCCCGCTGTTTCGGAGACCTGCGCAGCCGGGCATACTCGCGTCAATCCGCGTCCGGTTCGAATAATCCCAAGGAGGAGTGCCACATGGGGGCTGTCCAAGGCAGCATGCTGCTCGTATTCACGCTGATCGCGATCGCCGCGCTGATCCTGATGATCGCGCGCTTCAAGATCTACCCGTTCCTGGTGCTGATCATCGTGTCGCTGGGTCTTGGCCTGGCCGTCGGCATGCCGATGGACAAGATCGTCAAGTCGTTCGAGACGGGCACGGGCGGCACGCTCGGCCACATTGCGATCGTCGTCGGCCTCGGCACGATGCTCGGCAAGATGATGGCCGAATCGGGCGGCGCCGAACGGATCGCGACCACGCTGATCGACTGGTTCGGTGAGAAGAACATCCACTGGGCGATGATGTTCGTCGCGATCATCGTCGGCCTGCCGGTGTTCTTCGAAGTCGGCTTCGTGCTGCTGATCCCGATCGCGTTCAACGTCGCGAAGCGCACCGGCAAGTCGTTGCTCGTCGTCGGCCTGCCGATGGTGGCCGGCCTGTCCGTCGTGCACGGGCTGATCCCGCCGCACCCGGCCGCGCTGCTGGCCGTCCAGCAATACGGCGCCGACATCGGCAAGACGATCGCGTTCGGCCTGATCGTCGGCGTGCCGACCGCGATCATCGCGGGCCCGGTGTTCGCACTGACGATCTCGAAGTTCGTGAAGCTGCCGGAAAACAACCCGCTCGCCGCGCAGTTCGTCGACACGCACGCGGACGGCAAGCGGCGCGAACTGCCGGGCTTCGGCATCACGCTGTTTACGATCCTGCTGCCGGTCGTGCTGATGCTCGTCGGCAGCTGGGCCGACCTGGTGTTCGCGCCGAAATCGCTGCCGAACAACCTGCTGCGCTTTGCCGGCAACTCGGACGTCGCGCTGCTGATCGCGGTGCTGGTGAGCTTCTTCACGTTCGGCAAGCTGCAGGGCTTCAACCGCGACCAGATCCAGAAGTTCTGCGGCGAGTGCCTGGCACCGATCGCCGGGATCACGCTGATCGTCGGCGCGGGCGGCGGCTTCGGCGGCGTCCTGCGCGACAGCGGGATCTCGCAGCAGATCGTCGAAACCGCGAAGCACGCGCACCTGTCGCCGCTGCTGCTCGGCTGGTTCGTCGCGGCGCTGATGCGTCTCGCGACGGGTTCGGCGACGGTCGCGATGACGACGGCCTGCGGCATCGTCGCGCCGATCGCGGCGGCGGCCGGCACGGCGGTCAGCCCGGAGCTGTTGGTGCTCGCCACCGGCTCGGGCTCGCTGATTTTCTCGCACGTGAACGACGGCGGTTTCTGGCTGATCAAGGAATATTTCGGGATGACGGTCGGCCAGACGTTCAAGACGTGGTCGTTGCTCGAAACGATCATCTCGGTGCTTGGCCTCGGTTTCACGCTGGCGTTGAGCATGGTTCTGTAACAAGGGGTAGTCAATGATTCTGATCGCAATGGGCGTGTCGGGCGCGGGCAAATCGCGAATCGGCGAGATGCTGGCGGAACGCCTGTCGTGCAGCTTTACCGACGGTGACGCGTTTCACAGCGCGGCGAACAAGGAAAAGATGCACCACGGCATTCCGCTGACCGACGACGACCGCTGGCCGTGGCTGCGCGCGATTCGCGAGGCCATCGAGGCCAAGCAGCGCGCGGGCGAGACGGCGGTGTTCACGTGCTCGTCGCTGAAACGCTCGTATCGCGACGTGCTGCGCGGCAACGACACCGACGTGCGGTTCGTGTATCTGAAGGGTTCGTTCGAGGTATTGCGCGAGCGCCTGAAGGACCGCACCGGCCACTTCTTCGATCCGTCGCTGCTGCAGAGCCAGCTCGACACGCTCGAGGAGCCGGGCCCGGACGAAGCGATCGAGGTCAGCATCGAGCTGACGCCCGAACAGATCGTCGATCAGGTGATGGTGAAGATCGGGTTCGCGCAGCAGCAGTGACGGTGGGGCGGGAGGTCGATCCCGCTGAAACCGGGTGATACGCCGATGCCAAGGGGCCGAGTCCTGTTTTTACGGGGCTCGGCTCTTTTCGTTTGGATGCGTTCGGTTGCGGATTCGAATGGAGCGGGGGGGGGCGCGCCGTGCTTGCCGCGAAGTATCGACTCGTATCGAAATCAGCTTTCGGCGCGAGGAATCTTGCTGAATTTCCCGCCAGTGACCCATCCGCTGCCGGAGTCGCACCTGACCTTGGTGTACATGTCGACCTTGCCCGCCATGTCCATTCCGGGTTCGCAGTGTTCCGATGGTTGAAGGTAGAAGACGACTTTTCCGTCGATGCTGTCGTAAACCGGGATGCGATCCTGCGCGATCCAGGTTTCGTCGGGATGCGACGAGCAGCCGATCACCAGAATCGACAGCAATGAAATGACGCTACTGCTTCGGATAGACATGTTCGGCAACCAGTCGTCGTGAGCGCTTCAATCCTGTCATGAGGTCGGCGGGGGAGACGGTTTCCCCAAAGGACCAACGAGGATCGTGCGCTTGTATTCCGGCTTCTTGAAGTACTTCGGCGATATTGGAAGAACAACTGTTCCCGAACAGAGAGTATGGTTCATTGGCGGCGATCCGCCGATTGATCGCGGCCAGAATCTTCTGTTTTTCTTGAGCGGTCACCTTCAGTGTGTAACCCCATGAATCGCGTTGCATGCTGACTTGTTGTCGGCGCAGATACCGCTCCTTTGTATCTATGTCCCAACCGCCCGGTGCTCGTCCGTATTCTCGTCCATCGACGATAATGGCGGTGTGACCAAACTGTGATCCTCTCGAAATTAGTCGTGAATCGCTGATTATAATTTCGACTGTTTCATGTTTCGTATTAACGAGGAGCTCCTTTGGATCGGAGTCGGAAGCGACGGTGGTGTTTTTGATCGCGGCCTTGATTAGTAAGGCGCCGGATCTGGAGATGATTGTATCCATTTAAATATAGATGTGCACGGTTTCGGATTCGGTTGTCGACGAAAGAAGATGGGTGCATCCGTCGCGGTCTGTCACGCCGTGCTCAACTGTGCCGTTCGAACGTAAAATCGCGTATTCCTTGTTTACGAGGGGATTGCCTGTTGCATGGTCATATAGTTTGAATCGATCGTTGAGGCGTGGTGGCTCGGTTGACGCGCTGGACGATCCTCTCTCTACGCCGGGCTCAATTTTAGTGATCGTGCTACCCGAAAGCGACATAAAGCCAGTGCTTTGTGATGCAAGAAGGCGAGGTGCTGGAGAGCATTTGCAGATGCATAGATCGTCGCTCAGTGCAATTTGCTTTCCATTCAAGAGCATAGTTCGATAAGGTGGAATGTTTTCGATTGTTCCCACCGTTTGGCAAGCAGGGCAAGATACTTGTGCGCCTGCATAGGCAACCGCTTTGCCGTGATGCTTGAATGAATCTTTTCCCTGTAATACCGTGCCACCAGAAGTTGTTTTATCTCCAATTCTAATAAAATATCTCTCCATGAAACTCTCCCGTTGATCTGTGGGTGAAGTTTGCCATGGGATTTATTGAGGTGCTTGGCATGCAATGCTGAGAACGTTGCGAACTGTGAATGAGGTTAAGTGGCGCGTTCAAAATTTATGGAGCGTGAATGCGTGTTCGGTCGTTGGTGCGTTGGGACATTGACGATGTGTGGAGGAAATCTCAAAGTTGCTTTTCGAGATGTGAAGGCTAGTGCTTTTTAGTGGTTCAAAGCCAAGGCGGGATATTTTCAAGATGTATTGAAAATATCCCGCCAAAATTTCTCGATGCGTTTAATCTGGAGTGGATGTGGCAGTTCCGGGACGAAGCTTGCTCCAGACCTCGGCGACGAGTCGCTTCAACCCGCCTCACCGCCCCCCGCCTGCCGCGCAATCCCGTCGAGCAGCACGTCGAGCATCGTCTCGTGCACCACGGCCGGGTCGAGCGTCGCATAAAGCGGCGCGGCCGACTTGACGAGCGGATGCCCGGCATCGGACAGCGCGTCCATTTCCGCCAGCTCGACGTCGTTCGCGGCCCGCGTGAGCCCGCCTGCCTCGGCCGCGGCGAGCCCGATCACGCTCGCATACCAGCCGACGCACACGGTCGGCAGCGCCGCGTGCGGGATCCCGGCATCGACCAGCGCGCGATGCACGGCCTCGACGTGCGCGAGATCGGCCGGCCCCGTGCTCATGTGGCGCTGCAGGAAGCCGAACGCGACCGGACGGGCCAGCGCGAGCGACCGGTACTGGCGCGCGAGGTCGCGCAGCCGCTCGCGCCACGGCAGTGTGGCATCGACCGGCACCAGCGAGCGCGACAGCGCATTCGCGATCGCGCGGCTCAGGCCTTCCTTCGACTTGAAGTGGTACAGCACGCTCATCGGGTCGCAGCCGATCGACTGCGCGAGCTTGCGCACGCTGAACGCGGCTTCGCCGACTTCTTCGAGCAGCGCGAGCGCAGCGGCGACGATCGCGTCCTTGTCGAGGCCGCGCGGGCCCTGGGCGGGTTTGTCTTTCATCGAGGTGGCGCGGCGGCCGGGATGGACCGACCGTAAGCTTGACGAAAGTATATTCTACACTGTAGAATTATTTCTGCGGTGTAGAAATTGGGTGTCCCGGCACCTTTCAATGCGTGCTTCTCGCACGGTCCGGGATCCAGGCGGCACGAGCGTGCCCGCCGTCAACACGGGCGCGTCGCGCCCCTTCTTCCGTTGACACCCAAGTGGAACCGGCTGCCCCACCCGCGAAGCCAGAACGGCTCTTCGACAGGCGGCCCAAGACCATGCAAGTGCAAACATGATCTCCCGACAACCCCTGATCCAGGGCGAATCGCGTTTCGAGCAAACGCAACTGACTATCGAAAAAGACAACTGGAACTGGTGCGATCCGGCCCGTTACGACGGCGAGCGTCCGGCCAACTGGTACGAGGCGTCGCTGTCGCGTCATGCGAACAGCGCGCCGCTCGCGCAAGACGCGGTGTGCGACGTGCTCGTGATCGGCGCCGGGCTGCTCGGCGCGTCGGCCGCGCTGCATCTCGCGGAAGCGGGCGTCGACACGATCCTCGTCGACAAGCACCACGTCGGCTCGGCCGCATCGGGCCGCAACGGCGGCCAGCTCACGCCCGGCCTCGCGCGCTGGGAAGCGGCCGACATGATCGATCACCTGTCGCACGACGATGCGAAGCGGCTGTGGCGCTTCGCGTCGACCGAGTCGATGGACCTGATCGACGCGATCGGCGCGCGCTATGCGCTCGATCTCGATCGCCGGCGCGGCCACGTGACGGCGGCCGTCCATCCCGGCCACATGAGCGCGCTGCTCGACGGCGCGGATGCGCGCCGCCATCTCGGCGACGCGGGCGTGACGCTGGTCGGCAGGCATCAGCTGCACGACGAATACGTGCGCTCGGGGCTGTATTACGGTGCGGCGGTCGACGCGATCGGCGGGCAGATCCATCCGCTCGCGCTGGTGCGCGGCCTCGTGCACGGCTTCCGGCTGAACGGCGGCGCGCTGTACGAGGGCACCGAGGTGCTGGAGCTCGACGAGACGCCGGCGGGCGTCGTCGCGACGACGCCGGGCGGCACGATCACCGCGCGCAAGGGCGTCGTGCTCGCGCTGCACAACACGACGTTCCGCCTGCTCGACGACGGCGCGGCGACGACCGTGCCGTTCTTCACGTACGTGAGCGTGACGGCGCCGCTCGACGTCGACGTCGCGACGCTGATGCCGGCCGGCATGCCGGTGTACGACACGCAGTTCCAGATCGACTACTACCGGCCGGTGCGCGGCAACCGGCTGCTGTTCGGCGGGCAGGGCACCGGCAGCTGCTGGGCGCAGCCCGACGTGAACGCGTATCTGCTCACGCGGCTGAACACGGTGTTTCCGCAATACGACGACCGCTTCGCGCTCGACTACAGCTGGAGCGGCGTCAGCGACTTCACGCTGAACGGCGCGACCGACAGCCGCAAGACGGACGGCCGCGTGCCGGTCTACATGGTGCAGGGCTGGAGCGGGCACGGCGTCGCGCAGACGGTGCGGATCGGCAAGGCGATCTGCGACGATTTCGTCGGACGCAACGACGACTTCTCGATGCTGACCGGCATCGACCATCGCGAGATTCCGCTCGGCCGGCAGTTGTCGCCGATCGCGATTCCGGCCGCGAAGGCCGCGATGAGCGTGATGAGTGCGCTGAATCCGGGGAAGATGATCTCGTTCTGATTCGGACGGTACGGCGCGGCCGGCGCGCAAGCGTTGGCGCCGGAAACGAAAACGCCCGATGCGATGCATCGGGCGTTTGCTTTTGCGCGCTTGGAGCGGGCGGCAGCGCCGCCACGGCGAGCGCGACGCGAAACCGCGTTACGCGATCCGTTTCGCGAGTTCGACCGCCTTGCCGATATACGACGCGGGCGTCATCGCGAGCAGGCGATCCTTCGCATCCTGCGGAATCGCGAGCGTGCCGACGAATTCCTGCAGCGCTTCGCGCGTGATGCCCTTGCCGCGCGTCAGCTCCTTCAACTGCTCGTACGGGTTCTCGATGCCGTAGCGGCGCATCACGGTCTGCACCGGCTCGGCGAGCACTTCCCAGCAGTTGTCGAGGTCTTCGTTCAGGCGCTGCGGGTTCACCTCGAGCTTGTCGAGGCCGCGGATCAGCGAGTCGTACGCGAGCAGCGAGTAGCCGAGCGCGACGCCCATGTTGCGCAGCACGGTCGAGTCGGTCAGGTCGCGCTGCCAGCGCGACACCGGCAGCTTGTCGGCGAGGTGGCGCAGCGTCGCGTTCGCGAGGCCGAGGTTGCCTTCCGAGTTCTCGAAGTCGATCGGGTTGACCTTGTGCGGCATCGTCGACGAGCCGATTTCGCCGGCCTTCGTCTTCTGCTTGAAGTAGCCGACCGAGATGTAGCCCCACACGTCGCGGTCGAGGTCGAGCAGGATCGTGTTCGCGCGGGCCACCGCGTCGAACAGCTCGGCCATGTAGTCGTGCGGTTCGATCTGGATCGTGTACGGGTTGAACGTGAGCTTCAGGCGGTTCTCGATCACGTCGCGCGAGAACGCTTCCCAGTCGAATTCCGGATACGCGGACAGGTGCGCGTTGAAGTTGCCGACCGCGCCGTTCATCTTGCCGAGAATCTCGACCTTCTCGATGCGCGCGATCGCGCGTTCGAGGCGCGCGGCGACGTTCGCGAGTTCCTTGCCGAGCGTCGTCGGGCTGGCCGGCTGGCCGTGCGTGCGCGACAGCATCGGCTGCTCGGCGAGCGCATGCGCGAGCGCGACGAGGCGCTGGTGGACCGTGCGCAGCGCCGGCACGATCACGTGCTCGCGCGCGCCGGCGAGCATCATCCCGTGCGACGTGTTGTTGATGTCTTCCGACGTGCACGCGAAGTGGATGAACTCGCTGGCCTTCTCGAGTTCGGCCTGGCCCTTCACCGATTCCTTCAGCCAGTATTCGACGGCCTTCACGTCGTGGTTCGTCACGCGCTCGATTTCCTTGATGCGCGCGGCGTCGTGCGCGGTGAAGCGCTCGGCGAGCTGCAGCAGGAACTGTTCGGACGCTTCCGAGAAGCGCGGGACTTCCGCGAAGCCGGCACGCGACAGCGCGATCAGCCAGTGCACCTCGACGGTGACGCGGTGGCGCATGAAGGCGGCTTCGGAGAGCCAGTCGCGCAGCGCTTCGGTCTTGCTGGCGTAGCGGCCGTCGATGGGCGAGAGCGCGGTGAGGGCGAAAAGCGTATCGGGACGAGTGTCGGACATGATCGGGCGGGCCTTGGGGCCGGGTCGAGCGAGGGGGAAGGAGAATCCGGCATTTTACCATCGGCGCGCGACGATTCCTGGCGCGGGCGGCCGGTGCGCGCCGCGGCCTGCCTTTGCCGCGCCGAGGGTGTCCTTGCACCGCGGCCGCGGCGGCCGTGCGCGGCGCCGCCGGCCGCGTCCGCGCGCCGGTAAAATGCCGGCTTCTCCCCGATCGCCGCCCGCCGCGCGCGCCCCGTATGGAACTGAAATGGCTGGAAGACTTCGTCTCGCTCGCGGAGACGCGCAGCTTTAGCCGGTCCGCCGAACTGCGGCACGTGTCGCAGCCGGCGTTTTCGCGGCGCATCCAGGCGCTCGAGGCGTGGCTCGCGACCGAACTGATCGATCGTTCGGTCTATCCGACCCGGCTCACGCAGGCCGGCCAGATCTTCTACGAGCAGGCGCTGACGATGCTGTCGCAGGCGCACGAGGCGCGCACGCTACTGCGCGGCCACGTCGGCGCGCCGGTGCCGACCATCGAGTTCGCGGTGCCGCACACGCTGTCGCTCACGTACTTCCCGCGCTGGCTGCAGCGCATCGAGGCGAAGATGGGCCAGGTCCATACGCGGCTGCGCGCGCTGAACGTGCACGACGCGGTGCTGTCGCTCGTCGAGGGCGGCTGCGACCTCGTGATGGGCTACCACCATCCGAGCCATCCGGTCGCGCTCGACCCGGCGCGCTACGACATGCTGATCCTCGGCAGCGAGCCGATCAGCGCGTTCTCGGCGCCCGGCCGCGCGGGGCGGCCGCGCTACACGCTGCCGGGCACGGCCGACGCGCGCGTGCCGTATCTGTCGTATACGCCGAACGCGTATCTCGGCCGGATGACCGAGGTGATCGTCGCGAATGCGCCGACGCCGCTGTTTCTCGACCGCGTATACGAAACCGACATGGCCGAAGGGCTGAAGGCGATGGCGCTCGCGGGCCACGGCGTCGCGTTCCTGCCGCACAGCGCGGTCGAGGATGCGGTGGCCGGCGGCCGGTTGATCCGCCTCGACCGGGCGGTGCGCGGCGGCGCGCAGCCGTTCACGCTGACGATGGAGATCCGCCTCTACTGCGACAAGCTCGCGCTGCAGGGCGACGAGCCGCGCCAGAAGCTTGTGCGCGCGCTGTGGGAGGTGGTGCGCGACGAGCTGCGCGAAACGGCGGGTTAACCGCCGGCGGTTAACCGGGCCCTCGATCGCGAGCCGGCTGACGGCGAGCTTGCAGCGCCTGTCAGCCGGCTGTCCGGCGGTCGGCGCGCGCACGACGCGCGCCGTTTTTCGCGCCCGCGATGCACGATCGATCGCGGCCGTTCTTGCGCAAATCGACCGCGGATTTGCGAAAAATCGCGATCATGCAAGAAACGCATAATCGAATAAGCAAACGGCATTGGATAAAAAAAACGGGTTTTTCGACAATGTGCGCAATCCGTTGAACGTTGGAGCATCCATGTCTTCGCAACAGCAGTCCATCCCGTCCTACCTGCACGCCGACGATCTCGGCCCGTGGGGCAACTACCTTCAGCAGGTCGATCGCGTCGCGCCGTACCTCGGTTCGCTGTCGCGCTGGCTCGAAACGCTGAAGCGTCCGAAGCGCATCCTGATCGTCGACGTGCCCATCGAGCTCGACAACGGTACCGTCGCGCACTTCGAGGGCTATCGCGTGCAGCACAACGTGTCGCGCGGCCCGGGCAAGGGCGGCGTGCGATACCACCAGGACGTGACGCTGTCGGAAGTGATGGCGCTGTCCGCATGGATGTCGGTGAAGAACGCGGCCGTGAACGTGCCGTACGGCGGCGCGAAGGGCGGTATCCGCGTCGACCCGCGCAAGCTGTCGCGCGGCGAGCTCGAGCGCGTGACGCGCCGCTACACCAGCGAAATCGGCATCATCATCGGCCCGAACACCGACATTCCGGCGCCGGACGTCAACACCAACGAACAGGTGATGGCGTGGATGATGGACACCTTCTCGATGAACCAGGGCCAGACGTCGACCGGCGTCGTGACCGGCAAGCCGATCTCGCTCGGCGGTTCGCTCGGCCGCAAGGAAGCGACCGGCCGCGGCGTGTTCGTGGTCGGCTGCGAAGCGGCGAAGAAGAAGGGCCTCGAGATCGAAGGCGCGCGCATCGCGGTGCAGGGCTTCGGCAACGTCGGCGGCATCGCGGCGAAGCTGTTCCAGGAAGCGGGCTCGAAGGTGATCGCGGTGCAGGATCACACCGGCACGATCTACCAGCCGGCCGGCCTCGACGCGAACAAGCTGCTCGACCACGTGGGCCGCACCGGCGGCGTCGCGGGCTTCGAGGGCGCGGAACCGATGCCGAACGACGAGTTCTGGACGGTCGAGACCGACATCCTGATCCCGGCGGCACTGGAAAACCAGATCACCGAGAAGAACGCGTCGAAGATCCGCACGAAGATCATCGTCGAAGGCGCGAACGGCCCGACCACGACGGCGGCCGACGACATCCTGAGCGCGAACGGCGTGCTCGTGATCCCCGACGTGATCGCGAATGCGGGCGGCGTGACCGTGTCGTATTTCGAATGGGTGCAGGATTTCTCGAGCTTCTTCTGGACCGAGGACGAGATCAACCACCGCCTCGAGCGCGTGATGCGCGAAGCGTTCGCCGGCGTGTGGGCGGTCGCGGAAGAGCACAAGGTGTCGGTGCGCACCGCGGCGTTCATCGTCGCGTGCAAGCGCATCCTGATGGCGCGCGAAATGCGCGGCCTGTACCCCTGATCGGCGTCGCGGTCGTACGCGGCCCGTTGATTTCGATCAAGCGATGACGCAATCCATCCGATTGCGTGCATGAACCGCGCGGGCGGTGCCGGATCCGGCACCGCCCGCGCGCGCATTCGACGCGCCTGAAGCCGGGAGGACGGCTGCGCACCGGGCGATTCGTAGTGCGGTAAACAACCAGTACTTTCAAAAATATTACTTTGATACACTGGCGCGGGTTTCAGCCAAGGAGATGACCAAAATGAAATACCACAAGGCAGTCCTGATGGTCGCGGCGCTCTGCGCGTTCGCAAGCGGCGCGCAGGCTCAGGAGACGGGCACGCTGAAGAAGATCAAGGACACGGGCGTAATCGCGCTGGGCCACCGCGAGTCGTCGATTCCGTTCTCCTACTACGACCAGAACCAGCAGGTCGTCGGCTATTCGCGCGAATTCCAGATGAAGGTCGTCGACGCGGTGAAGAAGAAGCTGAACCTGCCGAACCTGCAGGTGAAGAACATTCCGATCACGTCGCAGAACCGCATCCCGCTGGTGCAGAACGGCACGGTCGACATCGAGTGCGGCTCGACCACCAACAACGCCGAGCGCCAGCAGCAGGCCGCGTTCTCCGACACGATCTTCGTGATCGGCACGCGCCTGATGACGAAGAAGGATTCGGGCATCAAGGATTTCGGCGATCTGAAGGGCAAGACGGTCGTGACCACGGCCGGCACGACCTCCGAGCGTCTGCTGCGCAAGATGAACAACGAGAAGCAGATGGGCATGAACATCATCAGCGCGAAGGATCACGGCGATTCGTTCAATACGCTCGAATCGGGCCGCGCGGTCGCGTTCATGATGGACGACGCGCTGCTCGCGGGCGAGCGCGCGAAGGCCAAGCAGCCGGGCGAATGGGTGATCGTCGGCACGCCGCAATCCGAAGAGGCCTACGGCTGCATGATGCGCAAGGGCGATGCGGACTTCAAGAAGGTTGTCGACGACGCGATCGCGCAGGTCGAGAAGTCGGGCGAAGCCGCGAAGATCTACGCGAAGTGGTTCGAAAACCCGATTCCGCCGAAGGGGCTGAACCTGAACTTCCCGCTGTCGGACTCGATGAAGAAGCTGTTCGCGAACCCGAACGACAAGGCGCTCGACTGACCGCGCGTCCGTTGACGCAGAGTTGATGCCGACGAAACGGAAGAGGCCACGCTTCTTCCGTTTCTTTTTGCTGGAGTCCTGCCCATGTCATACCACTGGAACTGGGGCATTTTCCTGAGCCCCGTCTCGACCGGCGAGCCGACGACTTATTTCGGATGGCTGATGTCCGGCTTCTGGGTGACGATCGAGGTGTCGCTCGTCGCCTGGGTCATCGCGCTGATCGTCGGTTCGCTGTTCGGCGTGCTGCGCACCGTGCCGAACAAATGGCTGTCCGCGATCGGCACCGTGTACGTGTCGATCTTCCGCAACATTCCGCTGATCGTGCAGTTCTTCATCTGGTACCTCGTCGTGCCCGAGTTGCTGCCCGCATCGATCGGCACCTGGATCAAGCAGTTGCCGCCCGGCACGCAGTTCTTCACTGCGTCGATCGTCTGTCTCGGGCTGTTCACCGGCGCGCGCGTGTGCGAACAGGTGCGCTCGGGGATCAACGCGCTGCCGAAGGGCCAGCGCGCCGCCGGTCTCGCGATGGGCTTCACGCAGTGGCAGACGTATCGCTACGTGCTGCTGCCGGTCGCGTACCGGATCATCGTGCCGCCGCTCACGTCCGAGTTCCTGAACATCTTCAAGAACTCGGCGGTCGCGTCGACGATCGGCCTGCTCGACCTGTCCGCGCAGGCGCGCCAGCTCGTCGACTACACCGCGCAGACCTACGAGTCGTTCATCGCGGTCACGCTCGCCTACGTGCTCATCAACCTCGTCGTGATGGCGTTCATGCGCTGGATCGAAGGCCGCACGCGGCTGCCCGGCTACATCGGAGGCAAGTGATGCATCAGTTCGACTGGAGTAGTATTCCCGGCGCGCTGCCGACGCTCTGGACCGGCGCGATCGTCACGTTCAAGATCACGCTGATCGCGATCGTGGTCGGGATCGTCTGGGGCACGCTGCTGGCGCTGATGCGGCTGTCGGGCGTGAAGCCGCTCGCATGGTTCGCGAAGGCGTACGTGACGGTGTTCCGCTCGATCCCGCTCGTGATGGTGCTGCTGTGGTTCTTCCTGATCGTGCCGCAGGTGCTGCAGGGCGTGCTCGGGCTGTCGCCGACGATCGACATCCGGCTTGCGTCGGCGATGGTCGCGTTCTCGCTGTTCGAAGCCGCGTATTATTCGGAGATCATCCGCGCCGGCATCCAGGCGGTGCCGCGCGGGCAGGTGAACGCCGCGTTCGCGCTCGGCATGAACTACGGGCTGGCGATGCGCCTCGTGATCCTGCCGCAGGCGTTTCGCGCGATGGTGCCGCTGCTGCTCACGCAGGCGATCGTGCTGTTCCAGGACACGTCGCTCGTGTACGTGATCAGCCTCGCGGACTTCTTCCGCACGGCCGCCAACATCGGCGATCGCGACGGCACCACCGTCGAGATGGTGCTGTTCGCCGGCGCCTGCTATTTCGTGATTTGCTCGGTGGCGTCTGCCCTCGTCAAAGGTCTCCAGAAAAAGGTCACAAGATGATTTCCATCAAGAACGTTTCGAAGTGGTACGGCCAGTTTCAGGTTCTCACCGACTGCACGACCGAAGTGAAGAAGGGCGAGGTGGTCGTCGTGTGCGGGCCGTCGGGCTCGGGCAAGTCGACGCTGATCAAGACCGTGAACGGCCTCGAGCCGTTCCAGCAGGGCGAGATCCTCGTGAACGGCCAGTCGGTCGGCGACAAGAAGACGAACCTGTCGAAGCTGCGCTCGAAGGTCGGCATGGTGTTCCAGCATTTCGAGCTGTTCCCGCATCTGTCGATCACCGAGAACCTGACGCTCGCGCAGGTCAAGGTGCTCGGCCGCAGCAAGGACGAGGCGACCGAGAAGGGGCTGAAGCTGCTCGACCGCGTCGGCCTGAAGGCGCATGCGCACAAGTTCCCGGGCCAGCTGTCGGGCGGCCAGCAGCAGCGGGTCGCGATCGCGCGCGCGCTGTCGATGGACCCGATCGCGATGCTGTTCGACGAGCCGACGTCCGCGCTCGATCCGGAGATGATCAACGAAGTGCTGGACGTGATGGTCGAACTCGCGCAGGAAGGGATGACGATGATGGTCGTCACGCACGAGATGGGCTTCGCGAAGAAGGTCGCGCACCGCGTGATCTTCATGGACAAGGGCGCGATCGTCGAGGACGACCGCAAGGACGACTTCTTCTCGAACCCGAAATCGGAGCGCGCGAAGGACTTCCTCGCGAAGATCCTGCACTGAGCGTCGCCGCGGGTTTCCCGCGGTCATGCAGAAACCGCCCGGCAGTGCGCCGGGCGGTTTTTTTTCGTCGGCCGGCGGCGCCGGTGCCGCGCGCCGCCGGGCAGCCGTCGCGCCGGACGGCTACCAGCTGTACCGATAGCCGACCTGCCCGACGATGCCGCGCCGGTACGACCCGCCGATATTGCGCGCGTACTTCGCGTTCGCGTACAGCTCGCCCGACTTGCCGAAGCCCGCGGTCACGCCGACGCCGAGTTCGTACCACGTGCGGCCCAGGTGCGTCGCGAACGGCGTGCCGCCGACGACGGTCTGGCCCGGCGACAGGAAGTCGTGCAGCACGTCGGCCGTGAAGTACGGCGTCGCGGCGCCGCCGCCTGCGTTCGACTCGAGGTTCGGCCGGAAGATGCGCACGCCGACGCGCCCGCGCAGCGCGTTGCTGGTCGTGCCCGATACGGCCGACACGTTGTCGCTGAAGCCGTTGAGCTTCAGGTACTGGTACATCAGCTGCGCCTGCGGCTCGACCGCGATCGGCGTGCCGCCGACCGCGAACGGCTTGCCGACCTCCTGCGACAGCGCGACGCCGAAGCCGTTCTGCGACGCTTCGTTGCCGTAGCTGTCGCGATAGCGGTTGCCGTAGTGCGTGACCTGGCCGACGCTGTCGAAGTACGTGCCGTCGGACAGATACTTCGTCCAGTAGCCGCCGATGCTCTGCGCATGCATCTGCACCGAACCGGTCGACGTCGACAGGTCCGGCGTGTCGCTGCGTGCGAGGTCGGTGAAGCTCGCGTTCGACGTGCCGATGGTCGCGGTCACGCCCGCGTGCGTGCTGCCGCCGTTGGGCGTCTGGTCGAGCGTCCAGTCCTTGCCGAGCTGCGCGAAGAACGTGCGCTCGTCGGCCGCGAAGCGTCCTGCGTTCGCATCGAGGCTCTGGCCGCCGATGCGCCCCCACACGCCGTCGCGGTTGCCGGGCTGCTGCTTCTCGAGGTTGTAGACGTCGCCGACGCGCTCGTGCAGCTTGCCGAGCGTCGAGAAGCCGTAGTCGGCGTTGAGCAGCGGCGTCAACGCGTAACCGGAGACGCCCGGACGATAGGCGAGATTGCCGCCGTTGCCGTTGCCGCTGCCGGACGGGCCGACCGGATCGCCCGGGTCGGTCGGGTCGAGCTGCGAGCGCAGATACCAGCCGTTCGCGTCGCCCTGGCCGCCGCGGTAGAGCCGGTATTCGTACGCGCCGGCCTGCACGGGGCCGGCGAGATGGAACGCCGACGCGGTGGTCGTGCCGCCGTTGGCCGTGACGACCACCGGAATCCCGTCGCCGGTCGTCTGCGCGCCGGTGCCGGCCGTGTTGGCGATCTTCAGGCCGGTCGTGCCGCTCGCGGCGCCGCCGCTGACGATCACGCGGTCGGTCGGCGACGCGTCGGCGCCGAGGAACGTGTTCAGCGCGATCGTGCCGCCGTTGCCGACGTAGCTGCCGGTCGTCAGCGTCTTGTAGCTGCCGGTCAGCGCCGGCGAGCCGGTCGGTGCGGCGAAGGCGACCGTGCCCGCGTTCGTCAGGCTGCTCAGCACCGAGCTTGCCGTCATGTTCCACGTGCTCGTGCCGTCGACCGTCAGCGCGACCGGGTCGATCCGGCCGGTCAGCGTCGTGCGCTGGGTCAGGAACACGTTGCCGGTGCTCGATGCGTCGGAGACGATGTCGCCGGTCAGGTTCACCGCCGACGCGTCGAAGGTCGCCTGGCTGCCGTTCGACAGATCCAGCAGCGTGCCGTTGCCGGCCGTCACGACCGTGCCGTTGCGCACTGCGATGTCGGCGGCGCCGCCGCGCGCGGCGAATGCCGGCCCGCCGATCGACGTCACGCTGCCGCCGTCGACGAGCACCGAACTCGTCGCGCCGGTCGCGAGCGTGTCCGAGGTCAGCACGCCGGCCGTCGCGCCCTTGAGCGTCGTGCCCGTCAGCGCGAGCGTGCCGCCGCTGTCCGCGGTTGCGCCGCGGCCGGCCGCGCTCGATATCGACGAGCCCGTATCGGCGATGCGGCCGCCGTTCTGCGCGACGAGGCCGTCGGCCGCGGCGCCGGCCGTGCCGATCTTCGTGCCCGACAGCAGCGCCGTCGCGCCGTTGCCGACGACGAGCGCGGCTGCGCCGGCGCCGGCCGTCGCGACGGTCGTGCCGCCGGCTGCCAGCGTCGAGTCCGTGCCCGACACGACCATGCCGCGCGCGCCGTCGCCGGCGGTGTGCACGCGTGTGGCGGCATCGGTCGAGATCCGCGCGCCGGCGCCGCTCGACGACAGGCCGTCGGCGCCGGTGCCGGTCGTGCCGATCTGCGTGCCCGACAGCACGATCGTCGTGTGGGTGCCCAGGTTGTCGATGCCCTTGCCCGAGCCGCCGACCGCGATCGACGTTGCGCCGGCCGCGATGCCGCCGTCCGACACGGTCGAGTCGATCAGCACGCCGTCGGCGCTGCCGTTCGCGGCGACGGTGCCCGCACCCGACAGCGCGACCGACGCGCCGGCGCCCGTCAGGTGGATGCCGGCGATGCCGTCGTCGGCCTCGATCGAGCCCGTGTTGGTCAGCGTCGCCGACGCGCCCTGCACGAGCGCGCCGGTGCCGTCGGACACGCGGATCGTCGATGCGTTGTTCACCGTGCCCTGCGTGCCGACCACCACGCCGGTCGAGCCGGCGCCTGTCAGCAGCACGGTGTTGCGGTTATCGAGCGTGCCGAGGTTCTGTGCGACGAAGCCCGTCACGCCCGCGGTCGACGACGTGACGGCGGCCTCGTTGGTCAGCGTCGTCGCGACCGGTGCACCGGCATTCGCGCCGGACAGGTCGTGCGGCTGGCCGTCGACGACGCCCGCGATCGCGCCGGCCGCATTCAGGTTGATCGTCGCGCCTGCGTCGATCGTGCCGGTCGCGCCGCCTTCGACCGCGACGGCGATGCCGTTCGCGCCGTTGACGTTGTAGACCGCGTCGCCGGTCGACAGCGTGGTGCCGGCGTCGGTCGCGAGCACGCCGCGCGCGTGCTGGCCGTCGACGTTGGTCGTCAGCGTGCCGGCCGTCGATGCGCCCGTATAGGCTGCGCCGCCCGCGACGCGGAACAGCGTCGAATCGTCGGTGCCGACCGTGAGATTCTGCGCGGCCACGTTGATCTTCGAGCCCGCGCCATACGCGTAGAAGCCGATCTGGTTGGTGCCCGACACGAAGTCCGGCACCGCGTTGGCGCCGACGTCGATGGTCGCGCCGGCGCGCGCGTGCACGCCGATCGCGCCGTTGCCCGTCAGGTTCAGCGCGCCGTCGAGCCGGGCCGTCGCGTTCGGCCCTTCGGCCCACACGCCGTAGTTGCGCATGTCCGACGCCGGGTCGAGCGCGCCGGCCACGTCGATCGTGCCGGTCGAGGTCGCGGACGTCGCGGTCGCGCCGTTGCCGACCACCATGATGCCGATCCCGTTCACGCCGTTCAGCGTGATGGTGCCGGTGTTGGTCACGGTCGCGCCGCTGTTGGCCGCGAGCATGCCGACGTTGGCGAGCGGCGTGCCCGGCGCCGCGCCGTTGACGGCGATCGTGCCGGCGTTGGTCAGCGTGCCGGCGGTCGAGCCGATGCTTGCCATCGCGGCGCCGTTCTGCGTCTGCGAGCCGATCACGATGGTGCCGAGGTTGCTCGCGGTGCCGGACTGGCCGAGCAGCACGCCGTACGCATGCGCGGACAGTGCGACGTCGTTCGCGGCTTCCGGCGCCGCGCCGTCGTACTGCGCGGCGCGGCCGAGATAGATCGTGCCGCCGGCTTCGTTCGTGAAGCTGCCGCCGGCGACGAGCCCGCCGATCACCTGGCTGTCGAGCGTGGTCGCATTGACGCCGACGTTGATCGTGCCGGCGTTCGACGCGGCGGCGCCGCCCGTCACGGCCACTGCGTAGCTCTGCAGGTCCGGGTGGTCGCCGTTCAGCGTCCACGCACCGACGTTCATCACGCCGTTGTTGACGAAGGTCGTGCCCTTGCCGTCCGCATAGACGCCGAAGCCTTCGGTATATGCGCCGAAGCCGAAGTTGTCGGGCGCTGCGCTGCCGCCCGTGTTGAAGTTGTCGCCGGCCGCGTAACCTGCGGAGATCGCGCCGTTGTTGACGCCGCTTGCGCCGCTCAGCAGGCGGACCAGCGTGAAGTCGCCCGACAGGCTGCCGTCGTTGACGAAATGCGCGCCGTGTTCCGCGAGCACGGCCGAACTCGAGTCGATCGTGTTGGTGCCGCGAAAGTCGATCTGGCCGCCCGTGCCGATATGCAGCGTCGCGTTCGCGCCGGTGCCGTGCATGACCGACAGGTGATCGATCGGCAGCGCGTTCTTGTCGCCCGCGGACACGTCGTTCGCGTACTGGAAGGTTTCCGTCGAGATCGTGACGGCCTGGCCGAACGCGCTGTCGTAGGCGGCCTGCGAGCCGAGCGCGCCGCTCTGGATCGAGCGCACCAGGAAGTCGTTGTACGCGGCGAGCGACGCGGCATCGGTGACGGTCCAGGTGCTGCCGTCGAACGCGGTGAAGGTGCCGGCGTAGGTCGGCACATCGAGCTGGATGCTGCCGACCGGGCCGCCGTTCGCGAGATAGTCACCGGTGGTGAACCAGACCTGGTTGCGCGAATTCCAGTTGACGACGCTCGGCGCCGCGCCGGTGCCGTCCGCGAAGGTCAGGTCGGTCTGCTTGGCCGCCATCGTGATCGCATTGCCGGCCGCCGCCGGCGCATTCGCCGGATTGCCGATCGACACGTCGAGCGTGCCGCCGGTGTCGGCGACCGTGCCGATGCGCGTGTTCAGGTACTGGTTGCCGTTCACGTCGTGATAGACGGGGACGTCGACCGAGCCTGCGCTCGACGCGGCGAATTCCGACGAGTTGTAGGTTGCGATCGACGTATGGGTGCCGGTGATCGAGTCGGGCGTGCTGACGCTCTGCGTCTTGCCGCCGAGCGACAGTTGCGGCTGGCTCGGGTCGCCCGACACGGTCGACGCGCTGCCGAGCGGCACCATCGTGTAGCCGGCGTCGCCGGTGGCGCCTGTCCATGCGCCGGTGACGCCGACCCTGTCGCCGCCCGAGACGGTCGCGGCACCGGCCAGGTTGTCGTTCGCGACCGGGCCGTAGCTGCCGATTGCGCAGGTGCCGCCCGTCGCGACCGGCGCGCCGTTGCCGCAACTCGACGCGTACGCGGCGCCGGAGGACAGCGCGGCCAAGGTAGTCAATGCGGCGCCCAGCGCGGCGACGCGCAGTCGCGGCCGGTTGGCGCTCGCCGATGCGACGATGCTGCCGCCGGACCGGCTGCCCGAACGCTTGCCGCGCGCCCGCGATGTTTCCGCCACTGCGACCCAGCACCCGGTGGTCTCGCTCCATATCGATCGAAATGAGTGATTCACGACATGCCCCTCTTTTTCTTTTGAAGTGGTATTCACCGCGATACGGTGAAAGCGCGTTCCGCGGTGAATCAATATCCGGAATGGACATGCGGCGACCGTGGCGGCTTGCTGCGCCAGTCGCATTTCGCTACACCGAGGATGAGGGGAGTCTACTGACTGCGTAAGCGGTCGATTATCAAAAAAATTAAAATCGTGGCGTTAATGCCGATTAAATCCGGTATTTCTGAAATGTGTGATCGTACGAACCGAAAGCCTTTGTGGACAATGGTTTGGCGGGGATCGTCGGCGGGGCGGGGAATTGCCGAATCGGTGGGCTGACGCACGGTTCGGCAAATTTCGATGCGTTAAAATAGGGTTTCCGGATTATGTGCTTTTAGCGGATCGCGATTTTTTGTTTCGCATATGGATTATTTTCGCTTGAAAATTAATAAAATCAAGTGAATATTGCGGGGCGGCGCGCCGATTTGCTGAATTGTGGTCCGGATGAAACGGAAACGGGCGGGGCAGGGATTTCGGCCGCGAAATGCAGCGCTCGGGCGTGCAGAAACGGCGCGCGACGGCCGCGCGCCGCGTTCAGAAATCGATTGCGTCGTCGGTGTCGGCGTCGGCGCCTTCCGCGAGCGCCGCGCGCCGCGTGTCGCACGGCGCGGACGCGGACGGGTCGAGCGACGGGTTGCGCAGCTTCTCGAGCACGCGCTCCGGCACCGGAATCTGCATTCGCGCCGCGACGTCGCCGCACTGGAACATGATCAGCTCGCCCGGCTCGAACGCGGTCCAGACTTCGTTGTCGGTGAGCGGCTGGGTCGCGATCACCGCGACGCGATCCTCGGGCGTCGTGTATTTCGCGAAGTCGATCGACAGGTCCTCGTCGACCAGATGCGCGGTCGAGAACGGCCAGCGGCGCACCAGGTAGTGCAGCCGCGTCGAGCAGTGCGCGAACAGCGCCTGGCCGTTCGACATCAGGAAGTTGAACACGCCGTGATCGGTGATCCCGCGCGTCAGTTCGCCGACGCGCTCGAACAGCTCCGGCAGCGGCGGCTGCGCGCCCGGGAACGCTTCGCGCAACCCCTGCATCAGCACGCAGAACGCCTGCTCGCTGTCGGTCGTGCCGACCGGGTGGTAGACGCTGCCTTCGAGGTCGGGTTCGTAGTCCTGCAGATCGCCGTTATGCGCGAAGATCCAGTGCCGTCCCCACAGCTCGCGCATGAACGGATGGCTGTTCTCGAGCAGGATGTGCCCCTGCGTGGCCTTGCGGATGTGCGCGATCGTGTTCTTCGACTTGATCGGGTAGCGCTTGACCATTTCGGCGATCGGCGATGTCGCCGACGCCTGCTGGTCGATGAACAGGCGGCAGGCCTTGTCTTCGAAGAAGGCGATCCCCCAGCCGTCGGCGTGGTGATCGGTGAGCCCGCCCCGGGCCGCGAAACCTGTGAAGGAGAATGTGACGTCCGTCGGCGCGGCGCAGTTCATTCCTAGGAGTTGGCACATTTTACTTGGGGCGGCTGGTCGAAGCGGGGTAACGAACCGGGTGAACCCCGGTACAATGCGGGTTCTAGCATATCACCGAGCCCGGAGCGGTAAAAAGCGGATTCCGCCGGCCGAAGGCCCCGTGTTGCGGTTTGCCGTCAGTCGGCCCGCGCACGCGCGTTCCGGCCCCGCCGTCGTCCGCCCGTTCCAGCCCGTTCCTCACGACGCCTCCTATGACTGCCTCGAACGCTACCTCTCCGGCGACGCTGTCGCTCGCCCGTCCCGACGACCTGCACCTGCATCTGCGAGACGGCGACATGCTGGCCGCCGTGCTGCCGCATACCGCGCGCCAGTTCGCCCGCGCGATCGTCATGCCGAACCTGAAGCCGCCGGTCACGACCACCGCGCATGCGCAGGCCTATCGCGAGCGGATCCTCGCCGCGCTGCCGGCCGGCATGGCGTTCGAGCCGCTGATGACGCTGTACCTGACCGACAACACGTCGCCCGACGAAATCCGCCGCGCGCGCGCGAGCGGCTTCGTGCACGGCGTGAAGCTGTACCCGGCCGGCGCGACGACGAACTCCGATCACGGCGTCAGCGATCTCGCGAAGTGCGCGAAGGCGCTCGAAGCGATGCAGGAAACCGGCATGCCGCTGCTCGTGCACGGCGAGGTGACCGATCCGGCGGTCGACATGTTCGATCGCGAGAAGGTCTTCATCGACCGCGTGATGACGCCGCTGCGTCGCGATTTCCCGGGCCTGAAGGTCGTGTTCGAGCACATCACGACGAAGGACGCCGCCGACTACGTGCGCGACGCCGACGCGGCGCCGGGCCTGCTCGGCGCGACGATCACGCCGCAGCATCTGCTGTACAGCCGCAACGCGCTGTTCGTCGGCGGGATCCGCCCGCATTACTACTGCCTGCCGGTGCTGAAGCGCGAGACGCATCGCGTCGCGCTGGTCGAAGCGGCGACCTCCGGCAACCCGCGCTTCTTCCTCGGCACCGACAGCGCGCCGCACGCGCGCGACGCGAAGGAAACCGCATGCGGCTGCGCGGGCTGCTATACGGCGCTGCACGCGCTCGAGCTGTATGCGGAAGCGTTCGACCAGGCCGGCGCGCTCGACAAGCTGGAAAATTTCGCGAGCCGCTTCGGCGCCGATTTCTACGGGCTGCCGCACAGCACCGAGACGATCACGCTGCGCCGCGAAACCTGGGAACTGCCGCGCGAGGTTTTCGCGGGCGATACGCCGGTCGTGCCGCTGCGCGCAGGCGAGACGCTCGGCTGGAAACTCGCGTGAGCGGCGCGCCGCCGCGTGACGCCGGCCATGCGGCCGGCGGCGGGGCGGCCGATTTCGCGCGGATCGACTGGTCCGCGCCCTGGCTCGCCGGCTATGCGCCGCCGGGCCGCGCCGTGCAGGCGGCCGCGCTGGCCGGCGCCGCCGCGATGCTCGATGCGCTGAACGGCGCCCTCGGCGCACTCGGTAATGGCGCGCGCGTCAGCGGCCGCGGCAAGCCGCTGCGCTTCGTGCCGCAGGCCGAACTGCCGCCCGGCGTCGCCTACGAGACCCATATCGCCGCCACCGGCGGCGTGCCGACCCGGCACAATCTCCACGATTTCTTCAATGCGCTCGTCTGGCTCGCGTATCCGCGCATCAAGGCCGCGCTGAATGCGCGCCAGGCCGCGGCGATCGACGCGGCGGGCGGCGTCGGGCCCGTGCGCGGGCCGTTGCGCGACGCGCTGACGCTGTTCGACGAGAACGCGGCGCTGTTCGTGACCGCCGACCGCGCACTCGCCGACGCGCTGCGCGGCTTCGACTGGCCGCGGCTGCTGGTGGCCGCGCGCGATGCGTGGGGCGCGCGCTGCGAGGTGCGGCTCGTCGGCCATGCGCTGCTCGAAAAGCTCGTCGCGCCTTACAAGTCCTGCACCGCGCACGCATGGATCGTCGAAGTGAGTGCCGACTATTTTTCGTGGCCGGACGCACGGCGCGCCGCGCATGTCGATGCGCAAGTGGCCGGCGAACTCGCGGCGCGCAACCTGACGAGCCGCGATTTCTCGCCGCTGCCGGTGCTGGGCGTGCCGGGCTGGTGGGCGGCGAACGCCGACCCGGCGTTCTACGCGGATACGGCCGTCTTCCGCAGCGGCCGCCGCACGCGCGCTGCCGGCGGCGGCGCGCAGTGCTAGAATGCGCGTCGCAAAGCAGGCTAGGCAGTCGCGGCCTCGCCGCCTTCGGGCAGGCGGGGGCGAGGAAAGTCCGGACTCCACAGGGCAGGGTGATGGCTAACGGCCATCCGTGGCGACACGCGGAACAGGGCAACAGAAAGCAAACCGCCGATGGCCCGGCGCAAGCCGGGATCAGGTAAGGGTGAAACGGTGCGGTAAGAGCGCACCGCGGCGACGGCGACGTTCGCCGGCACGGTAACCTCCACCCGGAGCAATTCCAAGTAGGCAGGCGCGCATTTTCGGATGCAGGACGGGGCCCCCGTCTCGTCTGCGGGTAGGAAGCTTGAGCGCGTCAGCAATGGCGCGCCTAGAGGAATGGCTGCCACGCGCGGCGCGCTTCGGTGCGCCGCGTGCACAGAATCCGGCTTATCGGCCTGCTTTGCCGCTCGAATACACGAAGGGCCGGCGCTCCGCGAGGAGCGTCGGCCCTTCGTTCATGTGCGCGCCGTGCGCTCAGGCTGCGACGATGTCGAACGAATGCGTGAGTTCGGCCGTCTTCGCGATCATGATCGACGCGGAGCAGTACTTGTCGTGCGACAGGTTGATCGCGCGCTCGACCGTGGCCGGGTTCAGGTTGCGGCCCGTGACGGTGAAGTGGAAGTGGACCTTCGTGAACACCTTCGGATCTTCGCTGGCGCGCTCGGCCTTCAGCGTGACCGAACAGCCGGTGACGTCCTGGCGGCTCTTCTTCAGGATCAGTACGACGTCGTACGCGGTGCAGCCGCCGGTGCCGACCAGCACCATTTCCATCGGACGCGGCGCGAGGTTGTGACCGCCGCCCTCGGGCGCACCGTCCATCGCGACGAGGTGGCCGCTTCCGGTCTGGGCGGAAAATGCCATGCCGTCCTGACCCATCCAGCTTACTTTGCATTCCATGCTTGCGCTCCAGCGTTGCCTGATTCGAATTCGATCCGGCATTGTAGCCCGCCGCGCCACGCCCGGCTGATGCGCCGCAGGAGCCGGAACGCCGCACCGGCGCATCGGCCGCGCGAGCGGCTGCCGAACGGCCATTTCCCTGTCGGGTTTAGGGGTTTTACTCTAGATGGGCACGGTCGCAGCTTCGTCGATCCTGCTTCAATCGATTGATTCATAAGGGGAAATCCGGATTTTCGAGTGCTGACCCGATATTTCGCATTATGGTTTTCGATTTCGCAATGCAAATTTTCTTGTGAAGTCGGCGACGCGTTCGTATAATGCGTCTCATTGGTTGTCGCGCTGCGGCAACCTCCGAATGTCTCCTCCACCCTCCTCCTAAGGTGGATTAAGCCCGAACCAGCCGTTCGGGCTTTTTTTCGTCCCGTGCAAACATCGGCGCGCAGTTTGCGCGCCCCGATACCGCTACGCGGGTTGCTGCGCGGCCGATTGCGATGGCGCGCCGGGCGGTGCGCCGCGCGGGCGGGCCGCAGGCGCGGCCGCTGCCGACGCGTGGCCGTGGGCGCGCGCGCAGAAGTGGCGCACGCGTTCGCGCACCGCGCGCAGGCGCGCGATCCGGTCTTCGGCATGGGCGGCGCGGGCCTCGGCGATGCGCGCATCGAGCGCGTCGAGCTTGGCTTCGCAGCCGGTGTGGGCGGCGACGGCGGGCGCCGCGGCGGCCAGCAGCGTGGCCGCGAAGAAGGGTGCAAGTCGTTGTTTCATAAGCGTGTTTGTTGTTTTCCGCATGCGGCCGGTCGGGGCGCGGCAAGGTCATGTGCCGCGCGTCGATGGGTGCCTCCCCGGGCGCTCGGTTCGCCTGGCTGGTCGGGGCACGACCGGATTTTGGCCGATTTCGGGCACGCTGGACACCGCGGTATGGATTCTCTTTGACCGCGACGCCGTATTTCCTTTATAATTCAGGGCTTTTCCGCATTCATGCCCACGGAAAAAGAACAGGGAGAGCCTGCACCGCGCCTCGAAGCGCACTCAGACAAGCAGGAAGAACACATCGGGCAAAGCATTTTTTTTGGATCGATCATGAAGACGTTTTCCGCAAAAGCCCATGAGGTGACGCGCGAATGGTACGTGATTGACGCGACGGATAAGGTTCTCGGCCGTGTTGCCAGCGAAGTGGCACGCCGTCTGCGCGGCAAGCACAAGCCTGAGTTCACCCCGCACGTCGACACCGGTGATTTCATCATCATCATCAACGCGAGCAAGTTGAAGGTCACGGGCAACAAGACTCTGGACAAGAAGTACTACCGTCACTCGGGCTACCCGGGCGGTATCTATGAAACGACGTTCGGCAAGATGCAGGAACGCTTCCCGGGCCGCGCGCTCGAGAAGGCGGTCAAGGGCATGCTGCCGAAGGGCCCGCTCGGCTACGCGATGATCAAGAAGCTGAAGGTCTACGCAGAAGCGACGCATCCGCACTCGGCTCAACAGCCGAAGGCGCTCGAGATCTAAGGGGAGCCCACATGATCGGTAACTGGAACTACGGTACGGGCCGCCGCAAGAGCGCAGTCGCACGTGTCTTCATCAAGGCTGGCAAGGGCGACATCATCGTCAACGGCAAGCCCATCGCTGACTACTTCTCGCGCGAAACGTCGCTGATGATCGTGCGTCAACCGCTGGAACTCACGAACCACGGCCAGACGTTCGACATCAAGGTGAACGTGACGGGCGGCGGTGAAACGGGCCAGGCAGGCGCAGTGCGCCACGGCATCACCCGTGCACTGATCGACTACGATGCGACGCTGAAGCCGTCGCTGTCGAACGCAGGCTTCGTCACGCGCGATGCACGTGAAGTCGAGCGTAAGAAGGTCGGTCTGCGCAAGGCACGCCGCGCGAAGCAGTTCTCGAAGCGTTAATTTCGCTTCATGGCCGCGCCGCTTCCGGGCGGCGTCCGCCGGAAAAACCGCCAGCTTTCGCGCTGGCGGTTTTTTTATGCGCGCGCGGCGACGGCCGGCCGCGCGCACGCTTGATGAAATCGACAAGAACCTATTGATTTCATGGACATCAGCACGATCTTCTGATCGGCCCTACAATAGCGGCTAAAGCTTTTTGGAGAGTTCGCAATGAACGCTGTTACCGAATCCGCAGCAACGACGACCGAAATGCCGGCACCGTTCGTCTTCACCGACGCCGCGGCCGACAAGGTCAAGCAACTGATCGACGAAGAGGGCAATCCCGACCTGAAGCTGCGCGTGTTCGTGCAGGGTGGCGGCTGCTCCGGCTTCCAGTATGGCTTCACGTTCGACGAGGAAGTCAACGAGGACGACACCGTGATGAACAAGAACGGCGTCCAGCTGCTGATCGACTCGATGAGCTACCAGTACCTGGTCGGCGCCGAGATCGACTACAAGGACGACCTCAATGGCGCGCAGTTCGTGATCAAGAACCCGAACGCAACGACCACCTGCGGGTGCGGCTCGTCGTTCTCGGTCTGAGCGCGCGACGGATCCCATCCGGTTCGCCGGAATCAAAAACGGGGCTTCATGCCCCGTTTTTTTATGCCCGTGCGCGGCGTGAGCTGCGCCGTGTCGTCTTTAACGCGGGTACAGCGCACCGAGCACGCGCTCGCCGGCCGCGCCGGTGACGCTGGCGAGGTTGCCCGGCTGGCGCGCGGTGAAGCGGTACGCGAGCCACGCGAACGCGAGCGATTCGACCTGCTGCGGCGGTACGCCGAGCGCGGCCGTGGTATCGACCGTGGCCAGCACGCCGGCATCGCGCAGCGCGTTCGCGAGCGCGGCGAGCAGCACCGGATTGCGTGCGCCGCCGCCGCACACGAACACCGCCTGGCAGTCGCGCGCATGCTGCGCGATCTCGCGGGCGACCGATACTGCGGTGAGCGCGGTCAGCGTCGCCTGCACGTCCTCGGGCGACACCTGCGCGAACGCGGCGAGCTTCGCGTCGAGCCACGCGGGATTGAACAGGTCGCGCCCGGTGCTTTTCGGCGGCGGCGCGGTGAAGTAGGGCTCGTCGAGCAGCGCGTCGAGCAGCGGCGCATGCACGCTGCCGCGCGCGGCGAACTTGCCGCCGTCGTCGTACGGCTTGCCGAGGTGGCGGGTCGCCCACGCATCGATCAGCGCGTTCGCGGGGCCGCAGTCGAAGCCGCGCACGTCGCCGCCTTCGCCGGGCAGGATCGTGATGTTGCTGATCCCGCCGAGATTGCAGACGACGCGCGTCTCGCCCGGCGTACCGAATACCGTCGCGTGGAACGCCGGCGCGAGCGGCGCGCCGTGGCCGCCGGCCGCGACGTCGCGGCTGCGGAAATCGGCGATCACGTCGACATGCGCGAGTTCGGCGAGCAGCGCCGGGTTGTTGAGCTGCCGCGTATAGCCGCGCTCCGGGCGGTGGCGCACCGTCTGGCCGTGCACGCCGATCGCGCGGACGTCGTCCGGCGACAGGCCGGCCGTGCGCTGCAATTCGTGGCAGCACACCGCGTAGCGCGCGACCAGCGCGTTCGCGGCCACCGATTCGCGGTCGATCTCGTTGTCGCCCGGCTGCTGCAGCGCGAACAGCGCGTCGCGCAGCGACTGCGCGAAGCCGACGAACGCCTCGGCGAGCACGACCGGCGCGCGGTCGGCCTCGAAGCGCACGGCGATGCCGTCGACGCCGTCCATGCTGGTTCCCGACATCAGCCCGAAGTAGATGCCGTCGGCCGGATGGTCGGTTTGCGGATGTCGTTGCGGCACGTTGGATCCTCCTGAAGCCTGCGGCGCGGGCCGGTGCCGCGCGTCTTGCGCCCGATTATCCGCGCAACGCGGCGCGCCGTTAAGCGATGCGCGCGCAAGTTATGGGAAAATCCCTGTTTTTGCGACATTCTTCCTGGCACCGATGAGCACCGAACCCAGTTCCAAGCCCGTATTCCCGATCACCGACGAAGTCCGGCATGCGCTCGCCGTCACGAAGCGCGGCGTCGACGAGCTGCTGATCGAGGAGGAGTTCGCGCAGAAGCTCGCGCGCAGCGCGGCCACCGGCACGCCGCTGCGCATCAAGCTCGGCCTCGACCCGACCGCGCCCGACATCCACATCGGCCATACGGTCGTGCTGAACAAGATGCGTCAGCTGCAGGACCTCGGCCATACGGTGATCTTCCTGATCGGCGATTTCACGTCGTTGATCGGCGATCCCTCGGGCCGCAACGCGACGCGCCCGCCGCTCACGCGCGAGCAGATCGAGGCGAACGCGAAGACCTACTTCGAGCAGGCCGCGCTCGTGCTCGACCGCGACAAGACCGAGATCCGCTACAACAGCGAGTGGTCGATGCCGCTCGGCGCGGACGGGATGATCAAGCTCGCGTCGCGCTACACGGTCGCGCGGATCCTCGAACGCGAGGACTTCACGAAGCGCTTCCAGGGTGGCGTGCCGATCTCGATCCACGAATTCCTGTACCCGCTGATGCAGGGTTACGACTCGGTCGCGCTGAACGCCGATCTCGAACTCGGCGGCACCGACCAGAAGTTCAACCTGCTGGTCGGTCGCGAGCTGCAGAAGCAGTACGGCCAGGAACAGCAGTGCATTCTGACGATGCCGCTGCTCGAAGGGCTCGACGGCGTCGAGAAGATGTCGAAGTCGAAGGGCAACTACGTCGGCATCAGCGAGAAGCCGACCGACATGTTCGGCAAGCTGATGAGTATTTCCGACACGCTGATGTGGCGTTACTTCGAACTGCTGTCGTTCCGCAGCATGGACGAGATCGCCGGCTTCAAGCGCGAGATCGAGGGCGGCCGCAATCCGCGCGATTTCAAGGTGCTGCTCGCGCAGGAAATCGTCGCGCGCTTTCACTCGCAAGCCGATGCCGAGCGGGCGCTGGAAGACTTCAACCACCGCGCGAAGGGCGGCGTGCCGGACGACATTCCGTCGGTCACGCTCGCGGGCGCACCGCTCGCGATCGGCCAGTTGCTGAAGCAGGCGGGTCTCGTGCCGTCGACCAGCGAAGCGCTGCGCAACATCGAGCAGGGCGGCGTGAAGATCGACGGCGCGACGGTGTCGGACAAGGGCCTGAAGGTCGAGGCCGGCGAGTTCGTCGTGCAGGTCGGCAAGCGCCGCTTCGCACGCGTCACGCTGACCGCATGATCGCGCTGATCCAGCGCGTGAAGCGCGCCGACGTGCGGGTCGGCGCGCGCACCACGGGCGAGATCGGCGCAGGCCTGCTCGCGCTCGTCTGCGCGGAGCGCGGCGACACCGAGGCCGCGGCCGACAAGCTGCTCGCGAAGGTGCTCGGCTACCGCGTGTTCAGCGACGCGGCCGGCAAGATGAACCTGCCGGTGTCGAACATCGACGGTGAAGGACGCGCGGGCGGCCTGCTGCTCGTGTCGCAGTTCACGCTCGCGGCCGATACCAACAGCGGCCTGCGTCCGAGCTTCACGCCCGCCGCGCCGCCCGACGAGGGCGCGCGCCTGTTCGACTATTTCGTCGCGGCCGCGCGTGCGCGCCATCCGGTCGTCGAGACCGGCGAATTCGGCGCCGACATGCAGGTCTCGCTCGTCAACGACGGGCCCGTGACGTTCTGGCTGCAAGTGCGGCCCTGATTCCCCGCCGGAGACGCCTCGCGATGGCCACCACGCAGATCCTCTTCATCCGCCACGGCGAGACGGCCTGGAACCGCATCAAGCGCATCCAGGGCCATATCGACATCCCGCTGGCCGACACGGGGCTCGCGCAGGCGCAGCGGCTTGCCGCGCGCCTCGAACGCGACGCGCGCGACGGCGCGCGCATCGACGCGGTCTATTCGAGCGACCTGATGCGTGCGCAACAGACCGCGCAGCCGTTCGCTGCCGCGCTGGGGCTGCCGCTGATCCTGCGCGAAGGCCTGCGCGAGCGCGCGTACGGCGTGTTCCAGGGGCATGACAGCGCGGAGATCGAAACGCTGTTTCCCGATGCATATGCGGCGTGGCAGACGCGCGATCCGGGTTTCGAGCCGGAAGGCGGCGAGTCGCAGCGCGCGTTCTATCATCGCGTGCTGCATGCGATCGAGCCGATCGTCGCCGCACATCCGGGCGGCCGGATCGCGTGCGTCGCGCACGGCGGCGTGCTCGATTGCGTGTATCGCTTCGCGAACGGGATCGAGCTGGCCGCGCCGCGCAACTATCCGCTGCTCAACACGAGCATCAACGTCGTCGATTACGTGGACGGCCGCGCGCAGGTCGTGCAGTGGGCCGACATATCGCATCTGGACGCGGCCAGCGACGACGACGGATACCGGAAGGTGCTCTGAGCGCCCGGCCCCGCCGGCTTGGCCGGCCGGGGCGCGTGCACGATTGCGGGCGCGCTGCTTTACTGCGGCAGCGCGTGGCGCGCCTTGTAGTCGAGCGCGTACGCGAGCTTGCCCGGCTTGTCGGCCGTGATCGGCTGGCGCAGCTTGTCGAATTCCCCCTTGCCGTATTTCTTGCCGCCGTTGATCGCGTCGGCGCGTCCGAGGTCGGCACCCGTCTTGCCGTCGATCACCGGGTCCGTGGCCGCGACCATCAGCATCGACGCATTCCACACCGCATTCGCATAACCGGTATCGGCCTTCGCGGGATCGGGATCGGTAGTGCCGATGCGCGTCAGGTCGTAGCCGGCGAGCGCGAACGTGCCCGGTTGCGCGCGCAGCCAGTCGGCCCAGTAGAACTCGAGATAGTCGGTCGCCTGCGCGGGCTTGCTGTAGCCGATGTCGCGCGTGAAATAGACGAGCGACCGGTAGCGATCGTTCGTCATCCCGAGCTTCAGCCCGAGCCCGGTCGGCAGTTGTGCGGTCGTGATCGGCTGGCCGTCGCCGTCCTTCAGGCGCAGGTAGCCGCGGCTCTGCATCTGCTGCCAGAACGCGTCGCCGGAGTACGCGCTCAGGTTGTCCTTGACGACCACATGCACGTGCAGCGCCGGGCCGCCGTCGGGCGTCTCGTAGTAGGTGGACAGGCCGTGATGGCCGTCGGTCAGGTACAGCGTGTCGCCGTTCGGGCCGATCACGACGGGATTCAGCACCGAGCGGTCGCGCGCGTTCGCGTCGGTGGTCGTGCACGCGTAGCTCGCGGTGTCGCGCAGCGTCGACTGCGCGGTGTAGCCGCTCGACGCGACGCCGCCGAGGCCTTCGTCCGCACAGAAGTCGTCGAACTTCTTGTCGGGCTGCAGTTCGTAGCGGCCGAGCTTGTAGTAGATCTGGTCGTAGCCGATCGCGCCCTGCGTCGGGTGCAGATCGCCGAGCGTGACGTCGAGCAGGTCGCCCGCGCGGACGGCTTGCCACTTGCCGGGCTGCGGCGTGACGGCGGGCGGCGTCTGTGCGTCGGCGTGCGTGACGGACGCGACGTCGTCACCGCCGCAGGCGGCGAGGGCGAGAACGGTGGACAGGCTGGCGGCAGCGGCGAAACGGATCGGCAGACGGGGCATCGCGGGCATCGGGTGTCGGTGGGTGGGCCGCGCGCAGGACGAGCGCACGCGGATGCAAGCCCGTCAGCTTGTCACAGGAATTTGACAGCAAATTGAAATGATCGGAAGGATCGTCAGGCGGACGGATGGTCGCCGGGCGGCGTCGCGGTCGCGCGGCGTCGCGCGCGCTTCGACACGCCGTTGATCAGCGCCCAGCGCAGCACGGGCGCGACGGCGCGCACGCCGGGACGCACCACCGCGCGCCGCAGCGGCGCGAACCTCGACACGCCGAGCCGCTGCTGCGCCCACGGCGGCAGCAGGTCGATGCCGGCCTGCATCACGAGCGTCGCGGCGGGCCGCAGCGCGGGTTTCGCGACGGGCGCATTCAGCAGGATGCGCATTACTTCGAAGGTGCGAGGCCCGGCCTCGAGTTCCGGCTGCATGCGCGCCAGATACGCGGCGATTTCCGCGCGCGAGCGCGGCACGTCCCGCGCGCCGAGCCGCTCGGCGATCTGCGCGGTTTCCGCGTAGTAGCGGTCCTGCAGGTCGCCGGGCAGCGCCGGGTTCACGTAGCACAGGTGCGCGGCCAGAAAGCTCGACACCTCGGCGACATGCACCCACGTCAGCAGCGCGGGATCGTCGGCGCGGTATGGCCGCCCGTCGGGCGCGGTGCCCGAGATATGCGCGTGGATCGCCTTCACGCGCTCGATCAGCGCGAGCGCGTCTTCGCGGCTGCCGAATGTCGTGCCGGAAATGAACGTCGCGGTGCGCCGCAGCCGGCCGAGGATGTCGGTGCGAAACGACGAATGATCCCAGACGCCCGCGAGCGCAAGCGGGTGGAGCGCCTGCAGCAGCAGCGCGGCAATGCCGCCCGTCATCATCGACGTGAAATCCGCATGCACGCGCCAGCAGACCGCGTCGGGGCCGAACAGCCCCGGATCGCCGGGCGGCGACGAATAGTCGAGGGTCGGGCCGCTGCCCGTGGTCAGGTGCGTGACGCCGGCCACGACCCGCTTGCGCAGCTGCTCGACCCAGCGCGGGCCGGAGGCGGCGGGGTGGGGGCTGTGCGGCGTCGTCATGGCGGGCAGCCGGTCGGGCGGTGGGCTACTGCGCGTCCGGCGTGTCCCACACGCCGCGCGTGGCATTGCCGGCATCGGGCGCCGCGAGCCCGAAGTGGCGATACGTGAGCAGCGTCGCGACGCGGCCGCGCGGCGTGCGCTGCAGGAAGCCCTGCTGGATCAGGTACGGCTCGAGCACGTCCTCGATCGTGTCGCGCTCCTCGCCGATCGCGGCGGCGAGGTTGTCGATGCCGACCGGGCCGCCGTCGAACTTGTGCAGGATCGCTTCGAGCAGCTTGCGGTCCATCAGGTCGAAGCCGACCGGATCGACGTCGAGCATCGCGAGCGCGGCGTCGGCGACGGCCGCCGTGATCTGGCCGTCGGCCTTCACTTCCGCATAGTCGCGCACGCGGCGCAGCAGCCGGTTCGCGATCCGCGGCGTGCCGCGCGAGCGCCGGGCGATTTCCAGCGCGCCGTTCGGGTCGATCTGCGCGTTCAGCAGCGATGCCGAGCGCCGCACGATGCGCGACAGTTGGTCGGCATCGTAGAACTCGAGGCGCGCGACGATCCCGAACCGGTCGCGCAGCGGGTTGGTCAGCATCCCCGCGCGGGTGGTTGCGCCGACCAGCGTGAACGGCTGCAGGTCGAGCTTTACGCTGCGTGCGGCCGGCCCTTCGCCGATCATGATGTCGATCTGGTAGTCCTCGAGCGCCGGATACAGGATTTCCTCGACGACCGGCGACAGCCGGTGGATTTCGTCGATGAACAGCACGTCGTTCGCTTCGAGGTTGGTCAGCAGCGCGGCCAGATCGCCCGCGCGTTCGAGCACGGGGCCCGACGTCTGGCGCAGGTTCACGCCCATCTCGCGCGCGATGATGTGCGCGAGCGTGGTCTTGCCCAGGCCGGGCGGCCCGAACAGCAGCACATGGTCGAGCGGCTCGGAACGTCGCTTCGCGGCCTCGATGAAGATCTCGAGCTGGCCGCGCACCTTTTCCTGGCCGACGTAGTCGTCGAGCTGGCGCGGCCGCAGCGCGCGTTCGAACACCTCCTCGTGCGACGAGGCGGGCGTGGCGGCGATGATCCGCTCGGCGGCGAGTTTGTCGGTTTCAATCATGCGGGCATTGTACCGCGCGGCGCGGTCGTGCCCAGCTGGCCGAACGGCCGACTGGCGCGCGCCTCGCCGCCGCGCGACACTGGCTTCGACAGCCGGCTGCGGGCCGGCGTCAGACCTTCGACAGTGCCTTCAGCGCGAGCTTGATGCCCTCGGAGACGCCGGTGCCGGCCGGCACGTTCTTGATCGCGGCGAGGCCTTCCTTTTCCGAGTAGCCGAGTGCGACCAGTGCGTTGAGGATGTCGGCCGAGTGGTCGGACGGCGAAGCCTCGCCGGCGAGTGCGCCGAGGTCGGCGCCGAGCTTGCCCTTCAGCTCGAGCAGCAGGCGCTCGGCGGTCTTCTTGCCGATGCCGGGCAGGCGCGTCAGGCGCGCGGCGTCCTGCATCGTCACGACCTGCGCGAGCTCCTGCACGCTCATGCCGGACAGCACGGCGAGCGCCATGCGCGCGCCGATGCCGGTGATCTTCAGCAGCTCGCGGAAGGTCGTGCGCTCCTGCGGCGTCAGGAAGCCGTACAGCAGGTGCGCGTCCTCGCGGACGATCTGCTGCGTCAGCAGCACGACGCGCTCGCCCGTCTGCGGCAGGTTGTAGAAGGTGCTCATCGGCACGTCGATTTCGTAGCCGACGCCGTTGCAGTCGACGAGCAGGTGAGGCGGATTCTTTTCGAGCAGGATGCCGGCGATGCGACCGATCATGGAGGGTGGGATGCGAGGAAGAAAGCGCGAGTGTAGCGCACGCGCGGCGCAAAGCCGACGGTCGGGCCGGGCGTTCGGGGTTTGCGGGGGAAAACGGCGGTGCGGCCTCGGCGCGCGCGGGGTGCCGCACCGGGCGGATCGGGTGCAGGCACCGTATCGCCGCTCGCGCCGGGTGCCGGTGCGGCTGCACTGCGCCGCGTCAGCCGACGAGCCGCCCGCGCCGCACGCGCAGCCCTTTCTTCGCGAGCGCCGGCGCGAGGCCGCCGAGCGTCGACAGCGTATTGCCGCCGTGCGCATGGCAGATCGCCATCCCGAGCGCGTCGGCCGCGTCGGAGCCGGGCTGCCCGGACAGGTTCAGCAGGCGCGTGACCATTTCCTGCATCTGCGCCTTGGTCGCGCGGCCGTAGCCGACCACGGCCTGCTTGAGCTGCAGCGCCGTGTATTCCGCGACCGGCAGCCCGCCCGCGACAAGGCCGCAGATCGCGGCGCCGCGCGCCTGGCCGAGCAGCAGCGTCGACTGCGGGTTGACGTTGACGAACACCTTTTCGATCGCGGCCTGGTCGGGCGCGTGTTCGCGCACGAGCGTCGAGACGCCCTGGAAGATCGTGCCGAGCCGGGTGGCCAGATCGGCCGTCGGGGTGCGGATCACGCCGCTCGTGACATACGCGAGACGGTGGCCGCTGACGTCGATGACGCCGAAGCCGGTGACGCGCAGGCCTGGGTCGATGCCGAGAATTCGCATGTAAGGAGGGAATTGCCTGATGCAGCGATACTACAACGAAAGGTGCGGCGGGCCGTCGCGATGCGGTGCGTGGCCGAGCGGCCGGCGAGTCGCGTGCGCAGCGCACGGCCGGCCCGCTTCGGCGCATCGCCGCGCGGGGACGCGCCGTGCAATAAAAAACCCGGCGGGTGTGATGCCGCCGGGTTTTCGCGCAGCCGCCGCATGGGCCGGATCAGTGACGGAAGTGGCGCACGCCCGTCAGGATCATCGCGATGTTGTGCTCGTCGGCCGCCGCGATCACTTCGTCGTCGCGCATCGAGCCGCCCGGCTGGATCACGCAGGTCGCGCCTGCCGCGACGACCACGTCGAGACCGTCGCGGAACGGGAAGAACGCATCCGACGCGACGGCCGAACCGGCCAGCGTGAGGCCTGCGTTCTGCGCCTTGATGCTCGCGATGCGCGCGGAATCGACGCGGCTCATCTGGCCGGCGCCGACGCCGAGCGTCATGCCGTTGCCGCAGAACACGATCGCGTTCGACTTCACGTACTTCGCGACGCGCCAGGCGAACAGCAGGTCGTCCATTTCCTTCGGCGTCGGGTGGCGCTTCGTGACGACGCGCAGCTCGTGCGGCTGCACGTTCTTCGCATCGAGCGACTGCACCAGCAGGCCGCCGCCGACGCGCTTCAGGTCGAACGCGTTATGGCCTTCGCCGAGCGCGATTTCCAGCAGGCGCACGTTCTGCTTCGCGGCGAACACCTGCTTCGCGGCGTCGCTGAACGACGGCGCGATCAGTACTTCGACGAACTGCTTGGCAACGGCCTGCGCAGCCGCTTCGTCGACTTCGCGGTTGAACGCGATGATGCCGCCGAACGCCGACGTCGGATCGGTCTGGAACGCCTTCGCATACGCATCGGCCGAATCGTTGCCGACCGCGACGCCGCACGGGTTCGCATGCTTGATGATCACGCAGGCCGGCGCGTCGAACGTCTTCACGCATTCCCACGCCGCATCCGAATCCGCGATGTTGTTGTACGACAGTTCCTTGCCCTGCAGCTGGCGGTAGTTCGCGAGCGCGCCGGCCGGCGTGACGAGGTCGCGGTAGAACGCCGCGCTCTGGTGCGGGTTCTCGCCGTAGCGCAGGTCCTGCACCTTGTCGAACGCCATGTTCAGCGTCGCCGGGTACGTATTGCGCGCCGTGTGCTTCAGTTCGTCGGTCAGGCTCGTCAGGTAGTTCGTGATCGCGCCGTCGTATTGCGCGGTGTGCGCGAACACCTTGGTCGCGAGGCGGAAGTTGGTCGCGTAGCCGACCGTGTTGCCGTTCGCCTTCATTTCGTCGAGCACGACCGCGTAGTCGGCCGGATCGACGACGACCGTCACGTCGCGGTGGTTCTTCGCGGCCGAGCGCAGCATCGTCGGGCCGCCGATGTCGATGTTCTCGATCGCGTCGGCGAGCGTGCAGTCGTCCTTCGCGATCGTCGCGACGAACGGATACAGGTTCACGACGAGCAGGTCGATCGTCGGGATGCCGTGCTGTTCGAGCGCCTGCATGTGCTCGGGCAGGTCGCGACGCGCGAGGATGCCGCCGTGGACCTTCGGGTGGAGCGTCTTCACGCGCCCATCGAGCATTTCCGGGAAGCCGGTGTAGTCGGCCACTTCGGTGACGGGCAGGCCCGCGTCGGCGAGCAGTTTCGCGGTGCCGCCGGTCGACAGCAGCTTGACGCCGAGGTCGGACAGCGACTTCGCGAAGTCGACGATGCCGGTCTTGTCGGAAACGGAAATGAGCGCTTGCTTGATCATGATGGAACCACCAATAGCCAGGGAAACGGGGACGGGACGGCTGCCTACAGCAGGCCGTGCTGCTGCAGCTTCTTGCGCAGCGTATTGCGGTTGATGCCGAGGTACTCCGCGGCGAGCGACTGGTTGCCGCCGGCCTGTTCGAGCACGACCTCGAGCATCGGCTTTTCGACGCAGGACATCACCATTTCATAGACGTCGTGCGGATTGGAGCCGTCTAGATCCCGGAAATACACGTCCAGGCTCTCGCGGACACATTGTTCGATGTTGTGCTTGCTCATGCTGCTAACTGGTTAGGGTCGTCCGACTCGCCCTGGCCGTTTTCGTCTTCGTCGTCGACGTAGACGAGGTGGTCCGACAGCGCCTTTTGCGCGTCGAAGAAGGCATTGACGGCGGCGAGCTGCTCGCGGGTGGAGTCGAGCGTGTTCATTCGATGCCGGAACCCGTTGGCACCGGAAAGGCCGCGAGTGTACCAGCCGATGTGCTTGCGCGCAGTACGAACGCCGGTGAATTCCCCGTAGAACGCGTAGTGATCTTCCAGGTGTTCGTTCATCACGTGCTGGATCTCGTCGATCCGCGGCGGCGGCAGCAGCTCGCCGGTTTGCAGGAAATGATCGATTTCGCGGAAAAGCCACGGCCGGCCTTGCGCGGCACGACCGATCATCAGCGCGTCGGCGCCCGTGGCGTCGAGCACGGCCTTCGCCTTCGCCGGCGACGTGATGTCGCCGTTCGCGACGACCGGAATGCGCACCGCGGCCTTCACGGCCGCGATCGTGTCGTATTCGGCTTCGCCGCGATAGAGGTCGGCGCGCGTGCGGCCGTGCACGGTGAGCATCGAGATGCCGGCGGCTTCGGCCAGCCGCGCGACCGTGATCGCGTTCTTGTGCTCGCGGTCCCAGCCGGTGCGGATCTTCAGCGTGACGGGCACCGCGTCGGGCCCGGTGCCCACTGCCGCGACGACGGCCTCGACGATGCGCTGCACGAGCGGCTCGTTCTGCAGCAGCGCGGAGCCGGCCGCGACGTTGCAGACCTTCTTCGCGGGGCAGCCCATGTTGATGTCGATGATCTGCGCGCCGTTGTCGACGTTGTAGCGGGCCGCTTCGGCCATCATCGCCGGATCGGCGCCGGCGATCTGCACCGCGATCGGCTCGACTTCGCCGGTGTGGTTCGCGCGCCGCATCGTCTTCGCGCTTTTCCACAGCTGCGCGTTGGACGCGACCATCTCGGACACCGCGTAACCGGCCCCCAGCTTCTTGCAGAGCTGGCGGAACGGACGATCGGTCACCCCGGCCATCGGGGCGACGAACAGGTTGTTACGCAGGACGTGAGAGCCGATAACGGGCATCGCAATGGCACCGCCCGCGAGCGGCAGGCGTCGCGGGCCAAAAAGGGCGGAGGGAAAACGCGCATTTTACCGTATTCCCATGCCCCGCCGATTTGACCCGGTTTGACGGGGATCGCCGTGCGCTCGCGCGCGCGGCGCGTTGCGTGTCAGCTGCGCTGGCCGAACATCATCTGGCGCGCGATCGCGGTCTTCAGCGGCGGCACGAATTCGAGCGCGGTGAGCGCCGCACCGCGCAGCAAGGGCAGCGGCCCCGCGTCGATCGTAAACAGCCGCGCGAGCGTGTCGGTCGCGCCGATCGTGAAGCGCCGGTCGAGCGCGCGGCGCGCGTTGAAGGTCGCGAGCGCGGTCGCTTCGAAGCCTTGCGCGGACAGCGCATCGACCAGCGTGTGCGCGTCGCGCAGCCCGAGGTTGAGCCCCTGGCCTGCGACCGGGTGCAGCGTCTGCGCGGCGTTGCCGACGATCGCGATGCGGCCGTTGACGAGCGTCTGCGCGGCATTGAGCCCGAGCGGGAACGACGCGCGGCCCGCGATCGCGACGAACGCGCCCATGCGTTCGCCGAACGCGACGCCGAGTTCGCGCAGGAACGCGTCGTCGGGCAGCGCGGCGCGGCGCGCCGCTTCGTCGGGCGCGCAGCACCAGACCAGCGCGTAGTCGGCCTGGCGCGGGCCGCCGAGCGGCAGCAGCGCGAGCGGGCCTTCGTGCGTGAAGCGTTCCCATGCGACATGCGGGCGCGGCGCGGCGACCGTGACGGTGCCGACGAGCGCGGTCTGCCGGTAGTCGCGGCGATGCTTGCCGGTGTCGGCCTGCTGTTCGTGGAACAGCCCGCCTTCGGCATTGACGACGATGCGCGCGCGCAGCGTGCGTTCGCCGTGCGGGCCGTCGAGCGTCAGCGTGACGCCGTCGGCGTCCTGCTGCGGCGCGCGCGCGGTGGTCGAGGTCAGCCAGTCGACGCGCGTGCCGCGCACCGCGCCCGCGAGCGCCTGCACGAGCGAGCCGTAGCGCACGACGTAGCCGAGCGCGGCGAGATCGTGCTCGTTGCGGTCGATCAGCGTGCGGCCGAAGTGACCGCGCTGCGATACGTGGATGTGTTCGATCGCGGTCGCGTCGGCAGGCCATGCGAGCGTGTCGAGCAGCACGCGGCTGCCGTGCGACACGGCGATCGCGCGCGGATCGTTCGCGCTCGCGGCAGGCTCGCGTGCGTCGACCAGTGCGATCGACGCGTGCTGCGTCGCGCTGCGCCGCGCGAGCCAGCCGGCGAGTGCGAGGCCGACGGGGCCCGCGCCGACGATGGCGAGGTCGTAGTCCGGCGTGGCCGGGGAAGAAGCGGTCGTCATCAGGATTCGTGAAACGGTGGTAACGGTCGATGGCGGCGCATCGCGGGTCACGTGCCCGCGCGCATCAGCGCCTCGATCTCGGCCGCGTCGACCGGCACGTCGCGCGTGATCAGTTCGCAGCCCTGCTCGCGCACGATCGCGTCGTCCTCGATGCGGATGCCGATGTTCCAGTAGTCGGACGGCACGTCGTCGGCGGCGCGCACGTACAGGCCGGGCTCGACCGTCAGCGTCATGCCGGGCTTCAGCGTGCGCCACGGCAGCGCGCCGTTGGCGTCGCGTTCGGCGAGTCGTTCGCGATAGTCGCCGCAGTCGTGCACGTCCATCCCGAGCCAGTGGCCGGTGCGGTGCATGTAGAAGCGCGCGTACGCGCGCTCGGCGATCACGTCGTCGACGTTCGAGAAGCGCGTTTTCGGGATGATGCCCGTATCGAGCAGGCCCTGCGCGAGCACGCGCACCGCCGCGTCGTGCGGCGCCTCGAACGGCACGCCCGCGCGCGTCGCGTCGATCGCCGCCTGCTGCGCGGCGAGCACGATGTCGTACAGCGTACGCTGCGCAGGCGAGAAGCGCCCGTTCGCCGGGAACGTGCGCGTGATGTCCGACGCATAGCCGTCGAGTTCGCACGCCGCGTCGATCAGGATCAGGTCGCCGTCGCGTGCGGCCGCGTTGCCGGCCGGGTAGTGCAGCACGCACGCGTTCGCGCCGGCCGCGACGATCGAACCGTAGGCGGGCGCCTGCGCGCCGTGCCTGCGGAACGTATACAGCAGCTCGGCTTCCAGTTCGTATTCGCGGATGCCGGGCCGGCATGCCTGCATCGCGCGGCGGTGCGCGAGCGCGGAGATGTGCGCGGCGCGCATCATGATCGCGAGTTCGTGTTCGTCCTTCACGAGCCGCATGTCGTCGAGCAGCGGCGTGAGGTCGAGCATCGCGTCCGGCGCGGCGACGCCCGCGCGCGCCTGCGCGCGCACCGCGTCGAGCCAGCGCGCGAGCTGCCGGTCGAACTCGGCCGACGCGCCGAACCGGTAGTGCACGGTGCCCGCATCGGCGAGCAGGCGCGGCATTTCGGTGTCGATCACGTCGGTCGCGTACGCGGCATCGAAGCCGAATGCGTCGCGCGCGGCTTCCGGCCCGTAGTGGAAGCCCTCCCAGATCTCGCGGTCGGCATTCTTCGCGCGGCAGAACAGGATCGATTCCGGCGCGCCGTGCGGTGCGGCCGCGTTCAGCACGAGCACCGCGTCGGGCTCGCTGAAGCCGGTCAGGTAGTGGAAATAGCTGTCGTGCCGGTACGGGTAGCCCGTATCGCGATTGCGCAGCACTTCCGGCGCGGTGGGGACGATGGCGACGCCGCCGCCCGCGGCGCGCAGTGCGGCAAGCACGCGCGCGCGGCGCTGGCGGTAGACGTCGACGGCGATGGCGGTATCGATGGGCGCATTCATCGTGCGATTGTAGCGCCGCCGGACGGCGCGCGTGAACGCCGCGGCCGCAGGCCGCGCCGGAAGGCCGCGGGGCGGCTGTTGCAAACCATCCACAGGCCAAACGGGCGATTTTCTACCGCGTGACGCCGCCCGGTTATGATCGACGACAACGTATACTCTCGGCGGTTCCCTTCAAAAGGCAGATGATGAAATTAATCGGTTCGCTCAGCAGCCCGTACGTCCGAAAGGCGCGGATCGTGCTTGCTGAAAAGAAGATCGACTACAAGCTGGAGCTCGAGAACGTGTGGGGCGCGGATACCAACATCCATGCGTCGAACCCGCTCGGCAAGGTGCCGTGCCTCGTGATGGAGGATGGCGCCGCGGTGTTCGATTCCCGCGTGATCTGCGAATACGTCGATACGCTGTCGCCGGTCGGCAAGCTGATTCCGCCGTCGGGCCGCGAGCGCGTCGAGGTGCGTTGCTGGGAAGCGCTGTGCGACGGCGTGCTCGACGCGTCGGTCGCGATTCGTCTCGAACACACGCTGCGCGACGAGGCGCAGCGCAGCGCGAGCTGGATCGCGCGGCAGCAGCGCAAGATCGACGACGGCCTCGTCGCGATGTCGCAGGGTCTCGGCGGCAAGACGTGGTGCGTCGGTAATCATTACACGCTCGCCGACATCGCGCTCGGCTGCGCGCTCGGCTATCTCGACTTCCGGATGCCGGAGCTGAACTGGCGCGATCGCCACCCGAACCTCGACAAGCATTTCGTGAAGCTCGCGCAGCGCCAGTCGTTCGCCGATACGGTGCCGCAGAACTGAGCCGCGACCGGTTCGCGTACGCAATCCGCAGACAAGAAAAAGCGCCCGGCCCGGGCGCTTTTTCTTTGTGGCGACCGCTCGCGACGCGCGGCGGCCGGCGTTACTCGATCGACGCGTAAACGGTCTCGCCGAGCGTGAACGAATCGCTGCGCGAAATCGGCCACCATTTGTCGTACAGCGTGTAGCCGCAGGTGTTGCCGTCGAGCAGCGCGCCCGGCTTCAGGTACTTCAGCAGTTGCGACATCAGCCGGACCTCGTGCGGCGAGATGCGCTGCACGATATGGTGCGCGCGCAGCTCCGACGGATGCGCGAGGCCGGCCGCCTGCACCAGTTCCTGCAGCGCATGCAGCGTATTGCGGTGGAAGTTGTACACGCGATCGGACTTGTCCGGCACGACCAGCGCACGCTGACGCACCGGATCCTGCGTCGCGACGCCGGTCGGGCAGCGGCCGGTATGGCAGGTCTGCGCCTGGATGCAGCCGACCGCGAACATGAAGCCGCGTGCCGAGTTGACCCAGTCCGCGCCGATCGCGAGCGTGCGCGCGACGTCGAACGCGGTGATGATCTTGCCGCTCGCGCCGATCTTCACGCGGTCGCGCACGCCGATCCCGACCAGCGTGTTGTGCACGAGCAGCAGCCCTTCCTGCAGCGGCACGCCGACGTGGTCGGTGAATTCGAGCGGCGCCGCGCCGGTGCCGCCTTCCGCGCCGTCGACGACGATGAAGTCCGGCACGATGCCCGTTTCGAGCATCGCCTTCGCGATCCCGAAGAACTCCCACGGATGGCCGATGCACAGCTTGAAGCCGGTCGGCTTGCCGCCCGACAGCGTGCGCAACCGTTCGACGAATTCGAGCAGCCCGCGCGGCGTCGAGAATTCCGAGTGCGTCGCGGGCGAAATGCAGTCCTTGCCCATCGGCACGCCGCGCGTCTCGGCAATCTCGGGCGTGATCTTCGCGGCCGGCAGCACGCCGCCGTGGCCCGGCTTCGCGCCCTGCGACAGCTTGATCTCGATCATCTTGACCTGCGGATCGGCGGCCTGCTTCGCGAACTTGTCGGGGTTGAACGTGCCGTCGTCGTTGCGGCAGCCGAAGTAGCCGGACGCGATTTCCCAGATGATGTCGCCGCCGTTCTCGCGGTGGTACTTCGACAGCGAGCCTTCGCCGGTGTCGTGCGCGAAGCCGCCTTTCTTCGCGCCGAGGTTCAGCGCGCGGATCGCGTTCGCGGACAGCGAGCCGAAGCTCATCGCCGAGATGTTGAAGATCGAGATGTCGTACGGCTGCGCGCGGGTCGCGCCGACGCGGATGCGGAAATCGTGGTTCGGCAGCCGGGTCGGCGCGAGCGAATGGCTGATCCATTCGTGCGCGACGGCCTTCACGTTCAGCTCGGTGCCGTACGGGCGATTGTCGGCGACGTTCTTCGCGCGCTGGTAGACGAGGCTGCGCTGCGCGCGCGAAAACGGTTTCTCGTCGGTGTCGTCCTCGACGAAGTACTGGCGGATTTCCGGCCGGATGAACTCGAACAGGAAGCGGAAGTGGCCCCAGAGCGGGTAGTTGCGCAGGATCGCGTGACGGTCCTGCTTCAGGTCATACAGGCCGAGCGCGACGAGCGCGACGGGGATGACGATCCAGAACCAGGAGAGCACGTGGATCGATGCGAGCGCGGCCGCCGCGACGAGCAGCAGGACGGCGCACCACATCGCAAGGTAGCGTCGTGAAAGCATGGGGACTCCGTAAGAATCTGGGATGCCGCCATGCGTACGCTGCGCGGCGGCGCGCCGGCCTCGACCGAATCGTGTCCGGCCGGGCGCGGCGTGCCGCAAGTCTAAACCGAATACGGGTCAGCGTGCGTCGGCGAGCGCCGGCGCACGGCCGTGCGCTGGCGCGGCCTGACCGGGCTGGCCGGTTGCCGCGAATTCGATGATGCCGCCGCCGAGACAGATCTCGCCGTCGTACAGCACCGCCGACTGGCCGGGCGTGACCGCCCATTGCGCATCGTCGAACGCGAGCGAGAAGCGCGCTTCGCCGGCCGGGCCGGGCGTCGCCGTGCCGAATGCGCATGCGGCGTCGGCCTGCCGGTAGCGGGTTTTCGCGCCGCACGCGAAGCCGTCGGCCGGCGGCTCGCCCGCGACCCAGCTGACGTTGCCGGCGACGAGCTGTCGCGACAGCAGCCACGGATGATCGTGGCCCTGCACCACGTACAGCGTGTTCGACGGAATGTCCTTCGCGGCGACGAACCACGGCTCGCCGCTGCCGTCCTTGCTGCCGCCGAGGCCGATGCCCTTGCGCTGGCCGAAGGTGTAGAACGCGAGGCCGATGTGCTCGCCGACGACCTTGCTGTCCGGCGTCTTCATCGGGCCGGGCTTGGTCGGCAGATAGCGGTTCAGGAAGTCGCGGAACGGCCGTTCGCCGATGAAGCAGATGCCGGTCGAATCCTTCTTCTTCGCGTTAGGCAGCCCGATCTGCGCGGCGATCTCGCGCACCTTCGTCTTCGGGATCTCGCCGAGCGGGAACATCGTCTTCGACAGCTGCGCCTGGTTCAGCCGGTGCAGGAAGTACGACTGGTCTTTCGTATGATCGAACGCCTTCAGCAGCTCGAAGCGCCCGTCGCGCTCGCGCACGCGCGCGTAGTGACCGGTCGCGATCATCTCGGCGTCGAGCGACATCGCGTGATCGAGGAACGCCTTGAACTTGATCTCGGCGTTGCACAGCACGTCGGGGTTCGGCGTGCGGCCGGCCGAATATTCGCGCAGGAACTCGGCAAACACGCGGTCCTTGTACTCGGCCGCGAAATTCACCGCCTCGACGTCGATGCCGATCAGGTCGGCCACCGACACGACGTCGATCCAGTCCTGGCGCGTCGAGCAGTATTCGCCGTCGTCGTCGTCTTCCCAGTTCTTCATGAACAGGCCGACCACGTCGTAGCCCTGTTCCTTCAGCAGCCACGCGGTCACCGACGAATCGACGCCGCCCGACATGCCCACCACTACACGGCGCTTGCTCATTTGCCCACCGCCTGACGGTCGAATGCGTCCGGCCGCGGCGCGACCGAATGCGTATGCACGAAATCGAGCGGAATGCGCCGCCCGGCGAGATAGTCGTCGACGCAGCGCATCACCGCCGGCGAGCGGTGGCGATCGACGCAGGCGCGCAGTTCGTCGGCGCTCATCCACATCGTGCGGACGATGCCGTCGTCGAGCGCGTGGCCCGCGACCGGCTCGCCGGCCGTGCCGCAGAACGTGAAGCGCAGGTAGGTCGCGCCGGCGGTGCCGGGGCGGTCGTAGTGCGCGAGATAGACGCCGACCAGCGCGTCGGGCGTAAACGGGTGCGCGGTTTCCTCGAGCGTCTCGCGGATCACCGCGTCGGCAAGCGTTTCGCCGGCTTCGAGATGGCCGGCCGGCTGGTTGATGCGCAGGCCCGTCGAGGTTTCTTCCTCGATGACGAGAAAGCGGCCGTCGCGCTCGACGAGCGCCGCGACGGTCACGTGCGGGGTCCAGGTTTCGGGTTTCATGGTTCGGCATTTTACCGGTTGCGCCCGGACGCTGCCCGCCGTCTGCTCAGACGAATCCGACCCCGCGAATCGTCTGTCCGGCCGGTGCGCGCGGCGGCCGGCCGCGGCACTGTTGCAAACCGGAACGATCGTGCGGAAAGTGCTGGCCGGCTCGCGGCTTTCGGTTAAAGTGCAGCGTGAAAGCCGTTGCTCGTGAGCCGGTACGTCAGCCTGTCCGGCTCGTTGTGCAGTAAGAATCGCAAGAAAGAAATACTGACAATGACTGGAGGAACTGACGATGCATATTGGCGTGCCTGCTGAAACGCGGGCCAACGAGTCGCGCGTGGCCGCGACGCCGGAGACCGTGAAGAAGTACGCGGCCGCCGGTCATCGCGTGAGTATCGCGAAAGGGGCCGGCAGCGCGGCCAGCTATCTCGACGAAGCCTATGCGGCTGCCGGCGCGGAATTGACCGACCAGTCGGCCGCGCTTGGCGCCGACCTGGTGCTGAAGGTCCAGGCGCCGACCGAGGCCGAACTGCCGCTGCTCAAGCGCGGTGCGGTGCTGGTCGGCATGCTCGATCCGTTCAACGGCGCACAGGCGGCGCAGCTCGCTGCCGCCGGCGTGACCGGTTTCGCGCTCGAAGCGGCGCCGCGCACGACGCGCGCGCAAAGCCTCGACGTGCTGTCGTCGCAGGCGAACATCGCCGGCTACAAGGCGGTGCTGGTCGCGGCGTCGCTCTATCCGCGCTTCCTGCCGATGCTGATGACCGCCGCCGGCACCGTGAAGGCCGCGCGCGTGCTGATCCTCGGCGCGGGCGTCGCGGGGCTGCAGGCGATCGCGACCGCGAAGCGGCTCGGCGCGGTGATCGAGGCCTCCGACGTGCGGCCGGCCGTGAAGGAGCAGATCGAATCGCTCGGCGCGAAATTCCTCGATGTCCCATACGAAACCGACGAAGAGCGCGAAGCCGCGCAGGGTGTCGGCGGCTACGCGCGGCCGATGCCGGCGTCGTGGCTCGGCCGCCAGGCTGCGCTCGTGCACGAGCGCGCGAAGCAGGCCGACATCGTGATCACGACCGCGCTGATTCCGGGCCGCCCGGCGCCGACGCTGATCTCGGTCGAGACGGTGCAGTCGATGAAGCCCGGTTCGGTGCTGGTCGACCTCGCGGCCGGCCGCGGCCCGGAAATCGACGGCCGCAAGGGCGGCAACTGCCCGCTGACGGTCGCCGACCAGGTGATCGTGCACGGCGGCGTGACGATCGCCGGCTACACGAACCTCGCGTCGATGGTCGCGTCGGACGCGTCGGCGCTGTATGCGCGCAACCTGCTCGACTTCATGAAGCTGATCGTCACCAAGGAAGGCGCGCTGAACATCGACCTGACCGACGACATCGTCGCCGCGACGCTGCTGTGCCGCGACGGCGAAGTCACGCGCAAATAACGGAGGAGACCATGGAAATCATCAATCACACGGTGATCAACGTGATCATCTTCGTGCTGGCGGTCTACGTCGGCTACCACGTGGTGTGGAACGTCACGCCGGCGCTGCATACGCCGCTGATGGCGGTCACCAACGCGATCTCGGCGATCGTGATCGTCGGCGCGATGCTCGCGGCGGCGCTCACCGTCGGCGCGACCGGCAAGATCTTCGGCACGCTCGCGGTCGCGCTCGCGGCCGTCAACGTGTTCGGCGGCTTTCTGGTGACGCGGCGCATGCTCGAGATGTTCCGCAAGAAGGAGCCGAAGGCAGCGAAGGAGGGCGCGCGATGAGCATGAACGTCGTTACGCTGCTGTACCTCGTCGCATCGGTGTGCTTCATCCAGGCGCTGAAGGGCCTGTCGAACCCGAAGAGCGCGCGGCGCGGCAACCTGTTCGGGATGGTCGGGATGGCCATCGCGATCCTCACGACGATCGCGCTGATCGTCAAGCAGGCGGCCTGGCTCGGCGCGAACCTGCCGCTCGGGCTGGCGCTCGTGCTCGGCGCGCTGGTCGTCGGCGGCGCGGTCGGCGCGTTCGTCGCCGCGCGCGTCGAGATGACCAAGATGCCGGAACTCGTCGCCGCGATGCATTCGCTGATCGGTCTGGCGGCCGTGTGCATCGCGTATGCGGTGGTGTCGGAGCCGGAAGCGTTCGGGCTCGTGCCGCAGGACGCGGTTGCCGCGAACTTCATCCCGTACGGCAACCGTGTCGAGCTGTTCATCGGTACGTTCGTCGGCGCGATCACGTTCTCCGGGTCGGTGATCGCGTTCGGCAAGCTGTCGGGCAAGTACAAGTTCCGGCTGTTCCAGGGCGCGCCGGTCGTGTACGCGGGCCAGCACCTGATCAACCTGATGCTCGCGATCGCGATGCTCGGCTTCGGCGTGCTGTTCTTCATCACGCAGGCGTGGCTGCCGTTCATCATCATGACGGCGATCGCGTTCGTGCTCGGCGTGCTGATCATCATCCCGATCGGCGGCGCGGACATGCCGGTGGTCGTGTCGATGCTGAACTCGTACTCGGGCTGGGCCGCGGCCGGCATCGGCTTCTCGCTGAACAACGCGATGCTGATCATCGCGGGCTCGCTGGTCGGCTCGTCGGGCGCGATCCTGTCGTACATCATGTGCCACGCGATGAACCGCTCGTTCTTCAACGTGATCCTCGGCGGCTTCGGCGGCGAGGCCGCGGCCGGCGGCGCGGCGGGTGCGCAGGAGCAGCGCCCGGTGAAGTCGGGCTCGGCCGACGACGCGGCGTTCATGCTCGGCAACGCGGAGTCGGTCGTGATCGTGCCGGGCTACGGGCTGGCCGTCGCGCGCGCGCAGCATGCGCTGAAGGAGCTGACCGACAAGCTGATCGAGAAGGGCGTCGACGTGCGCTACGCGATTCACCCGGTTGCCGGGCGGATGCCGGGCCACATGAACGTGCTGCTCGCGGAAGCGGAAGTGCCGTACGACATCGTGTTCGAGATGGAGGACATCAACGGCGAGATGGGGCAGGCCGACGTGGTGCTGGTGCTCGGCGCGAACGACGTCGTGAACCCGGCCGCGAAGAACGATCCGAAGTCGCCGATCGCGGGCATGCCGATCATCGAGGCGTACAAGGCGCGCACCGTGATCGTCAACAAGCGCTCGATGGCGGCGGGCTACGCGGGGCTCGACAACGACCTGTTCTACATGGACAAGACGATGATGGTGTTCGGCGATGCGAAGAAGGTCATCGAGGACATGGTGAAGGCGGTCGAATGACGTGCGGGCGGCCGGCGTCGCTCTGTTCGAGCGGCGCGCGGCCCGTCCGGAGCGGCCCGATCGGCGTGTATGGCCGATCGGGCTTTTTTCTTTCGCGGGCGCTCGAACCGGCGTCAGCGCATCGGCGCTTCCGCGATCCGCATGTAGTCGGCGATGCGGCGGCCTTCCATGTCCGGAAACTGCTCGTGCACAGTAATGTCGCCCATCCGCGCGATGTCGAAGGTGCGGAAGTCGCCGCGCAGCTCGCACCACGCGCCGATCGTCCAGCGCCCGCCCCAGTAGACGAGCCCGAGCGGCCACACGCGGCGCTGCGTGTGCGCGCCGAGCCGGTCGCGATACGTGAAGCCGACGATGTGACGCGTATCGACGGCCTGGTGGATCGCATCGACCTTCCCGGAAAACGCCTCGTCGATATGGAACGACGGCGCGAATACCGGCAGGCGGTCGAGTGCGGTGCGCTTGTCGGCCGGCATCGCCGACGCGATCTTCGCGAGCGCCGAGCGTGCACCGCCCGCGAAGCGCGCGCCGCCCCAGGTTTCGAGCATCCGCGCGCCGGCGGCGAGCGCCGCGAGCTCCTCGGCCGTGAACGTCAGCGGCGGCAGGCTCGCGTGGCGGTTCAGCCGGTAGCCGATCCCGGCTTCCCCTTCGATCGGCACCCCCGACAGTTGCAGGTCGCGCACGTCGCGGTACACGGTGCGCGGCGACACCGACAGCCAGTCGGCGAGCTGCTGCGCGGTCGTGAGGCGGCGTCCGCGCAGCAGCTCGGCGATCTGGAACAGGCGGTCGGCACGGCGCGTCATGGCTGCACCTCGGCTTCAACGGCAGTGGGAATGCCGCGATGATAGCGCCGTGCCGGCCGTGCGGCGGCCGCGTTCAGTGGCATTTCGGCGCGTGCAGGCCGACCCGGTTGCCTTCGGTATCGATCAGGTAGCCGATGTAGCCGTAGTTGTTCGGCAGCTCGACCACCGAGCCCTGCACGATGCCGCCCGCGCGCTTCGCGCGTTCGAGCGCCGCGACGACCGATTCTCCGGCGTTCAGGTACACGAGCACGCCGTTCGCGCTCGGCTTCATCTGCTGCGGATCGAACACGATGCTGCCGCCGGTGTTCGACGCCTCGTGATCGAACACGGCCATCGGCACGCCGCCGATCACTTCGCGCTGCAGCGTCGTCTGCAGCACGGTTTCGTAGAAGCGGATCGCGCGGTCGAAATCGAGCGACGGAATATCGAACCACGCAATCGTGCGTTCCAGGGTTGCGGTTGCTGCGGTCATGACGCGCTCCTTATTCGTTTGGATTCTGTGTGGAACCGGCATTGCATGGCGCCGGGATTGCAGTGTGAGCGGGGGCTGCTGACACCGTATTGTCAGTAGTGTCGTCAGGACTGACAGACGGGCGGTCGGCGCGCGATCGAGGACGCGGAAGGGGGCGGTTGATGGCGGCGGAACATCGCAAGCGGCCGGTGGCGTCGAGTCGGGCCGGTTCGTGTCGCGACGCCGATGGTCTCGGCCGACAAGCGGCGCCGGAAAGGGGGAGGGAGCACGGAGGACGTACGGTCCGGCAGCCGGGCCGGGCTGCACGAAGCGCGCGCTTGCAGCCGGCGCTGCGGCCGGTCAGGAGGCGGGATGCGGGATCGGCACGGGCGCTGATGCGCCCCCGGCCGGCATTGTGGAACCGTGCGCGGTTGCCGCTTCTGCAGCCCCGCGCGGCGGTGCAACGCTCAGGCGTCGCCTTCCGGCGCGGCCGGGCGCGCTTTCACGCTGCCCGCGATCAGGTCGAAGCGGAACAGCCGGCATTCGAGCGCGCCGTTGAACAGCGGCGTCTTCGCCGATTCGCGCAGCCGGAGCTGGCCCGGCAGCGAACGGTCGGACGTGAGCAGGAACGCCTGCCAGCCGGTGAAGCGCTGCTTCAGCGCATCGCCGAGCGCGTTGAAGAATTCGCTGTCCGGCGCGTCGGTGTGCGTGCGGCGGAACGCGTCGTCGTTGCCGCGGTTGCGGCCGGTCTCGCGCGCCTCGCCGCGTGCGCTGCGGCCGCGCACCTCGATCCGCTCGCCGTACGGCGGGTTCGCGAGCAGGATGCCCGGGCCGTCGCACGGCGGCGTCATCCCGCGCGCGTCGACCTGCTTGAGCCACACCGACGGCACGCCCGCGCGTTCGAGGTTCGCGCGCGCCTTCTCGAGCATGTCGCCGGAGATGTCGCTGCCGTACACGCGCAGGTCGTCGCGCTTGGCGCGCGCCGCGCGCTTCACGTCCAGCGCCGCGACCTTCAGGCCCTGCCACGCGGTGATGTCGTACTGCTTGAGCTTTTCGAAGCCGAAGCGGCGCTCGACGCCCGGCGCGACGCCGAGCACGATCTGCGCGGCTTCCGCGAGGAACGTGCCGCTGCCGCACATCGGGTCGTACAGCGGCGTGCCGGGTGTCCAGCCGGTCAGGCGCAGGATGCCGGCCGCGAGGTTCTCGCGCAGCGGCGCCGCGCCCTTGTCGAGGCGCCAGCCGCGCTTGAACAGCGGCTCGCCCGATGTGTCGAGGTACAGCGTGCAGTCGGTGGCCGTCAGGAACGCGAACACGCGCACGTCCGGCGCACCGGTGTCGATGCTCGGGCGCGCGCCGGTCTTGTCGCGCATCCGGTCGCAGATCGCGTCCTTGACGCGCAGCGTCGCGAATTCGAGGCTCTTCAGCGGCGACTTGATCGCGGTGATGTCGACGCGCAGCGTCTGCGTCGCCGCGAACCAGCGCTCCCACGGCTGCTCGAGCGCGAGCGCGTAGACGTCCTGCTCGTTGCGGTACGGGCGATGCGCGATTTTCAGCAGGATCCGGCTGGCGATCCGCGAATGGAGGTTCGCGGCCATGCCGGCGGCCCAGCCGCCGCGGAAATGGACGCCGCCCGGCACCTGCGCGCCCGCGGCGAACGGCGCGCCGTCCAGGTGGCGGCCGGCGATCTCGGCCAGCTCGGCGGCGAGCGCCGCTTCGAGGCCGCGCGGGCAGGGAGCGAAAAAGTCGTACAGGGTGGGCGAGGACATAAGGCGGGTGAGGGCGTGCAAAAGTCCAGTATTGTACGCGGCGCGGGCGGGCGCGGCCCGCGCGCGCCGCGCC
>NZ_CABVPP010000040.1 GCF_902499075.1 Burkholderia pseudomultivorans | reverse complement strand
CGCGGCGCCCGAGCGCGACGGCGTGCCGCCGCCCGCACCGTTCACGATGCACGAGCCGGCCGCTGCCGCAGCGCCGCCGGCCGCGCCCGCGCCGTATAACGCGCCGCTGCCGGTCGGCAGCTGCGGCAAGCGCGCGGGCGGCTGGTGGGGCGTGCTGACGCTCGTCGTGACCGAGGCCGGCCTGTTCGGCTATCTGCTGTTCAGCTATTTCTACCTGCAGTCGCAATCGGCCGCGCCGTGGCCGCCCGAAGGGATGCCGAAGCTCGGGCTCGCCGGCGTCAACACGGCCGTGCTGCTGTCGAGCAGCGTGTTCGTCTGGCTCGCCGAACGGGCGGTGCGCGCCGGCCGCCGGCCGCGTGCGGTCGCCGCGCTGGCCGTCGCGCTCGTGCTCGGCGTCGCGTTCGCGCTCGTGCAGCTGCACGAATGGCGCGACCATCCGTACGGGCCGACCGCCCATCTGTACGGCAGCCTGTATTTCACGATCACGGGCTTTCGCCTCGCGCACGTCGTCGCGGGGCTCGCGGTCCTCGCGCTGCTCGCTGGCTGGACCGCGGCCGGTTTCTTCGACCGCGAGCGGCGCGTCGCGCTGAGCGTCGGCGCGCTGTACTGGCACTTCGTCGATTTCGTCTGGCTGTTCATCTTCACCGCGCTGTACGTGACGCCGTACTGGCTCAGGAGGCCCGGATGACACGCGCCCGTCGTTCGCTGATGCCGCTGTTCGCGATCGCGGCCGGGCTCGTCGGCGCGCCCGCGCTGTGGTTCGCGCAGATGGCCGCGTCCGAGACGCTCGCGTCGACCGCGTGCTATCCGCTCGGCGTCGCGCAGCTCGCGCCGCGCTGGGCGCACGTCGGCGTCTGGCTCGCGCTCATCGCGGGCGGCGCGTTCGCGCTCGCGGCCGCGTGCGCCGCGTGGATCGCGCGTGTCTGGCGCCGGCCCGACGATCCCGACATCCGCGCGGCCACGCGCGACGACAGCACGCGGTTTCTGGTCCGCTGCGCGATGCTCGCCGCGCTCGGGTTCGTCGTCGGTCTCGTGTTTACCGGGATCGTCACAGGTTTCGTGGGGCCGTGCAGTCCATGGCGCTGATCTCGTCCGCTCGCTTCCCGTTTCGATTGCGCCGGCGCGGCGTGTGCCGGTCGGCGGCCGTCGCGCTCGCGCTCGGCGTCGCGCTCGCCGGCTGCGATCCGCTCGACGACGGCAGCGCGCCACGCGATACGGCCGATGCGGCCTCGGCCGCGTCCGCGCCCGAACCGGCGTCCGGATGGCGCTTCACGCGGATTCGCGCGCCGGCCGATGCGGCGATGTCCGCGCGCGCGGAGCGCGATGCGCGGCTGTCCGCGCGGCACGGCAGTGCGGCGGCCGGCGGTGCTGCGTCGGACGCGCAAGCGTCCGCATCTGCTGCCTCGGGAGCCGGCGCCGCGGTGCCGGATGCCTCGGCGCACGACGACACGCGCCGGCCGCTCGTCGCGGCCGCAGCCGCGGACGCCGACGCCGCGCTGATCGAGCGCGGCCGCTATCTCGCCCATGCCGGCGACTGCTCCGCGTGTCACGACGCGGCCGACCACACGCCCTACGCGGGCGGACAGCCGGTGAATTCGCCGTTCGGTCCGATCTACGCGCCGAACATCACGCCCGATCCTGTGCACGGGATCGGCCGCTACACGCTGCGGCAGTTCGACGATGCGTTGCGGCGCGGTGTGCGCGCGGACGGCAGCAACCTCTATCCGGCGATGCCGTATGCCTCGTTCGCGCGGCTCCATCCGGACGACGTGCGTGCGCTCTACGCGTATTTCATGCACGGCGTCGCGCCGTCGCCGCAGGCCGGCAAGCGCACGGCGCTGCCGTTTCCGTTCAACCAGCGCTGGGCGCTCGGCTTGTGGCGCATGGTGTTCGCGAACGACGAACGCTTCGTGCCGTCGCCGTCGCGCTCCGCGTCATGGAACCGCGGCGCTTACCTGGTGCAGGGGCTCGGCCACTGCGGCGCCTGCCATACGCCGCGCGGCCCCGCGTACAACGAGCGCGGCTACGACGAACGCAGCGCGAAGTTTCTGACGGGCGGCGTGACCGATCACTGGTTCGCGCCGAACCTGACCGGTGCGGACCGCGACGGACTCGGCCGCTGGTCCGTCGACGACATCGCCGCGTTCCTGCGCGACGGCCACACGCGGCATGGCGCCGTGTTCGGCGCGATGGCGCCCGTCGTCGGCGAAAGCACCGCGCTGCTGAGCGACGCCGATCGTCACGCGATCGCCATCTATCTGAAGTCGCTGCCGGCACAGCCGACCGCCGCGACGAATCCGCTCGGCGTCGGCATGCCGCGGCTGACCGTCGCCGGCCCGCGCCCCGAAGGCGGCCAGCAGGCGCCCGGCGCGGGCGTGTATGCGAGCTTTTGCGCGCGCTGTCACGGCGCGGACGGTGCGGGCGTGCCCGATCATGGGCCGCCGCTCGCCGGCAATCCGGTCGTCGTCGCGGCCGATCCGACGAGCGCGATCCGCATCGTCGTCGAAGGTGCGCGTCCGGCGCCAGGCGAGGATCGTAGCGGCGTGCGGCGCATGCCCGCGATGCGCGGCGCGCTGACGAGCAGCGAAATCGCGGCGGTCGTCAGCTATGTGCGCGGCGCATGGGGCAATCGCGCGGCGCCGGTGTCGACGCAGGATGTGCGCAGACTGCGTGCGGCGATTCATCGATGACGTGGGAGACGGGCGGCGCGCCGCGGAACGCAGGCACGCAGGCACGCAGGCACGCAGGCACGCAGGCACGCAGGCAGACTACGACAAATTCACGGTGTGCCGACAGCAACGCGCATACGGGCCGCGCGTTCAATCTCGACTAGTTGCTTTCGCAACGACATCCATAACGCTTCTTGTCACCGCTAACGAAAAATATTGCAAGGCAGGACGGCCACGACTGACCGCCCGCCGCGTTCGCCCACTCACTGGAACAGTACTGCACGCCACCGGCAGGGCGACGCATACCGACAATCGCGGCAAACACGCATTCGATCACGACGCGTGCGCCACCGAAACACCGCCTCGCGCGCACCATCGCCGCCACCGCATCACACACGTGCTGGCAAGCGCTCCACGATCGCCACCCTCGCCTCGCCCGCTACACCGCGCGCCGCACCAGCATCGCGCGAATGTTCGAGATCGCGCGCGCCGGATTCAGCCCCTTCGGACACACGCTCGTGCAGTTCATGATCGTCCGGCAGCGGAACAGCCGATACGGATCCTCGAGGTTGTCGAGCCGCTCGCCGGTCGCGAGATCACGCGAATCGGCAATGAAGCGGTAGGCCTGCAGCAACCCGGCCGGCCCGACGAACTTGTCCGGATTCCACCAGAACGTCGGACACTGCGTCGAGCAGCACGCGCAGAGGATGCATTCGTACAGCCCGTCGAGCTGATCGCGCTCGGCAGGCGACTGCAGCCGCTCACGCTCGGGCGGCGGCGTGTCGTTGATCAGATACGGCTTGATCGAGTGGTACTGATTGAAAAAATCGGTCATGTCGACGATCAGGTCGCGCACGACCGGCAGCCCCGGCAGCGGGCGCAGCGTGATTTCGCGCGGCAGCGTCTTCATGTTGGTCAGGCATGCGAGCCCGTTCGAGCCGTTGATGTTCATCGCATCGGAGCCGCAGATCCCTTCGCGGCACGAACGGCGATACGAGAGCGTCTCGTCTTCGCGCTTCAGGCGCCCGAGCACGTCGAGCAGCATCCGGTCGTCGGGCTGCACGGTGATCTCGTAACGCTGCATGTAAGGCGCCGCGTCCCGATCGGGGTCGTAGCGATAGATATGGAGGATGCGCGTGTCGTCGTCCATCGTGTCTCCCGGCAAGCGGCCGCCGCGCGGCCGCAACGTGGCAGAGGCGCGCAAGCGCCGTACCGTCAGTCGTCGTCGACGCGCTTGTCGACCAGATAGCGGCCGCGCTCGACGCCCGCACGCAGCGCTTCGTCCTCGGTCAGCCATTCGGGGCCGGCCGGCTCCGGCACGATCAGCTCGATGCGCGCGCCGTCGACGTAGAGCTGCACCTCGTCGCGCCATGCGCCGCGCTCGTTGCGCCGCGCCCACACGCGGATCTCGTGGCCGCGATACGGATCGCGTACCTGTGCGTCCTGTTGATGCTGCACGATGGCCTCCTGTGCTTATCTGCGATCACCTGAAAAAAATGCGCGCCGCACGACGGCCGCGCGCGCCCGATGCTGCGCGCGCACGCGGCGTACCCGCGCGCGGCGAACCGGCACGCCGCTTGCATCCCCGTGGCATCGAACCGTCCCGGCACCGGGTCGGCACCACCTCGGGAGACACGCGATGATCGGCCACGTCGAACTCCTCGGACGCCTGCTGCTCGCTGCGCTGCTCGGCAGCGTGATCGGCCTCGAGCGCGAGCGGCTGAACTGGGCCGCGGGCCTGCGCACGCACATGCTCGTGTGCGTCGGCTCCGCGCTGACGATGCTCGTGTCGACCTACGGCTTCGAAGACGTCGCCGGCCGCAACGGCGTCGTACTCGATCCGTCGCGCGTCGCCGCGCAGGTGGTGTCCGGCATCGGCTTTCTCGGCGCCGGTTCGATTCTGCTGCGCGGCGAAGTGGTGCGCGGGCTGACGACGGCGGCGAGCCTCTGGGCCGTCGCCGGCGTCGGTCTCGCGGTCGGCGGCGGCATGATCGTCGCGTCGGTCGGCGCGACGGTCATCGTGCTCGTGATCCTCGCGGGCGTGAAGCCGCTCGAACGCCGCTTCATCGCGCAGCGTCAACAGCGCACGCTGCGGCTCGTCGTCGAGCGCGGCGGGCTCACGCTGCGCACGCTGCACGACGCGCTCGGCACGCGGCACGTGCGCGTGAAGCGGTTCATCGTCCAGCAGTCGGACGACGATCCGGACACCGACGACATCTCGGTCTCGTTCTCGCGAACGAGCCCGGTGGAATTCGCGGCGATCTGCCGGACGCTGCAAAACCTCGCCGGCGTACGGATCTGCCGTCCCGACACTTCGTCAAGGAGTCTCGTGTGACCCAGACCGATCTGCTTTCGTATCTCGTCACCAGTCAACTGGCCGCGCGCATGCGTTCCGGCGCGTGGCTCACGATCAGCCAGGTCGTCGGCGCGCTGCGCGCGTGGCTCGCGTACCACCACGCCGAATGCGACTGGCTCGACCGCATCCGCATCGTCGAAGCCGCCTCGGCGATCGCGGAAGGCATCTACGAGGTCGCGACGGCGCACGGCCAGCCGGCCGACGGCGAGCGCGTGCGCCTCGACGCGCATTCGCCGGAAATGCAGGCGCTGCGCGCACGCTGCGACGTGCTGCTGCAGCGCATCGACGGCGACCGGGACGTCGACGCACGATGATCGTGCCGGCCCGCGGCTCGCGCACCGGCTTCGCGACGGCCGGCCCCGCGCGCGCCGACGACGCGCAGAACGGCGCCGCACAGCGCGACGCGATCGTCCGGCACGGCCTGCTCGAGGTCGGCCGCAACTGCGACACGATCCGCCATGCGGACCGCTTCGCGACGCTCATCGACGGCGACGCGTATTTCTCGACGCTGCGCGCCGCGCTCTTGCGTGCGCGCCATACGGTATTCATCCTCGGCTGGGACGTCGACAGCCGGATGCGGCTCATGCCGGGCGGCGCCGACGACGGCTTCCCCGATACGCTCGCGGCGTTCCTGCACGCGCTCGCGTCGCGCCGGCACAACCTGCGGATCTACGTGCTCGCGTGGGACTTCGCGATGATCTACGCGCTCGAGCGCGACTGGCCGCCCGTCTATCGCGCGAGCTGGCGCGCGCATCGCGGGATCGTGTTCCGGCTCGACGATGCGCATCCGCGCGGCGCGTCGCATCATCAGAAGCTCGTCGTGATCGACGACCGGCTCGCGTTCGTCGGCGGCCTCGATCTCACGCGTGCGCGCTGGGACACGCCCGCGCATGCGGCGGACGACCCGCGCCGGCGCGACGAACAGGGCATGCCGTACGGTCCGTTCCACGACGTGCACACGATGTTCGACGGCGACGCGGCCGCCGCGATCGGCGAGCAGGCACGCGCGCGCTGGCTGCTCGCCTGCGGCCGGCCGATCGCGATCCGCGCGCACAAGCATCTCGAACGCGACGACGATCCCGACCCGTGGCCGCCCGGCGCGCAGGTCGACGTGCGCGACGTGCAGCTCGGCATCGCCTATACGGCGCCGCGCCATCGCGACGCGGCGCCGGTGAGCCAGGTGCGCGAACTGGTCGCCGACACGATCCGCACCGCGCGCCGCCATCTGTATCTCGAGAACCAGTACTTCACCGCGGCCGTCGTGCGCGAGACGCTGTCCGCGCGCCTCGCCGACGACGACGGGCCCGACGTGACGGTCGTCGCGCCGCGCGTGCAGAGCGGCTGGCTACAGGAAGCGACGATGGGCGTGCTGCGCGCACGGCTGCACGCGACGCTCGTCGCGGCGGACCGCTTCGGGCGCTACCGGCTGCTGTATCCGCACGTCGACGGGCTCGGCGACGGCTGCGTCAACGTGCACAGCAAGGTCGCGATCGTCGACGACGAATGCCTGATGATCGGCAGCGCGAACCTGAACAACCGCTCGATGCTGCTCGACACCGAATGCTGCGTCGCGCTGGTCGCGGCCGGCGACGCGCGCGTGCGCGCCGCGATCGCCGGCACGCGCGACCGCCTGCTGGCCGAGCATCTCGGCACGACGCCCGCGGCCGTCGCCGACGCGTTCGCGGACGCGCTCGCGCGCGGCCAGCGGCCGAACGACGCGCTCGACCGGCTGCGCAAGGACCGCGGCCGTTCGCTGCGCACGCTCGATCCGTCGGTCGCGCCACAGCTCGACGCGCTCGTGCCGGTCAGCGCGTGGCTCGATCCCGAGCAGCCGATCGAGCCCGACCGGCTGATCCGCGAGTTCGTCCCGCGCGAACAGCACCGCACGCTCAGCGCGCGCTTCCTCGTGCTCGGCGCGATCGTGCTGCTGATCGCCGCGCTCGCGCTCACGTGGCGCTTCTCGCCGCTCGGCGAGCGCCTGAACGTCGCGTCGCTCGCGCATGCGGCCGCCGGCATGTCGCGACTGCCGGCCGCGCCCGTGCTGCTGCTGCTCGGCTACGTGATTGCGGCGACGCTCGCGGTGCCGATCACGCTGCTGATCGCGGCTACCGGCCTCGTGTTCGGCGCGTGGCCCGGTTTCGCCTATGCGGGCGCGGGCACGCTGATGGCCGCGGTCGCGACCTACGGACTCGGCCGCTGGCTCGGCCGCGACGCGGTGCGCCGGCTCGCCGGCGCGCGCGCGAACCGGCTCAGCGAGCATCTCGGCAAACGCGGCGTGGTCGCGATGACGGTGCTGCGGCTGCTGCCGATCGCGCCGTTTACGGTCGTCAACCTCGTCGCCGGCGCGTCGCATATCGGGCTGCGCGACTTCGTGATCGGCACGGCGATCGGCATGCTGCCCGGCATCGTGCTCACGGTGATCTTCGCGAACCAGCTGCTCGCCGCGTTCAGCCATCCGGGGCCGACCGCGTTCGCGTGGCTCGCGGCGATCGGCATCGCGCTCGTCGGCGTGTCGGCGCTGCTCGTCAGGATGCTGCGGCGATGGCGCTGATCCGGCACGCGGCAGCGCCGCCCGAAGTCGTCACGGCCCCCGCGCCGCCCGCGGCCGCGCCGGGCGGCCGCGACCTGCGCATCGCGACGTACAACATCCACGGCGGCCACGGCCCGTGGCACGCGCGCGCCGTGGACCGGATCGCCGCGGTCATCGACGAACTGGACGCGGACGTGATCGCGCTGCAGGAAGTGCCGCTCGGCGGCACGCGCGCGCCCGACGTGCTCGCGCCGCTGCGCGACGCGACCGGCATGCACGTGGCGGCCGGCCCGACGATCGACACGGCCGAGCGCCGCTACGGCAACGCGGTGCTGTCGCGCTATCCGATTCGCGCGGCGCGCACGCTCGATCTGTCGTTCCATCAGCGCGAGCCGCGCGGCGCGCTCGACGCCGACATCGACTGCCGCACGGGCCCGCTGCGCGTCGTCGCGACGCACCTCGGGCTGTCGGCACGCGAGCGCAGCGCGCAGGTGCAGCGGCTGCTCGCCGCGTTCGACACCGGCGCGATGCCCGTGATCCTGCTCGGCGACATCAACGAATGGTTCGTGCGCGGCCGCGCGCTGCAGGCGCTCGTCACGCGGTTCCGGCGCGCGCCCGCGCCGCGCACGTTCCCGACCGTCTGCCCGCTGTTCTCGCTGGACCGGATCTGGGTGCATCCGGGCGAGCTGCTGGTCGACGTCGTGGTCCATCGCAGCGCCCGCGCGCGGCACGCATCCGATCACTATCCGCTCGTCGCGCGCATGCGCGCGCCGCAGCCGGCGCCGGAGCCGGCCGCCGCGCCGTTCGACCGGCCGGGCACGCCGCTTGCGCGCAAAGACGCCCCCTGACGACGGAGAGCTCCATGCAGATCGACGAACTCGACGGAACCGCGCTCGACTACTGGTGCGTGCGCGGCCTCTGCGCCGACCACGAAGACACGCTGCGCTTCACGGCCGTCACGCCGACCGTGGTCGTGACGGCCGCGTGCGACGCGCTGCGCCGGCTCGATGCGCACTTCACGCCGTCGCGCTCGTGGGCCGACGCGGGCGCGGTGCTCGATCGCGTCACGGACCTGCGCATCGTGCGGCGCGGCGGCGAGGTCGAATGCGACGCGTCGTTCGCCGACGGCCCGTCGACCTGCGCCGCACGCGGCCCGAACGCGCGCGTCGCATTGCTGCGCGCCTACGTGCGCGCCTGTTTCGGCGACACGGTCGACGCGCCGCCCGACTTACCGCATCGCATCGAGCGCGGCGCGATCGTGCGCTACGACCCCGGCGCGCCGCTGCCCGAAGCGGACGACGCCTCGGCGCTCGGCGACAGCACGGACATCCGCTCCGTGCCGCGCATGTGAGCGTGCGCCGCGCCGCCGCGCGCGCCGCACGTTCCCGGTACGCACCCCATGTAAAAACGACAGGGCCGCATCGGCGCGGCGCCGCGCCGGCGTTGTCGCGCGGGGCTGCGCGGAGCGGGCACGCGCGTTGCGTTCGGCTTGCGCCCTGATCGCCCTCGCTGCCTGCCCGAACGCTCACATGGAACCTGTGCCGACCTTCGCTCCGCATCTCTACTTCTGCGACGCCCGCCTCGTCGGGCCGCTCGACGCATGGTCGGCGACCTTCGCGCATGTCGCGGCGATGGGCTTCGATCATGTGCTCGTCGGCGCGTTCTGGGCGTCGAGCCCCGCCGGCTTTCCGCGCCACGTCGCGGATTTCGACCGGCCCGCCGACGTGTTCGGCACGCGCGACAGCGCACTCGACATCTTCGCGCGGCTCGCGCAGCTCGCGCACGGCCACGGGCTGCGCGTGCTGCTCGAAGTCGTGCCGGAGCGCGTCGCGCGCGACAACCCGCTGCGCGCCGCACATCCGCACTGGTACGTCGAGCGCGCGCACGACGACGCGCTGATCGACCCGCGCAGCGCCGCGCACGCGCAGGACATCGCGCACGCGAACCTGACCGACGACGAGGCGCGCGATGCGCTGTCGGCGTGGTGGCGCGCACATCTGACGGCCTATGCGCAGGCCGGCGCCGCGGGCTTTCTCGTCGACGCGCCGCAGCACCTGCCGGCCGCATGGTGGGCGCAGTGGCGCGCCGCGCTGCAGCGCGTGCGGCCGTCGCTCGCGCTGATCGCCGGCGTGCCGGGCCATGCGCGCGACGCGCTCGCGCCGCTCGAATCGGCCGGCTTCGACGCCGTGTTCTCGTCAGCGCGCTGGTGGGATCTGCGCGCGCCGTGGTTCGTCGACGAGCATCGGTTCCTGCGCCGCATCGGCGCGCCGATCGCGTTTCCCGACGCGTTCGACGGCCCGCGTCTCGCAGACGACTGGCGCGATGCGCCCGACGAGCGCGTCGCACGGGCCTATCGCCGCGCGTTGTGGACGGCCGCCGCGGTCGGCACGGGCTGGCTCGTGCCGATGGGCTTCGAGCGCGGCGTCGCGCTGCCGCTGATGGCACGCGATGCGAGCGCCGCGCGCTACCGCGCCGCATTCGAGGCCGCCCGCTTCGATCTGTCGAGCACGCTCGCCGACGCGAACGCCTGGCGCCGCGCGACGCCGGTCGCGGCCGCACGCGGCGAACTGCTGCAGCTGAGCGCGCCCGACGCACCGGCGACCGTATTGCTGCGCGGCACGAGCGCGTCGCTCGAATACGACGACGACGCGCTGCTGATCGCGCTGAACCCCGATCTCGACGCCGAAGCGCGCGTCGATCCGGCGACGATCCTGCCCGGCGTGCCGGGCGGCTTCACGCACGTGGCGACGCCGAACGATGCGCCGTCGCACGCGCCGGCCGCGCTCGACGCGTTCACGCTCGCGCCCGGCGCCTGCGCGCTGCGCGACGCGCGACGCGCGCCGCCCGCGACGCTGCCGGCCGACCCCGAACGCGACCAGGACGCGCTGTCGGCCGCGCTCGTCGCCGACCGGATCGCGATCGAGCGCGTCGAGCCGGCCGTCGACGGCGGACGTTTCGCGGTGAAACGCGTAGTCGGCGATACGCTCGTCGTGCGCGCGTCGATCTTCTCGGACGGCCATGCGCATCTCGCGGCCGTGCTTGCGTGGCGCGCGGCCGGCGAAAGCGACTGGCGCGAGGTTCCGTTCGTCGCCGAACCGAACGATCGCTGGCGTGCACAGGTGACGCTCGACCGGCTCGGCCGTCACGAATTCCGCGTGATCGCGTGGCGCGACGACTGGGCGTCGCTTGTCGACGACGTCGCGAAAAAGCGTGCGGCCGGCCAGGACGTGTCGCTCGAACTGCGCGAGGCGCAGCTGCTGCTCGCGACCGCCGCGAAGCTCGCCGATCCGGTCGATCCGCAGGCGCGCGCGCGCATCGAGCAGCTGACGAAGGAATTCAGGCGCGCGTCGCCGGAGGACCGGCTCGCGCTGCTCGGCGCGCCGGCGCTCGCCGATGCGGTCGCCGCGCTGCGCTACCGGCCGTTCGTCACGCACGACGACACCGTCTATCCGGTCGACGTCGACCGCCGCGCCGCATGCTTCTCGAGTTGGTACGAGATGTTCCCGCGTTCGGCGAGCAACGATCCGGATCGGCACGGCACCTTCGACGACGTGATCGCGCACCTGCCGCGCATTCGCGACATGGGCTTCGACGTGCTGTATTTCCCGCCGATCCACCCGATCGGCACGACGGCGCGCAAGGGGCGCAACAACAGCCTGCAGGCCGCACCCGACGACGTCGGCAGCCCGTACGCGATCGGCTCGCCCGACGGCGGCCACACGGCCGTGCATCCGCAGCTCGGCACGCTCGATTCGTTCCGCCGGCTGATCGACGCGGCGCGCGACCACGGGCTCGAGATCGCGCTCGACTTCGCGATCCAGTGCTCGCCCGATCATCCGTGGCTCAAGGCGCACCCCGGCTGGTTCGCATGGCGTCCGGACGGCTCGCTGCGCTATGCGGAGAATCCGCCGAAGCGCTATCAGGACATCGTGAACCCCGACTTCTACGCGCCCGACGCGCTGCCCGGCCTGTGGCTCGCGCTGCGCGACGTCGTGCAGTTCTGGATCGACGCGGGCGTGCGGATCTTCCGCGTCGACAATCCGCATACGAAGCCGCTGCCGTTCTGGGCGTGGATGATCGCCGACATTCGCGGCCGCCATCCGGACGTCGTGTTCCTGTCCGAGGCGTTCACGCGGCCCGGGATGATGGGCCGCCTCGCGAAGCTCGGCTTCTCGCAGTCGTACACCTACTTCACGTGGCGCGAATCGAAGCGCGAGTTCATCGAGTATCTGACCGAACTGACGCAAGGCCCTGCACGCGAATACTTCCGGCCGAATTTCTTCGTGAACACGCCGGACATCAATCCGCGCCACCTGCAGAACGCGCCGCGCACGCAGTTCGTGATCCGCGCGGCGCTCGCGGCGACGCTGTCCGGCGCATGGGGCATGTATTCGGGATTCGAGCTCGGCGAATCGGCGCCGCTGCCGAACAGCGAGGAATACGCGGACGCGGAGAAGTACGAACTGCGCGCGCGCGACTGGAGCAAGGCCGCGCACATCGGCGCCGAGATCGCGCGGCTGAACCGCGCGCGGCGCGACAACCGCGCGCTGCAGACGCATCTCGGCATCACGTTCGTCGACGCCGACAACGACGCGGTACTCGTGTTCATGAAGGCGACGCCCGCGTTCGACAGCGTGGTCGTCGTCGCAATCAGCCTCGATCCGTGGCACCCGCAGGCCGCGAACTTCACGCTCGACGGCGCGCTGTGGCGCGGCCTCGGGCTCGTCGAAGGCGAGCCGCTCGACGCGCACGAACACGATGCCGCGCACCCGACGACGTGGCGCGGCCATCGGCAATACGTGTCGCTCGATCCGCACGTGCGGCCTTACACGATCTGGCGACTGGCGCCCGCCGCCGGCGCGGCGCGGGCACACCGGCCCGCCACGGACGACGACCGTCGCTCGTCGGGAGGACATGGAAGATGAAACGCGAAGATTCCCTCGACGACGTGCGGCGCGCGCAGTTCGCGTCGCATCCGCACGCCGGCTCGCCGCGCCAGCGCCGCGTGCGCCGGCCCGCGCCCGCGCTCTGCGCCGACGATCCGCTGTGGTACAAGGACGCGATCATCTACCAGGTGCACGTGAAGTCGTTCTTCGACTCGAACAACGACGGCATCGGCGACTTCCCCGGCCTGATCGCGAAGCTCGACTACATCGCGGAACTCGGCGTCGACGCGATCTGGCTGCTGCCGTTCTATCCGTCGCCGCGCCGCGACGACGGCTACGACATCTCCGACTATCGCGACGTGCATCCCGACTACGGCACGCTCGCCGACGTGCGCCGCTTCATCCGCGAAGCGCATGCGCGCGGCATTCGCGTGATCACCGAGCTCGTGATCAACCATACGTCGGACCAGCATCCGTGGTTCCAGCGCGCGCGGCGCGCCAAGCCGGGCTCGATGTACCGCAACTACTACGTGTGGTCCGACACCGACACGAAGTACGCCGGCACGCGCATCATCTTTCTCGACACCGAGACGTCGAACTGGACGCACGATCCGGTCGCGGGCCAGTACTACTGGCATCGCTTCTACTCGCACCAGCCGGACCTGAACTTCGACAACCCGGCCGTCGTGCGCGAAGTGCTGCAGGTCATGCGCTTCTGGCTCGACCTCGGCATCGACGGGCTGCGCCTCGACGCGGTGCCGTATCTCGTCGAGCGCGAAGGCACGAACAACGAGAACCTGCCGGAGACGCACGCGATCCTGAAGCGGATCCGCGCGACGATCGACGCCGAGTATCCGAACCGCATGCTGCTCGCCGAAGCGAACCAGTGGCCGGAGGACGTGCAGGAATACTTCGGCAACGAGGACGAATGCCACATGGCGTTCCACTTTCCGCTGATGCCGCGCATCTACATGTCGATCGCGAGCGAGGACCGCTTTCCGATCATCGACATCATGCGGCAGACGCCGGCGCTCGCGCCGAGCAACCAGTGGGCCGTGTTCCTGCGCAATCACGACGAGCTCACGCTCGAGATGGTCACCGATTCCGAGCGCGACCTGCTCTGGCAGACCTACGCGAGCGACCGCCGCGCGCGGCTGAACCTCGGGATCCGGCGCCGGCTCGCGCCGCTGATGGAGCGCGACCGCCGCCGCATCGAGCTGATCAACTCGCTGCTGCTGTCCATGCCCGGCACGCCCGTCATCTACTACGGCGACGAGATCGGCATGGGCGACAACATCCACCTCGGCGACCGCGACGGCGTGCGCACGCCGATGCAGTGGTCGTCGGACCGCAACGGCGGCTTCTCGCGCGCCGACCCGGAACTGCTCGTGCTGCCGCCCGTCATGGGCTCGCTGTACGGCTATGACGCGATCAACGTCGAAGCGCAGACGCGCGACCCGCACTCGCTGCTGAACTGGACGCGGCGCATCCTCGCGACGCGGCGCGCGACGCAGGTGTTCGGGCGCGGCTCGATCCGCTTCCTGCGTCCGGAGAACCGCAAGGTGCTCGCCTATCTGCGCGAACTCGAGGGGCACGACCCGGTGCTCTGCGTCGCGAACCTGTCGCGCGCGTCGCAGGCGGTCGAACTCGACCTGTCCGAATTCGCGGGCCGCGTGCCGATCGAGATGACCTCGGACTCGCCGTTCCCGCCCGTCGGCCAGCTCCCGTATCTGCTCACCTTTCCGCCGTACGGCTTCCTCTGGTTCGTGCTGTCCGCGCACGGCCGCGAGCCCGCCTGGCGGCAGCCGCATGCGGAACCGCTGCCCGAATACGTGACGCTCGTGATGCGGCGCGGCGACACGCGGCCCGACGTCGCGCAGCTGCACACGCTCGCGCACGACGCGCTCGCGTCGTGGCTCACGCGGCGGCGCTGGTTCGCGTCGAAGGACCGCACCATCGCCGACGCGCGCCTGAACGTCGTCACGCCGATTCCGGGCGAATCGTTCCAGTACGCCGAAGCCTGCGTGACGGTGCGCGGCGACAGCCACGCCGAGCGCTACGTGGTGCCGCTCGCGGTCGCGTGGGGCGGCGAGACCTCCGGCCCGCTGTTCGCGCAGCTCGCGCTCGCGCGCGTGCGGCGCGGCCATACGGTCGGCTATCTGACCGACGCGTTCGCGCTGCCCGCCTTCGCGCACGGCATGCTGCGCAAGCTGCGCGCGGGCGCGACGGTGCCGACGTCCGACGGCGGCCATCTCGCGTTCCTGCCCGAGGCCGCGCTCGCGTCGCTCGACCCCGGCGACGAGGCCGAAGTGCGCTGGCTCGCGGCCGAGCAGAGCAACAGCTCGCTCGTGATCGGCGAAGCGATCGTGCTGAAGCTCGTGCGCAAGGTCGCGCACGGCGTGCATCCCGAAGCGGAGATGAGCCGGCATCTGACGCGCATCGGCTACCAGAACACCGCCGCGCTCGCCGGCGAAGTCGTGCACGTCGATCCGGACGGGCGCCCGCATACGGTCGCGATCCTGCAGCGCTTCGTCGACAACCAGGGCGATGCGTGGACGCGTTCGTTCGACTTCCTGAAGCGCGCCGTCGACGAGCTCGCGCTGCCGGCCGCCGACGACGTCGACACCGTCGAACCGGACGCCGAGACGGACGCGCTGCTCGGCTATGCGGCGTTCGCCGGTGTCGTCGGCAAGCGGCTCGGCGAGCTGCACGTCGCGCTCGCGCAGCCGTCCGACGATCCGGCGTTCGCGCCCGAGCGCGCGACGCCCGAGCACGTCGACGGCTGGTGCGCCGACGCGATCGCGTCGTTCGAGCAGGCGCTCGACTGTCTCGGCACGCGGCTCGATGCACTCGACGCCGACACGCGCGCGGCCGCCGAACGGCTGCTCGCGTCGCGCGACGCGGCCGTGCGCGCGCTCGGCGAACTCGTGCCGCGCACGCTCGATGCGCACTGCACGCGCATTCACGGCGACTTCCATCTCGGGCAGGTGCTCGACGTGCAGGGCGACGCGCTGCTGATCGATTTCGAAGGCGAGCCCGCGCGCGCGCTCGAGCGGCGCCGCGCGAAGTCGCACCCGCTGCGCGATGTGGCCGGCTTCCTGCGCTCGCTGTCGTACGTGAGCGCGACCGGGCAGTTCGCGATCGAGAAAGCGCCGCCGCAGGCGGCCGACCGCAAGCGTGCACTGTTCGAGCGCTTCGGCCGCGCGGCCGCCGACGCGTTCGTCGACTGCTATCGCGCAGCCGCCGAGCATGCGCCGGTGCGCTTCGTCGATCCGCGCTACACCGACCGGCTGCTCGCGCTGTTCCTCATCGACAAGGCGTCGTACGAGCTCTGCTACGAGGCCGCGAACCGTCCCGACTGGCTCTGCGTGCCGGTCGGCGGCCTCGCGGCGCTCGTCGAGCGGCTGCTCGAACATCGCGGCGCCGAAGACGGAGACGAGTCATGACCGACGCGCTGTTCGACCGCGCCGACATCGACGCGCTGCTCGGCGCCCGCCATCCCGATCCGTTCGCGTGCCTCGGGCCGCACGCGCACGACGGCCGCACGATCGTGCGCGCGCTGCTGCCCGGCGCGGAGCACGTGCGCGTGCTGGCGCCGGACGGCGCCGAACTCGGCACGCTCGCGCGCGTCGACGACGCGGGCTGCTTCGCCGGCGCGCTCGCGCACGACGGCCGCTATCGGCTTGCGGTCGAATGGCCGGGCGCGCGGCACGTGATCGACGACCCTTACGCGTTCGGGCTGCTGCTCGACGATGCGGCGCTCGCGCGCTTCGCGGCCGGCAACCCGTTCGCGGTGCTCGACTGCCTCGGCGCGGTGCCGACCTGCATCGACAGCGTCGACGGCGTGCGCTTCGCGGTCTGGGCGCCGAACGCGCAACGCGTGTCGGTCGTCGGCGACTTCAATGCGTGGGACGGCCGCCGTCATCCGATGCGGCTGCGTCTGCCGTGGGGCGTGTGGGAGCTGTTCGTGCCGGGGATCGGCGCGGGCGAGCGCTACAAATACGAGCTGCGCGCAGCCGACGGACGCGTGCTGCCGCACAAGGCCGACCCGTGCGCGCGCGCGACCGAGGCACCGCCGCGTACCGCGTCGATCGTCGCCGATACCGGCGCGGTCGACGGCTTCGCGTGGCACGACCATGCGTGGCTGCAAGCGCGCGCGCACGGCGACCGCTACCGGCGGCCGTGGTCGATCTACGAGGTGCATCCGGAATCGTGGCAGCGCTATCCCGAGCAGATGGACCGCAACGCGACCTGGGACGAACTCGCCGAACGGCTGATTCCGTACGTGCGCGGGATGGGCTTCACGCATGTCGAATTCATGCCGATCGCCGAGTATCCGTTCGGCGGCTCGTGGGGCTACCAGCCGCTCGCGCAGTTCGCGCCGTCCGCGCGCTTCGGGCCGCCCGACGGCTTCGCGCGCTTCGTCGACCGCGCGCATGCGGCCGGCATCGGCGTGCTCGTCGACTGGGTGCCCGCGCACTTCCCCGACGATCCGCACGGGCTCGCGCAGTTCGACGGCAGCGCGCTGTACGAGCATGCCGACCCGCGCGAAGGCATGCATCCCGACTGGCACACCTGCGTGTTCAACGTCGGCCGCAACGAGGTCGGCGCGTTCCTGATCGCGTCGGCGCTCGCATGGGCGCGCCGCTATCACGTCGACGGCATCCGCGTCGACGCCGTCGCATCGATGCTGTATCGCGACTACTCGCGCGCGGCCGGCGAATGGGTGCCGAACATCTACGGCGGCCGCGAGAACCTCGAATCGGTCGCATTCCTGCGCGCGCTGAACGACACGCTGCACGGCGACGATGCGCCGCCGGGCGTCGTCTCGGTCGCCGAGGAATCGACCGCGTGGCCGGGCGTCACGGCGCCCACGCGCGACGGCGGGCTCGGCTTCGACTTCAAGTGGAACATGGGCTGGATGCACGACACGCTCGCGTATCTGCACGAGGACCCCGTGCATCGCCGCTATCACCACGACCGCATGACGTTCGGGCTCGTCTATGCGTTCTCCGAACGCTTCGTGCTGCCGCTCTCGCACGACGAGGTCGTGCACGGCAAGGGCTCGCTCGCGTCGAAAATGCCCGGCGACGCCTGGCAGCGGCTCGCGACGCTGCGCGCGTACTTCGGCTTCATGTGGGCGCATCCCGGCAAGAAGCTGCTGTTCATGGGCAGCGAACTCGCGCAGTGGGCCGAGTTCGCGCACGACGGCACGCCGCACTGGGATCTGCTCGACGCGCCCGCGCATCGCGGCGTGCAGCGGCTCGTGCGCGACCTGAACCGCACCTATGCGGCGCAACCCGCGCTGCATGCGCTCGACTGCGACGCGGCCGGCTTCGCCTGGCTGATCGGCGACGACCGCGACAACAGCGTGTTCGCGTTCGCGCGTCGCGACGATGCGGGGCACACCGTCGTCGCCGTCTGCAACTTCACGCCCGTGCCGCGCACCGGCTATCGCGTCGGGCTGCCGGCGCCCGGCGCGTGGCGCGAACTGATGAATACCGACGCCGCCGTCTACGGCGGCACCAATGCCGGCAACGACGGCGCCGTGTGGGCGGAGGATGTGCCTGCGCACGGCGAGGCGTGGTCGGCCACGCTACGGCTGCCACCGCTCGCCACGCTATGGCTGAGCCCGGCATGACCGACGGCGCCCTCGACACGGAGACTTCCCCCATGCCGACCGCCCTGCCCCCTCGCCTGGAACCAGGCCGCAGCTATCCGCTCGGCGCGACCTGGGACGGCCTCGGGACGAACTTCGCGGTGTTTTCCGCGCACGCACACCGGATCCAGCTGTGCATCTTCGATTCGACCGGCCGCAAGGAGCTCGCGCGCCTCGACCTGCCCGAATGCACGGACGAGGTGTGGCACGGCTACCTGCCCGGCGCGCATCCGGGCACCGTCTACGGCTTCCGCGCGGACGGTCCGTATCAGCCGCAGGCCGGCCATCGCTTCAATCCGACCAAGCTGCTGATCGATCCGTACGCGCGCAAGCTGCTCGGCCATTTCCGCTGGTCCGACGCGCTGTTCGGCTATCGCGTGCATTCGAATCGCGGCGACCTGTCGATGGACCGGCGCGACTCGGCGCCCGCGATGCCGAAGTGCATCGTCGTCGACGAGGCGTTCGACTGGAGCAACGACCGGCGCCCGTGCGTGCCGTGGCGCAGCACCGTGATCTACGAGACGCACGTGCGCGGCGCGTCGATGCGCCGGCCGGGGCTGCGCGCGCCGGAGCGCGGCACGTTCGCGGCGCTCGCGCATCCGGCCTTCGTCGATCATCTGCTCGCGCTCGGCGTGACGACGGTCGAGCTGCTGCCCGTGCATGCGTTCCTGCAGCAGCGCGAGCTGCTGAACCGCGGGCTGCGCAACTACTGGGGCTACGACACGGCGGCGTTCTTCGCGCCCGAGCCGTCGTATCTGTCGACGCGGCGGCTCGACGAGATGCGCATCGCGATCCGCCAGCTGCATGCGGCCGGCATCGAGGTCGTGCTCGACGTCGTCTACAACCACACCTGCGAAGGCAACCAGCTCGGGCCGACGCTGTCCTGGCGCGGCCTCGACAACGCGAGCTACTACCGGCTCGTGCCCGACGACCGACGCTATCACGTCGACGAGACGGGCTGCGGCAATACGCTGAACCTCTCGCATCCGCGCGTGCTGCAGATGGTGATGGACTCGCTGCGCTACTGGGCGACCGCGTTCAACATCGACGGCTTTCGTTTCGATCTCGGCGTGACGCTCGGCCGCGAGGACCACGGCTTCGATCCCGGCGCGGGCTTCTTCGATGCGCTGCGGCAGGATCCCGTGCTCGCGCAGCGCAAGCTGATCACCGAGCCGTGGGACGTCGGCCCCGGCGGCTATCAGCTCGGCCGCCATCCGCCCGGCTTCGCCGAATGGAACGACCGCTTTCGCGATACCGTGCGGCGCTACTGGCGCGGCGACGCGGGCCAGCGCCCGGAGCTGGCCGCGCGGCTCGCGGGCTCGGCCGACCTGTTCAACCATCAACGGCGCCGCACGTGGGCGTCGATCAACTTCGTCACCGCGCACGACGGCTTCACGCTCGCCGACGTCGTGTCGTATGCGGGCAAGCATAACGAAGCGAACGGCGAAGGCAACCGCGACGGCCGCGACGACAACTGCAGCGCGAACTGGGGCGTCGAAGGGCCGACCGACGATCCGGCGATCCGCGACGTGCGCGGCCGCGTCGCGCGCTCGATGCTCGCGACGCTGTTTACCGCGCTCGGCACGCCGATGCTCGTGGCCGGCGACGAATTCGGCCGCACGCAGCACGGCAACAACAACGCGTACTGCCAGGACAACGAGCTGTCGTGGCTCGACTGGGAAGCCGCGCAGCAGCCGGAGGCCGTGCAGATGACGCGCTTCGTGTCGCGGCTCGCCGCGCTGCGGCGCATGTATCCGGTGATGTCGACGCCGCGCTTTCCGTCCGGCGACCGCGACGGCGCGCCCGGCATGCGCGAGATCGCGTGGTTCGACGAGCACGGCGACGAGGTCAGCGTGCCCGCGTGGCAGGACCGCGAGCGCCGCGCGCTGACGATGCGGCGCGTCGGCACCGGCCGCACGGGCCGCACCGAGGCGCTGCTCGTGATGCTCAACGCGTCGGCCGAGACGATCACGTTCAAGCCGCCGCCGCCCGCGCTCGCGTATCGCGTGCTGGTCGACACCGCGACGCCCGACGGCGGCCCGCGCGACTGGCCCGCCGACGGCCTCGAGGTCGCCGCGCACGCGGCCGTGATCGCGGTCGCGCCGGTGCCGACCGACCTGTCTTCGAAGGAAACGCCATGACGTCCCATTCCGCCGCTTCGTCGTCCACGCATGCGTTCGAGTTGTCGTTCGGCGCGACCTGCCTCGACGCCGGCCACACGCGCTTTCGTCTGTGGGCGCCTGCCAGCCGCCGCGCGCAGGTCGAGCTGCACGGCGCGCAAACGCTCGAGATGACGGCCGCCGGCGACGGCTGGTTCGAGCTCGTCGCGCCGGTCGGCGCGGGCGCGCTCTATCGCTATCGGCTCGACGACGAACTCGTCGTCCCCGATCCCGCATCGCGCTTCCAGCCGTCCGACGTGCACGGCCCGAGCCAGGTCGTCGATCCGGCCGCGTATCGCTGGCGGCACGGCGCCTGGCGCGGCCGGCCGTGGCACGAGACCGTGCTGTACGAGCTGCACGTCGGCGCATGCGGCGGCTATGTGAACGTCGAGCGGCGCCTGCCCGACATCGCATCTGTCGGCGTGACGGCGATCGAGCTGATGCCGATCAACGCGTTTCCGGGCACGCGCAACTGGGGCTACGACGGCGTGCTGCCGTTCGCGCCCGATGCATCGTACGGCCGCCCCGAGGAACTGAAATCGCTGATCGATGCCGCGCACGGGCTCGGGCTGCAGGTGTTCCTCGACGTCGTGTACAACCACTTCGGCCCGGACGGCAACCTGCTGCCGCGCTATGCGCCCGCGTTCTTCCGCGACGACCGGCACACCGCGTGGGGGCCTGCGATCGACTTCTCGCGCGCGCAGACGAGCGCGTTCTTCATCGAGAACGCGCTGTACTGGATCGACGAGTACCGGTTCGACGGGCTGCGCATCGACGCGGCGCACGCGATCGACGACGACGCGTGGCTGCGCGAGCTCGCGCGGCGCGTGCGCGCGGCCGCAGGCGGGCGCCACGTGCATCTGGTGCTCGAGAACGAGCGCAATACCGCGAGCCTGCTCGGGCCCGACCGCTTCGACGCGCAGTGGAACGACGACTTCCACAACAGCGCGCACGTGCTGTTGACCGGCGAGCGCGACGGCTACTACCGCGCGTATGCGGACGCGCCGCTGCGCCATTTCGCGCGCACGCTTGGCGAAGGGTTCGCGTACCAGGGCGAACCGTCGCCGCTGCATGACGGCGCGCCGCGCGGCGAGCCCAGCGCGCAGCTGCCGCCGACCGCGTTCGTGTCGTTCCTGCAGAACCACGACCAGATCGGCAACCGCGCGTTCGGCGAGCGGCTGCGCGCGCTCGCGAACGACGACGCGCTGCGCGCGGTCACGGCGCTGTTGCTGCTCTCGCCGCAGATCCCGCTGCTGTTCATGGGCGAGGAAGACGGCAGCACGCAGCCGTTCCAGTTCTTCACCGACTATCGCGGCGCGCTCGCCGACGCGGTACGCGAGGGCCGCCGCCGCGAATTCGCCGCGTTTCCCGCGTTCGCCGATCCCGCGCATCGCGACGCGATTCCGGATCCGAACGACCCGGCGACGTTCGCGCGCTCGGCGTTGCACGAGCGACCCGACACCTGGCCCGATGCCGATGCGTGGCGCCGTTTCTACCGCAGCGCGCTGACGGTGCGCGCCGCGCTCGTCACGCCGCATCTGCCGGGTGCGCGCGCGCTCGGCGTCGACGTGCTGGCCGACGACGAGACGGCGCGCGCGCTCGTTGCACGCTGGCGGCTCGGCGACGGCAGCACGCTGACGCTCGCGCTGAACCTCGGCCCACGCGCGACGGCGCTGCCCGAACTGCCGGTCGGCAAGATCGTGTTCGAGACGCCGCCGCGTGCGCGCGATGCGCTCGTCGACGCCCGCCTGCCGGCACGCGCGTGCATCGCATGGCGCGACGGCGCGGTCAACCACGATGCGCTGAACCATCGCGCGAACGGACACGCGCGGCCATGACGACCGACATCCCGATCGCATCCCTCGCGCGGGCGGCGGGGCTGCAGACCGACTGGACCGACGCGGTCGGCGTGCCGCGCCGCGTCGCCGACGACGCGCTGTTCGCGCTCGTCGACGCGCTCGGCTGGCCGTGCGGCACGCCGGTCGAACGCGTGGACAGCCTCGCCGCGCTCGTCGATGCCGACGCGGCGCCGCCGCGCATGATCACCGCCGACGCCGGCATGCCGATCGCGCTGCCGGCCACCGTGGCCGGGCCGGGCGCGCGCTATCGCGTGACGTTCGAGACGGGCGGCCACGTCGACGGCCGCGTCGGCGGCACGAGCGGCGACCCGCTGCTGCCGCCGATCGTGCGGCCCGGCTATCACGCACTCGACGTCGGCGAGCAGCGGATCGCCATCGCGATCGCACCGCGCCGCGTGCGCGCGGCCGAGCGCCTGCGCGGCACGCCGGACGCCGGCAACCGCTGGGGCATCGCCGCGCAGCTATACGGGCTGCGCCGCGCAGGCGACGACGGCGCGGGCGACTACACCGCGCTCGCGCAGCTCGCGACGCAGGCGGCGCGACACGGCGCGCATGCGGTCGCGATCAGTCCGACGCATGCCGGCTATCCGGCGCTGCCTGCGCACGACAGCCCGTATTCGCCGTCGTCGCGGCGCTGGCACAACGTCGCGTATCTCGACTGCCACGCGGTGCCGGGCGTCGGCCGCGTCGCCGGCGACGAAGCGGACGGCGCGGCCGATGCGCGGCTCGTCGACTGGCCGCGCGTGCTGCCGCAGAAGCTGCGCCGGCTGCGCGCGCGGTTCGACGCGCTGCGCGCCGGCGGCGGCACCGCGCTCGATGGATTCGAACGGTTCCGCGCGGCGGGCGGCGCGGCGCTCGACGCGCATGCGCGCTTCGACGCGCTGCAGGCGTTCTGCGTCGCGCGCGGGCTCGGCGCGGACTGGCGGCAATGGCCGGCGCCGTGGCGGATGCCGACCTCGGTCGAAGTCGACGCATTCGCGCAGGCGCACGCCGATACGGTCGCGTTCCATGCGTTCCTGCAATGGTGCGCGGCACACGCGCTGACGGACGCGCAGCAGGCCGCGCGCCGCGCGGGCATGGCGATCGGGTTGATCGCCGATCTCGCGGTCGGCTCCGATCGCGCGGGCAGCGATGCGTGGGCGCACGGTACGACGCTGCTGCGCGGGCTGTCGCTCGGCGCACCGCCCGACGCGTTCAACGCGGCCGGCCAGGCGTGGGGCGTGACGACCTGGACGCCGGCCGCGCTGCGCGCGAACGGCTTCGCGCCGTTCATCGAGCTGCTGCGCGCCGCGTTCGCGCACGCGGGCGGCATCCGGATCGATCACGTGCTCGGTTTCGCGCGCATGTGGGTCGTGCCGGACGGCGCGAGCGCACGCGACGGCGCGTATCTGCACTACCCGTGCGACGACCTGCTGCGGCTCGTCGCGCTGGAGGCCGCGCGGCACCGCGCGATCGCGGTCGGCGAGGATCTCGGCACCGTGCCGGACGGATTTCGCGACCGGCTCGGCGCGCAGGGCGTCGCCGGCATGCGTGTGCTGTGGTTCGAACGCGAGCCGGACGGCGCCTTCCGGCCGCCGTCGAGCTGGGACCGCGACGCGCTCGCGATGACCTCGACGCACGACCTGCCGACCGTTGCCGGCTGGTGGCGCGGCATCGATCTCGGCTGGCGGCGCATCGCGGCCGAGCACGAGCAGGCGCGTGCCCGGCCCGCGAATGCCGAGCCGGAGGATCGTCACGTCGTGAGCGAGGCAAGCGATACGGCCGATACGAACGATGTGAACGCCGCAGACACCGCCGAGCGCACGTATGTCGACCCGGACGCGGCCGCCGCACGCGCCGCGACACCGGACGATCTCGCCGAGCGCGATGCGGCACGCGCAGCGCTGTGGCGCGCACTGCAGCAGGCCGGCTGCGCGCCGAGCGACGCACCGCCACCGCCGGCCGATGCACCGCCCGTCGGCGCCGTGCTCGCGTTCGTCGCACGCGGTGCGTCGCCGCTCGCGATCGTGCCGCTCGAGGATCTGCTCGCGCTCGACGCGCAGCCGAACCTGCCGGGGCCGCCGTGCGGCCATCCGAACTGGCGGCGGCGCCTGCCGCGCACCGTCGACGCGCTGTTCGACGCCGACACGCGTGCGCGCATCGCGGCGATCGCCGACGCGCGCGGCACGCCGGAGCGACGCGCATGACGCCGCGCGCGACCCTGCGGCTGCAGCTGCATGCCGGCTTCACGTTCGACGACGCGGCCGCGCACGCGGACTATTTCGCGCGGCTCGGCATCAGCCATCTGTATCTGTCGCCGATCACGACCGCGGAGCCCGGCTCGCGGCACGGCTACGACACGGTCGACTACGGCGCGATCAGCGCGGAACTCGGCGGCGAAGCCGGCTTCGTGCGGCTCGTCGAGGCGCTGCGCGCGCGCGGGCTGCGCGTGATCGTCGACATCGTGCCGAATCACATGGGCGTCGGCGGCTCGTCGAACGGCTGGTGGAACGACGTGCTCGAGTGGGGCCCCGCGAGCCCGTACGCGCGCTATTTCGACATCGACTGGCATCCGCCCGACCCGACGCTCGACGGCAAGGTGCTGCTGCCCTGCCTCGGCTCACCGTACGGCGACGCGCTCGCCGCCGGCGACATCGCGCTCGGCATCGACGCGGCGGCCGGGCGCTTCACGATCGCCTGCGCGGGACGGCAACTGCCGGTCGCGGTCGCGACGTATGCGGAGATCCTGCGCGTCGCGAACCGCGCGGACCTGAACGCGCTCGCCGAGCGCTTCGATACCGCGGCGACGCGCGGCAGTGCACGCGTCGCCGCCGCGCATGCGGCGCTGCGCGCGCACGCGGCCGCGCACGGCCCGCATGCGTTCGACGCGGTGCTGCACGGCACCGATGCGCGCCGTGCGCGCTCGCGCGCGTGCCTGCACCACGTGCTCGAACGGCAGCACTACCGGCTCGCGTGGTGGCGCACGGCCGCCGACGAGCTGAACTGGCGGCGCTTCTTCGACATCGCGACGCTGGCCGGCGTGCGCGTCGAGGACGACGCGGTGTTCGACGCGGTCCATGCGCTGCCGTTGCGGCTCCATGCGGCGGGACTCGTCGACGGCGTGCGCGTCGATCACGTCGACGGCCTCGCCGATCCGCGCGCGTACTGCCGGCGGCTGCATGCGCGGCTCGCCGCGCAGCGCGACACGCCGCCGACGATCTACGTCGAGAAGATCCTCGCGCCCGGCGAAACGCTGCGCGCCGACTGGCCGATCGACGGCACGACCGGCTACGACTTCATGAACGACGTGGCCGCGCTGCTGCACGATCCGGCCGGCGCGGAGCCGCTCGGCGCGCACTGGGCGGCCGTGTCGCGCTCGACGCGCACGTTCGCGCAGGAAGCGGTCGACGGCAAGCGTCGCGTGCTGCTGCGCCAGCTCGCCGGCGAACATGCGCGCGTCGCGCGCAAGCTGCACGACATCGCGCGCGCGTCGCCCGCGACACGCGACATCAGCCGCATCGCGATCCATCGCGTGCTCGGCGAACTCGCGGTGCACCTGAGCGTGTACCGCATGTATCCGGCCGACGACGAACTCGCGCCCGACGATCGCCGCGTGCTCGCGCAGGCGTATGCGTGCGCCCGCGCGGCCGTCGATCCGACCGACCGCATCGCGCTCGAACGCGTCGCGCAGTGGCTCGGCCTGCCGGGCACGCGCGCGCCGCGCGCCGATGCGGCGCGCCGGCATGCGGCGCGCGTCGCGTTCGCGCAGCTCACGGCGCCGCTCGCCGCGAAGGGCGTCGAGGATACGGCGAACTACCGCTATGGACGGCTGCTGTCGCGCAACGAAGTCGGCGCCGATGCCGGGGATTTCAGTCTGTCGCGCGGCGCGTTCCATGCGCGCAACCGGCGGCGCGCACGCCATTCGCCGCACGCGCTCGTCGCGACCGCGACGCACGACCACAAGCGCGGCGAAGACGCGCGCGTGCGGCTCGCCGTGCTGAGCGAGATCCCCGACGCATGGCGCGCGGTCTCGCTCGACTGGTCCGCGCTGAACCAGCCGCATCGCGGCCGCGCGCATCGCGACCTCGACTGGTCGCCGGGGCCCGCTGCCGAGGCGATGCTGTATCAGACGCTCGTCGGCTGCTGGCCGCCGTCACTCGCCCCCGACGACGCGGCCGGCCTCGCGGCGCTCGCCGATCGCGTCGTGCAATGGCAGACGAAGGCGCTGCGCGAAGCGAAGCAGCAGACCGACTGGCTCGCGCCCGAACCCGACTACGAGCAGGACAGCGAGGCGTTCGTGCGCGCGATCCTGACGCCGCACGGCGCCGGCGATTTCGTGCATCGGCTGCATGCGTTCGTCATGCGCATCGCGCCGGCCGGCGTCGTCAACAGCCTCACGCAGACGACGCTGCGCATCACGTCGCCCGGCGTGCCCGATCTTTATCAGGGCACCGAACGGTGGGACCATTCGCTCGTCGATCCGGACAACCGGCGCGACGTGCCGTTCGCGGCGCTCGCCGCCGAGCGCGTCGACGGCCCCGTCAGCGCGTATCTGCCGACCTGGCCCGATGCGCGCGTGAAGCGTGCGCTCATCGAGCGGCTGCTCGCGCTGCGTGCGCAGCGTCCGTCGACGTTCGCGAACGGCAGTTACGTGCCGCTGCGCGTGCGCGGTCCGCTCGCGCGTCACGTGGTCGCGTTCGCGCGCTGCGACGACGCGGCGACGATCGTCGTCGTGACGACGCGGCTCGCGTGCCGGCTGCTCGGCGACGCGCCCGCGCTGCCGCGCGTCGAACCGGCGCAGTGGGACGACACGGCCGTCGTGCTGCCGCCCGGCGCGACGGGGCCGTGGGCCGACTGGCTCGATGCGAGCGAAGCCGGCGACACGCCGGACGGCTTGCTGCGCGTCGCGCACTGCCTGCGCGCGCTGCCGGTCGCGGTATGGGTCGGGCCGCCGCCGCGCGCATGACGAGGCGCGCGGCAGCGGTCGTTTTTTACAGATGCGCCGGCACGCTGGCGGCAGCGCGACCGCGCGGCTGCGTCACGCGCGGTGTCGACGATCGGCGCTCACGACCATTCTTCCGGCGGCAACGGCGCGCCGTCCTCCTCCCAATGCGCATCGCTGGCGCCGCGCGCGTCATGGCCGGCCGTCAGCGTGCCGTGCGCGGCACCGTCCTGCGGCCGCCGCTTGGCGCGCGACGCATGCGCGCGCAGCCGCGGGCGCGTCGGCGCGACCGTGCGCGCGCCGTCGCGGCGCGTCTCGCCGGCTGCCTGCTCGTTCGTCTGCTGCGTATTCGACATCGCCTTCATCATTGCCTCCCGGTTCGTGGGTGTCGATCGCAGCGATGCCGCAATTTCGGTGCCGTGCACAGGCAGGCCGATTGCTACACCAGCGCGATCGAGACTCGCTCCCGGAGGTGACATGCCGAACGACAACGACACGCAAGCAGGCCGCCGCCGACTCGGCGGATGGTTGGCCGGCGAGGAAAAGCACATGGCCGCGTTCCGCACGCGCATTGCCGCGGACGCGCGCGCACGGGCCGGCGAACGGCTGCGCACGCCGGCCGTGCAGGAGCTCGCGCGCCTGTTCGACGATCACGCGGTGCTGCACATGGGGCTGTCGCGCGCGATCGACGAGGCGCTCGCGACGGGCCACGACCTCGGCTACCGGTCGATCGGCGAGCTGATGACGGTGATCGACTATCTGATGACGTACACGCCGCCCTTCAGCGAATCGAGCCTGATCGTGTGTCCGCTGAACGCGTTCCTCGACTGGCCGATGTGCATGCCGTCGGGCCGCGCGGTGTTCCGCGACGCGACCGTCAACGCGCATCTGAAGCGCGTGCTGAACGTCTGGTGCGATTTTCTCGGCGGTCCGCACTCGCGCGACCACCTCGTGACGACGGCGCCCGACGGCTGGCTCTGCGAGGAAGCGCGCAAACGGATCGGCATGTCGCAGTTCCAGTACCGCGAGGATCAGCCGCACTGGGGCTTCGACTCGTGGAACGACTTCTTCACGCGGCGCTTTCGCGCGGGTGCACGGCCGGTCGCCTCGCCCGACGATTCGCACGTGATCGTCAGCGCGTGCGAAGCCGCGCCGTATCACACGGCCACGAACCTGCGGCTGCGCGACCGGTTCTGGATCAAGGGGCAACCCTATTCGCTGCGCGACATCTTCACGCCCGCGCGGCTGCCGCTTGCCGAGCACTTCGTCGGCGGCGATCTCTACCAGGCCTATCTGGCCGCGTACAACTACCACCGCTGGCATGCGCCGATCCGCGGCACCGTCACGCACGCGTACCGCATCGACGGCACCTATTACTCGATCGCCGACGTCGAAGGCGAAGACCCGTCCGGGCTCAACGATTCGCAGGGCTACATGACGGCCGTCGCCACGCGCGCGATCGTCGCGATCGCGAGCGACGATCCGGGCCTGGGCACGGTGGCCGCGGTCTTCGTCGGGATGGGCGACGTGTCGTCGTGCGTGATCGAGGTCGTGCCGGGACAGCGCGTCGAAAAAGGCGACGAGATCGGCTATTTCCAGTTCGGCGGCTCGACGTACTGCCTGCTGTTCGAGCCCGGCGTGATCGACCGCTTCCTGCATGCGCCGAGCGACGATGCGCCGCCCGTGCAGGTCAATGCCGCGGTCGCGCTCGCGCGCTGAACATGCATGCGGCGCGCTCCCGAGGCAGCGCGCCGCATGCGATCGAGCCGGTCGTCACAAACTGTTGTCGTTCGTATAGCCTCCGCTGCCGCGCTGCACCGAGCGCAGGATCGACAGTCCGTCGGGCGTCAGCTCGGGCCGGCGGGCGCCGGACGCGTCGCTCTGCATGACGACCAGTTGGCGTTCGACGAGCGCGACGATGTCGTCGCGATCGAGCTGGATTTGTTCTGGTGCGCGCTGGACCAGAAACAGCGCGGCAAATTCGTGAGCAGTCAACATGCTCGTCTCCCCAATGACGGCGTATTTTCCGATGCGGCGACGCCGCAATCGCGGCCGGCAGTGCACCTGCCGGATTCGGTGACGACATGCATGAAGCATGCCAATGCGAGCCGCGCGCACTGCATCGGCCCGGTCGAGCGCGGGGCGGGGTCGAATCCGCGTCCCGCGCGCTGCCGGTGAAAAGTTTTCAATGACGTGTAACGGCCGGGCGACCGCGATGCACGGCACGCGCGCAACGCGCGCCATGCACGGGGTCAGGACCGTGGTGCGTGCGACGTCGCCTGACGCGCGAGCGCTGCGGCCGCGCGCCGCTGCACGCGGAAATAACCGCTATGCAGCACCGCGCCGCCGTGGCCGTCGGCGACCACGTCCGCGCAGGCCTCGGCGATACGCTGCCGGCCCCGTTCGAACGCTTCGCGCAAGTCGGCCTCGAGCGCCGAGCGCGCGCCGAAGTGATCCTCGAGCGCTTCGGCCGTGATCGCGCACTCCGCCTGCACGCCGTCGATCTCGACGACGAACTGCAACTGCAGCGTCGCACCGTCGAACACGGGCGGCGGATCGGCCGGAATCGTCGCGCGCGTGCTCATGGGCGCTCCCGGGGCGCATGCGCGCGGTCGGCCGCGAGACATTCGATCAGCGCGCCGTTGAACGCGTCGAGATCGTCCGGCTTGCGGCTCGTGATCAGATTGCCGTCGCGCACGACGCGCTCGTCGACCCACTTGCCGCCGGCGTTGCGGATGTCGTCCTGCAGGCTCGGCCAGCTGGTCATCGTGCGGCCGTCGACGAGCCCGGCCGACACGAGCAGCCAGCCGCCGTGACAGATCACGGCCACCGGCTTGTCGGCGCCGATCGCGGCCGTCACGAATTCGCGCGCGGCGGGAATCATCCGCATCGCGTCGCCGTTCACGACGCCGCCCGGTAGAACGATCGCGTCGTAGTCGCCCTGCTTCGCATCGTCGAACGTATGGTCCACCTTGACGCGTGCACCCTTGTCGACGTGCCGGAAACCCTGGATCTCGCCCGGTTGCTGCGAAATCACGTCGACCTGCGCACCCTCGGCACTGAGCGCACGCTGCGGTTCGACGAGCTCGGCCTCCTCGAAGCCGTCCACGGCGAGGATCGCGACCTTGCAATTGGCGAGTTTGCCGCTCATGAAAAACCTCCATGCTGGTTGCGGCACCGATCGTGCCCTCACCCGACAGCAGCAATCGACGTGCCACGCCCGGTGCGCTACCCCACACAACGCGCGCTTCGGCCTGCGGTCGGACTTCGCGAACGACGCGCAAACCGCTCTCCGACCCTGCCGGCGCGGCGCGCGCGGCGGCTTCCATCGTTCACTGCAAAGATTTCAACGGCATGTAACCGGCAGGCTGCGCCCGTGCGCCGGCTCTCGCACGCGACACGCGCCGTCGCAATGTGTCGCAGCGTCGAGACAGTTTCGCGGCCGCGGACACCCGGCGGACACTCCGCCGGTCACTGCAGGCGCGTCGCGACGTCGAGCATCGCGTCGGTCAGCTCGACCGTCAGCGTCTGGTCTTCGTCGAGGTCGTGCAGCCGCTCGAGCATGGCCTGCACCGAGTCGTGCAGCATCGCGTGCACGCGCATGCGCGCGCCGTCGTCGAGGTCCGCATAGCGCTCCATCGTGTCGCAGTCGAGCGCGAGCACGACCGAGTGGCGCACGGCGTGGGGCGGCGCATCGGGCGCGATCGCCCATGCCGCATGAAACGTGATCCTGCCGGTCGCCACGTCGAGGTGCACTGTCGTGTTGAGGTCGTCCGCGTCCGGGTCGTCGTCGATGTCGTACGGCTCGATTCCGATTCGGGGGTTCGATTGCATGATGTCCTCCTGCGTGGTCGCCGCGCCCGCCGCGGCGGCGGGCGTCGGCCATCGCGCCGCGCCGGCCGCGAGCCGGCGCGACATCGTCAGTAGCCGCTGGAATCGGCGCTGCCCTGCCCGCCGGCACCGCCGCCGCCCGAGCCGGTCGCGCCCGGCGAGCGGCCGTTGCCGGCGCCCGCGCCCTTCGCGCCGGGCTTCGCGTGGCCGCTCGCGCCGCTGTGCGACGACATCGCGCCGCGTCCGCCGTCCGACTGCTGCATGTTCGGCGGCGGCGGCGCGGCCGTATCGCCGTTGCCGGTGTAACTGCTCGAGGTGCCGGCCGACAGCGGCGCGCCGGAGCCGTGATCGGACTGTTGCGAGTTCTGTGCCAGCGCCGGGCTCGCGGCGGCCGCGGCCGCGAGCATGGCGGCGGCCGCGCAGCCGAGCACGCGGCACGCAGGGGATTTCGTGGTGGATAGGGCTGACGTCATGACGGATTCTCCGTAACGGAAATGAAGTATCTGCCCCGTTTCTTCAGCAAGGCCCATGCCGTCAGTGGGTCGAATGCGCTTGTCGTGCACCGGCCTCGGCCGGCACGCGAATTGCGGGCCGTCGTCGCATACGCCAACGACGGAGCGTCATGCAATGCCATCTTCCTCTCCGCCGCACGCGCGCGGCAAACGCCTGACGCGGCGCGCCGGCCGCGCGCGCAGCACCGATCGCGGCCACGCGAAACGCTGGTCGGCCGACGTCACGCGCGACAGCGACGCGCTCGACCTCGAGCCCGACATCTTCAAGTCCGACGATCCGGGCGAGATCGCCGCGTCGCTGAAACGCTCGGCCGAGCGCAGCCGCCGCCGCAAGGCGACACCGTTCCAGTCGGCGATGTCGATGCTGAACTTCTACGTGAACCGCGCAGGCCGCAACCTGCCGAAAACGCGCCGCACGACGCTCGAGCGCGCGAAGCGCAAGCTGCGCGAAGCGTTCGGCCGCAAGCCGTGACGCACGCGTGCGCCTGCCTCCCGTTTCCGGACTGCACGCATGCATGAAACGCTGTGGTATCTGATCACCGGCGCGGTGCTGATGGGCATGGGCATCGCGACGTCGGCGCTGCGTCATCTGCCGTGCAGCACCGCGATGATCTATCTCGTGCTCGGCATCGCATTGGGCCCGGCGGGCGCCGGACTGCTGCACGTCGACATCGAACACGACGCGGCGCTGCTGCGGATGATCGTCGAGATCGGGCTGCTCGTGTCGCTGTTCGCGATCGGGCTGCGGCTGCGCGTGCCGCTGTCCGATCCGCTGTGGCTCGTGCCGTGCCGGCTCGGGCTGCTCGCGATGATCGTCACCGTGCCGCTGCTTGCCGCCTGCGCGGTGTTCGCGCTCGGCATCGGCTGGGCGCCCGCGCTGCTGCTCGCGGCGATTCTTGCGCCGACCGATCCCGTGCTCGCGCACGACGTGCAGGTGCACGACCCCGGCGATCGCGACCTCGTGCGCTTCGCGCTGTCCGGCGAAGGCGGGATGAACGACGGAATCGCGCTGCCGTTCGCGCTCGCCGCGCTCGCGCTCTGCGGCGCGCCGGAAGCGACGCACGGCAGGGCGCCGCTGTCGTTGTCGTTCGCGCTCGCGACCGCTTGGGGCATCGTCGGCGCAGCGGCGATCGGCGGCGGGCTCGGCTGGATCACGACGAAGACGATCGGCTGGCTGCGCATGCGCTACGCGCAGGCGCTCGGCTTCGAAGGCTTCTTCGCGCTCGCGCTGATCGTGCTGTCGTACGGCGCCGCGGAAGTCGCGCATGCGTTCGGCTTCATCGCGACGTTCGCGGCCGGCGTCGCGATGCGCCGCGTCGAGCATCGCGCGAGCGGCGACCGCGATCCGCGCGAAGTGATCGGCCAGGTCGACTCGGCCGACGTCGTCGCAACCGAAAAGGATCCGGACAAGGCCCATGCGTTCATGGCCGAATCGGTACTCGGCTTCACGATCGAACTCGAACGCATCGCCGAAGCGGTCGTGATGACGATGGTCGGCAGCGTGCTCGCGACGCTGCCGGGCCCGCTGATCACGTGGCGCGCGCTCGCGCTGGCCGCGCTGCTGTTCGTCGTCGTGCGGCCGCTCGCGGTGCGCCTCACGCTGGCCGGCTCGCGCGCGACGATCGCGCAGCGGCGGCTGATGGCCTGGTTCGGCATCCGCGGCATCGGCTCGTTCTACTACCTGCTGTTCGCGCTCGAACACGGGCCGACCGATACCGTGCGCCCGCTCTCGGCGCCGGTGCTCGCGGTGGTGTCCGCGTCGGTGGTCGCGCACGGCATCTCGGCGACGCCGTTGATGAACTGGTATCACCGCCGGCAGCGCCGGCATTGACGGCGCTCAGCGCGCGGCGAGGCGCGTGCGCATCGCGGCCGTGATGCGCTGGCGCGTGTCCGCGTACGCTTCCCACGGATCGCGCTCGAGCGCGTCGAGCCGTTCGTGCACGGTGTCGATCGTCCACTGCGCGCCGCCCGTCGTGGCCGGCACTTCGTCCCAGTCGATCGGCACCGACACGCCCATGCCGGGCCGCGCACGCACCGAATACGCGGCGATCGTGCTCGCGCCGCGGCCGTTGCGCAGATAGTCGATGAAAATCTTGCCGCGCCGGTGACGCGGCCCCATCGTCGCCGTGAAGCGGTCGGGCAGCGCGCCCGCGATGTGCTGCGCGACTGCGCGCGAGAAGTCCTTCATCTCGTCCCAGCCCGAATGCCGCGTGATCGGCACGACCACGTGCAGCCCCTTGCCGCCGCTCGTCTTGCAGAACGACACGAGGCCCAGCTCGTCGAGCAGCCCGCGCACGAGCTGCGCGGCCTCGATCATCGTGCGCCACGGCAGCGCCGGATCGGGATCGAGGTCGAACACGATCCGGTCCGGCCGCTCGATGTTCGACGCGTGCGCGTTCCACGTATGCAGCTCGATCGTGCCCATCTGCGCGGCGCCGATCAGCGCATCGACGCTGTCGATCGACAGTAGCGGACCGTGTCCGGGGTCGAGTCCCGGATGCTGCGTGACGAACGGAATCTCGCGGCGCTCCGCGTGCTTCTGGAAAAACAGCTCGCCGCCGATGTCCTGCGGCGCACGCACGAGCGACACCGGGCGGCCCGCGAGATCGGGCAACGCCCACGGCGCGACGCGTTCCCAGTAGTGCGCGAGATCGATCTTGCGCGTGCCGCTCTCGCGATCGAGCACGCGCTCCGGATGCGTGATGCGGACCTGGCCGACCTGATCGGGCGCCGACTTGCCGCGTGCGGCGGGCGCGCGTTCCTGCGCGCGGTGTTGCGCGCGATCTTGCCCGCCGTCATGCGTGTCGGCCGCGGCGCGGCCGCGCCGCGCGGATGAGCTCGTGCGCTCGTCCATCGTGTTCTCCGTGGTGGGGTGGCGTGCGACTTCCCTGACGATCTGCGACGCCGGCTTGTCCTCGCGCAGCGCCACGAACGCGGCCTGCCGCACGATGCCGTCGCCGGTCCATTCCGCGAATTCGCATTCGGCGACGAGCGTCGGCTCGACCCAGTGGACGCGCGTGCGCGACCACCCTTGCGGCGGCGGATCGAACGGCGACGACGCGCGTTCGTGCTCGCGCAGCAGCGGCGCGAGCTTGTCGAGCATCCGCGTGTCGAAGCCGGTGCCGACCCGGCCGACGTAGCGCAGCGGCGACGCGCCGCGCGTGCGCTTGCCGTTCGGCGCCGGCTCGTGCACGCCGAGCAGCAGCGCGCCGAAGCCGTGGCGGCTACCGGTCGGCTCCGTATAGCCGCCGATCACGAACTCCTGCCTGCGCCGGCATTTGAGCTTGATCCAGGCCGGCGAGCGTCCCGCGCGGTAGCGTGCATCCGCGCGCTTGCCGATCAGCCCTTCGAGGCCCGTGTCGCACGCGTTGGCGATCAGTCCGGCCGCATCGCTGCCGAGATCCGGCGAAAAACGCAGGCGCGCCGGATCGGCGGCGTCGAACAGCGGTTCGAGTTGCGCGCGGCGTGCCGTCAGCGGCGCATCGCGCAGGTCATAGCCGTTCAGATAGGGCAGATCGAACACGAACAGCGTGACCGCATCCGACTGCCCGGAACCGAGCGCGTTCTGCAGCAGCTGGAAATCGGGCAGCCCGTTCTCGCCGAGCACGACCGCTTCGCCGTCGAGCCATGCATCGTCGACCTCGAGTGCCGCGAGCGCATCGCGCAGCGCGCGCAGCTTCGGCGTCCAGTCGCGGCCCTCGCGCGTCATCAGCGTCACGCGCCGCCGCGCGCCCTTGCCCGCGATACGCGCGAGCATCCGGTAGCCGTCGAACTTCAGTTCGTAGCGCCAGTCGCCGTGCGCGGGCGGCGCATCGACGAGCGTCGCGAGTTGCGGCGCGATGCGCTCCGGCAGCGGCGCACGCACCGCGCCTTCGACGCGCGACAGTGCAGGCGGCCGTTTCGCTTTCGTCGCGCGGGCGCGTGGCGCGTCGGCGTCGGTGTCGGCGTCCGCCTCGGCGTCGGGCTCCTTGCCGGCCGCCTTCTCGCCGCGTCGGCGCGCCCGCGCATGCCCGTTCGTCGCATGCCCGCGCGTGGCGCCGTCGTGCACGCTGCCGGGCTGCTGCGCGACGACGTCGTATGCCTCGGCGCTGCGCGCGTCGTCGTCGCGCTCCTTGATCAGCAGCCACTGCTCCTGCCGCCCTTCCTGGCGGCCGCTACGCACGAGCGCCCAGCCGCCGTGCAGCTTCTCGCCGTCGAGCCGGAATTTCAGCTTGCCGGCGCGATAGCCTTCGCGCGCCTTCGCGAGCCCGCCCTCGGGCGTCCACGTGCCCTCGTCCCAGACGATCACCGAGCCCGCGCCGTAATGGCCTGCCGGAATCTCGCCTTCGAACGACGCGTATTCGAGCGGATGATCCTCGACGTGCACCGCGAGCCGCTTGACCGACGGATCGAAACTCGGCCCTTTCGGCACGGCCCACGACTTCAGCGTGCCGTCGAGTTCGAGCCGGAAATCGTAATGCAGGCGCCGCGCATGATGCTCCTGGATCACGTAGCGCAGCGGATGCCGGCCGCGCTCGGCCGGCTGCGCGTCGGCCGGCGCGCGGCGGCGGCGCGTGCCTTCGGGTTCGGGCGTCGCGTCGAAATGACGCTTGCGGCGATACGGATCGAGCTTGCCGGCCATCGTGTCACCTTGCGTGTCGCGGCGTCATGCCGCGCGCTTCTTGCTGCGCGCGGCGGTCTTTTTCGCGGCGGCGGCACCGTCGCCGCGCTTGTCGCCGGGCTTGGCCGCCGAGGTGCGCTTCGCGGCCGTTTTCGTCGCGGTTTTGGCGCTCGTCTTCGCGGCGGTCTTTGCACCGCGCTTCGCGGCGGCCGGCTGGCGGCGGCCGCGCGGGCGCGTGTCGGCGTCCTCGTCGTGTTCGTCCTCGTTCGCGGCCGCGCGCTCCGAGCCGCGGCCGCCGCCGCGCAGGCTGCGCTTGAGCAGCTCGGTCAGATCCACGACGTTCGACGGCACGTGGCCGCGATCGGCCGGACGTTCCTCGATTTCCTCGATACGGCCCTGGCGCACCTTGCGCTCGACGAGTTCGAGGATGTCGTCGCGGAACGTGTCGTGATACTGCTCGGGCGTCCATTCGCCGGACATGTCGTCGATCAGCTTCTTCGCCATCGCGAGCTCGCGCGCGCTGACACCGGCGCGCTTCGCATCCTCGACCGGCGTCGACAGCTCGTCGAGCCCGCGCAGTTCGTCCTGCCAGCGCAGCGTGTCGAGCGCGAGCAGCGGCCCGACCGGAATCAGCGCGCCGAGATGCTGCTTGTCGCGCATCACGACGAGCGCGATGCCGATCTTGCCGCTGTCCTTCAGCGCGTCGCGCAGCAGCGCGTAGACCTTTTCGCCCTTGCGGTCGGGCACCAGGTAGTACGGCGTGTCGAGATAGAGAAACGACACGGCCTCCTGATCGACGAACGTCAGGATGTCGACCGTCTGCGTCGATTCGGGGTTAGCCGCGCGGATCTCGTCGTCGGTCAGCACGACGTAGCGCTCCTTCTCGTACTCGTAGCCGCGCACGATGTCGTCGCGCGACACCTCCTTGCCGGTGCGCTTGTTGATCTGCCGATAGCCGACCGGGTCCATCGAGCGCTTGTCGAGCAGCCGGAACGACGGCTTCACGGTGCGCGTGGCCGGAAACAGCTGCACGGGCACGTGCACGAGCCCGAAGCTGATCGCGCCTTTCCAGATCATCCGTGCTGCCATGCCTTTCCTCCTTGCGGGCAGCCGCGCACGCGCGCGGCGTGCGGGGGCGCGCGCGGCGTGCGTGTGCAGCCGTGGCCGCACAGCGCGCCGCGCGGGCACGCGGCCCGTCGTGCGACCGCCACGCGCGACACGCGTCGCTGCGCGCGAGCGCGCATGGCGCGCGCCGTGACGAGCGTCACGGCCCGCGCGACGCGTCGCCGATGTCGGCGGCGCTCACGTCGAGCGCCGCACTGCATTCGATCGCCGCATCTTCGACGCGCGGCTTGTTCTCGTCGATCGCGCGCCGCGCGAGATCGCACAGATAGGTGCGCACGCGCAGCCGCTCGGCGGCGTCGAGCGCGGCGTAGCCGGCGATCACGTCGGGTTCGAACCGCAGATCGACCGCACACCGCCACTCGCGCGCGCTGGCCTCGACCGGCGCGCGCACCCACGACACCTGGATCGTCAACCGTCCCGACGCGTCGTCCGCGTGGACGACCACGGTCGACTGCGACGGAAAGCCGTTCGCCAGCGCATGCTCGATTTCGGCGATGCGCTGCGAACGGTCGGACGCTGCCGTCATCGGCGTACGACGCCCAAGAGCAGCGTGACCAGGAAGATCACGACGAAGATGTAGAACAGGATCTTCGCGATCTCGGCCGCGCCGGCAGCGATGCCGCCGAAGCCGAACACGGCTGCAATGATCGCGATGACGAAGAAGATGAGTGCGTATCGAAGCATGGATTCCTCCTGGGGAACAGCGACCGTCGACGCCCATCGTCGTCGATCAAGAATCGTGCTTGTGCCTGGGTTTGCCGTGGGTCGGCGTCGAGGCCATTTTCTCGAGCTCTTTCTCGCTCATCGATTTGGCCATCGACTTCGACGGCGGTTTCAGGTCCTGCATTTTCGTGCGGCCGCGCTTGGCCGACAGGGCCGCCCCTGCCGCGCGCTGCTGGGCCTGGGATTTCGCTGGCATGGTTCGCTCCGTGGGTTCGCGCGCGCCGCAGTGCGGCGCGCGATCGGTTCGGCCGCACGCGTCGTCATGCGGCGTCGCGGCGGCGCAGCTCGGCCGGCGGAATCTTCATCGCCTGCCGATACTTGGTCACCGTCCGGCGCGCAAGAAGGATGCCGCGGCCGGCGAGGTTCTGCGTCAGCGCGACGTCCGACAGCGGATCGGTGTGCCGTTCCGCGGCGATCATGTCGCGGATCAGCACCTTCGCGGCCGATGCCGAGCACACGCCGCGGCCCGCCGCCTCCAGCTTGCGCGGGAAGAAATGCTTGAACTCGAACGTGCCGTGCGGCGTCGCCATGTACTTGTTGCCGGTCGCGCGCGACACGGTCGATTCGTGCAGGTCGAGCTCCTCCGCGATGTCGCGCAGCACGAGCGGCTTCATCGCGATCTCGCCGTAGCGGAAGAAGTCGCGCTGCCGCGCGACGATGCATTCGCCGACGCGCTGGATCGTGTCGAAGCGCTTCTGCACGTTGCGGATCAGCCAGCGCGCTTCCTGCAGCTGCTGGCCGAGCGGCGAGTCGCGCTCGCCGCTCGACTGCGCGAACAGCGTCGCATAGCGCTCGTGCAGCCGCGCGCGCGGCAGCACGGCCGGGTTGATCGTCACGACCCATTCGTCGCGCACCTGACGCACGATCACGTCGGGCACGACGTAGTCGCCGCGCGTGCTGCCGTAGTGGTTGCCGGGACGCGGGTCGAGCCCGCGCACGAGCGCGCACGCGGCCTGCAGCGTCTGCTGGTTGCAGCCGATGCGCCGCTGGATCTCGGCGGTCTCGCGGCGGGCGAGGCGTTCGAGATGTTCGCGCGCGATCGCCTTCGCCTCGGGCAGCGCCGGCGTGCCGGCCGGAATCGCGTCGAGCTGCAGCAGCAGGCACTCGGACAGCGAGCGCGCGGCGATGCCGGGCCGGTCGAGCATCTGCACGAGCCGCAGCGCGACCGACAGATCGCGCTCGGACAGCAGCAGCGCCGGATCGGCCGCGCCGAGCAGGTCGCCGGGCTCCTGACGCAGGTAGCCGTCGTCGTCGAGCGCGTCGATCACGAGGCGCGCCGCTTCGCGATCGCGCCGGTTCAGCGGATAGAGCCGCAGCGCCTCGTGCAGGTGCTGATGCAGCGACGGCTCGGCGGCCATCCATTCGCCGGGCGACAGGTCGCCGCCGTCTTCGCCCTGCCGGCTGCCGCCGCGCGGCGCGGGCGCGGCCGTGTACGACAGCTCGCCGTCGACCGGGCGCACCTCGTCGCGCTCGGGCGCGGCCTCGGGCGCGGCGGCTTCGGCCGCCGGGTCCGGCGCGGCGACCTCGTCGTCGCCCTGGCCGTCTTCAAGAAAAGGGTTCGTGTCGAGCGCCTGCCGCAATTCCTGCTGGAATTCGAGCGAAGACAACTGCAGCAGGCGCAGCGACTGCTGGAGCCTCGGCGTAAGTGCCAGATGCTGTCGCATCTGGAGCGCAAGCGTGACGGACATCTGCGGTCCTCCTGAATGGGTTCGCGGAAATTCGTATGCCGGACTTATGCAGCTTCCATGCCAGTCCCGCAGACGCCCGCCGGACGGGGCTTCGGCGCGTACGCGCCCTACTTTCGGCCCCTTCCGCACCCGCTTTTTTACAAGCGGGCGGCAAGTTTGGAGGCGCAATTCGCGTGCGCGCCGCCGCGCTAGCGTTTCGCGTCGATCCGGTCGACGGCCGAGCGGTCGAGAAACGCGGTCGTCACGTCGGGCAGCTCACGCAGCAGCCACGCGGCCATGTCGCGCTCCTGCTGCAGCAGGCGCTCGCAGCACGCGTGGATCTCGGCCTCGCCGGCCGCACGCGCGGCCGCGATCAACGCCGTATAGGCGGCGATCTCGACCTGCGCGAACGCGTACGCGGCCATCGTCGCCTTCACCACTTCGTCGCCCGACAACATCGCGGTTGCCACCTGCCCGTACGCGCCGATGCGCGCGCCGAGATCCTTGATCGTCGACGGCGTCGTGCCGAGCCGCTGCAGGCACGCCTCGACGAGCGCCTGCTGGCCGAGCGTGTCGTCCCGATGCCGTCGCAGCCGGTCCTGCAGCAGCGGGTAGTGGCCGACGCGACGCGCCTGCGCGTCGAGCAACGCTTGCGCGTGATGCTCCATCGCATACGCGTCGCGTAGCCAGTCCTCGAGGTGGGCGTGCGGCGTCGCCATCCGTTGCTCCGTCGCGCCGGTCAGTACTGCATCGGCGGCGGCGTGCCGGGCGCCGGGCGCGTGTTGGTCGGCGCGCCGCCGACGTTCGGATCGGGCACGCCGGTCGGCGTGCCGGTCGAGCGCTGCGGCATCGTGTTGCCCGGCGACGGACGCGTGTCGTAGCGCGTGTTCGCGTCCGGCATCGTCTCGGTCGGCGGCGACGCGTTGCCGCCCTGATGGGGCGGCGGCGGCGCGCCCGTCGTGCCATACGTGTTCGGTTGCGTGCAGGCGCTCATCGCGCATGCAGCGGCGGCCGCACAGACGGCGACCGACAGCGAATGGATCGATTTCATCGAGACCTCCATGCAAGGGGGCCCGGCGTGCGTCGCGCGCACGCTCAGAGCCGGTTGAAATGAAAGTCGGCCGCGTACGCGGTCGGCCCGCGCCGCGCCATCATCGCGTCGAACTCGGCGGCCATCCGCGCGAGCGCGCCGCGCTGCCGCGCGACGTCGGCCTGCTCGAGCGCCGCGAACGCGTCCGCGTCGAACGTGACGGTCAGCGACGCCGGATGCCCGTCGACGCGAAAGCCGATATGAAGCGCGCCGGCCGGCTGCTCCTCGACGTGGAACGGCATCGCGCGCGCTTCGAAATGACGGCCGAGCATCTCGGCGATGTCGCGCAACATGCCCTGCTTCACCAGGATGCTCATCGCGTGCACTCCTGCCGCGCGCGCGGCGTTGCGGCGTGCGCAGGCGGCACGGGCGCCGGCGGCTCGCGTTCGGGCGGCCGGTGTTCGGGGGGATCGCCTTCGGGGTCGTGGTACGGCTGCGGCACGTCGGGCGGCAGTTCCGGCGCGGGCGGCGGCACCGGTTCGGGCTCGGTATCGGGCATCGGCGGATCGGGCCGATGCAGCGAATGTGCAAGGTCCTCGTTCATGGGTGCTCCGTGACGGTCGTGTCGCGAACGATGTCGCTCGCGGTGGCGTCGCCGTGCGGGGCCGCAAACCGCGTTCCGTCCGCCGTGCGGGATGCGCGGCGCGAGCGGCCCGCGTCCGTGCGAGGCGTTGCGCGCCACCGTGACTTCGCTACACCGCGCGCTGCAAATCTTTCATGCGAGCGATGCGCGCGGCGATGGCGTGCGGACGGGGCGCGACGCGCGCGCACGCGCGCGCGAGGCGACGGCGGGGCAAGCGCGCACGGCATGCGCGTACCACGCGGCACATCGCATCCCGTGCATGCGCGTCGCGCGACACGCGCGGCCGCTCTGCACCGTGTGCGACGAGCGCGACGAGCGAAGGCCATCGCTACGTGTCGTACGCGGCCATCACGAGCCACAGATTGCGGCCTTCGTCTTCCACGCGCGCGGCAAGCGCGTACGCATCGCCCGGCTCGCATGCGCGCTGCAGCGCGAAGCGCGCGGGCTCGGTTGCGCCGAACGTCTCGTCGCCGAGCGGCCGCACGTCGGCCTTGCCTTCGAACATGCGGCGCTCGGGCCGATAGATCAGCGGCTCCTGCTTCCACGCGGTGAAGTGGTGCTTCACCGAATCGAATCCGCCGCCGCATACGTTGACCTCGTAGCGCACACGCGGCTGTCGTTTGATCGGAATCATCGTCGTGCCTCCCGCTCGACTGTCGCGCCGGCGCACCTCACTTGTGAAGCGCCGGCTCAGTTGCGTCGTACGCGGCAAGCCGCGTGCCGCGCGACCACTACGGGAACGCGCATTGCGCGCTTTTCGTACGTCATCGACACGGAGACTTGCCATGAACGATACGACCCGATCCGAAGAGCGCACGCCGTCGTCCGGGCAGCAGCCGGACCCGACGCCGCCGCTGAAGGATCGCGACAGCGCGCGCACGCGCCATTCGGAGCGCCACATCGACAAGTCGCTCGAAGACACGTTTCCCGCGAGCGACGCGCCGTCGACGGGCGGCGTCACGCGGATCGAACCCGACACGCCGCCCGGCACGCACGACGACGGGCCGTGGCAGGAAAAGCGCGAGCAGGACGAAGGCGGACGCTGAGCGGCACGCCCGTTGCGAGAACGACGGGCCGAACCCGAAGGAGGAAGGACTACATGCATCGCGTCAACGAAATCATGTCGCAGGACGTCGTGCGCATCGCGCCGACCGACTCGATTCGCCATGCCGCGGAACTGATGGCGCGCTACGACATCGGCGCGCTGCCCGTGTGCGACAACAACCGGCTGGTCGGGATGGTCACCGATCGCGATCTCGCGGTGCGCGCGGTATCGGCCGGCAAGCCGCCCGACACGCGCGTCCACGAAGTGGCGTCCGGGCCGATCGAATGGTGTTTCGACGACGATTCGCTCGACGAGATCCAGCACTACATGGCGGATGCGCAGTTGCGCCGTCTGCCGGTCGTCGATCACGACAAGCGGCTCGTCGGGATGCTCTCGCTCGCCGACATCGCGACGCGCACGGCCGGCCCGTCGCGCGACGCGCTCGCGAACACGCTGGAAGGCGTGTCGCAGCCGAAGCAGGCGTGACGGACACGGTGTCCGTTCGCGTCATTACCCCGAACGCGCGGCCCGCGCCCGATCCGGCCGGCCGCGCCCACGCAGCAGGAGGACAATCATGCAGACTCCCGATCAAGGACAGACCCGCATCGTCGGCAAGGGGGCCGCAACGGCGGACGGCCCCGGTCCCGACGTGATGGCAGCCGATACGCTCGAAGGCAACAAGGTCTACACGACCGACGGGGACGATGTCGGCAAGATCAAGGACATCATGCTGGACGTGCGCTCGGGCCGCGTCGCGTACGCGGTGCTGTCGAGCGGCGGCCTGCTCGGCATCGGCGACAAGCTGCTCGCGATTCCGTGGAGCGCGCTGACGCTCGACACGGAACGCAAGTGCTTCCTGTTGTCGGTATCGTCCGAGCGGATCCGCAATGCGCCGGGCTTCGACAAGGATCACTGGCCGGCGATGGCCGACCCGCAATGGGCGGGGCCGCTGCACGAGTACTACGGCAGCACGCCGTACTGGAGCGCCGGCGACGAACTCGGCCTCACCGATCCGACCGAAGACCTGAACGATCCGCGCGCGCGCGACGGCCGCCTGTAATCGCGACGTGTCGCCGGCGACGGCGACGCGGTCCGCACCCCGCCTCCGGCGGGGTTTTTTTATGCGCGGGCCTTTATATGCGCCGCGCGCCGTCACGCGTTTTTACAAGCCGCGTGTAACGGCGCCGTCCGCGCCGTCGAGCCCGTCCGCACCGTCCGCGCGCCCCGCGCCGTCCACGCGCTCGGCGCCGTCCGCGCGTTGCGCGGCGCGCGCGCCGCATGCGGCTTCCAAATAACGCAGCAACGGATGCGGCGTCAGCGGCTTCGCGCAATGCGCGTCGAAGCCCGCTTCGCGTGCGCGCTCGCGATCGACCGGCGACGCGAACGCGCTGCACGCGACGAGCAGCATGTCGGCCGTGCGCGGGTCGCCGCGCAGCCGCCGCGCGAGCTGCAGCCCGTCGAGCCTCGGCATCGCGATGTCGAGCACGATCGCGAACGGCTGCCAGTCGCGCGCGACGTCGCACACCGCGAACGGATCGTCGACGACGCGGCATTCGAAGCCGCGTGCGTCGAGCAGCAGTTGCAGCGCATCGGCCGCGTCGCGATAGTCGTCGACGACCAGCACGCGGCGCGGGCGGCGCGGCACACTATCGGGCGAGCGCCACAGCAGCACGTCGTCGGCGGCCGGATCGTCGCCGGGGGCAATAGGCATGGCTTTTCTCCTGTGATCGAATGCCGGATGCCGGCGGCCACGCAAGGCGCGCGCCCATATTGACCGGCGGTGGCATGCGGGTTGCTGTGTGCTGTCGTATTCATCGAAAACGGGAGCCGTCGATGCCAGCGATCGAGTCTTTGTCGTCGGCCGGCACGCGATGCGCGCACGCGCGCCGCGCGCCGGCATGCGGAGCGCGTGCGCGATGACGCGCGCATCGTCCGCCTCCGGCGCCGACGACACGCCGGACGATCAGCGACCCGCGACGCTCGACGCATGCCGGCGCTGCGGGCTGTGGGAACACGCGACGCAGCCGGTGCCGGGCACCGGCCCGCGGCACGCGTCGATCGTGCTGGTCGGCGAGCAGCCGGGCGATCAGGAGGACCGCACGGGCGTGCCGTTCGTCGGCGCGGCCGGCCACGTGCTCGACCGCGCGCTCGACGCGGCCGGCATCGATCGCCGTTCGGTCTATCTGACCAACGCCGTCAAGCACTTCAAATGGGAACCGCGCGGCAAGCGGCGTCTGCACAAGACGCCCGCGCAGCGCGAGATCACCGCGTGCCGCTACTGGCTCGACCGCGAACTCGAGAGCGTGCATCCGCGCGTGATCGTCGCGCTCGGCGGCACCGCGCTGCGCGCCGTGCTGCAGGACAACGACGCGACGCTCCAGCGCACGCCGACGCCCACGCGCACCGCGCAGGGCTATCTCGTCGTCGCGACCTACCATCCGTCGTACGTGCTGCGCACGCGCGGCGCCGATTCGCGCGAGCACGCGTACCAGACGCTCGTCGATGCGCTGCGCACCGCGTCGAAGCTCGCGCGCGACGACGGCAAGCCGAAGGCGGGCCGCGGAGACGCCGAATGAGCAGCGCGCGACGCGACGCGCCGCCCGCCGACGACACCGCCAGGCCCGCCCGGCCGCCGTGGTACCGCCGCCTCGGACCGGGGCTGCTGGCCGGCGCGTCCGACGCGGACCCGAGCAACGTCGCGGTCTACGCGCAGGCCGGCAGTCAGGTCGGCTTCAACATGCTCTGGATGATCGTCGTCACGCTGCCGATGATGGTCGCCGTGCAGATCGCCTCCGCCTGCATCGGCCGCAGCAATCGCGAAGGGCTGATCGCGGGCATCCGTCAGCACTATTCGGCGCGCGCGGCGAAGGCGCTGATCGCGCTCGTCGTGATCGTCAACGTCGTGAACGTCGGCGCCGACCTCGCCGCGATGGGCGACGCGACCGCGCTCGTCGTCGGCGGCCGCAGCTACTGGTTCGCGCCCGTCTACGGCATCGTCTCGCTCGCGCTGCAGGTGACGATGTCGTACGAGCGTTACGCGCGCTGGCTGAAGTGGCTCACGTTCGCGCTGCTCGCCTACGTGATCGAGCTCGCGTTCGTGCACGTCGACTGGCTGCACGCGCTGCATGCGCTCGTGCTGCCGCAGATCGCGTTCTCGCATGCGTACGCGACGACCGCCGTCGCGGTGCTCGGCACGACGCTGAGCCCGTATCTGTTCGTCTGGCAGGCCGCTCTCGAAGTCGAGGACGCGCAGGCCGCGCAGCGCAACGGCGCAAGCGCGCGCGACACCGCGCTCTGCGACCGGCAGGCGCAGCGGATCCGCGTCGATACGTGGGCCGGGATGGTCGTGACCAACGCGGTGTCGTTCTGCATCATGGTCGTCGGCGCGGCCGTGTTCTATGCGCGCGGCGAGCACGACATCGCGAGCACCGCACAGGCCGCCGAGGCGTTGCGGCCGATCGCCGGCGAAGCCGCGTTTCTCGTGTTCGCGTTCGGCATCGTCGGCTGCGGCCTGCTCGCGATTCCCGCGTTCGCCGGCAGCGCCGCATACGGCTGCGCGGAAGCCTGGCGCTTCCGCGAAGGGCTGAACGAGCCCGTGCGGCGTGCGCCCGCGTTCTATACGGTGCTCACGCTCTGCGTCGTCGTCGGCATCGCGATCTGCTTCAGCCCGATCGATCCGATCCGCGCGCTGTACTGGAGCGCGGTGCTCAACGGCGTCGCCGCGGTGCCGATGCTCGTCATGGTGATGCTGCTGTCCGCGCGGCGCGGCATCGACGGGCGGCCGGGCACCGGCATCGTGTCGAAATGCTTCGGCTGGCTCGCCGTCGCGCTGATGGCGGCCGCGGTCGTCACGATGGTCGTCGATATGGTGGCGTAGCCGCGAACGGCGGGAAAGGCGGGAAAGGCGAGCAGTACCGGAATGCCGGCGCGTGCAACGACGCGCCCGATGCGCTCACTCTCCCGGCTGCATCACCGCCTTGATGCAGCCGTCGCTGCGCGTGCGGCTCAGTTCGTAGAGCGCGGGCCCGTCCTCGAGCCGCGCACGGTGCGTGACGACGAACGACGGATCGATCTGGCCGTCGGCGATGCGCTTGAGCAGTTCGTCGCTCCAGCGCGGCACGTGCGTCTGCGCCGCGCGCAGCGTCAGTCCCTTGTTCACGATCGCGCCGACCGGCACGTTGTCGACGAGGCCGCCGTACAGCCCCGCGATCGACACGATCCCGCCCGGCCGGCACGCATAGACCGCTTCGCGCAGCACGTGCGGCGGGTCGACGCCGGGCGCCGAGGTTTCCTTGAAGCGGTCGAGCGGCGCATCGACGGCGTCGATCGCGTGCGCGTGGAGCCCGACCGCGTCGATGCACTTGTCGGGCCCCTTGCCGCGCGTGTGTTTCGCCAGCGTGTCGGCCACGCTGAGCTTCGTGAAATCGAGCGGCGTCGCGCCGAGCGTGCGCGCGCATTCGAGCCGCGCGGGCACGCAGTCGATCGCGATCACCTCGCGCGCGCCGAGCAGCCGCGCGGCCAGTGCGGCGAACAGGCCGACCGCGCCCGCGCCCCACACCGCGACGACGTCGTTCGGCTGGATCGCGCACTGCGCAGCCGCCTGCCAGCCGGCCGGCAGCGTGTCGCCGAGCGGCAGCGCGCGCTCGTCGTCGAGTTCGTCGGGCAGGCGGATCGGCGCGACGTCGGCAAACGGCACGCGCACGTATTCGGCGTGGCCGCCCGCGTAGCTGCCGGCGAGATGGCCGCCGCCGAGCAGGCCGCCGGTGCCCTGCCCGTACACGCGCTCGACGAACGCGCGATTCGGGTTCGACGCCTCGCACACCGAGTAATTGCCGCGCCGGCACTGCTCGCATTCGCCGCAGGCGACGACGAACGGCACGACGACGCGATCGCCGACGTGCAGATGCCGGTTCTCGCGTCCGACCTCGACGACTTCGCCGACGAATTCGCGGCCGAGAATCGCGCCGTCCTTCAGCCCCGGCATCGCGGCGTCGTACAGATGCAGATCGGCGCCGCCGATCGCGCAGCGCCGCACCTTGACGATCGCGTCGCGCGGGTGCTCGATCGCCGGATCGGGCACCCGCTCGTAGCGCACGGTGCGCTTGCCGTGCCAGCACAAGGCCATCATCGGCGTTCTCCCCGTGGCCGGCGACGCGTTACATCATCTTGCCGCGCGAGCGCTCGGCACGCGCCGCTTCCGCGGCCGACTCGACCTTCTTCACCTCTTCCGGCGGCGGCAGCACGGCCTTGAAGCCCATCGACTGGATCCACATCTCGCGCGCCCAGCCGCGCGTGTGGTAGAGGTGATGGTCTTCGTCGGGCTCGACCTCGTCGTGCGCCTCCTTCAGCACCTTCGCGGCGTCGCCCGACAACTGGTCGGCCGCATAGCCGATCAGCTCCCAGTTCAGGTGATCCTTCGTCTCGGCCAGCACCACGCATTCGGCCGCGACGACCTGCGCGACGGCCGGATCGGCCTGCTTCTTCGCGTGCTCGATCACCTGCACGAGCGACTTGCCGGTCGCGGCGACGGCGGCGCGGCCCGGCGTTTGCGTATCGGGGTCGAGACCGAGCGCGTCGAACACCTTGCGCAGCACTTCCTGGTGATGCTGCGTTTCGCGATGGTACTTCTCCCACTCCTTGTGCAGATCCTCGTCCACCGCGCACTGCAGCGCCGCCTGATACACCTTCTCGCCGCCAAGCTCGGTCTCGTAAGCCTGGCACAGCAGTTCCTGGATACCTTCGTGTTTCGCTTGCCGTTGGGCCATGACTGCCTCCGAAAAATCGGGCCGCACGCGCGGCCCTGGGGTTGAACCGGGCGCGCGTTACTGCGCGCCCACCTTGCGCTGCAGCGCCTCCGCCATGCTCAGGTGATGCTTGAGCGTCGGCAGCGTCGATTTGGCGAACGCGCGCAGATCGGCATCCTTGCCGTCGCGCGCCTCGCTCTCGAACAGCGCGATCGTCTTGCGGTGTGCATCGGGGCCGGCGGCCGCGACGTACGCGACGTCGAAGTCGTGGCCCTGCTTGCCGCGCAGCGCCTCGACGTCGGGGTCGGCGATCTGCTCGGCCTGCGGCTTGATGCCCTTGCGCGCGGCGAGCTTCGTCAGCTGCGCGTTCGCCTTGCTGTGGTCGGCGACCATCCGTTTCGCGAACGTGCGCACGTCGGCCGACTTCGCCTGCTTCAGCGCGAGCTGGCTTGCCTGCACCTCGGTCTTGCCGCCGAGCGCCGCCTTGTCGACGAACTCGGCGTCCGTGCCCTGCGGCGATTTCGCGATGCCGCTGTCGGCAGCGGCCGCGCCCGACGACGGGTTCACGACGCCGCCCGGCACGTGCGAATTCGATGCCGGCGGCTCGCTCGGCATCTGTGCGTGCGCGGCCGTCGACAGACCGAGCACGCCCGCGGCGGCGAGTGCCGCGATCGTCCAGTGTTGGGTTCTCATTCGGTTCCTCCTTGCGTGAGGCGGCGTCAGCCGCCGACGATCGAGCCGCCGTTCGGGTGCAGCGTCTGCCCCGTCATGTAGCTCGCGCCTTCCGATGCGAGCAGCACGTAACAGCCGATCAGTTCATCCGGCTGCCCCGGCCGCTTCAGCGGCACGTTCGAGCCGAATTTCGCGACCTGCTCGGCCGTGAATGTCGACGGAATCAGCGGCGTCCAGATCGGTCCCGGCGCAACCGCATTCACGCGGATGTCGCGCTCGGCGAGCTCGATCGACAGCGAGCGCGTAAACGCGACGATCGCGCCCTTCGTCGCCGAATAGTCGGGCAGCTTCGGGCTGCCGTGATAGGCCGTCACCGATGCCGTGTTGACGATCCGCGCGCCGGGCTGCATATGCTTGAGCGCGGCCTGCGTGCAGAAGAACATGCCGTACACGTTGGTGCGGAACGTGCGTTCGAGCTGTTCTTCGCTGACTTCCTCGACGCTCGGCTGCGGATGCTGTTCGCCCGCGTTGTTGACGAGCACGTCGAGCCGGCCGAGCCGCTCGACCGTGCGCGCGACCGCGTCGAACGCCTGCTGCCGGTCGCCGACGTCGCAGGCGATCGCTTCGCAGCGCCGCCCGGCCTGCTCGATCAGTCGCTTCGTATGCGCGGCATCGTCGGACTCCTTCAGGTAGACGATCGCGACGTCCGCCCCTTCCTTCGCGAAACCGATTGCCACCGCGCGCCCGATCCCGCTGTCGCCGCCGGTGACGAGCGCGACCTTGCCCGCGAGCTTGCCGCTGCCGACGTAATCGGCGGCTTCGTCGCGCGGCTTCGGATTCATCTCGCGCTCGGTGCCCGGTTGCTGCGTCTGCTTCTGCGGCGGCGGCGTCTGTGCCGTGGTCATGGGGTTCCTCCTTCAACGACGGTGTGCGCAGCGCGACGCAAGCGCCGTGCCGTGCGCCGTGCGCCCGCGCGGCGCCGACGGCGCGGCCTCGCGCGCGCGGCATTGCAAAATGCGTGCAGAAAATACGCGGCTCAACGCGGGCCCGCGGCGCCAGCCTCGTCGGGACGGCGCACCGGATCGAAATCGCGCCATTCGCCGTTCTGCCAGTCGCCTTCGACGCGCTCGATCGACGTCGCGCCGGTCGCGCGCAGCACGTCTTCGGCCGTCGTCGCGCTGCCCGGCGTCACGCGCGCGGCGAGAATCACGCCCGATTCGGTCTTCGCGAGCGTGCCGCGCCCTTCGGCCTGCTGCCCGCGCATCCGGCCGAGCGCGCCGCCGAACGCGCCGAGATAGGCGCCCGCCAGCGCGCCGGCGACCGGCACGAACCAGTAGCGCAGGCCGATCGCATAGACGATCAGCCCGACGACGAGCCCGATCGCGAGCCCGCGCATCACGCCGACGACCGCGCCGCGGCCGCCGGGCTTCGCCGCCGTGTCGGCGTATACGTCGCCGCCGACCGGAAAGCGCGCATGCTGCCCGCCCGGATTCAGGAAGAAGATCGACACGTCGTCCGGGCCGAATGCGCGCTCGTAAAGGCGGCGCGCGCCGCCTTCCGCTTCCTCGAAGGTCGTGAACCGACCTGCGACGATCATCGCCATTGCTCTGCTCCTCGTGACGGTGCGCCGCGCGCGCGGCCGGCGCGCGGCGGCGCGGCGCTTACATCAGCCGGCCCAGTTCCTTCGAGACCGACGCCGGCGTTTCGTACTCGCGATCGGGGATTTGCTTGAGCATCTCCAGCACGTCCGGATCCGCGTGCGAGCGCTCCGCGCACTCGACGACGTCCGACTTGCTCGCCGGATAGTCGAGCCCCTTCAGCGCCTTCTGCACGTCGATCGGGCTCGGCGGCTTGCCGTGCCCGGTCTGGTGCCCGCCCTTGTCGTGATCCTGCTGCGTGCGCTCGCCTTCGTGCGCACGCGAGTGGCTGTGCTCGTGACCCGTATGTTGTCGGGATGTCATTGCGATGCCTCCTTCGAAAAGTGGAACGAAATCACGCCGCGGCGCGGCGCGACCGCGCGACGGCCGCGAACAGCAGCGCGGCCGCGGTCAGCGCGACGGCGCTCGCGACCTTCGGACGCTGCACGACCGTGTTGTACGCACACGAGCGCAGCACCGGCCCTTCCATGCCTTCGCGCTCGTGCAGCGCATGACGCGACTCGTAGAGCGCGTTGTCGTCGCGCGGCCGCGCCGGCCGCACCGTGCGCTGGCCGCGCGAGAACAGCGTCGCCGCGAGCCGGTCGAACAGCCGCGGCGCGTGATACGCGCTCGCCGACGTGAGCTTCGCGGCGCCGCCGACAAACAGCGTGCGGCGCGGATGCGCGGCCGCAAACAGGATCGCGTCGGCGACGAGTTCGGGGTCGTAGATCGGCGGCGGCAGCTTCGGCTCGACGTTCATGTAGTTCTTCGCGTGCATCACGAACATCGTGTCCATCGCGGCCGGCTTGATCAGCGTGACGGACACCGGCAGCCGGTCCGACTCCAGTTCGAGCCGCAGCGAATCGGTAAAGCCCTTCACCGCGTGCTTCGACGCGACGTATGCGCTTTGCAGCGGCAGCGGCGCGTCGGACGCCTCGCTGCCCATGTTGATGATCGCGCCGCCGCGCAGGTCGTTCTGGCGCCGGAAATGATCGGCCGCGACGAGCGAGCCGTGCACGACGCCCCAATAGTTGGTGTCGAACAGGCGCCGCTGATCCTCGAGCGGCACCGTCGCCGCGGTGCCGAAGATCGACACGCCCGCGTTGTTGACCCAGGTGTCGAAGCCGCCGTACGTCTCGACCGCCTGCGCGGCCGCGCGCTGCAGATCCTCGATGTTCGCGACGTCGCCGGCGACCGGCACCGCGAGGCCGCCGTGCTGGCGGATTTCTTCGCAGAGCGTGTTGAGCGCGTCCGCGTTGCGCGCGAACAGCACGAGCTTCGCGCCGCGCCGTGCCGCCTTGCGCGCCGTCACGAGGCCGATGCCGCTCGTCGCGCCGGTGATCACGATCGTCTGCTCGCCGACCGGTTTGAGCATGCAGTTCATCACTGGACTCCTTCGGCGGTGCCGTCAGTTATTTCGGCCGGATCGTCAACTGGTCGCGCACGCTCTGCACGCCGTCGACCTTCTTGACCGCGTCGACGGCCATCGTGCGCTGCTGTTCGTCCGGCACGCTGCCGGTCAGCATCACGACGCCATGCCGCGTCTTCACGTGGATGTCGCCGCTCGTCAGGCCGCTCGTGCCGACCAGTTCGGCCTTCGCCTTCGTCGTGATCGTCGCGTCGCGGATCTTCGTGCCGGTCGACGAATGCGACGACGACGAAGACGAGGACGACGACGCGCTGTCGTCGCCGGCGGCGTACACGTTCGGCGCGGCGAGCGCGCAAGTGGCGGCGGCGACCGCAATCGCGAGACCGATGCGGCGCGTGCGACGACCGCGAAGTCGCGGAGAACGGGCTTGCAGCGAGTTGAGCTTCATCGTGACCTCCTTTTTGTCACGCCGGGCGAGCCGGCAGGTACGCCACGCCGGCGCAAGCCGCGTGCCGGGCCGCACGCGTGCGCGTCGCGTCCCGTCGAACCGCATTCGGCGTGTGCACGCCGATGATCAGACGCCCTTTCATCCAACGCGTTGTAATTTTTGCGGCGCTCTCCCGTACGCGTGCACGCGCGTAGCAGCGGGCATGACGATTGCCGGAGAAGCTTCGAGGGACGCACCGGCGCGGCCCCGATATCGGGAGCGACACCATGCAAAGAATCGCGTTGATCAGTGAACATGCGTCGCCGCTGGGGGTCATCGGCGGCGTCGATGCAGGCGGGCAGAACATCTATGTCGCGAACGTCGCGAAGCAGCTCGCCGAGCGCGGGCTCGACGTCGACGTGTATACGCGTTGCGACAATGCGCACCTGCCGGAAGTCGTACGGATCGGCACGCGGATGCGCGTGATCCACGTGCCGGCCGGCCCGCCGGTCGACGTGCCGAAGGAAAAGCTGCTGCCGTACATGGGCGCGTTCGCGGACTACATGATCGCGCGCATGCGCCGCGAGCCCGACCCGGTCGACGTGATGCACGCGAACTTCTTCATGTCCGGCGAAGCGGCGCTGCGCGTGAAGAAGCGTCTGGGCATTCCGCTCGTCACGACGTTCCATGCGCTCGGCCGCGTGCGGCGTCTGCATCAGGGTGCGGCCGACGGCTTCCCCGATGCACGCTTCGCGATCGAGGACACGCTCGCGCGCCGCTCGGACCGGCTGATCGCCGAATGCCCGCAGGATGCGCTCGATCTGACCACGCACTACCGCGCCGATGCATCGCGCATCGAGATCGTGCCGTGCGGGTTCGACGCGCGCGAATTCCGGCCGGTGCCGCGCGCGGCCGCGCGTGCGCAGCTCGGCTGGCCCAACGACGCGTTCGTCGTGCTGCAGCTCGGCCGCCTCGTGCCGCGCAAGGGGATCGACAACGTGATCGACGCGCTCGCGCGCATGCCGCGCGACCCGCAGCGGCCGACGCGGCTGTACGTGGTCGGCGGCAGCCAGGCGACGCCCGACCCGGCGAACGATCCGGAACTCGCGCGGCTCGTCGCGCTCGCGCACGACGTCGGCATCGCCGATCGCGTGACGTTCGTCGGCCGGCGCGACCGCGACGCGCTGCACCTCTACTACAGCGCGGCCGACGTGTTCGTGACGACGCCGTGGTACGAGCCGTTCGGCATCACGCCCGTCGAGGCGATGGCCTGCGCGACGCCCGTGATCGGCAGCGACGTCGGCGGGATCCGCACGACGGTCGAGGACGGCAAGACCGGTTATCTCGTGCCGCCGCGCGATCCGGCCGCGCTCGCCGAGCGGCTCGTGCAGTTGCGCGCGCAACCGGATCACTGCGCGGCGCTCGGCCGCGCGGGCTACGAACGCGCGCACCGCTTCTATACGTGGCGCGGCGTCGTCGACCGGCTCGTCGACGTCTATCGCGACGTCGCGCGCGAGCGTGCAGGCACGACGGCCGCCACGTCGCGCCGCACGCCGGTCGCGACGACACCGGCCGTACTGGCCACCCGCAAGGAGAATGCGTGATGAAGGGCTACGATCGAAAACGCGTGCTCGTAACGGGCGGCGCCGGCTTTCTCGGTTCGCATCTCTGCGAGCGTCTCGTGACGGCCGGCCACGACGTGCTGTGCGTCGACAATTTCTACACCGGTGCGAAGGACAACATCGCACATCTGCTCGACGCGCCGAATTTCGAGCTGATGCGTCACGACGTGACGTTTCCGCTCTACGTCGAGGTCGACGAAATCTACAACCTCGCGTGCCCGGCATCGCCCGTGCACTATCAGCGCGACCCGGTGCAGACGACCAAGACGAGCGTGCACGGCGCGATCAACCTGCTCGGGCTCGCCAAGCGCGTGAAGGCGCGCATCCTGCAGGCGTCGACGAGCGAGGTGTACGGCGACCCCGACGTGCATCCGCAGGACGAGCGCTATTGCGGCCGCGTGAATCCGATCGGCATCCGCGCGTGCTACGACGAAGGCAAGCGCTGCGCCGAAACGCTGTTCATGGACTATCACCGGCAGTACGGCGTCGACGTGCGGATCGCGCGGATCTTCAACACCTACGGGCCGCGCATGCACCCGGCCGACGGCCGCGTCGTGTCGAACTTCATCACGCAGGCGCTTGCGGGCGAACCGCTGACCGTCTACGGTGATGGCACGCAGACGCGCTCGTTCTGCTACGTCGACGATATGATCGATGCGCTCGTGCGGCTGATGGACGAGCCGGGCGACGCGTGCGAGCCCGTCAATCTCGGCAGCGACGACGAGATCGCGATGATCGACGTCGCGCGCGAAGTCGTGCGCGTGGTGGGCGCGACGGTGCCGATCGAGTTTCGTCCGCTGCCGGCCGACGATCCGCGCCAGCGCCGGCCGAATCTCGACGCGGCGCGCAAGCGGCTCGGCTGGCGCGCGACGACGCCGTTCGCGAGCGGGCTCGCGCATACCGCGCGCTATTTCATCCATCGGCAAGCCGCGCACCATGCACCGGGCGATCTCGTGCGCAGCACGCAGATCGCGTCGCACATGCTCGCGCAGATCGGCACGCGCAACCGCGCGGCGCCGACGTCTTGAGCGCGGCGCGCGCGTCGGCTCAGTCGTCGCGGCTCGTCACGCGCGCGATCTCGCGCGCGAGATCGCCGACGTCGACCGGCTTGCAGAGATAGCCGTCGAAGCCGGCCGCGCGCGCGCGCCGCTCGTCGGCGAGCCCCGCGTGCGCGGTCACTGCGACGACGCGTGGGTTGCAGGCGTCGTCGCCTTCGGCCGCGCGCCGGCGGATCGCGTCGAGCAGCCAGAAGCCGTCGCCGTCCGACATCGCGAGATCCGACAGCACGACGGTCGGCCGCATCTGCGCGGCGATCGTCACGGCCTGATGGCCCGACGATGCGACCGCGACTTCGGCGCCGAGCGTGCGCAGCGCGGCGGTCAGGCTCGCGCGCGTCGTCGCGTCGTCATCGACGATCAGAATCCGCTGCGTGTCGAGGCCGAGCCGTTCGCGCTCGACGATCGTCTGCGCCATGCCCCAGGCCATCGCGCCGATCGGCTGCCAGCCGGCCGGCAGCTTCACGGTGAAGGTCGTGCCGCGATTGCGCCCCGCGCTGTCGACGACGACCGTGCCGCCGTGCAGCTGCACGATATGCCGCACGATCGACAGGCCGAGCCCGAGGCCGCGCCGCGACGAGGCCGGCGAATCGTCCGCGCGCCGGAACATGTCGAACACGTGCGGCACGAACTCCGGTGCGATGCCCTGCCCCGTGTCGGTCACGGTCAGCACGGCATGCGTGTCGTCGTGCGCGACGCTCACCGTGACGTCGCCGCCGGCCGGCGTGAATTTCAGCGCGTTCGATACGAGGTTCGACAGCATCTGCCGCAGCCGCTCGGCGTCGCCCGAGACGATGCAGGTCGCGACGCGCGACTCGAATTCGAGCGCGATGCCGGCGCTCGATGCCGCCGTCTGGAACGCGGCGACGACATCGGCGAACAGCCGCACGACGTCGACCGGCATCGTGTCGAGCCGCAGCTTGCCCGTGGACAGCGACGACGCATCGAGGATGTCGCCGACCATGCGCGTGAGCGAGCGCGCGCTGCGGTCGATCGCGTCGATCGCCTGCACGCGCAGCGCGTCGTCGCCCGAGTTGCGCAACACCTCGATCCAGCCGTAGATCACGTTCAGCGGCGTGCGCAGCTCGTGCGACACGGTCGCGAGCAATTCATCCTTCAGACGATTCGACGTCGCGGCCTGCTCGCCCGCGTCGCGCGCGCTGCGCAGCGAGCGTTGCGTGCGCCGGTCCTGACGGCGCTGGGCGCCGGTCTCGCGCAGCGTGATCGACAGCGCGACGCCGTCGCGTGCCTCGCCGCGCACGGGCCGCGCGGCGACCGTCGCACGGAATCGTCCGCCGTCGCGTCGCACGCAGAGCAGGTCGACCGGTCCGACGATTTCGCGCAGGTGGTCGAAGGTCTGCACGAGCGGATGACGCTTGAGCCAGCGCATCGCGATCAGCGAGTCGAAACGGCGGCCGTACGCCGCTTCTTCGTCGTAGCCGAAGATGCGCTGCGCGGCCGGATTCCAGCTGACGATACGCGCGTCGCGGTCGATCCCGATGAGCGCGTCGGGCGACGCGTCGACGACCGCACGCCGGACCTGCGCGGCGTCCGCCCGCGCGCGGTCCGCGCTCGCGTCGCGCAGCAGCAGCACTGCGCCGTCGACGTTGCCGTCCGCATCGGCGATCGGCGCGGCCGTCTCCGCGACCGGCACGGGCTCGCCGCCGGCCGCGCGCAGCCAGTGGCGCTCGCAGGTCGTGCGCGTGCCGCCGAGCGCATGTTCGACCGCCGAGGTCTGCACCCGCCGTCCGTCGCGATCGGTCAGCTGCAGCACGTCGCGCAGCGCGCGGCCGGCCGCGTCGTCGGGGCGGCAGCCGAGCAATGCGGCCGCCGCCGCGTTCACGTAGGTCAGCCGCCCGTTCGTATCGGCGGCGATCACGCCGTCCGGCAGCGCATTCAGCAGCGCCTCGAACTGTGCGCGCCCGGCGGCTTCGCGGCGTCGCGCGCGCTCGTTCGTCACGCGCGCATGGCGCACCGCCGCGACGACAGCGCACGCGAGCACGCCGATCAGCGCGAATTCGCCGAGCCGCACGAGCCGCTCCGAGAGCGACATCGCGTACGCGGCCGGATCGGACAGGAACAGCGTCCACACGAGCACGCTGCTCGCGAGCGTCGCGATCAGGCCGAACAGGAACGACGTTGCCCAGGCGATCGCCGCGAGCAACGGGTAGTACACCGCGAGCGGCATGTTGGCGCCGCCGAAGCGAATCGCGAGTGCCTGCAGCACCGTCGCGATCGCGACGAACATCACGGCCGTCGCGCAATTTCCGGCATGCGTGCGCATCTTTTCACTCATCGGCTGCGCTCCCGGCGTGTCGCCCGGCCGTCGTGGCGCGGCGCCGGTGCGGGCATGCCGCGTGCTTGCCGATGCGCACCGCGGACGCTGCCGCATACGATGGAGTCCCCTCTGCCATGACTGCTCCCACTCGCTGGCTCGTTGTTTCGCCGCATCTCGACGACGCGGTGTTCAGTTGCGGGCAACTGCTCGCGCAGGCACCCGGGTCGGTCGTCGTCACGGTGTTCGCCGGCATTCCGCCGGCCGGGACCGTCGCGCCGCCCTGGGATCGGCGCGCCGGCTTTCGCAGCGCGGACGAAGCGATGCGCGCGCGCCGCGAGGAAGATCGCCGCGCGCTGTCGATCCTCGATGCGCGGCCGGTATGGCTCGACTTCTTCGACGACCAGTACGGCACGCCGGCCGCGCCGTCGGCCATTGCCGCGCGCGTGGCCGCCGCGATCGCCGAGCATCCCGGCTACGGCGTGCTCGCGCCGGCCGGCCTGTTCCATCGCGACCATCTGCAGGTGCAGCAGGCGATGCTGATGCTGCTGCGCGACGATGATACGGCGCGCGTGTGGCGTTTCTACGAAGACGTGCCGTATCGGCGCATCGAGGGGCTGATGGCGAAACGCGTGGTCGGCTGGCGCGAGCACGGCTGGATCGCGCGGCCGGTCGGCGCGCCGGCCGGCGAGGGCACGGGTGGCCGCGACGCGAAGGCGCGCGCGGTCGAAGCGTACGCGAGTCAGATCGCGCTGTTCGAGCCGCATATGCTCGCGGACCTCCGCAAACCGGAAATGTACTGGCAGCTCGAATGCGACGTCACGTACGCGTAACGCCCGCGCGCGTCGCGCTGACGCCGCACGAGCCGCGCGTGACCGCGGTCGTGCTCACGTACCGGCGCCCCGACGAGCTCGCGCGCACGCTCGCGCGGCTCACCGCGCTGCCGGACCGGCCCGCGATCGTCGTCGTCGACAACGCGGCCGATGCGGCGACGGCCGCACTCGTGCATGCGCGCTTTCCGCACGCGGCGCTCGTCGCGGCGCCCGGCAATCCGGGCGCGGCCGGCCGCAATCTCGGCGTCGCGGTCGCGCGCACGCCTTACGTCGCGTTCTGCGACGACGACACGTGGTGGGCGGCCGGCTCGCTGCGCGACGCGGCCGATCTGCTCGACGCGTATCCGCACGTGGCCGCGCTCACGGCGCGCGTGCTGGTCGGCCCGGACGAGCGCGAGGACCCGACCTGCGGCGTGATGGCCGCGAGCCCGCTCGAGGCGCCGGTGCCGCTGCCCGGCCGCCCGATCCTCGGGCTGCTGGCCGGCGCGACGATGTTCCGGCGCGATGCGTTCGTGCGCGCGGGCGGCTATCATCCGCGCTATTTTCTCGGCGGCGAGGAAGCGTTGCTCGCGCTGGACCTCTGCGCTGCCGGCGACTGGCTCGTGTACGTGCCGACCTTGACCGTCCACCACTATCCGTCGACGGCGCGCGATGCGCGCACGCGCGCGAGCGTCGCCGCGCGCAACGACGCGTGGACCGCGTGGCTGCGCTGGCCGGCCGGCGCGGCGCTCGTGCATACGGTGCGGATGCTGCCGCGGCTGCGGCGCGAGCGCGGGCTCGTGCGGGCGTTCGCGGGCTTGCCGTGGATCCTGCGCGAGCGGCGCGCGATCGCGCCGCACGTCGAACGGATGCGTCGCCTGATCGCCGCCGACGACGCGCGGCGCAACGCGCGCGCGCGTGCGTAGACGGGCTCGCGGCGGCATCAGGAATCCGACTTGTCCGATTCGTTCTCGAGCTGCGCGAGCCGGTTGTAGATCGTCTTCAGACTCACGTCGAGCACTTCGGCGGCCTGCGCCTTCACGCCGCCGCACTGCGCGATCGTGCCGAGGATCAGCTTGCGGTCGACTTCCTCGAGCGGCGTGCCGAACGGCACCGTCACGCGATCTTCATGCGAATCGACCATGCTCGAGAGTTCGTCCATGATGGGCGGCGGCAAGGTCTCGATCACGTCGACGTCGCTGAAGATGCTCGCGCGCTGCACGAAGTTGCGCAGCTCGCGCACGTTGCCGGGCCACGCGTACGTCTTCAGCGCCTCGCGGGCGGCCGGCGCGAAGCGCAGGTTGCGGCCGCTTTCCTCGTTGTAGCGCTGCAGGAACGCGTCGGCGAGCATCGGGATGTCGTCGCCGCGCTCGCGCAGCGACGGCAGCGGAATCGGGAACACGTTGATGCGGTGATAGAGGTCGGGACGCAGCTTGCCGTCGGCCATCGCGGCTTCCGGGTCGCGGTTCGTCGCCGCGACGATGCGCACGTCGACGTCGATCTCGCGCGTCGAGCCGAGCCGCGTGAGGCGCCCCGTCTCGAGCACGCGCAGCAGCTTGACCTGCGATTCGAGCGGCATCTCGGTGATTTCGTCGAGGAACAGCGTGCCGCCGTCCGCGCGCTCGAAAAAGCCCTTGTGCTGCCGCTCGGCGCCGGTGAAGCTGCCGCGGTCGTGGCCGAACATTTCGCTCTCGACGAGATTCGCGGCGATCGCGCCGCAGTTGATCGCGAGGAACGGGCCGCGCCGGCGCAGGCTCAGATCGTGGATCGTCTGCGCGGCCAGTTCCTTGCCGGTGCCGGATTCGCCGGTCAGCAGCACCGACGCCTCGGTGCGCGCGACGCGGCCGATCGCGTCGTAGACGGCCTGCATCGCCGGCGAGCTGCCGAGCATGCGGCCGAAGCGGCCGAGCCGCTGCAGCTCGGAACGTAGCTCCGCGATTTCTTCATGCAGCGCGGTCGTGCGCGGCACGCGCGCGAAGATGCTGTTCAGCCGCTGCATGTTCAGCGGCTTCACGAGATAGTCGGTCGCACCGCGCCGCAAGGCGTCGATCGCGGTTTCGAGGCTCGCATGACCGGTGGTCAGCACCATCTCGCAGTGCGCGCGTTTCGGTAATGCATCGAACAGATCCATACCGTTGCCGTCCGGCAGCACGAGATCGCACAGCACGAGATCGGGGGTATGCGTCGCGACGAGCGTACGCGCTTCTTCGAGCGTCGCGGCCGTGTCGCACGTGAGCTGCTGCGAGCGCGCGAGCGTCGCGAGCATCGTGCGCGTATCGGCATCGTCTTCGACGATCAGAACGTAAGGCATCTGGGCTCCTTGTGGTGCGGCCCGGCACGCGAGCGGCCGGAACCGCGGCGAGTAGGCAGCGCGTCGACCGCCGGGGCACTCGGCGGCGCATCACGCGGTGCGCGTCATCGGGGCAGACAAGCAGTCCTGCCATCAGTAACAGTGTTTAGCAGTATAGAAGAAGCATGTCTTGCGTGCTCGCTTCATCGATTAAATCTATCCGTGTCGCACGCGCGGATTGCGATATTCAATGCCTCGCAAACGATATCGACGATATGCTCTGTGCACGAACAAGCGACGCACACCGCGTCGTTTTTTCCTTTCTGCCGTGACGTATTCGGTCAAAACTTCCCACTCCGATATCAGACCATGTCGAAATCCGACGATGACGGCACGCGGCTGTTCGGCCGCTCGCGCTCGATCCAGACCCTGATGCTGAAGGTGTCGCGCGTCGCCACCACGCGCGCAAGCGTATTGATCGTGGGGGAAAGCGGCGCGGGCAAGGACATTGTCGCGCGGCTGCTGCACGACATGAGCCCGCGTCGGCGCGGGCCGTTCGTGCCGGTCAATTGCGGCGCGATTCCCGGCGATATCGCCGAGTCGCAATTGTTCGGCCACGAGAAAGGCAGCTTCACCGGCGCGGTCGCGCAGCACGTCGGCATGTTCGAGGCCGCGCGCGGCGGCACGCTGTTTCTCGACGAGATCGCCGAGATGCCGCTCGAGCTGCAGGTCAAGCTGCTGCGCACGCTCGAGTCGAACACGATCATGCGCGTCGGCGGCCACGAAGCGATTCCGATCGACGTGCGCATCGTCGCGGCCACCCATCACGATCCGGTCGAAGCGGTGCGCAGCGGGCGCCTGCGCGAAGACCTGTTCTACCGCATCGCGACGGTCGCGCTGCACGTGCCCGCGCTGCGCCAGCGCGAAGACGACGTCGGCGAGATCGCATTGCAGATCGTCGAGCGGCTGAACACGCGCCATCGCACGCGCAAGCGGCTGTCGACGCAGGCGATGAAGGCGCTGCGCGCCTACACGTGGCCCGGCAACGTGCGCGAACTGCGCAATGCGGTCGAGCGCGCGTTCATTCTCGCGGACGAGCAGATCGACCTGCAGCTGCCGCGCCGCCAGCCGCCGCGCGAGGAAGTGCGCCACAACGCGATGACGCTGCATATCGGCACGACGCTCGCGCATACGCAGCAGCGCTTCATCGTCGCGTCGCTGCGGCATTTCAACGGCGACAAGCCGCGCACGGCGAAGGCGCTCGGCATCAGCCTGAAGACGCTGTACAACCGCCTCGCGCTGCTGCCCGAGCACGAGCGCAATCTCGTCGCGAACCTGTCGGGCGGCACCGGCAACGCAGGCGGCGGTTCGGGAAGCGGCACGAACCCGACGACGAACGCGTCGAGCCAGTGAGCGAGCGGGCGGGCCGCCGTCGCGCGGCCCGCACCGATGGCGCTACGCCGCGACTTCGGTCAGCGCCGCGTCCCAGTCGCGCACGAAGCGCTCGATGCCGAAGCGCTCGCGCGCGTCGCGGCGCGCCGCTTCGCCCCATGCGCGCGCGAGGTCCGCATCGCGGATCAGCATCCGCATCGCTTCGATCAGCACCGCCGGGCGCGTGTCGGCCGCGCCGTTCACGCCGGTCTTCACGAGCTGCGCCATCTCGGTCGTCGCGAGCGCGACGATCGGCAGGCCGATCATCATCGCCTCGATCACCGCGAGCCCGAGGCTCGTATAGCGGATCGGATTGAAAAAGAACCGGTAGTGCGACAGGAAATGCGGCAGCGCCGGATTCGGCACTTCGCCGATGCCGCCGAGCTCGCTCGAGCCCATCCCGACCAGGTCGAGCGGCACGCTGCGGCGCACCTGCTCGAACACGTCCACGCCGAGACGGCGGCCGCGGCGCGCGAGGTTGTTCACGACCGACACGCCCTTCGGCAGCGTGCCGTGATAGGCGACGTTGTCGGGCACGAGCACGCCGTGCTCGATCACGCGCGTCGGCGTGATGCCGTTGTCCCACATCAGCGCGTTGAACGGCGTCACGTGCACGAGCATCACGTTCGGGTCCTGCACGGGGTGCAGCGTGTCGGTCGGATGCTCGCGCGGCGGATCGTGCTCGACGAACAGCGTCGGCAATGCGCGCTGCGCGTCGCTCAGCAGATGCAGCCGGTCGTGCTGGTAGTGGCTGTGATGCTGATACAGCACGCAGTCGAACGCGGTATCGCGCACACATTCGACCGGCACCTCGTGCACGTTGTCGCCCCACGGCAGATGGCCGACGCGGCCCGCGTAACCGGGCGGATGCTGCGGTTTCGTCACGATGAAGAAATCGTGCGGCGCCTGCGACAGGTAGTACAGGTAGTTGCCGTGCACGTGCCAGGTCAGCACGCGCAAACGCTTACGTGACATGACGTCTCTCCTCCGCGAGCAGCGCGCTCGCCTGATCGATCACGTCGTCGACGCCGATCGCCACTGCACACTCGTGCTCGTACGGGCACGCGTCGTACATGCAGGGCCGGCATGACGGATAGTTCGCGAGCACGCGGTGGCGCTCGCCGTCGAGCGGCGCCCAGCGTGCGGTGTCGCTGCCGCACGCGACGACGACGCTCGGCGTGCCGAGCGCGGCCGCGACGTGCGACACGCCGGTGTCGTTGCAGAGCAGCAGGCGCGCGCGGCCGATCAGCGCGGCCAGCGCGCCGAGCGGCGTGCGGCCGCACAGATTCACGCACGGCCGCCCGAGCTGTTCGGCGAACGCGCCGGCGAGCGCGATCTCCGCGCGCGTGCCGGTCAGCACGATCTGCCAGCCGTCGTCCGCGAGCCGCCGCGCGGCGTTCGCGAAACGCTCGACCGGCCAGCGGCGCGACGCCATCCGCGCGCCGGGGTGCACGATCACGTAGCGGCCGGCTTCGAGCGCGTATTCGTCGCAGAGCACGTGCCACAGCGCGTAGTCGAGCCCGCCGAGCGGAAATTCGAGGTAGTCGCCCCAGTCGGGATAGCCGAGCGCGCGCATCAGCCGCAGATAGCGCGTGACTTCCGGCTCCTCGTCGCGCCAGACGATCGAGCAGTCGAGCGCGGCCGCGTCGCCGTCGGCCGGCATGAAGCCCGCGGTGCGCGCGGCGCCGAGCGACGCGACGATCGCGTTGGTCCGCGCGCCGCTGCCGTGCAGCTGGATCGCGAGATCGAACTCGCGCGCGCGGCACTTGGCGAGGAACGCGTCGCGCGCGGCAGCGTCCGGTTCCGCCTGCTCGCCGAGTCCCGGCGCGCCGGGAAACGCGATGAAGTCGTTGATGTAGTCGCCGAAGCGCGACGCGAATTCGCGCGCCCACGGCAGCCCGATCAGCGTGATATGCGCATCGGGCGCGCCGCGGCGCAGCGCGCGCAGCGCCGGCACCGCGCACAGCATGTCGCCGAGCTGCAGCGCGCGGAACACGGCGATCGTGCGCGGGGCCGGCGGGGAGGACGTGTCGAGCGTCATAGGAAGAACACCCGGAAGTGAAGTGCGCCGCGGATGCGCCAGTACAGCGACACCGGCGGAATCGCGATCGACGTGACGATCATCTCGGCGACGTGCGACGGCGTGAGCGCCGTGCCGCGCAGCCGCTTGCAGCAGAACCACGCGGTGATCGCGGCCCAGATGCCGGCGAACACCGCGCCGGCCGCGTTCCAGCGCGCGACGAAGCAGACGATCGCCGCGAGTGCCGCGAACACCGCGCCGTAGTAGTGCCACGGCGGCACCGGCCGGATATGGCGCCGGTACGTCGTGCGATGCTTCTTGTACAGCAGCGCGTCGAAATACACCTTCGACTGCTGGCCGATGCTCGCGCCCCAGCGCGCGGGCCGCACGGGATGCACGATGCGCGCGTCCTCGACGTCGACGATCGGGCCCGCATGCTCGCGCAGCGCGAACATCAGGTCCGCGTCCTCGCGCCACGCGCGCGTGAAGCGCTCGTCGAAGCCGCCGACGCGTTCGAGCGCGGCGCGCCGCACGAAGCAGTTCGCGGTCGCGAATTCGGCATGTGCGAGCCCCGCCGCGTCGCGTTCGTAGTCGGTCGGCCGCGGCCGCAGCGGCACCTCGATGCGCCCTGCCGCCGCGGCCGCGGACGGCTCCGCGAGCAGCGCGGCCGCGCCGTGGCGCAGCCAGGTCGGGTCCGGAATCGTGTCGTCGTCGGTGAACGCGATCAGCGCGCCGCGCGCGCTGCGCCAGCCGACGTTGCGTGCGCCGGCCGGCCCCTGCGTGTCGGGCGCGCTCAGGTAGCGGATCGCCGGCACGTCGGTCATGCGCGCGCGGCAGGCGTCGACCACCGGCCGCGCGCTGCCGGCCGGATCGTCGTCGACGACGATGATCTCGTAGGTCGTCGGATCGAACACCTGCACGCACAGTGCGTCGAGACAGCGTTCGAGCAGATCGGGCCGCCGGTAGGTCGGCACGACGACGGACACGACCGGCGGCAGCTGCGTGTCGCGCATGTTCATCGCGGCTTCTCCATCAGGAACGAACCGATCACGAGCGCGTCGAGCGGCGAGGTCCAGAAGCATTCGATCGCGTCGCGCGGCGTGCAGACGATCGGCTCGCCGCGCGTGTTGAACGACGTGTTGACGAGCACCGGCACGCCGGTCAGCGCGTCGAACTCGGTCAGCAGCGCATGCAGCAGCGGGTTCTGCTGCGGCCCGACCGTCTGCACGCGCGCGGTGCCGTCGATATGGCGCACGGCCGGAATCCGCTCCGCGCGCTCGGGCCGCACGTCGTAGACGAACAGCATGAACGGCGCATGCAGCGGCTCGCGCCGGCCGCCCGAGAACCACTCGTGCGCCTTGCTTTCGAGCGCGACCGGCGCGACCGGCCGGAAATCCTCGCGATCCTTGATCCGGTTCAGCTTGCGCTGCATGTCGGGATCGATCGGCGACGCGAGGATCGAACGCGCGCCGAGCGCGCGCGGGCCGAACTCCATGCGGCCCTGGAACCAGCCGATCACGCGGTTCTGCGCGAGCAGCGCGGCCGTTTGCGCGGCGACGTCGTTCAGCCGCCGATACGGCAGCTGCGCTTCGCGGATGAACGCCTCGATCGCGTCGTCCTCGAACGACGGGCCGAGATACGCGTGATCCATGCGCCAGTCGCCGCGCGCGCCGCGCTCGCGGAAGTCGGTCCACAGCGCGGCGCCGAGCGCCGTGCCGGCGTCGCCGGCCGCGGGCTGCACCCATACGTCGTCGAACGGGCCGCGATCGCGGATGCGTGCATTCATCACGCAGTTCAGCGCGACGCCGCCCGCCATCGCGAGCTGTTTCTCGCCGGTTTCGGCCGCGAGCCATTCGACCGCGCGCAGCGTCGTTTCCTCGAGCACGAGCTGCAGCGCGTGCGCGATGTCGCAATGGTTCGGCGTGATCGGCCCGCCGCGCTCGCGCGCGGGGCCGAACAGCGCGACCAGATCCGCCTCGTCGACGTCGTACCGGCCGTCGCCGCGATAGCGCACGAGCTGGCGCATCTGATCGGCGTAGATCGGCTTGCCGTACGACGCGAGCGCCATCACCTTGTACTCGTCGGACGAATGCAGGAAGCCGAGGTAGCGCGTGACGCGCTCGTACAGCAGCCCGAGCGAATGCGGCAGGTCGACCTGCGCGATGCGCCGGTACGTGCGTCCGTCGAACACGCCGTAGCTCGTCGTCGCGCGCTCGCCGCGGCCGTCCATCGTCATCACCGCGCAGCGCTCGTACGGCGCCGCGAGAAACGCGCTCGCCTCGTGCGCGAGATGGTGTTCGACGAAATGCCAGCGGAACGGCCCGTCGTGCGTGACGCCGCGAAAGCGCCGCTGCAGATGGTGCGGCGCGCCGTCCGCGAGCTGGCGCGGCGCGTTGACGATCGACGACAGGAACAGCGGATGCCACGGCGACTCGCCGCCCGGCGGCCGCGCGTGCGCGGACGGTTCGAGCGGCAGCGTCAGCGACGGCTGTCCGGCGTGGCGATCGAGTTCGAGCCACGGATCGTACGAATACGCGACGTGCTGCACGTCCGCGAGCGCGATGCCCGCTTCCGCGAGACAGTAGTCGATCGCGTGATACGGCAATTCCCAGGTCGAAAACGGCACCGGCCGTTTCGCATGCTTCACGTGCGTGAAGCGTTCTTCCTCGGCCGCGGCGACGACCACGCCGTCGCGCACGAGGCACGCGGCGCTGTCGTGAAAGGCGGCGTTGATGCCGAGCGTATAGATCGGTTCGGGCATGCGTCAGCTCCTGGTGATGACGTGCGCGAAAGGGATCACGTTCGATGCGCCGGCTGCGCTGCCGGCGAGCGACGTGTCGGACGCGGCGGCCGCGCGGGCACCCGCGTGCCGCGCACCGCGCGCGTTGCCGCGCAGCAGCGCGTGCGCGGCATCGACGACATCGTCGACGCGCACGCCGCGCAGGCACGGATGTCCCGGCTGTTCGCACACGCTGCGATAGCAGTTGCGGCACGGCACGTCGACGTTCAGCACGCGATGCGGAACGCGCCACGGCGTGTGCTGCGGATTGGTCAGCGCGTAGAGATCGACGACGGGCGTGCCGAGCGCGGCCGCGAGATGCGCGGGGCCGCTGTTGTTCGACAGCAGCAGGTCGGCCGTCTCGATCAGCGCGCCGAGCTCGCCGAGCGGCAGCGTGCCGGCGAGCGGCAGCGCGCGCGGGCCGACCCGCTCGCACACCGCATCGACGAGCGCGCGTTCGCCGCTGCCGCCCGTCACCGCGACGCCGTCGAACTAGATCGGAAGAGCACACGTCTGAACTCCAGTCACTCCAATTGATCTCGTATGCCGTCTTCTGCTTGAAAAAAAAAAAAAAAAAAAAAAAAAAAATAAAAAAAAAAA
>NZ_CABVPP010000039.1 GCF_902499075.1 Burkholderia pseudomultivorans | reverse complement strand
GAAATACAAAACGCCCGATGCGGTGCATCGGGCGTTCTAGCGTCCGGATACTGTCAACCTATTCCAGGACTTGACACGAGCCCAGGAAGCAAAGCGCCTGCGCGCTTTGCGTGGGGACTCGAAAGGCTGCGCAAGCACCGGGCTTCACGCGCCTGACGCGGACTGTCCGCGCCCCTGGAGCAGATCGGCCATATCGTCCGCATGCTCCTCCTCGACCGCGAGAATTTCCTCGAACAGCCGGCGCGTGGTCACGTCCTTCTCGCCGAGGTAGCGGATGATCTCCCGATACGTATCGATGGCGATCCGCTCGGCCACCAGGTTCTCGCCGATCATGCTGGTCAGGTCCGTGCCCTCCTTGTACTCCGAATGCGCACGCGTTCGCAGGCCGTCCGGCGCAAAATCGGGCTCGCCGCCGAGCTGCACGATGCGCTCGGCGATCCGGTCGGCGTGCTCCTGCTCTTCGGTCGCGTGCTGCGCGAACTCCTGCGCGACGGCTTCCGAATTGATGCCTCTTGCCATGAAGTAATGCCGCTTGTAGCGCAACGTGCAGACGATCTCGGTCGCCAGCGCGTCATTGAGCAGCTTCAGCACCTTGGTGCGGTCCGCGCCGTACGTTTGCGTGACCGGGCCGTCCGTCATGTGCTTGCGCGCGTCTTCGCGAATTTTCTTCAGATCCAGCACGAACGGATCGCCCGATTCAGGTACGGCCTCGTGGGTTGCAGCTGACTTCGTCATCGATCTGCTCCTTTGTCCGGTAGGGAAATCTGTGGTTCGCTTCGCACGGCGACTGCGGAAGATGCCACCGCAAACAAAGCCGTCCACAGGATGTTGCGGCCGAACGCGGCCCCTGCCTGCGGGCAGCTCGCAGCTCGGCTCGTCGTCGGCGGTCAAGCCCCCGTCGGGAGCGCAATTTTTGCGCCTCCTCGCAAAGACGGCCCGGCCGGGTCGCGGTACGGCGATTGCTGCCTTGCTGCCGACCGGCCCGCGAGGGGCCGGACCGTGAACTCCCAAGACTTCCGCCATGGCCCTATCGAACGCGTCCGGCATGACGATCGCCCGCGTGACCGGCAAAGTCGTTGCATGGCTCGTCGCGGTGCTGATCATCCTGATCGCGGCGATCGCGCTGTTCATTTTCATGTTCGACTGGAATCGCGCGCGGCCGCTGATCGACGACAAGGTCAGCGCCGCGATCGGTCGCTCGTTCGCGATCAACGGCGACCTGACCGTGCGCTGGCATCGCGCCGCCGGCGAAACCGGCTGGCGCGCGTGGGTGCTGTGGCCGACCTTTGCCGCGCGCAATATCACGATCGCGAACCCGGACTGGGCGAAGCAGCGGTACTTCGCCACGCTCGACGAAATCGACTTCCAGGTGAAGATGCTGCCGCTGCTCGCGCATGACATCGTGATTCCGACCATCAATCTGGTCAGCCCTTCCGTCGACCTCGAGCGACTCGCCGATGGACGAAACAACTGGACCTTCAAGCTCAAGTCGTCCGCGCATCCGTTGGCGTGGAAGCTCGACCTGCACGACATCCGGCTCGACAAGGGCGACATCGCGCTGTCCGACCAGCAAAAAGGACTGGCGATGCAGGCTACGGTCAACACACTCGGCCACGCGATTCCGATCGGCGAAGTCCTCAAGCAGCAGGAGAACAAATCCCGCAGCGCGTCGGCCGAGACGGTCGGCAAGCGCGGCGCGCAACAGCTGAGCAAGCAGGCGCGCGCGGCAGCATCGGCGGCATCCGCCGCGCCCGCAAGCACGGCTTCGGGCGGCCAGCCGGCGGCAAGCGCAACGGCCGCCGCCACGCGGCAGAAGAGCGAGCCGCAATACGGGATCGGCTGGACGGCGACCGGCAGCTACCACCATTCGGCGCTGTCAGGCAGCGGCAAGCTCGGCGGCGTGCTCGCGCTGCAGGATGCGTCGCGGCCGGTTCCGGTACAGGCCGATGTCAGGGCGGGCGACCTGCATGTTGCCCTGGTCGGCACCGTCACCGACCCCGCGCATCTGGCTGCCGTCGATTTGCGCCTGTGGCTGCAAGGCTCGAGCCTCGATCGCCTCTATCCATTGACGGGCATCACGCTCCCCAAGACCCCTCCCTATGCCACGGAGGGCCACCTGACCGGCAACATCCAGCCGGGCAACAGCGTCTTCCGTTATGAAAAATTTTCAAGCCGCGTGGGCGGCAGCGATCTGGGCGGCACGCTGGTCTATACGCAGCGCCAGCCGCGGCCGCTGCTCAAGGGCGAAGTGGTCTCGAACCTGCTGCAGTTCAAGGATCTGGCGCCGGTGGTGGGCGCGGACAGCAATGCGAGCAAGGCAAGGCGCGGCGACACCGCGCGCCAGCCAGCGAACAAGGCGCTGCCGGTCGAAGGCTTCCGCACGGAGCGCTGGAGCGCGATCGATGCCGACGTGACATTCACGGGTCGGCGCATCATCAAGGATCCGGCGCTGCCCATCACCGATCTGTACACGCACATCGTGATGACCGACGGCGTGCTGTCGCTGCAGCCGCTGAAATTCGGCGTCGCGGGCGGCTCGATCGCCTCGGACCTCCATCTCGACGGCCGCGAACGGCCGCTCAAGGCGCGCGCCGCGACGCGCGTGCGCGGCCTCAAGCTGAAGCAACTGCTGCCGACCGTGAAGACGATGCAGAGCGCGCTCGGTGAAGTCAATGGCGACGCGCAGCTGTCCGCGACCGGCAACACGCCGGCGGCGCTCGCGGCGAGTTCCAACGGCGAGGTGAAGCTGCTCGTCACCGACGGCACGCTCAGCCGTCTGCTGCTGGAAGCCGCAGGCCTCAACGTCGCGAATGTCGTCTACGAAAAGATGTATGGCAATCGGATCGTGCATATCAACTGTGCGGCCGCCGATTTCGTCGTCACGGACGGCGTGCTCGATTCGCATGCGTTCGCGCTCGACACGGACGACGCCGTCATCAACGTCGACGGCAAGGTCGACATGAAGAACGAAACGATCGATCTCGGCATCCATCCGCACACGAAGGGCTTCCGCATTTTTACGCTGCGTTCGCCGCTCTATGTCAAGGGCTCGTTCAAGAGTCCGCACGTCGGCGTGAATCCGACGGCGCTCGCGCTGCGCGGCGGCGCGATGGTCGGCCTCGGCCTGATCAACCCGTTCGCCGCGCTGATCCCGTTGATCGCGCCGAGCAACCACAAACCGCTGCCGTGCCAGCAACTGATCGCGGCGATGCAGTCGCAGCGGCCGACCGCGCCGCCGCCGGGCCAGCGCAAGAAGTCGAAGGGCCTGCGCCTGCCGCCCGGCACGCCGGTTTCGGATGCACCTCGCTCGTCCGCCCCGGCGCTGCCGTTGCCCAAGGCGACTCATTGATTCTGAGGGCTGCGATGCGTGTCGCGCCGGCGGCGTCCGGAACAACGGAAGCTCGCCGTCAGGCACGGTCGTTGCGCCATCGGAACACCGATGCCGCCGGTTGCCGGTTGCCGGTTGCCGATGCGTGGCAGCCGGCGCGGCGATCGCTCAGCCTGATGGCACGCACCGTGCAGCCCGTCATCCTGGCGCTACGCATCGCCCCGAGCACCGGCCCCGATCGCCGCCGATCGAGTCGGGCTCCGTGCGCGTCATCGCCGGATCGCTCCCGGCCACCCTGTCATGAGGAAACTGGAACAGCAACGCAGGAACGGCCGAAGGGCACCCTTCGGGGTGGCGCGCAGCAACGCCGGCACCCACAGCCGCAAGGCAGCGCCGGCCGCCGTGCCGGGCTTGAAGACCTTGACCTCGCTTGCAACGGGCGTCGTCATGGTCTGCGCGATGTATTTCGGGCGGACGGTGCTGATCCCGATCACGCTCGCCGTGCTGCTGAGTCTCCTGCTGGCGCCGCTGGTGGACCTGTTGCGGCGGCTGCGTCTCGGTGAACTGGTCTCGGTGCTGGTCGCCGTCTGGGTGGCCTTGTCGGTGCTGACGGCACTCGGTTTCCTGATCGGCGCGCAACTGGCGGAACTGGCGTCCGACCTGCCCCGCTATCAGGTCGCAATCGAACGCCGAATCGACAATATCCAGCAGACCGTCGTGGTCCACGCGGATGCGGTCCTGACACGAACCATCGACGCGCTGAAGCGCGTGGCACCCGTGCGCGAGGAGCCCGCGTCCGAAAGCAGCAGGCCTGCCGGGCCGGCGGACAAGGCGCCGTTGCCCGTCGAAGTTCACGAGCCGTCGCCTTCGCCGCTGCAACTCGCGCAAGGGTTTCTTTCGCCGGTCGTCAGCCCGCTCGCGACGATCGGCATTGTGATCGTGACCGCGATTTTCATCCTGCTGCAGCGCGCCGACCTGCGCGAACGCCTGATTCGGCTTGCCGGGTCGCACGACATGCACCGCACCACGACGGCAATGAGCGATGCCGCGCGCCGCCTGAGCCGCTACTTTCTCGCGCAGCTGTGCGTCAACGTGTGTGTCGGCGCGGTGGTGAGCTTCGGGCTTGCCGTGATCGGCCTGCCGGGCGCGCTGCTGTTCGGCGTGATCGCCGGGCTGATGCGCTTCGTGCCGTACGTCGGCGTGTGGATCGCCGCGTTGCCGGCCACGATTCTCGCCGCCGCCGTGAGTCCCGACTGGTCGATGATCGTCCCGATACTGGTGCTCTTCTGCGTGACCGAAGTGGCCGCCGGCCAGTTTCTCGAACCGCTCGTGTACGGTCACAGCACCGGCCTTTCGCCGATCGCGGTGATCGTCGCCGCGATTTTCTGGAGCTGGCTATGGGGCGCGGTCGGCCTGGTGCTCTCCACGCCGCTCACGCTGTGCCTCGTGATTCTGGGCCGCTATATCAACGGACTCGAATTCCTCGACGTGCTGTTCGGCGACAGACCTGCACTGACGCCGGGCGAGCGCTTCTATCAACGCCTGCTGACCGGCGATCGCGAACGGGCGTTGGCGCAGGCCGACACGCTGCTGAAGAAACGCTCGCTTTGCGAGTACTACGACGCCGTTGCGCTGGAAGGTCTCCGTCAGGCCCGAATCGACCTGCTGCGCGGGGTCGTCTCGCCGAAGCAATTGCGGCGCATTCGCGAAACGGTGCTGGACCTCGTACACAGCCTGGAACCCGACAGCGACGCGACGCCGCCATTGTCGTCTGCATCGCCCCTGTCGGCCCACGAAGGCGCGGCCGATCGCGCGCCGTCGGTACTTTGCATCTCGGGCAGCGGCAAACTGGACGATCTCGTCGCCACCATCGCCGTATGCCTGCTGCGCCAGCGCGGGCTGCATGCCGAAAGCGCCGCTTACGAGCGCTTTCCGAGGAGCGGCTTTCGCGACGCGCGCCTGTCCGGCGCAGCCGTCATCAGTGTGATCTCGCTCGACGCCATCGACGCGCCCCCGTACCTGCGCGATCTGATACGCCGGCTGAGCCAGCGCGCGACAACGGCCGGCATCGTCGTCGGCTTGTGCGGACGCGACACCGAGTGCCCGGCGCTTTGGCAGAAGATGGGGGTGTCGCCAACGCTGTCGTTCAGCGAACTCGTCGACCGCTGCGTGCTGCTCGCGCAGCGTCATGCGGACGGCGGCGAGCCCGCGCGCGTCAACCCGGTCGCGCGAAACACCGGCGCAATCGCCCACTATCGACGCGACGAATGACGCTGCCCGCAACCCGTCGCCGCCGTCCGGTCGCGATGCCTCACGCTTGACCTTCCCAATCGTGCCAGTCGACCGAGTGGGATTTCAGATACGCCGACACGGTTTCGCCGAGCGTCGGCATGAAGTGGTCTTCGCCGATTCGCTCGTACAACCCATATCGTTTCAGGCTGTCCTTGACCGGCCCCTTGAGTTCCGCGAAGCATAGCTGCACGTCCGTATCGTCGAGTTCGTCGTCGAGCCTCGCCAGCATGTCGGCCGCGGTGACGTCGATATCGGTCACAGGCTCGGCCGCAATCGCAACCCACCGGGTGCGCGTGGGCGCCTCGCGCGCCGCAGTCAGCACGCGCTCGTGAAAGATTTCCGCATTCGCGAAGAACAACGGCGCATCCCAGCGCAGCAGAACCAGCCCGGGGATGCGGCGCGCGTCCGGGTGGCGCGCGATGTCGTGATAGCCCTTCACGCCGTCGCGCCGGCCGAGCACCGCTGAATAAGGGCGCCACGCCCGCCACAGGAAGGCCAGCACGGCCAGCCCGAGAGCGATGCCCACGCCGGCCACCACGCCCGACAGCACGACCCCGGCAAAGCAGGCGAGCGACTGCACGAATTCCGGACGACGCAACCGGTACAGCCGCCGCAGGCCAGCGATTTCGATCAGCGACAGCGATGCGGCCACGACCACGGCGCCGAGGGTGGCTTGCGGCGTATCCCGCAGCGCCTGCGGTGCAAAAAGCAGCAATGCCGCCACGATCAGCGCGGCAATCAGGCCGCACGCCTGACTCTTCGCTCCGGCGCCCTCGGCGACCGGCGTGCGCGATCCGCTGGCCGCGACCGAAAAGCCCTGGAACAGGCCGGCCGCGATATTCGCGATCCCGAGCGCGACGAATTCGCGATTGCGGTCGACGCCCTCCCCGCTGCGCAAACCGTATATCTGCGACAGCATGCTCAGGTCCGTAAACGACACCAGCGCGATGGCGGCGGCACTTGCCGGTAGCGCCAGCCATTCGTTCGATGCAAGCACCGGAAAGTCCGGCACCGGCAGCCCCCGCGGCAAGGTGCCCACCACGCCGACACCCGCCCGCGCCGCCAGATCGAAATAGGCGGCCCCGGCGGTGGTGGCGACCACGGCAACCAGCACGCCCGGCACTTTCGGCGCCCAGCGTTTGAACGCCAGGATCATCGCAAGCGACAGCACACCGATCGACAAGGCCGCGAGGTTCGTTTTTCCGGCAGCAACGGCCGTTGCCAGTTCGCGCAGCTGCTGCGGAATCGCCGCTTCGTGCACCGTCAGGCCGAGCAGCTTCGGCAACTGGCTGACGATGATCGTGACGATGATGCCGTTCAGATAGCCGTAACGGATCGGCGTAGAGAGCAGATCGGTGATAAAGCCGAGCCGGAACAGGCCCACTGCCAGACAGAGCGTGCCGGACAGCAACGCCAGGGCGCTCGCGAGCGCAGCCGCATGCGCGGCATTGCCGTGCGCGAGCGGCACGATGCTCGCCGCGATCAGCGCAATCAGCGCGGAATCGGGCCCGAGCACGAGGATGCGGCTCGGCCCGCACACCGCGTAGGTGACCAGCGCGGCAATCGACGCATAGAGTCCCGACGCGGCGGAAAGGCCCGACGCGATCGCGTAGGCCATGCCGGCGGGCACCAGCACGGCGCTGAGCGTCACGCCCGCGATTGCGTCGCCCGGCAGCCACGCGATCCGGTACGTGCTGATCCACGCGATGCCGGGCACGTAGCGCGCGATTTCCTTGCCTAGCCGCACGACGCCGACCTTAGCCACCCGTCGCGCTCCCGCGGATCGCGGCCCGGTCGTGGGTTTTCGGTTCTCGTGGCTCCATGGCGGCTACCGGTCGTTCCGGATGCCCCTTCGCAGCAAGTCCCGTACCCGGCAACGGCGAGCCCCGGTGGCGTCGCGTCGATTCCGTATGCCCGCCTGTCGATTACGGCAGCATCGATTTGTACGTTTTACCCGGCCGGGCGCAAATGTATCCATCCGTGCCGCGGCGCTTTGCGGGGCGATGCAGGCGAGCGCGTCGGGCACGCTCGTCATGATCGTCAAAGCCGCGCACGGCCGCCGCTGGACGGTGCGAAAAATGCTCGCCCGTCGGATCGAATTGGCCTGCTACCGCGTGGCTGCGATCCGTGAAGCGAATGCGTCGGCCCGACGACGCGCGAGGGAATGCAATGGAAACGGAATTGAAGCTGCTGGTCGACCTCGAGCACGTCGACAGAATCCGCGAATCGCCGCTGTTCGCGCAGAGCAAACACGCCGACCTGGCGAACACACCGCTGACCAGCACCTACTACGACACATCGGAATTCGCGTTTCGTCGGTGCAATGCATCGCTGCGCGTGCGAACGCAAGGCGACAAGACCATCCAGACCATCAAGCTCGACGGCCCGGCATCGGCAGGCCTGTACGAGCGCGACGAATTCGAAATGCCGGTGGCAGGTCCCGCGCCGGATCTGAGCTTGTTCAACGACTCGATCCCCGCCGACAGCGACCTCGGAAAGCTGATTCGCGACAAACGCACGACGATGGATCTCGCACCGCGCTTCGTCACGAGGATTCGCCGCACGGTGCTGCCATTACGCGCGCAACCGGGCGAGGAAATCGAGTTTGCGATCGACGAAGGCACCATCGAAACCGAAACGGATTCGACCTCCGTCGTCGTCGTCGAAATGGAACTGAAGCAAGGCCGGCCGGAGCGGCTTTATCAAATTGCGCTCGAACTGCTCGCAACGGTGCCGCTGCGCTTCGACCCCATGAGCAAGGCCGATCGCGGCTATGAAATGCTGCTGCAACAACATCAGGCGCCCGTCAAGGCGCGGCCGGTGACGCTTCACAAGCGGGACAGCATCGAGGACGCCTTCCGCACGATCGCGCACAACTGCCTCGAGCAGGTTCACGCGAACGAACGCGGCGTCGTGTCCGGTCACGCCCCGTCGAGCGTGCACCAGATGCGCGTCGGCCTGCGGCGTCTGCGCTCGGCGCTCGATCTGTTCGACAAGGTCATTCCCGCCTATCCGGGGTTTCAGGACGAACTGCGCTGGATCGCATCGGAGCTGGGCGAGGTGCGCGACTGGGAGGTCCTTGCCCGCTCGACGCTCGGCCAGGCCCTTGCGCAGACCGAGAAGAAGCAGGAACGGCGGGCGGTGGAGCGCGCGTGCAAGCGGGTGGCGACGGAAAAGCGCGCCAATGCGGCGGCTGCCGCGCAGTCCGTCCGTTACACGCGACTGATCCTGCAACTGACGCTGTGGCTCGACGGCGCACGCTGGCGTGACGGCATGTCGAGGAAGGCGTCCGAGGCCGTGCAGAAACCGGCGAAGCGGCTGGCATCCGACATCCTGCGTCGCCGGCACAAAAAATTGCTGAAACGCGGCCGAGGGCTCGCCGATCTCGACGATCGCCGTCGCCATCGCGCGCGCATCGCGGCGAAGAAACTTCGGTATGCGACGGAATTCTTCGCTTCGCTGTTTTCGAAGTCGGCGGTGAAGCGCTATGTGGCGGCGTTGAGTACGCTGCAGGACGATCTGGGCTGGCGCAACGACGCCGTGGTCGCCCCTCGTCTGCTGGATTCGCTGCCGCGCGCCGCCGCCGATACCGTAGCGGGGGCCGCTTTCGTGCGAGGGTTCTGGGCTTCACGCGTGGCCGCCGATTACGTCCAGATGAAAAAGTTGTGGAAACGCTTCAGGCGGCTGTCTCCCCCGCGGTAGCGGTCAAGCGGCGGCAACGCCCTATCGCGTCCCGGCATCGCCGCTGAGCCGCTGCGACGCCGGGCGCTCGCGCGGCGTCCGATGCCGCGCGAACTCGCAAGGCCATGACCGCATCGTCGACGGTGCGATCGATAGACCGTTGCGCTGCCGCGCAACGCCTTACCGATGATGCGAACGCGCCGCCCGTGTCTGGGCTGCCTTCTTGGCCGCTGCCGAGCGGCCTGCCGCCCCCTTGGTTTGCGCGGCCTTCTTCGCGGCGGCGGAACGGCTCGCGGCCGGACGACGCGCAGCAGCGCTCTTCGCCTGCTTCGACATCGCGGCTGACGACGCGCCCTCCTTGCTCTCGCGCTTCAACACGGCGGTCGTGGTGCGCGAGCGCTTCGCTTTCGATTCGATGCTGGCGCCGGTTTTTTTCTTGCCGTGACCGGCAGCGGTGTCCTGTGCCGCCTTCTTGCGCGTCGCTTCGCTCGTCTTGCCCTTTGCGGGCGGCTTCAGATCGACGCCCGCGCGCCGCGCTTCCGACAAGCCGATGGCCACGGCCTGCCTGGCCGAACGCACACCGTGCTTGCCGCTGCGTACGCGGTCGATCTCCTCCTTGACGAATTCGCCTGCTTGCGTGCTCGGCGACTTGCCGGCGCGCTTGTCGGCGCGTGCTCGCTGGATCGCTCTCTGTTCGGGCATGGTCACTCTCCTTGACAAAGGTGTGGCCGTTCCAACGAGCAACGGACGTGCCCGGCGCACGTCGAACTTCCGGCAGCGAGCGCGAGTCCGCGTGCCCGCCGCTTATGCCCGTCGGTCGGATCGATAGCAGAATTGATCGGTTCTCGTCCGCGCTCCGCGTTGGTATGTTAGCCGGCTCGCTTCCATGCAACGAACCCGACCAGGAGCCCGCTTCATGACGTCGATGAACCGCCGCGCGTTCGCGCGCGCGATGCTGGCCGCCGGCCTGACTGCCGCGGGTGTCCGCGCCCGCGCCGACGATGCGCCCGCCGCGCTGCGCATCGGATACCAGAAATCGTCGACGCTGATCACGCTGCTCAAGACGCGCGGCACGCTGGAACAGGCGCTCGCGCCGCTCGGCATGCGCGTGTCATGGCATGAATTCGCGAGCGGGCTGCCGCTGACCGAGGCACTCAACGTCGGCGCCGTCGATTTCAGCGCCGACGTAGCCGATACGGTGCCGGTCTTCGCGCAGGCCGCGCACGCGCGCTTCGTGTACGTCGCGCAGGAAGCGCCGTCGCCGAAAGCGCAGGCGATCGTCGTCAAGCAGGACGGCGCGCTGCGCACGCTCGCCGACCTCAAGGGCAAGCGCATCGCAGTGACGAAGGCCGCCGGCAGCCACTACCTGCTGCTCGCCGCACTCGCACGCGCGAAACTCGCGCCCGCCGATGCCGCGATCCACTACCTCACGCCCGCGGACGGCCGCGCGGCATTCGAGCGCGGCAGCGTCGATGCGTGGATCACGTGGGATCCCTATGTCGCATCGGTGGACCGGAACCCCGACGTGCGGATTCTCGCCGACGGCGACGGGCTCGCGTCTTACCAGCGCTACTACCTGGCGTCGAGCAGTTTCGCCGCGGCCCGGCCCGACGTCTTACAGATCCTGTTCGACCGGTTGTCGCAGGCCGGCACATGGTTGCGCGCACATCAGCCGGAAGCGGCGAATACGCTCGCGCCGATCTGGGGGCTCGACGCCGCGACGATCGAGCGCGCCAACGCGCGACGCAGCTACGTGGTCCGCGAGGTGCTGCGGCAGAACTTCGGCGAACAGCAGAAGATCGCCGACACCTTTCTCGCCGCCGGACTGCTGCCTGCCCGCGTCGACACCGGGCAGGCACTGCGCTGGAATTTCGCCGCGAAACAGGCGGATCCGGTCGGCGCATGAGTGTCCGCGCGGGAGGGCACAAATAATTTCGACCGGTTCGATGAAATTATGTTGACAGACGTTGCAGACACGCTAAAATAGCGGTCTTTCGCGATGCAGCACCAAGCGAAACGTGCCCAGGTGGCGGAATTGGTAGACGCACTAGGTTCAGGTCCTAGCGGTGGCAACACCGTGGAGGTTCGAGTCCTCTCCTGGGCACCATCTGTTTTATAAAAAGGTCGGCTTTATGCCGGCCTTTTTCAGTTTGAGCCCAGGAAGCAAAGCGCCTGCGCGCTTTGCGTGGGGACTCGAAAGGCTGCGCTTGCAAGCGCAGCCGGGGTCGCGCTCGTGTGACCGAGTCCTCTCCTGGGCACCATCTGTATTAAAAAGGTCGGCTTTATGCCGGCCTTTTTTCATTTCCGTGCGCGGAAAAATCACACGCGGCGCCCGTTCCAGCGCTTCGCCGCAATCGCGACGCGCTCGCCCAGCACTTCGGCCGTTTTCCGGTCGCTCTCGATGATCGCATCGCCGCCCTGATCCGCATTCGCCTGCGCCATCGCGCCGAGGAACGAGCCAAGCCGGTTCAGATCGTTGACCGATCCCTTGCTGTTGTTGTTGCCGGGCATCAGGCCGAGACTCACCCACAGCATCTGATGCTGGGCCGCGAAGACGGCGAGCTGCTGCAGCGTCGCCAACTTGTCGCCGCTTTGCGAAGCGGAGACGGTGAAGCCGGCCGCGAGCTTGTCGCGCCACTTGCCCCAGTACTTCGACGACGCGTCCATGAATCCCTTGAACTGCGAGGACGCACTGCCCATGTAAGTCGGCGAGCCGAAGATGATCGCGCTGGCATCGCGCTCCAGATACGCCCAGTGATCGTCGATCGCCTCGACGGGAATCAGCTTGACCGACGCCCCGTCGACCTTCTCGACACCACGCGCAACGGCTTCCGCAATGACGGCCGCATGACCGTAGCCACTATGAAAAACCACGGCGATCTCAGACATGAAACACACTCCTCATCGGGTTGAGTCAGACAAAAAGTTACCTCGATGGTAACAGATATATCCGAGGCATCATGCACGCACGATCGTGCATCGACGGCGAACCGAACTTGAGTCGGCCCCGAAGGAAACCGCATGTTGGCCCGCCACGCGCACCGAAAAGAAAGATCGCCCGAAAACCTGTTGACAGAGTTTCCAGACACGCTATAATCGCAGTCTTTCGCAATGCAGCACCAAGCGAAACGTGCCCAGGTGGCGGAATTGGTAGACGCACTAGGTTCAGGTCCTAGCGGTGGCAACACCGTGGAGGTTCGAGTCCTCTCCTGGGCACCATCTGTTTTATAAAAAGGTCGGCTTTATGCCGGCCTTTTTTCATTTCCGCCCCGCAAAACCGCTTCATCCACCTGCCCGGCAAACTCCCCACTCCTTTCCGCAGCTCCCCGCCGTTCCGCTCGCCCTCACCGACCGGGATTTCCCTAGGCTGACATGTCCGTGCTCACGCGGTTAAATAAATCAACGTGATTTATTTAATTCGTCGCCGGACGACGAAGCATGGAAGGAGACGCCATGAGAAGCCCGCACATCGGCCAGGGAAGCAATTCGGCCAACGTGCGCCGTTACAACGAGCGCCTGCTGCTGAAGACGCTGCGCCGCGCGGGCAGCGCGTCGAAAGCCGACCTCGCCCGCCTCGCGAACCTGACGGGCACGGCGGTCGGCAGCATCATCGCGTCGCTCGCCGACGCGAAGCTGATCGAGTTCACCGGCCGCCGCACCGAAGGCCAGCGCGGCCAGCCGGCGTCGCTGATCCGGCTCGATCCGCGCGGCGCGTTCGGCATCGGCGTCCATCTCGACCGGATGCGCATCGAGACGGCACTCGTCAACTTCGCGGGCGACGTGCTCGGCCGCCGCTCGCACGACACGCTGCTGCCGCCGCCCGCCGAAGCCCTCGACATCGTGCGTCGCGACATCGACGCGATGCAGGCGCTGCTGCCCGAGCACGAGCGGACGCGCCTGGCCGGCATCGGCGTCGCGCAGCCGTACAACCTCGGTGCATGGATGCGCGAACTCGGCCTCGCGCCCGACACCTTCCGCGCATGGGAAGACGTTGATTTCGCGAGCGATCTCGGGCGCACGTCGTCGTTGCCGGTGTTCGGCGAGAACGACGGCAACGCGGCCGCGATCGCCGAGCTGTTCTACGGCTACGGCCGGCAGTGCGACGACTTCGTCTACCTGTTCATCGGCCCCGCGATCGGCGGCGGCATCGCAATCGACGGCGACTGCCTGCGCGGCGTGACCGGCAACGCGGGCGACATCGCCGTGATCCCGGTGCCGCCGAGCCGACTGGCGTCCGCGCCGCCGCCGCGCGGACCGTGGGACATCCTGCTTGCCCGCGCATCGCTGCATGCGCTCGTGCGCCATCTGCGCCATCGCGGCGAAACCGTCGACAACCGCGCCGACCTCGAAGCCTGCATCGCGCGCGAGCTGCCGGCCGTCGACGAATGGATCGACGACTGCGTCGACGCGCTCGCGCCGGCACTGCGCGCAGTGCTGTGCGTCGTCGATGCGCCGGTGGTCGTGCTCGACGCCGACACCGATGCCGGGCTGCTCGATGCGGTGACGAGCCGCTTGCGCGCCGCGCTGGCGGCCACGGCGCCCGAAGCACGCGGCACGCCGACGCTGGTGCGCGGCACGTTCGGCGCCGACGCCGGTGCGATCGGCGCCGCGACGCTGCCGATGTACTTCAACTTCTCTCCGCGCGCCGGCATTCTCCGCGGCGCCGGCACGGAATCACAGGAGGTCAGTCATGTCGCGATCTGAGTCGTCCCGGCCGCTGCTCGAAATGCGCCGGATCAGCAAGACGTTCCCGGCCGTGCGCGCGCTCGACAACGTCAGCCTGACCGTCTATCCGGGCGAGATTCACTCGCTGATGGGCGAGAACGGCGCAGGCAAGTCGACGCTGATGAAAATCCTGTCGGGCGCGTACCGCGCCGACGCCGGCGGCGAAATCCTGATCGACGGCGCGCGCATCGACGTCGACGGCCCGCTCGCCGCGCGCGATGCGGGCGTCGCGGTGATCTACCAGGAGCTGTGCCTCGCGCCGAACCTGACGGTCGCCGAGAACATCTACGTCGGCCGCGAACTGCGGCGCGGCAACCGGCGCTGGGGCACGATCGACCGCGCGGCGATGGCGCGCGGCTGCCAGGACGTGCTCGCGCGCCTCGGCGCATCGTTCGGCCCGGACACGCTAGTCGGCACGCTGTCGATCGCCGAACAGCAGCTCGTCGAGATCGCGCGCGCCGTGCATACGCGCGCCCGCATCCTCGTGATGGACGAGCCGACCACGCCGCTGTCGTCGCGCGAGACCGAACACCTGTTTCGCCTGATCCGGCAGTTGCGCGAGGAAGGCCTCGCGATCATCTACATCAGCCACCGGATGGCGGAGATCTACGAACTGTCCGACCGCGTGTCGGTGCTGCGCGACGGCACCTACGTCGGCACGCTCGAACGCGACGCGCTGTCGGCCGAGCGTCTGGTCGGCATGATGGTCGGGCGCGACATCTCCGGCTTCTACAAGAAGGCGCATGCGCCGTACGACCCGGGCCACCTGCTGCTGTCGGTGCGCGACGTCGCCGACGGCGGCCGCGTGCGCGGCTGCAGCCTCGACCTGCATGCGGGCGAAGTGCTCGGCGTCGCCGGGCTGGTCGGCGCGGGCCGCACCGAACTCGCACGGCTGATCTTCGGCGCGGAGCCGCGCACGCGCGGCGACATCAAGCTCGGCGAGCGCACCTTCGGCGCGCATTCGCCGCGCGACGCGATCGACGCCGGCCTCGTCTACCTGACCGAGGACCGCAAGCGCCAGGGCCTGTTCCTCGACATGAGCGTGCGCGACAACATCAACATCTCGGTCTGCAACCGCGATGCGCGGCTCGGTGCGCTCGATCTCGCGCGCGGCGCGCAACGCGCGCGCGATGCGATCGCGTCGCTGTCGATTCGCGTGCCGAACGCGAACGTCAACGTCGGCGCGCTGTCCGGCGGCAACCAGCAGAAGGTGCTGCTGTCGCGCCTGCTCGAAACCAGGCCGCGCGTGCTGATCCTCGACGAGCCGACGCGCGGCGTGGACATCGGCGCCAAGTCGGAGATCTACCGGATCATCAACGAACTGGCCCGCGCGGGCGTCGGCGTGATCGTGATCTCGAGCGAGCTGCCGGAAATCATCGGCGTGGCCGATCGCGTGGTCGTGATGCGCGAAGGCGAAATCGCCGGCGAACTCGGCGGCCATACCGGCACGCCGATCACGCAGGAAGCGATCATTGCGCTCGCGACCGGCTCGCAGGCCGAACTCGCCGACGCGCACTGAGCCCGGCCCTTTTCATTTCATTCTTACATTCAGGTTACCGAAATGATCAATCCGACCAAGCAGCGGAACCTCGCTTCCGCGACCGCCCATCCGGCGGCCGATCGTGCGCCGCAGGCGCGCATCGCCGATCATCGTGCGCGCATGCAGTCGCTGATGCGCACCGCCGGCATGCTGCCGGTCCTTCTGGTCCTGTGCATCGGCTTCGGTTTTCTGACCGACGGCTTCTTCACGCTGCAGAACCTGTCGATCGTCACGCAGCAGGCATCGATCAACATCGTGCTCGCAGCCGGGATGACGTTCGTGATCCTGACGGGCGGCATCGACCTGTCGGTCGGCTCGGTGCTCGCCGCCGCGGCCGTCGCATCGCTGCTCGCGTCGACCATTCCCGGCTGGGGTTGGCTCGGCGTCCCCGCCGCGCTCGCAGTCGGCCTCGTGTTCGGCGCGATCAACGGCGGGCTGATCTCGCTGCTGCGCCTGCCGCCGTTCATCGTGACGCTCGGCGCGATGACCGCCGTGCGCGGCGTCGCGCGGCTGCTCGGCAACGACACGACCGTGTTCAATCCGCAGCTGCCGTTCGCGTTCATCGGCAACGGCACGATCTTCGGCGTGCCGTGGCTCGTCGTGATCGCGTGCGCGGTGATCGCGATCTCGTGGTTCATCCTGCGCCGCACGGTGCTCGGCATGCGCATCTATTCGGTCGGCGGCAATCCGGAAGCCGCGCGGCTGTCGGGCATCAACGTGCGCGCGATCCAGCTGTTCGTCTATGCGGCGTCGGGCCTGCTCGCCGGGCTCGGCGCGGTGATGTCGGCCGCGCGCCTCTACGCGGCCAACGGGCTGCAGCTCGGCCAGTCGTACGAGCTCGACGCGATCGCCGCGGTGATCCTCGGCGGCACGAGCTTCGTCGGCGGCGTCGGCTCGATCGTCGGCACGCTGATCGGCGCGCTGATCATCGCGGTGCTGACCAACGGCCTCGTGCTGCTCGGCGTGTCCGACATCTGGCAGTACATCATCAAGGGCCTCGTGATCATCGGCGCCGTCGCGCTCGACCGCTACCGCCAGCGCGACTCGGCCCGCACCTGACGCCCCGCTCGCCGCTTTCCCCTCTGCGCGCAGGCAGGTCGGCCTGCGCGCATTCGCCAACAGACCTCACGGAGACACAACGACATGTTCAAGCACAAAGCCGCCCTGACCGCCCTCGCGTGCGCGTTCGCCTTCGGCGCATCGGTTGCGCATGCTGCCGACAAGCCGCTGAAGCTGATCGGCGTCACGGTCGGCTCGCTCGGCAACCCGTATTTCGTCACGATCGTGAAGGGCGCCGAGGCGCGCGCGAAACAGATCAACCCGAACGCCAAGGTCACCGCCGTCTCGGCCGACTACGACCTGAACAAGCAGTTCACGCAGATCGACAACTTCATCTCCGCCCACGTCGACATGATCCTGCTGAACGCGACCGATCCGAAGGCGATCGAGCCGGCGGTGAAGAAGGCGCAGGCGGCCGGCATCACGGTCGTCGCGGTGGATGTCGCCGCGGCCGGCGCGAACGCGACCGTGCAGACCAACAACGTGAAGGCCGGCGAGCTTGCGTGCGACTACCTCGCGAAGAAAATCAACGGCAAGGGCAACGTGATCATCGAGAACGGCCCGCAGGTGTCGGCCGTGATCGATCGCGTGAACGGCTGCAAGTCGGTGCTCGCGAAGAACCCGAACATCAAGCTGCTGTCGAGCGACCAGGACGGCAAGGGCTCGCGCGAAGGCGGGATGAACGCGATGCAGGGCTACCTGACGCGCTTTCCGAAACTCGACGGCGTGTTCACGATCAACGACCCGCAAGCCGTCGGCAGCGACCTCGCCGCGAAGCAGCTGAACCGCCCGGGCATCGTGATCACGTCGGTCGACGGTGCGCCCGACATCGAAGTCGCGCTGAAGACGAACACGCTCGTGCAGGCGTCGGCGAGCCAGGACCCGTGGGCGATGGCGCAGCAGGCCGTCAACGTCGGCTACGGCATCATGAACGGCCAGAAGCCGGCCAACCCGATGATCCTGATCGAGCCGACGCTGGTCACGCGCGACAACGTGAAGAGCTACAAGGGCTGGAGTTCGCCGCGCTGATCGCACCGCCCGCGAACGGATGCGGACCATGCCGGGCGGCGCCGCCGCGCATCGCACGGCCCACGGCCGGCGTTGCCCGGCCTGCTGCGGGCGGCGTTACCCTGCAATGACGCCCGCCCTGCCGTCCACCTCGCCGCCCGCCTGCAGCTTCTGCAGGCTTTCGTCGACGCTCAGCTCCGACATCGCGTCGTCGCGCAACGTGCCGTCGGCCGCGCGGCGCAGTGCATGCAGCGCGTGCAGCTTGAGCCGCACGATCGCGAGCCGCTGGCCGTGCGCCGCGCATTCGGCGGCGAACGTGCGCAACGATTCGATCGTCGTGCCGTCGACATCCGGCGTTTCCTCTAGGCTCAGCATCACCGTATGCGTGTCCGGCGCGGCCTTCATCAGCGCACGCACGCGATTGAGCATGCGGTCGGCGTTCGCGAAGAACAGCTGGGCCTCGGGCCGCACGATCAGCACGCCCGCTACCGGCTTCGCGTCCTCGTGGCTCGCGACGTCGACGAAATCGTGACTGTCGCGCAACCGTCCCAGCACGCTGACGTTCGGTTCGGACAGCTTGCGCAGCGTCAGCAGCAGGCTCACGCCGATCGCCGCGAGCAGCCCGTGCAGCACGCCGAGCACGAGCACCGCGAGCAGCGCGGCGATCACCACGAGCCGATCGCGATGCCACGCCCAGTACGGCCGGAACACCGACGGATGCAGCGAGTGACTGACCGCGAAGATCACGATCGCCGCGAGCACGGGCTCCGGCGTGCGCGCGAGCTGCGGCAGCAGCAGCCACACGATCAGCGCGACCACGCCGGCCGCCCACAGGCCCGCAAAGCGCGACTGCGCGCCGGCCGCCTCGTTCGCCGAGGTCGCCGAATAGCCGGCGCCGACCGGCATCCCGTGCAGCAGTCCCGACACGAGGTTCGCGCAGCCGAGCGCGACCAGGTCGCGATTCGGCGACACGCTGTCGCCGTGCTTCAGCGCGAAGTTGCGAATCGAGCCGTACGACTCCGCATACAGGATCAGCATCAGCGCGAATGCAAGCTCGACCGTCTGCATCCATGCATTGCGGTCGAGCTGCGGCAAGCCGAACGACAGGTGCTGGAAATCGATGTGCCCGACCACGGCGATCCCGTAGTGCTGCCAGTCGACTGCATAGCCGGCCAGGATCGACAGCACGATCACGACGAGCGTCGCCGGCACGCGCGAACTGCGGCCGAGCACGAACAGCAGCGCGAGCGCGGCCGCACCCAGCGCGCCGCTCGCGAGGTTCGCATGCGGCGCGCCCGCGATCAGGTCGAGTGCGACATGCGGTGCATCGCTGTGCTGCACCGATACCGCGAGAATCTTCGGCAGCTGCTTGATGACGATCGTCACCGCCAGCCCGAACGTGAAGCCGCGCAGCACCGGCCGCGCGACGAAATCCGACATGCCGCCGAGCCGCGCGGCACCCGCGAGGATGAACAGCACGCCCGTCATCGCGACCAGCGCGGCCGCCAGCGCGAGGTGCGCGGCCAGCGCCATTCCCGACTCGGCCAGCACGGTCGCCGCGAGCACGGCCGCCGACGACGAGGTCGACGACACGATCGCGAAACGGCTGCTGCCGGTGAGCGCGTAGACGACGAGTCCCGACAGCAGTGCGATGAGGCCCGCCTGCGGCGGCAGGTTCGCGAGCCCCGCATAGGCGACGGCTTCCGGAATCAGCAAGCCGGCAATCGACAGGCCGGCCAGCGCATCGAGACCGATGCGCTGCGCGCGCGGCGGCGGCGCCGCATCGGGCGCGGCGAAATGGTCTGCATGCTGCGGGGCGGCGTCGGGCGGGATCGGAGCGGTCGTCATGGCGGTCGACGTATGGCGTCGCTCAGGGCTTGACGGCAATCACGCCCGACCAGCCGGGCAGATAGCGCGCATCCTGCTCGTGCGCGTGACGCAGCGCGATGTCGAGCGCCTTCGCGAAGTTCTTGCGAATCTGGTCGAGCGACACATGCTGGCGCAGGAAGTCGGCCCACAGGAATTCGCTGAACGGCGTCGCGTCCTTTGCATAGCCGCCTGCGGTGCGCAGCTCGCCCGCGAGGCTGCGGTACGGGTCGTCCTCGAGCCCCGTCAGCGCCTTCGGCAAATGCGCATAGTCGCGACGCGAACCGTCGGGGCCGAACGGATGCACCCACTGGTTGTGTTCCATCATGCGCCAGAAGATCGTGTCGTCGAGCCACGACAGATCCTTCAGCAGCATCGCGTTGACGCGCGTCTCCCCCTCCTCGATCAGCGCGAGACCGAGATGGTGGTGATCGGTGATGTAGTGCAGCCCGCCCGGCCCGAGCACGGCCGGAAACCAGTGCGATTCGATCGCGGCCTTGCGCGCGCGCTTGCCGAGCGCCTTCCAGTGCTTGCGCTTCGCTTTCACTTCACGATAGCCGACCGTCATCTGCGTCGGACGCAGCGTGTCGAGCGTGACGGGAATGAGATGAACATCGTTGCCCAAAGCCATGGTCGTACCCCATGTCGATAAATTCCGGCAACGATACTCCTGATCGCCCGCGCCGTTAATACGTCGCTGCGATCATGCGCACGCGTTTGACGATCCCTGACAGCCGCGTGCTGCGCTATGCGCGCAAATCGTCGCGTTCGAGACGATGCCGCACGTACGGGATGCCATCGCGTACCACGCCGACGCGATGCATCCCGAGCTTGCGCGCGACGCCCAGCGATCCCGTATTCGCCGCGGCGATATCGGCAATCACGCGCGGCAGCCGCACGGTGTCGAAGGCATGGCGCACGACGGCCGCCGCGGCCTCGCTCGCGATGCCGCGCCCCCACGCCGCGCGCACGAGCCGCCAGCCGATCTCGACGTCGTGCGCGCCGTCCGCATAGTCGGGGATCAGCAGGACCCAGCCGGCGAACGCAGCGGGCGCGGCCTTCTCGAAGATCGACCAGTAGCCGAGGCCCGGCGGATAGTCGCGCGTGATCCGGTGCGTGACGAAGCGGCGATGCTCGACGGGGTCGTGCCACGGGCCCGCGATGTGCCGCGTGACTTCGGGATCTCGGTCCATCTCGATGCACGCATCGAGATCGGCCAGCACGCGCGGGCGCAACCATAGCCTGGGCGTTTCGAGCATCGGCAGCGTGGCGGCGAAAGATTCGGTCATCGGGACTCCTGATTCGGCGGCAACGCGCATCGAATTAATTACAAATCAAATACAACCATCCATCGCAAATCATACAGACGGCTGTCAGTTTTGTTGCGCGCACGCATTTCCTTTTCCGAAACAAGCCATTTCGTAGGGATTATTCCCGATTCGCGGCTATCGCGCCCCACATCCCGATGCGCGCCGCCTACACTCGATCAGTACCCCCGCGCCGCGCCCCAGGCCGCACCCGCATGCCTGCCGTGCGCACGCAAGCCAACGAGGAGACCTCGGCCATGAGCTGGACCCGCGAACAACGCAACGTCACGATTGCCGCCTACCTGGGGTGGACACTCGATGCGTTCGACTTTTTCCTGATGGTGTTCGTCCTCAAGGACATCGCCGCCGAATTCGCATCGACCATTCCAGCCGTCGCGTTCGCGCTCACGCTGACGCTGGCGATGCGTCCGCTCGGCGCGCTGATCTTCGGCCGGCTCGCCGACCGCTTCGGCCGCCGTCCGACGCTGATGGTCAACATCGCCTGCTATTCGGTGCTCGAACTGGCATCGGGCTTCGCGCCGAGCCTGACCGCGCTGCTCGTGCTGCGCGCGCTGTTCGGCATCGCGATGGGCGGCGAATGGGGCGTCGGCTCCGCGCTGACGATGGAAACCGTGCCGACCCACGCGCGCGGCATCGTGTCGGGACTGCTGCAGGCCGGCTACCCGAGCGGCTATCTGCTCGCGTCGATCGTGTTCGGCCTGTTCTACCAGTACATCGGCTGGCGCGGCATGTTCATGGTCGGCGTGCTGCCCGCGCTGCTCGTGCTGTACGTGCGTGCGCACGTGCCGGAATCGCCGGCGTGGAAGCACATGGAAAAGCGCGAGCGCCCGAGCCTCGCGGCGACGTTGCAGCAGAACTGGAAGCTCACGATCTACGCGATCGTGCTGATGACCGCGTTCAACTTCTTCTCGCACGGTACGCAGGATCTCTATCCGACCTTCCTGCGCGAACAGCATCACTTCGATCCGCACACCGTGTCGTGGATCACGATCGTGCTGAACATCGGTGCGATCGTCGGCGGCCTGTCGTTCGGTGCGATCTCGGAACGGATCGGCCGCCGCCGCGCGATCTTCATCGCGGCGCTGATCGCGCTGCCCGTGCTGCCGCTGTGGGCGTTCTCGAGCGGCGCGCTCGCACTCGCGGCCGGCGCGTTCCTGATGCAGATCTCGGTGCAGGGCGCGTGGGGCGTGATTCCCGTCCACCTGAACGAGATCTCGCCCGACGAGATCCGCGCGACCTTCCCCGGCGTCGTCTACCAGCTCGGCAACCTGCTCGCGTCGGGCAACGCGACGATGCAGGCCTCGCTCGCGGTTTCGCACGGCAACGACTATGCGTTCGCACTCGCGCTCGTGGCCGGCGTCGTCGCCATCGCGATCGCCGTGCTGATCCTGTTCAGCCGCGAACGACGCGGCATCGACATGACGCAATCGGTCAATACGCGTAGCACCGTCGGCTGAGCCGCGGCATTGCCGCGTCGCATCATCGCGCGCGCCCCGTCCTGCCGGGGCCGTGCACCGGCGTTTCCGCATCCGCACATCGATCTAGAGGAATCCGACCAGATTCACCGCTTGCCCGCCCCGCCCGCGTTTTTTTATCTTAATAAAAACGACTGTTTGAATCAGATAATCAAATCACCTGTTCGCGGCCGGGCGACCGGCATGGGAGGCGGAACATGGCAGTAAGTCAGGAGGGACGGCCATCTGCGGGACGGTCGTCCGCGGGGCGGCCGTCGGGCAGCCGGCAGACCGGCGGCACGAAGGCGCGCATTCTCGATGCGGCGGAGGACCTGTTCATCGAGCACGGCTTCGAAGCGATGTCGATGCGGCAGATCACGTCGCGCGCGGCGGTCAACCTCGCCGCGGTCAACTATCACTTCGGCAGCAAGGAAGCGCTGATCCACGCGATGCTGTCGCGCCGGCTCGACCAGCTCAACCAGGAACGCCTCGGCATCCTCGATCGCTTCGACGCGCAGCTCGGCACGCACATCACCTGCGAACACGTGCTCGGCGCGATGTTCATTCCCGCGCTGAAGGCGTCGCGCGATCCCGAGCGCGGCGGCCCCGGATTCCTGCGGCTGATCGGCCGCGCGTATACCGATCCGTCGCCGTTCGTGCGCAACTTCCTGACCGCGCACTACGCGAGCGTCGCCGGACGCTTCTTCGATTCGTTCCAGCGTGCGCTGCCGCATCTGCCGCGCAATGAACTCGGCTGGCGGCTGCACTTCGCGATCGGCGCGCTGTCCGGCGCGCTCGCCGGTGCGGAAACCGAGAGCCTGATCGACGAGTTCTCGCAGGGCCGCACGATGAACGACGTGCAGATGATCGCGCGCCTGTCGTCGCTGATCGTCGCCGCGCTGAAGGCGCCGATGCCCGACAGCGCGCAGCTCGAGATCTTCGCGGCGGTCCTCGACGACGCGGGCGCGAGCGCCGCGTTCGGCCTGCCGTCGAGCGCGGCAGCAGCCGATGCGGCGACGCTGCATTCGTCGAATTGATCGCGCGGGACACGATGCACGCCTTCCGTTGACCGACGACCTCGTTTGCGCGCGAACGGGCAGCGACGCGCGTTGCGTCGTTCCGCTGCGTGGTTCGAGTCCGGATGCGGACGCGGCGCGCGCCGGTGTTCACCGAACGGCTTGATTGAAAGACCGCGATCCGGTGCAAGCGTCGAAGCGCTGCCCCGGATCGATCGTACAAGCATGGACCGGAGCAGGCGCGCAAGCGCCGACGCCGGCCGACCGCATAGCATGGGACCGGCGCGGACGCCGAAGCGTCAACGCCGGTCGATACTGGAGACACATCATGCCCGCTCCTGCAGCGACCGCCACCACGCTGGTACCGCCGAACACCGACGGCATCTGGTACGCGTCATACCCGCCCGGCGTGCCGCACGAAATCGACATCACGCAATATGCGTCGCTCGTGCAGTTCTTCGACGAATGCACTACACGCTTCGCCGATCGCGTCGCGTACGTCAGCGCGGGTGCGTCGATGACCTATCGCACGCTCGCGCGCAAGGTCGATGCGTTCGCGTCGTATCTGCAGTCGATCGGCGTGAAGCCCGGCGACCGCGTCGCGATCATGCTGCCCAATACGTTCCAGTATCCGGTCGCGCTGTTCGGCACGCTGAAGACCGGCGCGATCGTCGTCAACGTCAATCCGCTGTATACCGTGCGCGAGCTCGCGCACCAGCTGAAGGACAGCGGCGCGCAGACGATCGTCGTGTTCGAGAACTTCGCGCGCACGCTGCAGGATGCGCTGCCCGAAACGCAGGTGAAGAACATCGTCGTCACCGCGCTCGGCGACCTGCTCGCCGACGGCTTCAATGCGAAAGGACGACTGATCAATTTCGTGCTCAAGCACGTGAAGAAACTCGTGCCGGCCTACCACCTGCCGCAGGCCGTGCAGCTGCGCTCCGCGCTCGCGCTCGGCGCGCGCAACCAGCCGCAGCCCGCGACGCTGACGCGCGACGACCTCGCGTTCCTGCAATACACGGGCGGCACGACGGGCGTCGCGAAAGGCGCGATGCTCACGCACGGCAACCTGATCGCGAACCTGCTGCAGGCGAAGGCGTGGATCGCCGACCAGCTCACCGGCGACATCGAGACCGTGCTGACGCCGCTGCCGCTCTATCACATCTATTCGCTGACCGTGAACGCGTTCATCTTCATGGGACTCGGCGGGCGCAACATTCTGATCGCGAATCCGCGCGACATGACGATGGTGATGAAAATCCTCCGCCATGAGACCTTCACGGGCATCACCGGCATCAACACGCTGTACAACGCGTTCCTCGACAACGAGGAGTTCCGCAAGCGCGACTTCTCGAAACTCAAGCTCGCGATGGCGGGCGGCATGGCGATGCAGCGCGCCGTCGCGGAGCGCTTCCAGCAGGTGACGGGACGGCCGGTCGTCGAAGGCTACGGGCTGACCGAATGCTCGCCGATCGTCACGATGAACCCCGTGGACCTCAACGCGATGGCCGCGTTCAGCGGCTCGATCGGGCTGCCGGCGCCGTCGACGCTGGTGCGCTTTCGCCGCGAGGACGGCACCTGGGCCGGCATCGGCGAGCCGGGCGAGCTGTGCGTGCACGGGCCGCAGGTGATGCGCGGCTACTGGCAGCGTCCCGACGAAACCGCGAAGGTGATCGACGCCGACGGCTGGCTCGGCACCGGCGACATCGGCGTGATGGACGAGCGCGGCTTCGTGCGCCTGATCGACCGCAAGAAGGACATGATCCTCGTGTCGGGCTTCAACGTGTATCCGAACGAAATCGAGGAAGTGCTCGTGATGCACCCGGGCATCAGCGAAGCGGCGGCGATCGGGATCCCGGACGACGTGCAGGGCGAACGGATCAAGGTGTTTGTCGTGCGGCGCGACCCGGCGCTCACGGTCGACGACGTGCTCGCGCACTGCCGCAAGAACCTGACCGGCTACAAGATGCCGAAATTCGTCGAATTCCGCGACGCGTTGCCGCAGACGAACGTCGGCAAGATCCTGCGCCGCGCGCTGCGCGACGAGGAGCTGGCGAAAATCAAGGCCGCGAAGCAAGGGTGATGGGCGCGTCGCCCGCCATGCGCGGATAAGTCAGTCGAATCCTGGGGCGGCGGCGGCCGGATCGCGATCGCAATATCGCGCCCGCGCCGCCTGCCGCGGATTCAATCGTCATCGTCGTCGTGATGCCGATGCCAATGCTTGTAGTAATGCCGGCGCCACTTCCGATAACGATCGTCGTCGTCATCGCCGTAGTAGCCGTATCCATAGCCCGGATATGCGACCACCGCCGGCTGCGGCGGCGCCACATAGACCGGCGCAGGTTCGACATAGACCGGCGCCACCGGAACGCCGATGCCGACCGACAGATCGACGTGCCCCGCCATTGCACTACCGGAAGCCAGCAACGCCACACCCCCGACCCATCCTACCATGCGCCTCTGATTCATCTCCGCATCCCTGTTCCGCCGGCTTGCCCGGCGTCTGCGGCGAATGTAAGCGGGATGGTCCCGGCCAGGTGCTACCGCGCTGCGAGAGACGTAACGCAACGTAACGAAACACGCCCTGCGGCCCTTTCCTGCACGCAGTCCGGGCAGAAAATCCCGTCGAAGAAACGACGACCGGCAGCGAACATTCGTTCGGCGTTATGAGCGGCAGCAGACGCTAGCCATTCGGCCAGATCGCGAAAATGTACGGGAGCGTCTATAGTGGGTTACGGTTCGACACAATCGCGACTGGGCGCTTCCGGAACGAACAGGGTAAAATCCCGCCAAACACCTTGTGGACGAACACGCCACACACACGCACAACATATTCTCTGACGCAGGCTCCTGCCGCACCTCAATGGCCAATCCCGCAGAATCCCATCCGCAAAACGACTTCATCAATTCCGCGCGCAAGGAACGTAAGCGCGTTGAAATCTATCTCGTCAACGGCATTCGCCTGACGGGTTGCATCGAGTCGTTCGACCAGTATCTGGTGATGCTGCGCACCCCCGTGGGTCTGCAAGGCATCTACAAGCGTGCGATTTCCACGATCCAGCTCGACACCGGCGGCTCGCGCCCCGGTGGTGGCGGCCCGCGCGGCCCGCGCACCGGCGGGCGTCCCGGCGGCCGTGAAGGCGGCGGCCACAGCCCGTACGGCTCGCACGGCGGCCCCCGCGAATCGCGCGGCGACGGCGGCTATGGTTCCCGTGAACCGCGCGAGGGCTATGGCTCACGCGAACCCCGCGAGGGCTATGGTTCCCGCGAACCGCGCGAGGGCTACGGCTCGCGTGAGCCCCGCGAAGGCTACAGCACGCCGCGCGAATACGGTGCGCCGCGCGACGCCGGCGGCGATGCATCGGGCAGCGCACCGTCCGATGCGCGCAGCGGCAACGGGCCGGTAATCGTCACGCGCCGCCGGCGAATCGTGCCGGACGGCCAGTAAAACAAAAAGGGCAAGCCAACCGGCTTGCCCTTTTTGTTTGGATGGCCGGCGCGGCATGTCGCCGCACCGCCGCTTCCCGCTCAGCGGGCCGTCGTCGGCAGCCCTGCGTCGGCTTCACGCTGCAGCGAACGCACCTGCTGCTGCAACGTACGCAGTTGCGCCTGAAGCTCGGCCTGCTGCGCCTGCAGCGCAGCCGTCTCGTTGCGGACGTTCTTCTGGCGATCCGCGACCGCCGCCTGCTGCTCGCGCGCGATCGAGATATCGGCCTGCAGGCGCCGCGCCCGCTCCTGCGTAACCTCGATCTGCCGGTCCATCTGCGCCTTCTGCGATTCCAGCTTCGCCGCGCGCAGTTCGTTGACGGCCAGACGCTCCGCCTGACGCGAGAAATCGCGATAGATCAGCTCCGCGCGCGATTCGTCGTACGTCTTGACCACGCGCCAGAACGCCTTCTGCTGAAACAACGCGACGAAGTACGAACCGTCCTTCACGTTGAACAGCAGGCTCGCGCCATAGCTGCCGTTGTAGCTTGTGCGCATTTCGGTCAGCGTATGCGACTGGATCTGGCGCTGCAGCTCGTCGACCGTGCTCTGCCCCGTCGTCTCGCCCGCCTGCGGCTGCACCGACGACTGAACCTGCGGATCGATCGCCGGAATCGCCGCTACCGGCGCCGACGCCTGCTGCACCGCCGGCGAAGTGCTGCTTGCCAATCCCTGCGCGTACGCGCCCTGCATGCCTCCCACCATGGCGAGCAACACGCATGCCCGCCCCAACCCCGTCATATGGCTCATGAAGTTCTATTCCCCGCCCGAGTCGTTGTAATTCAGCGCGATTTTATCTCATTAATTACTCGCTTTCGCGGGTCTCGGGTTCCTCGTCGAAGATCTGATATTTGCGCATTTTTTCCCACAACACCTTGCGGCTGATGCCGAGCTGCTGCGCCGTATCCTGGCGCCGCCAGCCATTCGCATCGAGCGCGGCAATCACGCGATTGCGTTCGTTCATGTCCCACTTGCTGCGGTCGACGAAAACCTCCGCCGCGCTCTCCACCGGCACCGGCTGCGCCGAACTGCGCGCGTGCGCGATCAGCCGCTGCAGTCGCGCGGCGTCCCAGCCGCCCGTCTGCCGCACCGTCACGCCGACGCGTTCGGCAAGATTGCGCAACTCGCGCACGTTGCCGGGGAAATAGCTGTCCGCCACCGCGTCCGCGAGCCAGTACGGCAGGTCGGGCAATTGCGCGAGCCGCTCCTCGCCGACCACTTCGGCGACGAACGACTTGAACAGCGCGATCTTGTCCACGGCGCCGCGCTCTTCCAGCGACGGGATGCTCAGTTCGATCACCGCGAGCCGGTAATAGAGATCCGCGCGGAACAGCCCGTCTTTCACGAGTTGCGGGAGCTTCTTGTTGCTCGCCGCGACGAGCCGGAAATCGACCTTGACGGGCGACGTCGCACCGACGCGCAGCACGGCGCCGTCTTCGAGCACGCGCAGCAGCTTGACCTGCTGATAGAGCGGCAGATCGCCGACTTCGTCGAGGAACAACGTGCCGCCCGCGGCCTGTTCGAAATAGCCTTTATGCGCAACAACCGCACCGGTGAACGATCCTTTGGCATGCCCGAAGAACAGCGATTCGAACAGGCCGTCGGGAATCGCGCCGCAGTTGACCGGCACGAATTCGCCGTGCCGGTAGCGCGAGTGTTTTTCGTGCAGCAGCTGCGCGATGCGTTCCTTGCCGACGCCGGTTTCGCCGTGCAGCAGCACGTTGGTGTCGCAGTCGGCGAAGGTGTCGACTTCGTGCAGCAGCGCCTGCATCGACTCCGAGTGTGCGACGAGGACGGTCGGCTGCAGCGTTTCGGCCGCGTGCGCGCGCAGTTGCGTGACGAGCTTGCCGACCATCCCGCGCAGTTCGGCGCAGGTGAAGTCGAGCGGCAGGATGTGCGAATACTCGGGCGGATACTGCGACGCGTCGTGATCGCGCGCCGCGCCGACCCAGACGACCGGCATGCCGATGTTGGCCTGCCAGTCGCGCAGGAACGCCGCGCCGCTTTCGATCATCGTCACGCTGATGATCGCCAGCGACGGTCGCAACGCGGCGCGCTCGGCCGAGATTTCCGCGTTGTCGGCACGGATCACTTCGACGTCGAAGCTCGCCATGCACCGGGCGACGCGGTCTACGATGTCCGCCTTGCCTTCCCAGACGTAGAGGTCGAGTTCTTCGATTGCGTGGGTGGGTCTCATTCTTCGGGTACGGCTACGGTTGATGACGAGTTGCGTGGCAATGTTGTTTATTCAATGAACAAGCATTGGGTCCCCGCATTTGATTGCGAGCGGCGAGTTCGCGACATAGGCATTGCCCAAACCTAGCCCCAGAACACCTGTCACGGAGGACAGAATTGAATCGACAGGTTGCAGAAGGAGCGGCAGGATCGTGTTCCCGAGCGCGGTCAAGAGCGGGCCCGTCAAGGTGGTCAGCAACTGGCTCAATATTGAGTTCACGTTCAATCCCAATACATTCAGCAAATCAAGCAATGCTCCCGTTACCCCACCGCTTACCTTCAGTGAAAGCGTCAGTCCGCTATTGGCAATTCCCTGCACGGCGGGAGCCAAAAACTGAGTCGTCTCGACCTGGGCCTGTTGATAGGGTGCCGAATCCGCGGATGTAAACGTAAGCGGCGTGACGCTTTGATTAGCGACCGGGACCGACAGTTGCCCGGATTTCAAGCCGACCGTAATCGTAATCTGCGGAACAAGCAATGACACGAGTTGTGATAACAAACCGGACAGCAAACCACCGCTGCCTAACTGGTTACCGAGCACCGTCGTCAAATTCGTCATGCCGGTGAGACTCGGCTGGTTGCTCAGCAAATTGAGCAGGCTCTGCAGATTAACGGTCATCAGCGGGATTGTTTCGCTGCCGTCAGGTACATAACCGGTAGGTGCATTGAGATTGATCTGTGCAGGCGTGCTAGAGGAGCCACCCAGATAGGCTGCAAGCACCCCGGTCTGAACGTTCACTACTGCAGTTTTCTTGCCCGGAGTGCTACATGCGACGGATTGCAAACCCGCCGTTGCCGGTGCCACATAGACGGTAACCGGCAATTGAACAGTCACCAATGAAGTGGAGCCGCCCGAAGCACAACTGTTGTTGCCATAGACGAGTGAGCCGTCCGGACACGTCGTCAACAACGATAGAGAGGTATTGAGAAATATGGTGCCTTGCGAAGCCGTTGCGTGGGTCGTGCAATCCGTCGTCCCGCAGTTCGAGGGACCGGGCGGTCCGCTTGCCGTAGATGGCTGATTCCCTGCAAGCGACACCGAGCCTTGAACGGTGGCGTTCAGCAACGGCGCGAGCGCCGTTGGCGTCTGAACCGTTATGGAGTTAATGTTGACCGGTGTAGTGCTGTTTGCAACTTGTAGCGCCGTCGTCAACAAACCGAGCGCGTTAACGCTGGCATTAACCGCACTAGTTCCACTAGAGACGGCGGTTTGGATAAGATTCCCAAGCGAAACTGAAGGACCACCGCAGTTCTGCGAATTCGGACAAATCTTCGCTACGATTGCGCTCAGAACGGTCAGATTCGCGGCTGCCACGTTCTGTTGTGTCGCCGCTTGCAATTCCGCGCTAAGCAGTTGACCAAGAGTTACCGAACCCGACAGCACGGACGTATTGGAACCGACCGGCAAATTTGCAAGAATACCCGCCATATTCAGGTTCACCTGCGCTAATCCCTGATAGTCAACTACAGATAGTGACAACGGATTGGGGGATCCTGTCAGTGTCGTAAGCAATTGATTGACCAATCCGCCCTGCAGCGTGGCAAGCGATGTGAAAAGCGTAAAACTGTCGGAAGGATTACTCTTGGCAATGGCTGACGCACCGATCGTTCCACTACGGAAAATACCGCTTACCGGCTCGGACACGGTAACGCATACGGCATTCGCGGAAGCGTTGTTTACATCACCGGCGGGCAAGCCATCGCACAGTCCGTTGGTATCGACCGCGTCTCCGCTAATCCGCGTGAACGATGCACCGCTGCCGGCGGCTTGAGGCGGAACCCAGACACCACAGGACACGGAAACGGTGGCGTTCGTCGGTACGGAATTCGCTGAAGGAGTTGCGACTTGCTGGACTGCCGCCTTCGCCGCCTGACAAGTCGCATCCGCGACCTGCGAAACCGCGGACAGCGCAGCCAAATCAGCCGCCGCTTGCATTTGGCGGCGTTCAGCATAAAAACGGCTGATATCGATCACGCTCAGCACGATGACCGCGATCGCCAACCAAATCGCAGCGGTTATTGCAAACGAGCCACGCTGACGGCGCCGTCCCGGCCAGACAGCGCCGCGCCGGCAAGCCATGGAAGATTGATCTGCGCGCATCGTCATCTCACCTACTGCGCACCCTGCCCGCCACCAGACGTGCTGTTAGCAGAACCAATCTGTGAACCCATCGACTCCGGAATCTTGTTCTTGAATGAGTCCAGGTAACGTTGATAGACGAGTGTTGCAACGTCCCCCAGCATCGGTTGGGTCGGCGCCGCCGCGCGGTTGTCGCGCTGCATCGACAGCCATTCTTTTGTCGAGCGACCGATATCCGATGTAATCGGCGGCGCAGCCTGTTGCCCATATGCGGCGGCGGCGCCCATTGCCGTGCATACCATCGCACCCAGCACCACGATTCGACCTGCACGCATGTTTCGATGATGTTTGTTGTTGTTCATGTCGCTTCCCGCCTGTCTATTCATTGTGCAAACCGTTGCAGCAACGGCACGGTCTGATCGTAGCCAAAATTGTTCGCCATTGGCGTAATCGCAGAATTCACGCCATGTCGCGATACCACCGGCGGCGCCGCAACCGCACGTTGCTGCGCACGCACCGCGGTTGCAACCTTCATGGCATCGCTGCTGATGTCCTTTCGGATATCTGCCTGCAAATGCTGCTGATTCATCAATCGCTGCGCATCTTGCGAACGCCCCGCCGCGAGCAGGTATAGCGCAAGGTTGCTGACGATCTTCGGATTGCGTTGATCCAGCTCGGCCGCCTTCATCAGCGGTACGCGCGCGCCGACGATGTCGCCATTGCGCAACCTCGCATAGGCGAGATCGGACAACAACGACGCATCGGTTGGCGCAAGCTCTGACGCTTGGGCCAGCGCCTGAGCGGCGCGGCCGAAATCGCCGGCCGCGCCAGCAATCAACCCAAGCCCGCGATACCCACGCGAGGCGAGCGGTGTCTTCAGCAATTGCGTATACGCGGCCGCACTGGCAACTGGCTGTTCGGTCATCCGCAGTGCGTCCGCACGTAGCAGAACCGTATCCGGCGACACGCCGTATGCCTTGTCATACGCGTCGATATGTGCAAGCGACGCATAGTAAAGTCCCTGCGCCTGCATCCGCTGGATCAAGCTCAGATACATCGCCGGCGTATCCGGCACCGACTGCTTCTGATCGGCCGCTTGAATCAGGGCCGCCCGCTCTGCCTGAGCGCTAACACCATACCCGCCGTCCTTGGTCGCGCATGCGCCGAGCAGGAGCACTGCCATCGTCATACTCGCGCGCCCTACCATTCCGCTGATCAGCTTCATCGCCTTTCCTTCCAACCGTCAATGATGCGTCGCGAGCGCACGTGTCACTGCCAGGAATCCTGGTCCGGCTGTCACAATCAGCAACGCAGGCAACAACGTCAGCACCATCACCCCCGTCATCTTCACCGTCAGCCGGCCGATCCGCTCGCGAAGCATCGAACGACGCGTCTCGCGCAACCGGTCGCCGAACTGCTTGAGGGGCTCCTGCACCGCACCGCCATGCTTGTCGACCTGGACCATCAACCGCACGATCGCACGCAAATCCTCGTTATCGAAACCGCCCGATAACCGCTGCATCGACTGCTCGCGCGTACGGCCCGCCACGAACTGACGCTGCGCGATCCCGACTTCTGTCGACAGCACCGGCATCATTCCGCGAAAATCGTTCGTCACGACCTGCAAGCTTTGGTCGAGCGACAGTCCGACACCCTGCAACAAGCGCAGCATGTCGACGAACAGCGGTAATTCATCGTCGACGCTCTGCCGTCGAGAGGAAGCACGGCGTTGCACATACAGCTTCGGCAGCATGAAGCCAAGCCCGAATGCGACAAACATTCCGATCAACCAATAACCGCCTTTCATCCGGCCACTGGCGACTATTGCAAACAGCAGCGGCAGCACGATTCCACATGCGATCCGCGCGCTCAGAAACAATCCGCGCGAACGCGCATCAACATAGCCACATTGTTCGAGCAGACGACGATCCTCGTCCGCTACGACATGTTTGCCGAACCCGGTATCGAGCCATCGCATCCCCGTCGCGGAAAGCCGTTCGAGCAGACGCTCAACACGCTGCCGACTACCGCTTGCCTCGGGCTTCGCAGCCGCTTCTCCATCCGACACCGGCCGGGCCTTGGCCGCCTCAAGCGCGGCCATGCGCCGATCGAGCGCGTCAACCAGCGCACGCTCGGCACGCGATGCAGCACTCGCGCGCAGCAACGCAGCTATCCCGAACAACAGCACGCCGAGTGCACCAAGTGCCAAAGCGATCGATCCAATATGAGTTGCAGTCATCGCATCACCTGAGTCGAGCCATTCGATACAGCCACACGCTACCTGCCAACTGCATCAGGAACGCAAACATAAGCAGCAATCGTCCAAACGAATCGTTCCACATTCCTTGCAGATATGTCGGATTTGTCATGACGACAAAGCTGCCGATCGCGACCGGCAGCATCACGAGTACGAACGCCGACAGCCGGGTCTCCGCCGACATCGCGGTCAACTCACGCTCCGCCTGCTCGAGGTCCCGCATGAAAATGGCCATACGTTCCAGCATCACGTCCGCACGACCGCCATATTTGACTGACAGCCGCAGCACCGACCCGAGGAGTTCGAACTCTTCGGTCCGGTAAATTTTCGCGATATGAAGCATCGCCCGATCGATCTCGACACCAGTGCGCAGCATCCGGGATACATGATCGAGGCAGCCTCGCAGCGGCTCTTCTGTCGTTAGTAGCGCAGCCTGGAATGCGGCCGGCACGCTGTTACCGAGCGTCACCAGTCGCACGATTCCGTCGAGAAACGACGGGATCTGTCGAACGATTTTCAGCCGCCGCCGCTGGATTCGCGACGCGAGCCAGACGCCGAATATCGCACTCCCGCACGCAAGCGCCGCAAAACACGCCAGCACGCCGCCACGACTGCCTGCGATTGCCGCAATTGCAACGAGTACGACAAGCGCGGCAATCGATTTTCCGCGCGCGCCTTCAATGCCCGCACGGCTAACGAGGTTGCCAAGGTATTCGGCAGTCACGGCATACCAATGCACCCAGAATGCACCCGACATCACACTCCGAGAACCATCGCCGGACAGTTGCACTGTACGTGCGCCACCGGGGGCGGCCGGGCGCGGGGCCGACACCGGCGCGCGTACACCGGGTTCAACCCGGCTGTCGATAAATCGCTTTGCATCGGCTCGCACGCGCCGCGTCTCTGCGTGTCGCCACAACATGAGTGCCGAGGCCACGCACAACATCGCGACCACGAGCGCCCAGATCATCGGGCTATACATTGAAGCCTCCGCCTCGACCGAAGCTTCCGCCGAAGCCACCACCGCCAAATCCGGTATTCGCCAGCGCCTGACGGAAACGCACGAGCTTCGGCGAATGCGGATGGATCCCGAGCGACTCCCAGTGATCGATCTCCTCGCCTTCCGGCGTCACGCGCGCTTCGTAGCGATAGAGTTCCTGCGTCGCGATGATGTTGTCGGACAGGCCGGTCACTTCGGTAATCGACAGAATGCGACGCCGCCCATTCGACAATCGCCCGATCTGCACGATGAAGTCGATCGCATTCGCGATCTGCCGACGCAGGCTCGACTCGGTGCCTTGAAAACCCGCAAAGCCTGCGAGCATCTCGAGGCGATACAGACATTCACGCGGCGAGCTTGCGTGCACGGTGCCCATCGATCCGTCATGCCCCGTGTTCATCGCCTGAAGCATCTCGAGCACCTCACCGCCACGCACTTCGCCGACGATGATCCGGTCCGGCCGCATCCGCAGCGTGTTGCGCAACAGGTCTCGGATCGTCACGACGCCCGTTCCGTCGAAGCCACCCGGGCGGCTCTCCAGACGCACGACGTGCGGGTGGTTCAGCGACAGTTCGGCCGTGTCCTCGATCGTCACGACACGCTCGACCTCGGGAATATGGAATGCGAGCGCGTTGAGCAGCGAAGTCTTGCCGGAACTCGTGCCGCCCGACACGAGCACGTTGCAGCGTGCCTCGACAGCCGCCTCCAGCAACGCGCCGATTTCTTCGTTGTACGTGCCGTTGCCGAGCAGGTCGGACGGCTTCAACGGATCCTTGCGGAATTTCCGGATCGAAACGATCGGACCGGCTAGCGACAGGGGTTCGATCACGACGTTCACGCGGCCACCGTCGGGCAACCGAGCGTCGACCATCGGATTCGACTCGTCGAGACGACGGCCGATCGGCGCGAGGATCCGGCGCACGATCCGCAGCAGATGCGCGTTGTCGGTGAACCGGATCGGCAGCTTGGACAGAATGCCGTGACGCGACACGTACACGTCGTTGTAGCCGTTGATCAGGATATCCTCGACCGCCGGGTCCGCCAGCAAATCCTCGATCGGCCCGAAACCGGCAAGCTCCTTCGTCAGCGCCTCGGCAATCGCGCGCACCTCGTTCTCGTTGAGCGGGATGCGGCGCAGGCGCACGAAGCTGTCGACCTCCAGATCGACGAACTGGTTGATCGCCTGGCGGGACCAACGGCCAAACTCGGCGCCGAGTTCCTCGATGCGCGTCAGCAGATGCTCGTGCGCGGCATTCTTGATGTCGTGGAATTGCTGCGTCTGGGAGAACGGCGCTGCGCCGTCGGCGAATTGAATGTCGTGTGCCATCGCTTACGACCGCTTGGACGAAGGTTGAATGAAACGTTTCAGTGCGGACAAACCCGGGGCGACGCGCGACGTGCCCGCCATGCCCGACACACCGGGCAACCGCGTGGCGAGCGACTCGAGCGCCCGCACATACGGATCGCGTTCCGCCACATCGATGATCAGCCGCCCCTGATTCGCGGCCTGGCCGATCGCAACGCGACGCGCCGGCAGCGTACCGACCAGCGACAGCCCGAGACGCTCGGCGATTTGCCCGGGCATCAGGTTGAGATCGGCGTCGTACTGGTTGACGACGAGCTTTACACGATCGGTGTCGATGCCGGCATCGCGCAGCCCGGTAACCAGGTCGGCCGCGGATACGATCGACGCGACACCCTGATCGCAGACGAGCCACGCTTCGTCGGCAGAAGCGGCAATCTGCGTCACGAACTCGCGGTTCGAAAACCCGCCGAGGTCGACGACCTGCTGGTCGAAGAATGCGCGAAACCGGTTCAGCAGACCGATACACGATGCATACGACACCTCGCGCAAGCCGCCGAGATCGGGTGGCAGCGTCGTCAACGCGACGCCGCTCTGGTGTCGGGTCAGTGCGGTATTCACGAACGTGCGATCGATGCGGCGCAGATTTTGAACTGCGTCGACGAAATGGAATTCGCAGCGCGTATTCAGGAACAGCGTGGCATCGCCGGCAGGCAGCCCCAGATCGACGAGCGCGGTCTGGCGCCCCGCCGGCACGCTGCCGCCGTCGGCAGCAGCCGCGCCCGGGCCGAGCGCGCGCTTCTGCAGCCAGACGGCGAGATTCGCCGCGAGTGTACTCACGCCCATCCCGGCGCGCGCCCCCAGCAACGCAACGACCTTGCCGTGTCGGCTGGCCGGCTCGCCGACGTTCGCGAGCAAGCCCCGTGTCGTCCGTAGCGCTTCTTCGGCCGGCGCCGACACATCGATGAAATCGCGCACGCCGGCGCGCAGCGCGGCAAGCGTGCTCTCCGGCTGTGCGAGCGAGCCGAGCGCAACGATCGGCAGCCCCGGATGGGCGGCACGCACCATGGCGGCGGCCACGCTCGCCGCTTCGCTGCCTTCCGAGAAATCGATGAACACCAGCGCCGGATTGATGCCCGTGATGCGCTGGGCGAGCACGCCCGGTTCGAGCGAGGCAGCCTCGACCGCACCGGCCGACACGAGCGTATCGGCGAGCCAGCGGACGTGCGCCTCCTTCGACGACGCGCAAACGAAATAGTCGGTCACGGCGGGTTCACACAATGATTGGGTTCGTGCATTCATGTCGAACACCCCCGATTACGCAAGGCGTAGCGGTGCGCCGCCATGCGCAATGCTTCGCATTCATTTCGAAAATCCCGGCGCGGCGTCGGGCGACGCCACACCACCCAGATACGATCGCCAGACCGGCCCGTCACGCTGCTCCGACAGTTCGCCGGGTGTTGCCGGCAATGCCGCGCCCTTCGCGATCGGCGCCACGAGATGCGGCGTCACGATGATCAGCAATTCCTTGTCGTTCTGCTGGTAGTTCAAATTCTTGAAAAACGTGCCGATGATCGGCAGGTCGCCGAGCAGCGGTACCTTGCTGACGTTCGACATCGTCTGACGGTCGATCAGACCACCGATCACGAAGCTTTCGCCGTCGCCGAGTTCGACCGTCGTATCGGCACGGCGGGTCGTGATCCCGGGTACCGCGACACCGCTGATCGTCACGCTGTTCACGAAGTCGAGCTGGCTCGACTCCGGCGCGACCTTCAGCGCAATTCGCTGCGGACTCAATACAGTCGGGGTCAGCGAAAGTCCGACACCGTATTGCTTCCACTGAATCGCAGTCGAACCGAGCCCTTGCGGCGACGGCACCGGAATCTCGCCGCCTGCGAGGAAACTCGCGCTTTGACCCGACAGCGCGACGAGCGTCGGCTCGGCAAGCACGCGTGCGAGATTGTTCGCTTCGAGCAGCGACAGATCGCCGAAGATGCCGTGTCCTGCGGCGTTCACGACAAGGTTGAACGCGGATGCAACAGGCGAGCCGAGCGTCGGGATGTATCCCGCCGTACCTGGACCAGATCCACCGCCATACGACTGCACGCCGCCCGGCGAGAACGAACCGAACGAGAATCCGTTGCTCTGCTTAAAGAAATTGAAACCGACCTGCTTGAGCACCGAGCGGCTGAATTCGACCACGCGCACATCCACCTGTACGACATTCTTGCCAGCGAGTGTCGAGCGGTCGATCACCGTGCCTTTCCCGGCCATGTTCTTTCCCACTGCGACTGCACGTTCGTGTGCATCGAGCGATGCAGACGTTCCCCGCAGCACCGCCGTTCCGCCATATGCGTTCACATGCGGCGTGGAATCGTCGAGGACCGCGTGGGCTGCCGCGTCGACAACCTCGACGCTCCAGACCGTCGGCTCATCTCGGCCGCGCTCCCAAAGCATCACATTCGTTGCGCCCGGTGCTTTCGCGGTCAGCAACACGGAGCCGGAGCGACTGCCTTTCATGATCAATACGTCAGCGATCGCCGGATCGCCAACGGCGACACGCTGCAGCGTATGGCCCGCCGAAATCTGCCGCTGTGCGCCGACTGCGAGTTCGATCGTGCCACTCGCGCTCGCAAGCGATGCGAATGTCATGGTGCAGATAGCAATTGCGAATGCAATCAGTGTGTTTTTCATTGTTTGGTAAGCCGCCGCACGGCCTTTACTTGTCGTCGCTGATATCGATGGCCATCGATTTCGTTCAGTACGCAACCGTTTCCGACCGGCCGCCACGGATCACTTCGATGCTGCTGCCGCTACCACTTCCCCCGCCCGTCCGCACTGCCGGCGGCAGACGGGACGGCAACGGCGGCACGTTCACGTTGGCCACGGCGCTTTTCGGCGTGCCGGACAGTTGCTGCAGCGACACACCGGCCGCGGCAAGCGCCGACGGCGACAGTTTGTTATCCGTGCGCACGGCGACTGTCTGCATCGCAAGCTCGTCATCGCGCGGATTGCGCAACGCCAGCGTCAGGCGGCCGCTCGACTCGCCGAGCGTCAACGCATCGACCTGTGCGGTCGGCACTGCGAGCACAGCGATACGCACGCCGCTCGGCTGACCGTTACTGCCGTTCGTGTTGTTGCCGCTGTCGCGATCCGGCGTCGCATCGCCGAACGAGAGCACACGCACCCTCGACATCAAGAGTCGCGCTTGCGTCTGCGAGACCTCACCGTCGAGCATCGAGTTACCTTCGCGCTTCAGGTTCAGAAACACGTCCACGAAGTTGCCTGGGCGCAGCCGGTTGCCGACAGCGTTGGTTTCGTCGACGCGAACGGCAATTGCACGTTCGCCCGGTTGGACATCCTCGGCGAGCCCCGAGACCAGCGCGTCCGAGACGACTGGTGCCGATGCGGGAATATCTCTCGCGGGAACCCGGCCAATCAGTGCGGCCGGATCTGTAAATGCGCCAGCCGGTGCCGGTGCGATCGGTTGGATCTTCAATGCGTCGGCAGCGATCGGTTGACCGACTGGCAGCGTGCGCGTGGCGATCACGACGGGCACCGGGTTTACGGCAACGGCCTGCGGTGCCGGCGCGGAATGTGGCGTGTTACGTCCGAGCATCCACGCATAGAGTCCGAGCAGAATAGCGATCGCAATCAGCAACCCCGCGACGATTTTTGTCAGATTGTTGGCCATGTTGATATTGGAATGCCGGAATCAGGTTCTGGAGCGTGGATACGACCCAAAGACTGCTTTCATATAAAGAGTTCGCCCCCGTCAAAGCATGTTCGGCGAAATCTGCACTGTCGCACTGCTTTGCAACTTAGGCGCCGGGACGATAAATAGCCATGGGATCAACGGTTTGTCTGCGTACGAGTATGTCATCGTCACGACCACGTTGAACGGGGATGCGGACGACGACGTGAACGCTGTGCTGCAGGAATCCGGCGACGACGGCGTAAACGACGAGTCACAATTTACGGCCGATGTCGATCCGCCGGCCACCTGCGTCGCAACTGTTGCGAAATTCCCCCAGGGCGTGTTGCCACCGTTGACCGCCGTGCATGCAGTCGCAGCCGCCGCTTTCAACCGGTCACACGGCGACGACGTGTAATTCAATGCGGCGCGCGCACCTTCGGATGCGGCAAATGTCAGGTTCTGTTTGATGAGGAAAATCATCCCGAACGTGACAATCGCATAAAAAACCAAGAAGAACAGCGGAAACACGAATACGAACTCGATCGCCGCTACCCCCCGCTGCCGTCGCCGTTTGCACGATTGGCGGGCTTTCTGCCATCGAGCCATTACACTCCCCTCGCAAACATAAGATGCAGAAGCCATACTGCAGCAGGCAGTACGAGAAACGCTCCATATGGCGTAGCCCGGCGACCGCCGAGCGTCATCGCGGGCGTGCCACGCCTGCAAAGCGCAACAATCGATGTCCGCGACAGGAGCATCAGCCAAAGTGCGTGCAACCCCGCGGCGAGGCTCGCAACCACCCAGAACCATAACAACACTTGCGCACCACACCATGCGCCGAGCACAGCAAACACCTTGACGTCGGCTGCGCCCATTACGCGCAACACGAAGAAGGGGGAAAAGCAAATCAAGCCGACGGACATACCGATCAGCGCTTGAGTTATGGATGTCCCGAACGGATTTCCATGCAAAGCTTCGCTCACGAATGCGCCTATCAAGCCCATTACGACAAGCGAATTCCGAATACGTCGAAATCGAATATCACTAATTCCGACGAAGGAAGTCCATACCAGGAAAATTCCGGCGAAGAATAGATACGCCACGGACGCAGCCTGCCATCAGCCATCAGGCGGGCTGCAAGCGAACATCCACCACCCTGCTTGCCGCCCACACTGAGATTATTTATTTGTATTAGTGCAACTGGCGCCGCACACCTGCGTGGCGACTTGATTGAACAAGCCGTTTAAACCACCGCTAAGGTTATTCAACCCCGCAATGAGGGCAATCGCTACCAACCCCGCAATCAACCCATACTCGATCGCGGTTACCCCGTCTTCTTCCTTCAGGAAGCGCTTGATAATTGCTTTCATTTTGTTTCCTCGTGCCTTTATGTATGTACTCTGGCCTTTTATACGTTCTACTTCCCCGTACAACTGGCCGCTTGCCCCACGTCGTTCGCCATGACTGCTATAACGACGACCGGGTGCACTTCTTTATAGGTCGCCCCGAAGGGCACTTCACGGTACTTGATGCAAGTTAACATTCGCGATAGGAGTCCTCCTCGAACGTTGTGTACTGACCTGTACATTTGCTTACTCCTGCCCCGAATCTTATATCCGATCCTCGATATTTTCCAACCCCTTTTTTACGGTCCGGATCGAAAAATTTTTCCAGGTGCGCAACGTATTTGTACGGCGTTTCGGTACGACTTACACATAGGACTTACGATAGGTTAGATGTGCACACCTATTCCACCAGTAAAACAATGCACCCCGCGACAGACCTCCTGGCAGCCCTCTCGTAGCCGCCCACGTTACGTTGCAAGCGTAACGCCAATGATGTGACGTTACGTTACGAAACGCCCGGAATCATTCTCATCCAGGGCGATTTGAAAAGATTCAACAATCTTTCAATTTCCCTAACTCCCTTTTCCCTCAAGGAATTACCTCGTTTAAAACGTCGTCCGTGCCGCCGGTCAAGGAAATGGCACGACAGTTGCAGAGTAGTCCGCGCATCACTCAACACAACACAGCTTTTAATGCGAGGACGAAATGGACATTCTGGTTATCCCTCATGGCACGCTCCGGACGACTTTGATCGCGGCCACCGTGGCAGCCATGCTTTCCCTCTCCGCGTGCGGCGGTTCCGGTTCGGTCAGCAAGGGCCTCGGCGGCGGCTCGAGCTCGGGTGGCGGCGACATCTCCACGACGGGCGGCGGCACGTCCGGCGGCACGTCGGGTTCGACGTCCGGCAGCACCAGCGGCTCGACCAGCGGCAGCACGAGCGGTTCGACGAGCGGTAGCACCAGCGGCTCGACGAGCGGGAACACGAGCGGAACGACCAGCGGCACGAGCGGCACCTCCGGTGTGTCGTCGAACGCAGTGGGAACAGTCCTCGCAAGCAGCAGCAATATCGTCACCGGCGCCGGCTCGACCGTGTCCGGTCTCGGCTCCGTCATCGCCAACCAGTCGCTGCCCGGCGTCAGCCCCGCCACGACGCAAGCGGCAGGCGGCGTCGTACAAAGCGTCGGCGGCGCGGTTACCGCGCTCGGCAACGGGCTCGGCAACGGCCTCGGCCAGCTCGGCGCCACCAAGGATCCGGTCGGCGTGACCGTCGCCAGCACGGGCGGCGTAGTCAATCAACTCGGCGGCGCGGTCACGCAGACCGGCGCGCTGGTATCGAGCCTCGGCAGCGGCCCGCTGTCGCCGCTCGCGCCTGTCACGGGCGCCGTCGGCGGCCTCGTGTCGACGGTCGGCAACGCCGTGTCGAACGGTGGCAACACGCTCAGCAATGTCCTGTCGACGGGCCCGATCCAGCAGGTCACGCAGACGGTCAGCTCGGCCATCACGCCGATCACGACGATGGTCGGCCAGACGACGCAGACGGTCGGCACCGTCACCGGCCTCGGCGCGCCGGTCAACACGCTGCTCGGTACGGTCGGCAATGGCCTGAACCAGGCCGGCGCGCTGCTCGCGTCGACCGGCGGCAACCCCGTCACGACCGGTCTCGGCAGCACCGTCTCGGCAACGGGCAATACCGTGAAGGCGGTCGGCGGCCTGCTCACGGGCGGCACCGGCGGCGTCACCAACCCGCTCGCGCCGATTACCGGCCTGCTCGGCTCGATCGGTGGCGCGACGGGCGGCACCGGCGGCGGCCCGCTGGCGCCCGTCACCGGCCTGCTCGGCACCGTCACCGGCGCACTCGGCGGTGCAACGGGCGGCACCAGCAGCCCGCTCGCGCCTGTCACGAACGTCGTCTCGACGGTCACTGGCACGGTCGGCAGCGCGACGGCCGGCGCACCGACGCTCACCGGCGGCACGGGCGCGGTCACGAACTCAGGCTCGTCGTCGAATCTGCTCTCGCCCGTCACGTCGCTGATCGGCGGCCTGCTCGGCGGCACGCACGGCAAGTAACCCGACATCCATTCATCGATAAAGACTGCGAGGAGCCATCATGTCCCAGCAACGTTCCCTCACGACGGCCGCCCTGCATCAGTGGCGCGTCCCGCTCACCGCGTTCGCCGCGGCCTGCCTGCTGGCTGCCTGCGGCGGCAACGGCGTGAGTTCGCCGCCGACCAGCAGCACCGGCGGCAACCCGAGCACGAACGGTACGCCGACCACGAGCGGCACCAGCGGCACGTCGACCGGCACCAAGGGTGTCGTCAGCACGGTCGGCCAGACCGCCACCGACCTCGGCAGCACGGTCGGCAACATCAGCCTGCCCGGTCTCGGCGACGGCGTGACCAAGGGTGTCGGCAGCACGCTGTCGAGCACCGGCACGATCGTCGGCGCCGCCGCCGATGCCGTGAGCAACGGCCTCGGACAGATCGGCTCCACGAAAGACCCGGTCGGCACGACGGTCGCCGGTCTCGGCAACGTCGTCGGCGCGACGAGCAACACGGTGTCGGGCCTCAGCTCGACGGTCAAGGCGCTCGGCACGGGTCCGCTCGCGCCGCTCGCACCGGTCACGACGCCGGTCGGCACCGTGCTCGACACGGTCGCCAACGGGCTCAGCGCCGCAGGCACGACGGTCGGCTCGACGCTGTCGTCGGGCGCCGTGCAGCAGGTCACGCAGCCGCTCAGCTCGGCGATCACGCCGCTGGTGATCACCGCCGGCCAGGTCACGCAGCAGGTCGGCACGACGACCGGCCTCGGCCAGCCCGTCTCGGGCCTGCTCGGCCAGATCGGCGGCGCGATCAGCTCGGCCGGCAAGCAGGTCGGCAGCACGTCGAATCAACCGCTCGTCGGCGATGTCGGCCAGCTCGTCAGCGCGGTCGGCAACACCGTGACCAACGCGGGCGGCCTCGTCAACCCGAACGGCCCGAACGGCGCAGCGCCGATCCCCGGGCTGATCACCAGCCTCGTCGGTGGCTCGTCGGCGACGGTCCAGAACGGCACGTCGTCGGGCTCCAGCTCGACCAATCCGCTCGGCGGCCTGCTGTCCGGCCTCGGCTCGACACCGCTCGGCTCGCTCACGGGTGCGCTCGGCGGCGCAGCAGGCAGCTCGGGCAGCGGCCCGCTCGCCCCGGTCACCGGCCTCGTGTCGACCGTCACCGGCGCGCTCGGCGGCGCAACGGGTGGCACAGCAGGCGGTGCAAATCCGCTCGCGCCCGTCACCGGTTTGCTGAATACTGTCACCGGAGCGGTCGGCAGCGCAGCGGGTTCCGGGGGTACGTCGAGCCCGCTCGCGCCGGTCACGTCGCTGGTCGGCAGCGTATCGGGCTCGGCATCGTCCGGCAGCTCGACGGGCCTGCTGGCGCCGGTCACGGGGTTGCTGGGCACGCTGGGTAGCGTTGGCAAGTAAGGAGGACGGTCGCGGGTTCGCAGCCGGAGCGAACGACGCGGCCGTACCAACAAAACCGGCAATGCGGCACACGGCGCGCGACACCTGCGGGTGTCGCGCGTCGGCATGAGAAGACGAGAAAGCAAGGCCTACGAGGAAAAACAATGAAATCCAGACTCGACAGATGGATGCTGCTGCTCGCCGTCGCGGCAGCAGGCACCGCCCATGCGCAAACGCGCGTCGCGGGCAATCCGCTCGATTCCCTCCCCCAGATCAACGCTCCGAAAACCGGCCCGAACGTGACCGTGCAGGTCGCACCGCAGGCGCCGCAGTTGCAGGAGCTGCTGTCGCGTCACCTGACGCCGACGACGTTTCAGGTCGAAGGCGTGAAGTCGGTGCCGTTCGACGAGATCTCGCGTCGCTTCACACCGCTCGTCGGCAAGGACATCACGATCGGCGAGCTGATCGAGACGGCCAACGGCGTGACGAAGCTGTACCAGGATCGCGGCTACGCGCTGTCGTTCGCGTTCATTCCCGCGCAGACCTTCGAGAACGGCGTCGTGCGCGTCACGGTCGTCGAAGGCTATGTGTCGGACGTGAAGGTCACCGGCAAGCCCGGCGCGATGGAATCGAAGATTCGCGCGATCGCCGCGCACATCACGGCCGATCGTCCGCTGCGTCGCGCGACGTTCGAACGCTACGTCAATACGTTCGGCCTGCTGCCCGGCGTCAGCGTGAAAGCCAACGTGCCGCCGCCGCAGACGACCGACGGCGCGACGACCCTCGAGCTCGCCGTCGACCGCAAGCCGTTCAATATCAGTACCGGTATCGATTTCAATCACCCGGGCGTCCAGGGCCTCATCACCGCGACCGAAAACGGCCTCACGTCGTTCGGCGAGCAACTGAGCATCTCCGCGCTCGCGCCGCCGGGACGCGACAAGCAGACCTACGTCGCGTTCAGCGGCTCGGTGCCCGTCGGCAGCAGCGGCCTCGTCACGCGCGTCGACGCCAGCACGTACCGCGGCAAGCCGACCGACAACCCCGGGCTGCCGTCGTACATCCAGCGTACCGTCAAGAACGAGAAGCTCGGTCTTTCGGCCTCCTATCCGCTGTTGCTGAACAACCAGCGCAGCCTGCTCGGCACGGTGTCCGGCTATGCGTCGCACAACGAGGACAACTACCAGAACCAGATCACCGGCGCCACGCTCGACAACCGGTCGCAGGTGCGCGTGCTGCAACTGCAGCTCGACTACACGAGCGTCCAGCCGAAACAGGTGCGCAAGCTGAGCGTCAACGTCGCCAAGGCGTTCGATATCCTCGGCGCATCGAAATCGCAGGTCGGCATGAGCAACGGCGTCGCGACGACGTATGCCGACCCGGTCTCGCTGACCTTCGTGCGCACCGGCGCGACCTTCACGCAGACCAACGAATGGCCGTTCCGGATCGGCACGTCGATCTCGCTCACCGGGCAATACAGCCCCGACTCGCTGCCGACCTCGGAACAGATCTCGTTCGGCTCGACGCGCTATGCGCTCGGCTACCAACCGGGCGAGACCTCGGGCGATTCGGGATGGGGGATGTCGCTGGAGGTCAATCGCGCATTCTCGCCGGGCTGGACTTACCTGAAATCGGTTACGCCGTATATCGCCTACGACATGGCGCGCGTGTACCTGCATGCCGGCACGCCGCTGCCGAACCGACTGTCGTCGGTCGGCCTCGGGGTGCGGCTCACGGACAGCCGTTACTACAGCCTCGACCTGTCCGTCGCGAAGCCGGTCGGCGATGCGCCCGTCGAAAGCGCGTCGCGCAGCCCGCGCGTGAACGCCGCCTTCTCGTATCAGTTGAACTGATCGTCTCCGGACAGCCCGCCTGACAGCGGGCTGTTTCGATTAGAGTCCCCTCTATCAAACGTCGGGCGCCATTTCACGTATTCTGGCGAAGCTCGCAACAAGCCACCGCCCCATGCAGACGGTCGTGCGGGCAATCGAACACGACACGAGAAACAAGGAGGATGACAATGATGCAACTGATCCGCCCGCTGCGCGCAATGGCCGTAGCCGGCACCCTGCTCGCCTGTGCCGCGCCCACCTTCGCGCAAGCCGACAGCCCGGTCGGCATGTGGCAGACCATCGACGACAACACCCATCAACCGAAGGCGCTCGTGCAGATCAGCGACGACGGCGACGGCTCGTTGTCCGGCAAGGTGGTCAAGGGCCTCGGCCCGAACGACACGCCCGACCGCCGCTGCACTGCCTGCACGGACGAGCGCAAGGACCAGCTCATCAAGGGCATGACGATCATCAAGGCGATGAAGAAGGACGGCGACCACTGGGACGGCGGCAACATCCTCGATCCCGAGAACGGCAAGGTCTACAAGTGCAAGATGACGCTGGAAGACGGCGGCCAGAAGCTGGTCGTGCGCGGCTACATCGGCGTCTCGCTGCTGGGCCGCTCGCAGACCTGGGTTCGCCAGCAGTAAAGCCGGGTTCATCGCCCCGCGGCGTGCAATAAAAAATCGGCCTGCGACACCGTCGTCAGGCCGATTTTCTTTTCGCGGGCAGTGGAACGGAAACGACCCGCATCAGGCCGCGTGCTTCAGCGCGTTCGTGCGATAAGTGCCCGAAGCGCCCGACGTGCGATAGCCGGGCGCCGCCGGGCAGCGCGCGTCTGCCGCTTTCGACGGCGCGTGCTTGCGCATTCGCGCAGATACCGCGGTGCACAGACTCACGCCGGCATCGCCATACAGCTCGTGCATCACGCGCATTAACGCGCCCGTGTCGTGCCATGCCTTGAAACGGCGATGGCAGGTCTGGTACGAAGGGTAGCGACGCGGCATCGCCGACCACGTCGCGCCGCTGTAGATCACCCACAGCACGCCATTCAGCACGGCGCGCGTATTGGCCAGCGGCCGGCCGCGCAACTCGGTGCGCGGCTGCATCTCCGGCAGGAGCGGCGCAACGCTGCGCCACTCGTGGTCGGTCAATTCGCGATACGGTGTCATGGACCTCTCCAGCCTTAATAACCATGACAAACGATATCGACTCGCCCCCGCGATGAATATAAGACAAATCTGAAAATTCGCCGAAATCGCGCTAATTTGACCGGATTTGATCTTTCAATGCGGCGATCCGGCGCGATCGGCACTCAGGTCAGCGACGTATCGACAATCCGCCGCGGCGTTTCGAGATATTCCTTCGACTGCATCTCGACGATCCGCGACACCGTGCGTGCGAATTCGTTGGCCATCGGGCCTTCGACGTACAACTGCTCGGCCGGCACCGCCGCGGACATCAGCAGCTTGACCTTGTGGTCGTACAGCACGTCGATCAGCCAGGTGAAGCGGCGCGCCTCGGACGCCATCCGCGGCGACATCTGCGGCACCTCGGACAGCACGATCGCATGGAAGCGGCTCGCCAGTTCGAGATAGTCGTTCTGCGAGCGCGGGCCGCCGCACAGCGTCGCGAAGTCGAACCAGACCACGCCGTCGGCCTTGCGCAGCGCCTTCAGTTCGCGCTTCTCGATATGCAGGATCGGGCTCTCGTCGGGCACCGCGGCGAGCTTCGCGAATGCATGGCGCAGTTCGCGATCGGCTTCCGCGCCGAGCGGCGTGTGATACATCTGCACCTGCGCGAGCGTGCGCTGCCGGTAATCGACACCGGCGTCGACGTTCAGTACATCGAGCTTTTCCTTGATCAGCGCGATCGCCGGCAGCATGCGGTCGCGATGCAGGCCGTCCGGGTACAAATCGTCGGGATCGTAGTTGGACGTCATCACGAACTGCACGCCGTTCGTAAACAGGCGGTCGAGCAGCCGGTACAGGATCATCGCGTCGGCGATGTCCGACACGTGGAACTCGTCGAAGCAGATCAGCCGGTAGCGCTTCGCGATGCGTCGCGCGAGTTCGTCGAGCGGATCGGCCTGCCCTTTCAGTTCCTCCAGCTCCCGGTGCACCTCGCGCATGAATTCGTGGAAATGCAGGCGCGTCTTGCGCTGCACGGGCACGACCGCGTAGAAGCTGTCCATCAGGAAGCTCTTGCCACGCCCGACGCCGCCCCACATGTAGACGCCGCGCGGCAGGTCCGGATGATTGATGAGCTTCTTGAACGCGTTCGAGCGGCGCGCCTTGTACGCGACCCACTCGTCGAAGCATTGCTGCAGACGATCGACGGCTGCGCGCTGCGCGGGATCGGACTGATAGCCGCGCGTGGTCAGTTCGCGCGTGTAGTATTCGGTGACGTTCATCGGCAAACCATAAAAAACGAAGGCGAGCGGGAAACCCCGCCCGCCCTCGTCATGAGACGGCTGCGCCGGCCGCCGGCCGGCCGGCGCTATCGCGCGCTCAGCTGTTCAGCGAGCGCTTGTCGACGGCGAGCGCCGCTTCGCGCATCACTTCCGACATCGACGGGTGCGGATGGCAGATGCGGGCGATGTCTTCCGACGCCGCCTTGAATTCCATCGCCACCACGGCTTCCGCGATCAGGTCCGACGCGTTCGCGCCGATCACGTGCACGCCGAGCAGCTCGTCGGTCTTCGCGTCCGCGATCATCTTCACGAAACCGTCCGGTGCGTTCATGCCGAGCGCGCGGCCGTTGATCGAGAACGGGAACTTGCCCGACTTGATCTCGCGGCCTTCCGCCTTCAGCTGCTGCTCCGTCTTGCCGACCCACGCGATTTCCGGGTACGTGTAGATCACCCACGGAATGCAGTTGTAGTCGATGTGCGGCTTCTGGCCGTCGATCACTTCCGCGACCAGCACGCCTTCGTCTTCCGCCTTGTGCGCGAGCATCGGGCCGCGCACCACGTCGCCGATCGCGTAGACGTTCGGCACCGCCGTGCGGCAGTGGTCGTCGACGTCGATGAAGCCGCGCTCGTTCGCCTTCAGGCCGATCGCCTCGAGGCCGAGGTTGTCGGTGTTCGGCACGCGGCCGACCGACACGATCAGGCGGTCGGCGTCGAGCGTCTGCGCGTTGCCGTCCTTGTCGGTGTAGGCGATCGACACGCCGTCGGCGGTCGTCTTCACTTCGCCGATCTTCACGCCGAGATGGATGTCGAGACCCTGCTTCTTGAACAGCTTCGCCGCTTCCTTCGCGAGCGCTTCGTCCGCCGCGCCGAGGAATGCCGGCAGCGCTTCGAGCACCGTCACGTCGGCGCCGAGGCGGCGCCACACCGAACCGAGCTCGAGACCGATCACGCCCGCGCCGATCACGGCAAGCTTCTTCGGCACCGAGTCGAACGTCAGCGCACCTTCGTTGTCCGACACGATCTTGTTGTCGACCGGGATGCCCGGCAGATGACGCGCCTTCGAGCCCGTCGCGATGATCACGTTCTTCGCGGTGACGACTTCGGTCTCGCCTTCGCCGCTCACTTCGATCTGTACGCCGGCGTCGGTCTTGCCGGTGAACTTGCCGTGGCCCTTCAGCCAGGTGATCTTGTTCTTCTTGAACAGGAACTCGATCCCGCTCGTCATCTTCTCGACGATCGCATCCTTGCGGCCGAGCATCTTCGCGACGTCGATCTTCACGCCGTCGACGGTGATGCCGTGGTCGGCGAGGTGGTGCGACGCGTTCTCGAATTCTTCCGACGAGGCCAGCAGCGCCTTCGACGGGATGCAGCCGACGTTCAGGCAGGTGCCGCCGAGCTTCAGCGCGCCGGCCGGGTTCTTCCACTTCTCGATACAGGCAACGGTCTTGCCCAGTTGCGCGGCGCGGATCGCGGCGATGTAGCCGCCGGGGCCGGCGCCGATCACGACGACGTCAAATTCCTTGGACATGGCAATCCTTTCTTCTTGTGCGTCCGCACGGGCGCGCGGTGGCGCGCGCCCGTGCGGAGCGGGTCAATGCGGTGAGACTCGGCTTACAGGTCGAGCAGCAGGCGGGCCGGATCTTCCAGCGCATCCTTCATCGCGACGAGCGACAGCACGGCTTCGCGACCGTCGATGATGCGGTGGTCGTACGACAACGCGAGGTAGTTGATCGGACGGATCACGATCTGGCCGTTCTCGACCACCGCGCGGTCCTTCGTCGCGTGCACGCCGAGGATCGCCGACTGCGGCGGGTTGATGATCGGGGTCGACAGCATCGAGCCGAACACGCCGCCGTTCGAGATCGAGAACGTACCGCCCGTCATTTCCTCGATCGACAGCTTGCCGTCCTTCGCCTTCTGACCGAATTCGGCGATCTTCTTCTCGATCTCGGCAAGGCTCAGCTGGTCCGCATTGCGCAGGATCGGCACGACCAGGCCGCGCGGCGAGCCGACGGCGATACCGATGTCGAAGTAGCCGTGGTAGACGATGTCGTTACCGTCGATCGACGCGTTCACGAGCGGGAACTTCTTCAGCGCGTGCACGGCCGCCTTCACGAAGAACGACATGAAGCCGAGCTTCACGCCATGTTCCTTCTCGAACTTGTCCTTGTACTTCGCGCGCAGGTCCATGACCGGCTGCATGTTGACTTCGTTGAACGTCGTCAGGATCGCGTTGGTCTGCTGCGACTCGAGCAGACGCTCGGCGATACGTGCACGCAGGCGCGACATCGGCACGCGCTGTTCCGGACGGTCGTTGAGCCAGGTCGTCGCCGACGCCGGGACCTTCACTTCCGGCAGCGACGGCTTCGCAGCGGCCTTCGCCGGTGCGGCGGCCGGAGCGGCCTTCGGCGCGCTGCCGGCGGCGAGCGCGTCGCCCTTGGTCACGCGGCCGTCGCGGCCCGAGCCGGCGACGTCGCCTGCGGACAGGCCCTTCTCGGCCAGCAGCTTCGCTGCGGCCGGCGAGGCGGTGCCCGACGACGCGGTGGCCGCGACGGCCGGCTGGGCGGCCGGTGCCGGCGCTGCCGCGGGTGCGGCAGCCGGCTTGACTTCGGCTGCGCCTGCCGCTGCTTCGGCCGCGCCTGCCTTCGCTTCGGTGTCGATCGTCGCGATCACCTGATCGGCGACCACCGTGTCACCGTCGTTCTGCAGCACTTGCGCGAGCACGCCCGCGGCCGGCGCCGGCACTTCGAGCACGACCTTATCGGTCTCGAGTTCGATCAGGATTTCGTCCTGCGCGACTGCTTCGCCCGGCTTCTTCTTCCACTGCAGCATGGTGGCTTCCGAAACCGACTCCGAAAGCTGGGGGACTTTGACTTCTACGATAGCCATGTGATTTTCCTGGATGCTTAATCTGGGTAATGACGAGATTCGTGCGTTTCCTTCGGCCGATGCGGCGCGCGACGCGCCCGGCGGGCCGAAGGAAACGGGAAAGCGCGATGCGCGCTCCCGTTTCGCTTCCGTCGATTATTTCGCGATCGATGCGCTCTTCAGGCGGCCGAAAGCACCTTCGATCAGGGCCTTCTGCTGCTCGTAGTGCTTCGCGTAGTAGCCGACCGCCGGCGAGGCCGAAGCCGGACGACCGCTGTATGCCAGCTTCTGTCCTTCCTTCATGCCTTCCTTCAGGTGGTGCTCGACGTAGAACCAGGGGCCCTGGTTCTGCGGCTCGTCCTGCACCCAGACCACTTCCGTCGCGTTCTCGTACTTCTTCATTTCAGCTTCGAACTGCTTGTGCGCGAACGGATACAGCTGTTCGATACGGATGATCGCGACGTCGTTCGCCTTCGCTTCGCGGCGATGCGCGACGAGGTCGTAGTACACGCGGCCCGAGCAGACCAGCACGCGCTTGACCTTCTTCGCGTCGATGCCGCCGTCGGTTTCGCCCAGCACCGGCTGGAACGAACCCTTCGCGAGTTCCGACAGGTCCGACACCGCTTCCTTGTGACGCAGCAGCGACTTCGGCGTCGCGACGATCAGCGGCTTGCGGAACAGGCGGATCATCTGGCGACGCAGCAGGTGGAAGATCTGCGCCGGCGTCGTCGGCTGGACGACCTGCATGTTGTGGTCCGCGCACAGTTGCAGGAAGCGCTCGATGCGGGTCGACGAGTGCTCCGGACCCTGGCCTTCGTAGCCGTGCGGCAGCAGCATCGTCAGGCCCGACACGCGGCCCCACTTCACTTCGCCCGACGAGATGAACTGGTCGATCACGACCTGCGCGCCGTTGACGAAGTCGCCGAACTGCGCTTCCCACAGCACGAGCGTGTTCGGCTCGGCGGTCGAGTAGCCGTATTCGAAGCCCAGCACCGCTTCTTCCGACAGCACCGAGTCGATCACCGTGAACTTCGCCTGGCCTTCCGCGATGTTCTGCAGCGGCACGTACGTGCCGTCATTCCAGCGCTCGCGGTTCTGGTCGTGCAGCACCGCGTGACGGTGCGTGAACGTGCCGCGGCCCGAGTCCTGGCCCGTCAGGCGCACCGAGTAGCCCGATGCGACGAGCGACGCGAATGCCAGGTGTTCGCCCATGCCCCAGTCGAGCGGCTGGTCGCCGCGCGCCATGTTGCGGCGGTCGTTGATCACGCGCTCGACGAGCGGGTGGACCTTGAAGTTTTCCGGGATCGTCGTGATGCGTTCGCCGAGGCGCTTCAGTTCGGCGAGCGGCACGGCCGTATCGGCTGCGTCCGTCCACTTGCGGTTCAGGAACGGCACCCAGTCGACCGCGTACTTGCTCTTGTAGTTCGACAGGACCGGATCGACCGTGTGATGGCCGTCGTCCATCGCCTTGCGGTACGCCTTCACGTAGCCGTCGGCGTCTTCCGCGGTGATCACGCCCTGCTGCACGAGCTTCTCGGCGTACAGCGCACGGGTGCCCGGGTGCTGCGCGATCTTCTTGTACATCAGCGGCTGCGTGACCGCCGGCGTGTCCTGCTCGTTGTGACCCAGCTTGCGGAAGCAGACGATGTCGATCACGACATCCTTGTGGAACTGCATCCGGTAGTCGATCGCGATCTGCGTCGCGAGGACCACGGCTTCCGGATCGTCGCCGTTCACGTGCAGCACCGGCGCCTCGATCATCTTGACGACGTCGGTACAGTACAGCGTCGAGCGCGCGTCGCGCGGGTCGGACGTCGTGAAGCCGATCTGGTTGTTGATGACGATGTGCAGCGTACCGTGCGTGCCGTAACCGCGCGTCTGCGCGAGGTTCAGCGTTTCCATCACGACGCCCTGGCCCGCGAAGGCCGCGTCGCCGTGGATCTGCACCGGCAGCACCTGCAGGCCGTCTTCGTCGCCGCGACGGTCCATCCGCGCCTTCGCCGAACCTTCGACCACCGGGTTGACGATTTCGAGGTGCGATGGGTTGAACGCGAGCGACAGGTGGACCGGGCCGCCTTCGGTCGACACGTCCGACGAGAAGCCCTTGTGGTACTTCACGTCGCCGGCCGGCAGGTCGTCGACGTGCTTGCCTTCGAATTCGGCGAACAGGTCCGCCGGCATCTTGCCGAGCGTGTTCACGAGCACGTTCAGGCGGCCGCGGTGGGCCATGCCGATGACGATTTCCTGCACGCCCTTCTTGCCCGCGTGCTGGACGACTTCGTCCATCGCCGCGATGAAGCTTTCGCCGCCTTCGAGCGAGAAGCGCTTCTGGCCGACGTACTTGGTGTGCAGATAGCGCTCGAGGCCTTCCGCAGCCGTCAGGCGATTCAGGATGTGCTTCTTCTCGTCAGCCGAGAACGACGGCGTCGCGCGGGTCGACTCGAGGCGCTCCTGCCACCAGCGCTTCTGTTCCGGATCGCTGATGTACATGTACTCGGCGCCGATCGTGCCGCAATACGTGTCGCGCAGACCCTTGACGATGTCGCGCAGCGAAGCCTGGTCGAAGCCGAAATACAGGTTGCTCGCGCTGAACGTCTGGTCGAGGTCGGCCTCGGAGAAGTCGTAGAACGCAGGTTCGAGCTCGGGGATGGCGGGACGCTCGCGGCGCTTCAGCGGATCGAGATTGGCCCATTGCGAGCCGAGGAAGCGGTAGGCGCTGATGAGGGACTGGACGTGGACCTGCTTGCGCGCAGTAGCCAGATTGGTGCCGCTTTCGCGCGGGATGAAGGCATTGGCCTTGGCGCGCTGGGCGAACGATTCGACGATCGGGTGATGCGCCACGTCGTTGGCGTTCGAACCGTCCGTTGCAGGAACGTTCTGCAACGCGTCGAAATACTCTCGCCAGTTCTCGGGCACTGACGCCGGATTATCGAGATATGCATCGTACAGTTCTTCTACGTACGAAGCATTGCCGCCGAACAAATAGGAGTTCAGCTGAAACTGCTTCATGACATCTGACATTTTACGCTCACCTTTCTTCGAGCTTCTCGAGAAATAGCGGGTTGCTCAACCTTCCGCGACACGGCCTGACCGTTTAGCGGATTGCGAATCAAGTCTTGCTTGGAAGGACCTAAAACTTGCGTGCGCGCAGCATATCACAGAACCGATACCGAAGTTCACGGTGAAATACGGCTGAAAGCACCGCGCGACGGGGTTTTGCCGGATTGCCGCGCGTAACGGAAACATTGTTTTGCACGCCTCGCGCACGCTTGCTGCAGGCGCAAAAAAAGCCGCCCGCAGGCGGCTTTTTCCGTGCTGCGTCGACCGGGCGGAATGCTCAGTCGACTGCGCCTTCGCGGCTTGCGCGGCGACGCTCGTGCTCCTTCAGGAAGCGCTTGCGCAGGCGGATCGACTGCGGCGTCACCTCGACCAGTTCGTCGTCGTCGATGAACTCGACCGCGTATTCGAGCGACATCTGGACCGGCGGCACCAGACGCACCGCTTCGTCGGTGCCCGACGCGCGCACGTTGGTCAGCTGCTTGCCCTTGATCGGGTTCACGACGAGGTCGTTGTCGCGGCTGTGGATGCCGATGATCATGCCCTCGTAAAGCGCATCGCCCGGCTTCACGAACATGCGGCCGCGATCCTGCAGCTTCCACAGCGCGTAGGCCACCGCTGCGCCGTCGTCCTGCGAGATCAGCACGCCGTTGCGGCGCTCGCCGACCGAGCCGTCCTTGACCGGCGCGTACGAATCGAAAATGTGGCTCATCAGGCCCGTGCCGCGCGTGAGCGTCAGGAATTCGCTCTGGAAGCCGATCAGGCCGCGCGCCGAGATCTTGTATTCCAGACGCGTGCGGCCGCGGCCGTCCGACGCCATGTCGAGCATTTCGCCCTTGCGGCGGCCGAGTTCCTCCATCACGCCGCCCTGGTGCTCGTCCTCGACGTCGACCGTCAGCAGTTCGTACGGCTCGTGCTTCACGCCGTCGATTTCCTGCATCACCACGCGCGGACGCGACACGGCCAGCTCGTAGCCTTCGCGGCGCATGTTCTCGACGAGGATCGTCAGGTGCAGTTCGCCGCGACCGGACACTTCGAACACCGTTTCGTCGCCGGTATCGCGCACGCGCAGCGCGACGTTGTGGTTCAGTTCCTTCATCAGACGGTCGCGGATCTGGCGGCTCGTCACGAACTTGCCTTCACGGCCGGCGAGCGGCGACGAGTTGACGAGGAAGTTCATCGTCAGCGTCGGCTCGTCGACGGTGATCATCGGCAGCGCCTCGGGCGTGTCCGCCGCGCAGATCGTCGCGCCGATGCCGACATCCTCGATACCGTTGATCAGCACGATGTCGCCCGCTTCGGCCGAGTCGACCTGCACGCGTTCCAGACCCTTGAACGACAGCACCTGGTTGATCTTGCGGTTCAGCACGTCGCCTTCCGGGCCGAAGCGCATCACGACCGGCTGGCCCGGCTTGATGCGGCCGCGCGTGATGCGGCCGACGCCGATCCGGCCGACGTAGGTCGAATAGTCGAGCGACGTGATCTGGAGCTGCAGCGGCGCGTCCGGATCGGCCGGGCGAACCGGCACGTGCTTGAGGATCGCCTCGAACAGCGGGCGCATGTCGCCTTCGCGCGTCGCCGGATCGAGCGACGCATAGCCGTTCAGGCCCGACGCGTAGACGATCGGGAAGTCGAGCTGCTCTTCGGTCGCGCCGAGCTTGTCGAACAGGTCGAAGGTCTGGTTGATGACCCAGTCGATCCGCGCGCCCGGACGGTCGATCTTGTTGATGACGACGATCGGCTTCAGGCCGAGCGCGAGCGCCTTCTTCGTGACGAAGCGCGTCTGCGGCATCGGGCCTTCGACGGCGTCGACCAGCAGCAGCACCGAGTCGACCATCGACAGCACGCGCTCCACTTCGCCGCCGAAGTCGGCGTGCCCCGGCGTGTCGACGATGTTGATGTGCGTGCCTTCGTATTCGACCGCGCAGTTCTTCGCGAGAATCGTGATCCCGCGCTCTTTTTCGATGTCGTTCGAGTCCATCACCCGCTCGGCAATCTGCTGGTTCTCGCGGAAGGTACCGGACTGGCGGAGCAGTTGGTCGACGAGCGTGGTCTTGCCGTGGTCGACGTGGGCGATGATGGCGATATTGCGAAGGGCGCGGGTCATAGAAACCTGGAAATCGATTGAACGCGCAAACGCGCCCGCCCGTTTTCACGCGCGTGCGCCGTTGCAGCTTGGAAGCCTGAAATTATAGCACGGGCGAATGTCGAGAGCCGGCCGTTCCGTTGCAACGCAACAATACACGCGCCGTTCCCGGCCTGTCCCCGGTCGATCCGCCCTCCCCGTGTACCGCTCGATCCACGCCCGATTCCATCGCCATTCGGCAAAAGACCCTTGCAACGACAAGGGGATTTCGGGCTGCACAGCGCGCCGTCATCCGTTCGATTAACATTTGCCGCGGCAAGCAATTGTGCCTATACTGCTGCCTAGTCAACTATTGCAGCTTCAGCGTTTTATGCCGGATCCTTCTTCTTCCCAGTCGCCCGCTTCGGTGCTGTCCTCATATCAAATGAACGACAGCGTCGGCTACCTGATGTCGCGCGTGAAGTCGTTGATGACCAACCTCGTCACGCAGCGCACGCAGGAAGAGCTCGGCATCACGGGCACGCAGGCGAGCATGCTGTTCATGATCGCGGTCGGCAAGTGCTCGACGGCCGCCGAGCTCGCCCGCGAATACGGGATCGACGCGAGCGCCGTTACGCGCCTGCTCGATCGCGTCGAGAAACGCGGGCTGCTGTCGCGCGTGCGCAGCATCGAGGACCGCCGCGTCGTGCGCCTCGAGCTGACCGACGAAGGCCGCGCGCTGGCCGAGCGGCTGCCGCCGATCTTCCGCAGCGTGCTCGACCAGCTGCTGGACGGATTTACGCCGGAAGAAGTCGGATTTCTGAAAAGCATGCTGCGCCGTATTCTCAGCAACTATTGCGAGGTGGCCGGCGGTAGCGTCACGTAATGATTGCCATAACAATTACTTTTGACAGATTAATGTAAGGAAATCCTTGCAGTGTCCATCATTCATTCCGAGTCAGGGATCAGCGCGATGAAATCCTCTCCGTTGTCCGCGCGCGCCGGGTCGTGCCGCGCCGCCGTCGCCGCCGCGGTCGCCGCGCTGGCGCTGGCGGGCTGCGCCAACTACATCGGCATCAAGAGCGACAAGCAGATCGCCCCCGCGTCGCAATTCGAAACCGCCCAGAGCCTGCCCGCCCAGGGCGGCCAATGGCCGTCGCTCGACTGGGCGAGCCAGTTCGGCGATCCGCAGCTGCCGAAGCTGATCGACGAAGCGCTCGAGGGCAACCCGTCGATCGCGCAGGCGCAGGCGCGCCTCGCGAAGGCCTCGTCGTATATCGAGTCGTCGCGCGCGAACCTGCTGCCGAAGGCCGAAGCCAGCTACTCCTGGACCCGCGAGCTGTATTCGTCGAACGCGCTGTTCCCGCCGCCGTACGGCGGCCAGTGGTACAGCGAGAACAACGTGCTCGCGAGCGCGTCGTGGGAACTCGACCTGTGGGGCAAGAACCGCGAGCGCCTGCACACCGCCGTGTCGCAGGAAAAGGCCGCCGAAGCCGACATGCAGCAGGCGCGCATCACGCTCGCGTCGTCGGTCGCGCGCACCTACAACTCGCTCGCGCAGCTCTACGCGCTGCGCGACATCGCGCAACGCGAGATCGCCAACCGCCAGACGGTCGGCAAGATCACCGACGGGCGCGTATCGGCCGGCCTCGACACCAACGTCGAGCGCCAGACCGCGCGCGGCAATATCGCGACGACCCAAGCGTCGCTGTCCGACCTCGACGGCCAGATCACGACGGTGCGCTACCAGCTCGCCGCGCTGCTCGGCAAGGGTCCGGATCGCGGGCTGCAGATCGCCGCGCCGGTGCTGAGCCCGGGCGGCGACGTCGCGCTGCCCGGCAATATTCCGGCCGACCTCGTGTCGCGCCGCCCGGACATCGTCGCCGCGCGCTGGCAGGTCGAGGCCGCGATGCACGACGTGAAGGAAGCGAAGGCCGAATTCTTCCCCGACGTGAACCTCGCGGCCGGCTTCGGCTTCGATGCGTTCGGCTGGGGCAAATTCCTGAACTTCGCGAGCCGCCAGGCGCAGTTCGGCCCGGCGATCCATCTGCCGATCTTCGACGCCGGCGCCTTGCGCGCGCAGCTCAAGGGCCGTTACGCCGACTTCGACCTGTCGGTCGCGAACTACAACCAGACGCTGATCAGCGCGCTGAACGACGTCGCGACGCAGGTCGCGTCGATCCGCGCGATCGATCGCCAGATGGACGACGCGCAGCGTGCGCTCGACGCATCGACGCGCGCGTACGATCTTGCCGTGATCCGCTACAAGGCCGGCCTGTCGCCGCAGCTGCAAGTGCTGACCGCGGACAGCAACCGCCTCGCCTCCGAGCAGACGGTGACCAACCTGAAGATGCGCCGGCGCGACATGCAGCTCGCGCTGATCAAGGCGCTCGGCGGCGGATTCGACGCGACCGGCACGCCGCTCGCCGCGCCCGACGCCGCGAAGCCCACCAAACAGGCCGCCAACTGAACCGGCGCCACCACTACGCAGACACTCGAAATAACGGACGGAGAAAATCGCCATGAGCGACCCTCAACAAAACGCCGCCAGCGCCCAGCCGCAGAATAACGGCAAGCGCAAACGGATGATGACGCTGCTCGTCGTGGTCATCCTGATCGCGGCCATTGCGTATGGCCTGTACTACTTCCTCGTCGCGCGCTTCCACGAGGAAACCGACGATGCCTACGTGAACGGCAACGTCGTGCAGATCACGCCGCAGGTCACCGGCACCGTGATCGCGGTGAAGGCCGACGACACGCAGACGGTCAAGGCCGGCGACCCGCTCGTCGTGCTCGACCCGGCCGATTCGCAGGTCGCGCTGCAGCAGGCCGAAGCGAATCTCGCGCAGACGGTGCGCCAGGTGCGCGGCCTGTTCGTCAACGACGACCAGTACCGCGCGCAGGTCGCGCTGCGCCAGTCGGACCTGTCGAAGGCCGAGGACGATCTGCGCCGCCGCATGGCCGTCGCGCAGACGGGCGCGGTGTCGCAGGAAGAAATCTCGCACGCCCGCGATGCGGTGCGCGCCGCGCAGGCATCGGTGGACGCCGCGCAGCAGCAGCTCGCGTCGAACCGCGCGCTGACCGCGAACACGACCATCGCATCGCACCCGAACGTGCTCGCCGCCGCCGCGAAGGTGCGTGACGCCTATCTCGCGAACGCACGCAACACGCTGCCGGCGCCGGTCACCGGCTACGTCGCGAAGCGCTCGGTGCAGGTCGGCCAGCGCGTGTCGCCGGGCACGCCGCTGATGTCGGTCGTGCCGCTGAACGCGGTGTGGGTCGACGCGAACTTCAAGGAAGTCCAGCTCAAGCACATGCGCATCGGCCAACCGGTCGAGCTGACGGCCGACATCTACGGCTCGTCGGTCGTCTATCACGGCAAGGTCGTCGGCTTCTCGGCCGGCACGGGCTCCGCGTTCTCGCTGCTGCCCGCGCAGAACGCGACGGGCAACTGGATCAAGGTCGTGCAGCGCCTGCCGGTGCGTATCGAGCTCGATCCGAAGGACCTCGACAAGCATCCGCTGCGCATTGGCCTGTCGATGCAGGTCGACGTGAACATCAAGGACGAACGCGGCGACCAGCTCGTCAACGTGCCGAACACCGTCTACGAGACCAACGTGTTCGCGAAGTACGGCGACGAAGCCGACGCCGAGATCTCCCGCATCATCGCCGAGAACGCGGGCGGCAACGCGCCGGCGCCGGCCGCCGCGAAGCAGAGCAGCGTCGCGAAGATGATGTAACCGTTCCGACACCGGAAAGACAAACGACATGGCACAGGCTCCTGTCTCTCACCCGCCCTTGCAGGGCGGGCAACTCGTGATCGGGACGATCGCGGTGTCGCTCGCCGTGTTCATGAACGTGCTCGACACGTCGATCGCGAACGTCGCGATCCCGACCATCTCGGGCGACCTCGGCGTGTCGTCGGACCAGGGCACGTGGGTCATCACGTCGTTCGCGGTCGCGAACGCGATCTCCGTGCCGCTGACAGGCTGGCTGACCGACCGCATCGGACAGGTCCGCCTGTTCCTCGCGTCGATCATCCTGTTCGTGATCTCGTCGTGGATGTGCGGGCTGTCGCCGAACCTGCCGTTCCTGCTCGCGTCGCGCGTGATCCAGGGCGCGGTCGCCGGGCCGATGATCCCGCTGTCGCAATCGCTGCTGCTGTCGAGCTATCCGCGCGCGAAAGCGCCGATGGCGCTCGCGCTGTGGTCGATGACGACGCTGATCGCGCCGGTCGCGGGCCCGATCCTCGGCGGCTGGATCTCGGACAACTACTCGTGGCCGTGGATCTTCTACGTGAACATCCCGGTCGGCATCGCCGCCGCGCTCGCGACATGGTCGATCTACCGCCAGCGCGAATCGACGGTGCGCCGCGCGCCGATCGACGGCGTCGGCCTCGCGCTGCTCGTGCTGTGGGTCGGCTCGCTGCAGATCATGCTCGACAAGGGCAAGGATCTGGACTGGTTCGCGTCGACGACGATCGTCGCGCTCGCGCTGATCGCGATCATCTCGTTCGCGTTCTTCGTGATCTGGGAGCTGACCGCCGAGCACCCGGTCGTCGACCTGTCGCTGTTCCGCCGGCGCAACTTCACCGGCGGCACGATCGCGCTGGCGGTCGGCTATGGCCTCTACTTCGGCAATCTCGTGCTGCTGCCGCTGTGGCTGCAGACGCAGATCGGCTACACGGCGACCGACGCCGGCCTCGTGATGGCGCCGGTCGGGCTGTTCGCGATCCTGCTGTCGCCGCTGACCGGCAAGTTCCTGCCGCGCACCGATCCGCGCTACATCGCGACCGCCGCGTTCCTGACGTTCGCGCTGTGCTTCTGGATGCGTTCGCGCTACACGACCGGGGTCGACGAATGGTCGCTGACGCTGCCGACGCTCGTGCAGGGCATCGCGATGGCCGGCTTCTTCATTCCGCTCGTATCGATCACGCTGTCCGGCCTGCCCGGCCACCGCATCCCGGCGGCGTCGGGCCTGTCGAACTTCGTGCGGATCATGTGCGGCGGCATCGGCACGTCGATCTTCCAGACCGCGTGGGACCACCGCAACAACTTCCATCACGCGCAACTGGTCGAGCAGACGAACCCGTACAACCCGACGTTCAACCAGGCCGTCACGCAGATGGGCAACCTCGGGCTCACGCGCGACCAGGCGCACGGCCTGATCAACAACATGGCCACGCAGCAGGCCGCGCAGCTCGGCGTGAATGATCTCTTCTACATCTCGGCGGCGATCTTCGTGCTGCTGATCGCGCTGATCTGGATCACGAAGCCCGAACGCGCGGGCGGCGGCGATGCGGGGGCGGCGGCATCGGCCGCACACTGAGCGTCGCGCGCGAGCGCATCGAGCAAAAAGCAAAAAGCCCGGCTTCGACCGGGCTTTTTTTCGTTTCAACGGCACGCTGTCGCGCGCCCGCATTACTCCGCCGTGACGACGAGCCGCTCCGGCGCGAGCACGCCGTTGGCCTTGCGCGCGACGCCGAGCAGCCGCGTCGCGTCGTAGACGCGCACGCGCGCGCCGTCGGCCGCATCGACCGGATCGAGCGCGGACAGCGGCAGACGCTGGCCGTGCAGGAACCGCTTCGCGCACACGTCGTCGAGACGAACCAGCGGGAAGGTCGACAGCAGCGCGTCGACCGGCTGGAGCCACGCGTCGCGCGCCGCCGCATCGGCGTCGGACAATGCGTCGAGCGTGACCGCATGCTCGAGCGTCAGCGCGCCGACGCCCGTACGACGCAGCATCGTCAGATGCGCGCCGCAGCCGAGCGCCTCGCCGAGATCCTCCGCCAGCGTGCGCACGTACGTGCCCTTGCTGCAGGTCACGCGAAACGTGACATCGGGCAGCGCGCACGCGAGCAGGTCGAGCGCATGGATCGTCACGTGGCGGCCTTCGCGCTCGACCGTCTGGCCGGCGCGCGCATATTCGTACAGCGGCTTGCCGTCGCGCTTGAGCGCCGAATACATCGGCGGCACCTGCACGATCTCGCCGGTAAAGCGCGCGAGCTCCGCTTCCACGGCCGCGCGGTCGCATTCGACCGGCCGCGTGTCGAGCACCTCGCCTTCGGCATCGCCGGTCGCGGTGCGCACGCCGAGCCGCATCGTCGCTTCATAGGTCTTGTCGGCTTCGAGCAGATCCTGCGAGAACTTCGTCGCCTCGCCAAAGCACAGCGGCAGCAGGCCCGATGCGAGCGGGTCGAGCGTACCGGTGTGACCGGCCTTCTTCGCGAGATACAGGCGCTTCGCGCGAATCAGCGCGTCGTTGCTCGACAGGCCGACCGGCTTGTCGAGCAGGAGCACGCCGTCCAGCGCGCGGCGCGGCACGCGCGGACGTTGGGATGCAGTCGTCATGGGCCGGATGCGCTCAGTCGTCCTTCGCCGGCGCGTCGGCCTCGTCGTCGTCCTTCGCGCGCGTCGCGTTGGCTTCCTTGATCAGGCGCGACATCTCGACGGCCTTCTCGATCGTCTGGTCGTAATGGAAATGCAGCGTCGGCACCGTGTGGATGTGCAGGCGCTTGAACAGCAGGTTGTGCAGGTGGCCCGATGCGTGGTTCAGCGCGTCCTGCGTCGCGGTCGGATCGCCGGTGAGCGCGGTGAAATACACCTTCGCATGCGCGTAATCCGGCGTGAGCTCCACGCTCTGGATGGTCACGATGCCGATGCGCGGATCCTTGACCTCGCGCATGATGAGCTCGGACAGATCGCGCTGAATCTGATCGGCGATCTGCACGTTGCGATTGGGAGAAGTACGTTTCCTGGACATGATCGATCCCTGACCGTTTATCAGGATAAGGCGGCGGCGCGCCGGCATGGCGCGCCCCCATGAAAAAATGGGCGGGACAGGCCCAAGCCCGCCCCGCCCATGAGCCGATGCGCGATGCTTACAGCGTACGCGCGACTTCGGTCACTTCGAAGACTTCGAACTGGTCGCCTTCGATGATGTCGTTGAAGTTCTTCACCGACATGCCGCACTCGAAGCCTTGCTTGACTTCCTTCACGTCGTCCTTGAAGCGCTTCAGCGATTCGAGTTCGCCCGTGAAGATCACGACGTTGTTGCGCAGCACGCGCACCGACGACGAGCGCTTGACGATGCCGTCCGTGACCATACAGCCGGCCACCGTGCCGACCTTCGGCACCTTGAACACCTGGCGCACCTCGACCATGCCGGTCACGACTTCGCGCTTCTCCGGCGCCAGCATGCCCGACATGGCCGCCTTCACCTCATCCACTGCGTCGTAGATGATGTTGTAGTAGCGGATATCGATGCCGTTCGCTTCGGCCAGCTTGCGCGCCTGCGCATCCGCACGCGTGTTGAAGCCGATGATGACGGCCTTCGACGCGGTCGCGAGGTTGACGTCGCTTTCGCTGATGCCGCCCACCGCGCTGTGCACGATCTGCACGCGGACTTCGTCGGTCGACAGCTTGAGCAGCGACTGCACCAGCGCTTCCTGCGAACCCTGCACGTCGGCCTTGATGATGAGCGGCAGGTTCTGCACTTCGCCTTCGCCCATCTGCTCGAGCATGCTTTCCAGCTTCGCGGCCTGCTGCTTCGCCAGCTTCACGTCGCGGAACTTGCCCTGACGGAACAATGCGATTTCACGCGCCTTGCGTTCGTCCGGCAGCACGATCACTTCCTCGCCCGCGCCCGGCACTTCCGACAGACCCTGGATTTCGACCGGGATCGACGGGCCGGCTTCCTTGGTCGGCTTGCCGTTTTCGTCGAGCATCGCCCGCACGCGGCCGTAGGCCGTGCCGGCCAGCACGATGTCGCCGCGGCTCAGCGTACCGGACTGCACCAGCATCGTCGCGACCGGGCCCTTGCCCTTGTCGAGCTTCGCTTCGATCACGATGCCCTTCGCCGGCGCCTCGACCGGTGCCTTCAGTTCCAGCACTTCGGCCTGCAGCAGCACGTTCTCGAGCAGATCGTCGATCCCTGCGCCCGTCTTCGCCGACACCGGCACGAACGGCGAATCGCCGCCGTATTCTTCCGGCACGACGCCTTCCGCGACCAATTCCTGCTTCACGCGATCGGGGTTCGCTTCCGGCTTGTCGATCTTGTTGATCGCGACGACGATCGGCACCCCGCCCGCCTTCGCGTGCGAGATCGCTTCCTTCGTCTGCGGCATCACGCCGTCATCGGCCGCCACCACCAGAATCACGATGTCGGTCGCCTTCGCGCCGCGTGCACGCATTGCCGTGAACGCCTCGTGACCCGGCGTATCGAGGAACGTGACGACGCCGCGCGGCGTTTCGACGTGATACGCGCCGATGTGCTGCGTAATGCCGCCCGCTTCGCCGGCCGCGACCTTCGCGCGACGGATGTAGTCGAGCAGCGAGGTCTTGCCGTGGTCGACGTGACCCATCACCGTGACGACCGGCGGACGCGGCAGCTGCTCCGCATCGGTGCTCGCTTCGCCTTCGACCAGCAGCGCTTCCGGATCGTCCAGCTTCGCGGCGACCGCACGGTGGCCCAGTTCCTCGACGACGATCATCGCCGTTTCCTGGTCCAGCACCTGGTTGATCGTGACCATCTGGCCCATCTTCATCATCACCTTGATGACTTCAGAGGCCTTGACCGACATCTTGTGCGCGAGATCGGCAACCGAAATGGTTTCCGGCACGTGCACTTCGCGCACGATCGGTTCGGTCGGCGCCTGGAACGACGAGCCGCTGTCCTGGTGACGGCCGCGCCCCTTCGGGCCGCCGCGCCAGCCGCGGTCGACGCCGCCGCTCGAATCGCCGCGCGTCTTGATGCCGCGGCGCTTCGACGCGTCGTCCTGCCAGCCGCCCTTGCCGCCGCCCGGCTTCTTGTTGCGGTCGCCCGCGCCTGCCGGCGCCTGCGTCGTCGCCGGCGCTGCGGCGCCGGCCGGCTTCTTCGCCGCCGGACGCGCCTGTGCACCTTCCGGCTTTGCCGGCTTGTGCAGCGTGCCCTTCGCCTCGGCCGGCTTGGCCGGCTCCGCCGGCTTCGGCGGCTCGACTGCCTTGACCACGGCCTTGCGCGGCGTGTTCATCATTTCGCGGATCGCACGCGCTTCGGCTTCCGCCGCCTCGCGACGCTTGCGAATCTCTTCCTGCTCGGCGCGCGCCTTGTCCGCCGCCTCGCGGGCTGCGTCCTCGGCCTTCTTCGCCGCTTCGCGCTGGGCCGCCCGTTCGGCGGCCGCGCGTGCTTCGTCCTGCGCGGATTCGGCCGGCGCCGCGGCTGCCTGCTCGGCCGCTGCGGCCTGCTTGGCTGCTGCCTGCTGCGCGGCTGCCGCTTCGGCCGCCGCACGCTTCGCCGCCGCTTCTTCCTCGGCGCGACGACGCTCGGCCTCGGCCGCTTCCTCGCGGGCGCGGCGTTCGGCTTCCTCGCGCTCGAGGCGTTCCTGACGCTCGCGCAGTTCCTGAGCCTGCTTCTCGAGCAGCTCGGCCTCGCGGCGCGCCTCTTCCTCGCGACGCTTCAGTTCCGCATCGTCGTCCGCTTCGGCGACCTGCGCCTGACCCTGTTCCGCACCATCGCTCACGTCGTCACGCTTGACGAACGTGCGCTTCTTGCGAACCTCGACCTGAATGGTGCGAGCCTTGCCCGTCGCGTCGGACTGCTTGATCTCCGACGTGTGCTTGCGGGTCAGCGTGATCTTGCGCTTGTCGCCATCGGTCGCGCCGTGCGACTTGCGCAAATGATCGAGCAGACGCGCCTTGTCCGCCTCGGACAGCGCATCGTCTTCACTCGCTTTCTGGACGCCCGCTGCCTGCAGCTGTTCGAGCAGCACACCAGCAGGCATTTTCAGTTCCGCGGCAAATTGGGCTACGTTGTTACTCGCCATTCATTCCTCTTAGTGCAAGGACCGATTCCTTGCGGTTAGCATCGGGTCAGGCCATACGGCCGCCATCAAATCAGTGCGCCATGGTCATTTCTCACTGGAACCAATGTTCACGTGCTTTCATGATCAACGCCTTAGCGGCATCCTCTTCCATCCCGGTCATGTCGACCAGTTCGTCCACGGCCAGCTCGGCGAGATCGTCGCGCGTGGCCACGCCGTGTTCGGCAAGTTTCGCGAGCAGCTCCGGCGTCACGCCGTCGAGGCTCTTCAGATCCAGCGCTGCGTTCTCGACCTTTTCCTCGTTCGCGATCGCCATCGTCAGCAGCGCGTCGCGGGCGCGATTGCGCAGCTCGTGCACGGTGTCCTCGTCGAACGCCTCGATCTCGAGCATTTCGTTCAGCGGCACGTAAGCGATCTCTTCGAGGCTCGTGAAGCCTTCGTCGATCAGGATGTCGGCAACTTCTTCGTCGACGTCGAGACGCGCCATGAACAGCGCACGCAGCCGGTCGCGCTCCTCGCCCTGCTTCAGGGCGGACTCGTCCGGGGTCATGATGTTGATCTGCCAGCCGGTCAGTTCGCTGGCAAGACGAACGTTCTGGCCGCTACGGCCGATCGCGACGGCGAGTTCGTTCTCGTCGACCACGACGTCCATCGAGTGCTTTTCTTCATCGACGACGATCGACTGGACTGCTGCCGGCGCGAGCGCGCCGATCACGAACTGGGCGGGATCCTCGGACCATAGCACGATGTCGATGTTTTCGCCACCGAGCTCGTTGCGCACGGCCTGCACGCGCGAGCCGCGAATGCCGACGCAGGTGCCGATCGGATCGATCCGCTTGTCGTACGCGATCACGCCGATCTTCGCGCGCACGCCCGGGTCGCGCGCCGCCGCCTTGATCTCGAGCAGGCCCTGCTCGATCTCCGGCACTTCCATCTCGAACAGCTTCATCAGGAACTCGGGCGCCGTGCGCGAGAGTTCGATCTGCGGGCCGCGCGCGGTGCGGTCGACCTTCGCGATGTATGCGCGCACGCGGTCGCCCACGCGCAGGTTTTCCTTCGGGATCAGCTGGTCGCGGCGCAGCAGCGCTTCGACACGGCCCGATTCGACGATGAAGTTGCCCTTGTCGAGGCGCTTCACCGTGCCCGTCATGATCTTTTCGCCGCGCTCGAGGTAGTCGTTCAGGATCTGCTCGCGCTCGGCGTCGCGCACCTTCTGCAGGATCACCTGCTTCGCGGCCTGCGCGCCGATGCGACCGAACTCGATCGACGGAACAGGTTCCTCGATGAATTCGCCGACTTCGACGTCGGGCTTCTGCTCGCGCGCCTCGAACAGCAGGATCTCGCGATCCGGCTCCTGCAAGCCCGCCTCGTCGGGCACGACGAGCCAGCGACGGAAGGTTTCGTGCTCGCCGCTTTCGCGATCGATATGGACGCGGATTTCGGCGCCTTCGTCGAACAGCTTCTTGGAAGCGGACGCGAGCGCAGCCTCGAGGGCGCCCAGCACCACATCCTTGTCGACGTTTTTCTCGCGCGCCAGCGCATCCACCAGCATCAAAACTTCGCGACTCATTATTTGCGGCTCCTAAAGTCAACGTGCGGAATCAGGCGGGCTTTGTCGATATCGGCCAGCGTGAAATCCAGCATGGCCGCCTCGCCCTTCTTCCTCTCAAATTCCAAACCGATCGTTTCGCCATTCGGCGCGTGCAGGATGCCCCGGTACGTCTTGCGCCCGTCCAGCGGCTTTTTCAAGGTCACGGAAACTTCGCTGCCGGCGAAACGCTCGAAGTCGGCCAGCTTCTTCAACGGGCGGTCGAGCCCCGGAGACGAGACTTCGAGCCGTTCGTAATCGATGTTTTCGACCGTCAAGACGTGCTGGAGCTGACGCGTGACCTTTTCGCAATCTTCGAGCGAGATACCGGCAGGCTGGTCGATATAGACGCAAAGCATGCCGCGCCCGGTGCGCTCGAGATCCACCAGCTCGTATCCGAGCCCGGTGACCGTGGTTTCTATCAGTTCCGTCAGTTGCACTGTGTCCTCTCAGGTGTTCGCGCCCGCCGCTCGCGATTCACCCGCGGGCGCGCGCCTTAGCCGGCGCAGGAAGCGCTACCCGAGATGCCCAACCGTTTCAGCAAAAAAAAATGGGCGCAACGCCCATCTTCCCTTACTGCCTGGTCGCACCTGAGCCGCACATAAATCCGTACGCCCAGCGACTTTGTGATTATAGCGTTTTTCGCCGTAAACGCCAAGCGCCAGCCTGCACGGCCGTCGCTCGTGTAACGTCATATGGTCGAAACGCCAAGCCGCCCGCTTGCGGAAACGGCAATCTACACAATACTGCGTGGCGTCGGTCATGCCGACATTTGTCGGCATGACTGCGCTTCAATATAGCTTCGATTCGCTTATTCGCAAGGCGTCGCGCCGACGCAGCCCGATTCGGGCCGATTCCGCCGGCGCGGCGGGCTTGCGGCCGCGCGAACGCTCAGCGGCCGCGCGAGCGGCTGCGCTGCGGCCGCTGGCCGCCGCGTGCGCCGCCGTTGCCGCCTTCCGCACGATTGCCGTTCGGATTGCGATTGCCGTTGGCGTTACCGCCCTTGCCGCCACCCTTGCCGCCGGCGCGCTGCTTGTTGCCGCCGTACGACGCGCGATTGCCGTCGACGTCGCGACCGCCCGGACGACCGCCGTGGCCGCCCGGCGCAACCGGCAGGTTGCCGTAGCCGCTCAGGCCCGGGAAACCGCCCGGCGCACCACGCCGGCCGCCGCGACGCGGCTGGTCGAGCTGGCCATGCGTGGTCAGCACGGGTTCGCGGCTGATGAAGCCCATCGAGGTCTGCATCGGATCGGGCTGGCGGCGTTCGGTTTCGCCACCGCGCCGGCCCTTTTCCTCGGACGGCGCCTTCAGGCCGACGGTCGCCATCAGCTTGCGCACCTGCGCCTCGTCGAGCTCTTCCCAGCGGCCGCGCTTCAGGCCGCGCGGCAGCGGAATCGGACCGTGACGCGTGCGGATCAGGCGGCTCACCATCAGGCCGACCGCCTCGAACATCCGGCGCACTTCGCGGTTGCGGCCTTCGGCCAGCGCGACGTGATACCAGTGGTTCGTGCCTTCGCCGCCGCCGTCGCGGATGCGCAGGAAGTTCGCGGGGCCGTCGTCGAGTTCGATCCCATGCAGCAGCTTCTGTCGCGACGCTTCGGTCAGCTCGCCGACGACGCGCACCGCGTATTCGCGCTCGACGCTGTAGCGCGGATGCATGAAGCGGTTCGCGAGGTCGCCCGACGTCGTCAGCATCAGCAGACCTTCGGTGTTGAAGTCGAGGCGGCCGACCGCGAGCCATTTCGCCGTCTTCATCGGCGGCAGGCGATCGAACACCGACGGCCGCCCTTCCGGGTCCGCATGGCTGACGATTTCGCCCGTCGGCTTGTGATACAGCAGCACGCGCGGCGGCTTGTTCGGCAGCTTGCGCTTGACCGGCTTGCCGTTGATCCGCACCTGGTCGGTCGGCATGATGCGCTGGCCGATGTGCGCCGGCTCGCCGTTCACCGACACGCGGCCGGCGATGATCAGTTCTTCCATTTCGCGGCGCGAGCCCATGCCCGCTTCCGCCAGCACCTTGTGCAGCTTCGGCGCGTCGTCGTCCGGCGACAGCACGCGCTTGTTCGCCGGCTGGCCGCGACCGCGACGCAGCATCGGCGCGCGCACGCCGCTGCCGGCTGCCGCGTTGTCCGCGTCGAATGCCGGCGACGTCACGTACGCGAACAGATCGTCCTGCGCCGCGTCGCCAGCCTCGGCCTTCGCTGCGCCACCGCGCTTGCCCTGGCCGCCCTTGCTGCCGGCCGCGCCCTCGCGCTTGCCGCCGGCCGCCTTGCCGCGTCCGCCCTTGGCGGCGCCTTCCCGGGCCGCCCCTTCCTTGCGCGGCGCACGCGGCGCGGGTTGCGCCTGCGCGGCGTCGGCCGGCGGCGCATCCGCGCTTTCGCCGTCCTGCGGCGCGCCTTCGGCGCCCTTCGACTTGGCCGCCGCGCG